>CAWINK010000003.1:0-485602 GCA_963837445.1 uncultured Thermoleophilaceae bacterium | reverse complement strand
ATAGCGAGCGACTGGCGCCCCAATGGGACCTTGGTCGGCTGGGTCACCGGCGACGACCTATTCCTCGACATCGACCTGGCGCTCGGCGCCACGCAGCGCGTAGCCCAGGATCTGGGAGAGCACCTCGGCGTCACCACCTCCACGCTCGCGAAACAGCTACATGAGCGGAACTTGCTGCGCTCGACCGACTCCCGGACCCGCCAAACCTATGCGGTCCGTAAGACGATCTCGGGCTCCCGCCTCTCCGTGCTCCACCTACCGGCCGCAGCGCTCGACCCGCCCGTAGGAAGCCCGTCCCCGACCGGGCCGACCGAGCGCCCGACCAGCCAGGCGACAGTTACCGCGCCGCCCGAAACGGGCGCTGGTCGAACTGGTCAGGTCGCCCCACATCCCACCCTCGCATCAGCGCAGGGCGCCGAGGTGCCGAACCAGATCTCCGCCGTGATCGCCCCTGCTCCCTCCCACCCTGACCCGCCCGACCCGACGTCTCAGCTGAACCTACCTGTCACCCGCCAGAACCTCGGCCAGGATGCCCAGGAGGACGGCTGACGTGTGGTTGAGCTGCTCGGAGGATTGTGAGGCGGCGTCGCGGATGATTTTTTCCGGGGAAGTGCTTGACACATCGCGTCAATCCACCAGCCCCCCTGTGGTCACCACGGGCATCGCAGCCACTTGCCGCGACGATGCGAAGGCCATCGCGTGATCAGGTTCGCCTTCTACGGCCGGCTGTCGACGGACGACAAGCAGGACCAGACCCTGGCCCGCCCTCTCAGCTGAGGCCTGCAAGCGCAAGGCCTCGAGCTGGGCGGCGAGGTGGTGTGCGAGTTCTTCGACCAGGAGTCCGGGGCCAAGGACGACCGGCCCGGATGGACGGCGCTGACCCAGGAGGCGCGGGAGAAGGCGACCCGCCGGTTCGACGCGGTCGTCATCTACCAGACCTCGCGCTGTCCCGGGACCGGGTCTCGGCGGGCCTGTTCCACCGCGAGCTGCGCAAGGTCGGGGTGGAGATCCACTACGCGGTCGGGGCCGGCGACCCCTCGACGGCGGAGGGCGGGCTGATGATCGCGCTGCAGCAGGCCTTCGACGATACGAGCGGGCCAAGCTGTCGCGGGAGACCAAGCGCGGCATGCGCCAGACCGCGCTGCAGGGGTTCCGCTGCGGCGGCCGGGCCGCCCTACGGCTACCAGCTCGAGCACAGCACCCCCCCGTGGCCGCGCGGGCCAAGGCCGGCGAGACCAAGACCCGGCTCGTCCCCGACCCCGACGCCGCCGCCGGTGGTGGCCGAGATCTTCCACCTCTGGGCCGACCGGGGCCTGGTTGCAAGGCGATCGCCGACCGGCTCAACCGGCCCGGAGGGCCGCCCTCCCCGGCCACGTCGACGCCAAGCGCAACGTCCGCGGCCACTGGGCCAAGTCCACCCTCCGGGCGATGCTGCGAACCCCACCTACACCGGCCGCCTCGGCTGGAACCGGCTCGACTTCGCCACCCAGCGCGAAGCCGGCGGCACGGCACGGCTACGAGCGGAGGAGGAGTGGGTGGTCTCCGAGGTCGAGCACCTGCCACTCGTCTCCGACGAGCTGTTCGCCGCCGCCCAGGAGCGCTTCCGCGGGCGGCCGCGGAGCAACGGCCGGACCGGATCGAAGACCTACCTGCTCACCGGCATGGTCCGCTGCGCCTCCGGCCACCAACCGCTCGCGATGTACGGGCGCACCCGCAAGCAGCACACCTACATGACCTGCGACTACGGGCGCACCTACGGCAAGGTCGCCGCCGACCAGATCGAAGGGCACGGCCAATGGCTCTCCATCCGCGAAGACGCCCTCCTCCCCCTGGTCGAGCAGTTCTTCGCCGACGGATCTTCGGCCCCATGCGCCTGGAGAAGCTCGCCCGCCAGCTGCGCGCCCACCAGAAGACCACCGCCAAGCCGACGCCGCGACCCAGACGCGACTGCGGGACAGGTGGCCGACCTCGACGACCGGATCGGCAAGCAGATCGAGGCGCTCGAGCAGGGCTCGAGCCGCAGCTCTCTCAAGCGCATCGAGAAGCTCCGCAAGAGCCAAGGAAGCGCCGAAACCGACCTCCGGGCCCTCATCCCCTCGGCCCCGGCCTGAGGCCGCAGGAGCCCTGCGCGCTGCTCGCGCGCATCCCCGACCTCACCCAGCCCTGCGCCCCGCCCCACCCGAGTCAAGCGCCAGGTCTTCGAGGCCTTCGGCCTGAAGGTCGTCTACGACAAGCGGAGCCGCAGGTTCGAGTCTCTGCCACCGTCACCGAGGCCATTGCCGATGCCCTCGAGCACTCGCCGGCTATCCCAGACGACCTACCAGCAGCGGCCGGTGGCGGTAGGGGTCGAGTGGTTCAGACGGTGCGGCCAGGCTCCATTGGGGGTGCCCGCCGGCAAGGTCGCCGCGCGGCATGACCATAAGCGCGTCCACGCGGCCCCCGACGGGACGCCCTCTGGCGGAGGTCGTTGAGCTAGCCCCTGAAACGGGACGGGGCACTGTGCGGCTCGTCTGCGAGACGTCGAGCATGCGTCCCCGAGCCGTCTGGCCGCCCTTCCAGCTTCAGCGTGGAGGTGCAGGTGCCGCCGACTGTAGATAGAGTTTCGGCGCGTGCTGACGCGTACCGACGAAATCTTCAACCTGTTCCTTCGTCAGCGCCGCCTACTCAGTCCGCTCCGCTACCCGGCGGGAAGCGCAGACTGGCCCCATACGTCGCGGCTGTCCTCGCGGAGAACGATCTCCGGCCCGCTCTCTTCGTCGACCTACGCCGGCGGCGCGAGTGTCGCTCTGGAACTGCTCGACTTCGACCTCGTTGACCGGGTCGTGTCGCGGACGCCGACCCGATGGTTGTCCGCGTTCTGGGAGACCACGTTCCAACGACAACGACTGGCTCTGCGACCGAGTCGGCGGCGTCAAGCTCAACCTCGAAATGTGGCGCCGCATGAAGCACACGCTTCACGACCCGCCGCAATCTCGCTCTCGCCTGCCTCTATCTGAACCGCACGAGTTCAACGGATCGCTGCACCCGGCGCTGGGCCCATGGGCGGCGTCGCACATCAGCGACTACTCGTTGGCTGTCGGTTTCCCCGCGACCGCCTGATCTCGCGGCTGCGCGCGTGCGCGGAACTGAAAGACCGCGTGGACGTGCTCGACGCGCAAGATGCGCATGAAGACCCTCCGGGACACTCGTGAGCGGGGACGTCGCGAAAGTACACCTCGGTGTTCTATTACCTCGACCCGCCGTTCTGGGCAAAGTCCGAGAGGCTTTACCGCAAGTCCTTCAACGAGCCGGACCACGAGCGTCTTGCCGAGGCGCTGAACTGGGTGACCGACAAGTTCTTGCTCTCGTACGATGCGGCACCGGAGATCATCGACCTGTACTCCGAGCACCGCAACGTCACGGTCACCGAGATCGACTTGCTCTACACCGGCACCGCCCGTTCGGCCGGCAGAGAGATCGTGATCTCCACCTGCCGACAGTGCCGAGTGAGACACGGCTCTGGCGTCCGAACGACGAGTGGTCGCGCCCGGAAGACGGCTCGCACGAATGTCGCGCAACTTGTGAGCGGCCTCAGCATCGACCAGCTAGGCGAGCCGACGCCTACCTCTGGTCGAGGTGCTCCTCGGCGTGCAGCTTGAGCACCTCCGTGGCCTGCGCCAGCGGATACGCGCACCATCGGTGCGCGAGCGCGACGGGGATCGTCGCGTTCTCGTACAGGCGCGTCCCGATCCTGTCGAGGACGTCGCACGTCGCCCGCAGCGTCGGGTAGTCGGCCGGCGAGAACTCGTCGGTGGGCGCGGCGCCCAAGGCGGCCGAGGGCGGCACGGTCATAGTTAAGCATTGACCCGTTCTTGCGAGTGGTAGAAGAAGTGACGGCCGTAGTAGGTGTCCTCGCCGTGCGTGCTGCCCCGATGAGTGATGTAGGTCTGCACGTAGTCGTCGGTCAGCACCATGAGGCGGCCTGGGGCACGTCTCCGGATCGCGTCGGGCGTGCTCGGCGAACTGCCCGGCTTCTCCAGGCCGACGACGACAGGCAGCCCGAAGCCCTCGGCGGCCTGCTCGGCAGCGACGCGCTGGAGGCGGCGTAAGAGCGGGCGCTTGATTGGCGCGACCTCGCCGAAAAGTGCCAGCGGACCGTCGGTGATGAACGCCATCTGCCCGAGTGCCGAGGCCGCCGGGCCTGCAGATGGCCGAGGAGCGCGAGCAGATCAGCCGCTCGGCAACGGACATCACGCGGCCGCAGGCCTCCATATTCGAGCCGTTGACGTTGAACTTCTCATGGACGCGCAGCGCGTCAGTGACCAGCAGGCGCTCGCCGCACGCCGGGCAGGTCCCGCCGGTGGGGCCGAGCGGCGCGAATCCCCTTGGTGTTGTCGTCGAGCGACCACCTCGCAGGCGGGGTTGGGCAACGGTGCATGACCAGCGTGCCGGCGGGGACGGAGACGTCGATACGCTCGGCCTCGACCTCCAGCAGCACGTCGAGGAGGCTGCGGCCCTCGACGGTGCTGCAGCTCGAAGAGCCGCAGACCTCCTCGCGGAACGCCCGCTGGGGAGTCTGTCCCGTCGCTGCGCATCAGATTCGAGGACGGCAGCACGCCGGCCATCACGTCGGCTTGCTGGGCCTCGCGGATCGCCACGGGGTCCGCGAACGGTCCCGAGCGCTCGCGCAGCTTTGGCGATGTCGACGATGACGGCGGCGAGCTGCAGGAACAACACTCGCGTCGAGGGGAAGTGTGGGTCGACCTCCGCCTCGAAAGGGCTGGCGTCGGTCGCGATCGTCCAGCGGACCTCGCCGGGCAGACTGCGCCCAGCAACGCGGGTCGATGAGGCTCTCGGAGATCGCGTCGACGTCCCCAGCGCGCTGTGCCGGCATCAGGTATCGCCCGAGCGTCTCCTGAACGAGCGGGTGAGCGACGGTGGGGACGTGCCCGAGCGCGCTGGCGCGCTCGAAGCCGCCGGTCTGGGTCGTGTAGGCCATCGCCTACGCCCTCCGTCGTCGTCAGTCGGGGGGCGTCGCGCGCCTCGGCGACCATCGCATCGTCGAACAGCCGTACCTGCACGGGCACGACGTACCGCGAGCTCTGGGTCTTGATCCTGACGAACCCGACGTCCTCGGCGTGCAGGATCTGCTCGGCGAAGCGGTCGAACTCGTACCGGCCGCGCAGAGCTTGACCTCGGCCTCAGAGTTGAGGTGCGCGACGATCCAGTTGGCGGTGTTGTCCAGGACATCGGGCTCGACCGAGCTGACCTGCTGGGTCGAGTAGATCATCCCGATCTTGTACTTGCCGGCCTCCCGCGCGAGGCGGACGTACGGGTCGCGGTCGGCGATCTTCTCGGCGAACTTCGACGCGGTCGAACAACCGCTGGGCCTCCTCGAGGAACAGCTGCATCCGGTGGGGCGAGCAGACCCGCGCGGAACCGCTCGCTGGCGTTGGCCCAGTAGGAGCTTGATGATCCGCTCGCTGGCGAACTGCATGACCGTCTCACCGCCGCTGCGCGAGAGGTCGACGATGACGATCTTGCCGTCGACGAGGTCGTTGTAGACAGCGCGGCGCGTAGTCGTCGGTCGCGTTCGGGGAATGGTAGCCCTCGTTGAGCGCGTACAGCACCTTGTAGCCGCCGCCCTTGCGGGAGAGCAAAAACTCCGCAACGTGCTTAGTGTGGTCGTTGTTCGCTTCAGCCAGTCGGCGATCTCGGGGTTCCCCGCGTCCGAGAGGGCCGTGGTGAGGCGAGCGCCTCGGCGATCGAGCCGCGAGCTGCGGTGCGGTCAGCCGGGCGTTGTCGCCGCGGCGGCTGAGCTGCATCTCCGCGAGCCAGGAGAGGTCCTCGCCGCGACGGCCGCCCACCGGCGATAAGCGCCTCGCGCACCGCCCGCTTGAGCGGGCACGTACATTGCTCCAGCTTGCCGGCGCGGCGAGGCCCGCCTTGGATGAAGCACGCGTAGACGAGCGCGCGAGCGCGCCGGGCGTGCGAGAGCGACCCGCTAGTCCTCGTTGGTCTGCGGGTCGCTCGGGCCCGACGACGTCGGCGGCGCAGAACGCCTGGACGTACTGCGCGTTGTTGATCCTCGGCAATAGGTCGCCGACGAGCTCCCAGACAATCGGAGATCGAGCCGTCGTCGAAGAAGTTCAGCGCCAGCGCGCGCAGACCCCCGTCGGCCGCGAGCTCCTCGTCCTTGGCGCCGAGCATGTAGCGCACCACGTGCTCGGGGCCGATCTGCGCGAGCGCGGTGCCGTCCTGGGTGTTGACGCTGCCGTATTCGCCGGCGGGGTCGAAGATCAGCTGACCGATCTTAATGGCCTGCTCGACCGCGTACTGATGCGTCGCCGTGGCCACGACCTTGTTGGTGTTCGACTTGCCCTTGCGGGTCATGCCGAGCACGGCGGTCTTGTGAGAGACGATGTCGGCGATGTCGAAGTGCACCGGCACGCCGGTCGGCTTGCCCGCCGCCTCGGCCAGGTGCTCGCGCCGGCGCGTGGAGGCGTAGCGGACGGTGCCGACCTCGAAGGGCCTGCGGACCTCGCCGGCCTTCTGCTCAGCCATGTAGCTGACGATCGTCTCGAGGCTGCCGCCGTAGGGCTTGTAGACCCATAGACGCGACGCGGCGTAGACATTGTCGATGTCGGAGCCGAAAGCGAGCTGGGGCCCGCCAGGGGCGTCCTCGTCGTAGAAAGTGCCAAGGATGGCGCAACGCAGGCCAGAGGTCTGCATCCGCTCCTCGGTGAGCGGGTCGATCATGATGTCGCGCGGCCGGGGGTCAGGGCGGCCAGCCTCGACGACGAGCTCCATGCCGGCCGTGGCCCGCAGGAATTCGAGGTCGTTCTCCTGCGGGACCGGTGCGTTGCCGATCACACGCAAGAGGATCAGCTCCTCGTCGTCGGCGTGGATCTGGCCCGAGCGGGCGGGGTCCGGGAGCTCGGAGTGCACGCCAGCAGGAAGGCGTGCAGCGGGACGCCGTGCGCCTGGCGCACGAACTCGTCGTTCGTGATGACAAACGCCTCCGCGAAGCCGTGCTGCCGGTAGACCGCCCCGACGCGGTCGGCGTGATCGAGAAGTGCCCGAATGGGCGAGTGAGCGGCGAGCAGTCCCCCAGTGAGGGAGGGGGAACCGCCAGCCTGAGCTAGCGTGGCCACGAGAGAGTACCTCCGTGATTGCCGTGGATATGTCCTGGCACTGCCTAGGCCACGGAGTTTCGAGGGCGCGCCGGACGGAATCCCGGAAAGAGCGACCGCCCGACCGGGGCACCCGCCCACTTCTCACGCCATACACGAGGTACCACTATCGGTACCGCGCGGTCTGTCTGGCGGCTGGAGTCCCGACGAGCGGGGCTTCATCGCGGTGGCGAGACCCGGACTCGAACCGGGTCCATCAAGAACGAGAGCCTCCCGGAGGAGGCCCTCTGCATTCTCTCGGTCGCTCCGAGGGACATAGCGGGGGCGGGATTCGAACCCGCGACCTTCGGGTTATGAGATCGCCCGAACCGCATCACCTCAGGCCTACAGCCGCATGACAGCTCGGCTGAGGTGCTCTCAGATCAGCCCATGTCCGCTCAACATGGAACCACGAATGGCACCACGGCCGCAGGCAGCGTGCCACAAGGTTGGCAGTGACCGAACTGCTTGGTCAGGCGATCTCCGCCATGCGCCCGGTGACGCTGAAGCAAGACAACAGACGCGCACCATCAGTGGTCACCACCACGTTGTCCTCGACGTGATAACGGGCCGACCCGCGCTCGATGTGGCTCGGCTCAATGTTGAGCACCATGTTCTCCTCGAGGATCCGCTCGGACCCGCGCACGATCTCGAAGCCCTCATGGATCGAGAGACCGATGCTGTGGCCGAGCGTCCCCCAGGGATAGACCAGCCCTCCGCTTTCGATCGTTCGCTGACCCACGTCGTAGACCTCGCCAGCAGTCACGCCCGGCCGGATCGCCTCCAGCATGGCCTGGCTGGCCTCGGACAGCGGCCTGTAGAACTTCTCCTGCTCGGCATCGGGTGCGCCGACGGTGGCGTTGCGCGCGATGTCGGTGTGGTACCCGCCGAAGACCGCCCCGAAGTCCACGTGGATGACCTGGCCGGGGTCGAGCGTCAACGCCATCGGCCACGCGTGCACGATCGTGGCGTGCGGGCCGGCGTGGACGTCGGCGTGGTCGAGTGCGTCCGCCCCCAGCCGCATGGCCGCACCCTGGATGCTTGCGGCCAGCTGCTGCTCTGTGTCGCCCGGCCGCGCGAGCGCGAAGCCGGTCTGGATCGCCTTGTCGGTGGCGAGCGCGGCATAGCTCATCAGCTCGACCTCTGCCGGGGTTTTTATGACCCGCACGTCGTCGAAGACGTCCGTGGCATCCACGAGCCGCGCGTCGGGCATCTCCTTCGTGAGCGCGTCGCGGTAGAGGGCGGGCAGGTGCGTTTCCTCCACGCCCACGACGTTCGAGACCCCGTATTCCCTCAGGAGCTCCGCGAGCAGCCGCACCGCCTCGAGGTTCGCCTCGACGGTTGACGCCGCGTACCGATACGAGCGGATGTCCCCGATCCACGAGTACTCGCGGAAGTAGATCGAGTCGGCCTCGTTCATGACGATGCCCTGCCGTCCGTCGGCGGTGGATACCACGAAGCTGATGAGCGGGGGGAAGTCGATGTAGCTGCCCCCGCTGTAGGAGACATTCGGGGAGGAGCTTGCGACGACCGCGCTCAGATCACTCGCCTCGATCGCTGCCCGCAGCCGGGCGAGGTCGATGAAGCCGCGCCGGTCCGTGCGCGCAAGCTCGAGGATGTCGTTCTCGCCGACCGTCATACGCTCTCCCCCTGATGGGCGCTGCGAAGCGCCTGGGTTGCGCGGTCGTCGATCTCGAGTGTGTCCTCATCGAGCGCAACGCAGTAGATCTCCCGCGCGGCCTCGAGCGAGACGAACTCCTTGCGCACGTCCTCACGCACAGCCACGGGATCGCGTTCCCAGGGATAGCCAACCCCGCCACCGCCGCTGCTCTCCTTCACGAGCACGTCGCCGTGCTCCACGTCCACGAGCCGGTGCGGCTTCACCCGGATGAGCTCGCCGTAGCGGCGCAGGTAGGTGCGGCTAACGGGCGACGGGTGCCCGCCGTGTATCCCGAAGCCCTCGATCACGTCGCCGTCGGAGCTGCCGGTGACCATTTGGCCTTCGGTCCCGAGGTTGGCGGCCTCCCAGTACATGCCTGGACCGCCGCGCCAGCGCCCCGCGCCCATGTGATCCGTCGAGAACTCCCACACGAGCACCTTCCAGGGGAGGCGCGTTTCGTGCTCCTCGACGGTGCCGCGGTTGAGCGCGCCCAGCGTGCAGAGCGTACTCACGGCGGAGTAGCCGTCGAATCCCCAGACGCCGCCGGCGCTGCCGTCGTAGTCGAACATCGTCCGGAGATAGGGCTCGTTCGTGCGCGGGTCGGTAGCGAAGACGTAGTCACCGCGGTGCTTGCCCCAGGACGCCATCGAACGCTTCGGAACCGCCTTGGAGAGCGCCTCCATCACGGTCTCCATCACCTGGCTGCCGACGCTCACCGGCGACGCCCCCACGGTCGCGGGGTAGCGACAGTTGAGCACCGAGCCGTCGCGTGCGATCACGTGCACGGGCCGCATGCTGCCCTCGTTGTGGTAGTCGGCGATCGAGGAGTCGAAGAAGAGGATCGCCGCGCCGATGCTGAGGCCGTAGGTGGTCGCGTAGATGCAGTTGACGAATCCCTGCCGTTGGTCGTCCGAGCGCGAGAAGTCGATCGTCATCTCGTCGCCGGCGATCGTGATGTCCGTCCTCACGGTCACCGGCACGTCGAGCTCGGTCCCATCGTCGTCGGTGGAGGCCTCGGCGCTGTAGGTCCCGTCGGGGATCGCCCGGATGTTCGAGCGCACGGCGGACTCGGTGCGGTCGAGCATCTCGTCCACGCAGCCGAGCGTGATCTCGGGGCCGTACTTGTCGATCAGCTCGACGATCCGCCGCTCCATGATCTGCGTCGCCGCGATCAGCGCGTCCGAGTCCAGCTTCATCCCGTCGGGCCAGCGCACGTTGTTCCAGATCAGCTCGAGCAGGTCGGTGCGCGGCTCGCCCTCGTCGTAGATCTTCAGGGGCGGGATGCAGAGACCTTCGGTGAGGATGTCGTACCCGTCCGGAAAGTAGCCGCCCGGATAGGCGCCGCCGGTGTCCTGCATGTGCGCGCGCACGAGCGTGAAGAACGCCAGCTCGCCGTCGTAGAAGACTGGCCTGAAGAAGCCCCAGTCGGGCAGATGGCAGTTGTGCCCGCCGTGGTAGGGGTCGTTGCTGAGGATCACGTCCCCCGGCTTGAGGTCGTCCTTGAAGATGTCGAGGATCGCCTGAGCCGCGAAGCGCGTGCCGAGGAACTGGACCGGCAGGCCTGTCGGAACCGCGACGGTGTTCCCGCGCGCGTCCCAGATGCCGACGGACACGTCCTGCGCTTGACCGATGAGGTAGCTCTGTGCCGTGCGCTTGATCACGTGGCGCGCCTCGCGGCAGGTGGTCTGGAGCGAATGCCAGATGGTCGCCAGCGTGATCGGGTCGGTGGCCATCAGGGAGTCGCTTCCTTCCGCTCGAGTAGGTAATTGCCGAACTGGTCCGCGTGGCAGCCGAAGCCGGGTGGCACGACGATTGTCGTGGTGGTCCGCTCGATAACCGCGGGGCCGTCCACCTGGCTCCCGGCCTTCAACAGCTCGGCCGAATAGATGGGCGTCTCCGCGAACTCGCCACGCCAATAGCACTGACGCGTGCCCACGAGCGCCGCGGTCGGGTCCGCCTCCCCCGACTCGATCGTGCTGACCGTGATCGACGGGGTGGGCGCCGTTGCGCGCACGCGGAAGATGAGCAGCTCGACCTCCATGCCAGGCACGGCGAAGCCGTACTGCGACTCGTGCTCGGCGTGGAAGTTCTGGAGCGTCTGCTCGACCGTCTCGGCGGTCACGTGGCCCGCTGGGACCGGCGTCTCCACCTCGTGGAACTGGCGCTCGTAACGCATCTCCGCCGTCCGCTCGAGCGTGACGTCCGCCTCAGCAACGCCCATCCGCTCGAAGGCCGCGCGCGCCTCGGCCTCCATCTCGGCGTACAGCCCACCGATCACCGCCGCGTCAGCCTGGCCCGCTCGGACGGGGCGGGAGCGAATGAAGTCGCGCCCGATCGCCATCGTGAGCATCCCGAACGCGCTGTACAACCCAGCCGCGGCGGGGACGAACGCACGAGCGATGTCCAGCCGCTCGGCGAGTGCGGCTCCGTGGAGCGGGCCTGCACCGCCGCCGACCACGAGCGAGAAGTCGCGGACGTCGTGCCCCTGGCGGGTGCAGACCTCCATGATCTTGTCCGCCATGGTCGCAGTGATCGTGTCGTAGACCGCCTGAGCCGCCGCTTCGGCCGACATCTCCAGCTGGTGGCCGAGCGTCGTCAACACATCGCGCCCTCCCTCCATGTCCACGGACAGCTCGCCGTTCGCGAGCACCTCGGGGATGAAGCCCAGCACGACGTTTGCGTCCGTCACGGTCGGCTCCGTGCCGCCCTTTCGGTAGCAGGCGGGCCCCGGGTCGGCCCCCGCGCTCTCCGGACCGACTCGCAGCAGCCCGAGCGCGTCCACCGAGGCGATGCTTCCGCCGCCGGCGCCGATGCTGTGCACGTCCACCATCTTGATCGCCACGCGGTGATCCTCGATCCAGCGCTCCGTGGTGGAGGGCACCTCCGCGTTGCGGAGAACGCAGACGTCGAAGCTCGTTCCACCCATGTCGACCGAGATGATCTGGTCGCCCAGGGTGGGCCTGGCCGCCTGAAGCGCCGCGTAGGGCGCGGCCGCCGGACCGGAGCCGAGCAGGTTGATCGCCCGGCCTGAGACCTCGGCCACGGTCTGGACGAGGCCGTTCGCGAGCATCATCAGGAGTGGCCCCTGCAGCCCGAGTTCGGTCAGGCGCGCCTGGAGGGTGTCGACGTAGTTGCCGACCACCGGCCCGACGTAGGCGCTCACGAGCGTGGTGCTGAAGCGCTCGAACTCGCGCCAGACCGGAAGGATGTCGTGCGAGGTCGCCACGCGGCCGGGGCCGAAGATCTCCGTGCAGATGGCCGCGGCCCTGTCCTCGTGATCCGAGTTGGCGTAGGAGTGCAGGAAGCAGACCGCCACGGAGTCGACGCCCTGGTCGCGGAGCTCCTCGGCGGCCTGCCGCGTGGCGTCCTCGTCGAGCTCCGTCTCGACCTCTCCGGTGTACAACACCCGCTCGGGCACGCCCAACCGGAAGTAGCGCGGCGCGAGCGGCTCGTAGGGCGGGATGAAGAAGTCGTACAGCGAGACCCGCTCGTCCTTCAGCCCGCGGCGGATCTCGACGATGTCGCGGAAGCCCTTCGTCGTAATCATGCCGACGCGAGCGCCGTTGCCCGTGACGAGCGTGTTGAGGGCAAGGGTCGTGCCGTGCACGATCACCTCGACTTGCTCGAGCAGCTCGCCGGTCGTCATGCCGTGGGAATCCGCCGCGAGCTCGAGGCAGCGAAGGACGCCCCCCTCGGGACTGGCCGGCTGCGTGGGCGCCTTGTACGCCTCCAGCAAACCGTCCTCCGCCAGCACGAGGCAGTCCGTGAAGGTGCCGCCTACGTCGATCGAGATCCGCTTCATACCGCGGTCTCGATCACGGGCGGCACGAAGCGCCCCTCCTGCACCTCGAACAGGCCGCGCTCGGTCATGCCGTAGCTCGGGATGGTCGTGAGCGCCACGAAGCTCAGCCCGAGGATCGGGGACGAGAACTTGCACCCGATGCTTTTGAGCGCATCGTTGGTCGCGGCGAGATCCTGCTGCGCCTTCTCCAGCGGGTCGGTTGCGAAGACGCCGACCAGCGGCAGCGGCCAGCTCATGACCGACTTGCCGTCCGAGATCACGACCACACCGCCGCCGAGCTCCGCGATCTCCTTAGCGGCCAACACCATCTGCTCGTCGTCCGTACCAATGACGAGCACGTTGTAATGGACGTGGCAGTACGTGGTCGCCACCGCTCCGTTCTCGAGTCCGAGACCTTGGATGAACGCTGTGCTCAGCTCGAGCTCGGGCCGGTGCCGGTTGATCACTGCCATCTTCAGGATGTCCCGCCCCGGGTCGGCCTGCACGCTGCCGTCGACCACCGGGAGCGTCGCCTCCAGGCGCTCGGCCACGAGGCTGCCGTCCTCGACGCCGATCACGCGCACGATCGCCTCGTCGCCCTCAGCGGCGACACGGAAGTCCACGGGCTCGACGGCACGCTCCCAGCGCACCTGGCTCTGCAGCGCGGCCGGGTAGTCCGGCGCCGCGGGCTTCACGAGCACCTCGCGGTCCCGGACGACGACGCGGCCCGAGGCGATCACGTCGGTCACCTGGAAGCTCTTGATGTCGTCGATGGCGACCAGATCGGCGAGCTTGCCGGGCGCGATGCTCCCGACCAGGTGATCGACCCGGTAGTAGAGCGCCGGGTTCACGGTGCCCATGCGGACCGCGTCCAGCGTCGAGACACCGCCGCGCATGGCGATCCGGATCTTGTTGTCGACGTTGCCGACGTTGACGATCTCCGGTGCGTCCTGCTCGTCCGAGCACAGCATCGCCCAGCGCGTGGCCTCGGGGAAGCGGTCGAGCACCGGCAGCACGTTCTCGAGGTCGACGGCCGCGGATCCCTCGCGCATCATCGTCCACAGGCCAAGCCGGAGCTTCTCGCTGGCCTCCTCGGCCGACTGCGACTCGTGATCTGAGGTGGCGCCGGCGGCGGCATATGCCTGCAGCGGCGTGCCGACCACGCCCGGCAGGTGGCCCGGAAAGGCAAGGCCCCGCTTGCGCGCGGCATCAATCACCTGAAGCGTTCCGGGGTTCTTGCCGAGCACCATCTCGGGCGGTGGCTCGTTGATGCCCACGACCTCCGGCCAGTCGAGCATCTCGATCATCTCGGTGGCGTTGACGGGATGGGCGTACTCGCCGCGCTGCTCGATGCCGAGCAGATGCGCTGCGGGCACGAAGAACACGCGCAGGCCCGATTCGGCGGCCTCGTCCAGGATGTAGCGCACGCCGTCCTTGCCGGCGTACGCGTAGATCTCCTGCAGGTCGCTGACGATGGTGGTGGTGCCGCGCGCCAGCAGGGCGCGGGCAAGCTCGGGGATGCGTAGCTGCGATCCGCCGATGTGGAAATGGGGATCGAAGAAGCCTGGGACTACCGTCCGACCGGACCAGTCGAGCACCTCGCCGGCCGCCTTGAGGCGCTCGGCCGAGAGCTCACCGACCCAGACGATCGTGTCGTCGACAATGCCGACGTCCGCGACGTCCATCTCGCCGTTGTAGACGTTCACGACGCGGGCGCCGTGGACCACCATGTCGAGCGGCCGGTCGCCCATCGCCGCGTCGATCCTCCTCACCAGCGCCTCGACGCTCATGCCCTTCCCTTCTGTGCGTATCGGTGGACATCAGGAGCGCGGCAAGCCGCCGCGCCCCTGGGTCCATGGTCGGTCCTACTCGGTGCCCCAGAGCTTCGTGAACTCCGCCTGGTAGTCCAGGTCACCGTCGAACTCCTCGCCCTCGGCGGGCAGGTTGGTCTTATCGAGCACCTTCGACGGGCAGCCCTTGTCGACGAACTCGCCGCCATCCATCGCACGGTTGAGCTGATCCATCGTCATCCAGCCGCACCAGCCCCAGGCGGAGGCCTGGGTCGCCACCTGGTTGCGGCCCTGACGGATGAACTCCATGTTCTGCTCCGCCCCGTCGAACGCCACGACCTTGACCTCGTCGCGCCCGCTCTGCTGGAGGGCATTGACGATGAAGGTCGCCCACCCGTCGGCGGGGGCGTAGATGTAGTCGACCGTCCCCTTCGGATGCGACTGCAACACGGCGCGCGCCCGTGCCTGGAGCGGCGGTCCGACGTCTGCCTCGGGGATGACGATCGGTTCCTCCTCCACGAACTCCACCCCGGAGAACTGGTCGAGGTACTCGCGGAAGCCCTCGTACCGCTCCACGAGACCCGGGTTTACGTCGGCGCTGAAGGCGAGGATCTTGGCCTCGCCTTGGGAGTCGTTCGCGGTCCACGCTCCGAGCTGGCGGCCGGCCTCGTTGAATCCGCCGGTGATGTTGACGTCACCGAAGATCGGAAGGCTGGGCTCGAAGGGAGTCGCCTCCGACACCATGGACACACCCTGCTGGTCCGCCTTCTCTACGAGGTCCGTGACGGCGTTGATGTCGAAGCCCATCAGCACGATGCCTTCAACCTGGTCCGTCAGCAGCGACTGGACGGCGCTCCGCTGCTTGCGCGGGTCGGGTGTGCCGTCGAGCGAGGTCACTTCCCAACCGATCGAGTCGCCGGCCTCGGCTAGCGAATCCGAGATCCGCTTGCACGCCGGGATGAAGAACGGACACGTGACCGTGCCGACCTTGGCGCCCGCCTTTGGCGCCGGAGCGGGACCGGGATTCCACTTCTCGAACGAGGTGATCTCTTGTGTGGCCTCCGTCGCGTCCTTTTTGGCCTGGGCGAGGAGGTCGGCGTCGCCGCCGCCCTGGGCTGAGGAATCACCGCCAGACGAGCCACTCTCCTCGTCGTCGCCGCAACCAACCGCGACGGATACGAACGCCAGCAGGAGTACTGCGATGACGAGGGCCGTCACGTTCTTGCGCCCAGCCCTACCGTCCTTGTCTTGCTGCATGCCTTCTCCTTTTGTTGTCCCCGCCTGGGTGACAGTTATCCCGGTCTGACGGCCGGGGCCCTACGAGCGCCCGCCTCACCGGCGCCTACCTGCTGACGAGAAATCGGTTGCCCATCACTGCGAGCAGAAGCGCGGCTCCTGTGATCAGTGGCGCCACGTACTCCCTGGCGCCCAGCTGGAACGCCCCCGTGACGAGCACCGCGACCAGAAAGACGCCGACCAGCGTCCCGGCTACGTTGAACTCGCCGCGCCGGAATGTCGCTGCGCCGATAAAGGCGGCTGCGAACGCTGGAAGGAGGAAGGTGTCCCCCTGGGCGCTCTGTGCGGACGCTGTTCGGCTGGCCAGCATCAGCCCCGCAGCCCCCGCCAGTGTCCCCGACAGCGTCAGGCTGTAGACGATGTGGCGCTTGACGCGTACACCGGCGACCTCGGCCGCCTCCTTGTTTCCGCCGATGGCGTAGAGATAGCGGCCGAACGGCGTGTGCGTGAGGACGAACCAGAGCATCCCCGCGAGCACGACTGTGTAGAAGACGGGCAGCGTGAAGCCGAGCGCAGTCGTCCTCGTGAGCGACACGTAGTCGGTCGAGATACCCTCGAAGATGATCTCGCCGCGGCTGTACCAGAGCTGCGCCCCGTAGACCAGCGTGCCGGTCGCCAGGGTGGCGACGAACGAGTGAATTCCGCCGTACGCGATGAGGAGCCCGTTCACGAAACCCACCGTCGTTCCGGCCAGGAGGCCGAGCAGTGCGGCCAGAAGCCACGGCATCCCGGAGAACGACATGAGACCGACGGCGAGTAGGCCCGTAAAGCCGATCACACCGCCGATGGACAGATCGAACTGACCCGCGATCAGCGGCACCGTGATGCCTAGCGCCGCAAACGCCAGGACGGCCTCCTCACTGAGAATCGCCCGCAGGTTCTCGACCGTGGCGAACGAGTCGGGCCGCAGCAGCGAGAACACAACGATGCCGAGCAGCAGCACCAGCACCGCGCCATAGGGAGCGATCCGGGATACGGCCGATTGGCTCTGACGGCGGGTGACGTCAGAAGTCAAACCGACACCTCCTCTGGGGCTACCTCGAACAGCTTGAGGACGATCTCGCTGCGCCCCGCCGATCCCGGCAGCTCATGGCTGACCTTCCCCTTCGAGAAGACGAGCGTGCGATCCGCGATGAGGGGAAGCTCCTCGAGCTCGGAGGAGATGAAGAGGATGCCCAACCCGTCTGCGGCCAGCGACCGGACGAGCTCGTAGATGTACTCCTTGGTGCCTATGTCGATGCCGGCCGTCGGCTCGTCAAGCACGAGTACTCGGGGCGACCGGTCGAGCGCGCGAGCGATGAGCACCTTCTGCTGGTTACCGCCGCTGAGGTTGCGCGCCGCGCCGTCGCCTTTCGCAACCCGGATATTGAGCTTCTCGACGTAGCGCGCGGTTGCTCGTCGCTCGGCCCGGGGGTCGATGATCAGTCCTTTCCAGGCGTACTGCGAAACGTGCCCGAGCGTGAGGTTCTGCGCGACGTCGAACTCCGGGACTATCCCCTCGCCGCGGTCGGGCGGGACGAGCACGATGCCGTGAGCGATAGCGTCGCGGCGATTCCGCAGCCAGACCTCCGTCCCGTCGACCAAGATGGTGCCGCCCGAGACGGTGCCGCCGCCAGCCAGGATCGTCGCCAGGGTGCTTCGGCCGGCCCCCACCAAGCCGGCAAGGCCCACAACCTCCCCGGCGTCGATCGCCATATCGACCCGGTGGTCGAGATCCGGGCTCGTGACTCCACGCAGTTCGAGGAGGCGACCCCGTCCCTCGCGCGGACCGACGGGTGAGTGGTGAGTCGTCTCGAGTTCCTCCGCCTCTTCGGTCGCACCCCCGAGCAGGTGCACTAGTCCCCTGCGCGTCAGAGCGGTGCGGGGCTGCGAGGCGATCACGCGGCCGTCCCGGAGCACTGTCACCGTGTCGGCGAGCGCCAATATCTCGTCGAGCCTGTGAGTCACGAAGATGACCGTGGCGCCCGCACGCTGCTGGGCTCTGATCACATCGAGCAGATGGGCGGTGTCGGCTGCACCAAGCGTCGCGGTCGGCTCGTCGAGAACGAGTACCTCGGGTCGCTCGATTAATACGCGCGCGAGCGCGATGAGCTGCTGCTGCGCCGGATTGAGCTCGCGGATCGGAAGCGTCGGCTCGACGGCGATGCCGGCCGTGTCGAGGGCCCGGGAGCAGCGCGCGTCGACCTCGCTCCAGTCGATCTTGCCGATACTCGACGTCGGGTAGCTGGTCGTCAGGAGCAGGTTCTCCCTGACGGACAGCGACGGAACGAGGTTGAGGCGCTGGTGGAGGAAGCCGAGCCCCAGATTCTGTGCGGAGCGCGGATTCGCGATGCGCGTGGCCACGTCGCGGACCACGATCTCTCCCTCGTCCGGCTCGTGTACGCCGGCGAGGATCTTGATGAGCGTTGACTTCCCAGCGCCGTTCTCACCCGCGATCGCGTGGATGGATCCGCGCGCGATCGCCAGCGACACGTCGTCGAGGGCCATCTGGCCACCGAAGCGCTTGGTAACGCCGCGGACCTGCAGAGCCGTGGCGCCTGCGTCAGTCATGCCGTGCGTCCGGGTCCTCGGAGTCGTCAGTCGTGCGTGCGCGTGCTTGAGCGGCGGCGTCTACGGACCGCAGGCCGCGATGCTTCGCGGCCCAGTCGAGGTGATCGTGCATGAGCTCCTCCGCCGCCACGGGGTCGCCCGAGCAAATCGCCTCCGCGATCGCCTTGTGCTGCTCGATGGCTGTCTGGCGGGACGCCTCGGAGAGCTCGACGATGCCTGCATGGAAGATCGTGTAGACGTCGCGGAGGATCGCGCGCAGCACCCGATTGTGGGAGCCGGACCTGACGATCGCAAGGTGGAACGCACGATCATCTTCCAGGAATTGGCGATTCGCATCCGTCTCTACCGACGCCGCGGCGCTGTCCGCGATGCTGGTGAGCCGATCGTGGTCCTTGGAGGTGGCGCGGACCGCGGCTTGAGCGGCCGCGTGCGGCTCGAGCAGCTGACGTACCTGGTGGAGCTCTCGGACCAGCGCCTCCACCGTGCCCGAATCCAGGAACGCGATCTGAACAAGCGGGCTCAGGATGTCCCACTCGTCGCCGTCCAAGACCGTGGTGCGCTTCCCATGCTGGACCTTCACGAGCCCAACCGACGCGAGCAACTGCACCGTCTCCCGCACGACCGTCTTGCTCACTCCGTACTGCTCGATCAGCTCAGGCTCAGAGGGGACCGGTGATCCGGGCGGTAGCTGTCCCGACACGATCTCGCCGGCGAGGCTGGCCGCCAGTTGCTCGCGCAGCCGGCTGATCGTCATGGAGGGGGTGCGGACCATCTCTCATTCTGAGCATCTCATATTATGAGTATGCAATGCAAGCGTGTTTCAGCAAAGTCAGCGAGCCTCGCCCAGAACCGCAAGAAAACTCCTGCGTATCAGCCTCATGCGCGGGCCTTTCTGAGTAGCGGGGGCGGGATTCGAACCCGCGACCTTCGGGTTATGAGATCGCCCAAACCACCTCACCTCAAGCCTGCCGCCGCACGACAGCTCGGCTGAGGTGCTCTCAGATCAGCCCATGTCTGCTCAACATGGAACCACGAATGGAACCACGGCGCGGGGGCGAGTTGTGTCTCGAGAGTTGATCGCGGAAGGCCGACGCGGTCCTTTGGGTGTGGGCCGGTCAATGGCACCACGAGGGTCCTTCAGTGGGCGGTCTCGCTTTCGGCATCGCGGCGCATGTCGACGGGGTAACGGGCGCAGGCGGGCGGCCGGTGCCTAGTGGTGGCTGTCCTCTTGAGAGTCGCTGTCGTCCTCGCGAGTCCGCTGCTCTCGTAGCGCACGAGCAAGCCGCGCTTTCGCGTCCGGCGGGCGCTCTCGCAGCCGCCCATCCAAGTCGGAGCAGAGTGATTCGAACTCTCCACGCGTGTCCATGAGACCGATGGCGAGCTCATCGTCCCCGTAGACACAGCTAAGACTCAGCGGCGGTGAGGCGCGCAGCACGTGCTTCAGCGCTCCGTGCGTACGGAACCGGGCGTAGAACACGGACGGCCCAAGGTGCTCACAGCGCACGACGCCGGCGTTCTCGATGCCGCGCCAGCGGTCGGCATAGAAGTAGCGATCACTGTCATAGACGACCACGTCGCAGCTTGAGTCCCAGTCAACCAGCTGCTTTACGCGCTCCACCCCCTGCCGCGGGTAGAGCTGGTAGACGGCAAAGCCGGCCGCGAGCAGCAGCACGATCAGCCCAAGGACACCCAACGGACTCAGTAGCGCGCGCCTCATCCGATGTTCGCGGCGGTGTGAGTGGGTCTATAGATCCAATAGTCCCATCCGAAACCAAGGACCCCTAGGTCCCGTTCCAAGCGACTCCGCACCTGGGAGAACCGCTGCTTGTAGTCCGTCGAATGCTGCGCCACTTCGATCTTGTGTCCTCGCACCTGCGTCACGACCTGGACGTGATTAAGGTCATGTAGGTCGGTGCCGTTCAGATCCAGAAAGACCAGATCTCCCGGCCTGGCGGGTTCGCTCCGCGACACGAACTCGACAAGGTCGTACTCTTGCAGGTGATCGAGCAGGTCTTGGACGCGTGCCCATGACTCGGTGTTATCCATCCGACCGTGGGCGCCGCGCGGAAGGCCGACCGGCACGTAGGACCACCACGAGCCCTCGCCCTTCAGGAGTCGGTCCGTTCTGTTGAACCTTACGCGCGGGCTGTTGTGCGCGTGGGCTCGCATGAAGCGCATGCCGCCCGCCTTGAGCGCCTGGCTGGCGAAGTTGGTGCAGTCACCCCCGCCGCCGCCTGTGAAGTTCCGGTAGTTCGGGTTGCGATGTTGATACCACCTAATCGCATAAGCCGCTGCGCCCGAGCCGTTGTATGTAAGGCCCGCGTTTGCGGGCTTTTCTGAGTAGCGGGGCCGGGATTCGAACCCGCGACCTTCGGGTTATGCGCCCGACGGCAGGCGGTGGCGCAGTCCCCGGAAGCGGCCGAAGTCGCGGTCGTAGGAAACGAGCTCGGCGCCGTGCTCGATCGCGAGGGCGGCAAGGTGCGCGTCCGTGGTGAGGTTTCCGGCGGTGCCGCACTCCAGCAGCAGGCCGCGCAGCACCCCAGCGTGACGGGCAGTCGGCTCCAACACCACCGAAGCCGCCGCATCAAGCCACGCCTGCACCTGAGCGGTGGCCTGGTCGGCGCTCATCGGTCTCGGCAGGATCGCGGCGTTCGTCCCGACACGAATGAATGCGAGCAACACAGTCCAGGAGAGGCCCACCGCTTCCGCGCCGGAGAGCGAGCGCTCGAGCCATTCGAGCGATTCCTCGTGATGGACGCTTGCGGTGTCGACGGCGTAGAGCAGCACGTTTGCGTCGGGGACGACCAACGCCTCAGCGACCCTCAGCGAGGCGACGCGCGAGCACGTCGTCCTCGAGCCGTTCCGCTACGCCGAGGGCCTTGGTCAGGTCCACCCGAGCGGGCCCGAGCTCGCGCGGCGTCGTGTAGGTGCGGCCCGGCTCGGGCGCGCCGGCCAGCCCCGCGCGGATCGCCGCGTTCACTGCTTCCTTGAACGTCAAGCCGCGCTCACGCATCGTCCGCTCGACGAGCAGCCGCGTATCCGGATCGAGTGTGATCGTCGTCCGCACCGCTGCATCGTAGCGTCATACATCTTGATGTCGTGATGCCGCCGCGTCCGCGGGGGCACGCAGGTCGGCCACGAACCTCTCCCGGACCGCGCCGATCAGCCCGAGCGCGTCTCGGCATAGGGCCTCGCCGGCGGCCTCAGTTACCGGTGCGCAGGATCCCGCGGCCATCTCCAAGAGAACCTCCGCCGCATCCTGGCCAGGAAACGCATCGGCCGGGAGGTCCTCGATGAGCGACCCAAGTGCCCCAGCGAGAGCCAAACCGGTCCGAACGAGCTCCTCGACAACCTCGCGCGCCAACTCAGCGTCCGGGCCATGGCCAGCTGTCTTACGCATATGGGATAGAGCGCCGTCCGCGCAGAACTACCCCCCGGCAAGCCAAGCGGCGGTTAGTCGACGGCGGTCCCGGCGCAGCCGGCGAGCCGCTCGCGTGCGCGCCGTGCGCCTGCCTCTTTCCCTCTATCTCGGCCAAGTCGGCGAGGGCCTCGTGGATGCGCGGCACCAGGCGCGGTCGTCGTGAGCAGCGCCAGCAGAGACACTCCCACGCAGAACGCAGAACGCACAACCACGAGCCCTGGACTCCATGCCCAGCATCACGGCTGCACATACCCCCATCGGCATGCGCGAGCGAGCCGCGGGCCTCCGTCGACCAGAAGGCAAGAAGTCCCATCGCTGACGCCGACGCGACTGCTATCGGCGGGATCGTGGTCGCTGGCGCCAACTGCCAGAAAGCCGAAAGCCCGCCTGGCGAGAGGCGGGCTTTCGAGTAGCGGGGGCGGGATTCGAACCCGCGACCTTCGGGTTATGAGCCCGACGAGCTACCTGACTGCTCCACCCCGCGGCGACCCATCAGGTTAGTGAAGGGGTTCGGTAGCGTCAACGCAATGGCTGAGCTGACCGTTTACGAGAAGAGCACCTGCACCACGTGCAAGAACCTCGCGCTGCTGCTCCAGGAGCGCGGCATCGACTTCGACCGGGTCGACTATCACGTCGAGCCGCTCACCGAAGACGAGATCCGGGACCTGGTGAGGAAGACCGGGCGTCCGGCGCGCGAGCTGTTCCGCACGAGTGAGCCCGTGTACGAGGAGCTCCGCCTTGGCGAGCGGGAGCCGGACGACGCCGAGGCCATCCGCCTGATGGCCGAGCACCCCGCGCTCATGCAGCGGCCCGTGGTGGTTCGCGGCGACAGGGCGGTGCTCGGCCGGCCGGTCGAGCGCGTGCTCGAGCTGCTGGACGACTAGCCGCGTGCCCGTCGCGGTCATCGACATCGGCACCAACACCACGCGGCTGCTCGTGGCGGAGGTCGAGGACGGGGGCGTGGTGGAGCTCGAGCGGCGCACCACGATCACGAGCCTCGGGCAGGGCGTGGATGCCAGCGGCAGGCTCGCGCAGGAGGCGATGGACCGGGTGGCTGAGGCGATCGCGGTCTACCGCGAGGTGATCGACCGCCTCGGCGCCGAGCGCGTGGTGGCGCTCGCCACGAGCGCCATGCGGGATTCCGAGAACGGCCCGGAATTTCGCGACTTCCTTAAGCAGCGCTTTGGCATCGACGCGCGCACCATCTCCGGGGACGATGAGGCGCGGCTCACGTTCCTCGGTGCGACCAGCGAGCGTAATGACGAGGACGAGACCGTCGTGATCGACATCGGCGGCGGCTCGACCGAGTACGTGGTGGGAAGGCCGGGACAGGATCCGAGCTTCAACATCTCCACGCAGATGGGGTCGGTGCGCCACACCGAGCGCTTCCTCCACAGTGATCCGCCGAGCCACGAGGAGCTGGAGGAGCTGGCGGCCGCCGTCCGGCACACCGTGCCCGACGTGTCCGTGGAGCGGGGCATCGCGGTGGCCGGCACAGCCACGTCGCTCGCGGCCATCGACGGCGCCGAGGAGGTGCACGGCTACCGGCTCGCGCTCGCCACATGCGAGCGCCTCGTCGCGATGCTCGCCGCGCTGCCGGTCGAGGAGCGCCGGCACGTGAGGGGTCTTCATCCCGACCGTGCTCCGACCATCGTGGCCGGCGCGGTGATCCTCACCGAGTCGATTCGATCGTTCGGCCTCGGGGAGATCGAGGTGAGCGCGCGCGACATCCTGCATGGCGCCGCGCTGGCTGAGACCCCCTAGAAAGAGAACCGCCCGCATCATGCGGGCGATTCCCTAAACGGCCCTATCAGGACGGGCAGGGGTACGTGCCTTGAAAGGGCCTTGCGGTTCGGACGGCGGGAGGCGCCGATACGATGCGGCTTCGCCCGAACCTATGTACCGAGTGGACGCCAGCGGGTTTGCCGCACGGCATTGCCCACCCAGCGAGGCCACTATAACCCAGGTTGGGGAATAGCGCTAGGCCAGATTTGCCTTGCGCGGATACACCACCGTGGGGTCTGTGAGCACGTTCACGAGCGCCGGCTTGCCGCTCGAGAAGGCGCGCTCCAGAGCCGGGCGCAGCTCCTCCGGCCGCTCCACCAATTCGCCGTGTCCGCCCAGCGCGCGGACCACCTCGTCGTAGCGCAGGCCCGGCTGCAGATCGGCGGCGACGGAGTAGCCGTAGAGGAACTCCATCGGGTGCTTCTCGAGCGCCCAGATGCCGTTGTTCCCCATCACGCCGACCACCGGGATCCCGTGACGCACGAACGTGTCGAACTCGAGGCCCGCGAAGCCGAAGGCGCCGTCACCGAGCAGCAGGCAGACCTGCCGATCCGGGTGGGCGATCTTGGCCGCGAGCGCTGCGCCCGGCCCGGCGCCGAGGCAGCCATACGGCCCCGGGTCCATCCAGCAGCCGGGCTCGTAGGTGTCGATCATGCGACCCGCGAACGAGACGAAGTCCCCGCCGTCTCCGATCACCACGGTGTCGCGGTCGATCACCTGCGCGAGCTCGCCGTACACGCGCATCGGGTGGAGCGGCGAGCGGCCGTCGGTGAGGTCATCCTGCTCGGCCGCGCGCTTCTCGTTCTCGGCGGCGCGCAGCTCATTGACCCAGGCCGAGCGGTCGGGGCCGCCGGCCGAGCGCAGGCCGTCGAGCGTGCCCGCCACGCTCCCGTACAGCTCCGCCGCCACCTCGCGCGGATGGTCGGCCGCGGGCGCGGACGATCCGATCACGATCAGCTGAGTCTCGTCCCCGAATGACCCTCCGAAGCCGAGCCGGAAGTCCATCGGCACCCCGACCACGAGCGCCACGTCAGCGCCCTTCAGTCCGTTCCCGCGCGCACGCGAGAAGAACATCGGATGGTCGGCCGGCACGCACCCGCGCGCCAGGCCGTTGAGGAAGACGGGGATCTGGAGCTCCTCGCAGAGCGCCTGGAGGGCGTGCTCGGCATGGGCCCAGTAGAGGCCGGTGCCCGCCATCACCACGGGCCGCTCCGCCGCGCGCAGCAACTCGGCCGCGCGGTCGAGCGCGTCGCCGTCCGTGGGCAACGCCGTGGGATCCGGCAGCGATGCCGGCGCGTCGGCGTCCACAGACGCCTCCATGAACACCTGGTCCATCGGGAAGTCGAGGAACGCGGGGCCGGTGGGCGGCTCGAGCGTGGCGTGCAGCGCCTCGTCGACGAGCGCGGGGATGTCAGCGGTGGCCTCTGCCGTGCGCGCCAGCTTGGTCAGCGGCGCGACGAACGGGATGTGGTCGATCTCCTGGAGCGAGCCCATCCCCCAGCGTGCGGCCGGCGCACGCCCGCCGAGCGCGAGCATCGGCGAGCCGTTCATCAGCGCGGACGCCATCCCGCTCATCCCGTTGGTGACGCCCGGTCCTGCGGTGAGCGCGCACACGCCCGGCTCACGGGTGGCCTTGGCCCAGCCCTCGGCCGCGAACGCCGCGGACTGCTCGTGGCGGACGTCGACGATGTCGATGCCCTCCTCGCGACAGCCGTCGTAGATCGAGAACAGATGGCCGCCTGAGAGCGTGAACAGCTTCGAGACGCCGTGCGCCTTCAGGCGCT
This sequence comes from uncultured Thermoleophilaceae bacterium, assembly GCA_963837445.1. GTDB lineage: Bacteria > Actinomycetota > Thermoleophilia > Solirubrobacterales > Thermoleophilaceae > JACVRW01. The sequence continues at coordinate 460,384 of CAWINK010000003.1, read as the reverse complement.
TGGCCACAAGGCGTCCGCCGTGCAGGGCGGTGGCTTGCTCGGTCTCGGTGCTCACGCGGTCGTGAGGCTACCCGATCAGCTAAAACCCCACGCCGAATGGGTGGCATGGCGCTGGACGGGGACTTCGGGGGCACATTCCCCTTCGAAGCGCGCTACCTGAGTGTCGGCGATATCCGCCTGCACTACGTGGACGAGGGGCCGCGCGACGCGCCTCCGCTGCTGTTCGTGCACGGCAATCCCACCTGGAGCTACCTATGGCGACGGCCGATCGCAGAGCTGTCGGCGCAGGGACGCCGCTGCATCGCGTTCGACCACATGGGCTTCGGGCGCTCGGACAAGCCGCCGCACCTCGCGCCCTACACCCTGAGGACTCACATCGACAACGCCCTGGGGCTGATCGACCAGCTCGATCTGACCGACGTCGTGCTCGTGGCTCACGACTGGGGTGGCCCCATCGGCGTCGGCGCGCTGCTCGAGCGGGCGGACGGGCTGCGCGGAATGGTGCTCCTGAACACGTGGGCGTGGGAGCTGCCGAGCTTCCTGCCGCCGTTCGTGCGCGAGTTTCGCACCGAGGGGCTCGGCGAGATCCTCGCCCTGGGCGGCAACCTGTTCGTGGAGTCGATCCCCGGCGGGATGGCCCGCCGCGACACCGACCCCGTGATGATGGACGCCTACCGGGCGCCGTTCCCCGACTACTGGTCACGCGTCGGCACGCTCGCCTTCCAGCGCGACATTCCGATCACCGAGCGCGACCGCAGCGCGGCGCTGATCAGCACGATCCACGAGAGCCTGCCCGCGCTCGACGTTCCTGTCACGCTCGTGTGGGGCATGCGCGACCCGGTCTTCCAGCCGGTCTTCCTCGACCAGTGGTGTGAGCTGTTCCCGCACGCGCGCGTCGTGGAGCTTGCGGACGCAGCACACTTCGTGCCCGAGGACCGGCCCGACGCCGTGGTGGACGCGCTGGCCGGGTTCTGAGACCCCCGGTGCGCACCCGGCCGAGCCGGGTGCTTCCGCCTAGCGAGCGGCCGCTGCGCGGCGCGAGGCGGCCTCGATGCTCTCCACGTTGCGTGGGAGCACCTCGACCCTGAGGCGGTTGCCGAAGACCACGTGCAGGATCACTCCGCCGAAGCGGTCGGCGATCATGCGCGCGTCGTAGATTGCAGCCTGAACGTCCTGGTCGGGCACGCCGCAGGCCTCGAGGAAGCGCTCTGCGATCTGGTCGTCGAGCTCGCGAGCGGTCAGCTCGAGCTGCTCGGTGCGGAAGAGGCCTGCCGTGGCGGCGTTGGTGGGCTGGATCACGACCGCGGCGATGTCGTCGGACATCACACGGGCCTCCTTGTTTACAGCGTCGACCAGCCCGCGCGCCGTGGCGTCGTCGCCGAGCTCGGCGAGCAGCTCCTCGAGCCGGTCACGGCCGAGCAGTCCGCCCTCGGTGCGGGCCTCGAGCAGTCCGTCGGTGAACATCGCGGCAACCGAGCCGGGCACCAGTGGCACCGTCGTCTGGCGCAGCCCGGTGCGCACGCCCACGCCGATCGGCGGCGATGAGCCGGCCGTGACGGGATCGTGCGGCTGCGGGCCGACAACGAGCGGCGCCGGGTGCCCGGCGGTCGCGTATGTGAGCGAGCCCGTCTCCGGATCGTGCACGGCCAGGAGCACGGTTGCGAAGTCCCCGCCCAGGTTCTCGTCGATGACCCGGCCGGCGACCTGCAGGGCCACGCGCGGCTCGAGGCCAGCCTCGAGGTAGGCGCGCAGGGTGTAACGCATGAAGGCGGTGCGGGCGAGCGCGCCGCGGCCGTGGCCGGACACGTCGCCGAGGATGAAGCCGACGCGGCCGCCCGGCAGGGGCAGCACGTCGTAGAAGTCTCCACCGGCTCCGGGGCCGTCGGCCGGGCGATACGCGACCGAGGTGCGCAGGCCGCCGACGCGATCAGGCACCGGCGGAAGCAGCGCGCTCTGAAGAAGGCCTACCTCCTGGAGCAGGTCCCGGCGCTGGCGAGCCAGCGAGCGGTTGCGCATGGTGGTCACCGCGCCGGCGAGCGCGAGCAGGAACGCGAGCACGCCGGTGACGGCGAGGGCAAATTTCAGTGCGGCGGGCACCTGGCCCACCGTGCGCTGGATCTCGCGGATGATCGGCGGCCCCTGCTTGGTGGGCTTGACCTCGTCCGCGCGAGCGCGGCGATCCTTGGGGTTGGCGCTACCGTCGCCGCCGTTCCGCCCCCGGCCGACCCGGTCGAACGCCCCGGCGCCCGCGGCGGGAGCCGGCTGGAACTGGGCCTCGGTGCCGCCCACTCCGGCAACCTGTCCGGGGTTGGGGGTGGCGGTCTGGCTGCTGCCGTTGCCGCGCTGGAGGCGAAGTCGGTTGTTCCTACGCGTCCGGGCGCGACCCTCCGCGGCGGTTTCACCCGGCAGCGTGACGGGAGGCGGTGGCGTGGACGTGCCGGGCACGGGCGTGCCCGAGTTGACCGGAGTCTCGGTCGGAGTGGGGGTCTGGGTGTTCGACTGCGGAGCGGGGTCGGGGTCGGCCGTGTTGCCCTTGCCGCCGGCGCCCGTCTGCTCCGGAGTCTCGTCGTCGTCGTCGGGCCTTCCTTCGCCGTCGTCGTCGTCGTCGTCCGGGGAGTGATCGGGCTCAGGCGTCGGCACGGGCGTGGTGTTGGTCGGCGGCGCTTCAGGCTCCTCGGGGTCCGGCGGGTCCCACTTGCCTCCGCCGCCATTGCCCCAGTCGTCGTCGTCGTCGCCGCCGTCGCGATGGCCGTTGCCGTCGCGACTGTCGTTGCCGTGGCGCTCGCCTTCACCATCGTCGTCGTCGTCGTCGTCCCAGTGCTTGCCCTGAAGCTCGGAACCGTGATCGTGGTCCTTCTTCGCCTCGGCTGTGGCGATGGGACCAGCGCTGCCCGTCAGGAGCACGAGAGCGATCGTGCAGAAAACCGCAAGGGCAGCTAGCGCCCGGGCGATGAACGCCCGCGCCTCATACGGAAGCGGGTGGAAGGGGGCCACGTGTTCTACTTCGGCAGTTCTATGCCTTGGCTTGAGCGGTATTTGACGACCGTCTCAAACGTTCGTCGATCTCGACCTGAAGGGCATGAATCGGCACAGGCTCTGCAACTCCTTTCAGTGCAAAGCTACCCCTAGGTTCGAGTATTCGCGAACCGTCGGTGAGCAGACAGCGCGTCGCCTCCGTCAAGAGGAGGATGTCGCCCGTCTCCCTCGTGAGCTGCTCAACGCGCGCCGCGACGTTCACGGGATCGCCGATCACCGCGAATTCGAGGCGGCCGCCGCCCCCCACGGAGCCCACGACCACGGGACCCGAGTTGATGCCGATGCCGAACCGCACCTCGTCGCCGAAGCGCTCCGTGAGCTGCCGGGCGATGTCGCCGGCCGCCGCAACCGCGCGGTCGGCGTGATCCGGCAACCGCTCCGGAGCGCCGAACACCGCGAGCAGACCGTCGCCGAGGAACTTGTTCGCATGGCCGCCGTGCTCGGACACACCCGGGACCGCGATCCCGAAGAGGTCGTTGAGGAATGCCACCGTCTCGCGCGCGCTCGAGCGCTGCGCGAACTCCGTGAAGTCCCAGACGTCGAGGATCATCACCGTGACCTCGAGCTCCTGGCCCTCGATCAGCTCGCCGCCCTGCTCGAGCACGCGCTGCGCCACGTCCGGGTCCACGTAGGCGCCGAACGCCTCGCGCAGCGCCTCACGCTCCGAGAGCCCCTGCATCATCTCGTTGAAGCTCCCGGCGAGCTGACCCAGCTCGTCGCCCGAGGTGATCGGAACGCGCGCGTCGAGGTCCCCGCGCTTGACGGCCTCGGTGGCCTCCAGCAGGGAGTCCACCGGCTGAAGCACCGAGCGTGTCACGAGCACCGTGAGCTCGAGCGAGATCGTGAAGGCCACGAGCACCGCCACGACCACGTCCAGCCCGAGATCCTCGAGCTGCGCGGTGCCGTCCGTGGACAGGCCGCTCACCACCACGCCCGTGATCACGTTGATCAGCGGCAGCGCGCCGAGCAGCTTCCAGCGCAGCGGCACGCCCACCGGGGCGCCGCTGAAGTCGGCAGGCAGCTCGCCGGCGATGTCCTCCACGACCGGGCGCAGGAACTGCTCGTACGAGAAGAAGTGGAGGACGGCGGCGTATGCCACCGCCACGGCGGCGCCGGCGAAGATGATGAACGCGCTGTACGCCGCGAGATCTGCCACAACCGTCGCGAAGATGGCGACCGGAACGCCGATCAGGAGGAACGGCTGCCACCCGACCCGAAGGGTCAGCTCGCGAGGTACCTCCACGGCCGCGCGCCACGCGTCGAGCGCGGCCCCATGGCCCTCCATCCAGGCGATGATCGGCCGGCACCGCTTGGCGCCACCCCAAAGCATGAAGGCGGTGCTGAGCATCACACAGGCCTCGGCGAACCCCGCGATCAGCCAGAACTCGCCGCTGGACGGGTCCGTGTACAGCGCGAACAGGCCGATCGTGGCGAGGCAGACCACGAACGCCGAGACGAACTCGAACGCCACGTACAGGAGGAAGTAGCGCTTCCCGAACCGCCTATAGGCCCTGCCGAAGAGGAACGGCATGCGCGGGATTGTCGCGGGTTCTAGTCGTTCGGGTCGGGGTCCGCCGCCGGCGGGTTCCCGGCGTTGCCGCGCGGCGGCTGGCGCAGCGGCGCCACGCCCTTGCGCGGGCGCGAAATGAGGCGGCCGTCGTACAGCGAGGGCGGCGCCTCGAAGCACGGCGCTCGCTTGTCGTCGTGGTCCTCGCCCGGCTTCAGCGAGTCGTTCGGGTACTTGCGCTCCCCGTTCGGGCAGTTGATGCTCTCGATCCCACCGAACAGAAGCGCGCGGTTGTAGGCGTTCGGCTGGAGGTACGCGTTGCCGCGGGCCCAGTCAGGCGGCGGCTCGCCCCACTTGTACCCCTGGAAGTTGCGGCTGTCGGAGGTGATGCCGATCTGGGTCTGGCCGCGCTGGCCGGTCCCGTAGTCGGCCGCCAGGTCGGACCCGCCGTTCGTGATGAAGCCGGCGATCGTCTGCTGGTGGAAGTTCATGTAGGACAGGATCGGGTTGAGCTCCGGGAAGAACGTGTGGAGCGCCTCGGTGAGCGGCTCGGCCTCGCGCAGTGTGCGCTCGAGCGCCGGCACGCCGGTGCGGCTCTCGCGGATCAGCGGCCCGAGGTCGCGGAACAGCCGCTCGAGGTCGGGTGCCAGGTCGCCGAGGTCGCGCACCGTCGGCCCGAGGTCGTCCGCCGGGCCCTTCAGGTCGTTCACGAGCGGGCGCGTCGAGCGCGAGAAGTCCTCGAGCCGCGCCATCGTGGCCTTGCTCTCGTCCAGGAAGGTCGGGAAGATCGCGAACGTCTCGGCCAGCGCCTCGTCGCGCGAGGCCGTGGCCTCGAAGGTGCGCTTCGAATTGACGATCAGCTCGCCCAGCGCGCCGCGGCGCTCGTTGATCGCGCCGAAGACCACGCCGGTGTTGCGGACGAGGCGGCGCACGGCCACGTTCTGCTCGTCGAGCACCGTCATCAGCTTGGCGCCGTCGACCGCGAAGCCCTCGAAGTTGCCGAAGGCGTCGTTCAGGTCCTGGCCGCGACCGTTCTTGATCGCGCCCGAGAGCTCCTTCACCCAGTCGCGGAACGCCTGGCGCGTGTCCGGATCGAAGGCCGTGAAGATCTCGTCGAGCTCAACCGTTTCCTGCACCTGAGCGTTGGCGAGCCGTCCGCCGTCGTTCAGCATCCCCGCCGACCGGTTGCCGGGCGTCAGCTCGAGGTAGGTCTCACCGAGCAGTGTCTTGGCCCGGAGGATCGCGCGCGTGTCCTTGGGGATCGGCGCGTACGGCTCGTCGATCTGGACCTCCACGATCGTCCGTGCGCCGCCCGAGTCGAGCTCCTTCGTCTTGACCTTGCCCACGTTGACGCCCGCCATTCGGACGTCGGCCTCCGCGGCGAGCGTGGCCGCCTCCTTCATGTGGACCGTGAAGCGATAGCCCTCGGGCTGCAGCGGCACCGAGCCGCCGAAGGCGAGCCAGAGGAACATCAGGATCGCGAACACCGACAGCGTGAAGGCGACCATGGAGATGATGCGGCCGATGCTGGGGGTCTGCTTGATCATGGGTTCGCGCAGGCCCCAATCCCGCTGTAGAGATCGGCGAGGCCCTCAGCCTCGGCGTCCGGCACGCCGACCGACTTGGCCCCGGCGGTGAAGACGTCGCAGTTGAGGTTGAGCAGGTACGCGCGCCGGAGCGGGCCGAGCGCGTCCGCCGTCGAGAAGAGCGAGACCGTGTTCTGGCCGACCCAGGCGAGCCAGTAGAGATAGCTCTCGTTGCGGGCGCGCTCCTCGCGCGTGCAGACGCCGTTCTTCTCGCAGCCCTCGCTGATCCCCTCCGTGCCGCCGGGGTTGTACGCGCCGATGTTGAAGAGCCGGTTGAGCCCGCGGAATGCGGCGGTCAGGTCCGGTCCCGCCTTGGCGAGATCCTTCGAGGCCGCGCCGAGGTTGCGCTGGAAGGGCTGCGCCTCGCGTGCGAACGGCCGGACCTTCTTCTGGAGGATCGGGGCGGCCTCCTTGACGAAGGGCAGCACCGCCGCGTTCGCCTCGTCGAGCTTGCGGAACGGCGGCCGCAGCGACTCGAAGGTCGGCCCCATCTGCTGGGCGAGCGTGTCGACCTTGCCGAGCGTCGTGGCCGTCTGGTTCAGCGTGCCGGGCAGCTTCGAGACGAGCGCCGAGATGTTCTGGTCCTCGTCGGCGAACGCGCCGAGCGTCACGTTCGAGGTGCGCACCAGGCGGGTGATGTCCTTGTCGCTCTTGCCGAGCTCAGCCATCAGCAGGCCGTAGCGGTTGATCAGCCTGCGCATGTTGTGCCGCCGCTCGGCCACCGCCCTGCTCACGCGCGCAAGGTCCTTGTGCACCGGCCCGAGGCGCTTGAGCACCTCGCGGAGATCGGTGCCGCGGCCGTCGAGGCCCTTGCCGGCGCCGGAGATCAGGAGCTTCAGGTAGTTGCGGGTGTCCGAGTCGAGCGCCGCGAGGAACTCGTCGGGATCGATGTCGGGCAGCGTGTTCGACACGCTGATGCGGTCGCCCTCGGGGAGCGCCTTGCCCTCACCCGGGTCGACCTCCAGGAACATGTCCTTCGTGCCCGTCTTGGCGCGGAGCAGCGCGCTGGCGCCCTCGCGCAGGAGCCCGCGGTACTTCGACTCGAGCTGGAGCTCCACGACGGCCTTGCCGTCCTCGAGCTCGACCTCGCCGATGTCGCCCACGCGCACGCCGGCGACCACGACCGTCTGGCCCTGCCCCGGCGTGACCGCCTGGGCGTCGGACAGCTCTGCCTTGACGGTGTAGGGCGTGTCCTCCACGAGCGGGAAGCGCAGGCGCTGGTTGCTCAGGATGTAGGCGCCGACCGCGATCCCGAGCACCACGACGCCGATGATCGCGAGGAAGTCCGCCAGGTTCTTGCGGATCGCGGTTCTCATCCGCCGCCCTCCCGCCTCATGTGCTGCGCCTGACGGCGCTGGTAGGCCGCGCGCTCCTGCGCCACCAGCGGCAGGACGTTGTCCACGAAGTCCTCGGCGGAGTCGACGAAGTCCTCGAGACCAGGCGGGTTGTCGCCACCCGGAACCGGCGGCTTGATCACCGATCCGGGGCTCTCGTCGAGCACCGGGAAAGCCAGGATCGGACCGCCTGGCGCGTGCAGGTTCGGGAGCTCCTGCTCCTCACACGGCATGTCGGGACGGTGCGTCATCGGCATGCTGCCGCCGTCGGGCGGGGATCCCGGCCGGACGCGGGTGCCGGGAGGCGTGGCGGCGGCATGGAAGAACTGGTTGTTGCCGTCGGATAGACGGCTCTCGCCCGAAAGCCCGGGGAAGCCGCGCTGGAGCTGCTGGCGCACCGTCTGGCCGGAGTTCTCGGCCTCGTTGCCCGTCTCGGGGTTCGGAATCTCGAGGTCCATGAACGGGACGAGCACGTTGTTCGTGCAGGCCGACAGCGCGCGGTTCTCGCCCAGGAAGGGGACCGATGTGCGGTTGAAGGCCACAACGTCGGGGATCGTCTGCCGCAGCACCCGCGCGGTGCCGCGCAGCTCGCGCTCGGACATCAGCAGGCGCGCCTGGGTGATGAACGGCAGCGCCGCGTCGAGCGTCTCGTCCGACGACCGCGTGCCGGGCAGTGCGTCACGCGCGAACGCCCGCAGGGACGGCAGCGCGGAGTCGAGCGACGTGAGCGCCGGCTCGCCCACCCGCAGCGTGTCCCGCAGCGCGGGGATCGACGCGGCCAGCGCGGCATCCTCGCGTGCGAACGCGGCCGCGGTCACGTTGAAGTTGGTCACGAGGTCCTTCAGGGCGCGCTCGTCCTCCACGAGCGCGGCGAAGGTCTTCTGCTGGCCCTTCAGCACCCGCTGGAGGTCGCGGTCAGGGTCCTGGCCGAGCGTGGCGTCGTTGGCGAGCGAGGAGTTGCGGTAGGCGGGCTCCCAGTACTCGATCGCCTGGTTGAAGCCCTCGGCGCCGCCCTTCTCGAGTCCCTTCGAGTACTCGCGCAGGAAGGTCTGCAGGTCCGAGCGCGTGTCGCTCTGAAGGGCCGTGAGGAGGTCGCCCCACTGAACCGGCGCCGCCGTCTGCGTGACCGGGATCGTGCCTTCCTCGTCGAGCTCGTCCGCGGACGGAGACCCGGGCTCCATGTCCACGAAGAAGTTGCCCTCGAGGAAGATGCGCGGGCGGATCTTCAGCTCTGCGTCCTCCTTGATCGGAAGAGCCTTTTTCTCCAGCTCCATGGTCACCTTCGCGGCGCCCTTGCCGTCCGTCACGGGCTCGACCTTCAGGACCTTGCCCACGTCCACGCCGGCGATCCGGACCGGCGACTTGGGCTTCAGGTTGTTCACGTCGTTGAAGACGGCGCTGAACTCGTACGGGTTCGCGAACGGATTCGCCTTCGAGAAGCCGAAGTACGTGAACAGCCCGACGATGACGAGCGCCAGGACGCCTGCGCGGAAGGGGCTCATGCCGTTTGAGCGCTTGCTCATGGCACGTCCCTCAGGTTGTCGATTCCGAGCTCGCGCGACCTGTAGGTGCCGCCGGAGAGGCCGGGGAGGTTGTTCTCGGTGATGGCGCCGTTGGTGCCGGTGCCGAACTGGCCGGGGATGGGGAGTCCCTGGGCGTTCGACCCGTCGGCGATGTTGCCGCGCTTGTAGCGGCCCGGGCCGAGCGAGCCATTCGGATAGCCGGTCTGCCCGAGCTGGCAGTCCGCGTTGCCCTGAGCGTCGATGGCCGGGTTGTAGGCCGGCGCGTAGAGGCGGAACATCGGCATGCCGAGGTGATCCTTCGCCCCCTGCGGCTTCTGGCCCTCGAGGATGTCCCACGGCCGCGAGCTGGCCGACGTGGCGTAGTTGTTCTGCTGCTGTGTGTTGACCTCCTTTATGTTCTGGTTGAGCACGGTCCCGCCACCGGTGGGGCCGGTCTGCACCACGGACTGCACCTCGCCGAGCGGGTGGACGAAGTACTGGAAGTAGTTGCAGACCGTCTGGTAAGGCGCGATGTACTCGATCGCCGGGCGCGTCACCGTGACCGCGGTCGTGAGGTCCTTCAGCGCCAACAGGGTGTTCGGGTTCTCGAACAGGTCCTCCAACTCGACGAACGCCTTCTCGAGGTTCTCGTTCAACTCCACGGTGCGCGGGAGGACCGGAGTACCGACCTTGAACGCGCTGTTGATCGCCGGCAGCGAGCGCGGCAGCTCCTCCGCAGCCGGGCGCAGCCGCGCCGAGAGGTCGGTGAAGTCGGCGAGGAACGGCCGCTGCACCCGGAACGAGTCGATCGAGACGTCCATGGTCGGCGCGCCCTTCTCGATCGTGTCCTGGAGCGCCCGCGGGTTGGCGGAGATCGCCGCGAACGTGTCCGCCATGTCCGTGAACAGCAGCGCCTGCGTCTGAGCGACCGGCGCCACCTGCGCGGAGGCCCGGCCCATCTGGAGGAAGAACTGGTCGAGCTCGGTGCGCGGGTCGGACAGGTTCCGCATCACCGGCGTGAGCGCCTTGAAGAACGGGTTGAGCGCCTCGATCGCGCGGTTGATCGCCTGACCGCGGCCGGCGAAGGCGTTGCCGAAACCGTCAGTGGCCCGCTGGATGTTGGGGCGTGTGTCGCGGTCGAACGTGGAGAACAGGTCCTCGAACTCGAGTGGCTCTGAGGACTGCTTGACCGGAACGGTGTCCCCGGACTGCCAGGTGGCCTTGCTCGTGCCGGGCTGAAGCTCGATGTACTTGAGCCCGAGGGCCGACCGCGGGCGCACCCGGAACTCGGTGTCGCGGGCGAGCGGCTCGATCTTCTTATCGAGGCTGAGCTCGGCCACGGCCACGCTGCGGCGCTCGCCGTTCACGGTCGTGACCTTCGGCCTGACGTCCTTGACCACGCCGACCCTGAAGCCGCCGACCCTCACCTCGTTGCCCTTCACGAGCTTGCCGCCGGACGGCAGCTCGGCGTCCAGGTCGTAGGTCGGCACGAACGGGAGGCCGGCGTTCGCGTTGTAGGCGATGAACACGGCCACGAGCGCCACGAGCACGGTGGCGGCCCCGATCAGCACCGGGCTGGCTGCGACGCTGGCTGTTCCGCGGCGACGGTTCATGGCGCGAGCAGGTAGTCGAGGAGCTGGCCGGTGGTCTGGTCGTCAACGGGCACGCCGAGCTGCTCGAGGTCCTCCGGGTCGAGCTGGCGCTGCTCCTTCGGGGTCATCGAATCGAGCAGGTCCTGAACGCCGGGCGGGAGCACGATCTGCGGCTTGGAGACGTCGGGCTGCCCGGGCAGCGGGCCTGCCTCGGGCTGGCCCTCGCCGCGCTGCTCGCCGACGCTCGACGCCGGCTTGCCGCTCTCGGCGCGCAGCCGCGCGGCCGACGGGTTGGAGCCGTCGTCGAGCGGGTCGGGGCTGAGGATGCCCGGCTGGTTCGGACCGAGGTACGAGTTGCAGCGCTCGAACATCTCGTGGTCCTCGGGCGTCTTGGGCGGCTCGTTGTGCCACTCCATGCAGTGCGGCTCGGCCGTGAGCGACGCGCGCAGGATGTGCGCCGTGTCGTCCAGCATGTTGATGCTGAGCGTCTGCCAGTAGAAGTAGTTCCAGACGGCCTCCATTCCCGTGAAGCCGCCCTCGCCCGGGATCGCCGTGGGGTCCGGAGCCGGCGGCGCGGTGGCCTTGGCGCGCGGGTCGTTCTCGATCGCGCGCTTGCGGTCGTCGATCGTCTGGAGGAACTGGCGAAGCGGCTTGGCGAGAGCCGGCGCGCCGGCGGCGAGGGTGCGCAGCTCCGCGATCTCCTGGCGGCCCTCGCGGAACGCGCGCGTGCCGATCTCCCCGGACTCGCCGAGCGAACGCACGGCGGGCCGGCTCGCCTCGGAGAACGGCCCCACCCGCGTGAAGAAGGTGTCGAGGTCGGGCGCGGCGCGCTCGAGGTCCGCCAGCAGCGGCGTCTGCTCGTCCGCCAGCTCGCCCAGCCGCGCCATCGTGGGACGCAGCTCGTCGAGGAACTCGGGGAGGCGCTGGAAGTTTGCGCGCAGCTCGTTGCGGCGCGTGGCCGAGATCTCGGCGGCGTCGCCCGCCTCGCGCACCCAGCGAACCACGTCGCGCTTGTTCTTCTCGAGCTCGGCCACGACCGTGTCCGAGTCGGTGATGAAGCTCTTGATGACCTTGTTCTGGTCGCCGAGGATGCGCAGGACCTTCGAGGTCTCGCGGAGGCCCGGATGCGCTCGCCGCAGCACCTCCTGGAGGTCGTCCGGGCGGCCCGCGAGGCCGGTGCCCAGCTCGGTCACGATCAGGCGGAAGCGCTCGCGGTAGGGGCGGCGCATGATGTCGTTGACGATGTCCGTGGGGATCGTCGAGGAGGTCTGCTCCACGGGCACGACGCCGCCGTTCGCCAGCCGCTCGTCCGACTTGCCCGGCTGGCAGTCCACGTAGTACTCGCCGATCAGCGACTGCGGCCGGACCTCGCAGCTCGCGTCCTTGCGGAAGTCCCCGAAGCCAGGCTTCGAGATCTCGACGGTCACGACCGCCTTCGGCGACTCGCCCTTCTTCTTCTCGACCTCGAAGTCCGTCGTCTGGCCGGCATTCACGCCTCCCACGCGGAAGTCGCCGCCCTTGACGAGGCCGAACGCGTTGTCGAACTTGATCTTGTAGGTGCGGCCCTCGGAGCTCTGATCGGCGGCGCCGGCCAGCATGAATGCGCCGGCGCACACGCCCAGCACCGCCATCACCACGAGCACGCGCCTCATCGGGGCACCGCCCTGTGGCTCTCCTCGCAGGCGAGCGCCTCACGCTCGGCCTCGGACAGCACGTTCGAGCCGTCCTTCGCGGGCGCCTCCGCGGAACCCGGGCAGCGGCGGTACTGCTTCTCCGCCAGCGCGTCCGGGTGCAGGATGGAGGTGAACGAAACCATGCCCCGCGCCGTGGCCCCGAGCGCGTCGAACCCGCCGCCGGTCGTGGAGAAGTCGTCGAACCAGCCGAGGAAGTCGGTCGTGTACGGGCGCGCGAAGCCGATCTCGCCGGCTCCGCCCTTCAGCGCGTCGACGGTCTCCTGGAAGGCGCCGCGCGTCTGCCCCACGTCGACCTTGCGGCCGCCGGGCGCGTGGGTGCGCTGCTTCGTGGCCGTGGCGATCTCCGCCAGCGGCGGGAAGGAGTGCAGCAGGTTGATCAGGTCGTTCGCGCCGCCCCGGCGCCGGATGGTCAAGCTGAGGTCGCGCACCGTCGGCTCGGCGTCGGCGGCGAAGGCCCGAGCCTGCGAGAGGAATGGCTGCAGGCGCTTCGCCACCGGCTTCGAGGCCTCGACGAGCGGGTCGACCTCGTCGAGCGTGGAGCGCAGGTCCACGAAGGTGGTGTTGGCACGGCGCATGAACGGCGGCAACCGGCCAATCGACTCGGCGAGCGCCTCCTTCTGGCTGCCGAGGGCGCGCGTCGTCTCGTTCAGGTTCCCGATCAGGCCGGCGAGGTCGTCGCGGCGCTCGGCCAGAGCGGTCACCATCCTGGAGCTGTCCACGAGGAAGCGCTCCAGTACCGGAGTGTCCTTGGTCAGCTCGTTGAAGAGCCGGCTCGAGGTCGACAGCGCAGGGTTCAGGTACTCGAAGCCGATGTTGGCCTCGCGCTCCATGTGGCGCCATTGATCGGCGGAACCCTTGAAGAAGCCCTGGAGCGAGCGGCGCGTCTCCGGGTCGAGCGTGTTGTAGAGCTCGTCGAGGTCGACCTGGGTCACGGTCCTGTCGGTCTCGATCACGCCGCCGTCCGGGATCGTGTCGTCCGTATCCGGCGGGAGCTTCAGATCGATGTAGCGGTTGGCGAGCCCCGACTGCGAGAACTGGCGGATCTCCGCGCGGGTGCCGTGGCGCAGCGGCGAGTGGTCGCCGTCGATCGACATCTCGATCTCGGCGTGGCCGTCCTCGGTGATCTTGATGCCCTTCACCGAGCCGACGGGCACGCCGCCGACCTGCACCGGGTTGCCCTTCACCAGCTGACCGGCGTTCAGGAAGCGCGCCTTTACCTTGTACCCACCGGCGCCGCCGCTGCCGAAGAAGATGAGGGAGACGAGCACGATGGCAGCGATCAGCGCACCGACGGCAGCTACGCGTCCGATAGCGCTCAGCGATCGCACCTACACTCCAACTCCTCTCGCATCGTCCCGGCCCCTCCGCCCTCCCATTTGGCGGATCTCCCAAAGCCGGAATCCGAGCTCAGCCATGAGCTCTTAAGAGGGTTAACGCAGCAACGCGCCAGTTCTTGCGGCCCCGCTAATCCCCGCTTGGCGCCCGGGTTAATACCCAGTGGAGCCCGTGTTACTCCCAGGAACCGGCGGTCTACTCGGGATCTGGCTGCTTCTCGCCGGGCCAGGTGCCGGTGGTGCGGTAGAAGCCGCGCCGTGCGGCGTGGTCGGTGGCCTCCTTCACGGCGCGGAATATGGCTCCCTGGATGGCGCCGGCCAGCAGCAGCCTGCCCCAGGTGATGTCCCGGTGCTTCGAGTCGGGCGGCTCTTCCTCGTCGATCAGGCCCCAGAGCTGGTCAAACAGCTTCTTGCCGACGAGGCCCGCCAGCAGGCCGCTGCCGATCGAAACGGGGATGAAGAGCAGCTTCGCCATAGGCGCTGTATACCCGAACCGCTCTACGATGACCCAGCCCGGGTGGTGGAATTAGGTCAGACACAGGGGACTTAAAATCCCCGGCCCTTGCGGGCGTGTGGGTTCGAATCCCACCCCGGGCACTCGATGCCTCCGCGGCCGAAACTCGACGTTGTGGGACGCCGGCTGGATCCCGATGACCACCGCCTGCGCGACTTCCTCACGCGCATCGCCCAGCCCCACGAGTTCCTGGAGGCCGGAACGCCCGACGCGGAAGCAGTGCTGGCAGCGGCCGGCGCACTCGATGCGCCGCTGCCCGTGGTCGTCGACGGCGACACCGTCCACACCCATGCGACGGTCGAAGGCCTGGCCGATGCCTGGCGGGTACACGCGGGGCCGCAGAAATCGCACTATGACCTGATGATCGTCGGCGCCGGCCCGGCTGGGCTCGCCGCAGCGGTGTACGGCGCCTCCGACGGCCTCTCCACGGCGGTTGCGGAGGAGGACGTGCCGGGCGGCCAGGCCTCGCACACGTCGATGATCGAGAACTTCTTCGGGTTCGTCGACGGGATCGGCGGAGCTGAGCTGGCGCGGCTCGCTGGCAGGCAGGCCGAGAAATTCGGCGCCGAGCTGCTGATCCTGAACGGGATGGTGGGCAGCCACTTCGCGCCCGGTGAGCCGGCCCGCGGAAAGCTCTCGAGCGGCCACGAGGTCACCGCGGACATCGTGCTTGTGGCGTGCGGAATGCGGTGGCGGCGGCTCGAGCTCGACGGCGTCGAGGAGTTGCTGGATCACGGCGTTTATTACGGCGCCGGCCGCAGTGAGGCGGTGCAATGCTCGGGCGAGGACGTGATGGTCGTGGGCGCCGGCAACTCCGCGGGTCAGGCGGTCATGAACCTGGCCACGGCGGGCGCGCGCGTGTACATGGTCGTGCGCGGCGACAGCCTCTCGAAGTCGATGTCCGCTTACCTGGCCAAACGGGTTGAGGAGCACCCCAACATCGACCTTCGCCTGGGCACGCGCGTGGCCGAGCTCCACGCCAAGGGCGGCCGCCTCAGGGACGTGACGATCGAGAGCACCGGCGGTAAGCGGGAGACCCTTTCCGTAACGTCGCTGTTCCTGTGCATCGGCGGTGTCCCGCGTACGGAGTGGGCGGAGAGCGGGCACGTGCGGACCGACAAGGCGGGATTCATCCTCACGGGCCCGGACCTGCTCGAGGGCGGCAGGCGCTCGGAGGACTGGCCGCTCGACCGCGATCCCCTTGCGCTCGAGACGAGCGTCCCGGGGCTGTTCGCGGCCGGAGACGTTCGCCATGGCTCCACGAAGCGCGTGGCGGGGGCGGTCGGGGAGGGCGCGATGGCGGTCTCGCTCGCCTACCGGCGCCTGGAGGAGCTCCACCGCGAGGCCTGAGTCGCGCAACTTTCCCACTGCTACGGTGTCCCTGAGGCGGGACACTTACGTGCCCCTGGTTTACCCATGGAAGCCTCTGCTCTCAGACAGTCCGCCGCACTGCCGGCTTTGGCCGGGCGCTCTCCGCTCCTGCGGCTGCAGAGCGACGAACGTCTGATCGCCCTTACGCGGCGCGGCCAGCTCGGCGCGTTCGAGGCGCTGGTCCAGCGCTACCAGCCTCGCCTGCTCGCCTTCTGCCGCCACATGCTCGGCTCGCAGGAGGATGCCGAGGACGTTCTCCAGGAGGTCTTCACCGCCGCGTTCAAGGCCATGTGCGCGGATGACCGCCCGATCAACGCCCGCCCGTGGCTCTACCGGATCGCGCGCAACCGCTCGCTGAACCACCTGCGTCGCCCGCAGCCAGCCGGACAGGATTCGATGGACATCTTCGAGCGGGACGGCGGCGCGAGCACGGCGGACACCGTGCACAAGCGCGAGGAGTTCCGCCAGATCGTCGCCGACGTGCACGAGCTGCCGGAGACGCAGCGCACCGCGCTCCTCCTGCGCGAGATCGACGCTCTCTCCTACGACCAGATCGCGGAGACGATGGACACCACCATCCCGAGCGTGAAGTCGCTGCTCGTGCGCGCGCGTGTGTCTCTGGCCGAGGCCGCCGAGTCCCGCCTGCTCACCTGCGACGAGGTGCGCTTCGAGCTCGGGCAGGTGGCCGAGGGGCTGGCCCGGACCACCGCACCGGTGCGGCGACACCTCAAGGTTTGCGACCGCTGCCGCAGCTTCCGCGGCGAGCTCCGCAAGACGACCCGGGCGCTGGCTGCGGTCTATCCGATCGGCCCGCTCATCTTCCTCAAGAAGCTGTGGGTGGCGAAGGTCGGCGTCGGTGCCGCCGGGGCCGCCGCTTCGGGCGGCGCCGCGGGTGGCAGCGGCGTGGCCGGAGTGGCCGTGACCGCGGCCGGCGGCATCACGGCCGGCGGCGCGGTCTCAGCGGGCGTATCGACGCTCGCCTCGAAGGCGGCGGCCGGAATGGCGGCCGCGGTGATCGTGACCGCCGGAGCCGTCGAGGTGAGGAAGGTGAGCGAGCGCCATTCAGCGGCAGCTCAGCAGGTGGCCGCGGCACCGGCGCCCAGGCCGGCTCCGGAGCCTCCGCCCCCGGTGGCCCGTCCTGCCGAGGTGACCCAGGTGCGGGAGGCCCAGGCGGAGGTCGAGCCGGTCGTCGAGGCCGTGGCGGCCGTGCCGGCACCGGTTGCGCCGGTTGCGCCGCCCGCCGAGCCCGTGGAGCCGCCGCCGGCGGCGATCCAGGAGGAGGGCTCGACCGTGACCCTGCCGCCGAGCGAGGAGGAGTCCGAGGAGTCCACCGCCCCGCCCGGCGAGCCCGACGATCCCGCCACCACGCCGGGCGAGGACACGACCGGCACGGAGCCCCCGCCACCCACGCCGCCCGCGGGCGAGCCCGACGGCACGAGCCAGCCGCCGCCCCCAGCACCGCCGCCGGCTTCTTAGCGTCGCTAGGCTGCCCGCCGCGTGATCGACTTCGACGACTTCATGAAGGTCGACGTGCGCGTCGGCCGAGTGGCCCGCGTGGAGGACTTTCCCGAAGCCCGCAAGCCGGCGTGGAAGCTGTTCATCGACTTCGGCCCCGAGCTCGGCGAGAAGCGCTCGTCGGCCCAGGTCAAGAACTACTCGCGTGAGGAGCTCGAGGGCAGCCTCGTGGTGGCGGTCGTGAACTTCCCGCCCCGCCAGATCGGCCCTTTCATGTCAGAGGTGCTGACGCTCGGAGTGCCGGACGAGGACGGCAACGTGATCCTGCTGCGCCCAACCGCCGACGTGCCGGTCGGCGGGCGCATGTTCTAGACCCTCAAGGGACCCTCAAGGGGTCTGACCCCTTGAGGGTTAGGCCACGGGCGCCAGCCCGATCACCTTCAGCCGGCGCTCCAGCGCCTTTGCCGCGAATGCGCGGGTCTCCTCCAGGTCGGTCCCGAACAGCTGTGTCTCGCCCTCCACGTACCACTTGGGTCGCAGCACGGCGTCGGCGATCGGCGCCACCTCGGCGAGCGTGCGCGTGATCGCCTCCGCGTAGCGGCTGTCCTCCTGGGCCATCTCGCGCAGGAAGCGCGCGCCGAAGGCCACGTGGCGGTGCTCGTCGCGGGCGATCTTGTTGAAGCCCTCCACGAAGCCCGGCAGCGTGCCCTGCTCCTCGTTGTACTGGAGGATGAAGTGCTGGCCGGTGAGGGCGAGCATTCCCTCGATGACCATGTGGTAGAGCGTGATCGCCTCGACCAGCTTCTCGAGGTCCTCGGGCTGGCGGGCGAGGTGGTCGACGCGGCTCTTCAGCATCTCGTCGAAGAGCTCGTTGAACTCCGGGTTCACGTGCTCGCCCGTCTCCGTGAGGCGGCCCTGGAGCGAATCCGCCTCGAGCACGCCCACCTCCTCGTAGAAGCGGTTGAAGAACTGCACGTGGCGCGCCTCGTCGGCGATCTGGGTGCAGAGGAAGACGCGCATCTCCTCCGTGGGGGCGGCGCGCATCATCGGCCCGAGCTCCTCGGCCACCTTCTGCTCCCCGATGAAGAACGAGCTGAGGCCGTACATGCGCTGGAAGCGCTCCTCCTCCGGGATGCGCTCGTGCCAGTCGATCCGGTCCTGCGTGAAGTCGATGTCCTGGGTGGCCCACTGCTGGCGCTCCCAGAGCAGGTAGAGCTGCTGGTAGCTGAGCAGGTTCACCTCGCCGTGGTCGGCGGACTCCATCAGCCCGGGGTCGCTCGTGGCCTGGAAGTCGGCGCGCAGTATCCGATCGGTCGCTGATTCGCTCATGGCGCGCCAGATTACCCCATGGTTGGCTGGCCAGCCAAGTGAGCCACTGCCACACTGGCCCTTCCTCGAACGGCAGCATTGAGGGGTGCCCCAAGCCGCCCGGAGCCCCACTCTCTCTGGGTTTGCCGCGCATAGCCGGGGTCAACCTGGATGAAGTCGCGGGGCGCCCCGGATGGCGCTCCTACGGCCCAGGCTCGGCCGTCGCCTCGATGCGGACGCGGTTGCCGGGCCCGGTCGGCGTGCCGACGATCGCCTGCCCGGGCCGCAGCCCGTCGATCGTCGTCGACACGGAGCCGAGCCCGTCCCCCACGCTGATCGTCGTGGGGCCGAAGCGCATCCCGTACTTCTCTCCGTCCGCCGAGCGCAGCTCAACCTGGATCGAGATGAAGGCGGGCACGCGCACCACCCGCGGAGTGATGCGGCCGTCCTCGGCGGTGAAGAGGGCGAGCGTCCGCGCCGGCTCCTCGTCGCCGGCGCCGCCCGGCTCGTCCTCCGGCGATTCGGCGGGCACGCTCTCGGTGGCCGGAGGCTCCTGCTCCGTCTCGGTCGGGGCGGCCTCGCTCTCGGTGGTCATGGTTTGCGCGGGGGCCGTCGTCGTGGGCGTGGACGAGGGCTCCTCATCGTCGCCGCCGCAGCCGGAAACCGCCAGCGCAAGCGCCAGCGCCAGGGCGGTGAGCACGGTTTTGGTGAATTTCCGCCGGGAAATGCCGATTAGAGCTAGTGCGGGATCACACAATGCAGACACCATGGACACACGGTAATCGTCTTGTCGGGTACGACCCGGTGCGCCGCCGCGTCTGGGTCTGCGGTCAGCGGGTCCACCACGGGGCCACCGGAATCCTGCTCGCGGCGCTCGGCGCCGCTCTCGTCGCGCACGACTGGAAGGACCGACCGGTCTGGTTCACGCGCGGCGCCCAGGACGTACTCAAAGGCTGAACGTCCCGCCGGGGTCTAGGACCTCGACGGTGGTCTTGCCGCCCGTGCGCTGCTCCACGTCCTGTTTGAATGCCTGAGCGTCCGTCTCGATCGGCGGGAACGTGCCGTAGTGGCACGGGATCACCACCGGCGCGCCGATCCACTCGCAGGCGATCGCCGCGTCCTGGCGGTCCATCGTGTAATGGCCGCCGATGCACACGATCGCCGCGTCGAGGTCGTCGCGCTCGCCGGCGAGCCGGATGTCGGAGAAGAGCGCCGTGTCGCCCACGTGGTAGACGGTCTTGCCGCCCAGGTTGATCACGAGCCCCGCCGGGGTGTGAACCGTGCCGTTCGGCGAGGTGCCCGTGTGCCAGGCCGGGGTGAGCCGCACCCAGCCGCCCTCGAACTCGACCGTTCCGCCGATGTTGGGATCGGCCACGTTCTCAAGGCCCTGCTCGCCGAGCTCACCCGCGAGCTCCGTGTTCGCCACCACCTGCGCGCCGGTGCGCTTGCCGATGTCGATCACATCCCCGTAGTGGTCCGCGTGGCCGTGCGTGAGGAAGATGTGGGTGGGCTCGAGCTCCGATGCCTCCACGGCGCCCTTGGGGTTGCCGGTCAGGAACGGATCCACGAGCACCCGGGTGTCACCGTCGCTCAGCTCGAAACATGCGTGGCCTAGAAAGCGGATGTCCATTCAGTCTCCTTCGGGTTCTGTCGTCATTCCAAGTTCGCGGGCCAGCTCCCAGCCGACCGCTACGCCGACCATCATCCCCAGCCGCGTCTCCTCGGCCAGCAGCGTCTCGACGCGGGTCGCCCGCGTGGCCTCATCGGGCTCGGCGACGGCGGAGCGTACCTCCGACTCGTGCGCGGGGCCGAACCAGCCGCCCTCGTTCAGGGCGTGCGCGAGGACGCGATGGAGCTGGGGCGCGGCGGCCGAGACCAGCCGCTCCGCATCGGCAAAGCGCTCGGGATCGGACAGGGCGAGAACGGCAGCCTCAACCTGCTCGTCGGAGAACATCAGGCCTTCCGCGTCAGCCGCGGCAGGAGCAGCCCCAGCAGCGCGCCGACCAGAGCGCCGCCGACCGCCGCGGAGATGTTCGCCTCCTCGGTGGTGAGCGACAGGAGCACCAGCACCGCGGCGATCACGTACACGCCGAGGAGATCGTTCTCGCGGTCCTCGCCGCGACGCGCCGCAAGCCGGTCGTCCACGAGCCAGGCGACTAGCACCCCGAGCGCGGCGCCGTTGGCTCCGATCACCGGCCACAGCGGAGCATCGGAGAGCAGTGGCGGAGTCTCGAGCAGCACGGCGAGCGCCGCGCCCGCGGCCCCGGCCAGAATGAAGATGGCAACGACCGCGACGGGCCCGAATCGGCGTTCCAGGAGCGTCCCGAATATGCCCACCGCTACCAGCGCCACGAACCCATAGCCGAGCTGGTCCCCGTGCAGGAATGGCGTGAGGAACCAGCGCCAGATCTCGTCGTCGGACAGACCCGCTCCGTCGGGCACGACCGAGAGGTAGCCGAGGTCGAGCCGAGGGTCGGCGGCATAGAGCAGCATGCCCACCGCGCAGGCCGCGATCAGCCCAAAGGTGGCGTACGGCCTCGTCTCCGGCGCGATGCCGGCGATCTCCTCGGCGCGCAGGCGAGGGAGCTTCCGCGAGCGCCGGCGCCGCTTCTGCTCGGGCTCGCCGCTCGAGCGGTCGAGCTTCGGCGCGCGCTTTCGGACCCGCTGCCCGCAGTACGGGCACTCGGTCACGTATGGGCTCACCTCGGAGCCGCAGTTCTTGCAGACGACGAAGAGGTCCGGCTGCGACACGGTGCCTCTCAGAGTACCCGGCGCTGCATGCCTGCCCGACGCTTATTCGCCGGTTGCCCCCGCGGCCTCTGGCACCGTCGCGTCGAGGATCTCGCGCACGACCTCCCGCAGGTCGTGGTTCGCCTCGTAGACCACCTCCTGGCGCGACGCGCCGTTCCCGTGGTCCAGGATCTCCTCGATGCAGTCGAAGTCCGCCTCGGAGCCGAGCTCCTCGGCGTGGGGACGAAGGCGCTCCATCAGGCGCCGCGTGAGCTCCGGTACGGGCACCCGGTCCTTGTCGGGCAGGTCCACCAGGTGCGCGCCGAGCCCATGGCGGGCGGCCATCCACTTGTTCTCGTCGAGCATCTCGTACGGGTAGCGCGAGAGCTTCTTCCCCTCGTCGAAGTGCTCCGCGAGCTCCTTGACCATCGCCTGGACCAGCGCGGCGAGCGCGAGCGTGTGCTCCACGCGCGTCTGGGAGTCCATCACGCGCACCTCGACGGTGCCGAAGTTCGGGTGCGGGCGCACGTCGTACCAGAGGTAGGTGTAGTCGCCGATGACCTTCGACTGCATCATGAAATCGATCCGGCGCGCCCAGTCCTCGAAGTCGTCGTAGCGCGGCGGGATGCCCACGCGCGGGAAGGCACGGAAGATCGGCGTGCGGGTGGAGTCGAGCCCGGTGCTGTCGCCGCGCCAGAACGGCGAGTTGCACGACAGCGCGAGGAGCAGCGGCAGGTGTACCCGCATCCCGTTGGTCACGTGGATCGCCTTGTCGGGATGGTCCACGCCGACGTGTACGTGGATGCCGAAGATGATCTCCTGGCGCGCCACGAACTGGAGCCCGGAGATCAGGTCGCGGTAGCGCGGTCGCGCGACGATCCGCTGGTCCTCCCAGAGGGCGAACGGGTGGGTGCCCGCGGAACCGATCGCCAGGCCGTGCCGCTGCGCCACCTGGTTCACGGTCCGCCGCATCGAGCGCAGCTGGACACCCGCCTCGACCGTGTTCTTCACAGGCGTCGTGGCGATCTCGCAGACCGACTCCATCAGCTCGGGCTTGACCTCGCCCTCGGTGGGTACGTCAGTGAGATCGGAGAGCAGCCGCTCGATGGAATTCACCAGGTCGAGCGTCTCCTCGTCCACGATCATTAGCTCCTCCTCGATCCCGAGGGTGAAGGAGGGGCCCGAGAACCGGTGCTCCATCGCGCGCAGGGTATAACCCAGGGGACACGACAAGGAGAAGTACCTAAATGTCACTCGGCTACGACGGCAAGCTCTACATCCTCGCGTTCGACCATCGCGGGTCCTTCCAGAAGAAGATGTTCGGCATCCAGGGCGACCCCACGGCCGAGCAGACGGAGACGATCGCCGACGCCAAGCACCTCATCTTCGAAGGTCTGCTGAAGGCGACGGAGCAGGGGGTCGACCCGCACGCCACCGGCTGCCTCGTGGACGAGCAGTTCGGCGCTCCCACGCGGATGCCCCAGGACGCCAAGGAGCGCGGCCTGCTGCTGGCGATGCCCGTCGAGAAGTCCGGGCAGAACGAGTTCGACTTCGAGTACGGCGACGACTTCGGCGCCCACATCGAGCAGTTCGACCCCGACTTCTCCAAGGTGCTCGTGCGCTACAACCCCGAGGGCGACGCCGACATGAATCGGGTCCAGTCCGAGAAGCTCAAGCGGCTGGCCGACTGGCTCCACGAGAACGACCGCAAGTTCCTCTTCGAGCTGCTGGTGCCCGCCGAGTCGCACCAGCTCGAGAAGGTGGGTGGGGACGAGGAGCGCTACGACGCCGAGCTGCGCCCCGAGCTGATGCGCCGGGCGATCATCGAGCTCCAGGACCACGGCATCGAGGCTGACATCTGGAAGATCGAGGGGATCGACTCGCAGGAGGACTGCGAGCGCATCTCGGAGACCGCCCGGCGCGACGGCCGCGACGGCGTGATCTGCGTGGTGCTGGGCCGCGGCGCCAACGACGCCAAGGTGGAGCATTGGCTGCGCACCGGCGCGCCCGTGGAGGGCTACGCCGGCTTTGCGATCGGCCGCACGATCTGGTGGGACGCCCTCAAGGGGTTCCTCGAAGGCGACATCGAGCGCGGCGACGCGGTGGACCAGATCGCCGAGAAGTACCTGCGTTTCGTGCAGGTGTACAGGGAGGCGGCGCGGGAGCACGCGGCCGCATGAGCGCGTTGTTACGTATACGCGAGCGCCGGGCTCTGGCTGGAGACCCCGCTGGTAGCCTTCCGCCGAGCATGCGCATGAGGCAGTCACTGGCGCAGTTCGAGGAGGCCTTCCGCGAGGAAGCGGCCGAGTCGATCGTGCGCAGGGAGCGGCTCCGCAAGGAGTCCGCCCAGCGTTCCCGGGTCCGCCGGGTCGAGCGCACGCGCAAGCAGGGGTCCTTCCGCTTCGCCTTTCTCGCTCTCACGATCCTCGTGACAGCGGTCATCGTCACCGTCGTTATGTTCGAGACGCTGGCGATGCTGGCCGGCGGCTAGCCGGGCATTCTTCCGCGATCGCTTCCGGCGCCGCCGGCGTCTACGGCTGCGGTGAAGGGGTGGCTAAATCGACAAGTCGCCTTTCGATGGCTTCTGCGGAGGGGTGCGGCGGGTTCGCCCGCTATTCGAACGCGAATCTCTACAACCCCCTCGCGACAGCCGTCGAGTGTCGAGTTGTCGACCTGCTTTGGGTGAGGGTGCGGCCTCGGTTGGGCCCTAGCCGGTCTCGGATTTGAGCCCTTCGAGGGCTCGACTCACGTCCGCGTGCTCCTCCACGGTCTCCTGATCCTCCTGGATCTCGACGTAGACCTCACGCCGAAAGACCGGCACGGACCGTGGCGCCTGAATTCCGATTCGGACCTTCTCGCCCATGATCGCGAGCACCGAAATCTCGATGTCGTCGCCGATCATGATGCTCTGGTTGGACTTACGCGTGAGAACGAGCACGCCGGTCATCTCCCCTGCCGAAGGAATTCCCTCCCCCAATAAAGCAGTCTGGGCGCTGGCGCGCAATGTCCAACCGTTGCTAGTCTCCGCCGCCGTTTGGCACGTCGATCGCTGAAGCCGCAGCTGAACCAGATCCGCACATGGGTGCGCCAGGGGCGCACCGACGCCTGGATCGCCCATCAGCTCGACGTTTCCGTCGGAGATATTCGTGCCTTCAAGCGCGAGCACGAGTTGGCGCCGGCCGACGCGGCTGAGGGGGAGACATTCGTGCCGGGCACCGAGGCGGAGGAGCCCGACCTGCGTGCCGAGGACGACGCTCTCGTGGCCGAGGCCCTCGAAGCCGAGCGCCAGGCCGAGCAGGAAGCGGACACCGATGACGAGTCGGCGAACGGCGATGACGGCGCGGACGCCGAGGGCGACGACGACGGGGCCGACGCCGAGGGGGGCGAGGGCGCCACCAAGGCCCCGGCCCGCCGGCGCCGTGGGCGCCGTGGCGGCCGCGGCCGCAGCCGCGCCCGCAAGCCGAAGGCCCTGGAGGGGACGTTCGACCACGGCGAGGAGGGCTACGGGCTCTGGCTCGACCCTGCCGTGCAGGATGACCCGACCTATGCCGAGCACTGGGCGGGCCACCGCCCGGTCACGGTCACGATCGAGACCAATCGCATCGTGATCAGCCGCGCCGGCGAGGAAGCCGGCGACGCCGAGGACGACGACTAGGCCCTGACGCGCTAGCCTCGGCCGCCATGGCTTACGCGGTCGAAAATGCGCTCTACCAGTGGCGCGAGGGGGAACGCCGGATATCCGGCACGCCCGAGCCCGCGCAGGCCGACCTCGAACGCGCGGCCGACGTGGTGGTCGAGGAACTCCGCCGCCGCCTCGGGTCGAGCTTCATGGTCGACGAGCTGGCCGATCTCTACGCGAAGGACACGGACTGGGCGCTCGAACTCGCCCGCCGCGAGGCGGCCGGCACCGACGCCGCAAACGTCGTGGACGCCGCCTTCGCCCGCTACCTGCGCGAGGCGAAGGACTACGCGGGCGGCCGCCCGCGCGAGAAGCACGAAAAGCCGTAGTAGGACTCTGCCGTCGGGCGGCGAAGGCGGTCCGGATGGCTCCTCGTCGCCGCACCGGAATCCGCTGGGATCGCCTTGGTCGCGTGGCCCTGTTGGGCACGCTTCTGATGATCGTGTTCGCCTACGCCTCTCCCGCGCGGCACTGGATCAAGCAGTCCGGCACCGCTGGGCACCAGAAGCAGGTGCTGAGCGACCTCTCGAAGGAGAACCGGGACCTGAAGCAGCGACTCCGTGCCCTTCGCGACCCCGGTGCGCTGGAGCGCGAGGCTCGTCGTCTCGGCATGGTGCGCGTGGGTGAGCGCTCCTACGTGATCGAGAACTTGCCGTAGGTCGCGTCGGCGCCGAGCGCCTCCTCGATCCGCAGCAGTTGGTTGTACTTCGCCACCCGGTCCGAGCGTGAGGGCGCGCCGGTCTTGATCTGACCGCAGCCCGTGGCCACCGCGAGGTCGGCGATCGTGGTGTCCTCGGTCTCGCCCGAGCGGTGTGACATCACGGCGGTGTAGCCGGCCTCCTCGGCCATCCGCATCGCCGCGAGCGTCTCCGTGAGCGTGCCGATCTGGTTCACCTTCACCAGGATCGAGTTCGCCACGCCCAGCTCGATGCCGCGCTTCAGGCGCTCCGTGTTCGTCACGAACAGGTCGTCTCCCACCAGCTGCACCTGCTCGCCAATCCGCTCGGTCAGCCGCTTCCAGCCGTCCCAGTCCTCCTCGTCCATCCCGTCCTCGATCGAGACGATCGGGTAGCGGGAGACCACGTCGGCCCAGTAGTCGGCCATCTCCTCGGAGGAGAGCGTGCGGCCCTCGTGCTCGAGCACGTAGGCGCCATCGTGGAAGATCTCGCTGGTGGCCGGGTCGAGCGCGATTGCCACGTCGTCGCCCGGACGGTGACCCGCCGCCTCGATTCCCGCCATCAGCATCTCGAGCGCTGCCTCGTTCGAGTCGAGGTCGGGCGCGAAGCCACCCTCGTCACCCACGGCCGTGGAGAGCCCGCGGTCGTGGAGGGTGCGCTTGAGGGCGTGGAACACCTCCACCCCGATGCGGAGCCCCTCCGAGAAGCTCGGCGCCCCCACCGGCATGATCATGAACTCCTGGAAGTCGACCTTGTTGTCGGCGTGCGCACCGCCGTTCAGCACGTTCATCATCGGCACCGGCAGCACATGCGCCTCCGAGCCCCCAAGGTAGTCGCCAGAGCGGCGAGCCCGCCTCGGCCGCGGCGGCCTTCGCCGCGGCGAGCGAGACGCCCAGGATCGCGTTGGCGCCCAGCCGCGCCTTGTTGGGCGTGCCGTCGAGCTCGATCATCGTGCGGTCGAGCGCCGGCCTGGTCGGCGGGGTCGAGGCCGCCCACCGCCTCGGCAAGCTCGCCGTTCACGTTCGCCACCGCCTTGGTCACCCCCTTGCCCGCCCAGGCGTGGCCTGCGTCACGGAGCTCTACTGCCTCGAACTCGCCCGTGGAGGCGCCCGAGGGCACGGCGGCGCGACCCGAGGCGCCGGACTTCAGCACCACATCGACCTCGACCGTGGGGTTCCCCCGGCGAGTCGAGGACCTGACGGGCGTGGACTTCGGTCGATGCTGCTCACTCTGCCTCCACCTGTGCTCGAAAACGATCGGCCGCCTGCCTGAGGGCGAGCTCTGGATCAGCTCCCGCCTCGAGCGCATCGCGCACGGCGGCGAGCAGGAGGTCACCCGGGTCTGCGTCGGCGGCCTCGAAAGGTCGGCCGGCCCGCTTGAGGATCTTCTTCGCGTAGAGGGTCGACGGAAGCGTCTCCGGGATCTCGCCGAACATCTCTCCGCCGCGCTCGTCGTCGCGCTTGATCTGGTTCCAGTTGCGGATCACATCACCGGCCGTGTCCCTTCGCCGCCCGCGGCTCCGGAACGACCAAACACGTGCGGGTGGCGGCGGATCAGCTTCTGGCGGCAGTGCTCGGCCACCTCGGCCAGGCTGCCCTGTCCGCGCTCCTCCATCAGGAGCGACAGGAAGTAGACCTGAAAGAGCACGTCGCCCAGCTCGTCCAGCAACTTGGCGTCATCGCCCGAGTGCGCGGCGTCCGCCAGCTCGTAGGCCTCCTCGACCGTGTGCGGCACGATCGAGCGCTCGTCCTGCTCGCGGTCCCAGGGGCACTCGCGGCGGAGCCTGCGTGTGATCTCGTCCAGCCGCTCGAGCGCAGCTGACAGATCGGTAGTCACCAGTCGGGCAGCACTAAGGCTGCGGCGGAGTCTCCGGCGTGGGCGTGCGGCGTCGGCGCGGGCTGGGCCGGCTGCTGCGGCTGCCCGCCCGGGTTGCCGCCGGAGGCCGGGCCGGTGTCGGTCTCGTCCTTCGGAGCGTTCTTGCACTCGGCCACTCGGAAGTCGTCCGCGCAGTCGGTCTGTTCCTTGTAGTCCTCGCGGAAGGACTTGATGAACTCGTCGAGCGCCTTCTGCTGGCGCTGGGAGCGCAGCAGGTTCTGGATCGTCTCCTTGGACTGCTCGAGCGTCTGCTGCGAGGCCTTCGTGACCTTCTCCACCTCGAAGACGTACCAGCCGAACTGGGTCTTAACCGGGCCCTCGATGCTGCTCTTCTTGGCCTCGAAGATCGCCTTGTCGAACGCCTTCTCCTGCTGGCCCTCGGAGACCGCCGGGAGCAGGCCGGCCTGCGACTTCGACGCCTCGTCGATCGAGTACTGCTTCACGACCTTCTTGAAGGACTGACCTGACTCGAGCGCCCGCTTGGCCTGGTTGGCCTTGGCCTCGGTCTTTGTGAGGACCACGCGGAGGTCGCGGCGCTCCGGCTGGGCGAAGCGCTTCTTGTTCTTCTCGTAGTACGCAGAGATGTCTTCGTCCGAGACCTTCTTGGCGTCCTCGGTGACCTTCTGCGTGAGCTTCTGCTGAAGCTGGTCGAGCCTGACGCGGAAGAGGATGTCGTCCTCGGTCATGCCCGAGGAGGTCAGGAACGCCTTGTACTGCTTGTCGTTCGGGAAGGCCTGCTTCTTCTGGTCCTCGAAGGACTTCTCAATCTGCGCGTCGGTGACCTTGATGTCCTGCTCGGCCGCCTCCTGCTGGACCCACTCGGCCTGGATCAGGAACTGCATGACCTCGCGCTTGAGCGCGTCGTACTCGGTCTTGCACTGCTTCTTGAGCGCGTCGTCGGAGGGCTTCTTCTGGCCCTTCGGCACCGGCGTCTTCCCCTTGGCGGCCACGCACTTCTCGTAGTCCGGGGGGTCCGGCACGGCGGCCGCGGCACCCTGGGCGTTGCCCTTGGCGGCGGTGTTCAGCCACTTGTCGAACTCGTCCTGGGTGATGGTCGCGTCGCCGACCTTGGCGACGGCGCCGGCGGGCACGTCGTTGCCGCAGCCGGTAAAGGCGGCGACGCCGAGTGCGGCGGCGGCGAGGGCGAGGATTGACTTTTTGAGAGCGTGGGTCATCTCGAACGGCGGCGAAGGGTAGCGAAAGAGAAAAGCATCGCGGCGCAGCGGGCAGCGCCCGCTGCTTGCGCCACGGCCTCAGTCCCCCGGAGGTTCGGTGGCGACCTCGAGAATCGCCTCCGCTGCGGTGACCACGGCACGGAAGCGCTCCGCCGGCTCGTCCGGCAGCCGCACGCGCACGGTCTCGCGCCCCGAGTCGTAGATCGCCTCCGGTATCCGCTCGCGCAGCGCCTTGGCCCCGCGCGAGTCCAGGTCGATGGGCGTCACCGAGAGCCGGCCACCCGCGAAATCGACCGAGCGGGCGCCCGCGCGGCCGAGCTTGATGCGCGCGTCCTGGAGGCGGATCAGGTTCTCGAGCGGCTCCGGGATCGGGCCGAAGCGGTCGGCCAGCTCGTCTCGCAGCATGATCAGCTGCGCCACCTCGCGGGCTCCGGCCACGCGCCGGTGAATCTCGATCTTGGCCGCCTCGTAGGGCACGTAGTCGCCCGGCACGTAGGCGTCCACCGGCAGGTCCATCCGCACCGGCTCGGCCGTCTCGTCGGCGGCGTCACCGGCGAGCAGGCGCACCGCCTCGTCGATCATTCCGACGTAGAGCTCGAAGCCGACGGCCGCCACGTGCCCGGACTGCTCGTCGCCGAGCAGGTTGCCCGCGCCGCGGATCTCGAGGTCGCGCATCGCGATCTTGAACCCGGATCCGAGCTCCGTGTAGTCGGACAGCGTGGCCAGGCGCTGACCCGCCTCCTCCGACAGGGCGGCGGCCGAGGGGTAGAGCAGGTACGCGTAGGCGCGCTCCCGCGAGCGTCCCACGCGGCCTCGGATCTGGTACAGCTGCGCCAGGCCGAGCTCGTCGGCGCGCTCGACGATCAGGGTGTTCGCGCTGGGGATGTCGAGTCCCGACTCGACGATCGTGGTGCAGACGAGCACGTCCCCATCACCGCGCAGGAAGGTCAGCATCACCTTCTCGAGCTGCCCCTCGGCCATCTGCCCGTGAGCCACCAGCACGCGGGCGTCCGGCACGAGCGCTCGCACCCGCTCGGCGGTCTCGTCGATCGTCTCCACGCGGTTGTGGAGGAAGAACGCCTGACCGCCGCGAGCCAGCTCGCGCTTGATCGCCTTCTCGACGAGGTCGTCGTCGTAGTCGCCGACGTACGTCTTCACCGGCCGCCGCCCCTCCGGCGGCGTCTCGATCACCGAGATGTCGCGCAGCCCGGCGAGCGACATCTGGAGGGTTCGCGGGATCGGCGTGGCCGACAGCGAGAGCACGTCCACCTTCAGCCGCAGCTGGCGCATCAGCTCCTTCTGCTTCACGCCAAAGCGCTGCTCCTCGTCCACGATCAGCAGACCGAGCTCCTTTGGCCGCACGTCGCGGGAGAGCAATCGGTGGGTGCCGATCAGGATGTCCACGCGGCCCTCCTGGAACCCCTTGAGCGACTCGCGCACCGTCTTCGGCGAGCGGAAGCGCGAGACCATCTCGATCGTGAACGGATAGTCGCGCAGCCGCTCCTCAAAGGTGCCGTAGTGCTGCTGCGCGAGCACGGTGGTGGGCACGAGGAACATCACCTGCCTGCCGTCCTCGGCCGCCTTGAAGGCCGCGCGCAGCGCCACCTCTGTCTTGCCGTAGCCCACGTCGCCGCAGATCAGGCGGTCCATGGGGCGCGCCTCCTCCATGTCCGCCCGCACGGCGTCGATCGCCTCGAGCTGGTCGGGAGTCTCGCGGTAGGGGAAGCGGCCCTCGAACTCGAGCTGCCACTCGCTGTCGGAGGGGAACGCATGCCCGGCGCGCCGCCTGCGCTCGGCGTAGAGGTTGATCAGCTCCCCGGCGAGCGCCTGGGCGGCGCGGCGCGCCTTCAGCTTCATCTGCTCCCACTGCTTGCCGCCGAGCTTCGAGAGCGGCGGATCGCCGGCGTCGGCGCCCACGTAGCGGCTGATCTTGTGGAGCTGATCGCTCGGCACGAAGACGCGATCGCCGTCGCGGTACTCGAGCTCGAGGTAGTCGCGCGTCACGCCGCCGACCGTCTTCGTCTCGAAGCCGGTGAAGAGCGCGATGCCGTGGTCCTCGTGGACAACCGGCGAGCCGGCGCGAAGGTCGGTGAACGACGCGATCGGCCCGGGCCCGCTCGGGCGCTCGACCCGGCGGCGGCGGAGCAGCCGGTGCTCGGGCAGCACCGCGAGCTTGAGCTGGGGTGCGATGAACCCGTCGCGCAGGCTTGCGTGGGCGAAGGTGAGCGAGGCGTCCTCGGGAGCCGGCTTTCCGTTCAGGAAGGCGGGCTGCATTCGGGCCATGTTCAGCTGAGCGCGCTCGGCCTCGCCGCGACGCGCCCACGCCACGAAGGTGCGGTATCCCGAGCGCACCAGCTTCTCGAGCTCCGGCTCGGCGTCCTTCAGCGAGCGAGCGGCAGTGTCCGCCGCCTGCGCGCGGAACTCGTGCGGCTGGTCCTGCGAGATGCTCGAAAGGCGCAGCTGGGCCCGCTCGTCGAGGGCCGCGTCGAGCACCTCGGGCTTCACGTAGAGCTGATGCGCGTCCTCGTCATGGAAGCTCGTCGTCACGTCCTCCCAGTAGTCGCGCAGTGCGGGCGCCAGCTCCTCCTCGGCGGCGATCGCCACGAGGGCGTTGGCCGGCACGAGGTCGAGCAGCTCGCAGAAGCGGTCCACCGGCAGGACGTCGGCCACGTCGGGGCGATCGTCCTCGTGGCTGACCGCGGCGATCTCGGCGAGCTCCCGATGCTCGGGCGCGAGCTCAGCCGCCGGCGCGATCTCCACCCGCTCCGCCTCCTCGAGTGAGCGCTGCGTGAAGGTGGAGAACCAGGTCAGGCGCTCGACCTCGACGTCGAACAGCTCGCAGCGCACCGCGCGCTCCTCGGTGGCCGGGTACACGTCGAGGATGTCGCCGCGGATCGCGAACTGGCCGCGCTCCTCCACCTGCTCCACGCGCTCGTAGCCGCACGCCACGAGCTGGTCGGCGGTCTCGTCCAGGTCCACGAGGCCGCCCTTCTCGATTTCGAACCCGCGCGGGCGCAGCGCCGGGTCAGGCACCTTCTCCGCGAGCGCGACGGCCGAGGTCACGAGCACGGCCGGCGTCTCACCGAGCAGCGCATCGAGAGCGGCGATGCGCAGGCCCACCAGGTGCGGTGGCGGCGCGAGGTGCGACTCGTAGCGCATGCCCCGAGCCGGGTAGAAGCGCACCTGGCGCGGGGCGAGGAACTGTTTGAGGTCAGCGGCGAGGTCGCGTGCAGCGCGGTCGTCTCCCACCACGATCAGCGCCGGACGCTCGGAGTCCGCGTCGATCAGCGAGGCGAGCAGGTACGGGCGCAGGCTCGATGAGACGAATGCACGCTGCGGCTCGTCGCGCGCGGCCGCGACGAGATTGGCGACGGAATCGTCGTTTTGGGCGTATGTGAGCAGTGATCTGAGCATGCGCTGCGACCGCCCGGCGACGCCGCGCGGCCATTGAGGTTCTATTCAGATCGTATTCGCAGGATGGTCCGATGCTGCGATTCTTCCGCCCGGCCCGGGCGCTTCCGCTTGTGATCGCCGTCCTGCTCGCCGCGCCTGCGGCAGCCAGCGCCTGGCAGGTGACGATCAAGGTTCATGGCGCCGGCGGGGTCACGGAGGTCTCCGACGCCGCGCTGATGAACTGCACCACTCCGTCGGCGGTCTCCGAGGCGACGATCACGAACTGCACGGCCGGCTCCCCGACTGGGGACTACGGCCACGGCTGGATCGTCGAGCTCCAGCGCTCACTGCCGCAGGCGTACTTCGATCGGGGCTGGCGCTTCGTGAAGTGGGTCGACGGGAACACGGGCGGGAAGGTCAACTGCGATCCGCAGGACCAGGTCGGGGACTACTTCGGCACGAACTGCAAGTTCCAGATCTTCGAGAACCTCAACGCGGACCTCTTCTTCGATGACATCCATGGGCCTGGCGACACCGCGATCAGCAGCGGGCCCACGGGCACCGTCTCGGCCACCAGCGCCACCTTCGGGTTCGACGCGCCCAGCGATCCCGACGCGACCTACGAGTGCCGCCTCGACCGCCCGGGCCAGACCGGCTCATTCGGCTTCTGTGGCTCTCCGGCCGACAAGAGCGAGGCCTACAGCAGCCTCAACACGAATGGCACCTACACGTTCCATGTGAGATCCAAGGACCCGTCGCTGAACAACGGGAGCACGGCGTCCCGGACCTGGACGATCGACAACACGGGTCCGAGCACGACCATCAACAGCGGCCCGGCGAACGGCTCTCGCACCAGCAGCACCTCAGCGGGCTTCGGCTTCACAGCCAACGAGCCGGCCACCTTCCAGTGCAAGCTGGACACACCGTCAGGCCCGGGCGTGTTCGGGGCGTGCAGCAGCCCCGGGTCGATGGGGTATTCGAACCTCGCCGACGGGGCGTACACGTTCTCCGTCCGCGGCACTGACGGCACCTCGAACCTCGGCCCCGCCGTGAGCCGCAGCTGGACCGTCGACACGACGCCGCCGAACACCTCGATCGGCTCGGGCCCGTCCGGCCCGACGTCATCGAACTCGGCGACCTTCGGGTTCGGTTCCTCCGAGCCGAACTCGACGTTCGAGTGCAGGCTCGACAGCGGGAATTGGGAGACGTGCACGAGCACGAAGGGCTACACGAGCCTCGCCGAGGGCGAGCACACCTTCCGTGTGCGCGCCACGGACGCCACGGGCCTCACCGACGGATCCGAGGCGGTTCAGACTTGGACCGTTGACACGGTGAGGCCGGACACGTCGATCAACTCGGGGCCGAGTGGCGACACCGTCGCGACGACGGCGAGCTTCACCTTCTCGGCCACGGAGGCCGGCGCGACCTTCGAGTGCAAGCTCGATGGCGGCGCCTGGGAGAGCTGCGCGAGCAGCAAGACCTACACGGGTCTTGGCAGCGGGGACCACACCTTCCTCGTGCGTGCCACCGACTCCGCCGGGAACGTCGACCTCTCAGAGGCGGTCAGGAGCTGGACGGTGGCGATAGTCGACCCGCCGCCGCCCCCGCCCCCGCCGCCCCCGCCTCCGCCGCCGCCGGACACCGTCGCGCCGATCGCGGCGATCAAGGCCTCGAAGTCGCTGCCGCTCGCGCGGACGCTCAAGAAGGGGCTCGTGGGTTCCGGGTCGAGCAACGAGCTGGGCAAGCTCAAGCTCGACGTCCTGCGGGCCGGGAAGGTCGTGGCCACGAGCGGGAACCGCGCCCTCGCCGGCGCCGGGGCCATGAAGCTGACCGCGAAGTTCACAAGGAAGGCGAAGCGGGCACTCGCGCGGCTCCGCTCGGTCAAGCTCACTCTGCGGCTGACCGCGACCGACGCCGCCGGGAACGTCACGGTCAAGAAGAAGACGCTTACGCTGAAGCGCTGACGAGCCGGTCGAGCTCGTCAGCGGCGGTTTCCGCCAACGCCCTGACGTCCTGCTCAGCTTCCGAGAACCGTCCGAGCACGTGCCTTGACACGATCTCGGGATCGGTGCTGTCAGGGCGCCCAACTCCCACGCGCACCCTGGTGAAATCCGCGCTGCCCAGCCCGCTCTTCAGGGACTTGAGTCCGTTGTGGCCGGCGAGGCCCCCGCCGGTCCGCACCTCAACCCTCCCGAACGGAAGGTCGATCTCGTCGTGCACGACCACGACGTGCTCCAGATCGACGCCGAGCGCCCCCCGCGCGGGGCCCACCGACTCGCCGGAGTCGTTCATGTAGGTCTGCGGTAGGAGAACCGCCACGCGCGGGCCCCCTTCGGCGTAGAGCCCGCGGTACTTCTCCTTGAACCTCGGGAGCCCCCAGCGCTCGGCTGCGAGCTTCGCAACCTCGAAGCCGATGTTGTGACGCGTCCGGGCGTAGCGGTCGCCGGGATTGCCCAGCCCGACCACCAGCCAGTCCGCCTTCCCGCCTCCGCGGCGGAAGAGGCTCACTCGGACTCCTCGGCCCCCTCGGCGGCCTCGGCAACCCTCTGCTCTGCCTCCTCGACGGTCTCGCCCTCGACGGGCTCGGCGCCCTCCTCGAGCGGCTCGCCGTCTTCGCCGACCAGCTCTGTCTCCTCCTCGATCTCCGGCTCCTCGACCTCGGTCGGGACCACGACAGACGCGATGATCGTGTCCTCGGGGTCGTCCAGGAACTCGACGCCCTCGGGCGGGGTGAGCTCGGAGAGGTGCATGGTCGCGGCGATCTCCATGCCTGAGACGTCCACGGTGATGTAGTCCGGGATGGCGGTCGGCAGCGCCTCGATGTTGAGCTGGTGGGTCACGTGCTCGAGCACGCCTCCCTCCTTCACGCCGGGCGCTTCCTCGCCGCCTTCCACGTGCACGGCGACGGTCGTCTGGATCTTCTCGTCGAGGCGGACCTCGAGCAGGTCGATGTGCATGACCTCGTCGCGGACGGGGTGCAGCTGCTGATCCTTGACGATCACCGGCCGGGTCTTGCTGCCGACCTTCAGGTCGATCAGCGCCTGGCCTCCCACCAGCACCTGGCGCAGGGCGCGCGACTCCACCTTGAAGGAGGTGCAATCGCCGTCCCCGCCGCCGTAGACCACGCCGGGCACGAAGCCCTCACGCCTCAGGCGCTTCATCGTGCGCGTGCCGCGCTCGGAGCGCTCCTGGACGTCGAGAGTGGGTCGCTTTGCATCGGCCATGACGGCTGGCCAGTGTAGCGGCCTATCCTGGACCCGGGTGGCGCGGGGCGACGACACGGACATTCCGAAGGGGCGCATCCGGCGCACCGCGCAGGTGGGCTCGGTGGTGGGCTCGCAGGGCGCCCGCTACGCCGGAACGCGCGCCCGCAATCTCGCGCGCGACGCCGACGACGCCGCGCAGGCGCTCGAGCAGCGCCACCTCGAGGCCGCCGAGCAGATGGTCGAGACGCTCGGGCGGATGAAGGGCGCCGCGATGAAGATCGGCCAGCTCGCCTCGTTCATCGACACCGAGTTCCTGCCGCCCGAATATCGCGACCTCTACCAGGACAAGCTCGCCACGCTCCGCTCCACCGCGCCGCCGATGCCCTGGAAGAAGGTCAGCGCGGTGCTGGACGAGGAGTGGGACGAGCCCGTGGAGGAGCTGTTCGAGGACTTCGAGCAGGAGGCCGCCGCGGCCGCCTCGATCGGCCAGGTGCACCGGGCGGTGCTGCCGGACGGGCGGCGGGTGGCGGTGAAGGTCCAGTACCCCGGGGTGGCCTCCGCGATCGCCGCCGACATGCAGAACGCCGGGCTGATCCTGCGGCTCGCCAAGGCGTTCGCGCCGGGGCTCGACGCGAAGGCCGCCGCCGCGGAGCTGAAGGAGCGCGTGATGGAGGAGCTCGACTACGAGCTCGAGGCGCAGTCGCAGCGCGCCTTCGCGCGGGGGTACCGGCGCCATCCGTTCATCCACGTGCCCGATGTGGTCACGCGGCTGTCAACAGAGCGGGTGCTGGTGAGCGAGTGGGTGGACGGCGCCGGGCTTCGATGAGGTTCGCGAGCTGCCCCAGTCCGGGCGCGACCGCTTCGGCGAGATCGTCTTCCGCTTCTGCTTCGGCTCGATCTATCACCTCCAGCACTTCAACGCGGACGCACATCCCGGGAACTACCTGCTGATGCCCGACGGGCGCGTCGCGTTCCTCGACTTCGGGATGACGAAGCACCTCGACCGCGACCAGATCGAGCTGGAGATCGCGGCGCTCGAGGCGATCTTCGACGACGACCCCGAGCGGCTGCGGGTGGCGCTCCACGACCTCGGCTTCCTGAACGATCCGCGCAAGGTGGACGCCGAGCTCCTGATGGATCACGTCCGGGCCGTGGGCGGCTGGTACATGGAGGACCGCGAGGTCACGATCGACTCGTCGCGGGTGATGGAGTCGATCGCGGCGGTGTCCGACCCGCGCTCGGACTTCTACCGCGTGATGCGGCGCGAGAACCTGCCCGCCAACGAGCTGATGGGACGCCGCATGGAGTCAGGCGTCCTCGCCGTGCTCGGCCAGCTGAATGCCACGCGCAACTGGTACCGGATCGGCCGCGAGTGGTGGTTCGGCGATCCGCCCGCCACCGAGCTCGGCGAGCAGGAGCGCGCCTGGGCTCAGAACAGCTGATTCTCTCCCGCGAAGATCTCGGAGACCGAGTCGTCGGTGAAGATGCGCCGGATCGAGTCCTCGAGGATGTCCGCGCACGTGAGCTGCGTGATCAGGTCGGGGGCACCCTCGCGGAGCGGCACCGTGTCGGTCACGACGATGCCGTCGAGCGGCCCGCTCACGAGGTTCTCGAACGCGTTGCCCGAGAAGAGGCCGTGGGT
Organism: uncultured Thermoleophilaceae bacterium; assembly: GCA_963837445.1. Taxonomy (GTDB): domain Bacteria; phylum Actinomycetota; class Thermoleophilia; order Solirubrobacterales; family Thermoleophilaceae; genus JACVRW01. The sequence goes on along the minus strand of CAWINK010000003.1, from coordinate 423,774 downwards.
GGCGACCGCGAACACGCGCTCCGCACCCTCGTCCAGCACGGTCTGCGCGGCCGCGCTGAGGGTGCTGCCGGTGCCGATGATGTCGTCCACGATCACCGCGGTCTTGCCCTTCACGTCGCCGATCACGTAGCCGATCTCGGCCACCTGCTGGGCGGGACGCTCCTTCTCCATCAGCGCGTAAGGCGCCCCCACCTTCTGCGCGAACTTGCGCACCAGCTTCACGCGGCCGGCGTCCGGGGCGATGATCACGAGGTTCTCGCTGCCGAGCCTGTCGATCACGAACTGGGTGAGGATCGGCATGGCGGTCATGTGGTCGACGGGCTTCGAGAAGAAGCCCTGCAGCTGCCCGGCGTGGAGGTCCATCGTCACGAGCCTGTCGATGCCGGCCACCTCGAGCGTGTCGGCCACGAGGCGGGCCGAGATCGGCTCGCGCGGCGCTGACTTCTTGTCCTGGCGCGAGTACCCGTACCACGGGCTCACCGCGATGATGCGGTGCGCCGAGGCGTGCTTCGCCGCGTGGACCATCAGGAGGAGCTCCCAGAGCGAGTCGTTCGGAGTCATCCCCTCACGCTCGGAGCCGCACATCGACTGGACGATGAAGAGGTCGGCGCCGCGAATGGACTCCGCGTAGCGGCAATACACCTCACCGTCGGCGAAGGTCTTGAGGCCCGCGTCGGTGAGCTCGACCTCGAGCTTCTCGGCGATCTTCCCGCCCAGCTCGCGGCTCGCGCGCCCGGCGGTGACCATCATGCGCTTCTCGTAGCTGGCCGTGATGCTTCGCACCGGCGACGGTGCCTCAGCCGTTTCGAGGGGCTTGTTCATTTTTGCGAGTCCTCCTCCACGCGATCCGCGTAGCCCTCGATGTTCTTCTGCTTTGCACGCTCGATTCCCAGCGCGCCATCCGGGATGTCCTCGTTGATCGTCGAGCCAGCGCCAGTGTACGCCCGGTCGCCGACGTCGAGCGGCGCGACGAGGGACGTATGGATCCCCGTCTTCACGCTCTTTCCGAGCTTCGTGCGGTGCTTCTTGCGGCCGTCGTAGTTCGCGGTGATGGTGCTGGCGCCGAGGTTGCTGTCCTCGCCCACGTCGGCGTCGCCGATGTACGAGAGGTGCGGCACCTTCGCGCCGGCGCCGATGTCGGAGTTCTTCACCTCCACGAACGTGCCCACCTTCACGCGCTCGCCGATGACTGTGCCCGGGCGCAGGTACGCGAAGGGGCCGACCTTGGCGTCGGCACCCACCTCCGCCTCGACGACGAACGAGTGCACCACGACGGCGCCGTCGCGGATCGTGGCGCCGCGCGCGGTCGTGTTCGGGCCGATCTCGCAGCGCTCGCCGATGGCAGTGCTTCCCTCGAGAACCGTGCCCGACGCGATGGTGCTGTCGTGACCGATCGTCACCCCTGCCTCCACCCTGATGGTGCCCGGCGCCAAGAACGTGACACCCGCTCTGGCGTGGCCCTCGATGATCCGGCGCTGGGCGGCCTCCTCCGCCACCATCAGGTCGGCGCGATCGTTCACTCCGAGAGCGGCGTCGACGTCGTCGGTCATGTGCGCCCCGATGGTCCCGCCGTTCGCGCGGATGAGTGGGAACACCCCCGTCAGGTAGCGCTCCCCCTTCACGATCTCGACCCTGTCGAGGGCCTCGAAGAGCGTCTCCCCGTCGAACACATAGGTGCCGAGGTTGATCTCGTCCACGGCCAGCTCCTCCGGGGACACGCCCTCGGTGTACTTGGTCTCGACGATGCGGTCCACGTGGCCCGATGCGTCGCGCACGATGCGACCGTAGCCCGCGGGGTCGAGCCGGTCCGTGGTGAGCAGGGTCGCGCCGGCCCCGTGCTGCTCATGCTCTGCGAGCAGCCCCTCGAGCTGCTCGGGTGTGATCAGAGGGTGGTCGCCGGACAGGACCACGACCGGACCCGACCCCACCGCCTCGCGCGCCGCCAGGACGGCGGCACCGGTGCCCTCCCCCTCACGCTGCTCGGCCAGCTCAAGGCCGTCGGGAAGGCCCTCCGCAACGCCGTCGCCCGGCCGGACCACCGCGACCACCCGCTCGGCACCGGCCGCCCGCGCAGCATCGGCGACCCACTCGACGAGCGACTTACCGGCAACCCGGTGCAGAACCTTCGGAGTATCCGAAAGCATCCGAGTGCCCTGGCCGGCGGCCATGATGAGGACCGTGAAAGGCGCGGCCATGGGGTGATGAGGGTACCGGGCGCCGCGGGAGTCAAGCGCTTATGCTCAGGCTGCCACTGGGGAGTGGTGTAACTGGCTAGCACGGGGCACTTTGGATGCCCAGGCGGATGGGTTCGAGTCCTCCCTCCCCAGCCTTCCTCCGTCCGCCTGAAATGCGAACATGTGTTCGTGTCTGGTGGACCCCGATACTCCGCTGAAGAAGCGGCTATTGCAATCGCTGCCTCGCGCTCGTGGGCGGAGGCACTGCGTCGGCTCGGGATGTGCCAGACCGGCGGCGCACACGCCACGCTTCGAAAGTACGCAGGCATCTGGAGAATTGGCACCGATCATTTCGATCCATACGCCAACGTTCGTGGCCAGGGTGCGCACCGGCGAAGGCCGTTAGAGGAGATCCTGGTCGAGCACTCGACCTTCTCGCGGAACCACCTGAAGGAGCGGCTATACGAGGAGGGTCTCAAACGGCCCGTTTGCGAGTTATGCGGACAAGACGAGCACTGGAGAGGACGAGTCATGAGCTTGACCCTCGACCACGTGAACGGTGTGTCCGACGACAACCGCTTGACCAACCTGCGCATTGTCTGTCCCAACTGTGCGGCGACTTTGGACACGCACTGCGCTCGGAAACGTCGACTGATTCGCGTTGAGCAGGATTGCGTCCGTTGCGGGCGGGTGTTCCGCCCCCGCGACGGCCGCCAGCGTTATTGCTCCCGAGAGTGCGGCATGCGCTGGGACCGATCCGGAATGGCGCGCCCTGGGACCCGAAAAGTGGACAGACCTCCTCACTCACAACTGCTGCGCGAGGTTCACGCGATCGGCGTCTCGGCAACTGGCCGCCGGTATGGCGTCACGGACAATGCAATCCGCAAATGGCTGAGGCAGTACGAGTTGGAAGAGGCGCGAGCGAAGGCCGCTTGATGCCCTAGCGGTCCTTGCGCTGGTTCGGCACGCGGCCTGCTTCGCTGCCCTTTTCGTGGGCTGGGCCTCCTGGGGGGACTATGCCGAGCACTCGCATCGCCTTCAGCCCCAGTGAAAGGCGTTCGCGGCCGTCCGTGGAGGAGACGTCGAGCGTTGTGAGCTCCTTCACTCGCTCCAGGCGGTAGCGGATCGTGTGGCGGTGCGTGAAGAGCTTTTCCGAGGTTCGGGCCACGTTGCCGTCGGCGTCCAGGAAGGTCTCGAGCGTGCGGACGAGCTCGGTCTCGTACTGCTCGTCATAGGTGACAAGGGGGGCGACCGTCTCGTCGAAGAAGCCCTGGAGCTCCCGGGGGTCCTCCGCCATCGCGGGCAGGAGCAGCCGGTAGGCGCCGGTCTCCTCGAATGAGAGCTCGACCAGGCCGCGCGCCTCCGCCACGTTCGCCGCGAGCAGGGCCTCGGCCCCGGCTCGATGCAGGTCCGCCGGCTCGGCTGTGTGGCGGCTGAGCGCCACCGTGAGGGCGAAGCCGGGCAGACTCGCCTCGAGCTCGTGCAGGACCGCCGTGGCGGCGCGGCGGCCGATGCCCGGGTCGGAGCTGGGCACCAGGATCACCAGCTCGCGCTGCGCGAGCAGGCCGGCGCCCTCGTTCGGGCCGCTGGCGCCGTGGCGCGACCATCCCGCCTCCGCCAACGCGGCCAGCGAGCCGCGCTCGATCGCCCGCGCCCCGCGCTCGGCAAGGGTCAGGACGCGTGCTCGCCAGTCGCCCTCCTCAGGGCCCTTCGGACGTGCGCGCACCACCACCGCCGTGGCTCCCGCTGCGAGATCACAGCCCAGCTCCGCCCCTCGCGCGACGATGTTCTCGCGATCGGTCACGCGGCGGGCAAGCAGGTCCTGAAGGAAGTCGCCGACCGCCGCCTCGCTAGCTCGCTCCGGTGCTCGTGAGCGCTCGAGCTCGAGCCCGATCAGGTTCGCCACAAGCCGCAGGAGTGCACCCGGCGGCTGCTCGCCGCGCGGCCGGTAGCGCAGCCGCCCCACCTCCGACTCGGCCACCCGCAGCGCCACCGTCTCGGTCCCGGCCTCGCCGGCCATCACCGCGCGCTCGTCCTCCGGCGACGCGCAGGCCACGGCGAGCACGCTGCTCCCCGCGTCCAGCACGATCACGCTGGCGTCGAGAGCCCGGCCGGCCGCGCGCGCCACGGCGGGCAGCCCGGCGCCGGACTCGACCGCATCGGAAACCTCATCGAGGGCCTCCAGGAAGGAGCGCGTCTGTGCCGGCATCAGCGTGCCATCAGGCGTAGGTGTCGTAGGTCCAGACGATCGCCAGCCCGACCGCCGCGCCGATGCCCAGCAGCGTCGCGAGCACGTAGAGCGTGAGGGCGCCGGCAGCCATCTTCTCCCACGCGCGCCCGTAACAGCGGGCGGCCGGGAGGACTATGAGCACGACGTAACAGACGAGCGCCAGGGCGCCCGCCAATGCGATGACGATCTCTGTGCTGGAGAGGTCCAGGTTGCTCATCGCGTTCCGTGCGCGGCAGCAGTTTCGGGAGCTTCGCCCGCGCGCTCGCCCCCATTGTGGCGGATGTACTCGACGACGAGCGCGACTACTGCGAGCAGCGCGAAGATCCCAGCACCCAGGCCCCAGCCTCCGGCCACGTCGGACCACCAGTGCGCGCGCAGGTAGACGCGCGAGATCCCTATAGCCGCGGCGATCCCCAGAGCGATGAAGACGAGCACCCCACTGGTCACGAATCGCAGCCTGCGCGTGAGTGCCACCGCCACCGCGACCCAGGCCGTCGCGTATGCCGCGTGACCGCTCGGATAGGCGTGTCCGGATGTGTCGACGAAGGCGCCGCCGGGCCGCTCGCGCCCGAGCGCGTCCTTGGTGACATTCACCGACACATAGACGAGCGCCAGGCCGACCACGAGCACGAGCGCCTCGGCGTAGCGCTTGCGCACCACGAGCAGCACCGCGGTGCCCACCACGAGCGCGGCGACGAGCGGGAATGCCCCGAGCGTCGTGACCAGCTCCGCGACATCCACCAGCATGTCGTTGCGAATGCGGTCGCCCAGGTCGAGCAGCTCGGTGTCGAAGGGCGTCGGGCCGGGATTGCGCTCGATTTCCGCGAGGTACGCGACGAAGACGAAGATCCCCACGCCGGCGATGGCGAGCAGGGTGGTCAGCTCGAGCCCGAGCGAGCCAGGCGAGATCCGGTCGAACGCGAAGCGCAGGTAGGGCATGGCCACGTCCCTCACGGGTCGCACGACGCGGCGGTAAAGCGGCCTGCCGATCGCCAGCAGCGGGCGCACCAGCGGATGCTGCTCGTGCGCGACGAACCAGTCACTGATCTCGCGACGGCGCCGGTAGGCCACCACCAAGCCGACGACCACCCCCACCGTCAGCCCGAGGCCGAAGATCGCCTGTCCCACGAGGTGCGCGACCTTGTCGAACGAGCGCCAGAACAGGTAGCCGATCGTGCAGAACAGCGTGGCCCACAGGCCGGTGCCGACGATGCTGTACGGGATGAAGCGCCGGTAGGTGAGGCCCGACGACCCGGCGATGAAGGGAGCGAGCGCCCTGACCAGGCCGATGAAGCGGCCGATCAGAATCGTCTTCCCGCCGTGGCGCTCGAAGTAGGACTCCACCTGCCGGAGCCGCTCCTCGGTGATCTTGAATCGCGGCCCGTGGCGCTCGAGGAAGCGCCGGCCCAGCCGGCGGCCGATGTAGAAGCTCGTGGTGTCGCCGAGCACCGCGCATGCCCACACCACCCCGATCAGCGGCAGCAGCTGGATCGTGCCCTGACCAGCCACCACGCCTCCGGCCATGACAACCGTCTCGCCCGGAGCCACGAGCCCGACGAACGCGCCGGTCTCCAGGAAGGCCATGACACCGACCACCGCGTACGTCCATGCCCCGAGCGCCTCGGCGATGTCCTCGATCACGACCTTCGGGTCGGGCAGCTCTGAGAGCACGCCGCTGGCGTACACGCCCAGGGCGAGCGCCAGGGCCACGCCGATGGCCCGGCGCTCGAAGCTCAGCCTGCGCCAGCGCCAGACGACGTAGGCCGCCACGAGCACGGCGGCCGCCGCGGCGATGATCTCCCGGGCCGACATGAGGCCGCAGGGTACGTCAGCGAAGCCGGGTCACCACCGCACCCGGGATCGACGCGGCGGCCGACTCGGCAGCGGACTGATCGTCGAACAGCCCGAAGCAGGTGGGGCCCGAGCCGCTCACCGCCGCGCCCAGCGCGCCGGCGGAGCGGAGCCGCTCGAGCGTCGCCGTCAGGCCCGGCCGCAAAGAGAGCGCGGCGGCCTCGAGATCGTTCTCGAGCCCGGCCGCGAGCTCGGCCGGACCACCCGCCGCGAGCGTGCGCAGCGGCTCGGGATCGAGCCGGTCGCGAGCACCGCCGATGCGGTCGAGCTCGGCGTAGACGGCGGCGGCCCGGACCCCCTCGAGGTCCGGCACGAGCACCGCGGTCAACGGCGGCAGCTCCAGCGGCTCCACCTGCTCGCCGACGCCCTGCACCAGGGCGTGCCGCGGATCGAGCTGGCTGGGCACGTCGGAGCCGAGGTCGGCTGCCAGACGGAGCAGCTCCTGCTCGCCGAGCGGCCCGCCGGCGAGCCCGTTGGCGATGCGCAGCGCCGCCGCGGCGTCCGCGCTTCCACCGCCGAGCCCGGCGGCCACCGGGATGCGCTTGTCGATCCTGAGCTCGATCGGCGGAAGGTGGCCCCCCGCCCGAGAGCGGAAGTCCGCCAGCGCCCTCGCCGCGAGGTTCTCGCCGGGCACGCCGGGGCAAATGACGGTGTCGGAGCCTGACTCCAGCGGGGTTGCGGTGAGCTCGTCGGCGAGGTCAACCGACGCCATCAGCGAGCAGAGCGGATGCAGGCCGTCGTCACGCGGGCGACCCACGTGCAGGACCAGGTTGAGCTTGGCGTAGGCGAGCTCGCGCGGCACGAGTGGGAGGCTACGCACGGGGTCGCAGCGCGGCGAGCCGTTCGCGGCCGATGGCGTCTGCCAGCCGCGGCCAGTCGCCCGGCGGCAGCCGCTCGGCCCTCGCGTCGGCCGGGTGGCCGAGCCCTTCGAGGGCCGCGCGCGTGGCGTCGCGGATGTCTTCCGGCGCGCCGGGCGTGAGCGCGAGCGAGCCGCCCAGCGCCTTTCGCCGGTGGGCGAAGCCCGCGTGTACGAGCGCCACCAGCTCCTCTGGAGGCGCGGGGCCGCGGCGGCGCAGCACCACCAGCGCCGAATCCACGTTCGGCTCGGGGTGAAAGACGCTGCGAGGCACCTTGCGGAGGAAGCGCACGTGGCAGGCGAGCTGAGCGAGCACCGAAGTGGCTCCGTAGCTCTTCCCCCCGGGCGCCGCGGCGAGCCGCTCGGCCACCTCGCGCTGGACCATCGCGACCCAGAGCTGCGCCTCCGGCAACTCGGCGATCGACTTCAGCAGCACGGTTGCCGCGACTCCGTATGGGAGGTTCGCCACGACCTTGTCGGGGGTTGGCTCGAGCGAGCCCAAGTCGAGCTTCACCGCGTCCGCCAGGTGGAGCGTCGCGTTCTCGAAGGGCGCCCAGCGCCTCCCGCAGCGGCGGCTCGAGCGACCGGTCCACCTCCACGACGTGCAGGTGCGCCACCAGCGGCGCGAGGAACTCCGAGAGCACGCCCAGCCCACCGCCCACCTCGAGCACGACGTCGGCCGCGTCCAGCTCCGCCGCCGATCCGATCACGCGCAGGATGTTGTCGTCGATCAGGAAGTTCTGGCCGAGCTCGCGGTTCGGGCGGATGTTGAACTCTCGGAGCCGGCGCAGGGAAGCCTGCGGTGTCACGGCCCGAGCACGCGGGCGGCGTTCGCGTCCACTGTCAGCTCGAGCTCCTCGTAGGAGACCCCGCGGAGCTCCGCCACGAAGCGAGCGGTGTGGATCACGTTCGCCGGCTCGTTCGGCTTCCCGCGCACCGGCTGCGGCGCGAGGTACGGCGAGTCGGTCTCCACGAGCAGAAGCTCGGCCGGCAGGTCGCGCGCGGCGTCCTGGAGGTCGGTCGCCTTGGGATAGGTCACGTTGCCCGCGAACGAGCAGAGGTAGCCCCGCTCGACGCACTCGCCGAGCCGGTCCGGAGCGGAGAAGCAGTGGAGGATCACCGCGCGCAGCGAGCCGGAGTGCTCGCGCAGCAGCGCGAAGGTGTCTTCCTCCGCCGCCCGGGTGTGGATCACCACCGGAAGCTGCGTGCGCGCCGCCAGCTCGAGCTGCGCCTCGAACGCGCGGCGTTGGTCGTCACGCGGGGCGTGATCGCGGTAGTAGTCGAGGCCCGTCTCCCCGATCGCGCGGGCGCGGGGGTGCGCGGCAGCGCGCTCGATCTCCTCTACGGCGAGCTCGTCGAACCCGGCCGTCTCGTGCGGATGGCGTCCCACGATCGCGATCACCTCGTCGTGCTCCTCCGCCGCGGTCAGTGCCTGTGCCATCGAGGGACCGTTCATCCCCACGGTCGCGATGCGCGCCACGCCCGCCGCTCGCGCCCGCTCGACGAGCTCGGACACGGGTGGCTCACAGGAGTCCAGGTGGCAGTGGGTGTCGATCACCGCAGGCGCCTCAGGCGACCGGCGTCTCGTAAATGCTTCGACCCTCGGGAAGAGCTGACCGAGGTCGCTGATCTTGGCCCCGCCCTCCGCTGCGCCGAAGTGCGCCTCGTCCAGCGAGAGACCGGGGCGGCCGAGCGCGGCGAGGAGGCGCTCGGCGGAGGCCGGCATGAACGGGTGGACGAGCACGGACACCACCCGCAGCCCCTCCGCGAGCGCGTACAGCACCTGGTCGAGGTGCTCGGCCTCGGCGTCGTCCTTGGCGAGCTTCCACGGCTCCTCGTCCTGCACGTACCGGTTCAGGCGCTTGATCCGGCGCCAGACCTCGTCGAGCGCGGACGTGAGCTCCACCTCGTCGATCCGGTCGCGCACCGCCTCGACCAGCCCGTCGAACTCCGACGCCAGCTCGGCGGGCGCCTGGGCGATCGGGACGACGCCGTCGCGGTAGCGCTCGATCATGGCGAGCGTGCGGCTCGCGAGGTTGCCGTACTCGTTGGCGAGCTCCGTGTTGTACCTCGTCTCGAACCCCTCGGGAGAGACCTCGCCGTCGGCGCCGAAGCTCACCTCGCGCAGCACGTAGAAGCGCAGGGCGTCCGGCCCGTAGACGTCGGCCACGTGGAAGGGCTCGATCACGTTGCCGAGCGACTTCGACATCTTGTGCTCGCCGAGCAGCAGGTAGCCGTGGATGGTCACCTTCTGCGGCACCTCGATCTCGGCCGCCATCAGCAGCGCCGGCCAGATGACGGCGTGGAACTTGAGGATGTCCTTACCGATCAGGTGGACAGTCGCGGGCCAGAACTTCTCCGTGAGGTCCTCGCCCTCGCGGGCGTAGGACAGCGCCGTGTAGTAGTTGAGGAGCGCGTCGATCCAGACGTAGACCACCTGCGACTCGTCCCACGGCACCGGCACCCCCCACTTCAGGCGCGCGCGGGAGAGCGAGACGTCGCGCAACCCGCCCTTGATGAAGGAGAGCGCCTCGTTGTAGCGGTTCTGCGGGGTGACAAAGCCGGGGCGATCGGCGTAGAGCTTCTCGAGCGGCTCCTGGAACGCCGACAGCCGGAAGAACCAGTTGTCCTCCTTCTCGATCTCGAGCTCGATCTTGTGGATCGGGCAGCGATTGCCGTCCTCGAGCTCGCCCTCGGTCTTGAAGTCGGCGCAGCGCGGGCAGTACCAGCCCTCGTAGTGCCCGGCGTAGACGTGGCCGTTGTCGTGGATCCGCTGCACCACCTCGGCGACCTTCGCCATGTGCTCCGGATCGGTCGTACGGATGAAGAAGTCGTTCGTTGCGCCCAGCCTTGCCGCGAGCTCCTTGAAGCGCACGGCGTTCTTGTCCCCGAGCTCGCGCGGCGTGATCCCGAGTCGCTCGGCCTCCTGAGCCACCGGCTCGCCGTGCTCGTCCGTCCCGGTGAGGAAGAACACGTCCTCACCGCGCTGGCGCATGTGCCGCGCAAGCACGTCGGCAGCGATCGTCGTGTAGGCGTGCCCGAGATGGGGCTCCCCGTTCACGTAGTAGATGGGCGTGGTGACGTAGTACGGCATCGACCATCGATGCTACCCGCGGGCGGCCGGTACGCGGAGAACTGACGGAACCCCCTCAGCGCCTGCCGAGGTGAGGGCGGAGCGCGCCTGCGGCGCGGGAGCGTCCGCGCGCCGCGGCGCGGCGGCCGTCGCCGGTGAGGCCGAGGACTCCGGCGGCCAGGAGGAGGCCAGCGCACGCCAGCGCCCAGCCGATGTCCGGGCCGGATGAGGGCGGGGATGGATGAGCGCGGTCCGGTGCCGATGCCGGCCGCGGAGCGCCGAGCGGCGCGGGCGCTGGCCGCGCGGGCGAAGGACCGGGGTCCCGAGCCGGGTCCGGGTCCGGAGCCGCGAGCAGTGGAGCGCCGATCGGCGACGGTGCCGGGGCGCTCCGCGGGGCACGCAGCGGCGAGGGTGCCGGCGCTGGTCGTGGCCTCGGTGCCGGCCGGGGCTCCGGCGCGGATCGGGGCGCGGGCGAGAACCGCGGGACCGGCGCGGTTCGTGGGGCGGCGCGTGGAGCCGGTGCGAGTCGTGGCGACCGGCGAGGGGACGGGGCCGGCCGCGGCGCTCTGCGCGGCGCGGGCGCAGGCTCCGGCCTCGGCGCGAGCGGCGCCGGTGCCGGCGCCTCACGCGGCCCGTCGCTCGGTGGGGGCGCCGCGGCCGGCGGCAGCATCGACAGAGGGTCGACGTACGCGTGCCGGCTGCCCGCTTCGCGCACGCCGAAGTGCAGGTGTGGCTGGACGGCGGAGCGCGTGCCGCTCGTGCCGACCGCACCCAGGCGCTCGCCGGCCGACACGTGCGCGCCGGCTCGGACCGCGAGCGCGGAGAGGTGCAGGTACGAGGTGTCGAAGCCGTGGGCGGTCCGCACGCTCACGGTCAGGCCAGACGAGCCCGCCGTGCCCGCGAACAGCACATCCCCGCTTGCGGCCGCCACCACCGGCGTGCCCACCGGCGCCGCAATGTCGATCCCGCGGTGCTGCCCAGCGGCATACGGGTCGTCGCCGTTTCGGTACTGCGTGATGACATCGCCCCGCACCGGCCATGTCCACGACGCGTGAGCAGAAGGAGCGAGGACGAGAAGGACGCTGAGGCTGAGCAGGAGTCGGCGCATCGCGCGAGTGTGCGGGCGCCGGCTGGTGGTGCGGGCCGCGCGGTCGCAGGGTTGTTGCGGTTCGTTACTCCGAAGTCAGGGCCCGGTACAGCGCGTTTGCGCTGCCGCCGGTCAACCCGGCAACCACGGTGGCGGCCTTGCGCGGGTGCGCACCGGCTTCGACGAGCCGGCGCAGGGCATCGACCGCGGCGGGGTCCGCCACGTCCGAGGCGGGCGGGGTGACCGGCGCCAGCACGAGGACGATCTCGCCCTTGGGCGGTCCCGCCGCGTAGCGGGCGGCGAGCTCGGTCGCGGTCCCGCGCACCACCTCCTCGTGCGCCTTCGTCAGCTCGCGGCAGACCGCCGCCTCGCGCTCTCCATCGAGCTCGGCCAGCAGCTGGAGCGTGGAAGGGAGCCGGCGCGGCGACTCGAACGCGACCAGCGTTCCCCCACCCTGGGAGAGCACCTCGCGCAGCTCGCCCTTCTTGCGCGGCAGAAAGCCGTGGAAGTGCCACTCGTCGGCCGGAAGCCCCGACGCCACCAGCGCGGTGATCGCCGCCGACGGCCCCGGCAGCACCTCCACCGGCAGCCCGGCGGCCACGCAGCCGCGCACGAGCAGGTAGCCGGGGTCGGACACCAACGGCATGCCGGCATCCGAGACCAGAGCGACCACGGCCCCCTCGCGCATCCGCCCCACGAGCTCCGAAGCGCGGGCCGCCTCGTTGTGCTCGTGGTACGAGACAAGCTTTGCCCGCACCCCGTAGCGGTCCAGCAGCACGCGCGTGCGGCGGGTGTCCTCACAGGCCACCACGTCGGCATCGCGAAGCGCGGAGAGCACCCGCAGCGTGATGTCCTCGAGGTTCCCGATCGGCGTTGGGCAGACCACGAGCCGGCCGGCGGTCACGAGGACGGCCCCAGGTGGTCGAAGGCGAGCAGTGCGGCACCAAGCATTCCGGCCTCGTCGCCGTAGTGGGCGGCCGCGATCCGTACCACCGCCCGCGCCGGCTCGAGCGCCCGCTCGGCCACCACCGCCCGCGCCGGGTCGAGCAGCATGTCGCCCGCACGCACGGCTCCGCCGCCGATCACGATCACCTCGGGGTTGAACGTGTTCACGAGCCCGACTAGCCCGTGGCCGAGCCGCTGCCCCACCTCGTCGAGGACCCCGCCCGCGAGCGGGTCACCGTCGTGGGCCAGCTCGGTCACGACGCCGCCGCTGATCTCTTGATCCGCGGCAAGCCGGTGGCCGAGCTGGGAATCCGCGTGTTCCTGCGCCACCCGCAGTCCCTCGCGCCCGATCGCTTCGCCGGAGACGAGTGCCTCGAAGCAGCCCTGGCCGGGGCAGCCGCCTGGGCAGTCCGGCCCATGCAGCTGGAGCACCACGTGGCCGAGCTCCGCGCCAACGCCGGTCGCGCCCCGGTACACCTCGCCGTTCAGGAGCAGGCCACCCGCGATTCCGGTCCCGAGCGAGACCATCACCGCGTGCCGGACCCCGGCGGCCGCCCCGCTGCGCGCCTCCGCGAGCATCGCGGCGTTGCCGTCGTTGTCCACCACCACGGGCAGCCCGAGTCGCTCGCTCATCAGGTCGCGGAAGGGCAGGCCGCCCAGCGCGGGCAGGTGGTTCGACCAGCGCGTCACACCCGTCTCCGATTCGACGAGAGCGGGCACCCCGAAGCCGATGGCCTCGACATCGGAGGCGACCGCCCGGATCTCCTCGACGGCGTCCGTGAGGATGTCGAGCGTCTCCTGCCTGTCGCCGCCGCGCCAGGTCCGGTGGACCCGGTGGTGGACCACCATTTGCTCGTCCACAACCCCGCCGAGAAGCTTGGTGCCCCCTGCGTCGATACCGATCACGCGCCTCGGCGGCATGGGCAGTAGATATACAGAGGGGGGTGAATGACCCGACCCCCGACCCCCCGGAGTACAAGGTCTACCGCGCGCGCCGCAAGCCGCTGGCGCGCGGCGGCGACCTCGATGCGCTCCGCCGCAGGCTCTCGCGGAACCGTGACGGCGACGAGCCGCGCCCACCCCGCGACCGGCGGCCGATCACCCCAGGCCGGGTGTTCAAATGGGTCGCGCTGGCGATCGCCGGCTGGCTCCTGCTCTCGCTCGTCATCTTCCTGATCAGCGCCCAGACCCAGGACGGCGTCTCGCCCGAGACCGAGCGAGCGCTCTCGGGCAGCGGAAGCCTGTTCACGGGCAGCAACATCCTGGTCCTCGGCTCCGATGCGCGCACCGGAGAGTCGATCGACGAATCCCAGTCCGGCCCCGGCCGCGCCGACACGATCATGCTCGTGCACGCCTCCTTCGGGAGCGTCCGCAAGCTCTCGATCCCGCGCGATGTCGAGGTCGAGGTGCCCGGCCACGGAATCAACAAGATCAATGCGGCCTATGCGTTCGGCGGGCCCGCGCTCACGATCGAGACCGTGGAGGCGTTCCTGGGGAACGGCCTCCAGGTGAACCACCTCGTGGAGGTGGACTTCGAGAACTTCCCGGACTTCATCGACTCGCTCGGCGGGATCACGGTGAACAACAAGACACGCATCTGCTCGCCCCCCTTCGACAATTTCTGGAAGGGCCTCCGCTTCAAGAAGGGCGAGATCGACCTCAACGGAAAGCGTGCGCTGGGCTACGCGCGGGTGCGCAAGAACACCTGTGCGCCAGGCGAGGACGACCGGGACCGCGCCGCCCGCCAGCAGCAGGTGCTGAGCGCCATCGGCTCCCAGGTGAAGTCACCCAGCACGTTCGCCCGGCTGCCGTGGGTGAGCTGGAACGCGCCGCGCACGCTGCGCTCGGACATGAACGGCTTCCAGCTGATGGGGCTGTTCGCAGACATGGCCACGGGCTCGTCGGAGAACACCGAGGTGCTGGAGGCCACCTGCTGCCGCGGCAGCAACCTGTTCGTCTCGGACGGCGCGAAGGCGGACGCGGTGCGCAAGCTCGAGGAGGGCGACTAGTCCGAGCCGGACGAGCTCTTCGTGGAGCTCGAGTCCTTGGAGCTCGAATCCTTCTTCTTCGAGTCGGACGACCCGGACGAGGAGTCCGAGTCCGACTTCGACGACGAGCTGTCCGAGGAGGAGCCCTCGGACGTGCTGTCAGACGACGCCCCCGACTTCTTCTTGCCGTAGTCGGTGTTGTAGAAGCCGGAGCCCTTGAAGTGCACCGCGACGGGGTGGAAGACGCGCTGCACCGGCGTTCCGTGCTCGTCGCAGACGGTGAGCGAGTCGTCGGTCATGCGCTGCATCACCTCGAACGTGTGTCCTCGCTCGCAGCGATACTCGTAGATCGGCATGGCACTCTCAGTATAGGAGTGCCAGATCAAGCCCCAGCGTCGCTTCTCGGTCACCCCCGGGGGTCGCCCGTAGGTGCTGGGGACAATCCCCCATGGCGCTGGCCGCCCAAGGAGACGATGCTGCACAGATGAGCGCGGCCGGCACACCCCCTTTCCCGCGGGCGCTGGGCACGGCCCCGGCAGATCGTGCCCGAGGCCGCCGCGGACCGCGTGCGCCGCTCGCGCTGCTGGCGACCATTGCCGGCCTCGGTCTCTTTGTGATGCGGTTCGAGACGCACGGGGGCGGCGGGGACGGCCGCGGAACTTTCGAGTACCGGCTCGACGGCCCGGTGTGGGCGGACCCCGCCCTCCTGATCCTGGGACTTGGGCTTGGTGCGATCGCGATGGCGCTCTGGGCGGCACGCCGGCGAGCGGCGGTGGGCGCGACCCTCGTGTTGCTGCCGGTCGTGATCGGCGCCGGCGTGGCCACCGTCGTCGTCAAGCGAAGCGCCGGCCGCATCGGGGCAGATGAGGCGCGAGCTGCGGCGCGGGATACCACGAAGTCCGCCTTGCGGGAGCGGCTCGGAGCGCCTGCCGGCCACGGGCAGGCAACGCTCAGGGGCGGAACGGCGGACTGCCTGGTTTACCTCGGGGACTCACCGGGTCGATGGGGCGAGCCCCCTCAGCACACGTTCTGCTTCCGCGACGGACGGGTCGTAGCGAGGCGGACTCGGTGAGCAACTCGGCGCCCGCGCGGCCCGCGCTCCGTCGGCGTACCGAGCACCGGGTGCTCGCAGGCGTGGCGGGAGGGCTGGCGGACTGGCTGAACGCTCCCGTGGTGTTCGTTCGGGTGGTCCTTGTCCTGGTCGCCGCATACTCGAGCATCCCGCTCGCCGTCTACGCGGGAGCCGCCCTCCTGATACCGGCGCGCGGACACAACCGCCCGAGCTGGGACAACCTGATCGGCGCGGGGCGCGTGGGACTCATCTTCCTCTTCCCCGAAGCGGTGTTCGGACGCTCGATCGACCTGCCCGCACTCTTCGACGAGGCGCCGAGCGTCTGGATTCCCGTGGTAGCCCTCCAGCTGATCGGTCTCGCGGTTCTGGTCTCCGCCGACTACGTCCGCGGGCGGGCGCGCACGGATGCTGAGGCCCGTGCTGTCGTACTGGCGGCGGCGCCCGTGGTGGTCTTCTCCGTGGTACTCGCCGGCGCCGTGGTGCTCTTCCCCGACCAGCGCTGGGAGCGCTTGGTGCCGGCGGGAGTGCTCCTGGCGGGCGCGGCGCTACTGGCCGCGACGCTGAAGGGCGGTGCACGCGCGTTCGTGGCTCCAGCCGTCGTGGCCGTGGTGCTCGGCGCGAGCGTCACTGCCGCCGGCACGCGTCTCGAAGGTGGGGTGGGCGACGCGTCCTTCACGACGACGGATGCCACCGATGGTTCGCTCGTGGTTCGTCGCGCCGTCGGCGACGTGACGGTGGATCTCAGGCGGCTCGACACCAGCCGACCGGTGACAGTCGTAGCGTCGGTGGGAATGGGAGAGCTCCGCCTGGGCGTTCCGGACGACGTCCGCCTCACGCTGGATGCTCGTGTGGGTAGCGGATCGATCCGCGCCGGAATCGTCAATCGCAAGTTTCTCGACTCCCGCGGCCTCGACGCGACCGTTCGGGCTGTCTGGCCAATCTCGAGAAGGGACGCACTGGGCGCGCCTCGTATCAACGTGATTGCCGACGTGGGTGTGGGCGAGATCTCGTTGGACGGCGGCAGCAACTTCGTGGCCTCGGCGGCGGCGCGATGAATCAGATCTCGAACCGGTACCCGGCACTCGCTCTGTCCGCTTCGGTGCTGGTGGCAGGTGTGCTCATGGTGCTCGACCAGGCGGACCTCCTTCGGCTCGGCTGGAGCTGGGCCGTGGCCCTTGCCTGCCTGACGGCTGGGCTGGGCCTGCTGGTTGTCGCGCCATCCTCGGCTGCCCAGTACGTGGGCACGCTCACGTGGATCGCCGGCCCGCGCCAGACCACCCTCTGGGGCGCCCGCGCTGCAACGGTGGCGAGCGCACCGGTCGCGGGCATCGGGCCCGCCGCGTACGCGGGCCTGTCGCTAGTGCACGCGCTGGCCGAGGAGCCCGGGGCGGACGGCCAGCCCGACTGGCGCCGCAGCCTGGGCACCGGGCTGCTCGGCCTGTCCTACGTCGCCGCCGCGGACGCGGTCGGGTTTCAGGTGGGCAGCGACCCGCTCCTCTGGGGAGTCCTGCTGGGCTCTGCCGGCCTCAGCGCGTATTGGTGGGCGGCTGGGTCCATCAGGGAGCACCGCAAGGGAGCGGTCGCGCTGGCCGGCATCGCCGCTCTGCTCTGGTTCGCCGTGGGCTCGGTGGGAACGTCCGGTGGGCGAAACGGCGAGATCATCGCCGCCGTGGTGGCCGGCGCCGGCCTTGCGCTCCTCGTTTTGGCGCCGCGGTGGGTGCGCAGGTCGCGAGCGCTTGCCGCCGAGCGGGTGGAGACGGCGCGCGCGAACGAGCGTCTGGAGCTCGCCGGCGTCGTCCACGATTCCGTCCTCCAGACGCTGGCCTTGATCCAGAGCCGCGCCGACGATCCGGCCGAGGTCAAGGCGCTCGCACGGCGCCAGGAGCGCGACCTCCGGGCTCGGCTGTTCGGGGGCCCGGACGCGCAGCCGCTGTCGATGGCGGGCGCCCTGCGCTCGGTGGCCGCCGAGGTCGAGGACGCCCACCGCGTGAAGATCGACGTCGTGATCATCGGCGACGCCCGCCTCGACGAGGACAGCGCGGCGCTCGTGGCCTCCGCCCGCGAGGCGCTCTTCAACGCTGCCAAGCACGCGCCCGATGCGTCGGTGTCGCTGTTCGCTGAGATCGACGAGCGGCAGGTGTCCGCCTACGTGCGCGACCGCGGTCCCGGCTTCGACCTCGAGACCGTCCCGCAGGACCGGCGCGGCGTGCGCGACTCGATCATGGCGCGCATGGTCCGCCACGGCGGCCACGCCGCCGTGCGCACCGCTCCGGGCGGAGGCTGCGAGGTGCGGCTCGTCCAGGAACGCCGCCGATGAGCGGTCCAAGGATCGTGATCGTGGACGACCACGAGCTCTTCCGCGACGGCGTTCGCTCGCGCCTGAGCGGCGAGGTCGAGGTCGTGGGCGAGGCGGGCACCGTGGACGAGGCGCTCCGGGTGATCCGTGCGACCGAGCCCGACGTCGTCCTCCTCGACGTGCACATGCCGGCGGGTGGCGGGCTCGCTGTGGTCAGCGCGCTCGTGGACGAGCTTCCGCAGGTGCGCTTCCTCGCGCTGTCGGTCTCGGACGCGCCCGAAGACGTGATCGACCTGGTCCAGGCGGGTGCCCGTGGATACGTGACGAAGACGATCGACCCAGCCGACCTCGCCAAGGCGGCCCGGCGCGTGGCCGAGGGCGATGCCGTGTTCTCGCCGAGCCTCGCCGGCTTCGTGCTGGACGCGTTCACCGCGGGAACCGGGTTCAAGCCCGCGGAGGTGGACCCGGAGCTCGACCGGCTGACCCAACGCGAGCGCGAGGTGCTCCAGCTGATCGCGCGCGGCTACCTCTACAAGGAGGTGGGACTCGAGCTCGGGATCTCGCCGAAGACGGTGGAACACCACGTCTCGGCGGTCCTTCACAAGCTGCAACTGTCCAATCGCCACCAGCTGAGCCGCTGGGCCGCCGAGCGGCGCCTGGTGGACCCCTGAACTTCGCTAGGCGGACTCAGGCGGCCGCGGGCGCTCGAGGTCGTCGAGGAGCGAGACGCGCATCGCGTGCCAGACCACCCAGGCGGTGAGGTGCGAGATGGGCCGAAGGGCCGTTCCGACCATCCACTCGAACGTACCCCAACATTGAACAAATGGTCACATTGTGTTCGTGTGAACTTGCGGAAAGTCCGGGCTGTTCCCCGCGCGAGGAGGGACGCGGTCGGGCGGTAGGTAGCCTGCTCGGCCGATGGCCGACCCGGTGACCATGGACAAGATCGTCGCGCTCTGCAAGCGGCGCGGCCTGATCTTCCCCGCCTCCGAGATCTACGGCGGGATCGCCAACACCTACGACTACGGCCACTACGGCGTCCTGCTGAAGAACAACGTGATCGGCGCCTGGTGGAAGGCGATGATCCAGGAGCGCGACGACATCGTGGCGCTCGACTCGGCGATCATCCAGCACCCGCGCGCCTGGGAGGCGTCGGGCCACCTGGCCGGCTTCACCGACCCGCTCGTGGACTGCCGCGCCTGCAACCTTCGCTTCCGCGCGGACCACCTGCAGGAGGTGCGCGACGGCGTGGCCGAGCACGCGGAGGTCCGCTGCGGGCACGCCCCCTCGAAGCTGCCCGGCGACCACCCGGACTGCGATCTCACCGACCCGCGCGAGTTCAACCTCATGTTCGAGACGTCGATCGGGCCCGTGAAGGACGCCGGCTCGACCGTGTTCCTCAGGCCCGAGACCGCGCAGGGCATCTTCCTCGCCTTCAAGACCACCCTCCAGTACGCGCGCAAGAAGCCTCCCTTCGGGATCGCGCAGGTGGGCAAGTCGTTTCGAAACGAGATCACGCCCGGCAACTTCGTCTTCCGCACGCTCGAGTTCGAGCAGATGGAGATGGAGTTCTTCGTGCCGCCCGCGGAGGCCGAGCGGTGGCACGAGCATTGGATGGAGCAGCGCATGGAGTGGTACGCCGCGCTCGGCATCGACCGCGACAAGCTGCGGCTGCGCCCG
Source organism: uncultured Thermoleophilaceae bacterium (assembly GCA_963837445.1). Lineage (GTDB taxonomy): Bacteria > Actinomycetota > Thermoleophilia > Solirubrobacterales > Thermoleophilaceae > JACVRW01. The sequence continues at coordinate 404,522 of CAWINK010000003.1, read as the reverse complement.
CACGACGCGGACGAGCTGTCGCACTACTCGAGCGCCACGAGCGACATCGAGTACCTCTACCCGATCGGCTGGTCCGAGCTCGAGGGCATCGCGAACCGCGGCGACTTCGACCTGACCCAGCACGCCGAGCACTCCGGGGCGAAGCTGGAGTACGTGGACACGGCGAGCGGCGAGCGCTACGTGCCGCACGTGATCGAGCCGGCCGCCGGCGTGGGCCGGACCGTGCTCGCGCTGCTCTGCGACGCCTACGACGAGGACGACATCGGCGGCGAGCAGCGCACCGTGCTGCGCCTCGCCCCCCACATGGCGCCGATCAAGGTGGCGGTGCTGCCGCTCGTGAACAAGGACGGCCAGCCGGAGAAGGCCCGCGCCATCTACGAAGAGCTGCGCGAGCTGTGGCCCACCGAATACGACACGGGCGGCTCGATCGGCAAGCGCTACCGCCGCCAGGACGAGATCGGCACGCCGTTTGGCGTGACCGTCGACCACCAGACGATGGAGGACGACACCGTGACCCTGCGCGACCGCGACACGCTCGAGCAGGAGCGCGTGGCGGTCACGGAGCTAGCGGGCGAGGTCGAGCGCAGGCTCGGCTGAAGGGCTCGCGCTCTCGAAGGTCTTTGTGACGAGACTGGCTCTTCTCCTGGTTGCCCTCTCCGCAGCCGCCTTTGGAGCGTGCGACCGGGACGGCAAGGAGTCTCAGGCGTCGTGCCGGATGCCGTTCACGGAGTACGACGTGGGCCCGTCGTTTGAAGGGATCGACTTCGAAGCGAGGATCACCACGTGCCGCGGGCGACCCTCCGTGACCTACATCTACGGCACCTGTCACGCGACCAGCGACACCGGCTGCGCGCCCCCGCTGGAGGTGCAGACGTGGTCGGCATGCCACCGCAAGCCACCGCGCCGGCCGAGGCCAGGCGATCTCGAGTTCCGTCGGGGCGAGGCGACCGTCGTGATCTTCGCCCACTCGCGGGCGGTGGGCCGGCGGGCAAAGCAGGTGGTGCGGAAGGCCCAGCGGGCGGACCCGAGCCTTCCGGCTACGAGGAAGCTCCGAGCATGCCGCGCGCCGTAGCCACGCCCAGGTCGAACGCCGCCTGCTGGTCCCAGTCCGGGTCGGCCAGCACCTGGATGCCGAAGCCGTCGCCGAGTGAGAACAGGATCGACGCCACCGCCTCGGGCTCGGCCTGAAGGCGGATCACGCCCTCGCGCTCCTTGGTCCGCAGCCAGCCTGCGAGCCGCTCGCGCCACTGCCGGTAGAGCTCCGCAAGCTCGGCGCGGATCTCCTCCGAGTGGCGCGAGGCGCTCAGCATCTCGTAGATGACCGCCTGGCCGCCGGCGTCGTCCTCGAGGAACTCCTCGAGCCCGACCACGAGCGCGTCCAGGATCTCGTCGACGCTGTGCGCCTTCTCGAGCCGCTCGTCCATGTTGCGGTTGCGCACCTCGCAGTCGTGGCGCACCACCTCCACGAGCAGCTGCTCCTTGGACCCGAAGTAGTAGTGCAGGAGGCCGCGCGACACGCCGGCCTCGCGCGCCACGTGATCGAAGGTCGAGCCCGCCGCGCCGCGCTTGCCGACGCTCGCGCGCATCGCTGCGATTATGCGCTGGGCCTTGTCGCCCTCGAGCTTGCGCGCGGCGTCCGTGCTGGTCGCAGCCTCCATCCCGGCCGGGATCTTAGTTGGCCAGCCAGTCAGGCGACGCCCGCGCCCACCGTCGGCGCCGGCTCATGCGTCTCGTGCAGCTCGTCGTAGTCCGCGGCGCGGGTCTCGTCGAGCTCGTCCGCACGCCCGCGTGAGCCGAGCAAGACCGTGAGCACGCCCGCCACCGCGAGGTTGAGCGCAAGCGCAACCACCCCGGTGTAGACGGTGGCGCCGACGATCGGGGTATCCCACACGGGCGTGTAGTCCTGCGACGACGCGATCCACGTGCCGGTCACCATTCCGACGAGCCATCCCGCCAGCAGGCCCCAGCGGTGGATCCAGCGTGTGTACAGGCCGATCAGCACCGCCGGCAGGGTCTGGAGCATCCAGACTCCGCCGAGTAGCTGGAGGTCGATCGCGAAGTCGGTCGACATGAACAGGACAAAGCCGAGCGCCCCGAGCTTCACCACAAGCGAGACGATCTTCGCGACCTGTGACTCCTCGGCGTCCGAGCAGTCAGGCCGCACGAACTCCTTCCACACGTTGCGCGTGAAGAGGTTGGCCGCCGCGATCGACATCACCGCCGCCGGTACGAGCGCGCCGATCGCAATGGCCGCGAAGGCCACGCCGACGAACCACGAGGGGAACATGTCCACGAACAGGCCCGGCACCGTCAGGTTCGGCTCCGCCACCTCGATCCCGCGCGCTATCGCCATGTAGCCGAGCAGCGCCATCAACCCGAGCAGGAACGTCCACGCCGGGAGCAGCGACATGTTGCGCCGCACCACGTCCTGCGAGCGCGAGCTGAGGACCGCCGTGAGCGCGTGCGGGTAGAGGAAGAGCGCCATCGCCGAGCCGAGCGCGAGCGTGGCGTATGCCACCTGGGCATCCGCCGTGCCCGGGATCAGCGCACCCGGCGTATCCCGGTTCGGAAGCTCCTCCGCCGCCGAGTCGAAGATGGCGTCGAAGCCGCCGACCTTCGAAGGGATGTAGATCACCGCGACGATCACGGTCGCGTAGATCAGCGTGTCCTTCACGAGCGCGATCATCGCCGGGGCGCGCAGGCCGCTTGTGTAGGTGTAGGCCGCGAGGATCGCGAACGCGAGGATCAGCGGCAGGTCGCCCCCACCGATGCCGAGCCCCTCCAGGACCACCTGGATGCCCACGAGCTGCAGGGCGATGTAGGGCATCGTGGCGAGTAGTCCCGTGAAGGCGATGGCGGTGGCAAGGCCGCGACTCCCGTAGCGGCCCTTCACGAAGTCCGCTCCGGTCACGTAGCGGTGCTTCGACGCCACGGACCACAGGCGCGGCATGAAGAGGAAGACCAGCGGGAAGACGATGATCGTGTAGGGCAGCGCGAAGAAGCCTCCGCCTCCGACCGCCCACACGAGCGCGGGGACCGCGATGAACGTGTAGGCGGTGAAGAGGTCGCCGCCCAGCAGGAACCAGGTGATCACGGTCCCGAAGCGGCGTCCGCCCAGGCCCCATTCGTCGAGCAGGGCGAGGTCGCCGCGCTTCCAGCGCGCCGCGACGAACCCCAGCACCGTCACGAGCAGGAAGAGCAGGCAGAAGACCGTGATCGCGACGGCGTCGGCCTCGAACTCCATGACGGCCGCGATCCTCATGGCCTCGTCATCCGGTAGACGAGGTACGTGATCCCCGCCGTGAGCGGCACCCAGGCGAACTGGTACCAGTAGAAGAACGGGAAGCCGAAGAGCTCAGGATGCTCGGTCGCGTACAGCGGCGGATACAGCAGGCCCGCGAACGGAAGCAATAGGAGCAGGTACCACCGCCTCATCAACGGGGCGGACTACCCGGTCCCCCCGAACCGAAACGAAAAGGGCGCCCGCAGGCGCCCTTTCCAAAGCTCAGGTTGGATCCGCGCTTAGGCGGTTCCCACCGGTTCGCTCGTGCTGCTTGGCTCCGGGGTGGTGCTCGCCGTGTACTCGAACTCCTCCTCGGCACCGAAGAGCGCGTCGAGCACCTTCTTGCGAAGGCCCTCGCTGGCCGCGAGAGCAACGCCCCCGCCGATGATCGCCAGCAGGAGGAGACGGCCCTTGCCGCGCTTCTTCTTCTTTCCGTCGCGCAGCGATTCGGCGGCGTCCTTCAGAGACGTCGCTGCCTCACGCAGGTCCTTCTGCACCTTCTTGTTCTCCGTAACGGCCTTGACCGGGCCCTTGCCATTCGACATGCGCTCATAAGCCTTGCGCGCTGAGTCGAAGGCGTTGCGGAGGTTGTCACGCAGCTCGTCGTCCTCGACGAGCCGCTGAACGTACTTATTCGAGCGGACCGCCTTGCCGGCGGCGTACGCTCCGGCCCCGGCCTTCGCGGCCTTTTTCTTCGCTGCCATTGCTCTCCTCGATCCGCTTGCTGCGGGCACTCTACCCGGTCAGAGCACGCTCGAACGACATCTTCGCCGGGCTAGATCTCGTAGACGGCGCCCTCGCGCGCCACCTCTACCGGGCCCCCGAACGCCTCGGCCGCCTGATCGCGCGCCCAGTTCCAGTCGAGTTCGTCCGAGATGTGCACGAGCAGCAGGCGCTTGGCGCCGGCGCCGCGGGCGTGGCCACCGGCCTCCCCGGGCGTGAGGTGACCGCGCATGCCGGTGCGCTCGGGCCGCGGCAGCGTGGCCTCGACGAGCATCAGGTCGGCGTCGCGCGCGAACTCCTCGAGCGCCTCCGTCGGGCTGGAGTCGGCGCCGTACACGATCCGGCCCGAGCCGTTCGTGGAGCTGATGCTCATGGCGAAGGTCTCGGTGAAGTGCGGGACCGGCTGGAAGCGGATCCGAATCGGCCCAACCTCGACCTCGCTCGAGGCGTCGTACTCGCGCAGCTTGAATGCCTTCTCGATCAGGTCCTCGTTGCCCCAGGTGCCCACGACCCGCCGGAACAGGTCGCGCGCGCCGGGGGGAACGTGCAGCACGGGGCAGGCGGGGCAGTCCGTGCCCGGCCAGCGGTCCACGGGAACCGGCTGCTGGCGCGGCGCGTATGTGAGCGCGTACGAGTACGGGACGAGGTCGAGGAAGTGGTCGGCGTGCAGGTGCGAGATCACGACCGCGTCCACGTCCACGTAGTCGACCCGCTCGCGCAGCTTCGCGAACACCCCGTTGCCGCAGTCCACCAGGACCACGGTGTCGTCCTCCTCGATCAGGTAGCCGGAACAGGCGCCGCCGGCGTCCTGCCAGGACGGCGACTTGCCGAGCACCGTGAGCCGCATGAGCGGACTCTAGGCGTTCGGCTGCGGAAACGCATAGGCCGCCGTGGTGCGCTCGGTCCGGAAGACGAACGCGAGCTGGCGCTCGGGCGCGAGGCCACGGTCGGCGGGGCGGAACGTCGTGCACGGCTTGCCGAGCTCGAGCGCGCAGAGCTGGTTCTGGTGGAAGTAGCAGTCCTCGCAGCGGGCGGGCTTCGTCTTCGGCATCTATGTCCACTCAACAGCACGAGCGCCGAACGCGCCATCGTCCGTTTTCCGGACTTTGCAGGGTCGTCCGAGTAAGCCCCCGCTAGCTGCGCATTTTTTAGGGGGGCGAGTTTGGGGGAAGTACTCTGCTTCGCCCGTGGAGCTCGTGACCGGTGGCACCGGATACGTGGGAAGTCGCCTGCTTCGCCGCCTCGCGGCGGAGGGGCGGCCCGTGCGCGCGCTGGCACGGCGACCGGAGCTGCTGCCGGAGGTGGACGTCGTGCGCGGCGACCTCCTCACGGGGACCGGCCTCGAGGAGGCGCTCGACGGATGCTCAAGCGCCTATTACCTCGTGCACTCGATGGAGCCAGCCGCCAACGGCGACTTCGCGGGGCGCGACCGGCGCATGGCCGAGAGCTTCGCCGAGGCGGCTGCCCGCGCCGGAGTCGAGCGGATCGTCTACCTCGGCGGCATCGTGCCGCAGCAGCATCCGCTGTCACCCCACCTCCACTCCCGCCTCGAGGTCGAGGAGACACTGCTCGCGGCGGTGCCCGGATCGACCGCTCTGCGGGCATCGATCGTGATCGGCGCCGGCTCCTCCTCCTTCCGGCTGCTGGTCCGGCTCGTGGAGCGGCTGCGGGTGCTGCCGCTGCCGCGCTGGCGCAAGAACCGCACCGCGCCGATCGACGAGCGCGACGTGATCGAGTTCCTCGCCCGCACGCCTCAGGTGCCAGAGGCGGCCGGCCGCTCGCTCGACGTGGCCGGCCCTGACGTGATGACCTACGGCCGGATGATCGAGCAGATCGCCGAGGAGATGGGCGTCGGGCGCATGCCGCTGGCGCTGGGTCGGTCGCTCACGCCGCCGGCGAGCGTGGTGGTGGCGGCCGTGACCGGCCAGCCGATCGAGCTCGTGCGGCCGCTGATGCAGAGCCTCGAGACCGACCTTCTGCCGCGCGACCCGGACGAGGCGCCGCGCCTCTACGGCCTGCGGCCGCACCGTTTCAAGCGGGCCGTGGCGCACGCGCTCGCCGAGTGGGAGACGATGGAGCCGTTGGGCGCGCGATGAAGGTGGAGCGCGAGATCCGGATCGACGCGCCCCCGCAGCGCGTCTACGACGTGGTCATGGACCCCGGCCGCCTCAAGGACTGGGTCACCATTCACCACCACCTCGTGGATGCGCCGAACGGTTCTCTGAAGAAGGGCTCCAAGCTGACCCAGTGCCTGAAGCTGGCCGGGCGCAAGTTCAACGTGCACTGGACCGTCGTCGAGAACGATCCGTGCAAGCACGTCGTCTGGGAGGGCAGGGGTCCGGTCGGCTCCCACGCAAGGGTGTCCTACGCGTTCGGCGACTCGTCCGGCGCCGACTGCACCGACTTCCACTACATGAACGAGTACGACCTTCCGGGCGGGCCGCTCGGGCGCATTGCGGGGAGAGGCGTCGCGCGAGTGACGCAAAAAGAGTTGGACGAAACTTTGCAGAAATTGAAGTCGATTACCGAGTAATCGTTTACTCTCACCGTTAATGACTGACTTTCTTGACGACAAGCGCAAAGAGATCGACGCGCGGCTGAAGGAACTGCGTCCGCTCGTGGATGAGTTCAACCGCCTCGAGAAGGCGGCGGCCGCGCTGGCGGGTGTGGGCAACGTCGGCACGCGCCCGACGCGCGCTCCGCGGCGCCGCGGACGCGGCCGGCCACGCGGGAGCGGCACACGCGCCAAGCAGGCGCTGGAGCTGGTGCGGGCCCGGCCGGGAATCACCATCTCGGAGCTGGCCGAGGCGATGGGAATTCACGCGAACTACCTCTACCGCGTGATGCCCACGCTCGAGGCGGAGGGCCAGGTCAAGAAGCGCGACCGCGGCTGGCATCCCACCTAGCCCGAGCTCGGGTCCCGCCTAGCCCGCGCTGCGGTGCTCTTGCGCCTCCCGCCCTCCAGCGCTCTTGCGCCTCCCGCCCTCCAGCGCTCTTGCGCCTCCCGCCCTCCAGCGCTTACAGCAGCGGCGAAGGGGTAGGTCGACAACTCGCCTTTCGAGCCTCTCGGCGGGGGGTTAGGCGCCTTTGTCGCTCTATCTGAACGACAAGGTCACGCACCCCCGTCCGCGGGGCGGGGGTGTGGTGAGTTGTCGAGCCCATCGGGCCAACCCCTCAATGCCGCTGTTAACCCGGCCTGCGCTAGACGAGCCCGGCTCGCGCGCTAGACCAGGCCGAGCTCGCGCACGCTGTCGCGCTCTTCCCTCAGCTCGCCGACGGTCGCGTCGATCTTGCCGCGCGCGAAGTCGTCCACCTCGAGACCCTCTGCGATCTCGTAGGAGCCGCCGCTCACGCGCACGGGGAAGCTCGAGACGAGGCCCTCGTCCACGTCGTACTCGCCGTTCGAGTGGACGGCCATCGAGCGCAGGCCGGTGGCGCCCTGGACCCAGTCGCGCACGTGGTCGATCGCGGCGCTGGCGGCGCTCGCCGCCGATGAGGCGCCGCGGGCGTCGATGATCTCGGCGCCGCGCTTGCCGACCCGCGGGATGTACTCGTTCTCGTACCAGTCCATGTCGACCTGGTCGACCGCGCGCTGGCCCTTCACCTTGGCGTTGAAGAGGTCGGGGAACATCGTGGGCGAGTGGTTGCCCCAGATCGCGAGGTCCTCCACTTCCTCCACCCCCACGCCCACCTTCTCGGCAAGCTGAGCCACGGCGCGGTTCTGGTCCAGGCGCGTCATGGCCGTGAAGCGCTCGCTCGGGATGTCGGGGGCGTTGCTCATCGCGATCAGCGCGTTGGTGTTGGCGGGGTTGCCGACCACGAGGATCCTCACGTCGTCCGCCGCTCCCGCGTTCAGCGCCTCGCCCTGAGGCTTGAAGATCTGGCCGTTGGCCTCGAGCAGGTCCGCGCGCTCCATGCCCTTCGAGCGCGGACGCGCTCCCACGAGCATCGCGACGTTCACTCCGTCGAACGCCTGCTTCGCGTCGTCGAAGATCTCCGTGGAGGCGAGCAGCGGGAACGCGCAGTCCTGCAGCTCCATCGCCGTGCCCTCGGCCGCCTTCACGGCGTCCGGGATCTCGAGCAGGCGCAGGTTGATCTTCTCGTCCGGGCCGAGCATCTGGCCGCTCGCGACCCGGAACAGCAGGGCGTAGCCGATCTGGCCGGCCGCGCCGGTGACTGTGACTGTGGTGGGCATCAGGCGTTCATCTCCTCGATAACAGCGTCCGCGAACTCGCTGGTACCCACTGAGCTGGGATCGTCACGCGAAGGCTTCAGGTCGTAGGTCACCTTGTCGCCCTTGCGGATCACCTCGGCGATGCCCTTCTCCATCCGGTCGGCGGCCTCGGTCTCGTCGAGGTGGCGGAGCATCAGCACGCCGGAGAGCATCAGGGCGGTCGGGTTCACCTTGTTCTGGCCCTTGTACTTGGGCGCCGAGCCGTGGGTGGCCTCGAAGATCGCGCCGTCGGTGCCGATGTTGGCGCCCGGCGCGAGGCCGAGGCCGCCGATCAGGCCCGCGCCGAGGTCGGAGACGATGTCGCCGTAGAGGTTCGGCAGCACGATCACGTCGTACTCCTCGGGCCGCGAGACGAGCTGGTTGCAGAGGTTGTCGATGATGCGGTCCTCGAACTCGATGTCGGGATGCCGCTCGGCCACCTGGCGCGCCACCTCGAGGAAGAGCCCGTCGGAGAACTTCATGATGTTGGCCTTGTGGGCGGCGCTCACCTTCTTGCGGCCGTTCTCCTCGGCGTACTTGAAGGCGGCCTCCACGATCCGCTCGGAGCCGAAGACGGAGATCGGCTTGATCGAGATGCCGGAGTCCTCGCGTGTGGGCGAGTCCAGCTCGTCGGCGAGGAACGTGCGCAGCTTCTCGACCTCCTCAGAGCCCCTTTCGAACTCGATGCCCGCGTAGAGGTCCTCGGTGTTCTCGCGGACGATCACGATGTCCGTGTCCGGGAAGCGGGTGCGAACGCCTTCGTAGGCCTTGCAGGGCCGGATGCAGGCGTAGAGGTCGAACTCCTTGCGGAGCGCGACGTTGATGGAGCGGTGGCCCGAGCCCACCGGCGTGGTCGTGGGTCCCTTGATGGCGAGCCCGCGCTCGCGGATCGAGTCGAGTGTGCGGTCGGGAAGCGGATTGCCCTCCGACTCGTACACGTCGATCCCGGCATCCTGGAAGTCCCAGTCGAAATCGACTCCGGTGGCCTCGAGTACTCGCTGGGTGGCCTCGGCGAGCTCGGGGCCGGTGCCGTCGCCGGGGATGAAGGTGACTCTGTGAGTGGTCATAGCGGGGCCGATTACTAGCAGCCGAGCGCAGCGCGACGCCGTTCTGACACCATCCCGTCCGTGTTCGGTGGCGGCTCCATCCAGCTGGCTCGTGTCTTTGGAATCCGCATTGGGGTCGACTACAGCTGGTTCCTCGTCCTCTTTCTGATCATCTGGTCGCTGTCCGGCTACTACGAGGACGTGGCGCCTGGGTCCGACGCCTTCGTACTCGCCGTGGTCAGCGCCCTGCTGTTCTTCCTCTCGATCCTGCTGCACGAGCTGGGGCACGCGTGGGTGGCGATCCGCAACGGCATCCCGATCGAGGGCATCGACCTGTGGATGTTCGGCGGTGTGGCGAAGCTGGGCAAGGACGCTGATTCGCCCGGCGTCGAGTTCCGGGTCGCGGCCGCCGGACCGCTGGTCACGATGCTGGTCGCGATCGTGTGCTTCGGGTTGGGCGCCGTGGTGTCGAACAGCTCCGATGCGCTCAGCAGCGCGCGGTTCGACAACGACGTGACGGGCGCGACGACCGCCGTGCTCGGCTACCTGACGTCGATCAACCTGCTGCTCCTCGCGTTCAACCTGATCCCGGCCTTCCCGCTCGACGGCGGGCGCATCGCGCGCGCCATCGCTTGGAAGCTGAGCGGGGACCGCACCCGGGCCACCCGCTTCGCCGCCCGGCTTGGGCGAGCCGGCGGCTACCTCATGATTGCCGGAGGGGTGGCGCTGTGGGCGCTCACGGACGACGTCATCGGCGGCATCTGGCTCGCCTTCATCGGCTGGTTCCTCGCCGGTGCCGCACGCTCGGCTGAGGCGCACGCGGATTTCGCGGGCCGGATCGAGCACATTCGAGTGGCCGACGTGATGGACAACGAGCCGGTGGCGATCCCCGAGGCGACGCCGCTCGCAGACGCCGAGCAGCAGTTCTTCCTGCGCTATGGGTGGGCCTGGTTTCCGGTGGTGGACTCATACAGCAGGCTCGTGGGAGTCGTATCCCGGGAGGCTGTGGAGAGCGTTCCGGTGGCGGAGCGCTCCGTGCGGCCGGTTGGCTCGGTCATGGCCCGCGACGACGGCTCGAGCGGCCTGCGCGTGCGCCTCGACGAACCGCTCGAGAACCTGCTCGGCCAGGAGGGCCTGGCCCGCCTGGGGGCGATCATGGCGGTGGACGGCGAGGGCGTGCTGCGCGGCGTCGTGACGATCGACGCCGTGCGGCGGGCGTTGCAGGGCGCCGTGCCGGCGTAAGAGCGCGCGCTATCTGCTCGGCAACGCGCTCTGGCTCACGCACAAGCCGCTTGTAGGTCAGGCGGATCACACGCCAGCCGGCCGCCGCCAGCTCGGCGTCACGCTCGAGGTCCCTCCCCCGCTGCCGCTCCGGCCGTGCCTCGGCGCGAGCCCGGAACAGTCGAGGCGGAGGAACTCGGCCTCGTCGAGCGCTCGCTCGAGCGTCCGGCGCGGGGCCACGTCGGCGAGGTCGATCAGGGTGCGCGCGGGCGTGGTGACGGGGATTCCAGCGCGCTTGGTTACCCGGATCTTTCCTTCATTGCTCAGGGAGGCCCATAGAACGGCGGCACTGACGTGGCTCAGAGCGGCTTTGTCTCCGCAGGCCAGCACGGCGGCCATGAAGTGCCCGTTCCGCGTGAGTGTGGGATAGCCAACCACGTATATGCCGTGATGCACACGATGGAGCCGCCTCCTCTTCACCTGCCAATCGACGGCGTCATCGCCCCACCCGAGCGCCCTGAGCTGAGCGCGGCCAACGACCCCGTGCTGCCGCCGCGCCAGCTCCGAAATCGCTCGATCCGAGGGGTCCTCTCGCGATTCTCCGCGCATATCGCGGATAAGCGCGATAGCACCACCGGTTCGCCCCCGGCAAGTGCCCGCCTCGGGCCGTGAATAGACTGGGCGCCCGATGCCGCAGCACGACGTTTTGGTGATTGGAGCCGGTCTTGCCGGCCAGCGGGCTGCTCTGGCGGCCGCGGAGACGGGGGCGTCCGTGGGGATCATCTCCAAGGTCCATCCGGTGCGATCGCATTCGAATGCGGCCCAGGGTGGGATCAATGCGGCGCTCGACCCGCAGGACTCGTGGGAGTCGCATGCCTACGACACGGTCAAGGGCTCCGACTACCTCGGCGACCAGGACGCCATCGAGATCATGTGCCGCGAGGCACCGCACGAGCTGCTCGAGCTCGAGCACCTGGGCGTGACCTTCCATCGCGACGAGCGCGGGCGGCTTGGCAAGCGGGCTTTCGGCGGGGCGTCGGCGGCGCGGACGTACTACGTGGCCGACATCACCGGCCAGGCGATCCTGCACGTGCTCTACGAGCAGCTCATGAAGTACGACGAGGTCACGCGCTACGAGGAGTGGTTCAGCACCGCGCTCGTTCAGGACGACGAGGGTCGCATCGCCGGCGTCGTGACGCGGAACATCAAGGACGGCTCGCTGGAGCTGTTCGCCGCCAAGGCCGTGATCCTCGCCACCGGAGGCAATGGCCAGATCTACGACCCCACCACGAATGCCCTGATCTGCACCGGGGACGGGATAGCCATGGCGTACCGGATCGGCGCGCCGCTGATGGACATGGAGATGATCCAGTACCACCCGACCACGCTGGCAGGGCTTGGCCTCCTCATCACCGAGGGGGCGCGCGGCGAGGGTGCGCACCTCTACAACGCCGAGGGCGAGCGCTTCATGGAGAAGTACGCGCCCAACAAGATGGAGCTGGCTAGTCGCGACGTGGTCTCGCGCGCCGAGCAGACCGAGATCAACGAGGGTCGCGGGTTTCCGGACGGGACGGTGGCGCTCGACATCACGGTCGTGCCGCGCAAGCGCATCCACGAGGCGCTGCGCGAGATCGTGAACGTGGGCCGCGACTTCGCCGGCGTGGACATCACCCGGGAGCCCATCCACATCAAGCCCGGCAATCACTACGTGATGGGTGGCGTTAAGACCGACATCCATGGCCAGACGCCGATCACGGGCCTCTACGCGGCGGGGGAGTGCGCGTGCGTGTCAGTGCACGGCGGCAACCGCCTCGGCGCGAACTCGCTGCTCGACACGCTCGTCTTCGGACGGCGGTCCGGCGAGCACGCCGCGGCCGCCGTGCAGGGCATCGCCATGCCCGAGCCCGCGCGCGCCGCCCTTCAGGACGAGGAGCGGATGATTGAGTCGATCGTGGGGCGCGACGGGACCGGCCGGCGCGTGTCCGAGCTGAAGGCCGAGCTGGGCGCGACCATGGACAAGTACGTGGCCGTGTTCCGCGACGAGGCCGGGCTGGCCACCGCGCTCGAGACGGTGCGTCGCCTCAAGGAGGAGGCTGAGAACGTGGCAATCGACGACAAGGGCACGGTGTTCAACCAGGACGTGCTCGGCGCCCTCGAGCTCCAGTTCATGCTCGACAATGCCGAGGCCATCGTGGTCTCGGCGATCGAGCGCAAGGAGAGCCGCGGGGCCCAGTTCCGCACCGACTACCCGGACCGAAACGACGACGAGTGGCTCAAGCACATCAACGTGTCCGCGAACGGCGCCGAGCCGGAGCTCTCCTACTCGCCCGTCACCATGACCCAGTGGGAGCCGCAGGAGAGGACTTACTGAAGTGGCCGACTACACGCTGAAGATACGCCGCTTCGACCCGGAATCGGGAGAGCCCGCCTACTGGGCCGACTACGACGTCGACCTTCCTCCCGAGCGCTCGGTGCTCGACGGCATCCTCCAGGTGAAGGACCGCGAGGACGCCTCCATCGCCATCCGCTGCTCCTGCCGCGCCGCGATCTGCGGCTCCTGCGGCGTGCGCATCAACGGCCGCTCCGCGCTCGCCTGCAACACGCGCATCGGCGAGGCCAGCGAGCGAGGCCGCGACGGCGTGATCTCGGTTGAGCCGATGGGCAACATGCCGGTGCTCAAGGACCTGGTGACGGACATGGAGGCCGTGCACTGGAAGAAGGTCCGCCGCATCGTGCCGTGGCTCGTGCCGGCCGAGGAGCCGCCGGAGGGCCAGGAGTACATCGTGCCCGCCGAGGCGATGCTCGACGTGACCCAGGCGATGGCGTGCATCCACTGCGGCGTGTGCGTGTCGGCGTGCCTCTCACTGGAGGTCGACCCCGACTTCATCGGTCCCGCCGCCCTCGCCAAGGCCTACCGCTTCGTGGGCGACCCGCGCGACGGCGAGCACGAGGCGCGGCTCAAGGACCTCGCCGAGGACCCGCACGGCATCTACGACTGCACCCACTGCTTCGCCTGCGTGGAGGTGTGCCCGAAGGACGTGGCGCCGATGAACCAGATCATGCGCCTGCGCCGCAAGGCCACCGACGACTACGGCATCAAGGACTCGAACAACGGCTACGGGCACGAGAAGGCGTTCGTGAACATCCTCGAGCGCTGGGGCACGCTCCACGAGGCGCAGCTGCTGCCGCGCTCGTTCGGCGACGGCTCGCTCGTGAAGGGCCAGACCCGCCCGAGCGCCATCGCTCAGCTCGTGGAGAGCCTGCCGACCATCATCCAGGGCCTCAAGTCCGGCAAGGTCACGCCAAAGAAGGCGCTGTTGCACAAGAAGCTGCCGGACCAGAAGCAGGTGCAGCGCATCTTCGAGGAAGTCGAGTCGCAGGACGAGCGCATCGAGTTGAACCTGTACATCATCGGCGAGATGGCCGGCGAGGAGAACGAATGAAGCTGGCGTACTGGCCCGGGTGCGTGTCCCGGGGATTCACTCCGGAGCTGCACGGCTCCGTGGCGAAGGTGGCCCCGCTGCTTGACCTCGAGCTGGTCGAGCTCGACCGCGCCAACTGCTGCGGCGCCGGCGTGATCGCCGAGCACAACCAGGAGCTGGCCGACACGTTGAATGCGCGCACCTTCGCGATGGCGCAGAAGGTCGACGGCGCCGCGGGCATGATGAACATCTGCTCCACCTGCCAGGGCGCGCAGTCCGAGTGCCAGGAGCGCCTGGACGCCAGCGGGAACTACCGGACCGAGGTGAACAAGCACATCGAGGCCGAGGGCCTCTCGTATGAGGCCGGCGGCGACTGGTGGAACAAGAACTTCCTCTGGATCCTCGCCGAGGAGATCGGGTTCGACGCCCTGCGCGAACGGGTTCAGCGCCCGCTCACCGGGCTTCGCATCGCCCCCTTCTACGGCTGCTACATCGTGCGGCCCTCGAAGCGGCTCGGCTTCGACGAGCACCCGCAGCGCGACGCCTACCTCGATCTGCTGATCGAGGCCCTCGGCGGCGAGGCGGTGGAGTACGCGGGAGCGCGCAAGTGCTGCGGCTTCCCGGTGATCACGATGAACCGCACGACCTCGCTGCGGCAGGCCGGGCGGCATCTGGCGGATGCCATCGACGCCGGGGCAGATTGCCTCGTCACGCCCTGCCCGCTCTGCCACCTCAACCTCGACCTGCAGCAGCCGGCCGCGCAGAAGTTCGTGGAGCGCGACCTCGGCATCCCCGTCCTGCACCTGCCGCAGATGGTCGGCCTGGCGCTCGGCCTCGAGCCGAAGGAGCTCGGCATGGGCAAGCACGTGGTGCCGACCGACGACGTCCAGCGCAAGGTCGCGGAGCTCGCCGCGGCCTAGAAACGCGAAGAGCCGGCCTGGTGGTTGCCGGCTCCTCGCGTCACTACGGACCCCTGCCGTGACGTCAGCGCAGATCGTCTCCGATCTGGCAGCCACAGTCGCCACCCGCGGCGAGTGATCTTTGGGGGATGGAAACGCGCATGAGTGGGTAACCCTCGGGTGAATGAAGTCTCACCCTGTCTCACCCGTATGCCCTCGGTACTAGCCGGCAAGTTCGAGGATCTCGTGTCGGTCGGGCTCGACGTCCTGATCGGCGAGGATCCCAACCTGGAGCTGGTGGCGCGGGACGTTCCGATGCCCGAGATCGAGGCGGCCGTCGATAGACACTCGCCGGCGGTCGTGCTGCTGAACTTCGGCACGTTGCCCTCGCCCGCGGACGTGCTGAGGCTCCACCAGGCGCACCCGGAGACCCGCATCGTGGTGCTCGCGAACAGGCCCACGTCCGGCGAGTGCAACCAGATGCTCTCGTTCGGCGCCACCGCCTGCCTGTCCAAGGAGACCGAGGCACGCGACATCATCAGCGCCATCCACCTCGCCTCCCGCGGCATGCACGTGCTGCCGCGCTCGGCGGCGGCGGGCGGCGGAGTGGACAGGCTCGGGACTCAGGGGGCCGAGCTGCTGACCCCACGCGAGGCCGAGGTCCTCGAGCTGCTCCAGGACGGCTCGACCAATGCCCAGATCGCGCACGAGCTCTCGATCGGCATCGAGACGGTGCGCACCCACGCGCGCAACATCTACCGAAAGCTCGGCATCGCGTCCCGCCGCGAGCTGGCGCGACTCGCGCGTCAGGAGCCGGTGGTGGTGGACGAGGAGCGGCGTCCGGTGCGGACCTAAGCCGCGCGGGCCGCGCGCAGAAGTCCGCGCACGTTGAGGAGCTCCGCTACCTGCACGGCATTCGTGGCCGCGCCCTTGCGCAGGTTGTTGCCCACGATCCACAGGTTGAGGCAGCGCTCGTGGGAGGGGTCGCGCCTGATGCGGCCCACGAGCACGTCGTCGCGCCCGGCCGCGTCGAGCGCGGTCGGGTAGAGCCCGTTGCCCGGGTCGTCGATCACGGTGAGGCCGGGTGACGAGGCGAGCAGGTCGCGGCATTCGTCCGGCGAGAGCGGCTCCCGGGTCTGCACGTTCGCCGACACCGAGTGCCCCGTGAACACCGGCACGCGCGCGCAGGTGGCGGACACCCCGATGTCGTCGCGGCCGAGGATCTTGCTCGTCTCGCCCATGCACTTGCGCTCCTCGGTCGTGTAGTCGTCACCGTCCTTGAAGGTCTCGACCTGCGGGAGCACGTTGAAGGCGATCTGGTGTGGGTAGACCACCGGCGTCGGGATCTCCTTGGCGGCGATCTGCGCCTCCGCCTGGTCGTGCAGCTCCTCGACCGCCTTCTGCCCGGTGCCCGAGACGGCCTGGTAGCTCGACATGACCACGCGCTCGATCCCCGCGCGCCGAAGGATCGGCCCCAGCGCCACGACGGTCTGCATCGTCGTGCAGTTCGGGTTGGCCACGATGCCCTTGTGGCCGTCGAGTGCGTCGGGGTTCACCTCGGACACGACCAGCGGCACGTCCTCGTGCATGCGCCACTGGGATGAGTTGTCCACCACCACCGCTCCCGCTTCCGCGAAGCGCGGCGCCCACTCGGCGCTCACGCCGGAGCCCGCGGAGAAGAGCGCGATGTCGAACCCCTGGATCGACTCGTCGCCCAGCGCCTGGACGGTCAGGCTCGTGTCTCCCCAGTCGATGCTGCGCCCGGCCGAGCGCTCGGAGGCAAACGGCACGACCTCGTCAGCGGGGAACGAGCGCTCGCGCAGCACGTCGAGCATCGTGGAGCCCACGGCGCCGGTGGCGCCCACCACGGCGACCCGCATCCGCCTAAGCCACCTTCGGGCGGTGCACGCCCGCAACGTCCTCGGGGAGCACCGTGTCGGCGCCCAGCTCGAAAGCGGTGTGCAGCATGCGCACGGCCTCCTCCACGTGCTCCTCGCGCACGACGCAGGAGATCTTGATCGGCGATGTGGAGATCATCTCGATGTTCACGCCGGCGTCGCCGAGAACGGTGAAGGTCTTGGCGGCCACACCCGGATGGCTCTTCATTCCGGCACCCACGATCGAGACCTTCCCCATCCGGTCGTCCGACTGGACTCCCCCGAAGCCGAGCTCGACCTGGAGCGCCTCGAGCGACTCGCGCGCGGTGGCCACGTCCTCACGCGGGACCGTGAACGACATGTCCGCCAGGTGGCCCTCCGACTGCGGCTCGTTCTGGATGATCATGTCCACGTTGATGTTCGCCTCGGCGAGCGCGGTCAGAACGCGCCCGGCGATGCCGGGCTTGTCTGGGAGCCCGGTGAGAGTGATCCGCGCCTCCGCGGTGGAGTGGGTCACGGCTGTGACGAGCGGTCGTTCCATGGTCTGCTCCTCGTCCTGGACCACCGTACCGGGTCCATCATCGAAGCTTGATCGGCAGTGGATGCTCACGCCGTGGTTACGCGCGTACTCCACCGAGCGCAGCTGGAGGACCCCCGCTCCGCTCGCCGACATCTCGAGCATCTCCTCGAAGGTGAGCACCGGGAGCTTGCGCGCCTCGGGGACGATGCGAGGGTCGGCGCTGAACACGCCCGCCACGTCGGTGTAGATCTCGCAGACCTCCGCGCCGAGGGCGGCGGCGAGGGCCACGGCGGTGGTGTCGGAGCCGCCACGGCCGAGGGTCGTCACGTCGAGCGACTCCTGCGAGACGCCCTGGAAGCCCGCCACCAGCACGATCTTGCCGTCCTCGAGCCCGCGACGGATGCGGTCGGCCTTGACCTCGAGGATGCGCGCCTTGGTGTGCCCGCTGTCGGTCACGATGCCCGCCTGGGACCCGGTGAGGGAGATGGCCTCGTGGCCGAGGTCGTTGATCACCATGGCCGCGAGGGCACAGGTCACGCGCTCACCGGTGGAGAGCAGCATGTCCATCTCGCGCGGATCGGGCTTGTCGGAGACCTCGTAGGCGAGCGAGACCAGCTCGTCGGTGTGCTTCCCGCGCGCGGACAGCACCGCCACCACGTTGGTGCCGGCCTCCTTGGCGGTCACGATCCGCTTCGCGGCGCGCTTGATGCGCTCGGCGTCGGCCACGGACGTGCCGCCGAACTTCATCACCACGGTGTCTGTGCCGCTCATCGGCATGGCGCCGAACGATAGCCGCGGCTGGGTCCTCGCCTGTCCGCCGGGTAGCGTTTGCGCCTGTGCAAGCTGAACCGGCCCGGCGCCGGCTCCTGATCGCCGTTACCGCGGCTCTGGCGCTGGCCGCGGGCGTGGCCGGAGTGGTGGTGGGAGCCGGACACGAAGACGACGGGGACGACACCGCCTCGAGCGTCCCGTCGCCGGGTCGCGGCGCACCCGAGGAGCAGGTCTCGTTTCTGGCGCGGATCGTGCCTCCCCCGGCACAGCGCCAGCGGGGCAGGCAGCGGGCGGCGGTGCCGGACAGCGTGGCCGATCTCGCGCGCCGGCTCCCGGTGGACCGCAAGGTGGCGCAGCTGTTCCTGTTCGGCTTCCGGGGGACCGACCTCACCTCCGAGATCTTCGGTCGGCTGCGGCGGCTCGACCTCGGCGGGATCGTGATCACCGGCGCGAACTACACGGACGTGGCGCAGCTCGGAGCGCTGGCCGGGGAGACGGCGGTGATCGCGAGCCAGGAGCGGCACGTGAAGCCGTGGGTGATGACGACCCAGGAGGGCGGCGAGCTCAACTCCTTCCCGGACCTTCCCCCCGCCGCTCTCCCGGCGGACCTCGCCTCGGCGGCCGAGGCGGGCACCCAGGCTGAGGAGTCGGCGGCCACGCTGCACGGCCTGGGTCTGAACGGCGTGCTCGGCCCGGTTGTGGACGTGGGCGGCGTGGCCACCGGCTCAGCGCTCGGCGCACGTGTGTACTCGGACCAGCCGGACGAGGTCGCGGCATATGCCGAGGAGACCGTCGGGGCCTATCGCGCGCAGCACGTGTTCAGCGCGGCGAAGCACTTCCCCGGACTTGGAGCCACGGACCAGTCAACCGAGGAGGGCCCCGCGACGGTGGGTCTCGGCCTGGATGAGCTGCGCGCTCGTGACCTGATCCCGTTCGAGGCCGCGATCGACGCGGGCGTGCCGGGTGTGGTAATCGGCCACGCGCTCTACCCGATCAACGACTTCACCGTTCCTGCGTCGCTCTCCAAGCAGATTGCGACAGGCCTGCTCCGGCGCGAGCTGCGCTTCAGGGGCGTGGCGATCACGGACGACCTCGCCGACCCGGCGATCACCGCGATCCACACCGTGCCCGATGCCGCCGTCCAAGCGCTGCGCGCCGGGGCAGACATGCTCCACATCTCCGGCGGCGCGGGCGACCAGCAGGCTGCCTACGTGGCGGTCCTGCGCGCTGTCCAACGAGGCCGGATCCCGCGCGCCCGCCTGAACCAGGCCGTCGGCCGCATCCTGCTGGCGAAGCAGGATTACGACCTGATCCGCTGACCAACCCTCAGAAAAGGGTCAGACCCCTACTTGAGGGTTTGCACCAACCCTCAGAAAAGGGTCAGACCCCTACTTGAGGGTTTGCACCAACCCTCAGAAAAGGGTCAGACCCCTACTTGAGGGTTTGCACCTCCACGCGGTTGTCGTTGAAGGTCGGCGCGTTGCCCTCCTCGGTCAGCAGCTGCGGCGTCGTGGCCTGCGCGCTGCGGCCGCCCGCGTAGTCGCGGTTCCACCAGCCCATCGGCGCCACGAGCACGCCGGGGCGGGCGTCGTCGGACACGCGCGCGGCGCATTCGAACGCGCCGCGGTCGTTGAACACGCGCACCTGGGCGCCGTCCTCGATGCCGCGCGCGGAGGCGTCCTCCGGGCTGATCACGAGCTCGGGTTGCGGCTGTGCCGCGTGCTGGCGCCGCTGGTTGGCGAAGGTGGAATTGAGGAAGAGGTGCGTCTTCGGCGTGATCAGCGCCAGCGGGAAGCGCTCCGCCAGCGCCGTGTCCGCCACCTCGGCGGGTGCCTCGTAGCGCGCATGCAGAGCCACCCGGCCGGTCTCGGTGCCGAAGCCCCCGGTCGCGTGCGGCACCGGGCCCTGGCCGAGATCCACCTTCGTCCAGCCGCGCTCGCGCAGGCCGTTCTCGGCGAAGTCCTGGAGCAGGGCCTCGACCAGTTCGGCGTCGCTCTCGCGGAAGCACGGGTTCTCGAGTCCGAGGCGCTCGGCCAGGAGCCGAAAGGTCTCGGTGTTCGGCTTCGCCTCGCCCACGGGCTCGATCGCCGGCTCGTTCCAGGTCACGTAGTGATGGCCCCACGAGAAGACCACGTCGAGGTGCTCGAGCTGGGTGGTCGCTGGGAGCACGACGTCGGCGTGCTGGGCAGTGTCCGTCATGAACTGCTCGAGCACCACCGTGAACAGGTCGTCCCTGCGCAGGCCCTCGAGCACCCGCTCCTGGTCGGGCGCGATCGCCGCCGGGTTCGAGTTCCAGCAGACGAGCGCCTTCACCGGCGGGTCGAGCGCCGGGTCCGTGAGCGCCTCGCCGAGCCGGGACATGTTGATCGTGCGCCCGGAACGCTCGCGCAGGTCCTCCCGTTCGAGCGGGTGCGAGCTGATCGCACCGGCGGTGGCCAGCGGGATGTAGGAGCAGCCCCCGCCGCGGTCCTTCCAGGCGCCGGTGAGCGCGGGCAGCGATGCGATCGTGGAGTACGCGGCCGGTGCGCCGGCGTGGCGCTGGGCGCCCACGCCGAGTCGCAGCAGCGCGGGCCGCGTGGAGGCGAACTCGCGTCCCACTCGCGCAATCACCTCCGCCTCCACACCGCACGTGGCTGCGCACTGCTCAACGCTCGTGCGGCCCAGCTCTTCGAGCAGCTCCTCGTACCCGTCCGCGTATGCGCGGCACCACTCGTCGTCCTGGAGCCCGGCGTCGACGATCGCCCTCATCATCCCTATGGCGAGCGCGGCGTCGGTGCCCGGCAGCGGGCGCAGGTGCTCGTCCGCCACGCGGGCGGTTCGGCTCCGGAACGGATCCACCACCACGAGCCGCGCTCCCTGCTTGCGCGCGTCGAGCAGCTTTCGCCACAGATGCGGCGCTGTGGAGAGCGGGTTCCAGCCCCAGACGAGCAGGTAGCGCGCGTTCGGCCACTCCTCCGGGTCCACCTCGGGCGAGACGCCGTGCGCCATCGCGGTCCCCGTGAATCCGGCGGTCGCGCAGATCGTGCGCTCCAGGTTCGACGCCCCGAGCGCGTTCATCACCCGAGCCGACATGACGTTCCCCTGGATGAGCCCCTGCGTGCCCATGTAGCTGTACGGCAGGATCGACTCGCCGCCGAACTCCTCCCGCGCCCGCAGCAATCCTTCGGCCGCGACGTCGATCGCCTCCTCCCACGAGGCGCGCCGGAACTGGCCGTCCTCGCGCACGAGCGGGTGCAGGATGCGCTCGTCCGAGTACACGCGGTCGAGGTAGTTCGAGACCTTGCCGCACAGGAAGCCGACCGTGATCGGGTGGTCCGGATCGCCCGTGACCTTCGTGGCGCGCCCGTCCTCCACGGTCACATGCATGGCGCAGGTGTCGGGACAGTCGTGCGGACAGGCGCCGCGGACCAGGGCCATGCCCCGATCCTCTCGCGCCGCGCAAGGCGGCGCAAGCGGGCTAGATCGCCTGACGACCCCGGAGCGCGCGCCCGAGGGTGATCTCGTCCGCGTACTCGAGGTCGGAGCCCACCGGAAGCCCGCTCGCGAGGCGCGTGACCACGACATCCGGGGCGCGCTCGCGCAATGCGTCGGCGAGATAGAGGGCCGTGGCCTCGCCCGTGGTGGTCGCGTTGGTGGCGATCACGACCTCGCGGACGCCGGCGCCGTTGTCCACTCGCCCGAGGAGCTCGGAGACGTGGAGGTCTTCGGGATCGACGCCGTCGATCGGCGACAGCGCACCGCCGAGCACGTGATAGCGCCCCTGGAACTCCCCGGAGCGCTCGATCGGGATCACGTCGCTCGGCTGCTCCACCACGCAGATCATGGCCGCCTCGCGCCGCTCGTCCTGGCAGATGCGGCAGGTGGACTCGGTGGCGAGGTTGAAGCAGACCTCGCAGTGGCCGACGGTGGCCTTCACCTCACGGATGGCGTCGGCCAGCCCGAGCGCCTCCTCATCCGAGACGCTGAGGATGTGGAAAGCCAGGCGCTGCGCGGTGCGCTGCCCGATCCCGGGCAGGCGAGCGAGCTCGGTTATGAGCCGGTTGACGGGTGCTGCGAACAAGGACGACAGAGGCTAGCCGCGCGGGCGGCTGATCCGGCCTAGAGGCCGGGGATACCCAGCCCGCCCAGGCCGCCTGGGCCGCCCAGGCCGCCGGCTGCCGCGTTCATCTTCGAGGCGGCCAGCTCCTGTGCGGAGCGCATTGCCTCGTTGACGGCCGCCTGGACCAGGTCCTGGAGCATGTCGACGTCCTCGGGGTCCACCGCCTCGGGGTCGATCCGCAGCTCCTTCAGCTCGAGCTCGCCGCTGATCTTGACCGTGACCATGCCGCCGCCCGCGCTGGCCTCCACGACCTCGTTCTTCAGCTCCTCCTGGGCCTTGGCCATGTCGGCCTGCATCTTCTGGACCTGCTTCATCATCTCGTTCAGGTTCGGCTGACCCATCAGTGGCTCTCCTCATCGGGTTCGTCGAAGACTTCCTCGGCGCCGAACTCGGCGCGCAGGCGCTCGATCAGCTGCTCGTGGTCGAGCGTTGCCGCTCCGGCGGGCGGTGTGATGGCGTCGCTGAGCTCGAAGTTGAGCGAAACGGCACGACCCGTCAACCCACGGAGCGCACCCGCCACCAGCTCACGGCCCTGCTCGGCCTTCTTCTTCACGAAGGCCGCGTCAGATGGAAAGGCGATGGTGAGCCGGTCTGCGTCGAGGGCGGTGGGGGTTGCGGCGGACAGCGCGGCACTGAGCATGCCGTTCTCCTCGCCGACCGCATCGGCGACCGCGGGCCAAAGGGAAACGATCTGCCCGAGTTCGATCGACTCCACCGGCTGGGGCTGGACGGCAACCGCTGCGGACCCCTGCGGTGCAGGTCGTGGGGCTTGGACCGGAGCCGCCTCGACGGGCGCCACCCCCGCGGCGCGCTCGAGCTGGTCGATGCGGAACATCAGCGCCTGAAGCGAGAGGTCCGCCTGCGGCTGGGTCGCCTTCAGCAGGGCCATCTCCAGCTGGATGCGCGGCTCGCTGCCGTCCTTCACGGCGGCGATCGCGCCGGCGAGGTAGTCGATCGCCCGCAGGATCTCGCCCTGCGACATGCGTCCGGCCTGGTCGGCCAGGCGATCCGTCTGCTCGGCCGCGACCGAGAACGAGTCCGGGACATGGCCGAGCGTCTGGACCACGAAGAGATGCCGCAGGTGGGCGGAGAGGTCGCGCATGAACTGCGTGAAGTCACGCCCGGACTCGGACAGCGACTGCACGGTGAGGAGCGCGGCCTTGGGATCCCGGTCTGCAAGCGCCTCGCCCGCCGAGAGCACGAGCTCGGCATCCGCCACGCCGAGGATTTCGAGCACGTCGTCGAGCTTCACGTCGGTACCGCCGTAGGTCACGAGCTGCTCGAGTGTCCCGAGCGCATCGCGGAAGCTGCCGGTGGCCGCGCGCGCGAGCATCCCGATGGCGGGGTCCGGGACCTCGATCCCCTCCTCGGCCGCCACCCGGTTGAGCACGCTGGCGATCTGCTCGAGCGAGGGCCGCTGGAAGTCGAAGCGGTGGCAGCGGTCGATGATCGTGGGGGGCACCTTGTGAGCCTCGGTGGTGGCCAGCACGAACACGACGTGCGCCGGGGGCTCCTCGAGCGTCTTGAGGAACGCGTTCCACGCCGCTGTGGTGAGCATGTGCGCCTCGTCGAGGATGTACACGCGCTTGCCGCCCTGCATCGGCGCGAGCGCCACGTTCTCGCGCAGCTCGCGGATGTCGTCGACCGAGTTGTTGGAGGCGGCGTCCATCTCCACGACGTCGAGCGAGGTCCCGGCCAGGATCGCCCTCGCGGTGGGCGCCTCGGGGTCGAAATCGGCGGTCGCGCCGCCCTCGGCGTTCAGGGCGCAGGCCAGCAGCTTCGCCATCGACGTCTTCCCCGTACCACGCGATCCGACGAACAGATAGGCGTGATGCACCTTGTCGAGTGCGATCGCGTTTCGGAGCGTCTTGACGATGTGCTCCTGGCCCATCACCGAGTCAAAAGTCCTGGGTCGGTGGCGGCGGTAGAGCGAGAGCATCTGTCGTTCCATGCTAACCACCGCTTGGGCTGGAGGCCGGACTGCCGATAAAAGAAGGTGTGGAGACCCAGACTCCGCTACCCCTGTCGCTCGCGACGCGTGATCACGCACGCGCCGCGCTGGCCCGCGCGTTCGAAGAGGCGGCCGTTATGCCGGGCACGCTGCTTCCGCACGAGATCCTCGTCGAGCTGAAGGACGTTGCCGGCCACATCGTGGACGAGGTACTGGCGAGCGAGGACAACGGACTCGCGGCGAACAACGCCGGACCCGCCCTCTACCTCGTCGAGCACTCGATCGACGCGACCGTGCTTGGCCTGTCGATCGGCCGCAGGCTGGCGCCCGAGGACTCCCTTCAGGAGCTCGGCACCGGGCTGTTCCTCCAGGACATCGGCAAGCTCGCGCTGCCGCCGAACCTTGTCCACCACCCGGGCCCGCTCGCGCCGGACGAGTGGGAGCTGATGATGCAGCACCCGATGCTCGGCCTCGAGTTCCTCCGCGACGACACGATCTCCGCTGAGGCGAAGTCCGTCGTGCGCTCGCACCACGAGCGCTGGGACGGCTCGGGCTATCCCAGCGGTCTGGCCGGCGAAGGGGTCTCGCTGTTCTCGCGCATCGCCGCGGTGGCCGACGTCTTCGGCGCTGTCACGAGCGAGCGTTTCCATGCGCCCGCCCTGCCGCCGCAGGAGGGAATCGAGCTGATCCGGGCGGGTTCGGGCAACGCCTTCGACCCGACCGTCGTCGAGGCCTTCCTCGACGTGGCCCGAAGCTAGCCGAGCAGGTCCAGCGCCGCGCCGACGATCGTCTCGGCGTCGATCTCGTGGTGGCGGTAGACGTCCTCGAGGTCGCCCGACTGCCCGAAGCGGGTCACGCCCAGCGGAGTGAGCCGCACCGCGTTCACCCCGCCGAGGAAGGCGAGCGCGTTCGGATCCCCGTCGAGGACCGTGACCATCGGCGCCGCGCGCTTCGCGGGAAACAGCTCGTCGAGGATCTCCGTGGGGTGCTCGCCAAAGCCGGCTCGCGCCCGGAACGCGCGGTGGAGCAGGTCCGCGCTCGTGACGCAGATCACCTCGGTGTCCTCACCCAGCGTGTCGGCCGCGCGCAGCAGCTCGGGGATAACCGCCCCCATTCCGGCGAGCACGACCGCCGGCTTCCGCTTCGCGCGCCGCAGCGGGTAGCCCCCGGCGAGCACGAGCTCGCGCCGCTCGTCCGAGCTGTCGCCCCCGGCGAGCGCCTGGTCGAGCGGGCGCGTGGAGAGGCGGAAGTAGGCCGACTCCCCGTCGGAACGGCCGAGGCGCGAGAGCGCGTACAGGAGCGTCCACTCCAGGTCCTGGCCGAACGCCGGCTCCCAGAAGGTGCAGCCCGGTTGGCCGATGCCGATCGAGGGCGTGACGATCGACTGGTGCGCGCCGCCCTCCGGCGCCAGCGAGACCCCGGACGGCGTGCCGATCAGGATCGACTGGCCGCCCGCGTAGATGCCGAACGACCACGGCTCGAGCGCGCGGCCCACGAACGGGTCGTAGATCGTGCCGATCGGGAGCAGCGGCTGGCCGTGGCGGCTCCAGGTGGCGCCCAGCTCGCCGAGCAGTCCGACCAGGTTCGTCTCGGCGATGCCGAGCTCGATGTGGCGCCCGCCGGTCGTCTCGTGCCAGTGCACGAGCGTCTGCGAGTCGTCCGCGAACCAGTCGCGCCGCTCGCCCACCGACCAGATGCCGGACTTGTTGATCCAGCCGCCGAGGTTGGTGGAGCTGGCCACGTCCGGGCTGACGGTCACAACCCGCTCCGCCACCTCGGGCGCGTCGTGCACGAGGTCCACGAAGAAGCGGCCGAAGGCCTGCTGGGTCGACTCCTTGCCGCGATGCTCGCGCCCGAGCGCCGCCGGCACGTCGGGCGGCGGGCGCGGCGCGGGGTCGTCGCGCGCGAGCGCGGTGGCCGCCGCCGCGGCCAGCTCGCCCTCCGGGCTGGTCGGGTCGAAGGGCGTCCACGGCTCGTCCGGGTCCGTGCCCAGCTCCTTCGCGAGCGCCCTGAACTGGTCGTGGGTGAGGAGGGCGGAGTGGTTCTCCGGGTGGCCCTCGATCGGCAGCGACCAGCCCTTGATCGTGTAGGCGAAGATCACGGTCGGCCGGTCGTGCTGAACCTCGCGGTAGGCGTGGATCAGCTTGCCGATGTCGTGGCCGCCGAGGTCGCGGAAGGCCGCGCGCAGCTCGTCGTCGCCGAGCTCGCCGGCGAGCGTGCCGAGCTCGGGGCTGCGCCCCGGAAGCCGCTCGCGCAGCTCCTGCGGCTCGGCGCGCAGCAGGCGCTGGTACTCCTCGTTCGGCATCTCGTCGATGCGGCGGCGCAGCGCCTCCCCGCCCGGGCGCTCGAACAGTCGCTCGAGCCTGCGCCCGTACTTGACGGTGATCACCTGCCAGCCGGCCGCCTCGAACATCCCGGCGAGGCGACCGAACGCGATGTCCGGCACCACCCTGTCGAGCGACTGCCGGTTCAGGTCCACCACCCAGAGCACCTCGCCGAGCCGCGCCACCCACGGGTCGGCGATCGCCTCCCAGACGGCGCCCTCGTCGAGCTCGGCGTCACCGAGGAGCGCGATCTGGCGACCGCGCGGCGGCGCCTCGAAGCGGTGGTGCTCGAGGTAGCGGCGCGCCACGGCGCCCCAGATCGGGGCGGTCGCGCCGATGCCGACTGACCCGGTGGAGTAGTCGACGGGGTCGGGGTCCTTCGTCCGGCTCGGGTAGCTCTGGAGGCCGCCGAAGGCGCGCAGCGACTCGAGGTAGGGCTGCTCGAGCCGGCCGAGCAGGTAGTTGATCGCGTGCAGCACGGGCGAGGCGTGCGGCTTCACGGAGACGCGGTCCTCCGCGCGCAGCTCGGAGAACCACAGGGCCGTCATCAGGCTCACCATCGAGGCGCTCGAGGCCTGGTGGCCGCCGACCTTCACCCCCGACTTGTTCTCACGCACGCGATTGGCGTGGTGGACGATCGCGGTGGCGAGCCAGAGCACCCGCCGCTGTACGGCCTCGAGGGTCTCGAGGTCAGGCGCCGCGGGCTGCTGCGACGGCTCGCTCGTGGTCTGGGACACCAGTCAAGACGAGCGATCTTCCCATCCCGGACGGTGAACACGATGTGGATCGGCAGCGTGCCCTCCACGCCGCTCATCGCGCCCGGTCGACCGCCAGCTCCCGTGGGCGACCACGCGATCGCCGTAGACCTCGACCTCGTCCGTCTCGATCTGAGATCGACTGCCAGACACTCAGCCACTCGTCGATGCTTTCGCGAAACGCGGCTTTTCCCTGCATGGTGCGCCTGTTCTGGCCAGTGCTCGCCGGTCTGGACGACGAGGTCGTCGGCGTACAGCTCGAGCAGCCCCTCGATGTCGCCGGCGTTCCAGCGCTCGCCGACCTGCTGACGATTTCGCGGGGGTCCGTCATGGAAACGGCTCGCACCTCGCGGGCATCGAAATAGAAAGTGGACCGTGCACCCGTCTCTGGAACTCGATCTCGAGCGTGCCCGCCGATCTTCGGCTCCGGCCAGGCTTGCCCGCGGCGCACGAGCGGTATCGCTTAAGGCTGCTTCCTCCCGGATCTGACCTGGTTCGCGAGCGCTCGCCGCGCGGGACCCGGCCATCGACGCCTCAGTCCGGCGTACTGGCCCCGAGAGCCGAAGCCCCTCGAACGGGAATTCAGCCCTGCTAGAGCGGATTACAGGTGACAGGGCACCGCTACCTCCCCGCCTAGCACGGTCCACTGGACAGCCTAGCGCGTAGGCTGCCCGCCATGGCACTCAGACAGGCGGTTTCCACAGACGGCGCACCCGACGCGATCGGGCCCTATTCCCAGGCGATCCGGACGGGCAGCCTGCTGTTCTGCTCGGGTCAGATCCCGCTCGACCCGTCGATTGGCGAGCTCGTGAAGGACGACATCGAGGGCCAGGCGCGCCGCTGCCTCGAGAACCTCTCTGCCGTGTGCGAGGCGGCCGGCGGCTCGCTGGCCGACGCGGTCCGCTGCACCGTCTACCTCACCGACATGGGCGACTTCGCGCGCGTGAACGAGGTGTACGGGTCGTTCTTCGACGGAGCGGAGCCACCGGCACGCGTGGCGATCGGCGTGGCGTCGCTGCCCAAGGGCGCCGACATCGAGATCGACGCGATCGTCGCCCTGTAGTCAGGTCACCCGCAGCGGCCGGTCGTCCACATCGCGGTGGTCGCCGCGCTCGACGAGGGTCACGAGGCGCTCAACCGCCTCGTACACGTCCACGAAGCGCGTGTAGAGCGGCGGCACGCCGAGGCGGATCGAGTCGGGCCCGCGGAAGTCGGGAATCACGTGCGCCAGCTCGATCAGCGCCCGGCAGATCGGCCAGGCTTCGTCGTGGGCGAGGCTCACGTGGGCACCGCGGCAAGTCGGGTCGCGCGGACTTCCCAGCCGGAAGCCGAGCGGGGCGAGGCGCTCGTCGTGAAGGGCCACCACCAGCTCCGTGAGCGCCGCCGTCTTGTCGCGCAGCGGGCCGATCCCCGCCTCAGCGGCCAGCTTCGCGCCCTCCTCGACAGCGCCCAGCGCGAGGATCGGCGGAGTGCCGGCGAGGAAGCCGCGGATGCCGGGCGCCGGGTCGTAGGGACGCTCCATGCGGAACTGGTCGCGCTGGCCGAACCAGCCCTGTATCGGGGTGCGCAGAGACTGCTGGAGCTCCTCGCGCACGTACAGGAAGGCGGGCGCGCCCGGACCGGCGTTCAGATACTTGTAGGTGCAGCCCACGGCAAGCTCGACGCCTCGGCTCCCGAGCTCGGTCGGGACCGCGCCCGCGGAGTGCGAGAGGTCCCAGAGCACCGGAGCCGGAGCGGCGGCCCGGTTGATCTGCTCGATGTCCGCGAGCGCGCCGGAGCGGTAGGCCACGTGGGAGAGCGCCACCAGCGCAACGTCGGTGCCCGCGCACGCTCGCTCCACGTCCTCGGGCTGAGGGCCGTCCACCGGATCGGCCTCGAAGACGCGCAGCTCGCGTCCGTGCAGGCGGGCCAGGCCGTCGAGCACGTAGCGGTCGGTGGGGAAGTTCTCTGCGTCGGTCACGATCGCTCCGGCGCGGGTGTCGAGGACCGCCCCGGCGAGCTTGAAGAGGTTGACCGTGGTGGAGTCCGCCACGATCACCTCCCCGGGGCGGGCGCCCAGCACACCTGTCGCGAGGAGATCGCCGACCCGCTCCGGGAGGTCGATCCACTCGTGCCAGCCGCCCACGAGCTCCGATCCCCACTGGGTGGTCAACGCTCCGAGGCGCTCGCGCGTGGCCAGCGGGAGACGGCCGAGCGAGTTGCCGTCGAGGTAGATCGTCTCGGGGTCGTCGATCACGAAGCGCTCGCGGAACGGCGCGAGCGGGTCCTCCGCGTCGAGGCGCTCGGCCTCCGCCCGGTCGGTCACCGGTCCGCCAGCCACGTGGTCACCGCCCGCCAGGCGACGGTGTCCGGGTCGAGGTGCTCGTCATGTCCCACGCCCGGGAGCTCGACCAGCTCGCACGGGTCCCCGCCCTCGGCCGCTCGGCGCGCGTAGCCACGCGCGAGGTCGATGGGCACGACCTCGTCCGCCGCGCCGTGCACGAGCAGCTGGGGCAGGTTCAGCGGCAGGCGCTCGATCGGCGAGGCCAGGTCGTAGCGCTGCGGCAGCTTCGCCGGGGGCCCTCCGAGGAGGCTCTCGGCCGCGCGGCGCGATAGCCCGAGGCGCGCGGCCTCGCGAAGATCAACCACCCCCGCCTGGGAGACCGCGCCGGCGAGCCTGACGCTCGGCTCGGCGCCCGGCGCCCCGGCGGGAAGGCCGGGACGGGCGGCCGCCCAGAGCGCGAGCTGGCCGCCGGCCGAGTGGCCGATGGCAACGACGCGGCTCGTGTCGAGCGGCGCGTCGAGCCTGCCCAGGTGGTCGATGCCGGTGGCCACGTCCTCGAGTGTCCCCGGCCAGCCGCCGCGGCTGCGCCAGCCAAGGCGGCGGTACTCGAGGTTCCACACCGCCCACCCGCGACCCGCGAGGTCGGCCACGAGCCGGTCCTCGAGCCGCAGGTCGTAGCGAGCGCGCCAGAAGCCGCCGTGAATCAGGACGGCCACCGGCCACGGCCCGGCACCCGCGTCCGGGATCGTGAGCTCGCCGAACTGGTCCCGCCGCTCGCCGTATTCATGCCGCCGCGACTCGATGCGGAGCAGTATCGCGAGCCGCCTACAATGGACCCCCTCCCGGGCGCGTAGCTCAGCGGGAGAGCGCTCGCCTCACACGCGAGAGGTCGCTGGTTCGAACCCAGCCGCGCCCATCACGCTGCAGGCCGCTCGTGGGCGGCTTCGACCAAGGGGCGCCGGCGGGCTCATCGTCATAGACAACCGTGGTGCCGGCAAACCGGTCGTGGCGAGCCATGCCGCTCGGGTGACAGGAGAATCGCGAAGAAGCCAAGGCCGGCGGGGAGGAGCGAGACCGGGATCGCCACCAGCCGCCTGACCGCCCGCCGAAAGCCGATCTCCGGACCCCCTCCTGCGTCGAGATGGATGCTCAGGAAGCGCATGCCGGGTGTCTGTCCTATGAGCGCCCAGAACGCCACGAAGATCGCGCCGCCGATGAGAAAGCCGACCACCCCGAGACTGAGCACGCCCCAGATGGAGACGCCGTCGCCGTCGCCGGTGAGCGCCGGCACGATCGATGCCAGCAGGCCCGATGCGATCGAGAACAGCGCCCCGACGAGGGCGAGGTCGACGACCGCGGCGAGTGCCCGCGTGACCAGGCCGACCTGATTGGTCTCGGCCTCCTGTCCGGGCCGGTTGAACATGCCGCGGACCAGGCGCTCTGCCGCGTCATCGAGCGCCTCGGTGAGAACCGTGAGCCGCCTGCCCACATCGGTGATGAGACCGGCTCCCTGCTGCGCGATGGCGGCTCGCACTTCCGGCGCCGCGGCGATCCGCTCCACGAGCATCTGTGCCTTGGGACTGGCGAGGATCTCCTCCCAGACGCGATCGGCTACCTCGGTGTCGAGCGCCGCGACGACCGCCTCAACCACCTGATCGCTGGTCAACGCCTCCTCGAAGGCGCGCCCCACGGCGTTCTCCTCCACAAGCACCCGCACGATCGCCCGCTCGACCGCGGGACTGCGCAGCGCGCGGACGATGGCCTCCTCGGCGGCGTCCTCGATCGCCCTGTCGACACCGGTGGCCCCGGCCAGGCGCTCCGCACCGCGGGCTCGGGCTCCGAGCATCCGTGAGGCCGGAGAGCGTGAGCACGTCCGGCCTGGCTCGCGCCCCACTGCCCGTGTCGACGTCTCATAAAGGCGACTGTAGCCCGGCGGCGGGACAGAGTGCGAAGCGCGAAGAGCCGCTTCTAAGCGGAATCCGCAGCACGGCACGCCTTCCGGCGCGCTCGCAGACCCTTAGCGCTTCCGGTCGGGCTATCGGAGCGTGACGCGCTTCGTGGTGCTGAGGCGACCCTGGGTCACGCGCAGCGTCATCCGCGCGCCCTTTAAGCGGCTCCGCTTCTTGCGCCCGGCGGCGGTCAGCCGCAACCTCACCGTTACGGTCCCTGCGCGCTTTGCGGTCGTCGATCCCTTGGCGACGGCGACCGATCTGCTGGCTTGAGGACCTTCGCCGGCACGGACCCGGGATCTTGACCTTGCCCGCGCGGGCGACCCTGACCTTGACCGGCACGCCCTTGGCGCCCGCCAGAGCATTGGTCGTGACCTTCTTCGGCAGGGTTGCGACCAGCGCCCCTCCGCCGGCTCCGCCTCCGGACGGCGGGCCGCCGCCCGGCGGCTGGCCAGAGGCGGGCAGGAACGGCGCGACGTTCGCCCCGCCGATCGCGCCCTGCGAGGCGGTCGGAGAGATCACGACCGGCGGCGAGCCGAGCGCGCACGGTTCCCCGGCCGTCGGTCGGCACCCCGGCCACCTTGAGGCCCCCGTCGTCGGTCCAGGCGATGCGCGTCGCGTCTGGTGACAGCGAGACGTCCTTGGCGACTCCGGCGGTCGGCAGGAAACAATCCATCGCAACGGTGGGTCCTGATCGACGCCCTGGGTCGCGATCACGCCGATCTTGCCGATCTCCTGCGTGCCGCCGTTCCACTGCTCCAGCTCGAGCGCGGCGAGCTGCCCGTTCGCCGCGACGTCGGTGCGGCGGAGCTCGAGTCCGGTCCCCGAGAGTCGATCCACCTGTGAAGTCCGTCCCGTAGGCGGGGCCGGTGCTTGCACGTACACCGTCTCGCCCGAGTGGGCGATCACCCGGCTGCCGAACAGCGTCGGGTGGTCCTTGTCGGACCTCGATTGGCGCGAGCGTGCTGTTGGTCACAGGCCGGGCATAGGTCCCCCGCGCGAAGCTGTGCGGACAGCAGGAGCCGCTGTTCGAGTAGCCGTAGACCATGTGCACGCCGTCGGCGGTGACGTCGAAGCCGAGCGGGTAGGCGTAGTCGCCCAGCCGGACGGCGCATTGAGCGGCCCCTCGACGGTGGATGTGCCGTTCGGCTCCCAGGCCTTGAACCACGAGGAGCTCGAGTTCTTCCCGGGCTCGTTGCGCGCGGCGACGATCCGGCCCGTGTCCGAAGCCGCCACGGCGAGCCACTTCTCCGTCCCGCCGGAGCGGTTGACCACCGGCGTCGCGAGCCGCACCTTCTGCGTCCCGTCGAGCGATGACAGCCAGACGTCACCACCGTCGATATAGGCGATCGAGGCGGCGCCGGCCGCGCCCGGGGCGACGGCGATGACGACCAGGGCCGCGGCCGCGGCGATCGAGTACAGAACAACCGCGCATCGCCGGGGTGAGTGAGTGCTGATTTGGTTCCTATCTGCTTGGGGAGCGCCCGAGCTAGCGACGCATGTCCATCGTACGTCACATCCGCCCCAATCGGGCGTTGTCCGGATGTAGTCAGGAACGTGCGGGCGGGCGGGAAGTGAGTCGGCTATCGCAGCGTGAAGCGCTTCGTGGTGCTGAGGCGGCCCTGGGCTACCCGCAGCGTCATGCGCGCGCCCTTCAAGCGGCTCCGCTTCTTGCGCGCCGCGGTGGTCAGCCGCAGCCTCACCGTCACAGTCCCTGCGCGCCTCGCGGTCGTGGACCCGGTGGCGACGACGATGGATCTGCTGCTTCTCCCGACCTTTGCCGGCACGGAGCCCGAAAACTTGACCTTGCCCGCGCGGGTGACCCTGACCTTGATCAGCACCCCCTTGGCGCGCGCCAGCGCCTTCACCGTGACCCTTCTCGGCACGGTCGCCAGCCAGCGCGCGGCCGAGGACCTCCAGATGGCGGGCCGCCTGACGGCGGACCTCCGGTCGGAGGCTGACCGGACGTGGGTAGGAAGGCGGCCACGTACATAAAGCCGATCGCACCCTGCGAGGCAGTCGGCGAGATCACGACGGGCGGCGGGGTCAGCTCGCGCACCGGTCCCGGGGAGCTTGTCGGCGCGCCCGCCGCCTTGAGGCCGCCGTCGTCGGTCCACGCGATGCGCGTGCGCATCCGCTGACAGCAACGCGCCCGGGTGGCGATGCCCTCCCGCCGGCATCTGGCAGTCCACGTCGGCGGGGAACGTGGGCGCTTGATCGACGCCCTGGGCCGCAATCAGGAAGATCTTCCCGATGATCTTTGACCCGGCGTCCCATTGCTCCTGCTCCACCGCGATGAGCTGTCCATTAGCCGCGACGTCGGTGCGGCGGACATGGAGGCCAGCCACCGCACCGTTGAACCAAGGTGTGAAGTCGCTTCCGTAAGGGGGGTCGGATGTGCCCTGCACGTTCACGATCCCACCGCTCCAGGCGACTATCCGGTTGCCGAACAGCGTCGGGTGCGCCTGCCCGACGAGGCCTGTAGGAGCGAGCGAACTGTTGGTCACGGGCCGGACATAGGTCCCCTGCCCGTCGTTCGCCGGGCATCAAAAAGGTGGTGTTCAAATAGCCATAGACCATGTGCGCGCCGTCCGCGGTGACGTCGAAGCCGAGCGGGTAGCGGTAGGTCTCCCAGCCATCAGGGAGCATTAAGCGGCCCCTCGACCGTGGACGTGCCGTTCGGCTCCCAGACCCTGAACAACACCGAGGAAGCGCAAGTACTGCCGGGGCGCATTGCGCACGGCGACGATGCGGCCACCGTCCGACGCAGCGACCGCGAGCCACGGCTCCGTCTCGGCGCCATTGACCACCGGAGTCGCAAGGCGCACCTTCTGCGTGCCGTCGAGCGACAAGAGCCAGACATGGCCGCCGTAGACATAGGCGATCGACGCGGCGCCGGCCGCACCCGGGGCGACGGCGATGACGACCAGGGCCGCAGCCACGGCGATCACGCCGCGAACAACCATGCGCACCGCCTGGGGTGAGTCCGTTTCCATTTGGTTCCTCTTCTGCTCAGGGAGAACGTCTGAGCCGCGGCCAGGCATGTCCAGTGGTGGTCAGTGTTCGCGCCAGCAGGCGGAGGCACGTGGGGACTCAGCGTCCCCGGCTGTGCACGATGCTCCCGCCCACCATCGTCAGGTCTACGCCGTGTTCGGACACGCGCTTCAGCCGCGCGTCGAGCATGTCGCGGTCCAGCACGATCAGGTCCGCCTCGAACCCCTGCGGATCTGACCGGTCACGCTCTCCTGGTGGAGCTGGAAGGCGCTGTTGCGCGTGTGCATGGGCAGTGAGGCCACGCGGCCTGAGGCCCTCCTGGGCCAAAGCGGCCTCCGATAGCCCTCGTATACCTCGTCGGCCGTGAGGTTCACCGCCATTTCGATCTGGCGGAACGGGAGCAGCGGGTCCACGGCCAGTCGCTGCCCCCGCGAGAGTGGCGCCCGCGCGCGCGAGGCTGCCTGCGGGGTACACTAGCACCAGCGCCGCGC
The DNA here is from genome assembly GCA_963837445.1 of uncultured Thermoleophilaceae bacterium. GTDB lineage: Bacteria > Actinomycetota > Thermoleophilia > Solirubrobacterales > Thermoleophilaceae > JACVRW01. The sequence goes on along the minus strand of CAWINK010000003.1, from coordinate 369,721 downwards.
GCGGATGCAGGGCTGAGTGATTCACCGTGTACGAGTCCCGTTCCGCCCAGTGCAACTGCATGCTGGCGAGCACGCCGAGGCCGCGAAGCGCCGGAAGTCCTGCGGGTGGATCAGCTCCAGATGCGTGATCGGTGTGGTTCTGGAGCCGCGGCGGCGGCGCGCGAACGCGAAGCCATCGAGCGCCGAGCGCACCGCGCGATCGCCGATCGCATGAATGTGGACCTGCCAGCCCTCGGCGTCGAGCGCGGCGATTGCGCGGTTCGCGATCTCCTGGCGGAAGTAGGTCGGGCCGCGGCTCTTCCGGCCGCCCAGCGCGGGTTGCGCTTGTCCCGTTGTTCACGCGGTACGGCCTCAGCAGCGCGGCCGTCTGAGTCGGATACTCGATTACTCCGTCGAAGAACATCTTCACCGTGCGGATCTTGACCCCCGCGCGGCCGTGCGTGGCTCGCAGCTCTCGACCCGGGCGAGCAGGCGTCCGGGTCGGCCGCCGAGCCGGCGGACACCGTGATCGCGGCCGACGGCCTGATCGGGAGCGGCTCGCGGTCCGCGAGGGGGGCCAGGGCCGCCACTCGGTGGCGCCCGCCGAGGAGTCCAGGTAGGAGGTGATCCCCTGCTCGCCATCTCCCGGTGGGCGGCCTCAGGGCGTCCGCATTCTCCGGGGTCGTGAGCGGCGGGATCTTTCGACGCCACGAGCCCGATCGCGTTGTCCTGCAGGAGCCGTTGGCTCCGGCCCGGGCGGCGCTCGATCCTCCCCCCGGCGGGTTCGGGGTGGAGGCCGTGATCCCGGCGACTCGAGGGCGCGCGAGTTCGCCACGGCGGTGTGACCACTGAGGTCGATGACGACGATCGGGCGCCGCGTCGGAAGCTTGTCCAGATCCCTCTTCGTGGGCAGCCGGTCCATCCCCGACGGCTCCCAGAGGTCGACCGAGAGCCAGCCGTCCGGCTCCTGGTCGGCACTGCGAGCGAGGATCCGGCGCAACGCCGCCGAGGAACGGCTTGAGGTCGAGCTTTCGGTAGTTGAGCGTGGGCTTCGTCAGCACCAGGCCGCCGGCCAGCGGGTGGGTATGCCCGTCGTGGATGCCGGGCATGAGCGTGCGACCGCGAAGGTCGATCACCTCGGTCGCCGGGCCGACGAACGCCGCGGCGCCGCTGCTCGAGCCGACGTAGGCGATTCCGCGCCGCTGACGGCGACCGCCTGGGCCACCCGCCTGCCCGCGACGGTGAGCACCTGTCCGTTACGGAAGACCATGTCGGCGGCGCCGGCCTGGGCGAGCGCGCTCGCCGTTCCGGAGCCGGCAGCACCCGCGGTGAGAGCAACTCCATCGCGTACGAAGCGCCGGCGCGAGATCCCGTTCTGACGCGACACGAAGGTCGACTCTAATCCGAGTGGGCAATCCCTGTGTCGACGACGCGAAAGCAATGCATCCGCCGCGGTCGGGCAGAACTGGGTGCCGGGCCCGCGGCGACCTCGGCCCTTGCCCTCTCGGCGGACATGGCCTTGCGGTAGGGCCGGTCGCTTGTCATCGCGTGGTAGGCGTCGCAGACGAGCGTGATGCGGCTGGCGAGGGGGATCTCCTCGCCGGCGAGACCGTCCGGGTAGCCCTTGCCGTCCCAGCGCTCGTGCTCGGCGCGGATCACCGGCGCGAGGTGGGCGAGCTGCGGCACGTTGCCGATCAGCTGCTCGCTGGGGATCGGGTGGGTGCGCATCACCTCCCACTCCTCGTCGGTGAGCGGCCCGGCCTTCGCAGGATCGCGTCGGGGATGGCGATCTTGCCGATGTCGTGCAGGAGCGCCGCCAGCTCGACCTTGCGGACCTCCGACGCGCTGAGCCCCAGGTCGCGAGCCACCGCCCCCGCATGCTCGACGACGGCCTGGGAGTGCTCGCCCGTATAGGAGTCGCGGGCGTCGACCGCCGCGATCAGCGTGGCCGCGGCCGACGCCTGGGACTCGAGCTCTGCGCGTGGCCCTGATCTCGTCGCGCTCGAGTTGGTCGGCGACGATCCGCGCGAAGACGTGAAGGAACTGCAGCTCGCGGTAGCCGAGCGTGGCTTCGCGTCGTGGCTGGCCGCGCACAGCGTGCCGTAGAGACGGCCGTCGGAGAACTGCAGCGGTACGGACGTAAACGCGCCGATGTCGGCGATCTCGGTGATCGGCATCGACGCGGCTCGGGGTCGCCGCGGATGTCCGGGTTCACGTTCGGCAGCCGGCCCGCCAGCACCCGGTGGCAGTAGGTCTGGTCAGTCGGCAGGGACAGCGCCCTCGCTGATTGGAAGGACTCGCCGTCCCCGTCGATGTCGCGTAGCGTCGTCTCTCGCCGAGGATCTGGCTGGTGTAGGTCACGTCCATCCCGAGGAACTCGCGCATCGCCTCGAGCGCGAGCGCCACGCTCGGACGCTGCGCCAGATCGCTCAGGTTGGTTGCCACGTCACTCGCCGTACTCTGCATACCCCTGTCTTCGGCCGGAAACGGGAACCATGCACCTGCCTATGTGCGGAATCGCTCACAACAGGGCGTGGCTGGATGGGAGCGTTCGCCCATGAACCGGTGGACCTCAAGAGCGCAGGCGAAAGCCACGCCCGAGCAGCTGCTCGCCGTGCTCACGCATCCGCAACAGATCCGGCGCTGGTCCCCGGTCGAGTTCAGTGCGGATGACCTCGAGACGCCGGCAGCTTGCGGCCGGTACTCGGACCAAGGTGACCGGTCGGCTCGCGGGTGTGCCCGTGAGCTTCTGCGTCGAGGTGCACGCCGCAGATACGAGTCGGCTGGAGATCTCGGCCGACGGACCGATCGGCCTGGACGTGCGCTACGACCTGGCGCCCGCCGACGGAGGTGCAGAGATGACGGCCTCCGTGGGCGTCCGCGCGGTGGCGGCCTCACCGGACGCGTCGTGGCGAAAGCTGCCGCGACCCTTCTCGGCCGGGGCACTCGACGGCGCGACCGGGCCGAATCGCGGCGGCAGCCGAAGCTCAGCCCCATGCCCTAGCCGCCTGAAGGCTGGCCTACTGGACCGCTTGGCGCCCGGTCGCGCCTGACGGCGCGTCGTCGGGCAGCAGCGCCCGAACCTGGAGCACGGCCTTCGCGTGAAGCTGCGAGATGCGGGATTCCGTGACCCCGAGAACCTCGCCGATCTCGGCAAAGCGCATCTCCTGGTGGTAGCGCAACCCGAGAACGGCTTGCTCGCGCTCCGGCAGGTGCTGGATCGCGTCGGCGATGCGCGCCCGCAGATCCGCTGCGACCGCGCTCACCGCGGGGTCCACGGCATCCGGATCGGGCAGCGACTGAAGCAGCGTTGTCTCGATGCCGTCGGCCGCTTTGATGTCCCACGGCTGATCGAGAGCGATCATGCGCGCGTCGCTCACCCGTTGCAGCGAGGCGTCAAGCTCTTTGGGCTCGATCAACAGATGGCCGGCCAGCTCGACGTCCGTCGGCATCCGATGCAGGCGGGCCGTCAGCGCGGCCGTTGCCTCCTCGATCCCACGCGCCTCGGTGCGGACGCTCCGCGGCACCCAGTCGAGCGACCGAAGCTCGTCGAAGATCGCGCCCCGGATCCGCGTGGCCGCGTAGGACTCGAACTTGATCCCGCGGGCAGGCTCGAACCGCTCCACCGCCTCGATCAGGCCACCCATCCCGTACGAGATGAGGTCGGCCAGCTCGACGTGCGCGGGCATGCGCGCGGCCATCCGGCCAGCGGCGTACTTGACGATCGGCGAGTAGGCGAGGATCAGCTTGTTACGGGTCTCGCGGTCGCCGGTCCGCTTGTAACGCCGCCACGTTGCGGCGAGCACGATCGACTGAGGCGCTTCGGCCTTGGCCCGCATTACGAACCTACGCTTGTGGCTTCGCCGGCCTCCGCCGCAAGGGCCACGAGATGCGCTCGCGTCTTGGCCTGCGTCTTGGACATTGCATTGCGGACGTGGGTGCGAACGGTGTGGGCGGAGAGGAAGAGCCGCTCGGCGATTTCCTCGCCACTCACGCCCTGCGCAAGGAAGCCAGATTATCTCTCGCTCCCGTGCCGTGAGCCGCGCTTCACTGGGTCGCAATTCCACCCGGCTGTCGGTGGGAGAACCGCCGGCCGCAACGTCGCGAACCGCCTTGATCAGCTCGGCCGGGCCCCCGGCCTTCGACGCGATGCCGTCGCCCTTGTCCGGATGCGCAAGCGACGATGGGAGCGCCTCGCCGGTGTAGAGCAGTACCCGCATCCCGCGAGCACGCGCCTTCGGGATGAGCCCGAAGCCGCTCTCGCCGTGCAGGTTCACGTCGAGGATCGCGACATCGCAGTCGCGGGTCTCAATCAGGCGCTCCGCCTCGGCGAACGTCGCGGCTGTGCCGGCGACCTCCATCCCTTCCTTCTTCAGGAGAAGGGCCAACCCGCGCGCCACCGCGCCGTGGTCCTCGATCACGAGCACGCGCAGCGCGGGCTCGGTCGATACGACGACCTCCAGGTCCGGTGCCGCTCCCGTCGCGTCGGGGTACAGCGCACCGACCTCCTCGACCTGGGGGAGCACCTCGCGGAATGCGGCGAGCATGCGACTGTCGAACTGGGTGCCGTCACCCGCCTGCATCATCTCCAGCGCGTCCTCCGAACTGGCCGCGGAGCGATAGACCCGGTCATGGGTGAGCGCGTCGAACACGTCGGCGACCGCTGTGATCCGGCCTTCAAGGGGAATGTCGTCGCCTGCCAGGCCCTTCGGGTAGCCCTTCCCGTCGATCCGCTCGTGGTGGGAGATGGCGATGGTCGCCGCAAGCTCGAGCACCGAGTCGCTCGACCCGCTGAGGATGTCGTACCCGATCTGCGCGTGACGCTCGATCATGGCTCGTTCGTGCGCGGTCAGCTTCCCGGGCTTCCGGAGCACGGCATCCGGGACCCCGACCTTGCCGATGTCGTGCATGGCGCTCGCCGCGCGCAGGGTTCCGCAATCCACTGCCGACCAACCGAGGTTCTGGGCGATGAGCCCACAGGTGCGACTCACGCGCTCCACGTGCTCAGAGGTTTCCTCGTCCCTGAAGCGACCCGCCTTGATGAGGCAGTCGAGGACATCCTCCGCCACCCCGGCCTGTGACTGCACCAGAGCCCCGATGCGCTCGGCCCGCCGGCGCAGGGCGCGCGCGACCGCGATCGCGAGCTGCTCGCCCGAGAACGGCCTCGTCAGGAAGTCATCGACCCCCTCCGCCAACGCGGCCTGCGCGTCGTTGTCGCCGGGCTCGCCGTCCACGAGGATCGTGGCGGTCTCCGGCGCATGCTGCCTGAGGTAGTCCGTGAGCTCGGCGCCCGAGCCGTCCGGTAGGCGGAGATCGCTGAGGACCAGATCGAACGCCCGCGTCGCGAGCTCGGCCCGCGCCGCGGCGATGTTTGGAAGCGGCCGTCGCCGCCATCCCCTGGTGCTCGAGCAGCCCGACCGCGAGCTGACTGGCCTGCGGATCGTCGTCGACCACGAGAGCTGTCGGAGGACCGTGCGCAGGCGAGAAGTAGTCGGCTACGGCGATGGCACACCTCCGGCCTCGGCGACCGCGCGAAGGAGCGCCGTGCGGGTGAATGGCTTCTGCAGCAGATTGGCGCCGGGCGGCAACGCGTCAGGACTGTCCGTGTAGCCGGAGATGAACATCACCGGAAGCCCTGGCTGGCGCTCCGTCAGACACGACGCCAGCTCTGGCCCGGACATGCCGGGCATCACGATGTCCGTGATCAGCATGTCGATCGGCACGCCGTCGCGCGCCATCGCGAGTGCCTCGTCCGGATGCGCCGCGGTGAGGACCTCGTGGTCGTGCCCGGTCAGCATCCGCTCGACCACCCCGCGCACCGCGTCCTCGTCCTCGACCACCAGGATCCTGAGTGGCCCTCCGGCAGGCCGAGCTTCCGCGGGCGCTTCGGCCGCGCTGTTCGCCGCTTCGTCACTGCGCGGGAACAGCATGCGGACGGTCGTCCCCTGCCCGGGCTCTGACTCGACCATGACGGTCCCGCCCGCCGCCTTCGCGGTGCCGTAGACCATCGCCAGGCCGAGACCCGTTCCCTGCCCGACTTCCTTGGTGGTGAAGAAGGGCTCGAAGACGCGTTCGAGGGTTTCCGGCGGCATGCCGGTGCCGGTGTCGGTGACCGTATCTCGGCGCAAAGGACTGATGCCGAGCCCCGGGACTCCGCTTATTCGGCATAGGACGAGATCGACGACTGCGTTGCGATCAGGAGTCGGCCCGCCGTCAGGCATCGCGTCGCGCGCGTTGACCGCCAGATTGATCAGCGCCTGCTCGAGCTGCGCCTTGTCGCAGAGCACGACCGGGGCCTGCGGGTCGAGCGCGTCGACAGCTCCACGTCGCTCGCCGATCGTGCGGAGCAGGAAGTTCTCCATCTCGTCCACCAGCTCGTTGACGTCGAGGGGACCGGTTGGCCGCCTTCTGCTTCGAGAAGACGAGCAGCTGTGCTGGTGAGCTCCGCGGCGCGCTCGCCCGCGCGAGTGATCTCCGCGAACGCCTCGGCCATGTCGTCCCCGGCGTCGGCTGCCCCGAGCTCGGCATAGTTGAGGATCACGGCCAGCAGGTTGTTGAAGTCGTGGGCGATGCCGCCGGCGAGCTGCCCGATGCCCTCGAGCTTCTGCGACTGGTGGAGCATGATCTCGAGCCGTGCCTGCTCCTGCTTTGCCTCCACGCGCGACGTGATGTCGGCCACCACGGCGAGGGCGTACCTCGGCGCTCCATCCGGACCACGCACGAGCGTTGCCCTGAGGTCGCCCCACGCGACGCTCCCGTCGGCACGGATGTAGCGCTTCTGGCGGTCGTGGTCCAACGTGCCGCCGCGCAGGACGCGGTCCAGCCCGGCCTGCGTGGTCGCGAGGTCGTCGGGATGGGTCACGTCGGTGACGGTCATGCCCATCAGCTCCGCCGGCTGCCGCCCGAGCATGTCCGCGAAGGCAGGGTTCACGCGGATGTACCGCGCCCGCTGCTCGTCCGCCGCGTCGACCATCGCCATGCCGACCGGCGCGTTCTGGAATGCGCCCTCGAACAGCTCGCGCGCCGCTCGCAGCTCGTCCTCGTCCTTCCTCTGGCGGCTCACGTCGTGCACGAGGACCATGCCGCCGATGACCGCCTCGCCCGCGTCGCGCACGGGCACCATGTCGTAGGAAAGAGTCGCCCCTGCCGTCCCGGGGCTCTATACGAAGCTCTCCTCCTCCCCCTGGAGCACGCGCGCGCAGGCGGCGTCGAGCACCTCTCCATGTTCTGGGAGGACCTCGGACAGCTGGCTGCCGCTGATCACCTCAGGCGACCAACCCGAACGCACGAGCAGCTGGCCGGCCGCAAGGATCACGCGGGCGTCGAGGCCGAAGTACATGACGGATGCTTCCGGCAGGTTGTCGAGGAGCATGCGATAGCGCGCCTCGCTGCGGCGGAACGCCTCCTCGGCTCCCATCCGATCGCCGATGTCGCGGGCGATCGAGGCCGTGCCGACCACCCGATCTCCCGAGTGGACCGGCGACAGCGTCAGCGACACATGCTTGACCGAGCCATCCTTGGCAACCCGGCGCGTCTCGTATTGCGGCACCGTCTCGCCGGCGGCCGTGCGCTCGAGCAGGCCCGCTTCCTCGCCCTCGAGGTCGTTCGGGATGAGCAGCGAGATGTGCCTGCCGACGGCCTCCTCGGCCGCCCATCCGTAGAGGCGCTCGGCACCTCGGTTCCAGCTCGTGATGGTGCCGTCGAGATCCTTCGCGAGGATCGCGTCCTGTGACGACTCGACGATCGCGGCGAACTCGGCCGCGCGGCGACGAGGACTCATGTTCGGCCGCGCGCTACGCATGACCCCGCACTCGTCGCGCCATGGGGGAAAAGTTTACCTGATGTAGAAGTCTAGAATTGATTTACTAATGTATCGGCGAGAGCCATGACGAGCTGGAGCTTCCTGACCAATCACGCCCGGGTTCTGGTCTGCATCGCCCAGGATCCCGGCATCCGGCTCCGCGAGATCGGCGACGAGGTGGGCATCACCGAGCGCGCCGCACACCGGATCGTGAGCGAGCTTGCGGACGCGGGCTACATCGCGCGCCAGCGCGAGGGACGGCGCAACCGCTACACGGTTCAGGCTCACCTGCCGCTCCCCGACCCGGTCGCGCGGGAACAGAAGGTCGGCGACCTGCTCGCCGTCCTCGGGGCGATCACCAGCGATGGCATCGGCTGATCGGCCGATGGACGCTCCCAAGAGACGGCCCCATACTGGAGGTGTGAGGCAGTGAGCAACAGCGTGGGTAGTACGAACGGGGCAAAGGACAAACGCGACGAAGAACGACGCCCGGGTCAAGGTCACCCGAGGACGATCAGACGCTTGCGGACCGGGATCAGACGCAAGCGGATGCCGACCAGTCGAGCGCCGACGCTGACCAGACCGCGGCCGACAGCGACCAGGTTGCGGCGGACGCCGATCAGGAAGCCAGCGATCTGCGACCTCGCTGAAGGCGCCGACCCCACCGTGCATGACCACTCGCGGGACCTTCGCGAACACGGCGCGCAGCAGCGTAGGGATGCCGCCACGGCGCGCGCCGAGGCGGCCGCTGCCCGTGATGCCGTGGCGCGCGCTCGGGACCTGGCCGCGGCCGCGCGCGACGAGGCCGCGAGGCTGCAGGACGACGAACTCGCGGCGCGCGACGCCTCCTGGGAAGCCGAGGGGCACGGGGACAGCGCCTGCGGGCAGCACTGAACCGCAAGCGTGCTGCGGCTGACCGCGCCGCCGCAGCCGAGGGCCGAGCCCGGGCCGCGGCAGACCGCGAGCAGGCAATCAGGGATCGCGAGCAGGCTGCTCGCGACCGCCTGGAGGGGCAGAGAGACCGGGAGGCCCTGCTACGCCAGCTGGAGAGGACCGAGACGGACTCGCTGACCGGGGCGCGAACGCGGTCCGCCGGCCTCGCGGACCTCGACCACGAGATCGATCGTGCACGCAGAACGACCGGTCTGCTCGCAACCGCATACATCGACGTCGTCGGCCTGAAGACGGCCAACGACACGTACGGGCACGCCGCCGGCGACGCGCTGCTGCAGCGCGTGGTGAGACAGATCCGAACCCACCTGCGCTCCTACGACTCGATCACCCGTCTCGGCGGCGACGAGTTCCTCTGCGTGATGTCTGGCACGACGATCGAGGAAGGTCGCGCGCGCTTCAAGGCGATCCAGGATGGGCTTGCGGCGGATCCCGATCCCGTGCGAGATCAGAGTCGGCTTCGCCGCGCTCCAGCCAGACGACACGGCCGCCGACCTGATCCAGCGCGCCGACAGCGACATGCCGACAAGCCAGTCGCGCTAGCGCGCGGCGAGCGTCGGCCGGTCGGCCGCGAACAGGCGGTGGAGGAGCTGGATCGCGACCGAGCCCTCGCCGACCGCGGACGCCACGCGCTTGACCGACCCGTGCCGGACGTCGCCGGCGGCGAACACCCCGGGCATGCTGGTCTCGAGCAGGAACGGCGCGCCGCTCGAGCGGCCAGGCGTGGCGCCGGCGAGGTCGGCCCGGTGAGGACGAAGCCGCGCTGATCCCGCTCGACCTCGGCGGGCAGCCACTCGGTGTGCGGGCTGCGCGCCGATCATGACGAAGAGGCCGTCCGCGGCGCACGGTCTCCTCCGCGCCCGTCGCGCGGTCGCGCAGCACGAGGTGGTCGAGCCAGCCGTCGTCCCGCCGCCGCCGACGACCTCGGTGCCGAGCCGGACCTCGATGTTCGGGCGTCGCCTCGACCTCGCGGACGAGGTAGTGCGACATGCCGGCGCGCGAGCGACTGCGGCGCGGACCACGAGCGTCACGCGTCGGCGTAGCGGGCGAGGTGGAGCGCCGCCTGGCCGGCCGAGTTCGCGCCGCCGAGGACGTAGACGTCGCGGCCGGCCATGCCGGGCGCCTCGGAGGCCGGGCCGCCGTAGAAGACGCCGGCGCCGTTCAGCGCCTCCAGCGCCGGGACGCCGAGCCGGCGATAGCTGGCGCCGGTCGCGAGGAGGACCGCGCGGCGCGCGCACGCGGCCGTGATCGGACAGGCTCGACGCGAGATGCCGTCGCCGTCGCGCGCGCAGCTCGGTCGCCCGCTGCATGAACGCGAAGTTCGCGCCGAAGACCCAGGCCTGCTCGTACGCCTGCTGCGCCAGCCGCCGCCGCTGACGCCGCGCGGGAAGCCGAGGTAGTTGCGGATCAGCGAGCTCGAGGTGGCCTGCCCGCCGATGCCGCCCTCGTCGACGACCAGCGTGCTGAAGCCCTCCGACGCGCCGTACACCGCCGCCGACAGGCCGGCCGGCCCGGCGCCGACGATCACCAGGTCGAAGTCGCTGTGCTCGGGGTCGACCGGCGGCCCCGGCCGCATCGCGATCTCGGCGTTGGTCGGGTCGTGCAGGACCTGTCCCGTCGGGAAGGACCACGAGCGGCAGCCGGGCGTCGGTCGCCGACGCCGGCCGACCAGCGCGCGCCCCTCAGCCGAGTCGGCCAGGCAGAACGAGTGCGGCATCGCGCAGCGGCCGAGCACCTCGCGCAGCTCGTACGCCCGCCCCGACCAGACCTCGCCGACGACGTGGACCGTGTGCGGAGCGACGCGCTGGGCCTCGCGCCCACTCGAGCAGCAAGCTCGAGATCGTCTGGTGGAAGAGCTCGTCCGGCGGCGCCGACGGGCCGGAGCACGTAGTGGTCGATGCGGCCGTGGGCGATCGAGTCGAAGATCGCCTCGCCGGTCGCCGGGTCGCCCCAGTCGCCCCAGGCGATCAGGAGCCCGCGCTTGGCGTGCGGGTGGAGGCGCCGGACCTCCTCGAGCAGCTCGCTGCCGGTCGTCCCGGCGAGCCACTGCCCCGCGAGCACGAGGGCGACCTCCTCGCCCTCCTCCGCCAGGCTCTCGAGAGTTGCCAGCGCCTCTGTCGGCGACGGCGTGCAGATGATGCGGTAGTCGCGCGAGTAACGGTCACCGAGCTCGCGCTCGAGCTCGCTCAGACATTCACGATCGTCTTCGACTGCGACAAGAGCGGGACCAGGCATGCGGTCCCGCGAACGTTAGCTACGAACCTTGCTCGCGGCGGCCTCCAGCGCCCCGATGAACGCCTCGACCACCTCGGGATCGAACTGCGTGCCCGAGCAGCGCAGCAACTCGGCGATCGCCGCCTGCGGGTCGCGCGCATCGCGGTAGGGGCGGTTGCTGATCATCGCGTCGTAGGCGTCGCAGACGGCGACGATGCGGGAGATCAGTGGAATCTCGTCCCCGGCCAGGCCGTCCGGGTACCCGCCGCCGTCGTAGTGCTCGTGCGTCGAGCGCACGAGTCGCGCCAACGGCCGCGAGCGCCGGCGCCGCGAGATGATCCGCTCGCCGATGATCGTGTGCCGCTTCATGAACTCCCACTCGGACTCGTCGAGCGGTCCCGGCTTGCTGAGGATCTCGTCGGGGATCGCGACCTTGCCCGACATCGTGGAGGAGCGCGGTCTGGCGCGGCGCCTCGATGTCCTCCTCGGGGACGCCGAGCCGCATCGCCGTCGCGACGCGAGTTCGGCCACGCCGTCGAGGTGCATCGCCGAGCTCCGAGTCGCGCTCGGCGAGGGCGCGCAGCAGGACGTCGGAGCTCTGGCGCCCGGCGGACGCGCGGCCGCTGCCCTTGCGCATGTACATGCGCCGGTCGGCCATCCGCAGCGCCTCGGTCGCGTCGCTCGTCTCGTTCGGCAGCAGCACCGAGCCGTACGAGCAGCCGATCGAGAACGCCTCGCCGTGCTCGGAGAGCGCCTCGACCGCGTCCATTGTCTGCCGACGGCCGGCCGGCGTCCGTCAGGTTCCAGAGCGCGCAGAACTCGTCGCCGCCCATCCGGTAGGCGGTCCGCGGCCGGCCACCAGCTCGGTGAGCCGCGCGCCGAGCCGCTCCAGCAGCTGGTCGCCGGCCAGGTGCCCGAACGTGTCGTTGTAGTGCTTGAAGCCGTCGAGGTCGAAGAGCGTGAGCATCAGCGGCCGCTCGGGGGCGAGCTCCTCGAGATGCACGGCCAGGTCGGCCGTGAGCCGGCGGCGGTTGCCGAGGCCGGTGAGCGCGTCCGTGGCCGCCTCGAGGCGGCTCTGCGCCAGCATCCGCGGTTGTCCTGGACCGTCAGGTAGAGGCGAACGAGGATGACGAGCATCGAGGCCGTCGCCAGGACGAGGGCGAGCGGGCTCGATGCGGACGAAGTGGTCGACCACGAGCAGCGCGAGCGCCACGAAGCCGAGACACGCCCGGCAGATGATCGTGGTCCGCGCGTTGGCGACGTGGCGCACTGCGGGCCCTCCGGCCACCAAGCGGCAACACCCACCAGCAGGCGCGCGACCGGCCAGCCGAGGTCGAACAGGCCGCCGCGCGTAGGTGCCCGTTCGGCCACCTGGACCAGGTAGATGCAGTCGGCCACGGCGAAGAGCGCGATCGCCGGCGCCGATCCAGCGCCACGCCCCGGACGCCTTAGCCCATGACGGTGATCGCCGCGGCGACCAGCGCCAGCAGCCCGAGGTCACCGACCGGGTAGGCCAGGTTGGTCAGCGGTCGCGCCACGCTCCCGCTCTGTGTTGTCGAGGACCGCCTAGAAGACCAGCGCCGCGCCCGCGCCGCCGACGCCCAGGCCGGCGACGAGGGCGTCGAGCCAGACGCCTCGCCGGACGTAGCCGGCCCGCTGCGCATGAGCTTGTAGAGGCCGCGTACGCCGGCAGGTAGAAGACGAGCCAGAAGCCGTCTGCGGCCGACGGGACCGGCACCTCGTCGACTGTTCCACAAGAAGATCGCGTAGTAGAAGCCGCCGGTGCCCCAGAGCGCCATGAGAGGGCGAAGCCGCCACGCGGAGCGCTCGCGCGCACGGCCTGCCCCTTCATCACGCACAGGGCGGCGGCGCCGTAGAAGATCGAGTACGACGCGAACTTCTGGAACAGCTCAGTGACGGCCGGCGGCATCACGCCGAACACGAGCTCGGTTCCGTACAGCACCTCCGTGGCGACCATTACGACCAGCAGCCAGGTGCTCCAGCGAGGGGAGCGGGTGCCCGTTTCGCGCGCGGAATCGACTGGGTCAGCCATCGGTCCAGCTAATCGGCCGATGGGGGGCTCGCTGTACCCCGAGCCAGAGCGCGCCGAAGGCGCTGGGCTCAGTCCGGAGGCTCGTCCGCCAGCTTGGGGAGCAGCGCGTGCCCGTCGACCACGGCGGACGCGATGTCCACGAGCTTCCGGTTCGCCGAGCGTGAGTGCGCGCGCAGCATGTCGAAGGCACCCGCATCGTCCACCGAGTGGCGCTCCATGAGGATCCCCTTGGCGCGCTCGATCGTGGCCCGACGACCGAAAGCCCCCTCGAGGTCGTGGTACTCGGCGAAGCGACGCAACACGATGTCGATGGAGCTCTGCCAGTCGACTGCGTCAGCGTCGGTGATGTAGGCGAACACGCCGCGCTTGGATGCCTCGCGGACGAACTCGGGGTCGGCTGCGTGGAGCAGGACGATCACCGGGCAGGCGGCCTCCTGCACGATCTTCTCGATCAGCATCAGGGCGTGGTCGGAGCTTGCCCCGAGCCCCACGAGGGCCACGTCGGGGCGCTCCCTCGCCGTGACCGGGCCCACGTCGTTCACCTCGATCTCGCGTGCGATCACCTCGTGGCCGAGCGCAGCCACGATCGGCGCGACGAGCGCAAGCCGGTCTCGTCGCTCGTTCGCGATCAGAACGCGGAGATGCTGTGTCTCGCGATAGCTCATCTCCCCGATGGGTCGCTCAAATTTCCGGGTGTGCCCCTGATAGGGTGACAAATCGCGCCGCCCTATGCCACGGCGGTGCAACCTCCGGCTCCAGCCTTCGGTCGGGTGCACTGTCGGCCCCTGCGGTCGACGAACCCGTTCACCTAGGAGCCCGGCATGTTGAACCTCGTGCTCACGGAGGAAAGCGGAGCCGCCGCTGCGGCGCGGCGAGCGCTGATCGAAGGAAACGGAGAGCTGCCCGAGACCGTCCGAGATGACGTGGTCCTGCTGGTCTCGGAGCTCGTGACCAACGCGGTGCTCCACGCAGGTGCCGGACCCGAACGACCCCTGCAGGTGGAGCTTCTTACGGGGCCACGATGGGTTGTCGTGACGGTGTCCGACGAGGGGCCCGGCTTCACGTGGCGCCCGAGTCCGGAGGGCAGGACCAATGCTTCAGGGGGGTGGGGACTCTTCCTCGTGGATCAGATCGCAAACCGCTGGGGCGTCGAGTGCTCGGCGGCCGGGGCGCGGGTCTGGTTCGAGATCCTCTTCGAGGCAATGATCGGGGATCCAGAGATGCGGCAGGCGGCCCATTGCCTGCATCGCGGTCGCCGGAATAGCTCGGCGTGGCCGCCGGCCCGTGGCCGGCAGTCCACGCCGAGCACTCCGGCTACTCGGCGGCGATCATCGCGCTGTACCGCTCGGCCGGATCGCCCCCGGCGGCTGCGAAGTACTGGAGCAGCCGCGAATGGTCGAGCCAACGAGGGAGCCGGGAACCGACGAGGGCACCGTGACTGCTCCACGGCCATTCGGCGGGGCGCCCAGACAGCTCCGCCTTGACGGGGTTGAGCGCCAGGTACCGCGCGAGCATCCAAAGCTGCTCGTCAGTCTTGACCCGAACGCTGCCGAAGCGACCCTGGAAGACGTGCCCGGAGCGACCATGCCGCTCGTTGAATGTCTGCGCATAGAGACCGTGAAGCCACTGCATGCCCACCCCGAGATTGGCGCGAGGGGTCTCGAGCAGAAGGTGCACGTGGTTCTCCATGAGGCAGTACGCGAGACAGCACCAGCTGTGCTTCGTAACCACCGCACCCAGCATGCGGAGGTATGTCCGCCGGTCATCGTCGTCGAGATAGATCGGCTGCTTCCCGTTGCCGCGGGCGAACACGTGAAAGATCCCGCCTTCGAGTTCCTCCCGAGGTCTTCGAGCCATACCAAGGGAAGAACGACGTCACCACTTCCCGCCCCCGCAGGGGGTCAGACCCCCTGCGCGTCCACAACTGAAGGGGTCAGACCCCTTGAGTGAGGGCGACTCAAGGGGTCTGACCCCCTACTCGTAGACGATCAGGTCCGGTTGTGGGCGCAGGCGGAGCACCTGGTTTGGCTTCATCAGGTTGAGGTCCTCTTCGTAGAAGAGCTTCAGGCCGTTGAAGCGGCGGCGTAGGTCGTCCGTGAACTCTTCGTACTTCGAGATCTTGTTGGGCTGGTCGCCGAAGCCGTCCACGTTCACGACGAGGGCGACCCCTGGGTGGCGTTCGAGGTCGTGTTCCGCCTGGATCATGTCGCCGGTGAAGCGGTGCACCACGAGCAGCTTCTGCGGTAGGTCGTACTCGCGGATAATGCCCGACAGGTAACGCGAGACCTCGTTGATCGTCGCCGCGTCGGTGGAGCCGATCTCCTGGCCGGGAAGCTGCGGCGGCTTCATGCTCCATTCCGGATCGAGGGCGAGCGAGACATCCGGCTCCTTGAGGAACTCCTCCAGCGCCTCCGCCTCCTGCAGGAACGACGCGTAGCCGGGCTGGATGTCGAGCAGGAGGAGCATGCGGTGCGCCCGGGCCACGCGCAGGTAGCGCCGGATGGTGGCCGGCTCCTGCCGCATCGAGTGGTCACCGCCGTCGCCGGCCTCGCTGGTCACGATCGCGGCTATCAGCTCGAACGCCGGCAGCACCGGCCGCCCTCGCCGGGCGTATGGGCGCGCCTGGCGCTCGAGCTTGCGCGCCGCCCGCGCCGGCGAACCGATGCCGAGCACGCCCAGCTCGCGGTCCTGCGGCGCTCCGTAGAAGGCCACCACGCGCCTGTCCGGCAGGATCGTGCGCCCGCCGCGCGGCAGCTCGGCCGGGCCGGGCTCGGAACTGGCCTCGGGCGCGTCGTCCGCGCCGCCTGCTCCCACCAGCAGGCCGCCCGCCACGAGCACCAGCACGAGTCACGCCACCCGCACCGGCCGCGACCAGGCGTCGCCGCCGGTAAACACGCCGCATTGCCTCCTCCCGGCGGCGGCGCCGCACCTCCTCATTCATGCTGGAAGTGTCGCGGAACGGCGGTTAGTCGCGCGTGGGAAGCCTCAGCGTCACGCCCTGCGCGTTCCCGGGCGAAACGGGACAACCGTCAGCGGACCTCGAGTACGACCTTTCCGGTGGCGCCGCGGCCGTCGATCAGCTCGAGCGCCTCGCCCGCGCGCTCGAGCGGGAAGCGGGCGCCCACGATCGGCCGCACGAAGCCCTCGTCCACGAGGCGGTTCACCTCGGCGCCGATCTCGCGGTTCACCTCGGCCTTGCCCATCACGTAGGCGCCCCAGCCGGCGCCCACGACCTCGGTGTTGTTCAGGAGCAGCCTGTTCACTCTCACCTCGGGGATCGAGCCGCCCGTGAACCCGACCACCACCACGCGCCCGCCCTCCGCCAGCGAGCGCAGGCTGTCGGTGAAGCGGTCCCCTCCAACGGGGTCGATCACCACGTCCACCCCGCCGCCTGAGCGCTCCTTGGCCTCGTCCTTCCAGGGGCCGTCGGAGCGGATCACCTCGTCGGCGCCGGCATCGCGCGCCACCTGCTCCTTCTCGTCGCTCGACACCACGGCGATCGTGCGCGCGCCGAGGCCCTTCGCCACCTGGAGGGTCGCGGTGCCGATACCGCCGGCGGCGCCATGCACGAGCACGGTCTCACCGTCAGCCAGGCGCCCGCGCAGCTTCAGCGAGAAGTACGCGGTGTGGTAGTTCATGACGAGAGCGGCGCCCTGCCCGAAGTCGAGCTCGTCAGACAGCGGGAAGGTGAGGAAGTCGGGCGCCACGGCCACCTCGGCGAACCCGCCGAGCATGCAGGCGCCCGCCACGCGGTCGCCCTCTTTCAGCCCCGAGCCATCCGGGGCGCTGCGCACGACGCCCGCCACCTCGGTGCCGGGCACGAACGGCAGCGGCGGCTTCATCTGGTACTCGCCCCGCGTCTGGAGCACCTCGGGGAACGCCACGCCCGCGGCGTGCACGTCGATCAGCACGCCGCTCCCGGGCGTGAGCATGTGGGACGGCTCGGGCTCGGGCAGGTCCACCTGCGCCAGGGCCGAGTCGGGCCCCGTCAGGTCGACGATCTGGACGGCGCGCATGGACGGAGTCTTAGCGTGTCGCGCTGGCTCAGGCGGCGAGGCTGCGCCAGAGGTGCATCACGGCGTAGGAGCGCCAGGGGCGCCAGCGCTCGTCCGAGACCGGGGCGCCGAGCCGGTCGAGCGCGTGGCGGATGCCCACGTCGCCTGGCAGGAACACGTCCGGATCGCCGAGCGCGCGCATCGCCACGTACGACGTGGTCCACGGACCCACGCCCGGAATGCTCGCCAGCACGCCGAGCGCCTCCGCAGCGTCGCTGCCGGCGTCGAGGCGCAGCTCGCCATCCGCGCTGAGCCGGGCGAGCGAGCGCAGCGCCTCGGCGCGCGTGCGCGGGAACGGGAGCGCCGCCGGATCGAGCTCGGCGAGCGACCCCGGGGCGGGGAAGCGGTGGGTGAGGCCCCGATCCGGCTCGGCGAGCGGCTCGCCGTATGCCGCGGCCAGTCTGCCCAGGACGGTGCGGGCTGCCGGCACGGACACCTGCTGACCGACGATCGCCCGCACGCCGAGCTCGAACCCGTCCACGCAGCCGGGCACGCGCAGGCCGGGGCGTTCGCGCACGAGCGGCGCGAGCGGGCCGTCCTGCTCGAGCTGCGATGAGATGGAGACCGGATCGGCATCGAGGTCGAGGAGCCGGCGCGAGCGCGCCACCGCGGCGGTCAGGTCGCGCAGGTCGTCGAGACGCAGCTCGCAGCGCACGAAGCGCGCCGCCGCGGTGAGCGACACGATCCCCGCCCCGTGCTCGAGCGAGAGCGTGCGCCGGTAGGTCGGCCCCTCCACCTCCTCGACGCCCGGGATCGCTCGCGCCGCCAGGAACGCGATCAGCGAGTCGCCATCGAAGGGCTCGCGGTACGGCAGCCGCAACTCGATCGCGCCCGACGCCGATCGCCGCGCTCGGGCACGCCTGCGCAGCTCGGTCGGCGTGCGAGCGTAGACGGCGCGCACGGTGTCGTTGAACTGGCGCACGCTGCGGAACCCCGCGCCGAGGGCCACCTGCGCGAACGGCAGGTCGGTGGTCTGGATCAGCGTGCGCGCGGTCTGGGCGCGCTGCGCGCGGGCGAGCGCCACCGGCCCCGCACCGAGCTCGGACACGAGGATCCTGTTGAGCTGGCGCTCGCTGAAGTGCAGGCGTGACGCGAGGCCGCCCACGCCCTCGCGGTCAACCGCGCCGTCCGCGATCAGCCGGACCGCACGGCCGGCCACGTCGGCGCGGCGGTTCCACGCGGGCGAGCCGGGCGCGGCGTCGGGGTCGCAGCGCTTGCAGGCGCGAAAGCCCTCCTCCTGGGCGGCGCCGGAGCTGCGGAACAGGCGCACGTTGCGCCGGCTCGGCAGCCGCGCCGGGCAGCTCGGGCGGCAGTACACGCCGGTGGACGTGACGGCGACGAAGAAGAAGCCGTCGTAACGCGGATCGCGGCTCTGCATGAAGCGGTAGCAGCGTTCGAAGTCCTCGATCACGGAAGCCATCCTCGCAGGCGCCGTTGGCGGTTTTCGGACATGCCGGTGGGCGGACCGCACGGCGGCGGTAGCGTGAGCGGCGTGCACACCGTCGAGACCCCGATAGGGCGGCTCCTGCTGAGTGCGGACGAGGGCCGCCTCAGCGACGTGGCCTTCGACGCCTCGAGGGTGTGCAGGAGCGACGCAGCGCCGTTCGCCGAGGCGGAGGCACAGCTGCACGCGTACTTCGCGGGCGAGCTGGAGCGGTTCGAGCTGCCGCTCGCGCCGCGCGGTACCGCCTTCCAGCGCAGCGTCTGGGAGGCCCTCCGCCAGATCCCCTACGGGGGCACCACGACCTACTCGGAGCTCGCGGCGAGCATCGGCCGGCCGAGCGCCTGCCGCGCCGTCGGTGCGGCCAACGGGCGCAACCCGCTGCCGGTGATCGTGCCGTGCCACCGCGTGGTAGGAGCCGCCGGAGCGCTCACCGGGTACGGTGGCGGGCTGGAGCGGAAGCGAGTGCTGCTTGCGTTCGAGGCCGCGAAAGCGTGAGAATCGCACCATGGAGGAGAGCCAGTTGCGTTCTGTCCCGCTGTTTGAGTCACTGACGAACGACGAACGTCGTGCCGTCGCCCAGCACGCCGACGAGCTCGATGCCCCGGAGGGCACCGAGCTCGTGCGTCAGGGTGATTTCGCGTACGAGTTCTTCGTCATCGAGGAGGGCACCGCCGAGGTCACGCGCGACGGTGAGCACGTGGCGGATCTCGGCCCCGGCGATTTCCTTGGGGAGATGGGCATCGTCGAACAGGCCGTTCGGAACGCCACGGTGGTCACCACCTCACCGGCACGCGTGATCGTGATGACCGAGCAGGCCATGCGCTCGATCGCGAAGCTGAACCCCGGCGTCGCCGATCGCATCAAGGCGGCGGTCGAGGAACGCTGTCCCTCCATGCTGAACTGAGGGCAGCCCATGGGACGTCGCTCGCGCAGGCGCGCGCAGCAACCGGGCGCGCCGGCGAGCAGCACCGACTACCGCGACCCCGAGGGCAACGTGCTCACGCTCCGAGACGAGCTCAGCGCCGGGACGCTCCGCCAGATCGAGCAGCTCGAGTCAAAGCCGGCCGCCTCTGCAGAGGACCGCTGGCAGCGCCGCTCGGAGCTTCTGTTCGAGCGGCTCGCCGTTCGCTGGGAGATCGCGGGGCTGCCGCTCGACGGTCAGAAGGAGCTGCTCGGCCGCTACCGGATGGCGAGCGCCGACGAGCGCCGCTGGCTGCACGAGACGCTCGCCGAGCATCTGCGCAACCGCCATCCGGACGTCACTCTGTGAGCTAACGGCTCCGCTGCGAGCCAGAATCCCCCTCGGTGAGCTTCCCGACCATCGAGTTCGCGGCGTTCTTCGTGGTCGTCTTCGTCCTGTCGTGGGCGCTGATGCCGCACCCGAGCGCCTGGCGGCCGTTCATCCTGGCGGCCTCGTATCTCTTCTACGGCTGGATCGACTGGCGCTGGGTGCTGATCTTGATGGCCTCCAGCGTCGTCAACACGGTTGCGGGCCAGGTGATCGCGCGCAGCCCGTCCGTGGCCACCCGCAAGCGCGCGCTGATCGCTGCGGTGGCATTCGACCTCGGCCTGCTCGCCGTCTTCAAGTACCTGGGCTTCTTCGTCTCCGAGATGGACGGCGCGCTCGATCAGGTCGGGCTCGGCTCGCCGCTTCCGCTGGTCCAGATCGTGCTTCCGATCGGGATCTCGTTCTTCACCTTCCAGGCGATCTCGTACGTGGTCGACGTCTACCGGGGCGAGACGCGCGCCGCCTCGCTCGTCGACGTGGCGATCCTCCAGGCCTTCTTCCCTCACCTCGTGGCGGGGCCGATCGTGCGGGCGAACGAGCTGCTCCCTCAGCTGCGCACCCCCCGCGATCCGCGCGCCGTCTTGGCGGGGCCGGCGATCTTCATGATCGTCGGCGGCCTGCTCAAGAAGACGGTGATCGCGGACGAGCTGGCCCGGCGGGTGGTCGATCCGGTCTACAGCGACCCGGCGGCGCACTCCGGGGCGGAGATCACGCTCGCCTTCTACGCGTTCGCGGCGCAGATCTACTGCGACTTCTCCGGCTACACCGACCTGGCGATCGGGCTCGCGCTGCTGCTGGGCTATCAGCTTCCGCAGAACTTCGATCGCCCCTACCTCGCGCTCTCGCTCCAGGACTTCTGGCGCCGCTGGCACATGACCCTGTCGCGCTGGCTGCGCGACTACCTCTACATCCCGCTCGGCGGCAACCGCAAGGGGCGCCTGAAGACCTATCGCAACGTGATGATCACCATGCTGCTCGGCGGGCTCTGGCATGGGGCGTCGTGGACCTTCATGCTTTGGGGCGGCATCCACGGCGCGGGCCTCTCGGCGGAGCGCTGGGTCCGGGAGCGCCACGCCGGCTTCCACGTCCCGGCGTGGGTCGCGTGGCTCGTCACGTTCCACGTGGTCTGCTTCGCGTGGGTGTTCTTCCGCGCTCCCGATCTCGCCACCGCGTTCGACGTGCTCGGTGGCCTCGGCCTCTCGGGGCCGTCACCGCTCGTGACTCTTCCGCTCGTCCTGCTGGTGGTTGCCTCGGTCGCGATTCAGCTGCTCCCACCAGGATGGTGGCGCCAGGCGGAGGCGTGGTTCGTGGCCCGGCCGGTGGCGGTCCAGGGACTCGCCGTGGGCGCGCTGATCGTGGCGAGCGACGCCGCGGTCGGCCAGCAGGGCGTGGCCCCGTTCATCTACTTCCAGTTCTGAGCCATGGAACCCGCGCGCGACACAGACCTCAGAATGCCGGCCGGCCGCGTGCTCGGCGTGATCGTGATCGCCCTCGCCATCGCCGTGCTCTTCAACTCGGAGGCGATGGTGAGGGCCGGCGAGGGCATGCAGCCGGGCGCCACGCGGGACATCGTGTTGTCGGTGGCCCGGCCAATCGACGACGTGGCGGGGGCCGTCGGGCTGCACCTGCCGCGCGAGGGGCTCGACCTGGCGTTCGGTCAGGAGGACAAGACGGCAGCGGGCACGGAGCTCGAGCAGGGGTCGGCGTCGATCCTGCGCCGCAACCGCAAGGAGAGCGAGGAGCAGGGCTTCCCGCAGCCCACCGCCGGCGATCCGCTCGATGTGCTCGTGACGGGCGATTCCCAGGCCGAGTTCCTCGGGCAGCGCCTGATCGACCAGTCACCTGAGGGACTCCTCACCGTCACGACCGTGGCCAGGAACGGCACCGGGCTGACCAATCCCGCGTTCTTCAACTGGGAGATCAACGCCGAGCAGGAGGTCGCGGACCGCGATCCCGATGCCGTGGTGATGGCGATCGGCGACAACGACGGCTTCAACGTCCAGACGGCCGATGGCTCGCTCTACGACCCGGGCGAGCCCGGCTGGGAGACGGAGTTCGCCCGCCGAGTCGCGGTCGTGGGCTCGGTGCTCTCCGGGGACGGCAAGCGGCCGGTCTACTGGGTGCCCCCGCCGACCGCCCGCGACCCCGAGTTCAACGACATATACGCCTCCCAGAACCGGGCCGTGGAGCGTGCCGCCGAGGCCACCTCGGCCCTGCGCTACGTGGACATCTACTCCACCCTCAACCGCGGCAAATACAGCGACTCGCTCACCATCGACGGCAGGCGGGTGCTCGCCCGCCAGCCGGATGGCGTGCACTTCACGCGCGAGGGAGCCGTGGCGCCCGCACGTCTTATCCTCGACGCCATGGCAGAGGACTTTCCCGTCCTGCGGGATCGATGAAGCGCGCGCTGGCGCTGGTCGCCGCGGGCCTGGCGCTCGCGCCCGCGGGCGCCTCCGCGGCGGAGCGCAGCCTGCTCGTGAACGGCGACTCGCTGGCGGAGGGCACCCGCCCCTACATCCCGCCGGCGCTGCCCGGCTGGCGCGTGAGGCAGTCCACGTCCGTTAGCCGCCACGCCTCCGAGGGCGACGACGTGATGCGCCGCTACGGCAGCCAGCTTCCGCGGGTGATCCACGTGAGCCTCGGTACCAACGACGACCCCGGCGATGTCGACGGCTTTCGCGCCGCGATCGCCGATGTCATGAAGGTGGCAGGCAGGAACCGCTGCGTGGTCTGGGCGAACATCGTGCGGCCGCCCTACCGGGGAGTGAGCTACCGCGGGTACAACCACGTCCTGAGCGTGCAGGCGAGGCGGCGTGAGAACCTGCGCGTGCTGAACTGGGTCCGGATGGTGCGCGAGCATCCGGAGTGGCTCGCCCACGATGGCGTGCACGTCTCGGCCGAGGGCTACCAGGAACGCGCGAAGGCAGTCGCACGCGCGGTGCGCCGCTGCCGCTGATGCACGCCCGGCTCTACGTCATGCCCATCTCGAACGCGGCGGCCGCGGGCGCCGCCATGATCGCCCACAAGCGGATCCCGCACCGGCTGGTGCGGCTGATGCCCGGGCTGCACCCGATCCTCGTTCGCTTCGCGGGCTTCGAGGGCTTCACCGTTCCCGCACTCGAGCTCGACGGGCGCAAGCTCCAGGGCTCGCGCCGCATCGCCCGCTTCCTCGACGAGATCCGGCCCGATCCCCCGCTGTTCCCGGCCGAGCCCGAAGAGCGCGCGCGTGTGGAGGAGGCCGAGCGCTGGGGCGAGCAGGTGTTCCAGGCAGTGCCGCGCCGGCTGTTTCGCCACCTGCTGCTCACGAGCGACTCGGCCCGCCAGTGGTTGGGCACCGAGGTCATGCACGTGCCCGCCCCGCGCCTGCTTGCCGTGTTGTTCATGCCGGTGATCCGCCGGCTGGCGCAGATCTCGCGTGCCGACGCGCCGCGGGTGCGCCAGGACATCGCCGAGCTGCCGGAGCTGCTGGACCACGTGGACGGCCTGATCGCCGCCGGCACGATTGGCGGTGCGGAGCCGAACGCGGCGGACTTCCAGATCCTCGCGAGCGTGGGCGTGCTGCGGGCGTTCGCGGACCTGGAGCGACACGTGCGCGGCCGCCCATGCGAGGCCGCGGCGCGCCGCCTCTATCCGGATTGGCCGCCGATCCCGAGCGGCCTCCCGATGGACTAGTTCAGCGAGGGATCTGCCGGCATGGTGGCCATCAGGCGATAGCGGCCACCCTTGCGCTCGAGGGCGTCGGACCAGATGTCCCCCGGGCGAAACGGGTCCGCCGGATCGGCCTCCTGGACGATCCACGCGCCCTCGTCGAGCTCGCCGTCGAGCTGGCCCGGACCCCAACCGGCGTAGCCCGCGTAGACGCGCAGCCGCACCAGTGAGTCGTTCGCCCCGTCCGGGTCGAGCGTGCCGAGCGAGCCCACCACCTGCGTGCCGGCCTCCTCAGGGCGACCGAACTCGCCGAGGGCCACCACCGACTGCGGTGAGACCGGCCCGCCCAGGTGCACGAGGTCGTCCGCGCCGGGCAGCTCGGCCAGTGCCGGCACTGCATCCGCCACGCGCGTCTCCGAGCTGCGGCCCAGCACCACGCCCATCGCGCCGTCGTCGGTGTGCTCCAGCACCAGCACGACCGTGCGCCGGAAGTAGTCGAACAGCGACGGCGCCGCGATCAGAAGATGTCCACGCACGCTTTCGTCCACCTCCGTACATTCTGCGGCATGAACGCGAAGCTCGATACCGCACGGGTCTTCGAACGAATCTTCGAGATCTACCGCGACCAGTTCACCCTGCTGATCCCGGCGGCCTTGGTGGTGTTCGTACCGGTGGCGATCATCAACGGAATCGTCTATTCGGGTGACGTGAGCCTTGCCGGCGTGCTGCTGATACTCGTCGTCGGAACGATCGCCAGCTACTGGTTCCAGGGCATGGTGGTCGAGGCCGCGCGCGACATTCTTGACGGCAAGCGCGACTACAAGGTCAGCACCCTGCTGCGCTCAGCCGCACCCGTGATCCTGCCGCTGTTCCTGGCAGGCGTCCTCGCAGGGCTCGCGTTCCTGATCGGTTTCGTCCTGTTCATCATCCCCGGCCTGATCGTCCTGACCTTCTTCGCCGTGGTTGCGCCGGTGATCGTGATCGAGCGACCCGGAGTGATCGACGCGTTCCGACGCAGCATCGAACTGGTCCGCGGAACCGCGCTCCAGGTGTTCGGCGTGATCATCGTCCTGTTCCTCCTCCAGTTCATCGTCGGGGCGGTGATTCAAGCCATCGCCAACGACGTCGCCGACTCGTTCGCGGGCTACGCCGTAGCGGACCTGATCGTGCGTCTACTCGTCGCCCCGCTGAGCGCACTCGCGGCCGCGGTCATGTACTTCGAGCTGAAGTCACTCCATCGCGAGCCCGTGGCGGCCCCAACCACGGGCACCGAGGAGCCCGGGTCCGGGCCGCCCGGCTGACTCCATCTCAGTTAGCGGCGGCTAGCCGGGGCAAATCTGGATCAAGTGAGCTAAGCGGCGCGGGCGGCTTCGGCCAGGAACCGCGCGGCGAGTCCCCGGCCGATCTCGTTCTGCCCCTCGATGCGCTGTTCGCTGGCGGCGCGGATCTGCTCAGGGTCGAGACCCGTCTGTGGCGCCTCCGACCTCTCCCATCCGTCCAACCACGAGAACAGGTCATCGCGCGTGACCTCGGCGTGGAACTGCAACCCCCACGCGGGCTTCCCTTCGATGCGAAACGCCTGAACACACTGGGGCGTCCGTGCGAGCTCCACCGCGTTGGGCGGCAGCGGCGCCACGTAATGGTGCCATTCGAACAGCTCCACCGACGGGGCGAGCGGACCTAAAACCGGGTCGGCGGCGCCGGCCTCGGTGATCTCGATGTCGTACCAGCCGATCTCCGGCTCGGGCGAGCGATAGGGGGACGCGCCGGCAGCCTCGGCCAAGAGTTGGCTCCCGAGGCAGACACCAAGGATGGGCGTACCGCGCTCAAGCTGCTCGCGAAGAAACTCCTTTTCGGGTGTTAGCCATGGGTGCTCGTCGTTCTGATCGAGATGCATCGAGCCCCCGAAGACCATGAGCGCGTCGATCCCCTCAGTGCTGGGCGGCGGCGCGGCGCTCGGCACCCAGGTGAGGAGCTCAGCTCCAGCATCGCCGAACACGCCAGACCCGGCGTCAAGCTCGTGGACTACGGAGAGAACTCTCACTCCGGGGTCACGTATGCCCCGGAGAGCCCGCCGTCCACGAGGAAGGTCTGCGCGGTCACGTAAGAGGACTCGTCGCTCGCCAGGAACAGCACGCCGTTCGCGATCTCGCGCGGCTCCGCGAACCGGCCCATCGGCACGTGCACGAGCCTGCGCTGCGCCGCCTCCTGGTCCTTGGCGTAGAGCTCCTGTAGGAGCGGCGTGTTGACCGGACCCGGGCAGAGCGCGTTCACGCGCACGCCCTGGCGCGCGAACTCCACCCCCAGCTCGCGGGACAGCGACAGCACGCCGCCCTTCGAGGCGGTGTACGAGATCTGCGACGTGGCCGCCCCCATCACCGCCACGAACGACGCCGTGTTGATCACGGATCCGCCGCCCGCGTCGAGCAGGTGCGGGATGCCGTGCTTGCAGCAGAGGAAGACGGACTTGAGGTTCACGTCCTGCACCCGCTGCCAGGCCTCGAGCGAGGTCTCCAGCACCGACACGTCGTCAGGCGGCGAGATGCCGGCGTTGTTGAAGAGCACGTCCACGTGGCCGAACTCCTCGCGTGCGCGCGTGTACATGCTGCGCACCTGCTCCTCGTCGGCCACGTCCGCCTGGATGGCGAGGTCACCCTCCGCGTTCTCCGAGAGGTCCACGCCCACCACCGTCGCGCCCTCCTCCTTGAAGCGCCGGGCCGTCTCGGCGCCGATGCCGCTCGCCGCCCCAGTGATCACGCACACCTTGCCGTCGAGCCGGGCCATCACCCCTCCGTCGCGTAGTAGACGTTCTTGACCTCGCTGTAGTGGTCGAGCGCGTCGGGCCCGAGCTCGCGGCCGTAGCCGGACTGCTTGAAACCGCCGAACGGCGTGGACACGCGCACGGACGTGTTCGAGTTGATCGAGACCACGCCGCTATCGATCGCGCGCGCCGTGCGCAGCGCCTTGGCGCCGTCGCGAGTCCACACGGAGCCCGAGAGGCCGTAGATCGTCTCGTTGGCGAGCCGGATCGCCTCCTCCTCGTCGCGAAACGGGATCACCGCCGCCACCGGGCCGAAGATCTCCTCGGCCGCGGCCCGATCCGTGTTGGAGACCGGGCACAGGACCGTGGGCGGGAACCAGAAGCCGGGGCCGTCCGGTGCGCTCCCGCGGATCGCCACGGGCGCATCGTCGGGCACGAACGACGAGACGGTCTCGCGCTGCCCCTCCGAGATCAGCGGTCCCATCTCGGTGGACTCGTCGAGCGGGTCACCCACCTTGATCGCCTCGACCGACTCCTCGAGCACCTCCATGAAGCGATCGAGCGCGGAGCGCTCGACGAGGATGCGCGAGCGCGCGCAGCAGTCCTGGCCGGCGTTGCCGAACACGGCGCCCGGCGCCGCCGACGGCGGCCTTCTCGAGATCGGCGTCGGCGTAGACCACGTTCGCGGACTTGCCGCCCAATTCGAGCGTGACCCGCTTGATCGTGCCCGCCGCCCCCGCCGCGATGCGGCGGCCCGACCTCGGTGGAGCCGGTGAAGGCGATCTTGGCCACGTCCTCGTGCTCCACGAGGCGCTGCCCGCAGACCGAGCCCGGCCCCGCCACCACGTTCACCACACCCTCGGGCACGCCGGCCTCGAGCGCGATCCGCTCGAACTCGATGGCGGTGAGCGGCGTCAGCTCGGCGGGCTTCAGGACGATCGTGTTGCCCGCCGCGAGCGCCGGCGCCATCTTCCACGAGGCGATCGTGAGCGGGAAGTTCCAGGGCGTGATCAGGCCGACCACGCCGAGCGGCTCGCGGAAGGTCATGTCCACGCCGCCGGCCACCGGGATCGTGCGGCCGGTCATTCGCTCGGGCGCGCCGGCGTAGTAGCGGAAGGTCTCCACCACCATGCCCATCTCGCCGCGGGCGTCGGAGATCGGCTTTCCGGCATTGCGCGCCTCGAGCCGGGCGAGGTCTTCGAGGTTCTCCTCGAGTGCGTTCGCGAGCCGGTGCAGCAGCGCGGAGCGGTCGCCGGGCGCCACGGCACGCCACGACGGGAACGCCTCCTTGGCGCGCGCGACGGCGGTGTCGGTCTCCTCGACGCCCGCCTGCGGGATCTCGGCCATCACCTCGGCGGTTGCGGGTTCTACGACCTGAATCACCGTGTCGAAGCCTTCAGTCGATCTCGCGCCTCGGCCACGAGCGACCCGACCACGCGACTTTGCTCGTCCTCCTCCGGGTGCCACAGCACTCCAACAGCGAAGCCGTGGCCGGGGAGCTCGACCGCTTCGACGATGCCGTCATCGGCCCAGCCGCTTGCCACGACGCCCTCACCCAACTCTTCGAGGCCCTGATGATGCGCCGACGCCACCTCGATGCGCTCGTGGCCCACCACCCGCGTCGCGAGCGATCCGGACTCGAGCCGGACACCGTGGTCCGTGAAGACCCCAGGAGTGTGCCGGTGGAGCTCCAAGCCCAGGTGCTGGTTGAGCGTCCCGCCCTGGATCACGTTCAGCATCTGCATGCCGCGGCAGATCCCGAGCACCGGCATGTCGCGCTCGAGCGCGCGCGTGCCGACCGCTATCTCGAAGCGGTCGCGCTCGGGGCGCGTGTCGCGCGTCTCCGGATGCGGGCGCGCCCCGTAGCTCGCAGGATCGATGTCGGACCCGCCGGCGAGGATCAGGGCGTCGATCATGTCGAGCAGCTCGTCGGGCGACTCGGCCACGACGTCGTCCGGCGGGAGGATCACTGCAAGCCCGCCCGCCCGCTGCACCGCCAGCGAGTACGTGCGCGGGGAGAGGTTCACCTCCACCTCCCACGCGGCCCAGCTTGCGCTCTCAAT
Organism: uncultured Thermoleophilaceae bacterium; assembly: GCA_963837445.1. GTDB lineage: Bacteria > Actinomycetota > Thermoleophilia > Solirubrobacterales > Thermoleophilaceae > JACVRW01. The sequence continues at coordinate 341,461 of CAWINK010000003.1, read as the reverse complement.
CGCGGCGCAGATGCCGATGACCGGGCGTGTCACGCTCATAGCCGCTCGAATCCCCGGTACTTCTCCCAGTCGGTGACCGCGGCCTCGTAGGACTCCAGCTCGATCCGCGCCCGGTTGAGGTAGTGGTCCACGACCTCCTCGCCGAACGCCTCCCGTGCGAACGCCGAGCCCTCGAACAGGTCGCGCGCTGCGTACAGCGTGTGCGGCACGCGCGCCTTGTTCGACTCGTACGCGTTCCCCTCGAGCGCTGGCTCGAGCTCGAGGCTCTGATCCACCCCGTTGAGCCCCGCCGCGATCATCGCCGCGAGCGCCAGGTAGGGGTTCACGTCCGCGCCCGGCAGCCGGTTCTCCACCCGCAGGCCCTGCCCGTGGCCGACCACCCGCATCGAGCAGGTGCGGTTGTCCTTGCCCCACGCCACGGCCGTTGGCGCAAACGAACCCGGAACGAAGCGCTTGTACGAGTTCACCTGCGGCGCGAAGAACATCGTCAGCTCCTCGAGATGCGCCAGCTGGCCCGCCACGAAATGCTCGAACAGGGGCTCGTCGTCCCCGAACACGTTGCGGCCGTCGCCGCCGGCGATCGACAGGTGGATGTGGCACGAGTTCCCCTCCCGCTCGTTCCACTTCGCCATGAACGTGATCGCCTGGCCCTCCTGCGCCGCGATCTCCTTCGCGCCGTTCTTGTAGATCACGTGCTCATCGGCGGCGATGAGCGCGGGGCCGTAACGGAAGTTGATCTCGTGCTGGCCGAAGTTGCACTCGCCCTTCGAGTTCTCGACCCGCATGCCCGCGCCCACCATCGAGTTCCTGATGCGCCGGATCAGGGGCTCCACGCGCGCGGTCCCGAGCATTGAGTAGTCGACGTTGTAGAGGTTGGCCGGGTCGAGATCGCGGTAGCCCTTTCGCCAGGCGTCCTCGTAGCTCTCATTGAACAGGATGAACTCGAGCTCGGTGCCCGCCGCCGCGCTCCAGCCGCGCTCCGCGAGGCGGTCGAGCTGTCGCCGCAGGATCTGCCGGGGCGAGGCGACCACGTCGCTCCCGTCCTCCCAGACGAGGTCCGCCATGAGAAGCGCGGTCCCCGGGTGCCACGGGATCATCCGCAGCGTGTCGAGGTCGGGCCGCATGACGAAGTCGCCGTAGCCGCGCGACCACGACGACATCGCGTACCCCTCGACGGTGTTCATGTCCACGTCGACCGCCAGCAGGTAGTTGCAGCCCTCGGCCGCGTGCTCGGCGACCTCGTCGAGGAAGTGACGCGCCGTCAGCCGCTTGCCCTGGAGGCGCCCCTCCATGTCGGCGACGACGAGCAGAACGGTGTCGACCGTCCCGTCATCGGCTGCCTGTCGGAGGTCGTCGAGCGTCACGCGCCCGAGGCTACTGACCTACGCTTGCTTTCCGCTGTGGACTCCGGGTCGATCGTGTCGTCGGCCTGGCGTGGGCCGCCTCGCCGTGCGCCCGGAACTTTGCTTCGCGCCCAGCATCCACCAGAGACCGACGGCGGCGATCACCACGATCACCGTGATTGGCGCGTAGTTCACGACTTCCAGTCGAACTCGTCGCGCCACGGCACTCCGGCGGGCGTGAACGGCAGGCAGAGAGCGATCAGGACGACGGCCGACGCAGATGATCGAGAAGCGCGTTCATCCACTTGTACTTCTTGCCGAGCGTCCACGGACCGGGCTCGAAAGCGTCGCCCATCCGCCAGCGTCAGGTAGATCGGGATCATGTAGGCGATGTAGAGCCCGACACGTGCGATCGAGACGACCGCGAAGAAAGCGTATGGGAAGTCGTTCTCTGCCCGAACAGCGCCGGGATCGCGATGCGCAGCGAGGCAGACCGAAGCCATCACGGCGTACTTCGGCACCCTGTCGTCCACGCGGCGCAACAGCCCCCAGAACGGCATCCCATTGTCGCGCGAGAATGCGAACGTCATCCGCGAGGCGCTTGTCACGCACGCCACTCCGCAGAAGAGCTGCCCGACCGTGGAGATTATCAGGACGACCGCTTCTCGGCCCACGAATCCAGCGCACTTCTGAAGATCGCCAGCGACGAGCCCGCGCCATCGTTGACCGCCTGCCACGTCGGTCGCGGCGAACGTGATCGCCAGCAGCACGAACCAGCCGATGAGCGCCGACCAGAAGACGGACCGCCAGACGCCCTGCGCCGCTGCTGTTCGCGGCCTCCACGTGTCTCCTCGGAGGTGTGCGCAGAGGCGTCGAACCCCGTCATCGTGTACTTCGTCAGCAGGAAGCCGATCGGCAGGACGAGGAACCAGAAGCCGATGCGTGGACCTCGCGAAGCCGGAGTTGTTGATGCGCTCGCTGAAGACGAAGTTCGCGCTCTGGTGGTGTCGGGCACGAACACCAGCATCCCGATGATCACTGCCACGCCGACGACGTGCACCCCAACGGACATGTTGTTCAGGACGGCACCAGGTGCGGTCAGCGAAGATGTTGACCAGCGTGTGGAGGAACACGATCAGGAAGAACAGCAGCCAGGTCTCGCGAGGATGTGCTCGTCAGTCGGCGAAGTTCATCCCGAAGATCTCGACGCCGTAGAGAGCCGAGTGTGGCGTTCAGGAAGGTCGCGCGCCGTAGGCCACCGACGCCACGATGCCGACCAGGCCGACGATGTTGAACCAGCCGGTCAACCAACCCCAGCCCTTGCCGCCAAGGTCGTGGCCCACCAGTAGGGCCCGCCCGCGGTCGGGATACCTCGACGTCAGCTCGGCCATCGAGCACGCGACCATGAGGACGAAGGAGCAGAGCACCGGCCATCCGATCGAGATGGCGATCGGGCCGCCGTTCTGCCAGGCGAACGCGAAGGTCGTGAAGGTCCCGGCGAGGACCGAGATGATCGTGAACGAGATCGCGAAGTTCGAGAACCCGCTCCACGCGCGGTGGAGCTCCTGCTTGTAGCCGAGGTCGGCGAGCCGCCGCTCGTCGGTGCCTCGGTCTGCGATCCTCGGACTTCGGGAGTCGCCGGGGTCTCCGGAGTCGTCATTCCACTACCTCCTCTGGCGTTAGCCAGGCGGGTCGGCCAAAATGGCGTGACGCTGCGACCTTATGGCCGCGGATCGGATGGCTGTCAATAACGTGGCTACCAGCCTGCGAGGTCGTTCTGAACGCAGCAACAACTGCTCCTCGGAATCGACGAAGGAACCTCTGCCGTTAAAGCGGTGCTGTACGACTCGGACCTCCGGCCGCTCGCCGAGGCGCGGCGCGAGAAGCCCCTCCAGCATCCCCAGCCGGGCTGGGTCGAGCAGCGCCCCGAGGACGTGCTCGAGGCTGTCGTAGACGCGGTCGGCCGAACTGCTGCCGCAGGCCGACGGCGAGATTGTGGCGTGCGGGCTCGATCATCAGGGCGAGTCGGTGCTCGCGTGGGACGCCGAGAGCCGGCGACGCCGCTCACGCCGATCGTTTCCTGGCAGGACAAGCGCTCGCAGGAGGTGCTCGACCGGCTCGAGGCCGACGGTCGCGCCGAGGAGGTGCGGGAGCGCAGCGGCATGCCGCTCGATCCCTACTTCTCGGCCGGGAAGCTCACCTGGTTGCTCGAGCACGAGCGCGCGGTCGCGCAGGCGCTCGCCACGCCGGCACGCTGCGGCTCGGGACCGTGGACGCGTGGCTCTGCGAGCAGCTCGGCGCCGGCTTCACAACCGACCCGTCGACTGCATCGCGCACGCAGCTCGCCGTTCCGGGCGAGCCCGACTGGGACCCGCGCTGCTCGAGGCGTTCGGCGTGCCGCATCGAGGCCCTGCCGGAGATCCGCGACAGCGCCGGCGACCTCGGCACCCTGCGTCATCCCGACTGGGCCGGCGGAGCTGCCGCTGCGCGCGCGGGTTGTCGACCAGCAAGCGGCGCTCGCCGGTGCGGGGTGCACGCAGCCCGGCCTCGTCAAAGCCACCTACGGGACCGGCGTGTTCGTGCTCGCGCACGTCGGCGACAAGCGGCCCGTCGCCGGGGAGACCGGCCTGCTTCCCACGGTCGCCTGGCGCGTGGACGGGCGGGTGGAGTACGCGCTCGACGGCGGCGTCTTCACCGCGGGCGCGCTGCTCGAGTGGCTCAGCCGCGACCTCGGGCTCGCCGCCGACCCGGCGGCGCTCGCCGCGCTCGCGAGCGGCGTTGAGGACGCTGGTGGCGTGCGCGTGCTCCCCGCGCTCGCGGGCCTGGGTGCGCCCTGGTGGCGGCCGGACGCCCGGGCGGTCCTCGCCGGGCTCACGGCCGGGACGCGTCCCGCCCATGTGGCTCGAGCCGCGCTCGAGGCGATCGCCTGGCGGGTCGCCGACGTGATCCACGCGGTGGCGCGACACCCCCGTGGAGGCGCTGCGGGTTGACGGCGGACTGACACGCAACAACCTGCTGCTGCAACTTCAGGCCGACGCCGCAGGCGTGCCGGTGCAGCGCGGCGCCGTCGACGCGACCGCCGCCGGGTCCGCTGCGCTCGCGGCGGTGGGCGCAGGACTCTGGTCCGGCACGGCGGAGATCGCCGCGCGGATCCCAGCCGGCGAGCGTGTCGAGCCAGAGCGTGACGCGGACTGGCGCACCGCGGCGCACCGGAATTGGCGTGAGTTCGTGGAGCGCGCGGCGGCGCTCTAGCGGGCGAGCGCGCCGATGACCTCCTGCCACCACGCGCGCGCGGCGGCGTCGTCCTCGGTCGACCAGCCGCCGGCGCGCGTAGCGCTGGAGCTGGAGCGGCCCGCCGACGGCCAAGCAGCGGGCCGGTGACCGCGAAGCGCCCGTCCTCGAGCGCCACGAGCGCGCCGCGCGTGTCGCGGCGGGTGCGCATCTGCTCGGCCACCGCCACGCCGTCCACCTCCTTGGGAAGCCCGCGTCGCCGTCCGCCTCGCGTCCAGCGGCGCGTGGTGAACACCGCAGTGCCGGCGCGCAGGCGCGCGTGCCGCGGCGTGGGGAGCTCGACCGGCCCGATGCGCCAGCGCTCGAGCAGCTCGGGCATGTCGCCCGCCACCTCCTCGCGCACCATCACGTGCAGCCGGTCGCCGGCCTCGATGCGCGTGGAGCCGCGCGGCAGCAGCGCCTCCTCGCCGCGCACGATCACGCTGAGCAGGGCGTCGCGCGGCAGCCCCAGCTCGCGCACGAGCTGCCCGACGATCGCGTCGTCGGCGCCCACCGGGTACTCCACGATCTCCGCGCCCAGGCGCCGCACCGTGCCGGTCTCCATGAGCGGGCGCGGCAGCGCGGGCTCGCTCGTGGTCACGCCGAGCCTGCGGGCGAGCCACTCGACGGTCGTGCCCTGGAGCAGCGTCGAGAGCACGACGGCGAAGAAGACGATGTTGAAGAACTCGCGGCTCCGGGTCGACGCCCTCGATCACCGGGAAGGTCGCGAGCACCACCGGCACCGCGCCGCGCAGGCCCGCCCAGCCCAGCACGATGCGCTCGCCGCGCCGTGAAGCGCTCGAACGCGGTCGCGAGAGCCGCGGCGAGCGGGCGCGCGACGAACACGAGCACGAGCGCGAGCGCGGTGCCCTCCAGCCAGACGTCGTCGAGCTGGCTGGGGAAGACGAGCAGCCCGAGCGCGAGGAACATCGCGATCTGCGCGACCCAGGCGAGCCCCTGGTGGAAGACCGACGATCGTCTGCTTGGCCGGGATGCGCGCCGAGCCGAGCGCCAGGCCGGCCAGGTAGGCGGCGAGGAAGCCCGAGCCGTGCAGCGTCGTCGGCGCCGCCGAAGGCGAGCGCCGGCGGTGGCCAGCGTCGCGACCGGGTAGAGGCCCGGGCTGGCGAGCTTCGCGTTGCGCAGGCCATGCACCGCCAGCCAGCCGACGCCCAACCCGACCACCGCGCCGATCCCCATCTCGGTGCGACGAACAGCAGCAGCAGGTCGAGCGACGCCGTAGTCCGGCTGCTGGATCCACTCGATGAAGCCGACCACGAGCAGCACGGCCACCGGGTCGTTGAAGCCGGCCTCGCCCTCGAGCGTGCGCGCGAGCCTGCGCCGCAGCGTCGACTCGCGCAGGAGCGCGAAGATCGCGGCGCCGTCGGTGGAGGAGATGATCGCGCCGAGCAGCATGCCCTCGAGCGTGCGAGAGGTCGAACAGCCAGGCCGCCGCGAAGCCGCAGATCGACCGCGGTGCCGATCGTGCCGACGATCGCGAGCGACAGCGACGGCCGCAGGACCGGCCGGATCTCGTGGAAGCCGGCGGTCAGGCCGCCCTCGAACAGGATCAGCGCGAGCGCGACCACGCCGATCGTGCGCGCCAGCTCGTAGTCGTTGAAGTCGATCCAGCCGAGGCCGTCGGAGCCGATCGCCATGCCGAGCGCGAGGAACAGCAGCAGGCCGGGCAGGCGTATTCGCGACGCGAGTAGGGATGCGCCGATTCCCGCAGCGAGCAGGGCCGCCGCGACAAGGATCAGCTCGCCGTCCGACATCCGGGACACAGAGCCTCGCATGTGGGCAAGCGTCGGCGTAGAGTCCCGCCATGAGCCCCGAGTTCACGATTCCGGAACTGACGGAGGTCGTGGCGCGTCTGGCTGCGCTGCTCGGACCGCGCGAGGGCACCGTGGTCCAGCTCGAGGGCGGGATCACCAACCGCAACTTCAGGGTCAACTTCGGCGGCACGGACTACGTGGTGCGCCTGCCCGGGAAGCGCACGGCGCTGCTTGGCATCGACCGCCAGGCGGAGTGCATCGCCAACAAGGCCGCGGCCGAGCTCGGCATCGCGCCGAGAGTGGCCGCCATGCTCGACGAGCCGTCCTCCCTCGTGACCGCCTTCGTGTCCGGCCGCGAGATGAGGGCGGACGAGCTGCGCGAGCCCGAGACAATCGCGGAGGTGGCGCATCGACCTGCGCGCCCTGCACGACTCGGGCACCGAGCTCCCGACCGGCTTCGACTCGTTCCGGCTCGTGGAGGAGTACGCGGAGACGGGCCGCGCCAACGGCAGCGAGCCGCCCGACGGCTACGACGAGGCGCTCAAGGCCGCCGCGCGATCGAGCGCGCCGTCCGCGACCAGCCCGGCCACGAGCCGGTGCCGGCCCACAACGACCTGCTGCCCGCGAACTTCCTGCGCGACGGCGACCGCATGCAGCTGATCGACTGGGAGTATGCGGGCATGGGCGACCGCTGGTTCGACCTCGGCAACTTCGCGGCCAACAACGAGCTCGACGACGACCAGGAGGGCCAGCTGCTGGAGGCCTACTTCGGCGAGCCGCCGACGACCAGCGGCGGGCCACGCTGAAGCTGTTCCGCTTCATGTCGGACTTCCGCGAGGCGATGTGGGGCGTGGTGCAGGCGGGCGTATCCGAGCTCGACTTCGACTTCCGCGAGTACGCGCAGAAGCACTTCGACCGCCTGCAGAAGGCGCGCAGCGACCCGCGCTTCGAGGGCTGGATCGAGGAAGCCCGGGGCTAGTGGCTGCGCGGCGGGAGCTCCCCGGCGCGGCGCGCTGCGTGATCGTCGGGGGCGGCGTCGGCGGCACGTCGATCGCCTACCACCTGGCCGAGCTCGGCTGGGACGACGTGGTGCTCGTGGACCGCAACCAGCTCACGTCGCGGCTCGACCTTCCACTCCGCCGGCCTCGTGGGCCAGCTGCGCAGCTCGGTGAACCTCACCAAGATGATGATGTACTCGGTCGAGCTCTACCGGAAGCTCGGCGAGGCGTGCGGCTGGGTCGAGTGCGGCGGGATCCGGCTCGCGTCGAGCGAGGAGCGGATGGAGGAGCTGCGCCGGCAGGCGGGCTGGGCGAAGACGTTCGGGCTGCCGCTCGACCTGATCTCGGCCGAGGAGGCGCAGGGGCTCTTCCCCCTGATGTCCACCGACGGCGTGCTCGGCGCCGCCTGGCTTCCCACCGACGGCTACCTCGACCCGTCGCAGCTCACGTTCGCGCTGGCCGAGGGCGCCCGCGAGGGCGGCGTGCAGATCTTCACGAACACGCGCGTCACGGGCATCGAGCAGGGCCGCGTGCGCACCGAGCGCGGCGACATCGACGCCGAGGTCGTGGTGATCGCGGGCGGCATGTTCTCGGCCGAGCTCGGACGGCTCGCGGGCGTGCGCATCCCGGTCGTGCCGATGTCGCACGAGTACATCGTGACCCAGCCGTTCCGCGAGCGCGATCCGCAGAACCCGCTGCCCGACGCTGCGCGACCCCGACCTGCTCATCTACTTCCGCGAGGAGGGCGGCGGGCTCGTGATGGGCGGCTACGAGCGGCCCGCCGCGCCGGCCTTCATGCCGCAGGGCGGCGCGGGCTTCGACCGCATCCCGCCCGACTTCAACGGCCGCCTGCTGGAGGACGACTGGGACCGCTTCGAGGAGATCGTGGTGAACTCGCGGCGGCGCGTGCCGCAGATGGAGGACGTGAAGGTCACGCGCATGATCAACGGGCCGGAGGGCTTCACGCCCGACAACGAGTTCTGCCTCGGCGAGACGCGAGGTCCCGGGCCTGTTCGTGGCCGGCGGCTTCTGCGCCCACGGCCTCGCGGGCGCGGGCGGCGTGGGCAAGGTGATGGCCGAGTGGATCGTGGCGGGCGAGCCCTCGCATGGACCTCTGGCAGATGGACGTGCGCCGCTTCGGCGCGCAGTACCGCTCGCCCGTCGTACACGCTCGCGCGGGTGCTCGAGACCTACGAGACCTACTACGACATCCACTACCCGTTCGAGGAGCGCCAGGCGGCCCGGCCGCTGCGCACCTCCCCGGCGTACGACTGGCACCGCCAGCGCGACGCCGCCTTCGGCGAGAAGTCGGGCTGGGAGCGCGTGAACTGGTACGAGTCGAACGCGGAGCGCGGCGACGAGTCCCTGCGCCCGCGCGGCTGGGCGGGCCAGCACTGGTCGCCCGCGATCGGCGCGGAGCACGTGGCCTGCCGCGAGGGCGTCGCGATCTTCGACGAGTCGTCGTTCGCCAAGCTCGAGGTCGTCGGCCCGGGCGCGCCCGCGCTGCTCGAGCGCCTGTGCGACAACGAGGTGGCGCGCGAGGTCGGGCGGGTGACCTACACGCAGATGCTCAACTCGCGCGGCGGCATCGAGTGCGACTTCACCGTCGCGCGGCTCGCCGAGGAGCGCTTCTCGATCGTCACGGGCACGGCATTCGGCAACCACGACCGCGAGTGGATCCGCCGCCACCTGCCCGACGACGGCTCGGTGCAGGTGCACGACGTGACGTCCAGCTCCGCCTGCTTCGGGATCTGGGGGCCGCGCGCGCGCGAGATCGCTCGCCCCGCTCACGCCGCAGTCGCTCGAGAACGACGAGTTCCCCTACATGACGGTGCGGGAGATCACCGTGGCGGGCGTGCCGGTGCGCGCGCTGCGGGTGACCTACGTGGGCGAGCTCGGCTGGGAGCTCTACTGCCCCACCGAGTATGGGATGGCGCTGTGGCGGGCGGTCTGGGAGGCGGGCGAGCCGCACGGGATCGTGGCCGGCGGCTACCGCGCGATCGACTCGATGCGAGTCGAGAAGGGCTATCGCGTCTGGGGCGCGGACATCACGCCGGACGACACGCCCTACGAGGCGGGTCTCGAGTTCGCCGTGAAGCTCGACAAGCCGGGCGGCTTCATCGGCCGCGACGCGCTGGTGGAGGCGAATGAGGCGGGGCCGCGCAAGCGGCTGCGCTGCATCACCCTCGAGGACCCGCGCTCCGTGGCGCTCGGGAACGAGCCGGTGAGGGTGGACGGCGAGATCGTCGGCCGGGTGACCACGGGCGGCTACGGCTACACGGTCGAGCGCTCGGTGGCCTACGCCTACCTGCCGCCCGACGGGTCGGAGCCCGGCACCGCTGTCGAGCTCGACATCTTCGGCAGCTGGGTGAGCGGCGAGGTCACGAGCGAGCCGCTGTTCGACCCGAGCGGGGAGCGGGTACGCGGCTCCGGGTGAGCCAAGCCGCCGACCCCGCTCCCCTACGACGAGGCGTACGCCGAGGACGGGGGGCCGCGCCCGCACTACGCGGGCCTGCTCGCGGCGCTCGCCGACCCCGCCGCCGTCGCCGCCGAGGTCAAGCGCCGCCTCAGCGCCCGCGGCGTGAGCTTCGGGGCCGCGCCCGACGGCGTCTTCGCGCTCGACCCGGTGCCGCGCATCCTCACCGAGCCGGAGTGGTCGGAGCTCCAGGCCGGCATCGTGCAGCGCCTGCGCGCGCTGGAGGCGCTCGTGGCCGACGTGTACGGCGACGGCCGCGTGTTCGAGGCCGGCGTGCTCACGCGCGAACAGGTGGAGGCCTCGCCCCACTACGAGCCCGCGATGCGCGGCGCCACGCCGCCGCGCTGGGTCTCGTTCGCGGGCCTCGACGTCGTGCGCTCGCCCGACGGGCGCTTCCGCGTGATCGAGGACCAGGTGCGGATGCCGGCCGGCATCGCCTACTCGGTGGCCGCCCGCGACACGCTCGCGCGACCTGCTCGGGGTGGAGCCTCCGCAGCCGGACCTGTCGCTCGTGTTCGGCGAGCTCGCGCTCGCGCTGCAGGACGCCGCGCCGCCGGGCGTCACGAGCCGCGCGTGGTGATCCTCTCCGAGGGGCCGTCCGCCGCGGGCTGGTGGGAGCACGAGCGGCTCGCCCGCGAGCTGTGCGCGCCCGCTCGTGACCCTCGCGCGACCTGGAGCACCGCGACGGGCGCCTCGTGGCCTGGCTCGACGGCCGCACGCGGGGGGTCGACGTGGTCTACCTGCGCACCGACGAGGACCGCTTCAGGGGCGAGGACGGCACGCCGACCGCGCGTCGGCGAGGCGCTCCTCGCGCCGGCCGCCGCGGGCAGGCTCGCCGTGGTGAACGCGCCCGGCTCCGGCGATCGCCGACGACAAGCTCGTGCACGCGCACGTGGACGAGCTGGTCCGGCTTCTACCTCGACCAGGAGCCGCTGCTGCCCTCGATCCCGTCACGCCCGCTCGGGCCCGACGACGAGCCTCGACGAGCTGGTGGTCAAGCCGCGCGGCGAGATGGGAGGCGCAGGACGTGGTGCATCTGGCGCGATGCCGACGAGGACACGCGCGAGCGCGTGCGCGCGCAGATCGCCGCGGAGCCCGGCGGCTGGATCGGCCAGGAGCTCGTTGGAGCTGTCGGTGCACCCGACGGTCGTGGACGGCGGGCTCGAGCCGCGCCACGTGGATCTGCGCCCGTACGCGCTCCTGACCGCCGAGGGCGCGCGTGTGCTCCCCGCGGCCATCAGCCGCGTGGCGCTCGAGCGCGGCTCGATGGTGGTGAACAGCGGGCAGGGCGGCGGAGCGAAGGACACCTGGGTCAGTCCGGCATGAGCGCCGCGAGGATGTGCTCGGTGCCCGCGCAGTGCTCGCGCATGAGACGCACGGCGCGACCGGTGTCCTTGCGGCGCAACAGCGCCACGAGCCGCCTGTGCTGCGCGTTCGAGTGCGTCAGCACCACATCGGGGTGGGGCACCCGCTGGATCAGGTCGCTCATCTGTCCCTGGACCTCGGTCATCGCGACCACGAGCCGGGGCGAATGGCAGGCCTCGGCAAGCCCGATGTGGAAGCGCACGTCGGCACGCCGGTAGACCTCGAAGCTCGCGCCCTCCGTTGCGGCCATCTCGTCGGTGAGCCGCTCGAGGCTGTCGAGATCGTTGGCTTCGGCACGCTCAGCCGCCAGCACGGTGGCGCCGACCTCGACCACTACCCGGTAGTCGAGCACCGCGCGCGCCTCCTCACCCAGAGGAGGGCCCTCGGCCTCCAGGGCGAGCGGAGGCTCATCGGCAACGAATGTGCCGCCCGAGCGGCCGCGCAGCGAGATGAGGTGCCCGCTCTGCACCAGCGTCGTGAGGGCCTGGCGGAGCGTCGAGCGCGAGATGTTCAGCTCATTGGCGAGCTCGCGCTCCGAGGGCAGGCGCGTGCCGGGTGGGAGCAGACCCAGGCGAATGGCCGTGCCCAACCGCTCCACGGTCTCCTCGAACGTGGTGGGCGGATGCACGGGCTTGAACACCGCCTCGAGCGCAGGACCGCGCCCGCTCGGGGCCGCTAGCGCCATCAGTGGGGACCGTAACCGCTAGATTCCGCCGCCGTGGAGAACCGCCAGGAAAAAGTTGTCGTCGAGACTGACCGGTACAGAGTGGAGGGGATGTTGACACTTCCGCGCGAGGGCTATCGCAGCCGCGTCTCCGACCACGTGAACCGCCGAGATCATGAGTTCTTCACGATCCTCGACGCAGAGCTCGTGGCGCTCGACGGCTCGGGGCGCGATTGGACCGCCCCGGTCCTGATGCTGGCCCGCAGCCACATCCGGCTGATCGTGCCGGCCTCCGACGGCGCCTGATGCAACCCCGCTTGCAGCCGTAGCCGTTCCGTCCGACGCCGTGCGCAGCATGGACTCGGTCATGCTCTACGCCGTCCTGATCTGCACCGACCAGTCCTGCGCCGAGGAGTTCGAGGCCTGGGGCGAGCTCGAGGACTTCGACGACATGCTCTGCGAGGGCTGCGGCTGCACGCTGCAGGCGCTGGCGTTCTCAGAGGTGAGCATGTCGACGATCGTGGCCTTCCCGCGTCGCACGCCTCACGTCCAGCTGCGAAACGCGGCCTGACGCAGCGCCGCCAGGGCCGCGGCCCAAGCTAGGCTTGGAGCCTCTCTGGAGAGGTGACCGAGCGGCTGAAGGTGCACGACTGGAAATCGTGTGGGCGGGTCACACTGCCTCGTGGGTTCGAATCCCACCCTCTCCGCTAGTCGTGCAGGAGCAGTGACACGCCCAGGCGCTCTGCGAGCCCGACGCCGCCCTGCTCCATGACGCGATCGTGGTTCCAGCGGAACGCCGGCCGCGGCAGCGGGCCCCAGATGTTCATCCACAGCTTGGTCGTGCGGACCTTCCACGAGTAGAGGACCGCCGTGGTGCCCGAGCCCGCGAACAGATGCCAGACGCCCACGCCCTCCAGCTCGCCCGTCGCCCGGCCCTCGATCAGATATGGCGGCTCCACGCGCGTCACGCGCGAGTCGAACGTGAGCGTGTACGGCAGCACGCTCCGCCAGCTGTAGCGAGCCAGCTCGCCCACGCCGTCAGGGCCGCCGGGTTCGAGCACCTCGACGGACGTCACGCCCTCCCACCACTCTGGGAAGGCCTGCGAGTCCCTCAGCACCTCGAAGACGCGTTCGATCGGCGCGTCCACGCACCAGGTCGTCAGGAACTCATACCGCGGCACTTTGACGGTGGTCCTGCCGGTTCATGCTGCGGTACAGCAGCAGCAACGCGATATCCGCGGTCACGAGGCCGCCGAGGTAGAGGTACATCAGCGCGTTGCCGGTGTCGAAGTCGTCCCAGGCGCGGATGGCGCCGATCAGGAGCAGCGCGGTGGCCACGAAGAAGGTCTCCACGATCAGCTTCCAGGCGCTCCAGCGGCGGTCCAGCGAGATCAGCAGTGCCCCCACGCCCACCTGGGCCGTGAACGAGCCGATCACGCGCGAGGTGAGTGGCGTGAGGTCCCACGGCCAGACGTCGATCGCCTCGTTCGGGGCGAGATAGAAGAACGCGGCGCCGACGAACGCTCCGGCCGCCACCAGCTGTGCGATCCGGCGCACCCACTCGGGCACGATCGCCTCGCCGGCCGCGGGCTCGCCGGAGTCGGTCCGCCGGTTCGTCCACCACAGGGCAAGCACCACGAACGGCGCGACGATGTAGACGGCCACCCAGCCGTAGAAGACGAGCGCTCCGATCAGCGGAGCGTCCCCGTGGTTGAAGCGATCCCAGTGGATGAGCGTCGCGATCAGCATGAACGACGCGAAGAAGGCCGCGCCGAAGATCCCCGCCGCCGACGGGTGGAACTGGTCCGACAGGAACGTGCGCAGGAAGAAGTACGCGCCCGCGCCGTAGCCGGCGCCCAGGAAGATCGGCGTGAGGTTCGGCTCGATCGTCCACGCCCACGCGTCCGCGGTGCGGTCGGGCATGCCCCAGAGGATCACGAGCGCCGGCACGAGGATGGCGAACACCACCAGGCTCGCCCAGTGCGTGGCGGGGAGGATGCGTCCGTCCTGTTCGATGCGTCCGTCCTGTTCGATGCGTCCGTCCTCCTCCGCTAGGCCGTGACGTTCAGCTCGCACTGGGCCGAGGAGGGCTTGTGCGAGCTGTCGCCCTCGAAGCTCGCCACCACGCGCCAGCGGCCGATCTGCGGCCTCGTGAAGGTCACCGTGTCGGTCCAGTCGCCGCCTGCGTCCGTCGTCGCCGTGCGCTCAAACGACATGGGCGTGCCGCTGCTGGTGCGCGTGTAGGTGAGCTTCACCCGTGCGCCCGCGAAGCCTGGGTCGAGGTGGCCGCCGACGGTCGTGGCCCGGTTCATCCGCGTGTCGCTCGGACAGCGAACGGTCGAGGTGGTCGTCAGCGGCCCGGATGGGCCACTATCTACGGCCTTCTGGACCGGCGGCGAGCCGTCCTGCTCGATCGCCACGCTCAGGTCGTCGGTTCCCTCTGCGACCTCGGGCGTGATCTCCACCGCTCCCGCGCCCGCGACTGCACGTCCGATCGGGGTGCCGCGCTGGAACAACGTGACCACCGCACCGCGCGGGGCCGCCTGTCCTCCCATGTTCACGAGCACCCGGAACGGCGGGCCAGGCCCGTCGACGGGGATGCGATCCACGTCGACCTTGTCCACGTCGATCTGTATGGGCAGGTTCGCCCAGACCTGCGCCGAGGGGTCGCCGAGCAGGTGATAGAGATAGTGCTCCTGGTAGGTCGCGGCCGCGCTCTGGTAGCCGACCCCGTTCTTCGTGGCCATGAAGAACTTGCCGAGCAGCAGGATCTTGCCGAGTCTGCCCGTGCCGTCCTTGGCGCCGTAGGAGGTCGACACGTCGGGGAACATCGCGTCGAAGAAGCCGAACGCCATGTTGTTGTTCGCCCAGGTCGGGCTCACGCGGGTGTCGCCGAAGCCTGCGAACGCACCGCCATCGGGCTTCATCACCTGCTGCTCGACGAAACTGGGAACCCCCGGAATGTCGAACTGCGCACTCGAGCAGTTGACGCCGAACACCACGGGCAGCTCGGTCCCGTTGACCATCGAGGGCACGTCGCCGCTGTGCAGGGTCGGGTCGGCCCAGCCGGAGTGCCAGCCGTGGTCGCGGTGCAGGATGAGGTTGCGTCCGTCGTTGTAGTGGGCCAGCAGGTCCGCGCCGGTGCCGTTCCAGGCGAATGTGGGCTTGCGCAGGTAGTCGGGGATCGGGTCGTTGTTGTAGTAGGTCTCCGGACTTAACTCGGGGAGTGTCGTGTACACCCGGTCGGCGGTAAACCCGACGTTCGCCATGGCGTTCTGGATCTTCTCGGCCGTCCTCGTGAACCCGCGCGTGTCCTTGCCGTTGCTGACGTCGAGCTCATAGTGGCCGGTGATCGGGCCGTTCGCGGCCTTGCAGTTCGGCTCACCGGACTGGCCCTCGTTGAGTATGCAGAGGTACTTCCCCTCGAAGTACGCGGTGACCGTGCTGTGGCGATAGAAGTCCGGGTTCGCGGGGGGCGTTGTCTCGTAGCCCACGATCTTGTTCACCACGGCGTTGGCGGCGTCGAGGTCGTGCGCCGGGATCCGCCCCAGCTCCACGTCGGCGAACACGTCCGCGGGTGCGTTGAGCGAGTAGGGCAGATCCGAGGCGATGTCGCACTCGGCCACGTCTCCGCCATTGGTGCACGGCACGAGCCAGGTGGGCACGTGCGAGGTGTCGCCGAACAGGACCACGTAGGTGGGACGAAGCTGGCAGGCGGCGTTCAGCTCGCCGAGGATGTAGGCCTGGATCGCCTCTCGCGTGGTGCCGATCTGGCCGGGGTCGGGACCCACCAGGGCGACCTTCGTCGAGTAGCCGGCGGCCTGACGCGCGTTCGCGAACGTGTTCGCTGCCGGCTGCAGCGCGGGTGTGGTCACCACGAGCAGGTCCTCGCCGCAGAAGGTCGGCTCGAGGTCGTCGAGGTCGAGGAAGTCGCTCGCCGCGTCCCAGTTCAGGACGCTGGCCTCGTAATTGCGCAGCCAATAGGCCTCCCAGGGCGAGTTCACGCGACGGCCGTCGGCGAACGTTCCGTCGCCGCCACGGAAGCGCACGGTCACGTCGATCGAGGTGAGCACTCGCAAGCTGCGCTCTCGGGGCCTGTACTGGCCGCCGACCACGTCCACGCCGCCCATGCGCACCTCGCGCATCTTGCCGAGCAGCTTGGCGTGCGAGAGCTTGGAGGGGAACGGGGAGCGCGACCTGTACGCCCTGCTCGACTTCACGAAGGGCTCGTTCCGGAACAGAGCCCTGTCCGGGAAGTCGGCCGGCGTGCCGTCGACCGGCTCGGGCTGATGCGGGAAGAGGTTCACACCCTTGAGCGTGTAGCCGGCGCTCTTCTCGACGCGCAGCGCCAGGCGCGCACGCCTTGGCACGGCGAGGAAGTTCGTGAGGATCGGTAGGCCTGGCCTGCCCTTCTCGCCGGTCTCGCCCATCCCCTCCATGAACATCTGCTGGTAGTCGCTGCTTCCCACCTGGTGAGCCGAGAAGGTGGGGGTCGGGAAGGAGATGCGCATGCGCACCTGGCGCTTGCCGCTTCGGAGCAGCCGGACCTTGGTCTCGCCGACGTTCGCCTTCTTGGCGCCACCGCAACGCCGGGCGCGTGGGAGCGCGAGCAGCGCCGCGTGGGCGCCGAGGGCGTCCGCTTCCACCTGTCCACGGGGGGAGCCGGCGGTCGGTGCGGGGTCGCGCTGGCGCTCATTCTGGATCGCGGGCAGCAGTCCCCGGTAGGCGCCGAGCAGCCGTTTGGACCTACACGGGTTGGACGCACGCGCTCGCCGGGCGGCGAGGGCGTTGCGCAGCAATGCGGCCTTGTCGGCGCGCTTCACGGCGCTCCTCGGCAGCGCGCGCGTGTCCGACACCAGTTGTGCCAGGCGCTGCTTCGCCACGGCCTGCGCTGACGGCGGCTTGGCGGCGGCGGCGGGGCCGGCGGCCAGGATCGGCAGCAGTGCTGTCAACAGCACCAACCGGAATGAGCGCGTCGCGGTTCGAGGGGACGTACCACATGACCACCGTCCCTGTGACGTCACCAAGCGACCCTCTCACCGTCTGGGAGCGAGTGCAAGGGGCTCCCTTACGGAAGCGCGGTCACGCAGACGGCTCGCACGTTCACGCTCAAGGTGTGGGCGGCGGAGTCGGTGTTCTTGATCGTGCCGACCCACCGCCTGTCCTCATTGGGGTCTCGTGTGGACCGCAGGATGAGAAAGAAGTCGACCGCCGTCGCGATCGTGCCAGAGATATCGACGCCGCCCGCGATCGCCTTCTTTCCGGTGGGGCAATCCGCCTGGCGGAGTGCTGCCGCCCCTGCCGGGATCGACGAGTTGGTGCTGGTGTTCACGATCTCGTAGCCGCTGACCCCATCCGCGCCCTTCTGGCCCTGCGCTCCTGTCGCGCCTGGCGGCCCGGTCGCCCCCGGTGCGCCTGCTGGGCCCGCGGGGCCCGCCGGGCCCTGCTGCCCGGCGGGCAGCTGGTCGGTGGCGAAGTCCTCGGCCAATAACGTCCCGTTGGCGACATCGCCGCTCCTTAGGCTCCTCACGTCCGCGCCGGTGAGCGAGTTGTTGCGGACGTCCTTCCCGGTGAGGTTCTTGATGTCCGCTCCTGTGAGCGCGTTCCTCGGCACGTTCCTGCCGGTGATCCGCAGCGCGGCATAGGAGCTGCCGCCGAGGGCGATGAAGACGGCAACCGTGGCCATCACGTTGGCGTACGTTAGGCGGGAACGGAGCTTCCTGAGCGGGGTCAGCATCGGAGCGCCCGCGCACGGAGTCGCCAAGTGTTCTTGGTCTCCTTCACGAAGACCGTGAGGCTGCAGCGAACACCCGGCCCCCTGACAAAAACGGGGCAGACCGCTCGATTGAGCGCGACTCGCGTGCACCGGCCGACACGGGCGCGGGCGTCGAAGACCTCGGCGAAGTGTCTCTGCGCAACAATCCTGGCGACGCGGTGAGCCTCCGCGAGCCCGAGACGCTCCGCCGCTTGGCCCCGCGGTGGCCTGACCGTCTTCCTGATTGTGCGCGTGTTGCCCGCCGGGTCGCGGACGTTGGCGGTCAGGCGCAACGCCAGCGTGCGCTGCCGCGCGAGCTGTCGGCGCAGCGCCTTCGGCAGCCTCAGCCTGACGGTCTTGCCTGTGCTCGCGGCCACGGTGAACGACTTGGCCCGGAGCTTGGTGCGCTTCCTCTGACCGGCGAGCGTCCCGGTCACGTCGAAGGCGTTCCGGTTGGAGACCCGGACGGCGAGCGGCCCCCTGGCCGGGATTCGGTTGCGCGCGAGCCTGAGCGTGATCAGCGTCCGCGCACCGAACGCCGCCGGCGAGGGCTGGCCGGGGCCGCCGGCGCCGCCACCCGCGCCACCGGAGCCCGGCGGCGGGGGGAAGATGGCGCTCTCGCAGCCGGTCAGCGAGTCGATTCCCAGCGCGTCCACGGTGGCGGTGTCGACGCCTTCTCCGCAGTCGACGCCGTCGAGCCCTCCGTCGCGGGCAAGGAGCGTGTCTGCACCGAGGTCGGCGTTCAGCACGTCGATTCCGCCGCGTCCCTCCAGGGTGTCGTCGCCCTCGTTGCCCGTGAGCACGTTCCCGCCGTCATCGCCGCGCAGGGTCGCTCCCAGGCTGGCGTCCGACCGGGCGTTCTCGAAGCCCACCAGGAGGTCGGACCCGTCGCCGGTGTCCTGGCGGACCCCGATCGCGAGGTCGACCGTCGCGGGCTGCGCGATGGGCGTTACGACGACGGTGTCACTGCCGCTTCCGCTCCCGCCGTTCGCGGTGTCGTCGCCTGCCTCTGGATGGAGCTCGTCACTTCCGCCTCCTCCGAACAGGGTGTCGCCTCCGGGCCCGCCGAAGAGGGAGTCCACGCCGTTCCCGCCCTCGATCTGGTCGATGCCCCCGCCCCCGAGGAGGACGACGTCCGCCGTCAGCGGAGCGCCGGTTCCCTGTCCGCCCTGGGCGAGCAGCTCGTCGTGGCCGGTTCCCCCGGCGCCGGTGAGGGTCTCGACGTTGTTGGGGAAGATGTCGGCATCGTCGACCGACTCGCCGACGGGGTTGGGGTTGATGCCGTTGGCCCCGAACACGATCCTCCCCCCGGCGCCGTCACCCGTGCCGACCTCGAGCGTGGACTGGAGCCCGCCGTTCAGGTTCACGAATATCTCGATCTCCTTGGTGCCTCCCCCGCTGTCGCTGCCGTCCTGGGGATCCGGCCCGGGGACGAAGTCGTCGGCGCCCGAGACGCTGAGCTTCTGGAAGTCCGCGCCGTTGCTGGTCACGGAGATCGCGCCGGTGTTGGTCACGCTCGGTGGTCCGCCAGGTCCCGTACAGGCGACCGGGGTGAGGCCCCGCGCGACCTTGATCTCTCCGGCCACGACGCTCAGCACCGCGTTGTCGCCGGCCGCGCCCAGGGCGACGGTCAGAAGCTTCCCGCTGGAGGAGTAATCGCACGTGACCGCCGCGGGCGAAACCGCCGGAGCGACGAGCAGGGCGGTGACGGCCGCGACGGCTGCAAGCGTGAGAGCGGTGCGCGTTCGAACTGCGGACATGGGGCTGTCCTCCTGGAGTTTAGTCAAACGACTAAGGCTAATGACTAACATGCGGCGCGCGAGAAATCAAGCTTGGCGGCTTGCACGTATTGGCTTCAGCGCCAGCAGGGAGACGCTCTCGACCTCATACGTTCTGCAGGCATCGAGCGCCCGCTCTGAGATGAAGCGGTAGTTGTTCTTGCGGAGCTGCTTGACCTGTAGGCCTTGCGCCTCGATCGCCTCCAGGTAGCTGCGGCTGGGGATCGCCCCCGCGATGCAGGCGGCCCACAGCTCGACGTTGCGCCTGGTGCGTTCCTTGAGCGCCCGGCCGCTGACAATGTCGGCGATCGCCAGCCTGCCGCCGGGCCGCAGCACCCGCGCCGCCTCGGCGAAGACCCGGCCCTTGGCCGGCGACAGGTTGATCACGCCGTTCGAGAGGACGGCGTCGAAGCTCGCGTCCTCGAAGGGGAGCTCCTCGATGTGAGACTCGACGAACTGGACCCGCGAGAACCGGTCGCGGTCCCGAAGCCGCGCGGCCTTGTCGAGCTGCTCGTCGGTGATGTCCACTCCGACGACGCGGCCCGACTCGCCGACCAGCACCGCCGCGCAGAAGACGTCGGTACCCGATCCCGAACCGAGGTCGAGCACCTCCTCGCCCGGCTGCAGCAAGGCGAGGTCGAGGTGATGCCCCACCCCCGCAAAGGAGGCCAGCGCCTCGGCGGGGATCGAGTCGAGTAACCATGCGGGATAGCCGAGCCGGTCGGCCAGGTCCCTACCCAGCTCGAAGTGGAGCTCTCCGTCCTCGCCGTGGGCCACGTGCCGGTACATGGCCTTGACCTCGGCCTCCAAGCGCTCGCCGTCTACGAGCGAGCGTGCGTCGAGTTGCGGCAAGATCTCCGCCCGGGACACCTCGTCCGTCGTCGGGTCGACCCTGAGACTCATCGGGACCTCCTGGCTGTCGTGCTGGTGGACATGCAAGGACACCACCAGCGCGCCGTGTGACGGCGCGTGTGATCAGACCGCTTCGGCCAGCTCGGCGTGCAGCGCCGGGTTGTCGATCGCCTCGCCCAGCAGACGGGCCGACTCGAGGCCGCTGGGATCGCCGAGCCTGGCTCGGTGCAGCGCGGCGCGCACGACGAGCTCGCGCATGTCGCCGCGGGCGGCGAGCCGCTCGAGCCGGGCCAAGCAGTCCCCTGCATCGGGCGCAGCGTCGGCGATCGCCACGTCGGCGAGCGCCTCCAGGCACCAGGCATGCATCCAGACGTAAGGATCGGCCACCCGCACCGCGCGGACCGCGGCGTCGCGCAGCCGCGTCAGCGCGGCGCCGCGCTCGCCCGCCGCCTCGTGAACGAGGCCCCTCACGCGAGCGGCGCTCGCCTCCCAGCATGGGTCGCCGATCCGGCAGCCCAGCGCAAAGGCGTGATCGAGCAAGGCGATGGCGTGATCCGGGTCGCCCTGGCGCAGCGCCACCTCGGCCCTTAGCACCTCGGGGAAAGGCTGGAACGCCACCCAGCCGTCCTCGCCCACGATCGCGAGCGACTCGTCGAGCAGTTCGACTGCCTCGGGCCACTGGGCGCGCAGCAAGAGCACACGGCCCAGGATCGCGAGCGACCACGCCGACTGGCGGGCGTCGCCGCAGCGGCGCGCGGCCGCGATCGACTCCTCGAGCAGGGCGATCGCGGCCTCGTAGTGCGCCCTGTCAGACAGCGCCTTGCCGCGCGTGCCGAGCACCGCGGCACGTTCGCTGTCGTCCGCCGCTAGCCCACTGGCCCGCCCGAGCCACCTGCCCGCCGATACCCCGCGACTCGCCTGTGCCGCCACGAAGCCGAGCTCACGGCAAACCTTGCACTGGACCTCGCGGTCGCCGCTGGCCTCGGCCAGCGCGAGCGCCTCGTGCAGCACCGCCGCGCCCTCCTCGTCACCGCCGCGAACCGAATGCACCAGCGCCGCCCCTAGCGCGGCCAGCGCGCGCGCCAGCAGCGCCGGGTCGCCAACGCCCCGCGCCTCCGCACACGCCTGCCTCAGGCACGCCACCCCGGGCTCAACCGCGCCGGCAGCCACGGCCGCGCGCCCCGCGTCAAGCTGCCCCAAAGCGGCCGCCCGATCGCCGTCCGCCGGAGAGCTCTGCGCGCCATGCTCGTCGGCCGCCCGGCGCACCCCCGGATCGGGCGCGCGGCCCAACTCGCGGCGGAACAACACCTCGCAAGCGTCAGCGTGATCGCGCGCGGCGCCGACCTCGCCCGCCCTCGCAAGGCAGCGCACCAACAACTCGTGGGCGCCGTCATCGAACCTGTTCAGCGCGAGCGCCCGAGACGCCAGCGCCGCGCCGTCAAGCGGAATACCGGCCGCCAACGCACCCAGCGCCGCATCCCTCAACACGGCCTCGCAGACGCCCGCAAAGTGCCGGCGCTCCACGAGCAGCCACGCGTCGAACTCCGCCCCGGCGCCGGGGTCGACTCCCTCCAGCAACTCGCCGCGAACGAGCGCGGGATCCGGCTCGCCGGAAGCCAACGCCAGCACGTCCACCGCAGTGCCAGCCGGCAACCCCAGTTCCAATCGATCCCCTCGTAGCGCCCCGGCAACCCCAAGAGCGCGACGCAGCTGCGCCAACGACCAGCGCAGCGCCCCACGCGGATCCTCGGCGTCGCGGAAGATCAGCTCGGCCAGCACTGTGCGCGCGACCGGTCGCTCCGCCAACGCCACGTACGCCAGCACGGCCCACGCCTTATGACCACGCGGCGGAGCAACAACCACACCGTCGCGCTCGATCTCCGGCGGGCCCAGCAGGCGGATCACGAGCGTCGACACGGCACCACGATCGTAAACCGCCATGCCCTAGGCGACGTAAACCGACTTGCCGTCCGGGCTCAGCCGACCTGCGAGAAGCGCGCCGCCGGGGGGTCACGGTGACCACGACCGCGCGACTCTACAGGCGGACGGGCAGCGTCTTCAGCTGGTTGAGGAAGGGCGACTCGGCGAACAGCGGCTCGCCCGCGAGCTCTATCTGCGGGAAGCGCCGCAGCGTCTCCTCGAACAGGACCTTCAGCTCGAGCCGCGCCAGCGCGGTTCCGAGGCAGAAGTGACGCCCGCCTGCGCCGAACGCCTGGTGCTCGGCGTTGCGCTTCACGTCGAACACGTCGGGATCGTCGTAGCGGGTCTCGTCGCGGTTGGACGAGACGTACCACATGACCACCTTGTCACCCTCGCGAATCTTCTGGTCGCCAAGCTCCACGTCGCGCGTGGCGGTACGCCGGAAGTGGGCGAACGCCGGGAACATGCGCAGCGACTCCTCCACCGCGGCCGGGATCAGTGTCGGGTCGTCCACCAGCAGCTGGCGCTCGTCCGGGTTCTCCATGAGGGCGCGCATGCCGCTGCTGTAGGTGGCCTTCGTGCTGTCGTTGCCCGCGGCCACGAGCAGGAAGAAGCCCATCACGATCTCGTGCTCCTCCAACCGCTCGCCGTCCACCTCGGCGTGCACCAGCACGCTGGTCAGGTCCTCCGTAGGGCGCTCGCGCCGCTCGGCGATCAGCCGGCCGCAGCGCTGGAAGATCTCCGGCACGTCGCGGGCCATCACGGCCTCGACGCCCTCCGGATTCAGGTCGGGGTCGCCCGCGCCCAGCGTCGTGTTCATCAGGCGCGCCCAGATCGCGTCGTCCTCCGGCGGGATGCCCATGAAGCTTCCGATCACGCGCGACACCACCGGCTGCGCCACCTCGGTCACGAGGTCGCAGGTCTCGCGGTCCTCCAGTCCGTCGAGCACGCGCACCGCGATCTCCCGGATCTCGTCCTCGTGCTCGGCGATCCGCTTCGGCGTGAAGCCGCGCTGGAACAGCGCCTTGAGCCGATCGTGCTTCGGCGGGTCCATCCCGATGAACATCGCGCGCGACAGCTCGAGCGGGAAGATCGCGTCGGTGAGCGCCGTCACGCCGCCGAGCTCGGACGAGTAGGTCTGCCAGTCGCGGCTCACCTCGTGCACGTGGTCCGCGGTGGTCACGGACCAGAAGCCGGCCTCCTCGGGGTACTCGCTGATCCGCGCGGTCCAGTGCACCGGGCAGCCCCCGCGCAGATCCTTGAAGAGCTCGTGGGGCGGGCCGTCGAGCCAGTGCTCGCGCTCGGTCACGAGCGTGTCCTCGAGGGTACGAGGGTCTGAGGCCATGTCGCCGACCAGCCTACAACCCGAGGTCGCGTACCCCCGGCTCGTTCCAGCCGAGGTGGTGAGCCAGCTCGTGTCGCAGCGTGCGCTCCACCTGCGCTCGAAGGAGCACGGGGTCGTGCCCGAAGTCGCGCTCGAGCGTGTCCTGGTAGAGCACGATGCGATCGGGGTAGTTCTCGCGCGCGACGGTGTCGCCGAAGTAGTGGCCGTAGGCGCGGTTCTCCATGCCGTGATGGGACACCACGACCGGCGTGTCGTCGAGCAGCCGCTGGAACTCCTCGGGGAGGTCGTCGATTGCATCGGCCACGAGCAGGTCGAACTCGCTCGTGTCGGCTCGCAGGCCGGGCGTGGCGGCCAGCTCTTCGCTGCGGAGCACGAGGCGCTCGAACTCGTGCTCCGGCATCGAGTCGCTGCCCGTTAGGGCCACGGTGGCCCACGCCGTGAAGAGCATCAGCATGATCCCGCCACCCACCAGCACGGCCATCCCCTCGGCGCCCGAGAGCGAGGGCGGGTTGAGGAACAGCAGCAGGAGGCCAACGGCGAACAGCGCCGCCACTCCGGCCTTGAGCGGCCCTCGTACGAGATCCACCCCTCCGAGATTAGAGGGGGCGGGCACCACCAAACCCTCAGAAAAGGGTCAGACCCCTACTTGAGGGTTACTCCTCCGCGCCGGCGTTCTCCTGGTTGCCGGTGCTCGTCTCCTCCTCGCCGGGCACGCCCGGGCTGTCGCTCGCGTCCTCGCCGTCGGATCCGGTGTCGTCCGGCACGGCCTCGGGCGGCGCCTCCTCCGGAAGCTGGTCTGACTCCTCTGGGGTCTCGGTCATCTCGTCCTCCTCCTCGTCCGGGTCGGGCCGCGCGCCCGGGACGGCTGGGTCCTGCTCCTTCCGCTCCCAGTCGCTCTCGATGTCGTCGATGCGCTCGCCGAGCTGCTCGGAGTGCTCCTCCATGCGCTCGGCGTCCTCGTCCATGCGCTCTGCCTGCTCCTCGTGCTCCATGGACACCCCTTACCCGGCCGCGGTCACGCGCACGCGCACCGGTCCACCGTCCGGGTCGACGGCCGAGGTCCATGCGCCGCGTGCCGGCCACCGGTGCCCAGTGTGGCCACCGGTTTTGGCGAACTCGTAAGAGAGCTGTGACGACCTACGAGTTGTTATCCACCTCGAACGTGCAGAGACCGGTCTGTGAGGGCGCGTAGCCCCCGCCACCCGCGTAGCTCGCCGAGACCTTCCAGTCACCCCACTCGAAGGACTGGCTCTGGACCGAGGTGCTCCAGTTGCCCTGGGCGTCGGTCGTTGGATGGGTCACGACCGTCCGGCCCCCGGGCTCGTTGCTCTGGGGCATCTCCCAGCTCACGTCCACAGTCGATCCCGCCGGCGCGCCGGCGAGGTTGCCCGTGATCGTGACCAGGTTGTTGCTGTGGAACTCGTGGTCGGCGGGACAGTTCAGGTTCAGGGTCGTCGCCGCCGGCGGCTCGTTCTTGACGTCGATCAGGATCGGCGGGGCGCCCTCTCCGTCCACCGCCACCTGGAGCTGCCCGACCGGCTTCGAGCCGTCGGCCAGGCTGGCCGGGATCCGGACGGTGTCTCCGGTCACGACCGCCTTGCCGGTCACGATGCCGTTTTGGAGGATGCTGAGCGTCTCGCCGTTCAGACCCGGCGGCACGTTCACGATCACCCAGTACGGCGGCGGGTCGCCGGGCGGCGGCTGCTGGACTGCCAGCTCGAAGACAGCGTTGAACAGCGACGGGTCTAGGACGAACTCACGCCGGCCGCCCCACATCTGCATGGTCGGGTCGCCGAAGTAGTGCCACAGGTAGAGCTCGTTGCGGGTGCTTCCGTCCCCGCCCGTGATCCCGGGGCCCGAGGGCGGCGCCATCCCGGCGAGCCGCAGCTTCCCGTGGATCAGCGCGTCACCCACCCGCTGCCTGGTGGCCGGCCCCTCGGCGGGCAGCACGCCCGGAAGGAGCGCGTCGGCGAAGCCGAGTCCGATCTGCGTGTTGTGCCACGTCGGGGAGTCGCGCGTGTCGCCGAACGAGCCCACCACCCCGCCGTCGGGCTTCACGAGCGCCTCGCCCACGAACGAGGTCTCGTCGTAGTCGTAGGCGGCGCTCGAGCAGTTGATGCTCATCATGACCGGCAGCAGGTTGCCGTTGGTCAGTGCCTGCACGTTGGTGGTGCTGAAGCCGGGGTGGCCCCAGCCGTCGCTCCAGCCGTGGTCGCGGTGCACCATCAGGAAGCGGCCCTCGTTCCAGGCGGCCGTGACGTCGGCACCGTCCCCGTCCCACGCGAACGTCGGCTTCTTCAGCTCGGCGGGCAGGTCGGTGCCGTCGTTGAACTTCAGCGGCGTGGTTGAGGGCGAGTCATCGTAGATGCGGTCGACTGTGTTACCCGCATTGACGAGCCCGGTGCGGAGCGTCTCCGCGAACGTGATGAAGGTCCTGTTCTCCTGGCCGTCGACGTTGTCGTCCTGGAACTGAGCCGCGATCGTCGCGCGACGGCGCCACGGGCCGCTGGGCGGCGAGTTCTCGTAGCTGATGATCTTGTTTACCGCGGTGCCGACCGCCGTCTGGTCGTTGCCGATGATGCGCCCGACCGCGAGGTCCGGCAGCTCGTCGGCATCGGTCCTCATCGAGTACTGGAGATCCGACGGGATCCCGTTGATGCCAGGGAAGGTCGGCACGAGGTCGTCGTCGCCCATGATCGTCACGTAGCTCGGGCGGATGCAGAGGAGCTGCGAGCCGCGGTTGCGGATGAAGGTCTGGATCTCCGCGGGCGTCGTACCGATCTGCCCCGACGCGCTGCCGGTCTGGAAGACGCTCGTGCGAATTCCCGCCGCGTTGCGCGCAGCCGCGAAGGTGTTCGCGGCGGCGAGCGTGGCGGGGTTTGTGATCACGAGCATCTCCTCGCCACAGCGGCGGAAGATCTCGCGGATGTCGGCCCTGCCGAGCAGGCGAGAGTTGAGGAACGTCTCGCCCAGCCGCCGCTGGAACTGCTCCCAGGGGTTGCCGAGCTCTTCGTTGAAGGTGTGCGGGCCGCCCACGAAGCCGATGGTCACGTCCACCGACTTCAGGAGCACGAGCTTCTTCTTGTCGGCGTTGTACTGCGCGGTCGGGATCTGGAGGCCGCCCACGTTGAGGTCGCGCATCGTGCCGAGTGAGTCGGCGTCGGCGGGCTTCGCCGGAACGAGGGCGTCCCTCGAGTAGGCGTTCTCGTTCTGCTGGAAGGGCCGGTCCGCGAACGGGCCCTTGAGGAAGTTCGGCGGCTCGGTGTCCTGGTCGACCGGGTCCGGCTGCACGGGGAACACGTCCACGCCGTCGATCAGGATCTTGTCGACGTCGTTTACGGACACCCTCATCCTCGCGCCGTCCGGCACGGCGAGCACGTCGCTCACGACCGGGATGCCGGGCGTGCCCGGGGTTCCGGGCGAGTCGGAGTTCGGCAGCACCAGCTGCGTCCAGGCCTTGCCGCCCGCCTCGCGCGGCACGAACTGCACGGCCGGGAGCTGCACGCGCACGCGCAGCCGTCGCGCGTCGCTCTTCAGAACCCTGACCTTGGGGTTGTCACCCTTCGGCGGCTTCACCCCGCCGCCGCAGCGGCGGGTGCGCTTGCTCGCCAGCAGCAGCCGGCTCGCGGTCATGGACGCAGGCGCGAGCGCGCTCAGGCGCCTCGCGGCACGGCGGCGCTTCCTGCTCACGCCCTTCGACCTGACAGGGACGCTCGCCACGATGCGGCGAATGTTGTTCAGATCCTTCACCGAGGCACACGGCCGCCGGCGCGCCGAGCGCCGGGCATGAGCCGCGAACCGCTTGAGCGCGCGCCGCTTGGCGGCCGATGCCGCCGCGGGCGGGAGCGCGTTCGCCTGGCGCACGAGCGCCTTCAGGGACGACTTGGCGGTCGGCGCCTTCGCGGCACCGGCGTCGGCGGCGGCGAACCCGAATGCCATCGTGATCAGAGCGAGCAGGACGGCTATCGAACGCGCTTGAAGTCGCATGGAGTCCTAACCAGGTAGGCGGCGAGTTAGTTACGGCGCGCGGCTGGGCCAGTGCGAGTCCCGCGCTGGGCGAGCATAACCCCGCTAGTCAGGGATGGAAAGTCAGCGGGCGGCGGCCCGAAGGTCACGCAGGAGCCTGCGCGGCTTGCGCATCACCGTGTCGCCCGCAACCGCTACGAAGCGCACGCGCTCGCCGCGGACGCCGAGCAGCCGCGAGCTGCGCGGCGAGGCGCGGAACAGGCCGGCCGCGATGCGCCGTCGCGTGGGGTACGTGCGCTGGAACGCCGCCGACGGCGCGGTGCTGAGGATTAGCTCCACGCGCCCGCGCTTCGAGAACACCGCGGTCACCTGGCCAGAGCCGCGCTTGGTGCAGTAGCGGAAGGCGGCGCGCGTCCGGCGCACCGGTGCCACAGCCAGGCGGCCGAGAGCCCGCCGCCTCTGGCCGAGCCGGATGCGCCCGATGCCTCGACCACCGATGGCCGGTCGACGCGCGAGGCAAGTCGCCGATCCATTCGGCGAGGTCGTGCCTCCGGGACGCGGCTTGTTCAGCTGCGCGATCGCCGAGCGGGCCATGCTGGCCTCGCCCTTGGCGTTCGGATGCAGCGGATAGGCGGGCTCGGTCGGGACAAGGCCCTCGAACCAGCGGTTCGGCGGCAGCTTGCAGACGTCGTGGCCGCCGCTGTCTCGGTAGGTGTCCACGAACTCGGCGTCATTCGCGGCGGCCTGGCCGGCGATCATCGCGTTGATGCGCACGATCAGCTCGTCGATGTAGCGGATGTCGTCGGGGCTCAGCGGGACCATCGGGTAGCAGCTCTCGCCGTTCTTCGGCAGCACGTCCGGGTAGCCGACGATCGCCACCCGCGCCTGCGGGCTGCGCTGGTGGATCCCCTGGAGCACGGCCGCGATCTTCGGCTTCGTGGCCTCGATCTTCGCGGCCACGGTGTCGTTCCCGCCCGGCGCCCAGTGGTCGCGGCAGGCCGTGCCCGTGGGGTTCGTGAGGCCCAGCTCGGCGCACTTCTCGGCCACGCCCACCAGCCCCGCGTCGTTGCCGCCGATGCCAACGGTCACGAGCGTGGCGTCCGGCTCGCAGCCCGTTGAACTGGGGCGGGTTGGTTCCGCCGAGCGGAAGGTCCGTCTGCGGTTCTGTCATGTGCTTCGTCTGTGCGCTGCCGCAGCTCACGTCGATGAACTCGTCCACCTTGAACTCCTGTGCGACGAGCGACGGGTAGTTGTGGTCGGAGCGCCCGCAGTCGATCGGCTCGCCGTACTGGTTCGGCACGAGCGGCGCGGAGGTGTACGAGTCACCAAGGGCGACGTAGACGCCTGCCGCCTGCGCAGCGCTCGCCGCGAGAGCGCACAGGGTCAGGGCCAGCGTGAGGCACAGAGCGAGCTTCGCCACAGAGGGCATGTACCCGCCGCGGCCGGACGGGCAAACAGGGGACCGCATCAGGCCGGGTGGGGCATCTCAGTTGCTATATCCGCTACTCGGATGCCCCACCTGCATTCCGGGCACCCTTCAATGCCGGCCGTTTCGGGCAAACAGCACAACCGGCTCAGCGCGGCTGCGGCACGATCCGGATGTACGGGCGCGGCGACTCCCAGCCGTCCGGATAGATCTCCTTGGCGTCGTCGTCCGAGACCGAGCCGGCGATGATCACGTCGTCGCCCTGCTGCCAGTTCGCGGGCGTCGCAACCTTGTGCTGGGCGGTGAGCTGGAGCGAGTCGATCACGCGCAGCACCTCGTCGAAGTTCCGGCCGGTCGTCATGGGATAGACCAGGATGAGCTTGATCTTCTTGTCCGGGCCGATCACGAAGACGTTGCGGACGGTCTGGTTGTCCGCCGGCGTCCTCGAGGTCGGGTCGCCCTCCGTCTCAGCCGGCAGCATGCCGTAGAGCTTCGACACCTCGAAGTCGCCGTCGCCGATGATCGGATAGTTGGGCCGGTGGCCCTGCGTCTCCTCGATGTCCGTGGCCCACTGCTCGTGGTTGCCGACGGGATCGACGGACAGGCCGATGACCTTGACGTTCCGCTTGTCGAACTCCGGCTTGATGCTCGCCATGTAGCCCAGCTCGGTCGTGCAGACCGGTGTGAAGTCGCGCGGGTGGGAGAACAGCACCGCCCACGAGTCGCCGATCCAGTCGTGGAAGCTGATGTTGCCCTCGGTGGTCTGCGCCTCGAAGTCGGGCGCCGTGTCGCCGATACTCAGAGCCATGCTCTCTCCTTTCGGGTCAGGCAATTCTCTCATTTAGTTTGATTCGGTGATGGCCGAGCGGGTGATCGTGCTTGGTGGCGGAGTCGCGGGACTGAGCGCGGCCCATGAGCTCAGCGAGCGCGGCTTCCGCGTGACCGTCTTCGAGACCCGAGACGCACTCGGGGGGAAGGCTCGGAGCTTTCCGGTGCCGGGCTCAGGACGGAACGGGGGCCGAGCGTTGCCCGCGGAGCACGGGTTTCGCTTCTTCCCCGGCTTCTACAGGCACATCCCACACACGATGCGCCGCATCCCCTACGGGGATCGAGGCGGGACCGTTGCGGACAACCTCGTGACCGCCAGCGAGGTGCAGATCGCCTCGAAGGTGGGCGAGGAGCTGCTCGCGCCGGTGCACATCCCGCGGAGCCTCACCGACCTTCACAAGGCATTTCGGTTCCTCTTCGATTACGCGGACCGGGTCCGGATCCCCCCCGAAGACGCGGCTTACTTCGTCGACCGGCTGCTGCTGCTGCTGACGAGCTGCGAGGAGCGGCGCTTCGCGGAGTTCGAGAACGTGAGCTGGTGGGAGTTCTCGGGTGCCGAGACGCGCAGCCCGAACTACGCCAGGTATCTGGCCGACGGCCTCACCCGCACGCTGGTGGCCGCGCGGGCGCGCGAGATGAGCGCCCGCACGGGCGGCTACATCCTGCTCCAGCTCCTGTTCGACATGGCGAACCCGTCAGGCCAGGTGGACCGGGTGCTGAACGGGCCTACGAGTGACGTCTGGATCGACCCCTGGGTCGATCACCTCCGCGAGCTAGGCGTGGAGTTCCACCTGGGCCATCAGGTGCAGGCGATCCACTGCCGCGGCCGGCGCGTGACCGGCGTCAGCCTCGTAGCCGGCGACCGACCTTCCCGCCACGAGGCCGACTGGTACGTGGGCGCACTGCCGGTCGAGGTCATGGCGCCCCTGCTGAACGACGGGCTCGCGCTTGCCGACCCGCGACTCCAGGGCCTTCACAGGCTGCGCACGCGGTGGATGAACGGCATCGTCTACTACCTGGACCGCCGCGAACCCAAGGCGGTCCACGGCCACACCATCTACATCGACTCGCCGTGGGCGCTCACCTCGATCTCACAGCCTCAGTTCTGGCAGCCACAGTTCCAACCCGAACGGCTGGGCGACGGCCGCTCGCGCGGGATCCTCTCGGTGGACGTATCCGACTGGGAGGCGATCGGCAGCGGGATCCGCAAGCAGGCGATGTTCTGCTCACGCGAGGAGATCGCGGACGAGGTCTGGCACCAGCTCACGGAGAGCCTCCACGACGACGCCACCCGGGAGCTCGAGGAGGTGGAGGTCCTGTCCTCGTTCCTCGACCCCAGCATCGTGCACCCAAACCCGACCGAGGCCACCAACCTCGAGCCGCTCCTGATCAACACGGCCGGCTCGTGGAGCGACCGCCCGGACGCCTCGACCGACCGCATCGGCAACTTCCTCTTCGCGTCGGACTATGTGCGCACGCACACCGACCTCGCGACCATGGAGGGCGCAAACGAGGCAGCGCGCCGTGCCGTGAACGCGATCCTCGAGCGGTCCGGCTCCTCTGCCGAGCCGTGCCCGGTGTGGAAGCTCCGCGAGCCGCAGCTGTTCGCGCCCTTCCGCGCCGTGGACAAGCTGCTGTTCAAGCTCGGCCGCCCAGCCAGGCGTCAGATCCGGATCCGCGAGGGACGCGTGGAGGCAGCGCGCCCGCTGGCATTCAGCGCGCGGCTCGCGCAGCGCTTCCTTCCGGACGGTCGTCCGTAGCCGTCCGGCTCAGCTCGCTGCGGCGGCGATCAGCGCGCGGTCCTGCTCGCCGGCGCTTCTCCTAATCGCGCCCGGGGAGACGCCGATGACACGCTTGAAGGCGCGGCTGAACGCCGCCTCGGATCGGTAGCCGAGCCGGTCGGCGAGCTGGCCGACCGTGGCGCCCTCCTCCCTCAGCGCGGCCACCGCCACGTGCATGCGCCAGCGTGCGACGTAGCTCATCACCGGCTCGCCGACGAGCTCGGTGAAGCGGGCGGCGAACGCCGAGCGCGACATCGGCAGCTCGTGGGCCAGCGAGGCGACGGTCCAGTTCCGAGCGGGGTCGCGATGAATGCTTGCGATGGCGCGGCCGATCTGGGGGTCCTGGAGGGCTCCCAGCCAACCCTTCTGCGCAGCCGGATCGCTCTCCAGCCAGGCCCGGATTGCCTGGATCACGAGGATGTCCCCGAGGCGAGTGATCACGGCCTCGCCGCCGGGCCTGAGCTCGCCGGCCTCGGAGGCCATCAGCCGCAGCACGCTCTGCATCCACTCCAGCCTGGGCGAGCTGGACGCCTCGATGTGGATCGTCCTCGGCAGGATCTCGATGAGGTTGCCGGCGGCCGGATGCTCGAAGCGCACGGCCCCGCAGATCAGCCCGGTGGGGGCACCACCCTCGCCGTGGCGAAGGATCTCGTAGCGATCGCTGACGAGCTCACGCTCGAGATCGAGAATCCCCGGCGCAGGAGCTCCCGGTTCGCTGCGCAGGACGTGGCCGTCCCCGTGCGGCACGAGCGCGAGGTCGCCGAGCTGGATCCAGTCCCGCTCCTGCTCCCCGGTCTCGAGCCAGAGCCGGCCCGAGGTGACCACGTGAAACCAGAGGTATCCCGGCATCGGCGGCAGCGTGAGTCCCCAGGGTGCGGTGAGCTCGGAGCGGCAGTAGTACGCGCCGTTCATCCGCAGGAAGTGCAGTGCCTCGCCGAGGGGATCCGACGGAGGGAAGGGGTCCGGCGCTTCCATTGACGCCAAGTATGCACGGGCTTCCGTGAATCGTCCAGCGTGCTGGACGATTGAGCATGTATCTACGCGTTTTGGTCATAGCCAGTCCCCTGTGGGCGCGCAAAACTGGACGTGTTGCATTTACGACCAGATGGGAGCGACTATGGCGAACAGAGGACAGACACTCGAGAACCCTGCGAGCGGAGAGCGGATCACGTTCCGCCAGACGTCGGTGAACACGGGCGGCGAGCTGCTCGCGATCGACCTCGAGCTGCCCGCCAACCGACGGGTCCCGGGTGGCCAGCACATCCACCCGAACCAGGAGGAGCGCTTCGAGGTGGTCGAGGGCACGATGCGCTTCAGGATGGGACGCAAGCGGGTCGTCGCGGGCCCCGGCGAGGTCGTCGTCGTCCCCCCTGGCCAGAAGCACGACTTCGCGAATGCCGGCGACGATGACGCGCTCGTCCGCGTGGAGGTGCGACCGGCGCTGAAGATGGAGCAGCTCTTCGAGACCGCCGTCGGCCTCGCCGAGCAGGGTCGCACGATGCTGGGCGGCATTCCGAGGCCGCTCGACCTGGCTCTGTTCACCGAGGAGTTCGAGGACGAGGTGCAGGGAGCGTTCCCGCCCCGCTGGCTGCAGCGCATCGTCCTCGCACCGCTGGCCTGGCTCGCGAGGCGCCGCGGTCGCGCAGCCGCGACACCGTCACGGCGGCCGGTGGAGGTCGGAGCATGAATCGACGAGCACCCACATTGGTAGTCGGCGGCACCGGCAAGATCGGCCGCCGTGTGGTGGAGCGCCTGACCGCGCGCGGCCTGCCTGTTCGCATCGGCTCGCGCTCGGGCGAGCCTCGTTTCGACTGGGAGGACCGCTCGACCTGGGAGCCGGTTCTGGAAGGGGTCGGATCGGCCTACGTCTCCCATTACTGGGACGCGCTTCCGGGCGCCGCCGAGACGCTGGGCTCGTTCGCCGAACTGGCCGTGGCGAGCGGCGTGCCGCGGCTCGTTCTGTTGTCCGGGCGCGGCGAGGAGGAGGCCGAGCGGGCGGAGCGCACGGTGCGCGACTCCGGCGCCGAGCTGACGGTCTTGCGCTCGACCTGGTTCGCCCAGAACTTCAGCGAGGACTACTGGCAGGAACAGGTCAAGGGAGGCGAGGTCGCGCTTCCGGCCGGCGAGGTGCCCGAGCCGTTCGTCGACGCCGACGACATCGCCGACGTCGCGGTCGCGGCGCTGACCGACGATCGGCACGTGGGCGAGGTCTACGAGCTCACCGGACCCCGGCTGCTCACGTTCGCGGAGGCGGTCCTGGACATCTCCCGGGCGGTGGGCCGCGAGATCCGCTACGTGCCGATCTCGATCGAGGACTTCGCCGCCGCTGCGGCCGACCAGGGCGTTCCGAGCGAGGTCGTGGAGATGCTGACCTTCATCTTCGGTGAGGTCCTCGACGGCCGCAACGCCCACCTGGCCGACGGCGTGCGGCGCGCCCTCGGCCGAGAGCCGCGGGACTTCAGCGACTACGCACGCGACGCGGCCGCCACCGGCATCTGGAACCCAAGGGCCGGAAGGAGGTCAACATGAAGCGCGGCCACGCGGACATCGTGCTGGGCGCGGCCGTGATCGCCATGGGCCTGCTGGCGGGGCTCATCTACGCCTTCTCGGTCGCCGTCATGCCGGACTTGGGCGCGGCCGACGACCGCACGCTTGTCGATGCGATGCAACAGATGGCCGACAATCCGGCCTTCCCGTTGACCTTCCTCGTTGCTCCGACGCTCGCCGCGGTCGCCCTCTTTCAGGCGCGTCGCTCCGGCTCGGCCAAGACCGCAGGCTGGATCGTCGCCGGCCTCGCGCTCTACACGGTGACGGCCGTCGTGACCTTCGCGATCCACATCCCGCTCAACGATGATCTGGTGAAGGCTGGTGACCCCGCCCGCATCGGGGATCTAGCCGCTGTGCACGACGACTTCGTGACCCCCTGGGTCGCCTGGAACATCGTCCGGACGCTGGCATCGACGGCGGCCTTCGGCTGCCTTCTCTGGGCGCTCGTCGTGCGCGGACGCACGGGGTGAACCTAGGCGGAGGGGGAGAGATTCGAACTCTCGGACGACGTTACCGCCGTCAACGGTTTTCGAGACCGCCCCGTTCAACCGCTCCGGCACCCCTCCAAGCGGTGAAGATGATAGGGACGCGGGGCTAGCGCGCCAGCCCGAGCTCCGGCCAGTCGGACGCGAGGCCGACCGCGATCTCGCGGATCGACTGCTTCCACGAGTCCGGGGCGTCGCGCCACTGGAACTCGCCGCGGGCCACGCGCGCCGCGGCCTGCGGTTCCTCGCGCACCGTGAGCAGGCCGCGCGCCTCCGGCACGAGCTCGTCGAACGCGCCCAGGTCGATGGTCATCTCGCGGCTTGAGCGCGGCAGCTTGTTCACCACGATCGTGATCGGTGGGCCCACCTGCTGGAGCGGCTCGGCTGCCTCGGCCACGAGCGACGCCGTGGACGGGTGGGCGTCCGAGATCAGCAGCAGCTGGTCGGCACAGTTCAGGGCGGCGCGGGCGGCGGGCTCCTGGAGGCCCGTGCCGCAGTCGAGCACGAGGATCCCGACGAGCGACTTGAGCTGCTCGATGACGTTCGTGTATGCCTCCTCGTCGAGCGCGGCCATGCGTGCCGGGTGGGTCGGCGCCGGGAGGACCATCAGGCCATCGGAGGCGCGGCCCAGATGCCCGTCGAGCGCCGTGGCGCTCAGATCGGGCCGGTCGAGCACGTCGATCAGGTCATCCACGTACACGCTGTGATCCGGTGTGAGGGCGCGACCGAGGGAGCCGTAGTCGGGATTCGTGTCCACGGCGACGATGCGGTCGCGGCGCACGCCCGCCAGGAGCGAGCCGAGCAGCGCGGTGGTGGTGGTCTTTCCGACGCCGCCCTTCGGGGACACCACGGCAACGGTCACGCAGCGTGTGAGCCGCGGCTCGGCGATCCGACGGTCGAGGCGCCCGAGGTAGTCGCTCTCTCTCCACGCGAGCCGTGCGCGGTTGATCGGCCCGCGCTGCTCCGGCCGCGAGAGGCGCGCCTGCGCTGACTCCACCGGCGGCGGCGCCGACTCGATCACGGCCGGCCCCTCCTCGTGGCCGAAGAAGGCCTTCGTGGCCAGCGAGACACGGCCGGGCAGGTCGAGGCGCGTGGGCAGCAGCGTGTTCATCCGCTCGGACATCGGCCCGTGCTTCGGGCGCGGCTTTCTCTGCTCGGCGGGGCGCGGCGGCGCCTTCGCCTGCGGGCGCACCTCGGTAAGCGTCAGCACGTCACCGTCGGCGATGCCGGCATCGCGGAGCGTCTTGTCGAGCGGCAGCGGCTGCTGGCCGGGCGGGGCCACCGACCACACCGGCTGGGCTGCCTCCGGGTTCGGCGGGTCCTCGGTGCTCATGTCCACGAACGTCGGTATCAGCTCCGAGATCGGAGTCTCCGTGGACACGACGAGGTCCACGCGCCGGTCGGGGCCCGCGATCGTGACCGCGCAGGTCTTGGTGGTCGTGGTCATGAAGGCCTCCTTGCCCCGATTACCGATTTTCAACTCTCGACTTCGCCGCGGCCGGATACGCCTCGACCGATGTGGGTGCGGCGAAAGCCGTCTGCACCACGACGGGTGCACGCCCGCGGCGCACGAACAACCCGCGCCCGGGCGGAAGGGAGCGCGCCTTTTCGCTGCCCACGAGCGGACCCTCCGTGGCGTCGCCACTCATGATCAGACCCGGCGACCCGAGCTCGCGCACGCGTTGGAAGCCCGCCTCGTAAGCGCCGCGCGCGCTACCTGCCACACGACGCGTGAGCACCACGTGCAGGCCGAGCTCGCGCCCGAGCGGCAGCAGGTCGTGAAGCGGCGCAAGCGGCGTGCTCGCGGGTCCGCTCGAGAGGTCGTAGTCGTCGAAGAGCAGGTAGATGCGCGGGCCGCTCTCCGCCGGCTCCCCGGCGGCCCCGGGTACGCGCGGCTCGAGCTCTCGGCGCAGCTCCTCGATCACCTTCGCCAGGGCCGGCGGGGAGAAGGCGTGGTCGCGCACATGCGGCAGATCGGCGAGATCGGCCAGGGAACGGCGGACGTCCACGAGCACGATCTGGGCCTCCCCTGGCTCGCTGGTGGCCGCGATTCCGCGGGCGAGCAGGCGCAGTAGCGACGACTTGCCCGTCTCGGCGTCGCCGAAGACGAGCAGGTGCGGGTCGCCGCCCACCGGGTCGAGCAGCACGGGCTCGAGCCGGCGCTCCTCTATGCCGATCGCGATCGCGTCGCTGCTCGGCGCGGGCAGATCGGACGGGTCGAGCTCGCGCGGCAGGAGGCGGATCGGCTCGGCGGCGGGGCGGCGCCAGTGGCTGGCGGCCTCCTCCGCCATCCGGTTCACGGCATCGCTCAGGCCCTCGCTCGTTGACTCGCCGTCGAAGCGCGGCAGCGCGGCCTGGAAATGCGTGCCGGCGGAGGTGATGCCGCGCCCGGGCACGCCGGCAGGCACCGACGACGCGGCGGCGCGCGACACGTCCGAGTCGATCGGGTCGTTCAGCCGCAGCTCGAGACGGGTGCCGAAGTTGTCGAGCAGGGCCGAGCGCATGTCCGCCCAGCGGTTCGCGGTCACCATCACGTGCACGCCGTAGCTCAACCCGCTGGCGGCGATGCGTTCGACCTCACGGTCGAGATCGAGGAACTCGCTCTTGAACGCCGCCCAGCCGTCGATCACCAGGAACACGTCGGCCAACTCGCCTTCGTCACCGTCGAGCTCACCCGCGGCGCGCATCGAGCGGATCTGAGCCATCGACTCGACCCGCAGGCGAGCGAACGCCGCCTCGCGGTCCTCGATCTCCCCGCGAAGCTGGTGCACCACGCGCTCGACCGCGTCGCGGTCGAGCTTGCCGGTCACGCCGCCCACGTGCGGCGCGCCATCAAGGGCGAACAGCCCGCCGCCGCCGAGGTCCACGGCGTAGAAGCGCACCTGGTCCGGCGTATAGCGCCGGATCGCGGACGCCATGATCGTGCGGAGCAGCGTGCTCTTGCCGGTGCGAGGTGCGCCGACCACAGCCACGTGTCCGCCGGTCCCCGACAGGTCAAGCAGATGCGGCTCGATCCGCTGCTGGGTCGGCAGGTCGAGCATGCCGACCGGAAGCTCGAGCCCGTCTCGCGCGCGCTCCGCGCTCCACCATGGGTCCTCGGTCGCGATCTCGGCGAGCGCGCGCTCGGGCTCGAGCGGAGGCAGCCACACCTGGTGCACCGGCGGAGCGTCCTTTGTGCCACGCGCAAGTCGCTCCACCAGCACCTCGAGGTCCGTGGACGTGCCCGACTGCGACGTGGCCGGCTCGCCGCGACCGCCCGCGCGCGCGCCCGCAAGCGCCCCGGCGGCGCCCGCCTCGAACGCGAGCACGTCCACGGCGGGCACGGCCGCCTCTTCCTCGGGCTCGCGATGGGGGCTCGTGGCGAGGGCGGCCCGGAACTGGGTGTAGACCTCGGTGTCGACCTTCAGGAAGCCCATCCCGGGCACCGACGGCAGCAGGTACGCATCCGGGGTCCCGATCACGATCTTCGACTCGGTGGCCGAGTAGGTGCGCAGGCAGATGCGGTAGCGGAGATGGCTCTCGAGCCCGCGCAGCCGCCCCTCGTCCAGCCGCTGAGAGGACAGCAGAAGGTGGATCCCGAGGCTGCGGCCCACCCGGCCGAGCGAGACGAACAGGTCGATGAACTCCGGCCGCGCTGCCAGGAGCTCGGCGAACTCGTCGACTATCACGAGCAGGTTCGGCATGGGCGGCAGCGAGCTGTCGCCCTCTCGGCGGGCGCGGTAAGCCACGATGTCGTCCAGGTCGCCCGCCCGCCGCAGCAGGCTCTGGCGGCGCTCCTGCTCGCCGACGAGCGCGTCGCGCATGCGGTCCACGAGCGTCAGGTCGCTCTGGAGGTTCGTGATCAGGCCCGCGGTGTGCGGCAGGCGGGCGAGCTCGGCGAACGCGGCGCCGCCCTTGTAGTCCACGAGCACGAAGGCGAGCGACTCCGGGTCGTGGTTGGCCGCGAGCCCCGCGACCAGCGTCCGCAGCAGCTCGCTCTTGCCCGATCCGGTTGCCCCGACCAGGATGCCGTGAGGCCCCATCCCACCCTCGGCCGCCTGCTTTAAGTCCAGCTCCAGCAGCTCCCCGTCCGCCTGCACGCCGATCGCGGCCCGAAGGGTCTGCGATCGCGGGCGCGGTGCCTGCGACCGGGCTGGGTCCAGCGCCGCCGCGGACGGAAGCCCGAGCAGGTCCACGAGCCTGACGTCCGCCGCGAGCCCGCGCGCGCCACCGCCTCCCTCTTCCAGGCGAAGCGGGGTGAGCGCCCGGGCGATCGCCTCAGCGGTGCCCGTATCGACCTGGTCGAGCGCGATTCGCTCGACCCGCGGGGCGTTCGGGCCGGCACGCTCGAACGACGCGCTTCCGTGCGCGGGCACCGACAGGCGTGCGCCGGCCTCCGGTGGCTCTAGCTCGCGCTGGTCCGTGAGCAGGACGACGAGCGCCTCCAGCTCGCGAGCGGTCGCGAGCAGATGGCGGAACGAGGGGAGCTCCGCGGCGTAGTGGTCGGGCCGCCAGCCGTCCACCACAAGCACGAGCTTGTGCGCGCTCATCTGCACGTCGCGGCCGGCGATTCCGGACTCCGCCATGCGGCGAAGCTGCTCGAGCCGCGGGCGCAGCTCGGCCTCGAGCAGGGCGTCGAGCTCCAGCGGCGTGCGCGCGAAGGCCAGGACAGGCAGGTCGGCGCCGCCCGGGCTGTGCGGCTCGGCGCGCTGGTGCGGCAGCCACTTGCCCCAGTCCCACTCGCCGGAGTCCGCCGCGTCGAAGCAGGTGGCGAGACGCAGGTCGCGCGGAGCCCGGAAGGCCGCGAGCTGAGTCATCAGCGCGCGCGCGAAGCCGCGCGTGCGCGCACGGTCCCCGGTGACCGCCAGCACGCCCACGTCGCTGAAGTCGTCCACGACCGGCTCGCTCCGCAGCGTGCCGCGGCGCTCCACTAGCCGGCGCGCCTCCTGGAGCGGCTGCGACTGGTACTCGGTGAGTGGGTTGAGGCCGAGCTCGAGCTCCACGGCCCGGTCGAGTGGGATGTTGCCGCGGCCAAGGCGGACGTGCATGAAGTCGGGGTGGTCGGGCCTCCGCTCCCACACACCGCGGCGCTTCAGCACGGCCGTCCAGAGCTTCCCGGGATCGGGATAGAGGCGGGTGAGGGCGCGACGCTGGAGCTCGCCGGCCTCGGCAAGCTCGTCGTCGCGCTCGCGCAGATAGGTGGCGTAGCGCCTGGCATCGGCCGCGGCGCGCTTGCGCACCCCGCGGCGCTGGGACCACCGCATCGCAATCGAGAAGCCCAGCATCAGCACGATCATCACGCCGGCGATGTACAGGAAGAGGCTGTTGCCGAACGCGATCGCGAAGCCGAGCAGTCCCACGCCGCCCACCACCGGGAACAGCGTCTGGATCACGCCCATGTGCGGCGGCACGGGCACGATGGGCGGCGCGCCGATGCGTGCAGGGGTGCTCGGCACCTGAGCGGGCCAGTCTCGCGGGGGCCTGTGGAAGGTGGTCGCCTGGGACATCCTGTGGTTACTGGGTTCCCCGCTCTGGGAACCAATAGACCTCAAAGGACGATTTCTTCCCGTATTTCCCCGGTCACGGAGAGGTTTCCCATGCCGAACATCGCTGTCACTCCCGAGCAACTTCAGTCCGTCGCGAGCCAGTTGAACTCTGGGGCGGCCAACATCGAGTCGACCCTGTCCCAGCTGGCAGGACAGGTGGCGCCGCTCCAGAGCGAGTGGCAGGGCGTCGCGCAGGCGCGCTTCCAGGAGCTGTGGGCGGAGTGGCAGCGCTCCTCTCAGGGCATCCAGGAGGCCCTCCACGGGATCTCGCAGCTGACCCAGCAGGCCGGCGCCAACTACGAGCAGACCGAGACCAGCATCGCGTCCTCCTTCGGCGGCCGGTAGCCGCCACCGTTAGGCGAGGTTAGGGCCCGATGGCTGAGATCAGGGTCGATCCCGGCAGCCTCCGATCGGCGGGAGGCACCGCCCGCATGGCCGGTAGCCAGCTGATGGCGCTGGCCGGCGAGGTGAGGGCGGCGCTCTCCGGCGTAGCCGGCGCGGCGCCGCCGGAGACGAGCGGCGCGAGCGCGGCGTTTGGCGGCGCGGTGGAGGCCGGCGCGGCGGCGATCGGCGACGGGGTCGGCGCGCTCGGCTCGAACGTCGAGTCCGCCGCGGCCGTCTACGAGCAGGTGGACCAGGAGGCGATGCCCTCCTCGACCGGCCGACCGGGGGCGCGGTGAGCCAGCCGGCGGACCTCCAGGGGCTGCCCTGGCCCGAGGGCGAGCCGGGGCCGCTGCGCGCGGCGGCGTCACGGCTGCGCGGGCTGTCGAACGGCTTCGACGGCGCGAGCAGCACAATCGCGGCCGCTTCGCCCACCGCATGGAGCGGTGTCGCATCGATCTCCTACTCGACGACTCTCGCGCGCGCGGGCGAGGCGGTGACCTATCTCGAAACCTCGCTCGACACGGCGGGCACGGCGCTCGGCAACCTGGCGGACAGGATCGAGGAGGCGCAGGACAAGGTGCGGCACGCCGCTGACAGGCTGCGCGAGGCGCGCGAGGAGGCCGCCGAGGCGCAGCGGCGCGCCGCGGCTGCGCGCACCGAGGCCATCAACGCGCGCAGCACGGCTCTCCTCAACCCGACGCCGCTCACGTTCGCCGACCCGTTCTCGCAGGCCGCCGACGCCGCCGAGGCGCGCGCTGCCTCGGCCGAGGGGCTGGCCGCCGACAAGCAGGCCGACGCGGACCGGATCGAGCGCTGGGCACAGGGCGAGGCGAGCGACGCGGTGAAATCGGTCAAGATCGCCGACGGCGCGACCGCGAGCACGCTCGAAGCCACCGGCCTTCCGATGGGACCGACGCTCGGCGGGGCTCCCACGGCCTCGGGAGCGCAGGCGGTCTGGGACTTCGTGTACGACGTGGCGGTGAAGCCGTTCAACCCGTGGGACTCGAGCTACAACGACGGCGAGAGCGCCATGGTCGTCGCCGGCTTCTCGTCAGGCGTCCTGTTCGGCACCTCCGAGTGGACAAGCCGCTACGCCGCCCAGAACTGGATGCGCTATGAGCCTGGCTACTGGGCGCGCCAGCCGCGCTGGGTGGCGCCCTACATGCGCTCCACTCCGAGCGGAGGGACCACCTCGGTGAGCGGCTACATGCGTCGCGGCGTCTGGGCGCCGGCCCAGCCGGTCCCGGATACGGCTGCGCGCGCGCAGTGGGCCAGCCGCGCGAAGTTGTTCGGGCGGCTCGGCGCCGGGGCGGCCTTCGTCACGGCCGGAGCGGGCCAGTACTTCAATGATCTCGACAATCCGAACCTCAACAACCAGGAGCGCACGGGCCGCGTGGCCGCGCAGACCGCGACGGTGGGCGGCGCGGCGGCGCTTGGAGGATGGGGCGGCGCGGTCGGCGGGGCCGCGATCGGCACTGCGATCTGCCCGGGTGTGGGCACCGTGATCGGCGGCGTGGTCGGCGGCGTCGTGGCCGGCGGCGTGGCAGGCGGGATCGCCGATCATTTCAACGACACCGTGGTCGACTGGGCCGGAACCGCGGCCGACGACGCCTGGAACTGGGGCGAGGGCGCGGCGAGCGACGTATCCGACTGGACCAGCGGAGCTGCCGAATACACCGGGGACAAGGTGGACTCCGTCACGCCGTGGGACGG
This sequence comes from uncultured Thermoleophilaceae bacterium, assembly GCA_963837445.1. Lineage (GTDB taxonomy): Bacteria > Actinomycetota > Thermoleophilia > Solirubrobacterales > Thermoleophilaceae > JACVRW01. The sequence goes on along the minus strand of CAWINK010000003.1, from coordinate 299,268 downwards.
CGTGGCGCCCTGGTAAGAGGCTGGCATGCCGGCCGCTGCCATCGCCGTCGGGATCGCGCTGCTGGTGGTCTCGTGGCTGTGCTGGACCGGCCGCTGGCGCGGCTGGTCGCGCATCGCGGCGCTGCCGTCGATGCCGATCACACTCGCGCCGGGACTCGGGCTGTGCCTGCTACTCGTGGGGATCGGGGACCTCGCCCCCGAAGGAGCGCGAGGCGCTTTCTACGCGCCGGCGCTGCTCGCGGCAACCGCGGGCATCGTCCTCGTGCTCTGGGATCCGGACTGGTGGGGGCCGCGCTGGTTCAGGGAGCGTGACCGCGAGTTCGACCTCTCGGTGCCGCTCAATGCCGCGGTGGCCGCGACGGTGCGCACCGACCCCGGCGGGGCCTCGAGCGAGGCGATCGTTCGAGCTCGGCTTGGGCAGGAGCCGCTCGCACGCTGGCGCGCGCACCTCGTGAGCGACGAGCACTCCCGCCCGAGCGCGATGCAGCGGATCGGTGTCGTGCGCGGGCACGTAATGCTCTATCCCGAGGCGATCGCCTTCGCCGCGGACGTGCGCGAGGACCGCATGCGCGGCACGCCGGTGGTGGAGATCATCCCCGCCGGGAAGGTGATCGCCGCCCGGCGCGTCTCCGCCGGCACGCGGCCCGACGGGGCGGCCAGGCCGGCCCCGGATCTTCCTTCGCGGGTGATGCCGCGCATCCGCGTGGACACGTTCGACGGTCCGCGCGTGTTCGAGACCGCCGGCGCCGGCCGCCGGGCGGAGGAGATCGAGCGGCGCTATCTCGCCGGGCGACCGCGCGCAGCCGCCGGCGCATAGCGGCGTGAGGCAGATCGAGATGACCGGACCGCAGGTCGCTCCTCCCGCGAGCGAGCCCTTCGACCGCTGGGAGGTCGCCGCGATCGGCCCGGGCTGGCTCCCGGGTGCCGGAGAGGCGGAGCTCTGGCCTGTGGAGGGCCGGCTCGCGCTTCACAGCGAGGGTCTCGTCTTCCGCGCCGAGGGCACCGTCGACCGCGCCAGCGCCGAGCCGGTCGTGGGAGTGATCCCGGCGGCGGCGGTGCTCGACAGCGGCCCGCTTTCACCGGGATCGAGGATCACGCCCTCCGAGCTCGCGGGCCTCTGGATGCCGCGCTTCCTACGTCGCTTCCGCTGCCCAGGGTTCTCCGTGCGCACGAGGGAGGGCGATTGGGTGTTCGACTGCCCTCACGGCCAGCAGCGCGCGGACGAGGTCAACCGCCGCTACGCGTCCGGATGAGCGAGGAACTGGAGACCTACCGGCACCCCTCCGCAGGCTTCGAGCTACCGCTGCCGCGTGACTGGGAGCACGCCGAGAACGTCCACGGCTGCGCGCTCATCTCGATCGAGCCGCCGCGCGAGGACCCCCACTTCCGGCCCAACGTGGTGGTCACGGTCGAATCGCTCGGCACGAACGTCGAGCTCGAGAGCTGGGCCGGGAGCTCGCTCGACGCGCTCCGCGAAAGCCTTGACCGCCTGCGCGTGATCGACCTGGACGCGATCGAGATCGACGGCCTGCCGGCACGGCGAGCGCTCACCCATTACCTCCACGACCGGTTCGGCGGCGTCAACCTCGAGCAGTGGTCGCTCATCCACGGCGAGCTCGGCTACGTGGTGTCCTGCTCGACCGCCGCCCTCGAGTACGACGACCTGTGGTCGGTCACCAACACCGTGGCCGAGGGTCTGAGGATGCGAAGGTGACGATCGCGCCCGAGCTGGACGGCAGTGGCGATCTGCTGGTGGCCGAGCCGACGCTGGCGGTGCTGATCGCGCATGCCGCCGATCCGATCCACGCCGCGCTCCAGGGCGACGACGCCCAGGAGCAGCTCGCCCTCCTGCATGGAGCGGGCGTGATCCAGGGCGGAAGCTCGCACCCAGCTATCCGCGGCGCCCTCGCGGCGATCGTCCGGCCGGAGCTGTGCACGCTCGAGCTCGCGTACGCCGGCCGCTCCATGCAGGGTTGGGTGTCTCACGCGGAGGCCGCCCTGCTCATGCCCGCGGGCGACGACGAGCGCCGGCGTCTGATGCAACTTCACCCCACGCTGCTCCCGGAGGTGCTCGCGCGCTTGGTAGACCTGGGCCCGCGCCCGCGCCCGTCAGCCAGCGAGCCGATTCCCTACGTGGACGGAGCTGTGGGAGAGCTGCGGCGACGCTGGCGTCTCGGGGCCACCTGGACGCTGGAGGACGGCACCACCGGGGGCGACGGGCTCGAGGTCCTCGACGCTGAGGCCGGCCTCTGGGTCCTTCAGCCGCGCGACGACGAGCTGCTGGCGTGGCCGGTCACACCCACGTTCGTGTGGCGCCACATGGTGCGGCTCGTGATGCGCAGGGCCGCCGAGGCCTAGAAGGGGACGTCGGCCTCGAGGAGCTCGTCGAGCTCCTCGGGCGGCAGCGGCCTGGAGAAGAGGAAGCCCTGGCCCAGCTGACAGCCGAGCTCGCGGAGGTCGGCCATCTGCTCGGCGGTCTCGATGCCCTCGGCCACCACCTCCATCTCGAGCGCGCGGCCCATCGCGATGGCGGCCGCCACCAGGGCGGAGTCCGGTGAGTTCGCCGCCATGCCGGCCACGAAGGAGCGGTCGATCTTGAGGATGTCGGCGGGCATCTCGCGCAGGTGGTCGAGCGAGGAGTAGCCCGTTCCGAAGTCGTCGATCGCGATGCGTACACCGGCCGCGCTCAGCTCGCGCAGGGCGCGGAAGCTGGTCTCGCGGTCAGCCATGGCGGTGCTCTCGGTCACCTCGATGGTGAGCCGGTGAGGGTCGAGCGCCGAGCGTCGCACGGCGTTCAGCACCATGGTCACCACGTCCGGGTGGGTCAGTTCGCGCGCGCTCAGGTTCACCGCGAGCGTGAACGGCGAGCCGTGTCCGTTGCGGCGGTCCCAGTCGCGCAGCCGTCGGCACGCCTCGCCGACCGCCCAGGCGCCAAGCTGCACCATCAGGCCGCTCTCCACGGCCACGGGAAGGAACCTCTCGGGCGCGAGCAGCCCCCGCTCGGGGTGCTGCCAGCGGATGAGTGCCTCGGCCCCGACCATCTCGCCGTTGTCCAGGTCCACGATCGGTTGGTAGAAGAGCCGCAGCTCGCCGCGCTCGAGCCCCTGCTGGAGCTCCTGCTCGATCGACAGCTCCTCGACGGCGCGCTCGCGCATCGCCATGTCGAACAGCTCGGTGCGCGCGCCGCCGCGGTCCTTGGCGCGGTACATGGCGGCGTCGGCGTCCTCCACCAGGCGTGAGGCCTGTATCTCGTCGCCGGGCTCTGCCATCGCTATGCCGATGCTGGCGCTGAGGCGCAGCTCGGCACCGCCGGCGAGTATGGGTTCGGCCAGCTCACGCTGCAGGCGGTCCGCAACGCCGACGGCCTCGAGGACGCCGCCGACCGCCTCGCAAAGAACTGTGAACTCGTCCCCGCCGAAGCGGGCAACGGTGTCCTCTGGGCGCAGCGTGCGCTGGATGCGCGCGGCCACCTCGCGGAGGACCTCGTCGCCGGCGGCGTGGCCGAGGCTGTCGTTGATGCGCTTGAAGCGGTCGAGGTCGAGGAAGTAGACCGCGGTTGCGTGGCTGCGGCCGCGGCGATCGATCGCGTGCGTGAGCCGGTCACCGAAGAGCGCGCGGTTGGGCAGCCCGGTGAGGGAGTCGTAGAGCGCCAGGCGCTCGAGCTCGGCCTCCATGCGCTTGCGATCGGACACGTCGAGGAAGACCCCGAAGAAAAGCGGCGACTCCTGATCCGCGGTGCCGCGCACGACCGTCATCTCGTCGCGAATCCACACAACGCGGCCGTCCGCGCGCCTGATCCGGTACTCCTGGACGAGCGCCTCTCCTGACTCGGCGCAGTCCAGCTCGTTCGCGATAACGCGTTCGGCGTCCTCCGGGTGAAGGAGTCGGTCCCAGAGACCGCCATCCTCGATCCAGGCCTCTTGCGCGAAACCAAGGACCCGCTCGATCGAAGGGCTGATGTACAGGCATTGGCCGTTCACGCCTGGCTCGTAGACGTAGGCGACTGAGGGGACCCCCTCGGCAAGGGGGCCATATGTGGACTCGATCCGCTGGAGGATCGCCTTTGGATCCACGGACATTGCCTTACTTATCGGCAAAAGCCCCCAGATCTATCGCCGGGAAGCGAAGAATGCGCGCAGCAGCCCGGCGGCCTCGTCGGCGAGCAGTCCGCGGGCGAGCGCCGGGCTGTGGTTGAGGCGCGCCTCGTCGAGCACATTGAGCACGCTTCCGGCCGCTCCAGCCTTGGGGTCATCGGCCGCGTAAACCACGCGCGGAACGCGCGCGAGCACGATCGCCCCGGCGCACATCGCGCACGGCTCGAGCGTCACGTAAAGGACCGTGTCCAGCAGACGCCAGCTCTCGAGCCGCGCGGCAGCCTCGCGCAGGGCGAGGATCTCGGCGTGCGCGGTCGGGTCGCGGCGCAGCTCGCGCTCGTTGCGCGCGGCGGCGATCACCTCGCCCTCGTGAACCACCACCGCGCCGATCGGCACGTCGTCGTGGTCGAGAGCCCGCTCGGCCTCGCGAAGGGCGAGCCGCATGAAGTACTCGTCGCGCGGGAACAGCCCCGAGCTGACGCTCACGGCGCCACCATCCTGCGGCCCACGTAGCGCTCAGCAGCGCGCAGCACGCCCAGCGCGCCGGTGCGGTCGGCCACACGCATCCCGGCGGCGGCCAGCGCGAGGGCCGACGGGCGGCCTCCGCCGAGCGCGCCGCTCTCGATCAGCTCGCGGTACCAGTCGATCGTGTCGGAGAGCGTCCGCTCGAGGCCGCGCGCGCGATAGCCGAGCTCGCGCCGCGCCTTGCCTGACGAGTAGCGCCAGTTCTGCGCCATGAGCACGAGGCCCTCCGCTGAGATCGGGCTCGGCAGGCCGGCGGCCTCCGCGGCCCGGGCGAGGGCGCCCGCCTCGGTGGGCAGCACGAGCAGCGGGTGACGCACGCCGGACAGCGCCGACACGCGCTCGAACAGCGCCACCCAGCCGATGTCGTGCCCGCCGAGCACGTAGCGCTCGCCGGGCGTGCCGCGCTCGGCGGCAAGCAGGTGGCCCTTCGCCACGTCGCGCACATCCACCACGTTCGTCTCCCCGTCCACGAGCGCCGGCAGCCGCCCGCGCATGTAGTTCCCGATCAGGCGCGTGGACGTCTCGCCGGGCGCGCTGCGGTCCACGGGCACGCCGAACACGTACGAGGGGTTCACGATCACCACCTCGATGTCGTTGCGCGCGCCGGCCGCCAGCGCCTCCGCCTCACCCTCGTGCTTCGCGTCCGGATAGGCCAGCCCGAGTCCGCCGCCGCGGTAGAAGTCGTCCTCGGTGCCGATCTCCCCGGGCGGGGCCGGGCCGATGCCCGCCACGCTCGAGGTGACCACCACGCGCCGCACCTCCTCGGCCGCGGCCGCCTCCACGGCGAGTCGCGGCCCCAGCGCGTTCAGCTCCCAGACCCGCTCGGCCGGGTGGGAGCCTACGAAGCCGGCGCAGTGGAACACCGTGTCGCAGCCGCGGAAGGCGCGCCGGAGAGCCGCCCGGTCCAGCACGTCCGCGCGAACCGGGTCGACATCGGTGTCGCCAAGGCGTGTCAGACGGCCCTCGTCCCTGTATGTGACACGCACGGGGCCGCGTGCGGACGCAAGCCGGGCCACGTGTGCGCCGATAAACCCGGTGGCACCGGTTACACAGACCGTCACAACTTTCGCGTGGGCAATTTGTTCCTGCGTTCGTACACTCCGGAGCCCACCGTAACCAATGCCGATACGCCTCCCCCTTCTCCTAGCCACCCTCACGCTGCTGCTGCTCGTTCCCGCTGCGGCGCGGGCGGCTGATTACGTGCCGGACGAGGTGATCGTCCGCTACGAGCAGGGCACGGGCGGCGGGGTGGCGGCCAGGGTGGCCGCCGAGGCGGGCACCGACCCCGTGGAGACGCTCCCGGGCGGTTCCGAGCAGCTCGCGATCGACGACGGCGACACGGTGCGCGAGACGATCGCCGAGCTCCGGGAGGACCCGAACGTGGAGTACGCGGTGCCGAACTGGCGCGCGCACGCTGCGGCGGAGGCGCCGAACGATCCAGGCTCCCGCCTCCAGTGGAACTTCTTCAGCGAGTACGGGATCAACGTGGTCGAGGCGTGGACGCTCGCTGAGGGTCTCGGCGCGCCGGGCGCTCGAGGCGCCTTGGTGGCGGTGCTCGACAGCGGCGTTGCCTACGAGCGTCGTGGTCGCTTCCGGCGGGCGCCGGATCTCCGCCGCACGACGTTCGTGCGCCCCTGGGACTTCATCGGGAAGGACCGCCACCCGAACGATGTGTTCGGCCACGGCACTCACGTCGCCGGCACGATCGCCCAGACCACGAACAACGGCACCGCCACCGCCGGCATCGCCTACAACGCGAAGATCATGCCGCTGAAGGTCCTCAACTCCAACGGCGAGGGCGATTCGGTGGCGATCGCCCGGGCCATCCGCTACGCCGCGCGCTATCGCGCCGACGTGATCAACCTGTCGCTCGAGTTCCCCGCCGAGGTGCGCGCCGCGGAGATCCCGGACGTGCTTGCAGCGCTGCGCTACGCGCACCGGCGCGGTGCTGTGGTGGTGGCGGCGGCCGGCAACCAGGCCGACTACGCCGTGGCGTACCCCGCGCGCGCGCAGTCCGTGATCGCCGTCGGGGCCACCACGGTCACCGGTTGCCAGGCCGACTACTCGAATGCGGGCGAGGACCTCGACGTTGTGGCACCGGGCGGCGGCGCCGACGCGCCCAACTCCGACAGCGCATGGGACCTGGCCCACTGCAACCCGGACTCGGTCCCCAGGCCGATCATCCAGCAGACCTTCACCCGCGGGGTGAGCCGCTTCGGGCTGCCGCGCAGCTATGAGGGCACGTCCATGGCCAGCCCCCACGTCTCCTCGATCGCAGCATTGCTGATCGCGACCAATCGCCTGGGCGGCAACCCCAGCCCGCGCGTCGTGGAGCAGCACATCGAGGCCACCGCGCGGGCGACCGACCGGCCGGATCGCTACGGCGCGGGCCTGGTGGACGCGGCGGCCGCTCTGCGCTAGGCGACGCTAGGAGTCTCCCGCTAGGTCGTCCGGATGATCATCACGCTGCAGGGAGCGTGATGCGAGACCTTGTTCGGCACGCTGCCGAGCAGGAAGCGCTTGGCGCCGGTCATCCCCTTGTTGCCGACCACGATGAGGTCGGCGTTCTCCTCCTCGGCCACGTCGAGGATCGCGTCCGCGGGATCGCCCTCGCGCGCGTGAGTCTCCACGTCGACGCCCGCGTCACGCAGCGACGTGGCCGCCGCTTCAAGCGTTTCCGACACGTCCTCGCGCGGGTTGACCATCCACTGGAGGTCACCCGGAACCTCCTGGCGCTCCTCGCGCAGGCGCCCCTCGGGCACCGGCTCATAGGCGCTCACGAGATGAACCTTCGCGCCGACCTTCTCCGCCAGCCCTCCCGCCTGGCGCACAGCCTCACCTGCGGTTTCCGAGCCGTCCGTTCCTACGACCATGGATGTGAACACGAGCCGATCATAAGGGGATGGATGAGGGGATGGCCTATTCGGGGTCTAGGCATTAGGGTGGACGCGGATGTCTGGACCGACCCGTTGCATGGCCGTCGACGATCACCCGACGGTGCGGCAGGGTCTCGGCCTCATGTTCGGACTGGCCCCCGACCTGGAGCTCGTGGGATCGGTCGAGAACGGTGAGGACGTGATCGAAGCCGTGAAGCGCTTCCGCCCGGAGGTGGTGATCATGGACGTGCGGCTGCCCGGCATCGACGGCATCTCCGCGGTAAAGCGCATCGCCGAGGCCGCACCCGAGGTGAAGACCGTGATGTTCTCGGCCTACGGGGACAAGCGGCTGCTCTCGGACGCGATCGCCGCGGGTGCGCGCGGCTACGTGATGAAGGGCTCGCCGCCGGAGGACCTCCTGCGCGCGATCCGCACGGTCACGGGCGGCAAGCCGTTCGTGGACCCGTCACTCTCGCCCGCGCTCCTGATGTCGCAGGTCGGCCCGGACGCGCCGCTGTCCGAGCGCGAGCGGGAGATCCTCCAGCTGCTCGCAGAGGGCCTCCACACCGAGGAGGTCGCGCGGCGGATCGGGCTGAGCACCGAGACCGTGAAGTCGGACACGAAGCGGGCGATCCTCAAGCTCGAGGCAGATACGCGCGTGCACGCGGTCGCGATCGCGCTTCGTCAGGCGATCATCGAGTAGGCGGTCTGCCGATGGAGCAGCCGCGCTTCTGGATCGTCCTCCAGGTCCTGATCGTGATCTTCGTGCTGATCGGCGCGGTGATCGCGATCACGAAGCTGGTCTGAGCGGCGGCGCCTCGTCCTCGGCTGGCTCGAGCGCCCGCTCGACCGGGTCGGGCAGCTCGATGTCCGATCTTCGCTCCACCGCGTGCCCCTCCTCGATCGGCTTGATCCAGAACTCCTCCACCGAGATGATGATCAGGGACAGGATCGGCACGGCCACGAACAGGCCCACGAACCCGAACAGCTGGCCCACCACGACCACGCCGATGGCGATCACGGCGGGGTGCAGGCGCACCCGCTGGGCCATGACGACCGGGATCGTCACGTTGCTCTCGAGCTGCTGCACGAGGATGTACGCGCCGAGCACGAGGATCGCCTTGCCGGGCGAGTCCGTGAGCGCGAACAGCGTGGGCGGAATCGCGCCGGCGATCGCTCCGAAGTAAGGCACCACCACGAGCAACGCCGACAGCACGGCGAAGAAGATCGCGAAGTCGAGGCCCACGATCGTGAGCGCGACGTAAAGCATCACGCCGGTCACGAGCATGTCGATCGCCACGCCCTCCATCCAGCCGATCCAGGACGAGCGGATCCGGTCCAGCACCTGCCGCACGTGCTCGCGCCTCGGTGGCGGCGCGAGTCGCACCAGCCCCTCGACCAGCGGCTCGGGTCGGATCGCCATGTAGTAGCTCGTGATCAGGATCAGGACGAGCGCGCCGAGCACGCCCGCCACGTTCAGGCCGATCGAGGTGAGCGGCCCGATCAGGCGATCGGGCTCGTCGGTGTAGCGCTCCACGAAGTTCTGGACCTTGTCGCCCACCTCGCCCGAGCTCTGTCCGGTCACGTCCGCGTAGACCTCCTCGAGGTCGTGGACGATCGACGGCACGTCCTCCACGAAGCGGTCCGTCTGGTCCACGAACGGCGGGATCAGCAGGTAGATCACGAGCCCGAGAACGCCGATGCCGGCAAGCAGGGCGAGCAGCGCGCCCACCGGGCGCGGGATCCCGACGCGCTCCAGGCGGCGTGCCGCCGCCGAGAGCGGGATCGCCACGACCACGGTCACGAGGATCGCCAGCAGGAGGGTCACGAGCTGGCGGAACAGCAGGCCGAACAGGAGCAGCGCGGCGGCAAGCAGCACCGCCCGGTACACGACCTGCTGAGTTGAAATATTGCTCTGGCCGTTCATCGGCGCGGCCTACGGTACGCCCCTGGAAAGACGGACGGGCGCCCCAGGGGCGCCCGTCCGAACCTCTGAATTTCGGAGTGCGTCGCGGCTAGGTCCGGCGCTCGAGGTCGGCCACATCCTGGGCCTTCTCGTCCGCCTGCTCCTGCGCGTTGGCGAGCTTCTCCTTCTCCTCGCCCTTGCGCTCCTCGCGCCGGCCCTCCGCCCGCAGCGAGCCGTCGCCCGTCACGTCGCCGGCAGCCTTCTTGGCACGTCCCGTGATCTTGTCGATGATGCTCATGTAGTCATCGGTACCCCGGTGTCGGCGACCGAAACGCGTATAGCGTCCAGGCCGTGAGCAATGAGGAGGCGCATCGACTGGCGCGGGAAAAGGGCGTTTCGCGCTGGTTCTACGCGCTTGTACGCGGGATCGTGGCGCCACTGTTTCGCCTCTATTTCCGCATGCATGTGTCGGGCGCTGAGCACATCCCGCGCGATGGGGCGGCCGTGATAGCGCCCAACCACAAGAGCTTCTGGGACTCGTTCTTCATCGGCGTGTGCACGCGCCGCCACCTGCGCTTCATGGCGAAGACCGAGTTGATCGAAGCGCGATACGGGCGGCTCTTGGTGCGACTCGGCGCCTTCCCGGTCCGGCGCGGGCAGGCGGATGCGGACGCCCTCGAGACCGCGCGCGTGATCCTGAGCCAGGGCGGCCTGCTGGCGCTCTTCCCCGAGGGCACGCGAATACGGGACCCGGACCAGCTCGGCAACCCGAGGCGCGGGGCGGGCCGCCTGGCACTCGAGACCGGCGCCCCGCTCGTGCCGTGCGCGATCACCGGAACGGAGAAGATCTTCCGCGGCGGCATCCCGGTCCCGCGGCGGGTGCAGGTGGCGTTCTCGGAGCCGATTCCGGTCTCGGACCTGGCGGCGACGCCGGAGGCGGCCTCGACGCTGATCGAGGGCACGCTGTGGCCGGAGGTCGAGGACGAGTACAGGCGGCTGAGGGCGCGGCCGACGTTGATCGCTGCCGGCCTGGCCGCGTTGGGAATCGGCGGCGGGCTGCTGGCGCGGAGCCGCCTCAAGCCCAAGCCGCGGCGCGGGCTCGATCGCTTACGGCGGCGGTGAAGGGGTTGATTTTCCGGGTCCCCCTTCAATGCCCGCCGTTAGCCCCGTCCGAGCCCGCGGACTACGTTGGGCCGACCATGCGCCTCATCGTCGCCCGCTGCGAGGTCCGCTACTCCGGCCGCCTCTCCACCGTCCTCCCGGAGGCGCTCCGGCTGCTCATGCTGAAGTCGGACGGCTCGGTGATGGTGCATGCCGACACCGGTGGCTACAAGCCGCAGAACTGGATGACGCCGCCCACCGTGATCGAGGAGGAGCCCGGACTGCTCGTGGTGCGCAAGCGGGGCGCCGAGGATCGCATCGAGATCCGCATCGCCGAGGTGCTCTCGGACGTGACGCATGACATGGGCGAGGCCGCCGCTCTCGAGAAGGAGGGCGTCGAGCGGGAGCTTCAGGAGCTGCTGGCCGACGCGCCACCAGAGGGCCTCAGGCTCGTGCGCCGCGAGTGGCCCACGGACATCGGGCCCGTCGATCTGATGTGCCGGGACGAGGCAGACGAGTTCGTGGCCGTCGAGATCAAGCGCATCGGCACCATCGACGCCGTCGAGCAGCTCACGCGCTACCTGGAGCGCATCTGCGAGGAGCCCGGCCTCAAGCGCTGTCGCGGCGTCCTTGCCGCGCAGGCGATCAAGCCGCAGGCGCGCACGCTCGCTGAATCGAGAGGGATCGCGTGCGTCGAGGTCGATCTCGCGGTGCTGAAGGGCGAGCGCGAGCCCGATCTGACGCTATTCGGCGGCTAGCCGGCCCACTCGGCGGCCACCTTCGCCAGCTCGTCCAGCTGCCGCTCGACCTGGCCGGGGTCGCCGGGCTGGACATAGAAGAGCGAGCGCGTCACGCCGGCGTCCTTCAATCGCTCCAGCAGGCGCGCCTCGGGCTTCGCGCCGAACACCGTGACCGGGATGCGCGCCCGGCCCGCCGCCTCCGCGCGCCTCTGCAGCTCCACGATCCGCCCGCCGAGGTCCTCGGGGCTCTTCACGCGGTTCGGGATCCACTCGTCGCCGTAGGCCACCACGCGGTCGAGCACCTTCTCGCCGAGCCCACCCACGAGTATCGGCGGGTGCGGCTTCTGGACCGGCTTCGGCCAGCACCAGATCGGGTCGAAGTCGACGATGCGACCGTGGTACTCGGCCTCGTCCTGGGTCCAGATCGCCTTCATGGCCTCGACGCTCTCGCGCATGCGCCGGAAGCGTGTGTCCGGGTCGGTGCCGTGGTTCTCCATCTCCTCGCGGTTCCAGCCTGCGCCCACCCCGAACAGGAAGCGGCCGCCGGAGATGTGGTCGACGGTCGCGACCTCCTTCGCCGTCACGATCGGATCGCGCTCGATCACGAGGCAGACGCCAGTACCGAGCATGAGCCGCTCGGTCGCGGCCGCCGCCGCGGCAAGAGCGGCGAACGGGTCCAGCGTGTGGCTGTACTCCGGCGGCAGCTCGCCGCCCCCCGGGTAGGGCGTCTCGCGGCTCGTCGGGATGTGCGTGTGCTCGGGCAGGAAGAGCGACTCGAACTCGCGCTCCTCGGCCCTGCGCGCCAGCTCAGCCGGCTGCATCCCGTAGTCGGTGAGGAAGTGCGCGAGGCCTAGCTCCATCGCAGCGGCAACCGCTCCAGTCCGTAGATGCCGTGGATCGAGCCGAGCTCCGGCTCGTCGTCGAGGGCCAGCCCCGGCATGCGCGCGGGCAGGAACGACAGCGCCTCCTGAAGCTCGGCGCGCGCGAGGTTGGCCCCGAGGCAGTAGTGGATGCCCGCGCCGAAGGTGAGCGGCTTCGCGTCGCCGCGGTCCGCGGTGATGTCGAACGCCTCGGAGTCGCCGTCCACGCCGTCGCGGTTGCCGGCGAACGAGCACACCATCACGATGCTGTCGACGGGGAACGTGACGCCCCGGTACTCCACCTCCTCGTGGAGCAGCCGCGCCGTGAATGGCGTGATCGGCTCAAAGCGCAGCAGCTCCTCGACCGCCGCCGGCGCGAGCTCGGGCCGCTCGGCGAGCAGCTCCCACTGGTCCGGGTGCTCCGCGAACACGCGCAGGCCATGGGCGAGCTGCGACTGCGTCGTGTCCACCCCGCCCACCAGCACGTTCAGCACCAGGTTCATGCACTCGGCGTCGTCGAGCCGGTCGCCCTCGTGCGACGCCGCGATCAGGGTGGAGATCAGATCGTCGCCAGGGTCGTCCTTGCGGCGCTCGATCAGCGCGCCGGCCCACTCGTAGAACTCCCCGCAGGCGCGCTCGATCGCATCCCGCTCGTTCGTCAGGCTGGGCGGGTCGAACTGGCGCTGGATCAGGTTCGACCACTCGTGCAGCCGCGGCGCGTCCTCAAGCGGGGCGCCCATGACCGTGGCGATCGTGAGCGACGGGTAGGGCTTCGCGAAGTCCCCCACGAACTCGCAGCGCCCGCTGCCCTCGAGCGGCTCCCAGAGCTGCGCCAGGAACTCGCGCATGGCGGGGCGCCAGCGTTCGGTGGCACGCGGCGTGAACGCCGGGTTCACCAGGTTGCGGAGCCGCCGGTGCCCGTCGCCGTTGATGTGGAGGATGTTGCGGCGCATCTGCTCGAGGAGCGGTCCCTCCTCCACGCCGAACATCTCGGCGATCCGAAGGCCGGGGAACGTGGCGCTCTTCGTGCGCAGGAAGAAAGTGGCGGCGTCGCGGTCGAGCACGAAGTACCCGAGCGGCGAGCTGGCGATCCAGGTCTCGGCGCGCAGCGCGTTGATCGTCTCGTGGAAACGCTGGCCCGTGAGATCTGGCGCCAGATAGTCGAGCTCTACCACGGAGCGGACGTTACCCTGGAAGGACCATGAGCTTCCTCTTCCGCGACAAGACCGCGATGCCCGAGCCGGCCGACGCCCTCCCCGGCCGCGACACCCGCCCCTTCGACGTGCCCGACACGCATTTTGTGCTCGGCACGCCGCTCGAGCCGCCATTCCCCGAGGGCGTGGAGACGGCGATCTTCGGCATGGGCTGCTTCTGGGGAGCCGAGCGCGGCTTCTGGCAGGCGCCCGGCGTCTACACCACCGCGGCGGGCTACGCGGGCGGCTACACGCCGAACCCGACCTACGAGGAGGTCTGTAGCGGGCGCACCGGGCACAACGAGGTCGTGCTCGTGGCCTTCCGCCCCGACGAGATCTCCTACGACGAGCTGCTGCGCCTCTTCTGGGAGGGCCACGACCCGACGCAGGGCATGCGTCAGGGAGGCGACGTGGGCACCCAGTACCGCTCCGCGATCTACGTGACCTCGGACGCCCAGCGAGCAGCCGCCGAGGCCTCGCGCGAGCGCTTCCAGGAGCGGCTGCGGGACTCGGGCTTCGGCGACATCACCACCGAGATCGTGGACGCGCCGGAGTTCTTCTACGCCGAGGACTACCACCAGCAGTACCTCGCCAAGAACCCGGGCGGCTACTGCGGGATCGGCGGCACGGGCGTCAGCTGCCCAGTAGGGCTGCCATCAGCTTGAGCCGCTCGTCCGCCTCGGCGGGCCAGCGGTCGATGTCGGCGGGCCACCAGGTCCACTCGTCGTGCTCGGCGTCGGGCACGGGCTCGCAGCGGTCGGGCACCGTGGCGAGCCCCACCAGCATGTTCATCCCGCCCGGCAGCGCCAACAGCGCCTCGACCGACAGCTGATCCGGCTCGAGCTGCCACTCCTCCTGAAGCTCGCGCGACAGCGTCTCGGCGGGGCTCTCACCGAGGTCCACCGCTCCGCCGGCGCCGAGGGCCCAGCGGTTCGCCCAGGTGGACACCCAGCCGGCGCGGCGGCCCGCCAGCCAGCGGCCGTCCTCGGCGCGCACCACGCAGAGCGCAGTGAGGCTGTCCGAGGCGTCGTCGAGCAGGCGCAGCGCCCAGCGCACCGGCTGAAGCTCCAGCCGCAGGCGCTCGCCGTCGGCCTCGAAGCCCACCATGCGCGTGGCGAGTCCGTCGTGTGCGGGCGAGCCGCGCTCGCGCAGGCCCTCCACAGCACCGTCCGCCAGCCGCGCGACCTCGGCGGGAACCTCGAAGGCCTCATCGCGCCAGCTCGCCTCCACCTGGTCCGGCCGCCAGGGACCCCGGGCGAGCACTCCCGGTCGCGTGGTCACGGGCCCCAATCTAGACCGCGGGCGCCCAGCAGCGCCCGGCAGCAGAGCGATCCCTCGCGCGCGGCCGGGATCAGGTCGGCGGGCTCGCCCCAGCGCAGGTCCGTGTACTGCGTGTTCGCACCCGGCTGAGGCACGGCCGGCTCGCCGGCCGTGACGCGCGCGCTCCAGTCGGTCATGCCGCCCTCGCGGCCCACGGGCTCCACCGGCTCCGCCTCCACTCCGAGCTTGTCGCGGCCCGCGCGGCGTACCGCATCCTCCTCGGACTCTCCCGGCGCCAGGCTCACCGCCGGCAGGCCCCACACGCCGGGCAGGCTCTCGTCGTCGTCCGGCCGGCGCACGAGCAGCAGCCCCTCGGGGCCCTCGATCACGAGTGAGACGGAGCGCTTAGGCGACTTCAACGTCGCGGACGCTACTGCTCGCGTCCCCGCTGTTCAGCGCGGTGAGGAAGGCGGCCACGACCCGCGAGTCGAACTGATCTCCCGAGCAGCGCAGCAGCTCGGCGCGGGCCGCGCGCTCCTCGATGCCGGCGCGGTAGACGCGGTCGGACGTCATCGCCTCGTAGGCGTCGGCCACGGCGAGGATCTTCGCCTCGAGCGGGATCTCGGAGTCGGTCAGTCCGGCCGGATAGCCCTTGCCGTCAGGGCGTTCGTGGTGCCCGAGGATCCACTCGCGCAGGTCCTCGAGCCCGCGGCTGTTGAGGATCTGGGCGCCGATCTCCGGGTGCGTGCGAACCTCGGCCAGCTCGGACTTGCCGAGCGGCCCGGGCTTCTGGAGGATCGCGTCCGGGAGGCCAACCTTGCCGATGTCGTGCAGGACGCCGGCGATCTCAACGCGCTTGACGCGCTCCGGGGGCAGCCCCAGCTCGGCGGCGATCATCCCGCAGTAGCGGCCCACGGTCCACGAGTGGTCGGACGTCCCGGTGTCGCGGAGGTCGAGCGCCTCGGCAAGCGACACCAGCGTCGATAGCTGGAACTCGTCGGCGCCACGCCCGTCTTCGGGAGCGAAGATGGCCGACAGCTCGGGATTGAAGATCACGCAGCGATTGCGGCCGAGCGCCTTCGCGGCGTAGAGCGCCTGGTCGGCCGCCTCGAGCACGGAGTCCGCCGAGCCACCGTGGTCCGGGTACGTCGCGATCCCGAAGGAGAATGTGAGCACGGCGGGGTCGGCACGGAACTCATGCTCGACCGCGGTGCGGATGTTCTCGGCGAGGAGATAGGCCTCGTGCTCGGTCACGCCCGGCAGCAGGATCGTGAACTCCTCGCCGCCGGTGCGGGCTATGCAGTCGCCCCCGCGGCGGTGGCGGAGCAGCACCCTGCCCGCGCGGACGAGCGCCTCGTCGCCGGCGCGGTGGCCGAGGCGGTCGTTCACCGACTTGAAGTAGTCGAGGTCCCCGATCACCACGCTCAGCGGACGGCCGGAGTCCTCCGTGCGCTCCACCTCGGTGTGCAGTTCGCGGTCGAGGGCCAGCCGGTTCCTCAGGCCCGTGAGCGTGTCCGTCAGGGCGGCCTCGGACAGTCGGTTCACGAGCTGCCTGACCCCATCGCGCACCAGGCGCAGCACGCCGGCCGCGGGGAAGAGGATGCCCACCAGAGTCAGCCAGCCGGCGGCCACGGAGTTCAGCGGCGTGGTGGCAACGAGGACTGTGAGGTACGCGCCGGCCATGAAGGCGAGCTGTGCGGCTGCCTGGCGTGTGCTGAAGAAGTACGCGGCGTAGAGACCGAGCCAGATGTAGAACATCTCGCCCGATAGCGCGGGGGCCCAGTCCGCGCTCCAGACATGCGCGGTCACGATCACCGTGCCCAGCGCGGTGGCGACCGGAAGGACGCGCGGACGGATCCAGCTGGCGGACACGTAGAGGAGGACCGCGATAAGCGCGCACGCCGCCGGGATCGCCACGCGCCCACCGCTGAGCCCATCTGAGCGGCTCGACAGGAGTGCCACCGCAGTCAGGATCAGCGCTTCGCCCGCGAATATGCCCGCGGCGACGCGTGCCGCAAAGCGCGGGCTCGGCTCCACAGCGGGAACGGGATGGACTGAGACGCCCCCCTCGAGTGTCAGGGCCGGGGACATAGACCCTCTATTCGGGTTCTGACGGCGAAAACTTAGCCCGGGCGCTGTTCGCGTAGCGCCTGCAACTCGGCCCTGACCTCCGCGACCTCGTTCTCGAGCCGCTCGAGGCGCTGTTCGAGGCCCTCGGACGCGGCCTCCTGGGGGACTGGCTCCGGCTCACCGTCCAGAGATTCGTCGCCGCCGAGCAGCTCCCTGTAGCGCTCCTCGCGCTGTCCGGGCCGGCGATCGAGACGCACGACCAACTGGCGCTCGATCAGACGCTCAAGCGTCTCGCCCAGCTCGTCCATGCCGGCGAACCGGTGCAGCCGCTCTGTGCGCGACTTCAGCTCCCCCGGCGTCTGGGCGCCGCGCAGCATGAGCACGTCGAGGATCGCCATCTCCGCGTCGTCGAGGCCAAGGGCGCCGTCGAGCGTGTGCCGGTATTTCATCGAGCGGCGGTTGGACCAGCTCGCGAGCGTGGCCCACTTGCGCTGGATGAGACGGTCGACGCCGGCGCGGATCGTGTTCTCGTCGTAGTCCACCACCGGATCGCGGTTCGTGGACTGGTTGCACGCCAGCCGAAGCGCGTTCAGCGTCAGGGGATAGACGTCGGGCGTCGTGCGCTGCTTCTCGATCAGACACCCGAGCACGCGGATCTCGATGGCATCCGGTTCCATCTCTGCGACGGCCACGGTATAACGAGAGCATGCGGATACGCGTCCTCCTCATTCTCGTCATCGCGGTCGCCACCCTGCCCGCCACAGCCACGGGTCACCGTCCCGGCAGCGACGGGGGTGGCGGCAAGAAGAGCTGCGGGACGCTCCGCGGCGTCTCCCAGTTCGGCCCCGTGGGCGTGGGCGCGACGAACATGCGCTGCCCGGTGGCGCGAAGGGTCGCCCGCCGCTCGGTGCGCGACGAGACCGTCGAGGGCTGGCGCTGCACCGGCAAGGGCACCCGCTTCGGGCATTGTCACGGGCGCGGCGCGCGGCGCGGCAAGATCGCGCACTGGTTCGCGGCGCACTAGGCTCGCGCTATGGGAACCATCAGCGGTGAGCGCTCCGTCGAGATCGATGCTCCGGTTGAGCGCTGCTACGAGATCGCCTCTGACATCGCGAATGCGCCCGACTGGCAGGGCTCGCTCAAGGACGTGGAGGTGCTCGAGCGCGACGGCCAGAAACGGGCCACGCTGGCCGAGACGGAGTCGGACGCGAAGGTGAAGACCGTTCGCGCCACGCTGCGCTTCTCGTATGAGGAGCCGACTGCGATCCGCTGGGTCCAGGAGAAGGGCGAGACCAAGTCGCTCACCGGCTCGTGGGCGTTCGAGGATCTCGGCGACGGCCGCACGCGCGCCACCTACGCCCTGGAGGCCGACCCCGGGCGCATGCTCGGGCTGCTGCTGCGCGGGCCCGCCGAGTCGAAGGTGCGTGACTTCCTTCTCGGCGACGCCGCCGAGGGCCTCAAGCAGCGCGCGGAGGCCTGAGCGATGGGCGCCTACACGCGTGTGAACCTGAAGTCCGACGTCCAGGACATGGCGCCGAAGTTCGGCATGTAGGGGATCGAGTCGCACTTCGCACGAACGAACCTGGAGCTCGAGAACTCCGGCGTCAGCTACTACCGCTTCGACGGCGGGTACCGAACGCCGTTCGGCCACACGCACTCCGTGCAGGAGGAGGTATTCGTGGTGGTCTCCGGAAGCGCCCGGCTGGCGGTCGGCGACGAGATCGTGGAGCTCGGCCAGTGGGACGCCATCCGGGTCGCGAGCGGGACGATGATGCCGAGATGCAACCGGGCTGGTGGCCCGAGGGCGGCTAGCCGAGCGCTTCCCTGGCCGACTCGAGGTCCGGGTAGGGCACGATGTGCGTGACCTTCCCGCCCTTGACCGTGTGCGCGACGACGGTCTTGAGCTCGACCTCGAGTCCGCTCGAGGCACCGCGTCCTGCGAGGCGGGCATGGGCGAGCACATGCGCCCCCTCGGGGATCAGCTCGAACGCCTCGTAGCGAACGTCCTCGAGCATGCCCTCGAAGCCCGCGAAGTACCGACGCGCGCCCTCGTGCCCGCGATAGGTGTCCGGCTCGGCCGACACGTTCGGAGGGATGACGATCACGACGTTCTCGTCCATGACATCGAGCGCGGCCTCCATCCCACCGCTCTCGTACAGCTCGAACAGTCGCCGGACCACCTCGACGTTGCCGTCGTTCATCTCGTGCACGATAGGGCTCAGATAGCGTTCGGCGGGTGAACGACGCGCGCGTGCACGAGCTGGCCATCGTGGGCGCCGGGTTCGGCGGGCTGGGGATGGCGATCCGCCTCAGGCAGGAGGGCATCGAGGACTTCGTCCTGCTGGAGCGTGGCGAGGACGTGGGCGGCACGTGGTGGGCGAACAGCTACCCGGGCTGCCAGTGCGACATCCCGTCGAACCTCTACTCGTTCTCGTTCGCGCTCCACGACTGGGATCGCGCGTATCCGATGCGCGACCAGATCCTCGGATACCTGCGCGACTGCGCGCGGCGCTTCGGTGTGCTCCAGCACACGCGGCTTGGCTGCGAGCTGCTCGACGCCACCTGGTTGGCCGACGAGCAGCGCTGGCAGCTCGAGACCTCCGACGGCCCGCTCGCGGCCCGCGTGCTGGTGGCCGCGCCCGGCCTGCTCAGCGAACCCTGGACCCCAGCGCTACCGGGGCTCGATCGCTTCGAGGGCAACGCCTTCCACACCGCCAGGTGGGACCACAGCGACGACCTCAGCGGGAAGCGCGTGGCGCTGATCGGCTCGGGCGCCACGGCCGTGCAGGTGGTGCCGAACATCCAGCCGCGGCTCGCCAAGCTGCACCTCTTCCAGCGCACGCCCCCATGGGTGGTCCCGCACTTCGACCACCCCGTGCGTCCGCGCCTGCGCGAGCTCTACCGCCGCGCGCCCGCCCTCCAGCGGCTCTCACGCGCGGCGATCTACACGATGCGCGAGGGCTTCGTGCCCGGCATCACGCGCGACCAGCGCGGGCTGCTGCTCCAGAAGGCGCTTGCACGAGCCCACCTGCGCCGGCAGGTGCCGGACCCGGAGCTGCGCCGGCGCCTGACTCCCGACTACGAGATCTTCTGCAAGCGGATCATCCTGTCGAACGAGTGGTATCCCGCCATCCAGGCGCCGAACGTGGACCTCGTGAGCTCCGGCGTGAGGGAGGTGCGCGAGCACTCGATCGTGTCGGGCGACGGCGTCGAGCGGGAGATCGACACGCTGATCTTCGCCACGGGCTTTCGGCCCGCGGAGCTGCCGATCGCGGAGCGGATCAGGGGTCGCCACGGGCGCTCGCTCGCCGAGGTCTGGAGCGGCAGCCCGCAGGCGTACCTGGGCACGACCGTGAGCGGCTTCCCCAACCTGTTCCTCTTCTACGGACCGAACCTGAACCTCGGTCACAGCTCCATCGTCTACATGCTGGAGTCACAGACGAACTACGCGCTCGACGCCCTGCGCACCATGCGCGAGCGCCGCGCCGCCGAGTTCGAGGTGCGAGCCGAGGCCCAGGAGGCCTACAACGAGGAGATCCAGGAACGGCTCGCGCGCACCGTCTGGAACAACGGCGGCTGCGGCAGCTGGTACTTCGACCGGAACGGCCGCAATTCGATCCAGTGGCCCGGCTTCACCTTCGAGTACCGCCGCCGCACGCGCCGCTTCGACGCGCCGGCGTACCGGCTCGCGCCTCCGACGCGAGCCGGTGATCAGTCCGAGTCTGTGGGTGGATCTGCGGGTGGGTCTGCGGGTGGGTCTGCGGGCGCGGCCGCCGGGGTCGGCGGTGCCGGCAGCGTCACCTGATAGACGTCGATCGTGTTGCGACCCGCCTCCCCGAGGCTGAAGTCACCCGTGGCGCCCCAGTAGGTGAAGGTCCCGTTCGGGTTCGGCTCCACCTTGAACACGGCGGAGGTCCACTGGTTCGAGTTGCCCGGGATGAACCAGCCCGCTTCCTTGAAATCGAGCGTGCCGTCGGCGTTCTCGGTGAAGTCGATCACCTGGGTGCCCTGCGAGTACCACGCCATGAAGATCCGGTTCTGGCCCGGGATCTGGTGCATCACGTGCGCGGTGCAGACCGTGGCCTGCGGCTTGGTGCGCACCTGGGCGCGGTAGATCGACTTCTCGCCGGTCGAGCTGCGCGCATAGGGCTCCCAGGCCTCGAGCACCGAGCCCGGCATGGTGGTCTGGAGCTTCGAGACGTCGTACGCGTGCACGCCGCCGTTGCCCTCGGTGTTGTCGGCACCCGGCGTGCAGGTCGCACCCGGAGGCAGCACGCCGCCGCCGCGCTCGTCGGTGGCGAGCAGGTAGCGGCCTGAGGCGGTCAGCTCGGCCTCGTGGTCGAAGTCGATGTCCTCGGTCGACGGGTAGGTGCTCTGCCCGGTGGCATTGCGGCCCTGGTGGTGGACGCTGCCCAGGTATTGCACGCCCGTGAGCGACGGCGCGCCCGAGGCCAGCCAGTTCGGGATGTTCAGGTCCTCGGTGCCCTCACCGGTGCCGTCGAGGCAGTCGGTGACCATCGCACCGGACTTGAACGGCGGATTCGACAGGCTGCCGCGCACGCGTGCACGGCAGTGGTGTGCCGCGCGGCTTGTCGTCGAGCGGCGTGGTCGTGCCGCGGTCGTCGAACGCACCGCTCATGTCGAACATGATCAGGGCGGCGCCGCTCCCGCAGGTCAGCCGGTCGTTCTCGTAGACCTCGAGCTCGTGGCAGCCGTAGATCGCGTTCTTGTTCGTGTGACCCAGGGCGATATCCGCGCTCGGCCAGCGGTAGCGATAGACGACGGGCCGGCACGCCAGGCGCTTCTCGATGATGCTCCGGCCCCTCGGGAAGTACATGCACGAGGACATGTCCACGACCTCGAAGCCGTCGAGGTTGTAACGCTGGCTGCCCGTAGGACTCTCGTTCGCGCGCGTGCCGTCGGGGGCCACGCTGACGCTGTCGGACGTGACGGAGTAGGCGATGTGCGGGCGCTTGGGATCGACGTTCACCGTGTGCGACTCGCCGGTGTGGCTCGTGAGGCCGATCTCCTTGGGCTTCGCGACGTTCGTCACGTCGATCAGCTCGAGGCCGCCACGCGGCTGAGTCTCGGTACCGAAACCGCTGGAGTCGTGGCAGCGGCCACGCTGGTCGGTGGCGTCGACGAGGAGCTGAGCGTCGGTCTTCACCGCGGACTGGTTGGCGGCGTTCAGCAGCGCGTTGCCCTTGGGGGTCGCCTCCACGTCGTGCTGGAGCCCCAGGGCGGCGTTCGGGTTGCTCGGGCAGGTGGCCGAGGGGTGGCCCGCGACGAACTTCGGCGATGACGGCGTGACCTGGCCGTTCTTCGTGAGCTGCACGATCGACTGGCCGCCGCCGTTGGGCCCGATCGCGAGCGTGCCGACCGACGCGAAGGTCTCGGCCCCTTGCGTGAAGTAGTCGATGTCGGTGTGCGGGTTGCCGGTGGGGATTGACGCGACGTGGTCCCACTGCGCGCCAGGGCCGCCGGAGCTGAAGGCGGGCGTCGGCGGAAGGGTGGGCGCAAAGGCCGGCATCGGATGGTCGTAGTACGCCTTGAGCCAGGCCTTCAGCCCATGACCGGCGGACGCGGTGCTCGGAACGGCGAGCATCAGGACGAATGCGGCGACAAACACCAGCTTGCGCGACATATGCGGAAACAGCTCCCTGCGGTAGACGTGGTCTGCCTCTGTAACGGGGGCCGTGGGCAAAACTTGCGGCTAACTGCTCAGCGCTTGGGCTGCCAGAGCGCGATCTCGCCGCCGGCCGGGGTGGCAACCACGCTCCGCCAGCCCCCCGGGCCCTCGCGCGGCTCGAGCAGAACGGCGGCGCCTGACGCGCGCGCGCCGTGCGTGGCCGCCCTGATCTCCGCCACCTCGACGTAGGGAAGCCAGAGCGCGCGGTCGGTGGCGCACTCGACGATGCCGCCACCGAGCCCGCGTCCAAGCTCGAGCGCGAGGTAGGAGCGCGGCCCCGCCTCGATGCGCTCCTGCTTCCAGCCGCACAGGTCGGCATAGAGGGCCCGCGCACCTTGCAGGTCGCCGGTGTGCAGCTCGAGGTGAACCACGGGCTTCATCGCTACATATGACCTCGCGGGGAGGCGAAACTCATCGGCAGCCGATGAGTTTGGGCCAGTCGAGCGGTCTAACCTGGCGAGGCATGGCTACCACTTCCACCGCGCAGGAACAAGAATTGCTCCAGGCCGCCCGCGGGGGCGACGAGAACGCCTTCCGAAACCTCCTCGAGCCGTACAGGGGAGAGCTGCACGCGCACTGCTACCGCATGCTCGGTTCGGTGCACGACGCCGAGGACGCGCTCCAGGACGCATCGCTTCGTGCCTGGCGAGGACTGGGCAAGTTCGAGGGGCGCAGCTCGCTGCGGTCCTGGCTCTACACAATCGCCACGAACACCTGCCTGAACCAGATCGCGCGGCGCCCGAAGCGCGTGCTCCCGGTGGACTACGGCCCCGCGGCCGACCCCCACGGCGGTCCTGGCGAGCCGGTGGTGGAGTCCGTGTGGGTGGAGCCCTACCCGGACGAGACGCTCGGCCTCGAGGACGGCCTCGCGGCCCCGGAGGCGAGCTACGAGCAGCGCGAGAGCGTCGAGCTGGCGTTCATCGCCGCGCTGCAGCTGCTCCCGCCGAACCAGCGCGCCGTGCTGATCCTGCGTGAGGTGCTCGGCTTCTCGGCGCAGGAGGTGTCTGAGTCGCTCGAAACCTCGGTCGCCTCGGTGAACAGCGCGCTCCAGCGCGCCCGCAAGACCGTGGACGAACGCCTGCCCGAGCAGAGCCAGCAGGCGACCCTGCGCATCCTGGGCGACGACGAGCTCACCGAGATCGTGGACCGCTACGTCGAGGCGTGGGAGCAGAACGACTTCGAGACCGTGGTCGAGATGCTCGCCGAGGACGCCACCTTCGCGATGCCACCGCTCGCCAGCTGGTTCGGCGGCAGGGAGGAGATCTCCATCTTCCTCAAGGGCTGGCCGATGTCAGGCAGCTGGCGCTGGCGTCCGCTCCGCGTCACGGCGAATGGCCAGCCGGCGCTGGCCTTCTACGCGTGGGACGAGGACGAGCGGGCCTACCTGCCGTTCGCGCTCAACGTGCTGACCTTCCGCGGCAAGCTGATCTCAGACGTGGTCGCCTTCGTTGCGCGAACCATCGACCTCCCGCCCACCCACTCCTACGCACGCTGGGTGGACGAGGCAATCGACCCAACCCGGCTGAACGTGACATTCGAACGCTACGGCCTACCCCCACGACTGGAGGAAAATCATGCTGGCTGACAGCAAGGCATTCAGCGGCTTCGCTGTTCCCGACACCGAGGTTGCGCGCGATTTCTATCGGGACAAGCTCGGGCTCGATGTCACAGAGCACGAGGAGGGTGGCCTTCCGCTGCTAACCCTGAATCTCGCGGGCGACCGTCCCACGATGATCTACCCGAAGCCGGACTTCCAGCCCGCCACGTACACGATTCTCAATTTCCCGGTCGACGACGTCGAGGCCGCTGTGGACGAGCTCAGCGCTCGCGGCGTGCAGTTCGAGCAGTACGAAGGCTTCGACCAGGACGAGAAGGGCATTGCCCGTGGGCAGGGCCCGGACATCGCGTGGTTCACGGACCCGGCGGGGAACATCCTCGCCGTGCTCAAGGTCGACTAGCTGCCGGGAAAAGCCCCCACGAGGTGCGGTTCGGGAGTAGGGTGATCGCAGGGAGCTGAGCGCGCTGGCCTAACCTCTCGCTGCCTTTCACCTCCTGACCGGTGGCCCCTCCGACGAGGGCGCCATTTCTGACCCGTTGGGAGCCATAGATGTCGCACGCACGCCCGAGGCTGGGCCGGCACTCATTCGTGCTGGCGATCGTGATGCTGCTGGTCGGCGCGGCGAGCGCGAACGCAGAAACGGTTGTCACCTTCAGCGGCGTCGGCGCCGACAGAACGGCGATCGTCAACGCCGCGGATGGCCTCTCCCACGAGCTCCAGTTCCGCATCACGGAGGATGGGCTCTCTGACGAGATTCTCGACAGCCAGTCGATCGTGGGTGCTGGCTGCGACCAAAACACCACCACCAAGATCACCTGCCCCGGGAGCTCCAAGCTGAAGGTCGACCTCGGGTCCGCCGACGACGACGTCACCTTCGTCAGTCAGGGCTTCGACTGCTTCAACGCCTACGAGCTGAACCTCGGCGAGGGCGCCAACACTGTCAACCTCAGCGGGGACTGCGGTGACGTGCTCACGGGACCGGCGGTCATCAACTCTGGGGCGGGACCCGACGTCCTGAGCGCGGGCTCGCAGGCCTTCACGTTCAACGCCGGTGGCGGGAACGACAGCCTGTACGCGAGCCCCGGCAACGACGTCCTCCACGGTGGAGATGGGCCCGACCGGCTGTTCGGCTACGCAGGCGACGATCAGGTGCTGGGCGAGGGTGGCGCCGACGAGCTGAATGGCGGGAGCGGGAACGACAACGTGGACGGGGGCGCGGACAACGACGGCCTCGAGCACTGCTCCAACTGCATCGGCTCTGGCAACGACCCGGGCGTCGGAGCGGACACCTACACCGGTGGCTCCGGCGTCGACAAGCTCTGGCTCGACGGGCATGCGGCCGGCATGGCCATCTCGATCGACGGTCAGGCCAACGACGGCAGCTCGGGAGAAGGCGACAACGTGGGTTCGGACATCGAGGTCATCGCCGGCACGGTGCACAACGACAGCTTCAACGGGTCCGCGGGCCCCGACACCTTCGAGGGCGGCGGCGGCAACGACGACATGCACGGCGCCGGTGGCAACGACGACATCTATGGCGGCAGCGGAGACGACAGGGTCTTCGGCGACGCCGGCAGCGACAAGGTCCAGGGCGCGAGCGGCGCCGACAGCGTCGACGGCGGGGCTGGCACCGACCAGATGTACGGGGACGTCGCCTCGTGCTCGGTGTTCTGCTCACTCGACTCCGACACCATGGCTGCGCGCGACGGCGAGCGGGACACGGTGGACTGCGGCGGCGGTGCGGACAGCGCGGTCGTCGATCAGCTCGATGTCGTGGCCTTCTGTGTGTCGGTCGACCGCCAGGGCGTCGCACCCCGCAAGGCCAACTTCGCCGGCTCGAAAAGGGTTGTGAAGGTGAACCGCAGGGGCCGGTTCAGCTACAGCTTCAGAGGCGGCGCCGGCCTGCGCGGCAAGGCGGTCTTCGGCAAGCTGGCCACGAAGTCGTTCAGGGTGCCCGGCAGCGGCAAGGTGAAGCTGAACGTCAAGCTCGCGCGCAAGAAGCTCGCGCTGCTGCGCAGGAAGCGCAAGATCAAGGCGAAGATCACGGTGACCCTCAGGGACGCGGCGGGCAACTCCAGCCGAGCGTCCAAGACCGTGACCTTCAAGCGGTAGGCATCCCACCGGCGCTCGCGCCAAAGGCAAGTGGTTATCTTCGCCGCGTGTCCCCGAAACGCTGGACCTCAGCCGCCGTAACGCTGTTCGTCCTCGCGCTCGCGCCCTCCGCTGCCGCCGAGCCGATCCTCGACCCGCTCGGCACCACCCTGCCGAGGTACCAGGGCGCGCCGGCCACGCCGGTAAAGCTCGCGTACACGAAGGCGCCGCGTAACCCGTTCATGGCGCCGAACCCGCGCAGCAACATCCACAACGACACCTGGATGACCGACGCCTACCGTGGGCCCGGGCCGCTCGGGCGCTCGCCCGTGGCGTTCTCCAATGCCATGTCGCCGGCGCTGTGCGGGTCGCTCACGTTCCACTCACGCGGGTACCTGGTCGCCGTCTGCCCGTCGCTGGTCGCGCCGCCGCAGGCGCGGGTGATCGACCCTCAGACGCTCGAGCTGCTCGCGACCTACGACATGCCGAACGCGCCCGACCCGCCCGGGACGAAGGCCTACCAGAACTTCGCGGGTGGCGGCTACTTCTTCCTCGATGGCCGCGACCGCATCTGGAGCGCCACCAAGACGAGCCACCTGTTCGTGCTTCAGGTCTCACCGGACGGCCGGAGCATCACGAAGCTGCGCGACTACGACCTGACGAGCGTGCTCGAGCCCGACGAGCGCATCAGCTCGGCGCTGCCCGACTTCAGGGGCCGCATCTGGTTCGTCTCGAAGAAGAACGGCAAGGTCGCCATCCTCAACACGAAGACGGGCCGGATCCGCGCCATCCGGCTCGGCGAGGACATCCAGAACTCGTTCACGGTCGACCGGCGCGGGATCTACATCGTCTCGAGCAAGCGGATGTACCGCTTCCGCGCCCGCAGGGGCAAGCCGAAGGTGCAGTGGAAGGTCACCTACGCCAACTCCGGCATCGTGAAGCCGGGCCAGGCCGACGCCGGCTCGGGCACAACGCCGACGATCATGAAGGGCGGCTACGTGGCGATCACCGACAACGCCGACCCGATGAACGTCGTGGTCTACCGCAAGGCCGTCAGGCTGAAGCGGGGGCAGCGGCGGGTGGTCTGCCGCGTGCCGGTGTTCGACAAGGGCGCGAGCGCCACCGAGAACTCGCTCATCACCAACGGCCGCTCGCTCTACGTGGAGAACAACTTCGGCTACCAGGACCCGTTCGGACCGAACAGCGGTGCGCTCACGACCCCGGGCTTCGCGCGCGTGGACGTGAGGAAGAACGGCAGGGGCTGCCGGAAGGTCTGGACGAACACGACCGAGCGGGCGCCCACGGTCGTGCCGAAGCTGTCCACGAGGACCGGCCTGATCTACACCTACACGCGCGACCCCGACCCGCTGCCGCTCCGGCAGCCGTACTTCTGGACGGCGATCAGCGCCCGCACGGGGCAGACGGTGTTCAAGGTCTACGCGGGCAACGGGCTCGGCTTCAACAACAACTACGCCGGCCTGGCGCTCGGCCCCACCGGCACCGCATATCTCGGAGTGACCAGCGGGCTGATCGCGTTGCGCGAGTAACCAGCATTATTCCGGCAGACATTATGTTTGAGTACATAATTGTCGATAACATAATGCGCCAATGGCACCAAAGCCCCCCACGAACCCCTTCAGGTTCGGCCCGCTCGCCCTGGACGAGGCCTTCACGGATCGCCAGGACGAGATCGCGAGTCTTGTAGCCGACGCCCGTAACGGCCAGGACGTCGTGGTCTTCGCGCCGCGCCGCTACGGCAAGTCGTCGCTCGTCTGGCGAGTGGCCCAAGAGCTCGTGAAGGACGACGTGCTCGTAGCGCAGGTGGACCTGATGCGCACGCCGACCAAAGACCAGCTTGCCGCGAAGCTGGCGAAGACGATCCACGAGGAGCTGGCCACTCGCCTGTGGAACGCCAAGGAGCGCCTCAAGGTCTTCGCGGACCTGCGACTGAAGCCGACCATCACGATCAATCCGAACGACGGTGCAGTGTCCTTCTCCTTCGACGCTCGGGCCGCACAGGAGGACATCGACGCCACGCTCGAGGAGCTCTTCACCACGCTTGGCCGGATCGCGGCTGAGCGCGAGCGCCGCGTGGTCCTGGTGCTCGACGAGTTTCAGGAGGTGGTGGACATCGACCCCGGGCTGATCAAGCTGATGCGCTCGGTGTTTCAGGAGCAGCCCGAGGTCGCCCACATCTATCTCGGCAGCAAGCGCCACATGATGCGTCAGATCTTCAATGACGAGAACGAGCCGTTCTGGCGCAGCGCGAAGCAGACGGAGCTGGACGTGATCCCGCCGGATCTCTTCGCGCCCTACGCGCTCGCCAGGTTCGAGGAGACCGGCAAGCAGCTCGACCGCGATGCGTGCGCGAGGGCACTCGAGCTGACGGGCGGCCATCCATACGCCACGCAGGAGCTTCTCTACTTCCTCTGGGAGGGCACGCCCCCGGGCGAGACGGCGGACCTCGCGACCATCGATGCCGCGCTGGACGCCACCCTGCGCTCCGAGCACTCGCACTTCAGCCTGATCTGGGAGGGCGTGTCGTCCGCGCAGAAACGCGTGCTCCAGGCCCTCGCGCAGGAGAGCCCCGGGCGGCCGCTGAGCAGCGACTATCAACGCCGCCACGCCCTGCCGCCAACACCCACGGTCCAGACCGCGCTCAAGGCGCTCGAGCGCGGAGAGCTGGTGAAGAGAGCGCAACGCGGCGAGTACCAGATCGCCGAGCCGTTCCTCACGGAATGGGTCCAGAGATACGAGAGCTGAGCTCTTCCCGTACCGTGACGCCATGGCACTGAGCTTTGGCGTCACCGTCCTGCCCGACCCGCCCTACCAGCGCCTGATCGAGCTGCTCCAGCTCGCGGAGGGGCAGGGCTTCGAGTACGGCTGGACCTACGACTCCCACGTCCTGTGGCAGGAGTCCACCCCAACACTCGCGCTCGCGGCGGCGGCCACCGAGCGGATCAAGCTCGGCCACATGGTCACGAACCCGGGCACGCGCGACCCGACGGTGGTGGCGAGCTCGTACGCGACGCTCCAGGACATCTCGAACGGCCGCATGGTGATGGGAATCGGCCGCGGCGACTCGGCGCGGCGCTACATCAACCAGAAGCCGGTGCCGGTGGCCAAGTTCGAGGAGGCCATCCGGATGATCAAGCCGTTCATGAACGGCGAGAGCGTGCACTGGAACGACACCGACCTCCAGCTCGGCTGGGTGCGTCCGGAGCTGCCGCCGATCGAGATGCACGTGGCCGGCTACGGGCCGCGAGTGCTGGGCCTGGCCGGGCGCTACGGCGACGGCGTGATCATCCAGCTCGCCGATCCCGACATCATCCAGTGGACCATGGGCACCGCCCGCGCGGCGGCCGAGGAAGCGGGCCGCGATCCCGCGCAGCTCAAGTGCATCGTGTGCGCACCGAGCCACATCTCCGACGACATCGCGGGCGCGCGCGAGCAGGTGCGCTGGTTCCCGGCGATGGTGTCCAACCACGTGCGCGACCTGATCAAGCGCTACGGCAGCGACGGCTCCGTGGTGCCCACCGCGCTGACCGACTACGTGCCGGACCGCACCGGCTACGACTACGACGAGCACTCCCGCGTCGGCGCTAAGCACGGCGCGTTCGTGAGCGATGAGATCTGCGACCGCTTCTGCGTGCTCGGCACCGTCGAGCAGGCCGCGGAGAAGCTGGCGCAGCTCGAGTCGATCGGCGTCGACCAGTTCAACATCTACCTCATGACCGAGGGCCAGGAGCAGACGCTCGAGACCTACGGCCGCGAGATCATCCCGCGCTTCGCAGGCGTGACTGGAGGTGCAGCATGAGAAAGCTCGTCCAGGGCGGCACGGTGGTGACCGCCACGAACTCATCGGTGGCTGACGTGCTGATCGACGGCGAGGAGATCGTCGCGGTCGGCTCGCTCGGCGACGTGGACGCCGAGCTGATCGACGCCAGCGGCTGCTACGTGCTGCCGGGGCTGATCGACAACCACACGCACATGGCGATGCCGTTCGGCGGCACGCACTCGATCGACGACTACGACAGCGGAACTCGGGCCGCCGCGGCGGGCGGCACCACCTGCATCGTCGACTTCGTGATCCAGCAGCACCCGGACGGACTGCGCTCCTCGCTGGACGAGTGGCGCGGCCGCGCCGACGGCGCCGCGCACGTGGACTACGGGTTCCACATGGCGATCACCCAGGCCGACGAGGGCACGTTCGCCGACATGGAGCCGATGGTCGAGGAGGGCATCTGCACCTTCAAGGTCTTCCTCGCCTACAAGGGCGTCCTCATGGTCACCGACGACCTCTTCTTCCGGGTGCTGGAGCACACGCGCGACCTCGGCGCGCTCACGATGGTCCACTGCGAGAACGGCTGGGTCATCGACGTGCTCGTCGAGCGCGCGCTGGCCGCGGGGCAGACCGATCCGATCCACCACGCGCTCACCCGGCCGGAATCGGTCGAGGCCGAGGCCACGAGCCGCTCGGTCCGGCTCGCCGAGCAGGCCGGCGCCGGCGTCTACATCGTGCACGTGACCTGCGGCCTCGCGGCCGACGAGATCGCCGCCGGCCAGGCGCGCGGCGTGAACGTGTCCGGCGAGACCTGCCTCCAGTACCTCACCAACACGGTCCACGACCTCGAGCGGCCCGACTTCGAGGGCGCTCGCTACGTCTGCTCGCCGCCGCTGCGCGAGGCGCACAACCAGGAGCTGCTGTGGGCCGCGCTCGACCGCGGCGTGCTCGAGAGCGTCTCGACCGACCACTGCCCGTTCAACAGCGAGCAGAAGGCGCTCGGGCGAGACGACTTCTCGAAGATCCCCAACGGGCTGGCGATGATCCAGCACCGCCTGGTGAAGCTGTGGGACCTCGGGGTGGAGTCAGGGCGGATCACGCCGAACGAGCTCGTCGACATGACCTCGACCGCGATCGCCCAGCGCTTCGGACTGGCCCGGAAGGGATCGATCGCGCCCGGGATGGACGCCGATCTCGTGATCTTCGATCCCTCGACGCCGTTCGAGTTCTCCACGCGCACGTCGCACATGAACGTCGACTACGACCTGTTCGAGGGCGAGAGCTCCACGGGCAGCGTGCGCCACACCCTCTGCCGCGGAACCATGGTCTACGACCGGGGCGAGATCCGGACGGAACCCGGGCACGGGCGCTTCGTGCCACGTTCGCTGGGCGCGCACGCCGCAGTGGCCTCGTGAACGCCGACCGCGTCCTCGAGGACCTGCGCGAGCTGGCACGCCTCACCGGCGGCCCGGAGGGTGCGCGGCGCGTGTGCTGGACCGACGAGTGGGCGCGGGCGCGGGAGTTCCTGCGCTCGCGGCTGGACGAGCTTCCGGTCGAGGTGTCGGTGGACGCCGCCGGGAACCTCTGGGCGGACCTTCCGGGCGAGCAGGAGGGCTTCGTGATCGTCGGCTCGCACGTGGACTCCGTGCCGGCCGGCGGGTGGCTGGACGGCGCACTCGGCGAGTTCACGGCGCTCGAGGCCCTGCGCTCGCAGGCGGAGAGCGGGCGGCCGCCGGTGGGCCTGCGGCTCGTGGACTGGGCCGACGAGGAGGGCGCTCGCTTCGGGCGCAGCCTGTTCGGCTCCTCGGCCTGCTCCGGCACGCTCGAAGTGGACGAGGTGCGCGATCTGCGCGACCGCGAGGGCGAGCGCCTCGAGGACGTGGTGGCACGCTACGACGTGGACCTGTCGCGCGTGCACGAGTCGAGCGGCCAGCTACGCGGCGCGCGCGCCTACCTCGAGCTGCACATCGAGCAGGGGCCCGTGCTCGAGAGCCGCGGCGAGCCGGCGGCGACCGTGCTCGGGACCTTCGGCGTGGAGCGCCATCTGGCCGTGTTCACAGGCGAGACCGCCCACGCGGGCGCCACGCCGATGCCGATGCGGCACGACACCTTCATGGCAACCGCGCAGGCAGCACTCGCGATCCGCGACGTCGGGTTCGAGCACGACGGGGTCTGCACCGTCGGCGGGGCCACGAGCGAGCCCGGCGTAGTGACCGCGGTGCCCGGCCGCACGGAGATGCTGCTGGACCAGCGCCACCTCGACCCGGGCACGCTGGCGGCGATGCTCGCCGAGGCCCGCGCCGGCTGCGAGCAGGCAGCGGCGGACCACGGTTGCGAGGTCGAGCTCAAGCACCTCTGGTCGATCCCGCCGATCCCGTTCGACGACCGCCTGATCGGCTTCGCGCGCCAGGCGGTCCAGGACGCCGGCGGGAAGGACACCGCCATCCCAAGCGGACCGCTCCACGACGCCGCCGAGATGGCACGCCTGATCCCGACCGTGATGATCTTCTCCTCGTCCTCGCCGCCGGTGTCGCACACCAAGGAGGAGGACACGCCGGAGGACGACCTGCGCGTGGCAATCGAGGCCTACGGCCGCACCGTGGCCGCCACGCTCGCGAGCGCAGCGGCCGGCGACCTGCCCGCGCGCGAGTGAGCGCCTTAGGGGACCAGCTCGCCTACCTCGAGGCGTCCAGCCACTTCTACCGCGAGCGCCTGCGCGGCGTACGCGAGCACGTGCACACCACCGCCGACCTTCACCACCTGCCCTTCACCACGAAGGAGGAGCTGCGCGAGGGCCAGCGGCGCGAGCCGCCCTTCGGGCCGCACCTGTGCGCGCCACTCGAGCGGCTCGTGCGCGTGCACGTGACCTCGGGCACCACCGGCGAACCGGTGGCCGTGGGCTTCACGCAGCGCGACCACGAGGCGAACAGCGCCGTGGGCGGCGAGGCCTTCCGCATCGCGGGCGTGAGGCCGGATGACATCGTGGCCCACTGCCTCAACTACGCGCTGTATGCGGGCGGGATCGCCGACCACATGGCCCTCGAGGCGAGCGGCGCGACGGTCGTGCCGGTGGGAACTGGTCAATCGCGGCGGCTGCTCGAGCTGATCCCACAGCTCGGCATCACCGCCATCTTCGGCACCCTCTCGTTCCCCGCCTACCTCGCCGCCAGGGCGCGCGAGGCGGGCATGGATCCACGTGAGCTGGGGCTGCGCCACATCGTGACCGCGGGCGAGCCCGGCGCCGGCCTCGAGGCCGTGCGCACCGAGATCGAGACCGGCTGGGGAGCCACTGTGTCCGACAGCTTCGGCATGAGCGACATCTGGTCGACGATGGCCGGCGCGTGCGACGAGGACGAGGGGCTGCATCTCACCGTCGGCGAGCACGCGCTGCTCGAATTGGTCGACCCGGACAGTGGGACGCCGCTCGAGCTGGAGGACGGCGCGAGCGGCGAGCTCGTGTGGACCCACCTGCGCCGCGAGGCCTCGCCGCTGCTGCGCTACCGCTCGGGCGACCTCGGCCGCGTGTGGACCTCGCCCTGCGCATGCGGGCGCAGCTCGCCGCGAATCCGCATCGACGGCCGGCGCGACGACATGCTGCGCGTCCAGGCCGTGAACGTCTACCCGCAGGCGATCAGCGCGGTCCTCGCCACCGAGTCGCGGCTGGGCCGCCACTGCGTGGTGGCGGAAGGCGACCCGGTGGTACCGCCGCTGCGGCTGTACGTGGAGGCGCCGGCGGACCTGGACCTCGCGGACATCACGGAGCGCCTCCATGCCGCGCTGCGCGCCCGTTTCGCACTCACACGGCTCGAGCCGGGGTCGCTGCCCGTGGCCGAGCACAAGACTCGCATCGTCCATCGCACAGCCCGCGGGGACCCGCTGCCCGAAGCAGTGGAGACCCTGAGGAAGGAGCCTGCCGGATGACCGTCACGACCGCCGACATCGGCGCAGCCAGGGTGATCACCTGGGACCGCCAGGACCGCCGCAATGCATGGGACCTGCCCACGATGACCGCGATCGCCGCCGAGATCGAGGTGGCAGGGCGCGACGAGGAGGTTCGCCTGATCGCGGTGCGCGGAGCCGGCGGCCACTTCTCTGCCGGCGATGACCTGCAGGCGGCGATCGAGGCCGACACTGCCGCGTGGGCGGAGACGATCGAGGCCTTCCAGCGCATGACGCGCGTGGTCCTGGCCGCACCGGTGCCGGTGGTGGCCGTGGTGGACGGCGTGTGCGTGGGCGGCGCACTCGAGTTCGCCGCGAGCTGCGACCTCCGGCTCTGCAGCAACCGGGTGCGCCTGCTCACCCCGGAGGTCGGAATCGGTCTTGTGGCGAGCAACGCAGGAACGCTCCTGCTGCCGGAGGTCCTTGGCGAAACCGCCGCTCGGACGCTGCTTCTCAGCGGCGAGGAGCGCGACGCCGAATGGGCGCGCGAGCACGGCTTCGCCACAGAGGTCGTGGCTCCGGCGGAGCTCGACAGGCGCATCAAGCACTGGGCGGGGACCTTCTCGCGGACATCGCGAGACGCGGTGGCGGCCACGAAGGCGATGCTGAACGAACGCTTCGGCCCGCTGCTGCCCGCCGCGATGGACCGCGAGACCCAGCACTGCGTGCGCCTCTTCGACCAGCCTGACGCCCGAGCCGCGCTGAGCGCATTCGCCGCCAAACCCTCAGAAAAGGGTCAGACCCCTACTTGAGGGTTGAGCGCCAAACCCTCAGAAAAGGGTCAGACCCCTACTTGAGGGTTGAGCGGCTAGGCGGCCAGCTTCTCGACCGCGGCGAGATCGAAGTCGCCGTGGTCGGTGCCGAGACCCTGCGCCACGAGCGCCGCCGCCGCGCAGCCGAGCACGGCGGCGTCGCGGCGCTCGCGACCGAGGGCGAGCCCGCGCAGGAACCCGGCCGAGAAGGCGTCGCCGCAGCCGGTGGTGTCCACGGCTTCGACCTCGAAGGCGGGAACGGTCTGGATGCCCTCGCCGTCGACGAGCACGACGCCCTCAGCGCCGCAGGTCACCGCCACGCAGCCGACGCCGCGCTCGAGCAGCGCCCGGCAGCCGTCCTCGAGCTCGTCAGCCCCGGTCAACGCGAGCACCTGCTCGCGGTTTGGCAGCACGTAATCGAGCTCTGAGAGCGCCGGCGCAATCCACTCGAGCAGCCCGGGCTCGCCGGGCGCGAGCACGTCGGCGGAGGTGACCACGCCGTGCTCGCGAGCGCGCGCGAGCAGCGGTGCGGCCGCCTCTCCGCCCATGAACTCGGGCCCGCCCAGGTGCAGGTGCGTGGCCGCCTCGATCTCGGCGGGCGGCACGTCGCCCGGGCCGAAGCTGCCGTTGGCGCCGACCACGTGAAAGGCCGGCCGCTCGCCGCTCGGGCGGATCGGCAAGACGCTGGCGGAGGTCTGCACGTCGTCGCGCCGCACGAGCAGCTCCGTGTCCACACCGTCGCGCTCGAGCAGGGCTAGGAGCATGTCGCCGGCCGCGTCGCGGCCGATGGCGCCTGAGCTCTTGACCTGCGCGCCGAGCTTGGCCAGCACGAGCGCGGTCCCGCCCGCCGAGCCCGCCGCCGTGATGCGGATCTCCTCCACCAGCTCGCCGCCCTGGCCTTCCGGGATCGCCTCCACGGGCCGGACGAGCACGTCGAGCACGTGCACACCCACACAGAGCGCCCGCATCTCGTCCGCCATCGGTCCTACTCGACCCTGTGCGTGGTGCCGTAGTTGCGCGCGAGCGCAGCGGCCACCACCGCCTCGCGCTGCTCGTGACCGAGCGCCCGCGGCTCGCCGATCTGTGCGGCGCGCCAGTAGACCGTGCAGGCCCACTCCAGGAGCAGCGAGAGCTCGAGCGCGCCGTCGAGGTCCTTGCCATGGACGATCGCGCCGTGGTTGGCCATCAGCGCCGCGCTGCGACCCTCGAGCGCGTCGAGCACCGAGTCCGCCAGCTCGGGGGTGCCGAAGGTCTCGTAGCGGGCCACCGGCACCGTCCCTCCGAGCAGGAGCATCTGGTAGTGCACGCAGGGCAGCTCGTCGAGCACGCACGACAGCGCGGTGGCCATCGGCGCATGCGTGTGCACCACCGCGCCGGCGTCGTAGCGGCGGTAGACGCCGAGGTGCAGGCCGATCTCGGACGTGGGGGCGAGCTCGCCGTCCACCCGCTGCCCGTCCAGGTCCACGACGCTCACCTGTTCTGGCTCGAGCTCCGCGAGCACCGCGCCGGTGGGCGTGATCGCGACCTCGTCCCCCTCCCGCGCGCTGACGTTGCCGGCGGTGCCGAGCACCAGCCCCTCGGCGGCGAGTCGCCGGCTGGTGGTCGCCACCTGTTCGCGAACTGCGTCAAGCGTCACCGGCCGGATGGTAACTTCGCCCGCGCTTTGAACGACGGGGTCCTCAGCCGGCGCGAGCTGCTCGAAGCCGGGGCGCTCGCGGGCGCCGGTGCGTTTGCGGGAGCCGTGCCGGAGGCCGAGGCGGCGAGGCGGCGCCGGCGCAAGCGCGTCTCGCGACAGGCGGACGTGGTGGTGATCGGTGCCGGCTTCGCGGGTCTTACCGCCGCGCGCGAGCTCGTGAAAGACGACCGCTCGGTGTTCGTGCTCGAGGCCCGCAACCGCGTCGGGGGGCGCGTGCGGAACAGGTCGGTGGGCGACGGCGAGGAGTCGGAGACGGGCGGCACCTTCGCCGGTCCGACGCAGAACCACATCCTGGGCCTCGCCGCCGATCTTGGTGTGGACACCTTCCCCACCTTCAACCAGGGCGACAACGTCTACTTCGCGGACGGGACGCGCATGACCTACAGCGATACCGGTCCCACCGGCACCGCCCCGCCAGACCCGTCGATCATCCCCGACCTCGCCACCGTCGTGGCCCGCCTCAACGAGATGTCGAAGGAGGTCCCGGTCGACGCGCCCTGGGAGGCGGCCTCCGCCGGCGCCTGGGACCGGCAGTCACTCGAGCAGTGGATCAACGAGAACAGCGCCAGCCCGCGCTTCCGGCAGCTCGTGCCCGCGGCCACGCGGCCGATCTTCGGGGCCGAGCCACGGGAGCTGTCGCTGCTGTTCACGCTCTTCTACATCGCCGCCTCCGGCGACGAGCGCAACGTGGGGACCTTCGAGCGCAACTTCAACACGCGCGACGGCGCGCAGATGTTCCGCTTCGAGGGCGGCTCGCAGCTGATCGTCGACCGGCTGGCCCGCATCCTCGGACCGCGCGTGAAGCTCCGCACCCCGGTCAGCCGGATCGTGGTGAGGCGCGGCGGCGTGCGCGTGGAGTCGAGCCGCTACGTGGTCACCGCCAAGCGCGTGATCGTGGCCGTGCCACCGGTGCTCGCCGGGCGAATCCGCTACAGCCCCGGGCTCCCGGCGAGCCGCCGCCAGCTCACGCGCGCGATGCCGCAGGGCACCCTGCTCAAGGTCACCGCCGTCTACGACCGGCCGTTCTGGCGCGACGCGGGCCTCAACGGAACGGCGGTCTCGCTGAACGGCCCGGTGAACGCGACCTTCGACGACTCCCCGCCCGACGGCTCGCCGGGCGTGCTGTTCGGCTTCGTCGGCGGAGACGAGGGCCGCCGCTTCCGCGGGCAGTCGAGGGCGGACCGGCGGACCGCGGTGCTGAAGAACCTCGCCGACTACTTCGGCTCCGATGCCCTGCGCCCGCGTGCCTACTTCGAGACCGACTGGCCGGGCGCCAAGTGGTCGCGCGGCGGCCCCGTCGGCATCGCCGGGCCCGGCCTGCTGCTGGACCACGGTCCCGCCATCCGCGAGCCCGTGGGCCGCATCCACTGGGCCGGCACGGAGACCTCGAACTACTGGAACGGCTACATGGACGGCGCCGTGCGCTCGGGAAAGCGGGCCGCGCAAGAGGTGCTCGACCAGCTGTGAGGCGCGGTGCGCTCATAGCGCTCGCACTGCTCGCCTCGGTGCTCGCGGCGGCGCCTGCCGCAAGCGCGCAGCGGGCGCGCTTCGACACTCGCCTGGTCGCGAGGATCCCGCCCCCGGGCTTCCCCGCGATGGCCTACGTGCACCCCAAGGGGCGCGTATACGTGGGCACGTTCGTGAACCCGGGCGGCGACAGCCTCCGCTCGCGCGTGCTCGAGTACGACCCGGGCGGCACGCTGATGCGCTCGTGGACGGTCCCGGGCCAGGATCTGTCGAAGGACCACGGCGTGCAGGTGGCCACCAGCGACTCCCGGGGGCGGCTCGTGCTGCTCGACCGCACGCCCGCGCGGGCGCTGCTGCTCGACAGGCGGAGCGGCGCCTTCGTCCAGTACGCCAGCTTCGCCAACCTGGCTCCCTGCCCGCCGCTCCAGCCGCCCGCCGACTGCTCGCCGACGCTCGAGGATCGCGACCCGATGGCCAACTACGCCGTCTGGGGGCCGGACGGCAGCCTCTACGTGAGCGACTACCTCCAGGGCGTGGTCTGGCGCGTGCCGCCCGGAGGCGGCGAGGCGCGCGTCTGGCTGGCCGACCGCCGCCTCGACGGCGGGGAGTTCGGCACCACAGGATTGGCGCTCGCCGCCGACAGACGCACGCTCCTGATCGGCCAAGGCAGCTCGGCTGGGCTGGGCGAGCTCAACCCGACCACCGGCAAGATCTACGCCGCCGAGATCCAGCCGGACGGCTCGCCCGGCGGGCTGCGACTGCTGTGGGAGAGCGGGCCCGGCGACCTGCCGGACGGCTTCGCGATCGCGAGGTCGGGCAGGCTCTACGTGCCGCTTGCCGGGGCGGCCAACCAGATCGCCGTGGTCTCGCCCGAGGGCAACGAGCTCGAACGCTTCCCGAGCGCCGCCGGAGACGGGGACAACGGCTCGCCCGTGCCCTTCGACACCCCCTCGAGCGCGCGCTTTCTCGGCACCCGCCTGATGGTCGCGAACCAGAGCTTCACCGGCAACCGCGACCACCAGGCGTTGCTCGACGTGGAGACGGGCGAGGCCGGCCTACCCGAGCTGATCCCGGGCCTCGACTCAGAGCCGCCGCGGCTCTCGCGTGTGTCGCTGTCGCGGAGGCAGGTCCACGCGGGCGCGCGCGGGCGCGTGCGGGTGCGCATCCGCGTGAGCGAGCGCTCCACGCTGAGCCTGCGGGTCGAGCGGCGCGCCGGGCGCCGCTGGAGCGTCGCGAGGAGCTTCACGCGCAGGCGCAAGGCCGGGCGCGGCTCGATGGTGTTCAGGACCCGGGGCCTGCGGGCGGGCCGCCACCGGGTGGTGCTGCGCGCCCAGGACAGCGCGCGGAACCGCTCACAGCGCGCAATACGTCGCTTTCGTGTCGTGCCGTAGGTAGCTGACCGCGCCCGTCATTCATGCTTTTTCGGGCTTCTGCCGAATGAATCGGTACACCAGAGCAGATCATCTCGACTCAGGCACCCCCGTCGCGAGGCGGGTCCGCAGAGCCACGGGACTCCACCGGAGTTAGCCGAGCTACCGAGAGCTGTCCCCCACGTCGACTGCCTAACCCCCGCCGTCTTCGGCAGCCAAAGGACCGTTGTACGCGGTTTGCTCGCCCATTAGGGAGGACGTTATGTCCAAACCCACCTACCGCAGTCGCGTCGGGCGTGCCGGCATCGCCCTCGCTGTCAGTCTTGCGTTCGCCGCCATCCCGGCCGCCGCGCAGGCCCAGTCCCAGATCGACCTTGGCACCGCCATTCCATTCGTGGTGCTGGCCGGCTCCACCGTCACGAACACCGGTCCCTCGGTGCTCAACGGCGACCTCGGGGTGGCTCCCGGGACGTCACTCGTCGGCTTCGGGCTTCCCGCCGTGGTCAACGGCGCCACCCATAACAATGACGGCGTCGCGCAGAACGCTAAGTCCGACCTCACCACGGCCTACAACGTCGCGGCCGGGCAGCCAGTTTCGCCAGGCAATGTCCTGACGGGCACGAACCTGGGCAACAGGACGCTGAATGCCGGTGCGTACCGGTATGCGTCGTCCGCCCAGCTCACGGGCGCGCTAACACTCGACGCAGAGGGCGACCCGAACGCGCAGTTCGTGTTCCAGATCGGCTCGACTCTGACCACCGCGGGGGCCAGCTCCGTCGTGCTCATCAACGGGGCCTCCCCGTGCAACGTGTGGTGGCAGGTCGGAAGCTCAGCCACGATCGACACCACCACGGCGTTCCAGGGCAACCTGATGGCGCTCACGGACATCACGCTGAATAACGGCGCGACCGTGATCGGGCGAATGCTTGCCCGCAACGGCCAGATCAGCCTGATCAACAACGTGCTCGACGCCTCAGGCTGCGCCACAGGATCCGGCGGCGGTGGACCGGGTGGCGACGGAGACGGTGGCACCGGAGGCGGTGGAGACGGTGGTTCCGGTGACGGCACCGGTCGCACCACTCGGGACGGCACAGCGGTCATGCGGCGTGGGACGAACCCGCGTGGTGGGCCCAATGGCGGCACCTGCACCGACGGCTTCAGGGCCACGGTCCGGGGCAGGCTGATCATGCGGGTCACGTTCCGCATGCAGGGCAGGCGCCTAGCCACCCTCAGGAACTCGCCGTTCAGCGTGCTCGTCAAGGCCGCCGCAGCCGGCAGGCACGTCATCAAAGCGCGTGTGACGTTCAAGGACCTCACCCGCGCCAGGACGCTCAGGTTCCGCTACCGCGCCTGCGCAGCCCAGGTTCGCGAGCCGCGCCGCGGCCCGGCTCGGTTGACTGGGTGACTCAACCCACCCGCAACATCCCGAGATCTCCCGGCTTTCGCCGGGGGGTCTCGGTGTTTGCGGCGCTCTTGACCGCCGGCCTCGGATACGGCTCCGCGGCCCCGGCACACGCCGCTGCCCCGCAGGTACCGGAGAGCCAGCCGCTTGTGGTGCTCCTGCACGACCACGTCGCACGGACCGCGCCGAACCTGCAGGCTCGCCGGATCGGCGCCGTCGACTCGCTGCGGCCGCTCACCCGCGTGCGGACCGTTCTTCCCGTGCTGCGGCAGGCGGTCGACAAGCCCTGGGTTCTCGTCCGGCTTCCGGGGCGCCCCAACGGACACACCGGCTGGATCCGCACCTGGCAGACGAGGCGGGCATTCACGGAGTGGCACATTCGGGTGAACGTCTCGAAGCGCCGCGTGATCGTCTACCGCCACGGCCGCGTGAAGCGCCGCTTCAGCGCGGTGGTGGGCAACCCCTGGACGCCGACCCCGTCCGGTCACTTCTTCGTCGAGGAGCCGATGGCGATCGACCTGAGCCACGGCGGCCCCTACGCGCTTGCCACGAGCGCGCGCTCGAACGTCTACCAGGAATTCGGCGGAGGTCCGGGCCAGATCGGCCTCCATGGCACAAGCGGCCTCTCCGGCGCGCTCGGCACCGCGGCCTCCCACGGCTGCATCCGGGTCAGCACCGCTGCCATCACCTGGCTCGCGGAACGCATCGGCAACGGCGTCCCGCTGAACATCACCCGCTAGCGAAGCCGACGCAATCGGCTACAGGCCGGCGAGCCGCAGGTGACGCCGGAGTGCCCGCCCGTTGCGAAGGAGGCTCCGGCCGGCGACGGCCACGAACCGCACGCGGCCGTTTCGGACGCCGATCAGGCGTGGGCTGCGCCGGTTGGCGCGGTAGAGCCCCGGGCGCACGGCCGCACGCCGTGAATAGGAGCGACGCAGGGTCCGCCCTGGC
Source organism: uncultured Thermoleophilaceae bacterium (assembly GCA_963837445.1). Lineage (GTDB taxonomy): Bacteria > Actinomycetota > Thermoleophilia > Solirubrobacterales > Thermoleophilaceae > JACVRW01. The sequence continues at coordinate 257,944 of CAWINK010000003.1, read as the reverse complement.
GTGCCGGGGCGAACGCCGCGGTTTCCGTGAGCTCGCGCGGTGGTGGTCACCAACGCCACGCGACCGCGCCGGGAGAAGACCGCCGTCACGCGGCCCGAGCTGCCCCTGACGCAGTAGCGAGATGACCGGCGGGTCTTCCTCACGGGCTGCACCGGCACGCGCCCGAGCCGCGCGCGTGTATAGCCGATGCGGATGCGGCCGATGTTCCGCGGTCCGATCGGCGAGCGGCGCGCAAGGCAGCGGCGGCCGCCGGGCTGGGCCAGGGCCTGAACGCCGTTCGTGAGCCGCACTACGTAGAACCCGCTCAGGCCGTCGGAGTACCAGATCTCGCCACGCTCCGGCACGAACGACGGGCTCGACATCGCCCAGTTGCTTGGATCCGGAACGATGCCGATCCCCGGGATGGTGCGCGGGGTGACCGGGGCGTTGAAGTACGCGACCTCGCGCGGCTCCTCCGGGTCGCGGATGTCGAACACCCGCAGGCCGGACAGAATCATGCTGCACGCGACGATCTCGGGATCGACCCGCGTGGGCACGTTGCAGTAGTGGCCGGCGTAGCCCTGAACGGGGTTCTGGGCGCCGTTGTCGTTTGCCTGCGCCGGGAAGTTCTCCGGCTGGTGGACCTCGAGCCGCAGGTTCGAGACCACCCTCGGGTTGCGCTCGTCCGCGATGTCGATGATCCGGCCGGCGCCGACCTCCGACTGGGCGCCGAACTCATCGATCTCGACCAGGTAGGGATGTCCCTTGATGGTGATCGGGATCGCGTTCTGCGGGATGCTCATCGAGTTCCACTGGAGGTTGGCGACCACGGGCACGGTCGGGTTCGGCACCCGCGCCTGGATCTCGGTGGTGTCGAGGATGATCAGCCCGGAGCTCGTGCCGGCGATGTACGCGCGGTTCCCGTCAGGGCTGATCGACAGCCCGTGTGAGTCGTAGTTGCCGAACCAGATCGGCACCGGCAGCGTGGGATTGGAGATGTCCACGGCCACGATCGTCCGGCTTGAAGGCGACGCCGAGTAGAACGTGTTCCCGTCGGGAGACAGCCCGCTCTCGTGCCCGAGGAACCCCATCGGCGTCGAGGAGCGCAGCTCGGGCTGGCGACAGTCCTTTGAGATGTCATAGATGTCGATCTGGCCCACGTTCGTGGTCAGGTTCCCGGCCACCGCCGCCAGCACGCCGCGCTCCCGGCTGAGGACCAGCGACTCGTGCGGCGTGTCCATCGCCGGGGTGAGCAGCCGAGCCGTGCGGGTTGGCTTGGTCGGGTCCGACATGTCCATCACGCTCACGCCGCCCTCTGCGTCGAGCGCGTTCGTCGGGAACATGAGCGTGGTGTCGTAGTACGCGCAATCGTGGCCCGCGGCGTCCACGTAGCGCTCGACCTTGAACCCACCCACCGTGCCGTTGGCGTTCTGCGTGACGAAGGAGCCCACCAGCTCCGTGTTGCAGGTGAATCCCTGTGCGGCCCGCCCGCCGGCGTGGTCCTCCGGGCTGACCCGTCCCTGGATGCCGGTCTCGGGCCGCGAGCCGGGGCCACAGTTCGCTCGCGGGGTCGGGAGCAGCGGCGGTTCGGGGCCAAAGGGCGCGGTGGACTGCGCGGCTCTCGCTTGGGGATGGTCCGCGCGGACGTCCTCGGCGCCTGAGACCGCGATCAGAACGGCGGCGGAGATGGCCACCGCAGCCTTGGTTGTTCTGCGACCCCTCAGAAGCCAGAAGCTACCGCGTGCGGCTCAGCGGCGGCGCAGGCTGATCGCGATCGAGGCGGTGCCGTGGGCGATCGTCTGGGAACTCGTGTCGTCGAACGTTTTCTCCGTCGCGACGGAGAACGATCGCCCCTGCGCGAGCTTGCGCCCGATCTCCGATGGGTTGCCGCGCCGCGTGAAGGCCCCGAAGTCGCCGAAGAGCGAGATGTTCGGCGGGTGGAGCCGCCCGCCCGAGACCCTGAACTCCCTGGAGAAGATCGCGTCGGCGGAGGCGTCATACCCGGGCAGCCCGTCGAACACCTGTGAGTTGGAGAGGCCCGGGTCCTTGTCACACACCGCGTCGCGCTTGGTGTCCAGGATCGAGGAGAGCACCTCGAACTGCGGGGTCGTGAGGCGCGACGCGACGGCGGCCCCGCCACCAGAGCCAGGGGGAGACAGGAAGCCGTTGATCGTCACCTGAGCGCCCAGGCTGGTCGCGGCCGTGGCGAATCCACACGTGGGTGGCCGGCCACTCTCGGCGCTTTGCACGTTGTCGGACCAGGTGTAGCCCGAGAGCGAGCCGGTACCGGGGGCCGTCTTCGCGCGACCGGCCGGAAGGTCGAGGTTCTTGCCGCCGCCGCAGGCGTCGGTCACGCTGAGCAACACGTCGGGGTAGTTCACCAGGTAGCTATAGGAGATGCTGAAGGCGCCCTGATTCCTGTACTCGGGCCGCCAGGTCTCCATCACCGACTTGCGACCCTTGACGACGATGTCGTAGCGGTAGATCTTGCGGCCGCCGCAGCCGTCGCGCCCGTTGGGACGCGGGCGGGGCGAGCGAGCGAAGGCCTGGACGATGATCACACCGTCCCGGCCGGTCGCCTTGTAGCGGTAGCGCCCCGGGCGCCGGAAGCGCCGCTCGCCGTCGCCGCCTGAGGCAAGCGCGAGGTCCTCGAAGGACGGCCGGCCCGTGCTGTCGATCGTCACCGCGGCGCCGGTGAGGTTGGCGAACGAGACACGCTGCCCGGTGAAGATGCGCGTCTGGGGATCCCGCAGCCCCGAGTCCGTGACGGCCACCACGGCAGCCTGAGCTGGCGCCGCGACCAGCGCGGCCCCGACCACTCCTAGGGCGATGCCGAGTCTCATCCCAACAGCAACACTCTCAGAAGTTGCACGCGCGCGACAGGATTCGAACCTGGCACATGCGCCGGGTTTCGCCGACGCGCGGCGTGCGAGACTCACGAGGATGGTCGCCCGGCGGCCCGCAGCCATCGCCACGATCGCCGTCGCGGCCCTTGCCGCCGGCGCCGCGCGCGCGTCGGCGGACACGCTCGTGTAGCGCTGCGGGCCGAACGTCTGCAAGGCCGCGCCGGACGGCACCGGCAAGCAGCGGCTGACCAGGGACGGCAGGCCGGGCGGGCCGCTCTACTCATGGCTGTCCGCGAGCGCCGACGGGTCGCGGCTGGCGGTGGTCAACGCCACCTACGCCTATGTGCTCGACGGCAGGGGCCGCCGTCTCACCGGCAAGCTGCCGCGCGGCGGCATCGGGGTGATCGCCGAGATCTCCCCGAGCGGCGCGCAGGTTTCCACGGTCGACCTGCTCCCGGAGGTCACGCCGGCGCCGGTGGGCAGCCCGCCGGGAACCCCGGGCCTGTCCGGCTTCGTGCCGTACATGTTCGTCGTGAACGCCGACGGCAGCGACCGCGAGGCCACGGCGCGCTCGGTGATCGACATCGGCTGGCTCGGCCGGCGGCTCGTGCGGACCGACAAGTCCGACGCGGACCCGTTCCCGTATGGCATCTGCGTGCTGGCGACCAACACGAATTTCGAGTGCGGGAGCGACGCGGCGCGCGACCCGACCCAGGACCTGTTCAACCCGGCCTTCTCGTCTGACGGCAGGCTCGTTGCGGTCGTGAAGTCGCCCTCCACCACGATCGGCGCGGGAGCGATCGTGATCTACGACGTCGCCACCGCGGCGCCGGTGCGGCAGCTCGTCGGCGGCGAGAACACCCAGCCGACCTGGTCGCCCAACGGAAAGCTGATCGCGTTCGAGCGCGGCGGCGACATCTACGTCGCCCACGCCACCGGCGCGCCGCGCGAGCGCCGCGTCCTGAAGGGCGGCGAGCAGCCCACCTGGACCTCCGCGGCGGCGTGCAAGCCGCGCCGCCCGCGCGTCCGCGTGCGCGGCCGCCACGCGCTCGTCACCGCCTGCGCACCGCAACCCGGGCGCCTGACCGTCACGCTGCTGCGCGCGGGCCGCCGCGTCGCCCGGCGCACGGTGACCGCCGCCGCCGGCGGCATGGTCACGGTGCGCCTGCATCGGCCCGCAGGCGCGAGTGCCCGCGAGCTGCGGGCACGCGTCTTCGCTAAGACTTGACGCCGTGACGACGGCTGCGGTGGCGCCCGAGGGGTCGCGGCGCCAGCGCCGCGGGCAGATCTACGTGGCGCTCGCCGCAGTCGCGTGGTCGACCGCCGGCGTCCTTCAGCGCCAGCTGACGCTCGACACGCCGACCCAGGTCTTCGGCCGAGCGGCGTTCGGGGGCGTCGCGCTGCTCGTCTATGTCGCGTTTCTCGAACGAGGCCACGTGGTGCAGGCCTTACGGTCTGTCGGGCTCGCGGGCGTCGCCGTGGCGCTGTGCGTCGCGACCGCGTCGGGCAGCTTCATCGCCGCTCTCAACCAGACGAGCGTCGCGCGCGTCCTGTTCATCCTGGCCGTCGCCCCCGTGCTGGCGGCGGTGTTCGCCCGGATCGCGCTTGGCGAACCGATCACGCGCGGCACCGTCGTGGCGATGGCCGTCGCGCTGGCCGGGCTCGCGCTCATGCTCGGGGCGCCGGGCGAGGGCAGCCTCGCGGGCGACGGCCTGTCCTTCCTCGCCGCGCTCGCCTTCGCCCTGAGCATCGTGATCACCCGCTGGCGCCGTGACGTCTCGATGGCGCCGGCCACCTGCCTCTCGCAGGCGATCCTCCTCGCGGCCTTCCTTCCCTTTGCGAGTCCCGGCGAGATCGGCGGCGGCGACGTCTTCTGGCTGGCGGCGCTCGGGATCGGTCAGATCGGGCTCGGCCTAGTGCTATTCACCGTCGGCGCGCGGTTGATACCCGCAGCGCAGGTGGGTCTCATCACGCTGCTCGAGGTGGTGCTCGCCCCGGTGTGGGTGTGGCTCGCGCTCGACGAGCGTCCCAGTACGCTCACGCTCGTCGGCGGCACGATCGTGATCGTCGCGATCCTTATCCAGACGCGCTCGACGCCGGCAGCTCAGCCCGCGGAGGAGCCAGCGCTGCCGGCGCCGCACTAGGTAGCCATAGGTTCAGGCGGTTCCCCACGGGTTATCGATCACGAAGCGCCAGGTGCCATCGCCCTGACGACGCAGGACATCCGCGTTCTGGGACGCCAGCCGCACCGGCTCGCCGTCCGGTCCCGTACCGTTGAACGACCAGATGCCGACCACGAGGGCGAGGTCGTCCACCTCGAGGACGCGTGTCACCTCGAGGTCGAGCTCGCCGTTCATCGAGATGAAGCCTGTCAGTGCTTCGCCTACGCCGGGCGCGCCGTGAGCGAGGCTCCCGGGCTCGGTTGCGAAGGCTGCGTCGCTCTCGTACAGCGGCATGAGACTGTCGAGATCCCCGGAGTTGATTCCGGCGACGATCGACTCGAGCACCTGCTCGGGGGTGGCGGTGGGCACGGCGGCTCCTTTCGATATACAGTGGTGTGTCACGGAATGCCACCGTACCTCCTCCCGAGCGATGTGTCAAGATTGACGACACGATCATGAGTCGCGAAAGTCCACCTAAGCGCAAGTACGAGCTGAAGAAGCGCGCCGAGCAGATGGGTGAGACGCGCCTGCGGATCACCGAGGCGGCGATCGATCTGCACGGAAGCGTCGGGCCGTCGCGCACCACGTTGAGCGCGGTCGCCGAGCGGGCAGGCGTAGAGCGCCGCACCCTCTACCGCCACTTTCCGAACGAGGCCGAGCTGTTCGCGGCCTGCTCGACCCACTACTTCGCCGCCAACCCGTGGCCCGAGCTTGGCGAGTGGCACGCGATCCGCGATCCTCACGAGCGACTCGAGCGAGCCCTCGACGAGCTCTACGCGTACTACGAGCGCACCGAACCGATGTTCAGCAACGTGCTGCGCGACGCCGAGGTCGTCGACTTTGCCCGCGACGCCGTGGCACCGCTGCACGCCTACCTCGAAGAAGCGGCCGAGACCCTCATCACCGGCCGTCAGGCCCGCGGCCGAAGACGACAACTCCTCAGCGGCGCACTACGCCACGCCCTCGCCTTCTCAACCTGGCGCTCACTCTCGACCAACGGCATCGGGCGATCGGATGCGGCGAAGCTCATGACCGCGGTCGTGGAGACAGCCGCCGCTTGACCAAAGGGGTCTGACCCTTTTCTGAGGGTGGTTGAGGGTTGGCGGCACCAAGCGGGCCGGCCTAGCCATGCCAGCCAAAAGGGATCTGCCTGCCAAAAGGGGTTCTGCCTGCCAAAGGGGTCTGACCCTTTTCTGAGGGTGGTTGAGGGTTGGGCGGGGGTGAGTGTGAGGCTCAGTTCGCTCTTGGAGGTATGGCTCGGCCCATTCGCGAGCTGGTTGTGGGCGGCGTCTATCACGCCGTGGGGCGCGGCAATCGGGGCGCGCGAATCTTCGGCGATGACGCTGACTACGCGGAGTATCTGAAGCTCCTTGCTGGGGTGGTCGAGCGATTCCACTGGCATGTACTCGCGTATTGCCTCATGGCCAACCACGTGCATCTGGTCGTCGAGACGCCAGAGCCGAATCTCCCTGTGGGGATGCAGTGGCTCCATGGCAAGTACGGCCGATACTTCAATGACCGGCACGACCTTTACGGGCATCTGTTCCAGGGCCGCTACAAGGCGGTTCGCCAGGTAACGGATGAGCAACTGTTGTACGTCCTCCGCTACGTCGGGCTGAACCCTGTCGAGGCCGGGTTGTGCCAGCGTCCGCGCGACTACCGGTGGTCGAGCTATGGGGCGGTCTTGGAAGCCAACCCCCACTCCGTTGCCGTAGATCGCCTGGCCTGGTTCACAAGGGGTCGCGAGGGCGAATATCGGCTCACGCGCTACCGGGAGCTCGTCGAGGACGAACCGTACGCTGCCTAGCGGCGCCGCCGCTTCACCGACACACGGGCGGCTGGCCCCTTGCCGTTCGCGTGGCCCAGCCCCAGCACCTTGATCCTCGCACTCACGCCGCGCGGCACGCCCTTCAGGACGACTCGGCGGCGCTTCGCGCCGACGACCCTGACGAGGCGCCTGCCGTCCGAGAGCCGGAAGTGGACGGCGTGGCGGAAGCCGGACGGCCGCGGCCGCCAGCTGACCACGAGGCGCGTTCGCCTGCGCTGGGCCTTCAGCGCTCTCGGCCGGCCGGGTCGGAGCGTTCCCGGCGCGCGGTAAGAGCCGGCGGTCAGCGTGCTACGGGGAAGGCCGTTCTGCTGCACGAGCCCGACGAGCCGGCGCCTGCCGGCCGGGCCGACTGCGGGCTTGAAGCGGACTGAGCCGCGCGCGGTCTTCGTCGTGGTGATCGCATTGCGGACGTCCTTGCCGATCTCCGCGAACGTCACGCGCTGGCCGGGGATGCGACGCACGTTCCAGGACAGCACGCGAGAGCGGCCGCGCCCCCTCACCCTGGCCGAGACCGATGGCTCGGGGAGGCCGCGCGCCTCGCGCACCAGCCTCACGGGCGCCGTGCCGTCGTCCGACAGGGTCCAAACGCCAGCCGCCGGCTTGTCGACCAGCACGAAGGTCGTGCCGTCCTGCCGGAGCTGGGCGAGGAAGCGGTCGTTCTGCACGACCGGCGTGTCGCGTGACACGGTCACCGATTCGCCGTTCGGCCCGGCCAGTGTCACGCCCGTCGGACCGCCCTCTGCCGTGACCTCCCAGGCGGCGCTTCGCAGCCCCTCCGGGAGCCTCGTGCTCGTGAGCGTTCCCGCGGCCCGCGCGCGCGCCGGCTTGACCTCCCGATACGGCGCGAGGTCGCAGCCGGTGAACGCGTCGAAGTCGAAGCTCCAGGTGGCACCGGCTCCTACGTAGTACCCGTAGACACCCACGCAGCCGGCGATCCCCCTTGACGACAGGATGCCCTTCGCGGAGCCGCATGGATCGGGGCCCCACACGTCGAGACATGCCCTGAGCGCGCCCTCGACGTTGAACGCCTGGAGGCCATCGACCCAGCCGTCGACGCTTCCGCCGAGGCTCAGGCGCCAGAAGTCCCAGTCGGCCTTGGCGCCGAACTCGAAGAGGCCGGTCGACGAGTAGCGGACGAACGCCTCACCGAGCTTGAACCTGTCCGCCACCTTCGCGTTGCCGGCGATCTCGACGATGAACGGGTCAGCGAGCGTGGCCTTGAGGGTTCCGCCCACGGTGACCGCCTTCACCCCCGCCACCGAGGGGCCGGCCGAGACCCCGATCGAGCCCGACAGCCGAAGCGGGGAATCGGCTACCTCGAATCCGATGCTCTGGAGGAAGATGCCCGAGCCGATCGGCTTGTTCAGGTTGCCGATACTGCCCCTCAGGAAGTCGAAGCCGCCCTCCTTGATGCCGAAACCCGCACCCACCTCGAGGCTCTTGGCGGTCCGCAGCACGAGCGTGGCGCCCCCCGCCCAGGTCCCGCCCTGCTGCCATTTCAGCTCAACGTCCTTGAGCTCCAGTGCAAGCGCGCTCACCTTGGCCAGCTTCAGCTCGAGCCCGCTGAAGTCGGCGCCGTTGTCGTTGTCGGTCGTGAAGGTGGTCGAGCTGGTGATGGCGCCGAAGTAGTTGAACGGCCAGAACGCGAGCCTCAGGGTGGGCTTGATCGTCGCCTTGCCGCTGCGGAGGAAGGAGGCCTCATAGCCGGTGACTGGGAGGCCCTTGAGCTTCTTGACGCCGCTGATGTCGAAGCCGAGCACCTTGCGCGGCCCGGTCCCTGTACCGCTGAACTTCCAGTCGATCGGCCCGGCGTAGATCGGGATCTCGGGGCTGCTCGCCACCGACACCTTCCAGGGCCTCGTGAGCTGCTTGCCCTTGATCGTCTGGTTGGCGGGGTCGATCACCAGCGTCGGGCGCGAGTCGTCGGCGGGTTCGACGATCAGGCCATTGATCCGGACCTCGGCGTTCGTGGCCTCGAAGTGTCCTTGCCGCCGGACCATGCAGCTCTCACTGCGGGCATCGAGGTAGTCGAAGCGCACGGTGCGGTCGCAGTTCTCGCGTATGCGGACGAGCTTGGTGATCGAGCGCGGGCTTGCGCCGGCTCCGGGCCCGGGCGTGGCGGTGACCGTGATCTCCGTGTACTGGTCGGAGTGGGCGGCACCCTCGTCGGCGGCGAGGGTGAGGGTCGTGCGAGAACCCGTGCCAGAAACCGGGTTGGGGTTGAATGCGGCCGACATCCCCGTGGGGAGCCCGGTGACGGAGAAGGAGACGTCGCCGTTCGATCCGTTGAGGCGGTTGACGTCGACGGGCACGTCGACCGTGGTGCCGGTGAGAACGTCGACGATGGTCTGGCCCGGGTTCAGAGTGAGGTCGGGCGGCTGAGGCCCGTCGGGCGTCGTGACCGAGACGTCGTCGATGGCGAGGAACTTGCCCTCCGGGCTGTCGGGGGCGTCCGCGATCACGTCGAAGTACGCGATCTGCTGGCCCGCCGGCGCGGTGGCGGTGATCTGCTGGGTGAGCGGAGCGCCCCGGGAGACACTCACGTAGGAGCTCTCCGCGATGACGACGTCGCTCGAGTTGTACGCGCGGATCCGAACCATGAAGGAGTCCGGAGGCCCGGGGAAGGCGGGGTCGTCCCAGTAGCCCACGTAGGTGCTCACCGACGTGGCCGTCGTGGTGAGCGTGCCGCGCAGCTGCGGATCCGCGAAGCCCTCTCCACACCCGAAAATGCCTTGACAGCTGTACACGCCGATCCTGTCCCCCGAGTGCGCCTGGCTGGGGGACGACTTAACGAGCGGGCGGATGCCCTCGTCCGACACGAACTTGACCCCATGCGAGCTCTCGTACTCGGTCGACACGCGCGTGTTCGCCGGAACGTCGTCGAATGTGACCGTGCGGATTGCACCGCCGGCCACGGACGCGATGGCGAGCGCGCTGACCGCGAACAGGACGAACGCGCCCACGACGGCGGCGGGGCGCCGGTACTTTCGAGGCTGCGAGTCCACCGTACGGGCGATCCTCGCCCCTCTTCACCCCACAGTGCAAGCCCTGGCGCACCTGCCCAGGCGGGCGTACGGTAGGACGATGTTGAATTCCCAGGGAGGCAGGATGCGCCTGCACGCCGTCGTCGCGGTCACGTTCGCGGTCGTCCTGCTCGCCCCCGCCAGCGCGGTCGCGGCCGCCGACCTGGCGATCACGATCAGCGACACGCCAGATCCTCTGCCGGAGGAAGGCAACGTCGTCTACAACCTCACGGTCACGAACAACGGACCCGACACGGCGACCGGCGTCCAGGTGGTGCTCCCAGCGCCGCCGTCGAGCACCTTCAGCTTCACCAGCGCCTCCACCAGCCAGGGCTCGGTCTCGCTCGGCGCCATGAACACCGTGATCTACGACTTCGGCACGATCGCGAACGGGACCACGTTCACGGGCGATAGCCTGTGGCGCGGCAACAGTCCCGGCACGGGCGGCAGCACGGCAAGCCTCACCGCCACCAGCGCCGATCCGGTCACGTCGAACAACTCCGCGAGCGTCTCGACGACGGTCGTCGGCCTGACCGCCGGCGACGCGAGCTTCGGCGATCAGGGGCTCGGAACGATCGGACCGGCCAAGCCTATTCTCGTCACGAACGGCTCGAGCCAGTCCGTCACCTTCCCGGCGAGCCTGCCTGTCAGCGGGCAACCCGACGACTTCCTCGGGATGCGCGGCTGCGGCGACTCGACGCTTGCGGCGGGCGCGAGTTGTACCTTCACCGCCCGGTTCGCACCTTCGCTGCTCGGCGACCGCGCGGCCCAGGTGACCCTGGACCCGACGGCCGGTCCCGTGGATCCGTTCGCTCTGAACCTAACCGGCCGCGGCGTGGCGGCGCCGTTCGGTCCGCCGGGCCCGCCAGGGCCGGCAGGCCAACCGGCGTTCAAGCTGATCGTCGTGCCCGTATCCGCGAAGCTGCGCGCCCGTGCGGGCAAGAGGGTGACCTTCGCGTACGTGTCGACGCTGGCCGCCCGCGTCAGGCTCGTGGTGCTGAAGCGCGGGAAGCGCATCGCTTCCGTCACCGGTCGCGCCCGGCGCGGACGCAACCAGCTGCGCTGGAACGGCAAGGCGAGGCGCAAGGCGGCGAAGGCCGGGAGCTACACGCTGCGGCTGACCGCCGTAAGCGGCGACCAGACGGCAAGGGCGACCGCAAAGGTCACGCTCACGAAGCGCTGACGTGCTTGATCCTGCGCTCGCGGCGCAGGTAGCATCGCCGCAGCCCTCAGGACTCGTGGCTCATGTGCGAGCGGATCATCCTTGCCGCGTTCGTTGCGGCCTTGACGGCGGCGATCGGACCGTCGCCTGATGCGCGGGCGGCGCCGGCGGCGCCCAGCGCCTCCACGACGGCGCACGCCACCATGCACACGAAGCTCGGCCGTTACGCGGCGACCATCTCTGCCACGAGGCCGGCAAGAGGCAAGAGCACGACGCTTGCGGTCCATCTGAGTCGCGGGAATCCGGCGCGCGACGAGCAGACGCATGACTACACGTTCACCTTGCCTCGCTCGGCTGTAGCGGTCGACTCCCGTCTCGGCAGGGCGCGCATCAGGGCGAAGCTGGGCTCGCTCGGCGCGGTCGACCTCAGGCTCACCGGAACCGGCAGGAGGGCCAGCCAGGGCCCGCCGGCAGGCTGCCGCGGCCCCGCGACCGTTTCCCGCTCGGCCCGTGCACGCGGGCGCATCAGGATCCGCCTCGCCGGCCTGGGGACGCTCCGCAGGGCCCCACGGTCGGTCACGCTCGATCGCGTCAGGGGCCGCGGTGCGATCAGCTGCCCCGGCCTGAAGTGCCGCAGGTACGCGGGCAGCGAAATCGTGGGCATCAACTTCGAGGACAGCTACCTGTCGGTTCAGTCGGACGGCATGGGTCACACCTTCGTGTTCGCCAGCGTCGCGGAGCTGCTCACCAGCCCACCCGTGTCGATCCACCACACGCGGTTTGCGCTGGGAGGCCGGATGACCGTGAACGAAGACGCCGGTTTCGGCGACATCTCGATCGAGCTGAGCGGGCGCGGGCCGGCGAAGGGGAACCTGACGTTCTCGGGAACCGGCGCTGTCGAGCCCGAGCCGGGCTGCAAGGGTCACAGCGTGCGACGCGTCTTCGGCGCCGTGACCGGCCAGTTCGCGCTCCAGGTCGACGGTGTCGGCAACGTCAGCGTCAGCGGCGACGGGTCCGCGGCCGCCCCCGTCGCGGCCTACCGGGAGCAGGTGGAGTAGCGGTGGCATCACGCCTCGACGCCCTGGCGCTCGCCCTGACCGAGCCGATGTCGCGCAGGCGCGCCATGCGCCTGGCCGCCGGCGCCGCGGCCACTGCGTACCTCGGCCTGCCGGCCGGGCGCGCTTCCGGTCAACGACCCTGCAACCGGACGCCCGTGTGCGAGCCGGGCACCAGGGTCTGCGTGGCCAGCCGCCCTGACGGCTGTCCTGGGTGCTGCACGCCGAGGGAAAAGTGCTGCGTGGGATCAGCGAACAACGCCAACACGGCCTGTTGCAACACGTACTTCGGCTATGACTGCGGACCGCTCACCTTCTCCGGCAGTCCGACCTGCGCCTGCGCGCCGGATAACGCGTGCGTCGGCATCAGTGGGGAGCTCTGCTGCCGGCCCGAGGAGACGTGCGTCGTCGAGGGCGGGGAACCCAGGTGCTGCATGCACCCGTGCGGCAAGACGTGCTGCGAGCGCGACCAGAAGTGCGCCGATCCCGACCGCGGAGTGTGCTGCAGCTCGTGGGAGAAGGGCTGCCGCGGTAGGAACAGGACCGTCTGTTGCGACGACTTCCATGAGAAGTGCTGCGCCGGAACCAAGGTGACCCAGTGCTGCGGGCGGGGACAGACGTGCGAGGACACCGGAGCCTGCATCTGCAAGCCCGACAGGCCGGTCGACTGCCTCGACGATTGCTGCAAGAAGACCGAGAAATGCTGTACGAGCCCTGCGGGAAAGGGCTTCTGCATCCCCAAGGCGCACAGGTGCTGCGGCGAGTTCGGGGTGCGCCCCGGCGACGAATGCTGCGCGGGCCGCATGCCCTACACGCCGTCGGTCGAACGGTGCTGCGGGATCAGCGGCACCTGCCCGAAGACCTGGGAGTGCTGCCCCATCGGCTGCTGCGTACCGGGCTCGTACTGCTGCGCCGGCGGCTGCTGCTTCAGCGGTAGCTCCCGGGTGATCGCCGCGCGCCCGTTCAAACGCCGTCCCGTCCGCCGCCGGGCGAGGACGCGCTGATGGACGCGCTGGATCTCGCTCTCCGCGGCGTGCTGTTCGTCGTCTTCCTGCTCGCAGGCGTCGCGAAGCTGCGGGATCGCGAGGGGACCGCCGCCGCGGTGGTGGCGTTCGGGGTGCCGCGACGCCTCGCGCGTCCGGTCTCGGTCCTGCTGCCGGCGACGGAGCTGGTGACCGCGGGCCTGCTCGTCCCCTCCGCGACCGCGCTTGCCGGAGCGCTCACCGCCTCCGCGCTGCTCGCGACGTTCACCGTGGCCATCGCCGTCAGCCTCGCCCACGGCCGGCGGCCTCCGTGCCGCTGCTTCGGGCAGATGTCCGCGGAGCCGGTTGGGGAAAGGACGCTGCTCCGCAATGCCGCCCTGCTCGCGGCCGCCGGCGCCCTCGCGACCATCGAGCTCGCGCGCCCGTCTCCGAGTCCGCTCGGCTGGATCGGCGACACGGGCGTGGGTGCCCCTTGGGTGGTCGCGATCGCACTCGGCGCAGCGTCAGTCGCGGCGGCGGTTGCGCTGGCACTCGCATTGCTGCGCGCCTATGGACGAGTCCTGCGCCGCGTGGCCGACCTGGAGCGCCGGCTGGCGGAGGCGCTCGGCGAGGCCGGGTTCGAAGAGCCTGAGCCGGAGATCGGACTGGAGCCCGGAACGGTGGCGCCGCTGGCCGAGCTCGTCGATATCGACGGCCGCTCGGTCGTTCCGGCGGAGCCGCTGCGGCTCGCGATCCTGTTCACGAGCCCGCACTGCGGGCCGTGCGCCGACCTGCTCCCGGAGGTCGCGGGGTGGCAGCGGGCGTACGCGGACAGGCTCGCCTTCGCGGTCGCCGTGGAGGGCACCCTCGAGGAGGCGCGCGCCGAGGGAGAACGTCACGGCCTCGAGCGGATGATCATCGACGAAGGCTCCGCGCTTGCGGACACGTTCGAGGCACGTGCGACGCCCAGCGCGGTGCTGGTCGATCACGACGGAGCCGTGGCGAGCTGGGTGGCCACCGGCGTGGAGGCGATCCGCAACCTCGTTTACGGCGCGGCCAGGCCCGAACCGGTGACCGTCGGCGACCCGGCGCCGAAGCTCGAGCTGGAAGCGCTCGACGGTGCGCGCTTCACGCTTGCCGATCTACGCGGCAGCGCGGCCTCGGTCGTCTTCTGGAATCCGAGCTGCGGCTTCTGCCGCGAGATGCACGATCAGCTTCGCGAGCACGCGGCGCGTGTGAACGGTGCGCACCCGGCGCTCGTCATCGTCTCCTCCGGCACGCCCGAGGAGACGCTGGCGGAGGACTTCTCGTCCATGGTCGTTCTCGACGAGGAACGCCGGCTGGCGGACGCTTTCGGAGCAAGAGGGACCCCGATGGCGGTGTCGCTCGCCCCGGATGGCACCGTGGCGTCAGAGGTCGCCGCCGGGGCGGAGGCGGTACTCGACCTCCTAGGGGACGAGACCGCCGGGCCTCAACGCAGAAACCCCGCCGTAGCGGGGCAAATCTGAAGCGCGCCCGACAGGATTCGAACCTGTGGCCTTCGGTTCCGTAGACCGACGCTCTATCCAGCTGAGCTACGGGCGCTCGGCGTGCAAGGGTAGCGCCCCACACGCCGGTCAGCGGATCGTGTCGGACTTGACATAGGGGCGTAAGGTGGAACGGAGGTTCTCTGGAACCACCCGCCCCCGCAGCCCCCCGCCGGTCGCTGGCGACGCTGATTCTGGCGCTGTTGGCGGTGGTCGGCTTCATGGCGTCTCCGGCCGGCGGCGCGGACCCCGCGCGCGAGGCCGCTGCCCCCACAGGTCGGCTCGTGCAGCCGAATGGCACGGCGGGCTGCATCCATCGAAAGGGCACGAATCGCTGCGCGCAGGGGCGGGCGGTGACGAGCCCGGAGGACATCGCCGTGAGCCCGGATGGCCGGCACGCATACGTGGCGTCATACGGCAGCCATGGGGTCGCCGTGTTCAAGCGCGCGCGGCGAACCGGTTTCCTCGAGCAGCTGCCGGGCCGGCGCGGCTGTGTCCGACACGGGGGCGGCCGGTTCTGCGGGGCCGGCCGTGCGATCGGAGGTCCGGTCTCGATCGCGATCAGTTCCGACGGCGCAAACGTGTACGTGGCATCCGCCGGCAGCGACGCGGTCAGCGTCTTCGCGCGCAACCGGCGGACCGGAGTGATCACGCAGCTGCCCGGTCAGCGCGCGTGTGTGAGCCAGCGCCTCGGCGGTGGCTGTGCTGTGGGCCGGGCGCTGAACGAGCCGACGAGCGTGGCCGTGAGCCCCGACGGGTCCCGCGTCTACGTGACGGGCCGGCGCTTCCCGAGCGCCGTGGCGGTGTTCAACCGAGCGGCCGACGGCAGCCTGACGCAGCCGCCGGGCGCCGCCGGGTGCGTCTCCCACCGAGGCGGCTCCGAGTGCGCGACGGCGCGGGCGCTCGCGTCGCCGGAGGAGGTGGCGGTGAGCCCCGACAGCCGCTTCGTGCTCGTCGCCTCGATGCGAAGCAGTGCCGTACTCGTGCTGGCGCAGGGGCCTGAGGGGCTCTCGCAGGCTGAGGGCGCGGCGGGCTGCATCGCCAACGGCGCGGCGGGCACCGAGGGCTGCGCCCCAGGTCGCGGACTCGCTGGGCCGGTCGACCTTGCGGTCACGCGCGACGGGCGAAACGTCTACGTGGCCTCCTCGGTCGGCGACGCCATCGCGATCCTCGCGCGCAACCGCAGGTCGGGCGTGCTCAACCAGGCGCCCGGACGAGCCGGCTGCATCAGCCAGGGCGGCACCGGCGGGCGCTGCATCCGCGGGCGCGCGCTCGACGAGGTCTGGAGCGTCGCCGTGAGCCCGGACGGGCGCAACGTATACGCCGTCTCGGCGAAGGTGAACCTGCTCGGCGCGATGGCGCGCAACCCCTCCACCGGCAGGCTGACACAGCTGCCGGGCAGGTACGGCTGCTTCATCCGCGGCCGCGGCGGGCTGTTCGGCTGTCCTGAGGGACGCGGGCTGACGGTCGCCGTGTCGGTCACCGTGACCAGGGACGGCCGCAACGTGTACGTGACGTCCGAGGACACCTTCCTCGGCTCGGTCGCGATCTTCCGGAGGATCGCCGGGTGAGGCGGCTGCCCATGCTGCTGGCCGCCGCGGCGATGGTGCTGCTGCCGGCCGGCGGCGCATCGGCGCAGGACACGCGCCCGGGCGCAGCGGCCAGCGGACCAAACGTGGTGGTCGTGATGACCGATGACCAGCGCTTCGACGACATGCCAGCGCTGCCCAAGACCCGCCGGCTGATCGGCGAGGCGGGCGTCACGTTCACGCGTTCCTTCGCCTCGTATCCGGTCTGCTGCCCGGCGCGCGCGACGTTCTTCACCGGCCAATACGCCCACAACCACGACGTGCGCTGCCTCTACCCCGAGTGCGGTGGCGGCTACGGCAACCTGAACCAGCGCGAGTACCTGCCCGTGTGGCTCGAGCGGGCCGGGTACGCGACGGCGCACATCGGGAAGTTCCTCAACGGCTACGGCAAGGAGCGGGCGCCCGATGTTCCCAACGGCTGGACCGAGTGGTTCGGGCTCGTGGACCCCTGGACGTACCGGATGTGGGGGTACCAGCTCTTCGAGAACGGCGAGCGGCGCACGTACGGGAGCTTGCTCCGTGAGGTGCCGCGCTACTACCAAACCGATGTGCTGAGCAGCAAGGCGACGCAGTTCATCCGCCGCCGCGCCCGGGGCGACGCGCCCTTCTTCCTCTCGGTGGCGTATCTCGCCCCGCACCACGAGTCGGGCAGGACACAGGAGCGCACCGGGAAGCTCGTACGCCCGGCGCCACGCGATCGTGGGCGCTACGCGCACATGCCGCTCCCGAGGCCGCCGAGCTACAACGAGGACGTCTCGGACAAGCCACGGTGGGTCACGCGAAACCGCGCCATCACGTCGCGGCGAGAGGCGGCGATCCTCAGCCGCGTCCACGAGCGCTGGGCGTCGCTCCCAGCGGTGGACCGCGGAGTCGAGGCGATCATCGAGGCGCTCCGCAGCACCGGCGAGCTCGACAACACCTACGTGATCTTCACCTCGGATCACGGCTTCATGCAGGGGGAGCACCGGATACCGCAGGGGAAGATGGTCCCGTACGACCCATCGACACAGGTCCCGCTGCTGATCCGCGGGCCGGGGATCCCACGCGGCCGGACCACGAAGGCGCTCGTGGGTGACGTGGACCTGGCTCCGACGATCATGGACGCCACGCCCGCGCGACCGTCGCGCCCGCTGGATGGCCGCTCGATCCTGCCGTTCGCGCGCAACGTGACCCTGCGCAGCCTGCGGCCGTTCCTCCACACCACAGCCGGCCAGGGCGCGAAGGGGCGAACCAACACGCGCGAGGGCGGAACACGTGGGACGCAGCCGCGCGTGCCCGCGTGGAGCGCCGTGCGGACGACCCGCTGGCTCTACGTGGAGTACAGGAGCGGCCAGCGGGAGCTGTACGACCTGAAGCGCGACCACTGGCAGAACAACAATCTGATCGGCGACCCGCGCTCGGGTCTCAGAATCAAGCGAAACACGCTGCGCCGGCTCCTCGGCGACCTCGAGCGCTGCCGCGGACGGTCCTGCGATGAGTCGGCCTCCGCCTCCGTGCGGTAGAACCCCGCGCGTGATGGCCAGCAGAGCGGTGCCCAACATCAAGTCCGATCAGCCCGCAGAGACGCGCGACTTCTTCGTCGACCTGCTCGGCTTCGAGGTGGCGATGGACCTCGGCTGGGTGGTGACCGTGGCGTCGCCGACCAACCGCTCGGTCCAGGTGAGCATCATCGCCAATGACGACCCGGCCGCCCCTGGCATCTCGGTGGACGTGGCCGACGTCGATGCCGTGCACGCCCGGGCCGTGGAGAAGGGCCTCGAGATCGCCTATTCACTCCGCGACGAGGAGTGGGGAGTCCGGCGCTTCATGCTTCGAGAGCCGAGCGGCACGCTCGTCAACGTCGTCTCCCACCGCTCGGACTGAGCGCCAGCCCGCCCGTCGCTTCCAGCGGAGAGGGAGGGATTCGAACCCTCGATGGAGGTTTCCCCCCATACTCGCTTAGCAGGCGAGTGCCTTCAGCCACTCGGCCACCTCTCCCGAGGGCTCGATGCTAGAGCAGCGCACCCTCTAGGCGGAGCAGGAATTCCTTCTTTTCAAGTCCGCCGGTGTACCCGCCGAGCGTGCCCCCGGTGCGCAGCACGCGGTGGCATGGGACGACCACCGGCATGGGGTTCGCGCCGAGGGCGTTGCCCGCCGCGCGGACCGCGCGCGGACTGCCCGCCTCGGCCGCCACACCGGCATAGGTCGAGACCTGGCCGAAGCCGATGCGGGCCGTGGCCCGCAGGACCTCGCGCGTAAAGCCGGCCAGGTACGACCAGTCGATCGGCACATCGAAGTCCTGTCGGCGGCCCTCGAAGTACTCGTCGAGCTCGCGGCGCACGGGGTCGAGCCGGGCCGGTGCTTCGAGCACGCGCGGCGACACGCGCCGAGCGAGTTCCTCGAGCACCTCGTCCTCCCCGCGGAACTCCGTGTAGGAGACGCGCACGAGCCCGTCCGGGGTGGCCGCGACCACCAGCGGCCCGAGCGGCGAGTCCACCGACGTATACGCCACGTCGATCAGGCCCTCGGCCTCGGCGCGTCCCGTGAGCTCCGGCGTGTCGGTGGGCAGGTCGAGTGCAGCGTTCTTGAGTGTCATCTCGATGTCGTTCATTAGGTCAACTCCTCCTTGAGCCGCTTCAGCCCCTCGTGGACGTTGCGGCGTGCCGCGTCCTCGCTGCTCTCGAGCAGCACTGCCAGCTCGTCGTACGGCATCCCGAGCACTGAGCGGCAGAACACGGCTGTGCGTTGCTTGGTCGGTAGGTCGCGGACGCGTTCCCAGAGCTCCGGGTCGGCGTCCGCCGGTGAAGATGTGGGTCGCTCGGGCACGGCGGCCACGGGGACCGCCCGCCTGCCCCGCGCGCGGTGCGCGTCGATCGACTTGTTCTGGGCGATCCTGAAGAGCCAGGCGCGCAGGTTGTGGCCGCGGCGCAGCGTGGGATAGGCGCGCAGCGCCGAGATCCAGGTCTCCTGGAAGCAGTCATCCGCGTCGGACGGGCCGACCGTGGCGACGAGGAAGCGGTAGATGTCGGTGCGGTGCTCGTCGAGCAGGGCTTGGAATGGCGGCAGCTTCATGTGTAGATGAAACGCGCCGGACCCGCCGTCCGTGAGATCAGGCCCGCACGAAGACCGGCGCGCCAGCCGGGATCACCCTGATCAGCCAGCGCGCCTGGACCGACGTGATGCGCATGCACCCGAGGCTCGCGGGCTTGCCGATGCTGGAGAGCTCCTTGGTGGCGTGAATGGCGAGCCGGTCGCCTCCCGGCCAGCCCGGCGGAAGGCGATTCTGATGGCCGGTGAGCGCGAGGACGCAGCAGCCGTAGGGCGATCCGGGATCCGTAACGCGCAGCTTGTCCGTGACGGCGAAGCGGCCCGTGGGAGTTGAGTTGCCGCGCCGGCCGATGGCGATCTGGAACCTGCGGACGACCTTCCCGTCGTGGCGCACGTAGAGCATCCGCCGCGAGAGATCCGCGTGGACCGACCATGCCACGCAGTCGAGCCGTGCCCGGTTGGTCGGCAGCCAGGCCAGCTCGCCGTTGTCGAGCTCCGGCGCCTGCACGGCAACCCAGTTGCCGCGGCGGAGCACCACTCCGAGCACCCGTTGCGATCCCCATTCGGTCCGCTTCGCGAGCTGAATGCGCGGGCGCCCGCCGGGCCGCCTGTAGAGCGTGACCGGGCCGGTCAACGAGGCGGTCGAGTAGCAGGAGATCGACTGCGGCTCCGACGGGAAGGGAGCCTCGAGCGGCCCGCCGAGCTGGGGGACGAAGTGCCTCGTGCCATCGTCGATCGAGCCGCTGAGGGTGCTCGTGCCGCCGTTATCGCCCCACTCGGACGATCCCACGAGCGCTGCAGCGCCGCCGAGCAGAGCGGCCACGAAGCTCGCGAGGATGACCAGATAGGGCCCGCGCCGCCGGCTCGGCGCCTCGGCGCTCCCGCCCGGCCCGCCCACACCCTCCCGGGCGGCGAGCATCTCGAGCACCGGCTCGCTGGCCACGGGCACCACCGGCGGGCTGCCGTTCGTGGACTCGGGCTCAGGCGCCTCCGGGTCCTCGACGGCCGTCGTCGCGCCATCGCCCTCCGGCAAGATCTCAGTCTCCCCGACTGAAGGGGTCTGACCCACTTCTGCCGCGCTCCACGTGCCCTCGTCGAGCAGGGCCTGGAGAACCGCTCCGAGGTCCTCGCCGCGCTGGGCGCCCAGCTCGTCGGCGAGCCGCTCGATCGCGCCCGCGCGGCGGCGCGCCACCTCGTGGGAGTCCACGTCGTACACGCGCGCGAGGGCCTCGTCGGGCACGCGCCTTCGCAGCGAAAGGGCAAGCAGCTCCCTCTCCCTTGGATCCAGACGCTCGAGAGCGTCGGCGAGCTGTTCGGGCTCGATCACGCGGCGGGGGCCTAGCGTACTGACGCGGGCGGAGAGCCAGCGCCAGGTTCGCGTTACAGTGCGCATCGTGACTAGCGCGAACGGCCCCGTGGGCGCTTCCGCGCCCACCAAGCGGCCCCAAACCGTTACCCCGGAAGGAAAGCCCGTTTCGCCCGTGATCGACGGCGTTCGGGTTCGGCCCGCGATTACGCATCCCGACAACCGCGGCTCGGTGTGCGAGGTCTTCAACCAGGATTGGGACGATCAGCCCCTCGTCCACGTCTACGAGATCACCATCCGCCCCGGGGTGGTCAAGGGATGGGTCAAGCACGACCACCAGGACGACCGGCTTTTCATGGCGGCGGGAAGCCTGCGCGTCGCGCTCTACGACGACCGCGAGGAATCGCCGACGCGCGGGCTCGTCACGGTGCAGTGCTTCGACGACCACTCCCGAGCGCTCCTGCGGATCCCCGCCGGTGTCTGGCACGCTGTCGAGAACGTCGGGATCTCGGACGCGCAGATGATCAACTGTCCGACCCGCGCGTACGACCACGAGGCGCCGGACAAGTGGGACCTCCCCCTCGACACCGATCTGATCCCGTTCAGCTTCTAACCGGCCAGGCGGCCACCGCGCTGCGGCGCGGCAAAGTGCTGCGCGATCTCGTCGCGTTCGCGCGCAGCGGGCCGGCGTCGCTCGCCGACCCGGCGCCGCTCGTGACCGTGATCATCCCGACGTACAACTACAGCTCGGTGCTGCGCCACGCCATTCGCTCGGTGCTGCGGCAGACCTACCCCAGCCTCGAGCTCCTGGTGGTCGGGGACGGATGCACCGACGACTCGGAGGAGGTCGCCACCTCCTTTGGCGATCCGCGTGTGAAGTGGCTGAACCTCGAGCAGAACGTCGGCTCTCAGGCGGGGCCGAACAACGCGGCCTTCGAGCTGGCCGCGGGGCGCTACGTGGCCTACCTCGGCCACGACGACCTCTGGCATCCGTGGCATCTCGCCGCGGTCGTGGGAGAGCTCGAGCGCGCCGGTGCGCCATTTGCGCACGGCCTCACCGAGCTGGTGGGCCCGCCCGGTAGCCGTCGGAAGGTGCTCTCGGGACTCGACCCTGGCGACCGGCCGCTCGGGCGGTGGATCCCACCCACGTCGCTGGTGCACCTCACCGAGCTCGGGCGAAGGGTGCGCTGGCGCCACCACACCGAGGCGTCAGTTCCGATCGACATCGACTTCGTCGATCGCCTCCAGCGCGAGGTCGGCCCGCCGCTGCGGGTGGTGGCGCTGACGAGCTTCAAGTTCGTCTCGACGTGGCGGCCGAACTGCTACGTGGACCGGCCCGACCACGAGCAGGCAGAGTGGTCGCAGCGGCTCGAGACGGAGTCCCACCTGCTCGAGCGCGAGATCCTCGCGCTCCTCTTCCACCGCCTATCGCCGTTCCACGGGAAGCTGCCGCCCCAGCCGGTACCGCCGCCGGATGCGCAGCCGGGCCCCTGGCTCGCTGCCCGCACGAAGCGGATCCGCGGGCTTGAGTGAGCCGCCCGCACCCCACGCGAGCGCTCCGCTGGCGCCGGGGGAGATCAGACGACGAGCTTCGACCGGCGCCGCGATCCTCGGCCTGCGCGGCCTCGTCATCCTCCTGTTCGGGCTGGGCGGCAATATCGCCCTCGCGGCGCTCCTGCTGCCGAGCGAGTTCGGCCTGCTCGCGCTCGGCAACGTGTTCATCTTCATCAGCCGGTCGCTCAGCGAGGGCGGACTCGTGGCGGGCTACATCGGACGGCCGGCGCCGCCTGACCGGCGCGACCTGGAGGCGGCGCTCGCGTTCCAGCTCGCGTTCACCGTCGGGCTCGCGGCCGCGTTCACCGCCGCCGCCGTACCGTTGGGCGCCGACGGCGTCGTCCTCGCCGTCATGGCTTGGTCCGTCCCGCTCACGAGCTTCCGCATTCCGGCCTCGCTCGTCCTCGAGCGCCAGCTCGTCTACGGCCCGGTGGCGACTGTCGAGGTGGTCGAGGCGATTTCCTTCTACGCGATCGCCATCGCGCTCGTGGCAGCCGGGCTCGGAGTGGCCGGGGTAGCTGTGGCCGCGGTGCTCCGTGCGGCGCTCGGCAGCATCGTCATGGCGAGGATCGGACCCGTGGGCTGGGTTCGGCCCCGCTGGGCGTTCGACCGGATCCGCGGCGTCCTCGGGTTCGGGGTGCGCGTGCAAGCGGCCAGCGCCGTCCAGCTCATCCGGGACCAGGCGCTGAGCGTGGGGGTCGCAGCCATCGCGGGGCTGGGTGTGCTCGGGCTCTGGACGCTCGCCAACCGCGTGATGCAGGTGCCACAGCTGCTCTTCGGCTCCCTCAAGCGCATCTTCTATCCCACGATGGCGCGCCTCCTCGACGCGGGCCAGGTGCCGCGCCAACTCGTCGAGCGCGCGATCGGCTTGGTCGGGGTGAGTGGCGTGCTGATCGTGCCGGCGCTCGTGGCGGGCGCGCAGGCGCTCATGCCGGTCGTGCTTGGACCCGAATGGGACGACGTGCCACCGGTCCTGCTCTGGTCTGCGCTCGGCCTCATGATCGGGACGCCGATCGGGATCGTCGCCGTCGGCTACCTCTTGGCGACCGAGGAGCCGAAGACGGTCCTCCGCTGCGTCGCGGCGAAGTCGATCGCCTGGCTCCTCGTGGCGTTCGCGCTCGTCGTGCCGCTCGGGCCCGAGGCCGTCGGTCTCGGTTGGGTGGCGGGCGGCGCGGTCGAGGCGGTTGGCTTCGGCATCGCGCTCAGGCGGCGAACGGGTGCCCGGCTCGCTCGGGCCGCGGGCGTGCCCCTCCTCCTGGCGGTCCTCGCCGGCGCCATCGGCTGGCTGGTGGCCTCCTCAGGCGAGCCGTCTGTCTGGCTGGGCGTGGCCGCGTCGCTGGCGGCCGTGACCGTGGCCTGTCTCGGCCTGCTCGTGCTCAGCCGCGCCATGCTCCTCGAGACAATCGAGCTCACGCGAACGGCGTTCAGAAGATCCGCCGCGCCCGCCGTCGCGTCGTAAGCGCCGGCTCGACCGCGGCCCTGGAGCGGAGGGGGTGGGATTCGAACCCACGAGGGACCTGATGGCCCCTTCCGGCTTTCAAGGCCGGTGCATTCAACCGCTCTGCCACCCCTCCGGCGCGGCTTAAGGTTAGGCCGCTCAGCGGCGAGCGAAGCGCGCCTGCGTGCGCTGGAGCAGAACGCCCATGCGCTCGCCGGTGCTGCCCGGCGGCGGCATAGCGCCGATCTGGCGCGCCAATGTGGCCATGTCGTAGTACGCGCGGTAGTGCTCGATGCGCCCCTGGGCGAAGTCCCACACGTCGATCCCGTCGATGTCGATCCGCTTCCCGGTCGAGGCGAAGCCGGGAGGGTCGATCACGCCGCCGTGCGTGCCCTCCATGCGCCAGGACCAGGTCATCGAGTCGCCGTGCGGCTCGAGCCACATCGGCCCCGAGGTGAAGCGGAGGTCGGGGAAGGCCACCCATGAGCGCCGCATGAAGTCCTTCACCTGCTCGACCCCGCGAGCGGGCTCCGGCAGGGCCGGGTCGAGCCACACCACGTCCGGGGTCACGAGCGGCTCGATCCGCTCGGCGTCGTGGGAGTTCCAGGCGTCCAGGTAGTGCTCGGTGAACTCGCGCGCGCCCTGCTCGTCCAACATGACCCGACGCTACCGCGAGGCGGGCTCGAGCCGCAAGGGCGCCCCGAACTCGTGCAGGATCGCGGGTATCTCGACGCTGCCGTCCTCGAGCTGGTGATTCTCGACGATCGCGATGATCGTCCGTCCGACCGCGACGGCCGTGCCGTTCAGCGTGTGCACGTGTCGCACGGCCTCGCCCTCGGCGGGGCGGAAGCGGATGTCGAGCCGGCGCGCCTGGAAATCCGTGGTGTTCGAGCACGAGGTGAGCTCCCGGAAGCGCTCCTGCCCGGGTAGCCACGCCTCGAGGTCGTACTTCTTGGCGGCGGAGGCACCCAGGTCGGTCACCGCGATGTTCACGACCCGGTACGGGAGCCCCAGCGCCTGGAGGATCTCCTCCTCGATCGCGAGCAGGCGCTCGTGCTCGTCCTGTGACTGCTCCGGCGAGACGAACGTGAACATCTCGACCTTGTCGAACTGGTGCACGCGGAACAGGCCCTGCGTGTCCTTGCCCGCCGCGCCCGCCTCGCGCCTGAAGCAGGGCGAGAAGCCGGCGTAGCGGCGCGGCAGGTCGGTGCCTCCCAGGATCTCGCCGGCGTGCAGCGACGCGAGCGGCACCTCGGATGTGCCCACGAGATAGAGCTCGTCCTCGGGCACGCGGTAGAGCTGCTGCTCGGTGTCGGGCAGCATGCCGGTGCCGATGAGCGCCTGCTCGCGCACCAGCACCGGCGGGATCACAGGGGTGAAGCCGTGCTCGTCGAGCCGCGACAGGGCCCACTGAACCAGGGCCAGCTCGAGCCGCACGAGCGGCCCCTTCAGGTAGGCAAAGCGCGAGCCCGAGACGCGGGCGGCGCGCTCCGTGTCGAGGTCGTCGCCGAGCAGCTCCACGTGGGTGCGCCCGGTCTTGCCCGCCTCGCCCACCTCGCGCAGCACCTCGTCCTCGTCGGCCGCTGTGGGGTCCGGGAGGTTCGGCAGCGACAGCAGGACGCTCGTGCGCCGCTCCTCGACCGCGCGCAGCTCCTCGTCGAGCTCCTTCTCCCGCTCCGAGAGCCCGCGCGTCTCGGCGATCGCCTCCGAGGCGTCCTCGCCGGTCCGCTGGAGCTCGCCGATGCGCTTGCTCGCCTGGTTCTTGCGCGCGCGCAGATCCTCCAGCTCCGGCAGGAGCGCGCGGCGGCGCTCGTCGAGCTCGAGCGCCTCGTCGATCAGGGCAGCGTCGATGCCGCGCCGCGCGAGCGCGTCACGCGCGGGCTGCGGGTCCTCGCGGATCTGCCTGAGGTCGAGGATCGCGACCTCGCCTAGCGCCTAGCCGCCGGACTTGCGGCCGGAGTACTCCTCCAGGAACGTGGCCACCGCCTCGGCATCCTCGCCGGTCACGATGTTCGCCGGCATGATGGCTCCCGAAAAGCCTCCATTCCGGATCGCAAAGAGCACGTCCTCCCTGGACTCCTTGCGCTGGTCGAAGTTCGGGCCGTTCGTGGCCTCGCCGCCCTGGAGCTGGCCCTCGGGCTTCGATCCGTAGGAGTTCGCGGCCTCGAAGGTGTGGCAGCCAGAGCAGCGTTCATAGAAGAGCTCAGCCCCGCGACGGGCGGTCTGGTCGTCCTCGGAAACGGTGATGTCGCCGCCGCAGCCCGCGAGGACCGCGGAGGCGAGCGCGCAGGCGATAACGATCGGACGCGTCACGGCGGCGCATAGTATCCGCTCGCCTTGCGCCGCTTCGCCCTCGTCCTCGCGCTCTACCCGCTGCTCGTCCTGGGCTGCGGAGACGAGGCCGAGCCCGGCCGAACCGTCACGGCGCCCGCGAACGCGAAGCTGCGTGTGGTGGGCGCCGACTACTCGTTCGACCCGTCGACGATCGTCCTCCAGGGCGCCGGGACGCTCAGCATCACCCTGATCAACGAGGGCTCGCTGGCGCACAACCTGAAGGTGTTCCGGGGAGACGAGGAGATCGACGGGACGCCCACCCTGCCCGCCGGCCGGACAGGGTCCACCCGTCTCAATCTCGAGCACGGCAACTACAGGATCGTCTGCACCGTCGGCGACCACGAGGAGCTTGGGATGACCGGGACGCTGCGCGTGCGCTAGGCGCGCCGCTTCGCGAAGCGCATCAGCGTGCCGCCGTCACTGGAGCGCAGGTCCACCTCGTCCATCAGGACCCGCATGAACTCGAGGCCGCGACCCGACTCGGTGAGCTCGCCGCGCCGCCTCACGCGAGGGCGAAAGCGACCGGTGTCGAGCACCTCGAACACGAGCGCCCCGCCCTCCGCGGCCACGACGATCTTGATCGGGTCGTTCGGCGAGGACGAGCCGTGCTGGATCGCGTTGGTCACCGCCTCGCTCATCGCGAGCTTGACGTCGTAGCAGGCGGCGCCGTCGAACCCGAAGTCCGCGGCAGCCCGCTCCGCGAAGTCACGCGCCTCCTTGAGAAGGCGGAGATCCGCCAGGATCGAATGCTCGCGTGGCTTGAAAATGGCCATCCCCTATGTCCAACCGGTTCGCCCGGTCAGTGTTACGTGAACGGCGGCGAGACGGTTTTCATGCGCCCGATGTGATCCGAAGTTGCGAATCCCGCGAAAGGGCGCGCGAGGCGCGGCAAGACCTGCGTCTTGCGAGGCGGGGCGCGGCGGCGCTGACCCCGGCGCTAGCCGCCAGTCTGGGACGCGCGCAGGGCTAGCGTGAGGATCAGGAGAGCGCCGACGGTCATCACACCCATCTCACCGAGCGCCACGCGCTTCGCCAGCGCCACCTGTTCGGAGCGCTCGAGCGCTTCCACGTCGTCCACGCCCTCGAGCTCGCGCTGAGCGATGCCCACGCGCATGCCCTCGCTCACGAGCGCGATCACTAGCGGCGCGACGCCGTAGGCGATGTGCAGGCCGTCGGGAGACGAGGCGCCGCGGGCCACGAGCAGGAAGCCGAGGACCGCCTGCACCACGACCGCCGCCTGGGCGAGCCGGAGCAGCGGCCAGAAGACGATCGAGGCGCGCGCATCCTTGCGCAGCCAACCGATCGCGCCCCACCCCGCGGCCACCAGGTTCGTGGCCAGGACGGCGATCCCGACCACCATGTGAACGTCGCTCAGAGAGTGTCCTTCCGCACTATGTAGCTGCCTCGCACAAGCTTGCGTTATACCTCCCGGTTGGCGTGCTGAAGAGCTACCTACCAGCGCTTGTCTTCCTGCTTCTTGGGATCGGTATCGGTACCGCTTTCACGCTTGCCAACAACGCCCTCGGGCCGAAGCGGTCGATCGGCGTCAAGCGGGAGCCCTACGAGAGCGGCCTGCCCTCCGACGTGAAGAAATCCTTCCGTTTTGGAATCAGCTTCTACCTGATCGCGATGCTGTTCATCCTCTTCGACATCGAGGTGGTGTTCCTCTACCCGGTCGCCCTGAAGCTCGAGCTGTTCGGCGTATTCGCCCTCGTCGAGATGGCCATCTTCATCGTCCTCCTGCTGTTGGCGCTCGTGTTCGTCTGGCGGAGGGGAGCCTTGGAATGGAAATAACTCGCACCGTCGTCGACGGCGACCTGCGGGTGCGGCAGATGAAGGCGCAGCAGCTTCTTCGGGGCGAGATCGAGGGCGAGGACCTCGAGCGCGAGGTCGAGTCGCGACTGCTCTTCACCAAGTTCGAGGAGGCCCAGAACTGGGCGCGCAAGAACGCGCTGTTCCCGCTCGGCTTCGGACTCGCCTGCTGCGCCATCGAGATGATCACCGTGGTCGGCTCGCCGAGGAATGACCTGTCGCGCTTCGGCGCCGAGGTGATCCGCTTCTCGCCGCGCCAGGCGGACCTGTTGATCCTGTCGGGCCGCGTGTCGATCAAGATGGCGCCGATCATCCGGCGGCTCTACGAGCAGATGCTCGAGCCGAAATGGGTCATCGCGATGGGCGCGTGCTCTTCGAGCGCCGGGATGTTCAACAACTACGCCGTGGTTCAGGGCGCAGACAAGTTCCTGCCGGTGGACGTGTACGTGCCCGGCTGTCCCCCGCGGCCCGAGGCGCTCATCTACGGGATCATGAAGCTCCAGGACGAGATCTCGGGCGATCCGTCGATGGGCTGGCGCGAGCGCTACCGCGCTGAGGGGACGGAAGAGGTCGCGTGAGCGCGACCGGTCTAGGGAGGCGGGATGCCTCCCCCTGCCATCAGGGCGCAGGGCTGGACGCCCTGCGGAGCTAACCCTTGGACGCCACGGGGTTGGAGCTGATCGCCCAGCGCGTGCGTGCGACGGTCGGCGAGGACGCGGTGACCGGCACGATCTTCTACCGCCGGGCCGCCACGCTCGAGGTGGCCCCGCCGAGCGTGCACGATGTGCTCGCCTACCTCCGCGACGACGACGAGGAGCCGTGGGAGCGGCTGATGAGCGTGCACGGGTGCGACTACCTGCCGGAGGAGCCGCGCCTCGGCATTCACTACGAGCTGCTCTCGATGGAGCGCGCCGACCGCTTGGGCGTGCGCACACGCGTGGGCGTGGACAACCCGCACGTGCCGACCGTCGTGGACCTCCATCCGACCGCGAACTTCCAGGAGCGCGAGGTGTACGACATGTTCGGAGTGGTCTTCGACGGCCACCCCGACATGCGGCGCATCCTGATGCCCGAGGACTACGAGGGCTACCCGCAGCGCCGCGACTTCCCGATGGGCGGCGAGCCGGTGATCTACACCTACAACGAGCCGCAGCTGCCGCGCTGGTATGACTGACGAGCCGGGCACCATGACCGAGCCGCTCCAGGTTCCCTACCGCGAGCGCGAGCGCTCGGTGACGATGGAGCCGATGGGCGAGCACGACGAGCTGCTCACCATCAACATCGGCCCGCACCACCCGGCCACGCACGGGGTGCTGCGGCTGCTCACCACGCTCGAGGGCGAGATCGTGCGTGACGTCAAGCCGATCATCGGCTACGTGCACACGGGCATCGAGAAGAGCTGCGAGGACCAGCAGTATTGGAAGGTCATCCCCTTCGTCGAGCGGATGGACTACCTCGCGTACTACTTCAACGCGATGGCGTTCTGCATGGCCGTCGAGCGGCTGCTCGACGAGGAGGTGCCGGAGCGGGCGCAGTGGCTTCGCGTGATCCACCTGGAGCTCAACCGAGTGGCCTCGCACCTGTTCTGGATCGCCACCGGCGCGCTCGACCTCGGGGCGATCACGATGCTCTGGTGGGGCTGCCGCGACCGCGACCTCGCTCTCGACCTGTTCGAGATGTCCGGCGGCCAGCGCTTCCACACGCGCTACTTCCAGGTGGGCGGCGTGGTGGAGGACATCCCGCCCGGCTTCGAGCAGATGACGCGCAAGTTCGTGGAGACCATGCGCATGCGGATCCCGCAGTACCTGAGCCTGCTCGACCGCAACGAGATCTGGCTCCAGCGCACCAAGGGCACCGGCATCGTGCCGGCGGAGGACCTGCTGGCGCTGGGCGTGACGGGGCCGCTGCTGCGGGCCGCCGGAGTGCCGTGGGACCTGCGCAAGGCCACGCCGTACTCCGGCTACGAGAACTTCGACTTCAACATTCCCGTGGGCAGCGTGGGCGACAACTACGACCGCTTCCGGGTGCGCGTCGAGGAGATGAGCGAGTCGCTCAGGATCATCGAGCAGGCGCTCGACGGGCTGCCCGAGGGGCCGTACATCACCCCGAACCGCAAGGTCGCGCTGCCGCCGCGGCACGAGCTCGCCACCTCGATGGAGGCGCTGATCCACCACTTCAAGCTCGTGACCGAGGGCTTCCGGGTGCCGCCGGGCGAGGCATATTCCGCCATCGAGTCGCCGCGCGGGGAGCTGGGCTGCTTCGTGCTCGCCGACGGCTCCGCGAAGCCTGCGCGCGTGCACATGCGCGATCCGAGCTTCGTGAACCTCCAGGCGCTGCCCGAGATGGCGCGCGACTCGCTGCTCGCGGACTTCATCGCCTGCGTCGCGATGCTCGACCCGATCCTCGGCGGGGTGGATCGCTAGTGACACCGCTCCCGCCAGGCTGGGACGAGGCCGTTGACCTCGACGCTCCGCCGGCCACGATCCCCGATCCCGCCGACGTGGATGTGCCGGACGAGCTGCGGGCCGAGATCGAACGGCTCATGTCGCTCTATCCCGACCGCCACTCGGCGACCCTGCCGGCCCTCAGCGCCGCCCAGCGGCTGCACGGCTGGTGCTCGCCCGAGGCGCTCGATCAGGTGGCAGTGGTGATGCAGGTGACGCCCGCCTATCTCTCGAGCGTGACGACCTTCTACGACATGCTGCGCAACGAGCCGAGCGGCGGCCGCTACGTCTACGTCTGCACGAGCGTGGCCTGCCACGTGCGCAACGCGAAGCGGATCTACGAGGAGATCGCCTACCAGGCCGAGACGCAGGGCCTCGAGGGCGTGGAGGTGCGCGAGTTCGAGTGCCTCGGCGCGTGCGACATGGCTCCGATGGCCTCCGTTGACGGCCGCTACGTCGGGCCGCTCTCCACCGACGACGCGCCGGAGCTCGTGCGCCAGGTGAGGTCCGGCGAGACGGTGCTGCCCGGCCGCGGCCTGCCCGACCCCGGCTTCCGGCTGCCGGACACGGCGGCGGAGGTGGAGGGCCCGCCCGCGCACCCGTCGATGCACGCGGCGGGAGGCGAGTGGCCGCATGACGAGCTCGACGTGCCGCCCGCCGAGGGACCGGCGCCGCACCGCGGGCCGATCGTCGAGCCGCAGGCTCCGGGCACGAGCGTGACCGGCGCGGCCGAGGAGGAGGACTAGGAGTGAGCGAGACCCGAGTCCTGCTCGCGAACATCGACGAGCCCGATCTCCACACGATCGACGTGTACGAGCGCCTCGGAGGCTACGCCCCGCTGCGCAAGGCGCTGCTCGAGATGACGCCCGAGACCGTTCTCACGGAGCTCGAGGAGTCGGGACTCCGCGGCCGCGGCGGTGCCGGCTTCTCGATGGGCAAGAAGGCGAGCTTCATCCCCAAGGGCGCGATGGACAAGTACCTCTGCTGCAACGCGGACGAGTCAGAGCCCGGTGCGTTCAAGGACCGCCTCCTGATGCAGAAGAACCCGCACCTGCTGGTGGAGGGCTGCATCATCGGCTCGATCGCCGCCGGCGCGAACAAGGGCTTCATCTTCATACGCGGCGAGTACGAGCTTCAGGCCGACATCCTGGACGCCGCGGTGGCCGAGGCATATGAGAAGGGCTACCTCGGCGAGGGGATCCTCGGCTCCGAGCACAGCTTCTCCCTGGTGGTCCACCGCGGCCAGGGCGCGTACATCTGCGGCGAGGAGACCGGCCTGCTCGATGCGCTCGAGGGCAAGCGCGGCAACCCGCGCCTGAAGCCGCCGTTCCCGGCCAACCAGGGGCTCTACCAGGGCCCCACGCTGATCAACAACGTCGAGACGCTCTGCAACACGCCGATCATCATCGAGCGCGGCGCGGACTGGTACAAGCAGTTCGGCGAGGGCAACTCGACCGGCACGAAGCTCGTTTCCGTCTCCGGCAACGTGCGCCGCCCGGGCAACTACGAGGTCGAGCTCGGCATCCCGGTTCGCGAGATCATCTACGGGCTCGCCGGCGGCCCGCCCGAGGGACGCGAGCTCAAGTGCTTCTTCCCCGGCGGCTCGTCCGCACCGGTTCTCACGCCCGAGCACCTCGACCTGCCCTTTACCTACGAGGCAATGGCCGAGGCCGGTTCGATGTTGGGTACAGCGTCGATCATCGTCGTCGACGACTCAGAGGCGCTCGTGCCGCTAGCGTTGCGGCTCGCCGAGTTCTACCGGCACGAGTCCTGCGGCAAGTGCGTGCCCTGCCGCGAGGGCACGAACTGGACGGTGAAGATGCTCGAGCGCATCGACGAGGGCGAGGGCACGCCCATGGACCTCGAGCTGCTCGACCAGATCCAGGGCAACATCATCGGCAACTGCCTGTGTGTGCTGGGCGACTCGATGGCGATGCCCGTCGCATCGATGCTGAAGCACTTCCGCGACGAGTTCGAGCAGCACATGGAGGAGGCGCGCTCACGCCGGGACCTCGAGGAAGTTGCCTGAGCCGATGGCGCGCCCCGAGCAGAACTGGATCACCTTCGAGATCGACGGCAAGGAGGTGCGCGCGCCAGAGGGCGCGATGCTCGTGGATGCCGCGAAGTACGGCGATGTCGAGATCCCCTACTTCTGTTACGAGCCGAAGCTCGGGCAGCCGGTCGGCGCCTGCCGCATGTGCCTGGTGGAGATCGAGGGCATCCCGAAGCTCCAGACCTCGTGCTCCACGCCCGTGCGCGACGGCATGGTCGTGGTGACCACCTCGGACCGCGTGAAGCATGCGCAGAACGCGGTGGTCGAGTTCCTGCTGGTGAACCACCCGCTCGACTGCCCGGTCTGCGACAAGGGCGGCGAGTGCCCGCTTCAGGACATCTCGTTCGGGTGGGGCGCCGGGCGCTCGCGCTACATCGAGCCGAAGCGCCACTTCAAGAAGCCGCTCGAGCTCTCGCCGCTCGTGGCCATCGACCGCGAGCGCTGCATCCTCTGCTACCGCTGCGTGCGCTTCTCCCAGGAGGTGGCCGAGGACCACCAGCTCGTGTTCCTCGATCGTGCAGACCACACCTTCGTCGGCACTCACGGCGGCCGCCCCTACGTGGCGCCGTTCAGCGGCAACATCATCGAGCTGTGCCCGGTGGGCGCGCTCACCTCCACCGCCTACCGCTTCCGCGCGCGGCCCTGGGACATCGAGGGCTCGGGCACGGTCTGCACGCTCTGCCCGTCGCAGTGCAACGTGGAGCTGACGATCCGCGACGACGCCAAGGTCATGCGCGTGCTCGCACGCGACAACGAGGAGGTGGACGACGGCTGGCTGTGCGACAAGGGCCGCTTCGGCTACCAGTCGTTCGCATCGCCCGAGCGGATCACGAAGCCGCTCGCCCGGATCGGCGGCGCCCTGCGCGAGACCTCTTGGGAGCACGCGATCGAGACGGCCGCCTCGCTGCTGGAGAAGGCAGGCCCGTACACCGTCGCCGCGGCGGGTGGCCAGGCCACGAACGAGGAGGGCTTCCTCGTGCAGCACCTGCTGCGACAGGGGCTCGGCTCACAGCACCTGGTCTCCTGGGGAGGGTCATCCGGCCCTCTCGCGCGCGCGCTCGCGCGCGTGGACCTGTCGGCGCGGGTCTCGGACATCGATCACGCGGACGCGATCCTCGTCCTCGACACCGAGCTCGTGGACGAGGCCCCGATCCTGGACCTGCGCGTTCGCAAGGCGGTGCGGCGCAACGGAGCGCGTCTCGTGGTCGCCTCGAGTCGTCCGACGACGCTGGACGGCGCCGCCTCCGCGGCCCTTCGCTTCGCGCCGGGAGCCGCCGATGCGGCACTCGCCGCGCTCGCCGCCGCCCTCGGCTCCCCGCGCGCTGACGCAGCCGCGCTCGATCAGCTGGCCCGCAGCGCCCGCGCCGAGGCGGGCTTCATCCCCGGCCGCCCCTCGGCGAACGGGGACACGCCGCGCGGGGCGGATGCGGTGCGCGCCGCCGCGCAGGTCGTGAGCGAAGCCACTGACGTCGTGGTCATCTGGGGTGAGCGGGTTCTGCTCGGCGGGGACGAGGCGGCCGGCCAGGCGCTGCTCGCCGTGGCCGATGCGCTCGGGGTAGCCGGCAAGCCGGAGTCGGGACTCATCGGGATCCCGCAGGGGGCCAACGGGCGAGGTCTCCGGGAGGTCGGCTGCACGGCCCGCCTCGCCCCCGGCCTCGCAGACGCCGATCCACCCGAGAACCCTGACGGCGTGTCGGCGTTCGCGCCGGCAGCGCTTCTCCTGTTCGAGTTCGACACCTCCGAGGCTGGAATGGCCGACTCCGGCTCGGTCATCGCGTTCGCCCAGTTCCGGAGTGAGGCGCTGGAAGCACAGGCCGACGTGGTCTTCCCCGCCCAGGTCTACGCCGAGAAGGAGGGCACGATCACACATCCCGACGGGCGCATCCAGCGCGTCCGCCAGGCGCTCGGCCTCCCGGGTGACAGCCGCCCCGGCTGGCAGGTGCTGGAAGAGCTGTGCGAGCGGCTGGGCGCAGCTACCGGCGCGCGGTCGGCCTCGGCAGTCACAGCGCTCATCGCCGACGCCGTCCCCTTTTACGCCGGGCTCACGCTCGACGAGATCGGCGGCGACGGCGTGCGCTGGCAGGACCGCGACGCCGCCTCCGCCGCGCCCGAGGCCGAGCTGTCCACAGAGCCGCTGGAGCAGCCGCCGCCGGCTGACGACGGACTCATGCTCGGCTCCGCACCCACGCTCTGGACCGGCCCGGCGGTGGAGCACTCGCCCTCGCTTCGATTCCTCGCCACGGGGCCGCAGGCCTGGCTGTCCGTGGAGGACGCGCGCGAGCTCGGCGTGGAGAGCGGCGACGAGATCGACCTCGAGGCGCGTGGCGCGCGCATCAGAGCAACCGCGGTCGTGCGCACCGGCGTGCCGGCCGGCAGCGTCTTCGTGTCGCCTCCCGCGCTCGCCGAGGGGCCGGTGGAGGTCCGTCCCCGGCAGGCGGTGGCCACCTGATGGACCCCGGCCTCGAGAGCACGTTCGTCCTGATCGTGAAGGCGATCGTGATCTTCCTGTTCGTGCTCCAGATCGTGCCCATCATCCTGTGGGCCGAGCGGAAGGTGCTGGGCCGCTTCCAGTCGCGCGTCGGGCCGAACCGCGTGGGCCCCCGCGGCCTGCTCCAGCCGCTCGCCGACGTGCTCAAGCTGCTCTCGAAGGAGGCCTCCACGCCGGAGACGGCGGTGCCCTGGATGATGGCCATCGCACCGGTGATCTCGATCGTCACCGCCGTGGCCACCCTGGCGATCATCCCCTGGGGGCCGCAGGACGCCTGGGGCGGCGACATTGGCCTCTACGGGATCGACGTGTCGATCGGCCTCCTCTACTTCTTCGCCTTCGGCTCGCTCGCGTTCTACGGGCTGATGCTCGGCGGCTGGGCCTCCGGCTCGAAGTACTCGTTCCTCGGCGCGATGCGCTCGGCTGCGCAGCTGATCTCCTACGAGGTCGCGCTCGGCCTCTCGCTGCTCGGCGTGGCGATGACGGCGGGCTCGCTCTCGATCGTCACGATCGTCGAGACGCAGGACAACATCTGGTACGTCGTCCCGCAGTTCGTGGGCTTCTGCATCTTCCTCGTGGCCGGCTTCGCGGAGACCGCCCGCGCGCCCTTCGACCTGCCGGAGGCGGACGCCGAGATCGTCTCGGGCTACAACACCGAGTTCGGCGGGATGCGCTTCGGCTCGTTCTTCATGGCCGAGTACATCGAGGTCGTGATCATCTCCGGCATCGCGGCCGCCTGCTTCCTCGGCGGCTGGCACGGGCCCGGCCCGGAGGCCCTCGGCCCGCTCTGGATGTTCCTGAAGCTGATGCTCGGCGTGTTCTTCTTCATCTGGATCCGCGCCTCGCTCCCGCGGCTGCGCTACGACCAGCTGATGTCCTTCGGTTGGAAGGTGTTGCTCCCGCTGGCGACGTTGAATGTCCTGGTAACGGCAGTCGTGATCGTCCTCGACGACAAGAGTTGGTGGATCTGGTGAGCCCATTCGCATGGGATGACGACGTCGTGCAGGTGCCGCGCGGCCCGGAGCCGGGCGGCCTCGGCGGCGCGTACCGCGCCTTCGGCGAGACCCTCCGCGGTCTGCGCACGACCTTCGGCCGGGTGGCCGAGGGGCACCACACGATCATGTACCCCGAGGAGAAGACGCCGGTCTACCCGCGCTTTCGCGGGCGCCACAAGCTCCAGCGCTTCGAGGACACGGGGCTCGAGAAGTGCGTGGGCTGCTCGCTCTGCGCGGCCGCCTGCCCGGCCGACTGCATCCGGGTCGTGGCCGACGAGAACACGCCGGACAACCAGGTCTCGGCCGGCGAGCGCTACGCCGCGGTCTACGAGATCAACATGGCGCGCTGCATCTTCTGCGGCTACTGCGAGCTGGCGTGCCCGTTCGACGCGATCACGATGGGGAACGACTACGAGCTCGCCGACTACAGCCGCAGCGACCTGATCTTCACGAAGGAGATGCTGCTCGCCGACCCGCCCGAGCACACGCCGCTCCGGCGCGAGGGGGAGTAGCCGCCGGCCATGTGGTTCGAGCAGGTCCTGTTCTTCGTCGCCGGGATTGGCGCCCTCGCCGGCGCGCTCGGCGTGGTGCTGCTTCAGAACCCGTTCTACAGCGTGCTCTCGCTGGTGGCGCACCTGCTGGGGCTGGCCGTCCTGTTCCTCCTGCTCCAGGCCGAGTTCCTCGCCGCCGCGCAGGTCGTGGTCTACGCGGGCGCCGTGATGGTGCTCTACCTGTTCGTGGTCGCCTACATCGGCGGCGCTCGGACGTGCCGCTGCGCCCTGAGAGCGGCGGCGTGGCCATGTTCGGGCCGCTGTTCGCGGCGGCGATCGCGGTGGAGCTGTGCATCGCGTTCATCGCGAGCGGGCTCCAGGCACTCGACACGCACGGCGCCGACATCGCGCGGCCCGAGGACGCCGACCAGTTCGGAACGCCGGGCGCGATCGGCGAGCTGCTGCTCACGGACTTCCTGCTGCCGTTCGAGGCCGCCTCGTTCCTGCTGCTGGTGGCGGCGGTGGGGGCCGTGGTGCTGGCTCGCCGCCGCCGCGGCCTCGAGGATGCGCCCGTGGGCACGGGCCCGGCGCGGCGCCGCAACGACGAGCCCCCTACCGAGACGCTGGAGGTGCGCGTCTAGGTGGCCCCCTAGATGGACATCACCTGGTACCTCGTCCTCTCGGCATTCATCTTCGCGATCGGGGCCGCCGGCGTGATCAGCCGCCGCAACCCGCTCGTGGTGCTGCTCTGCCTCGAGCTGATGCTGAACGCGGGCAACCTCGCGCTGGTGGCGTTCGCGCGCATGCACGGCAACGAGGCGGGCCAGGTGTTCGCGTTGATCGTGATGGTGATTGCCGCATGTGAGGTGGTGATCGGCCTCGGGATCATCGTGGCGATGTACCGCAACCGGCTCCCCATCGACATTGACGAGATGTCGGAGCTCCGCGGATGAGCGCCACGTCCTACGGCTGGCTCGTACTCGCCTTCCCGCTCGCCGGGATGCTGATCATCGCGCTCGGCTGGCGAGTGCTGCCGGGGCGGCTGCCCGGTTGGATCGGCACAGGCGCGATCTTTCTGTCGTTCCTCGCCTCGATCGGCGCCTTGTTCGACCTGCAGGACCACCCCGAGGAGGAGCGCCAGCTGGTGGACAGCCTGTGGACCTACGCCTCCACGGGTGACTTCAGCGCCGACCTCGCGATCCTCGTGGATCCGCTGTCGGTGTTCATGTGCCTCGTGGTGTCGGGAGTCTCGTTCCTGATCCACCTCTACTCCGTCGCCTACATGGGCGGCGACGGCGGCTACGCGCGCTACTTCAGCTACCTGAACCTCTTCGTGTTCTCGATGCTGCTGCTGGTCCTGGCCGCGAACTTCGTGATCCTGATCATCGGCTGGGCGTTCGTGGGTGCGGCCTCCTACCTGCTGATCTCCTTCTGGTACCGGCGCCAGACGGCGGTGGCGGCCGGCATCAAGGCCTTCGTGATCAACGTGATCGGCGACGTGGCGCTCGTGGTGGCCGCGTTCCTGATCCTCGACAACCTCTCCTCGCTCGACTTCCTGACCGTGTTCGACGGCGCCGGCGAGGCGTTCGGCCAGAACGACGGCACGCTCGTGGCGGCCTGCCTCTTGATCCTCGTGGGCGCCTTCGCCAAGTCGGCCCAGCTTCCGCTCCACACCTGGCTTCCGGACGCCATGGAGGGTCCCACGCCGGTCTCCGCGCTGATCCACGCCGCCACGATGGTCACGGCCGGCGTGTACCTGATCGCGCGCATGCACCCGCTGTTCGAGCTCGCCCCAACGGCGGCCGACGTCGGCGCGATCATCGGCTGCGCCACGCTCGTGTTCGCGGGCACCGTGGCGGTCGTGGTCACCGACCTGAAGCGGGTGATCGCGTACTCCACGATCTCGCAGATCGGCTACATGGTGATGGGCGCGTCGATCGCAGCGTATGGCGCCGGGCTCTTCCACCTGATGACGCACGCGTTCTTCAAGGCGCTGCTCTTCATGGGCGCCGGCTCGGTGATCGGCGCGATGGCCGGCATCCAGGACATGGACCGCATGGGCGGCTTCCGGCGCGCGATGCCGTTCACATTCATCACGTTCACCATCGGGGCGCTCGCACTGGCGGGCTTCCCGCTCACCGCCGGGTTCTTCTCGAAGGACGAGATCATCGCCTTCGCGGTCAACCGCGGTGATCTCTACGTGGTGCTGGCGATCTTCGGCTACATCGGCGCCTTCCTCACGGCGTTCTACGCGTTCCGCATGGTGTTCCGGGTGTTCCTCGGAGAGCCGGTGCCGGAGGCGCGCGAGCTGGAGGGCGGCCACCTGGCGCACGGCGACCCGGTGAATCCGATGACCGGCGAGCCGGAGGACACGGACGTGGGCTTTCCCGGGCCGGAGCACCACGTGGCGGAGCGGGCAGGGGCGATGAAGGCAGCGATGGGGCCGCTCGCGCTGCTCTCGATCGTGGGAGGCGTGGTGGCGATCCCGGGGGTGTCCGACATCCTCGAGAAGTTCCTCGAGCCGACTTTCCACGACTCGCGCTTCCACGACACCGCGCCCAGCGACGGGGCCGAGGTCATCGGACTGATCGTGGGCGGCGCGATCGCCATCCTCGGGATCGGGCTCGCGTGGTGGGTCTACGTGCGCACCCCCGGCACAGCGGCACGCGCCCGTGAGCGCTTCGCGTGGCTGCACGGCTTCCTCGTGAACAAGTGGTACTTCGACGAGCTCTACGAGGCCATGTTCGTGCGGCCGGTGGCCACCGTCGGCGGGTTCAGCCGGCGCGTGATCGAGACCGAGTTCGTGCAGGGAACGATCGTGGGCGGCGCCACCGGCGTCGTGCGAGTGGGCACCTCCTTTGCGCGCGCGATCCAGACGGGCTATCTGCGCGCGTACGCCCTTCTGCTCCTGCTCGGCGTGGCCGCCCTGACCCTCTACTTCCTGATCAACAGCTCGTGACCATCCACCTGTCCATCGTGCTGTTCCTGCCGCTGGCCTCGGGCCTGGTCGCGGCCATGCTCCCGGGCCGCCTCGCGCGCTCGGCGGTGCTCGCCGGCCCGCTCGCGGTGCTCGCGTACGTGGTCGTCATGCTCGTGGACTTCGACTCGGGCGGCGGGCTCCAGTGGGTCACGGACGACGAGTGGATCGGCGAGCTCGGCATCAGCTACAAGCTAGGCGTCGACGGGCTGAATCTGTTCCTGATCGCCCTGACCGCAATCGCGTGGGTGCCGTGCACGCTGGTGGCCGCGTTCAGCGCGCTGGACCGGCCGCGGCTCTTCTTCTTCCACCTCGCGCTTGCAGAGACCGCCGTGCTCGGTGCCTTCATGGCGCAGGACCTCGCGCTCTTCATCGTCTTCTTCGACCTGATGCTGGTGCCGTTCTACTTCCTGATCGGCGGCTGGGGCACCGGCGAGCGCGTGCGCGCAACGACCAAGTTCGTGATCTACACGCTGTCGGGCTCGCTGCTGATGATGGCCGCGGCGATCGCGCTCGGGGTGCTCGCCACGCCGGAGGGCGGTGAGATCTCGTTCTCGTTGACCGAGCTCCAGCAGCGCTCGATCCCGGAGGGCTCGCAGCACTGGATCGTGCTGCTGTTCGCGCTCGCGTTCTTCGTGAAGGCACCGCTCTTCCCGCTCCACGGCTGGGTCCCGGAGACCTACCGCTCCACCTCGATCCCGGTGCTGGCGCTGCTCTCAGGCGTGCTCTCGAAGGTCGGCGTCTACGGCTTCCTGCGCATCGTGCTGCCCGTGATGCCGGACGGCGCGGAGTACTGGCAGGAGCTGTTCATCATCGTCGCGGTCTTCTCGATCCTCTATGGGTCGATCCTCGCCTTCTCGCAGGACAACGTGCGGCTCGTGCTGGCGTACTCGTCGATCGCCCAGCTCGGGTTCATCGTGCTGGGCATCTTCGCGCTGGAGGAGAAGGGCGCACAGGGCGCGCTCTTCCAGATGCTGAACCACGGCCTCGTGACCGTGCCGCTGTTCCTGATCCTCGGCGTGATCTCAATCCGGGCCCGCGGCAGCGAGTCGCTCTCCGAGCTCGGCGGCATGGCGTTCAGGGCCCCGGTGCTGGCGGGGCTGTTCCTGGTCGTCTCGCTCGCGACGCTCGCGATGCCCGGGTCGGGCAACTTCGTCGGCGAGATCCTGATCCTGTTCGGCGCGTTCGAGGACCAGCTGGTCTATGGGCTCGTGGCGAGCGTCGGCGTGGTGCTGGCGGCCGTCTACATGATCCGGCTCTACCAGGGAACCATGCACGGGCGCGTGGGCACGGCGGTGGAGTCGCGCCGAGATCGACCGCGTCAACCTGGCGGCGATCGCGCCGCTGGTGGCCGTGATCGTCGCGCTCGGCGTGTATCCGCACTTCGTGGTCGACCGGACCGAGCAGGCCACGGCGGCGCAGATCCAGGCGCTCCATCCCGAGGTCTCGGTGATCAAGTGAGCACGTTGCTCGCACAGGCCCAGGCGCCGACGATCGACTACAAGGAGCTCTCGCCGCTGTTCGCGCTCGCGGGCGGGTCGGTGATCGTGCTGATGGTGGGCCTGCTCGGCTCGCGCTTCGCGCGCGCCGTGATCGTGCCGGTGCTGAGCGCGGTGACCCTCGTCGGTGCCATCGGCCTCACCATCTGGATCTGGGAGCCGGGCAACCGCGATCCGATCCTCGAGGGCGCGCTGGGCGTGGACACGCTCGCCCTTGGCATGTCGATGCTCTTCTACGTAGCGGGGCTCGTGACCATCGTGCTGTCGCTGCGCTCGCTCGCCACCGAGCAGGCCGGCCACGGCGAGTACCACGCGCTGCTGCTCGGGTCGATCACGGGGATGGTCGTGCTGGCCGAGTCGGAGAGCCTGATGACGCTGTTCATCGGGTTCGAGCTGCTCTCGATCCCGCTCTACGTCCTATGTGCGACGCACCTGCACCGGCGCACCTCGCTCGAGGCCGGGCTGAAGTACCTGGTGGTGGGATCCGTGGGGTCGGCCACGCTCCTGTACGGCCTCGCGCTGGTCTACGGCGCCACCGGGGCGTTGGAGTTCGACGCGAATCGCCAGGGCACTCGGCAGCGATGAGGTGAGCGCGTCGGACCCGCTGCTCCTCACGGGCGTCGCGCTGTGCGCGACCGGCCTCGCGTTCAAGGCGTCGGTGGCGCCCTTCCACCAGTGGACGCCGGACGTCTACCAGGGCGCCCCAACGCCGATCACGACCTTCATGGCCGTGGCCACCAAGGCGGCCGCGTTCGCGGTGTTCATCCGCCTCTTCGACCACGCGTTCGGGCTCGCCCAGCTCGACTGGGGCCCGGCGCTCGCCGTGCTCGCCGCCGTGACCATCGTGATCGGGAACGTCGGGGCGATCCCGCAGCGCTCGGTGAAGCGAATGCTCGCGTGGTCGAGCGTCGCGCAGGCCGGCTACCTGCTGGCGGGCGTCGTGGTCGGCACGGAGCTCGGTGTGCGCGCCACAGCCTTCTACCTGGTCGTGTACCTGCTGATGAACGTGGCGGCGTTCGCCGTGGTGGTGGCCCGCGAACGGGTCTCCGAGCACGGCGATGACCTGCGCTCGTTCGAGAATCTCGGCACGATCTCGCCCTGGCTGGCGTTGCCGATGACGATCGCAATGCTGTCGCTGGCGGGCTTCCCGGCCACCGGCGGCTTCATCGGGAAGTTCTATCTGATCGATGCCTCCGTGGCCGGCGAATACACGTGGTTGGGCATCGCCATCGTGATCGGCTCGGTGATCTCGCTCGCCTACTACCTGCGCCTGATCGCCGTCATGTGGATGGGCCGCTACGAGGTCGAGCTGCCGACCATCCCACCGCGCCGCGTGCGGCCCGTGGCGGGCTGGTCCCCCGAGGCCGACGCCCGTGCTCAGCCCGAGGTGGTGGCGGTCGCCGTGCTGTTCGCGGCAGCCACGATCGCCGTCGGCCTCTATCCGGACCCGCTGTTCGACCTCGCCCGCGACGTGGGCAGCTCGCTGCCCGGCCTCCACTAGGGGGTCAGACCCCTTAGGTGTCCTTGATTCAAGGGGTCCTGACCCCCTTGCGCGGTCGCAGCACTTGACACAAGCCTCAGGTCGGGGTAGTTTGCGCGAAACAGCGTTCGACATTATCGAATCGAAGTCGAGCGCGAGAGGAGGAGAAGTGGAAGAGCACACCCTTTCCCAGCGAGCTCTTGCAGAGACTCTGGGAACCGCCCTGCTCGTGCTCGTAGGTCCCGGGTCCGTCGTCGCCACGCTCGTCTTGGCCGGCGACAAGGTCCCCGCGATCGACGGGTCCGACCTGCTCGGGATCTCATTCGCGTTCGGCCTGGTGATCACCGCGCTCGTCTATGCGATCGGCAAGGTCTCCGGCTGTCATATCAACCCCGCCGTGACCTTTGCGCTCGCATCAACGAAGCGCTTCCCCTGGAAGGAAGTGCCCACCTACATGGGCGCGCAGCTCGTGGGCGGCACGCTGGGCGCGCTCGGAATCTGGGCGCTGTTCACCCAGACCGGCGTGGACATGGGCCTCGGGCAGGCGTCCTTCAACGAGGACACCTACACCTGGGGTTCGGCCATCTTCGCCGAGTTCATCGGTACCGCGATCCTGATGTTCGCGATCCTCGGGATCGTCGACTCGCGCTCGCCGGGAGACTTTGCCGGCATCGTGATCGGCGGCGTCGTGGTCGCGATCATCATGGTGCTCGGGCCGATCACGGCCGCATCGCTCAACCCGGCGCGCGCAATCGGCCCGGCGCTGGCGGCAACGTTCGCCGGCGGCGACACCCACTGGAACCAGATCATCCCGGTGTACATCGTGCCGGGCTTGCTGGGAGCCGCAGTGGCGGCGTTCGCCTACGACTTCCTCGCCACTCCGAGGACGGTCAAGCAGCCGATCGAGAGCGCCGTCACGCATCCCGACCCCGTCGAAGCCCTCGCGGCGAAGTAGAGAGGACCGCACATGAATACTGTCGCCACACCGATGAAGAAGCTCCTCAACGATCCGGCGAACATCGTGAAGGAGTCGCTCGCCGGGCTGGCCGCCGCACACGGCGACCTGGTCCGCTACGACGCCGAGGCCCAGATCCTCGTCCGCGCCACGCCTGGGGACAAGGTGGCCTTGATCTCGGGCGGCGGCTCAGGGCACGAGCCGATGCACGGCGGCTTCGTGGGACCCGGCATGCTGGACGCCGCGTGCCCTGGAGAGGTCTTCACCTCGCCGGTGCCGGACCAGATGCTCGCGGCGACGAAGGCTGTCGACGCCGGCAAGGGAGTCGTGCACATCGTCAAGAACTACACGGGCGACGTGATGAACTTCAAACTCGCCGCGGAGGACGCGGAGGACGAGGGGATTCAGGTCGAGTCCGTGCTGATCGACGACGACGTGGCTGTGCAGGACTCCCTCTACACTGCGGGTCGCCGCGGCGTGGGGGCCACGGTGCTGGCGGAGAAGATCGCCGGAGCCGCGGCCGAGCGCGGCGACGATCTCGCCTCGGTGGCCGGCATCGCCCGGCTGGTGAACGACAAGGCGCGCTCGTATGGCGTCGCGCTGTCCTCGTGCACCCCGCCTGCCTCCGGCACGCCCATCTTCGACCTCCCCGACGGGGAGATGGAGGTTGGTGTCGGCATCCATGGCGAGCCGGGGCGCGAGCGCCGGCCGCTCGGGAGCGCCTCGGAGATCGCGGACCTGATGCTCGAGGCCGTGCTGAGCGACCTCGCACCTGCCGACGGAGCGGCGGTCCTGCCGTTCGTGAACGGCATGGGCGGCACCCCGCAGCTCGAGCTCTACGTCCTCTACGGGGAGATCGAGCGCCGGCTGCGCGAGCGCGGCCTGCGTCCCGAGCGTCGCCTGGTGGGCAGCTACATCACCTCGCTCGAGATGGCCGGTGCGTCGTTGACACTGCTCGAGCTGGATGACGAGCTGACCGCCCTGTGGGATGCTCCCGTCCACACTCCGGCGCTCCACTGGGGAGCGTAGAAGCCGGTGATTGCAGGAGCCGCGGTGCGCACCACAACGATCCACGCCTGGATGACCACGATCGCGGAGTCCGTCAAGGATCGGCGCGACTACCTGACCCAGCTGGACGCCGCGATCGGCGACGGCGACCACGGCGTGAACATGGACCGCGGCTTCGAGGCGGTCGGCAAGGCGTTGGCCGC
This sequence comes from uncultured Thermoleophilaceae bacterium, assembly GCA_963837445.1. Lineage (GTDB taxonomy): Bacteria > Actinomycetota > Thermoleophilia > Solirubrobacterales > Thermoleophilaceae > JACVRW01. The sequence goes on along the minus strand of CAWINK010000003.1, from coordinate 213,748 downwards.
CCAGGATGGGTCGCTCCCGCCAGGGAAGCTCCTGACCCTCGCGGGAAAGACGCTTGTGTCGACCGTGGGCGGCGCGAGCGGCCCACTCTGGGGGACCGCGTTCCGCCGGGCGGGCCGTGCGCTCGGCGATAAGCAGGAGCTCGACGGCCAGGATCTGGTCGTCGCGCTTCGAGCCGCGCTCGACGGAGTCGTGGAGCTCGGTGCTGCCCAGCCGGGCGACAAGACGATGGTCGACGCGCTCGGTCCTGCAATCGACGCCCTCGCGGCCGCGCTCGACTCGGGTGAGCCGCTCGAGACCGCGCTCTCCGCTGCGACAGAGGCGGCGGAGTGCGGAGCAAAGGCGACGGTGCCGCTGCAGGCGCGCAAGGGCCGCGCGTCGTACCTCGGGGAGCGCTCGATCGGACACCAGGACCCCGGCGCGACCTCGGCAGCGCTCATCATGGCCGCGCTCCAGCGGGCGGTCGAGCAGGACAGCTGATGAGCGAGCGGGTTCTGAGCGGCGCGCCCGCGTCGCCCGGGCTCGCGATCGGGCACGCGCGGGTCCTCTCCCATCCCTCGGAGGGCACCGCGCGTGACCCGCTGCAAACCCCGGAGGCCGAGGCCGAGCACGCCAGCCACGCGCTCCGGCAGGCTGCCGCGGAGCTCGAGCAGATCGCGGCCCGGCTTCGCGAGCAGGGACGGGCCGACGACGCGGAGATAGTTGAAACCGGCGCGCTCATGGCCGCCGACCCCGTCCTCGAGGCGGCTGTGGAGGTGGCCGTGAGGGAGCTAGGCCTTCCGGCGACCGCCGCGCTGCTCGGGGCGACCGCGGAGCATGCCGCGGCGATCGCAGGGCTGCCGGACGCCGTGCTGGCTGCTCGAGCCGACGACGTGCGCTCGCTGGGGCGTCGCGCGGCCCGGATCGCCGCTGGCGCGCCGGAGAAGGTGGAGACGAACGGCGGGGGCTACATCCTGGTGGCGGAGGACCTTGGGCCGGCGGATGTGGCGGAGCACGGAGACCAGCTCGCGGGCATCGCGCTCTCCGGCGGGGGCGTGACCGCGCATGCGGCAATCGTGGCGCGCTCGCTCGGCATTCCGATGACCGCGCTGGCGGGTCGGGAGCTGCTTCGGATCACCGAGGGCACGCGGATCGTGGTCGACGGCGGTGAGGGCACGGTGATCCTCGAGCCGTCCGCCTCGCGCGCGGAGCTTGCCGGCGCTGCGCTCAAGGATCTCGCGGACGCGCGCGCGCGTGAGCGATCCGACAGCGCCCTTCCCGCGGTGACGCTCGACGGACGCCGCGTCCGGGTACTCGTGAACGCCGCAACGCCGGCCGAGATACATGCTGGATTGGCCGCCGGGGCCGAGGGTGCCGGCCTGATCCGCACCGAACTCGCCTTTCTGGATGCGCCGGCCTGGCCATCGCGAGCGCAGCACATGCGGATGCTCGGCCCGCTGCTTGCGGACCTGGCCGGGCGCACTGCCACCGTGCGGGTCCTCGACTTCGGCGGCGACAAGATCCCGCCGTTCCTGCGCGGCGAGCCCCGCCGCGGCATCGAGCTGCTGCTGGCCTACCCAGGGGCGTTCCGCGCCCAGCTTGCCGCCATCGCGGAGGTGGCGCGCGATGGCGACGTGCGCATCCTGCTCCCGATGGTTAGGTCGGCCGGCGATGTGACCGTCACTCGCGCGATTCTCGCCGCATTCGGCGGGGAGCTCGAGCTCGGGGCGATGATCGAGCTACCCGAGGCTGCCTCCGCCGCAGCCGAGATCGCGGCTGTGTCCGACTTCCTCAGCATCGGCACCAACGACCTGACCCACGCCACCCTTGGCACCGATCGGTTCGCGCACGGCGAGGCGCCGGCTCACGACCCGCGGGTGCTCGGTCACATCGCAGCGACCGCGCACGCCGCGCGCGCGGCCGATATCCCGCTGGAGGTGTGCGGAGAAGCGGCGTCGGACCCACTGGCCGTGCCCCTGCTCATGGGTCTCGGGGCGAACGAGCTGAGCGTGGGGGCAGCACGAGTGGGGGCCGTGCGCGCCTGGGTGCGGGCGCTCGACTATGGAGAAGCGCAGGCGCTCGCGGGCCAGGCGCTGGAGGCGAGCGATGCCGCCGAGGTCGAGCGGCTGGTGCGGCCCCTTGTCAGTCGCTGAGGGCTGCGACGCACGCGGTGAGCGCGTCGAGAGCGGCCGTGGCGTCCTCACCAGCGGCGGTCAGTCGCAACTCGGTTCCGCCCTTGGCGCCGAGCGCCAGCACGGACAGGAGGCTCTTCGCATCCACCTCGCGCTCGCCGGTCGCCACCTGCACGGCTGCAGCGAATCCCATGGCGGTGCGGACGAAGTCGGCGGCGGGCCGGGCGTGGAGGTCGACGCCATCCGGCAGGTTGACGCTGACTGCTTCAGAGCTTGCCTGCGCCACGGGCTTCCTCCGCTGATCGCGCCACGTCGTCGAGTGGCATGTTCGCCGAGGCCGTCACCGCCGCAGCCACCGCACCTTCCACGATCGGGGCGTCCACGAGTCGCACGCTGCCGTTCCCATCGTGCCGCTCGAGCACATGCCGGACCGTGAGGATGGCGCTGCCCAGATCGCCGAGGATCACGACGCCGGCCCCCTGGTCGGCGGCCTTGATGGCCGCGCGCACGCGGTCCTCGTCGGTCCCAAGCCCTCCGTCGGGCAGGCCGCCGGCGGGCTCGATGCGCACCTCTGGCCCGGCCATCTGCGCGGCGAGAGCCGCGAGGCCCTCCGCAAGCTCCGAACTGTGCGATACGACTACGATCCCGACCACGTCACTCCTCCTTCATCCATCGCCGGGCTAATCTACACTATCGAAGTGGATTCGACAATATCGAATCGTAAGAGACCGCCCAAGCGCGGCACCATCCAGTCGGTGGACCGCTCTGCGCGCATCCTGAAAGCTCTGGCGGCCGGACCGCGGCGGCTCGGCGTGAGTGAGCTCGCGGACCGGCTAGACATGTCCCGCCCCACCGTCCACGGATTGCTCCAGACGCTGCTCCTGCACGGCTTCGTGGAACAGGACCGCGACTCCGACAAGTACCAGCTCGGCGCCGGCCTGCTGCAACTCGGCAACTCCTACCTCGATCTCAACGAGCTTCGCGGACGCTCGATCGTGCACGCCGACCGGCTTGCCGAGCGCGCGGACGCCGCGGTCCGCGTGGGTGTGATGCATGGGCCGAGCGTTGTCGTCGTGCACCACGTCTTCCGGCCCGACACGACGCTTCAGATCCTGGAGGTCGGCGCTGAGCTGCCGGTGCACGCGAGCGCGCTTGGAAAGTCGATGCTCGCCTACAGCCCGGATGAGCTGGTCGACGACCTGCTGGCCGAGGCCCCGGCCAAGCTCACCAGCCGCACCCTCACGCCGTCCGCGCTCCGGAAAGAGCTCGGTGCGGCGCGCGAGAGCGGCATCGCTCGCGAGCGCGACGAGGCAGTGCTCGGCGAGTCGAGCGTGGCCGGCGCCATCTTCGACCACTCGGGCCACGCCGTGGGCAGCATCGGCGTGGTGGGCGACACCGAGCGCATCCTTCCCCGCGGCCCCGCGCGCGGGATCGCCGGAGCGGTGGCAGAGGCGGCGCGTGGAGTCTCGCGCGAGCTGGGCGCCCGCCGCTGGCCCGCGCCTCCAATTGCCTGACCCGGGTACGCTGCTCGCAGCGAACGAGGGAGACGGCATGAGCGAGAACCTGGCGAGGATCCTTACCGAGACGGCTGAGACGCAACGGCGACCAGACCGCCTTCAAGCTCGACGACGTGGAGCTGAACTACTCCATGCTCGACGAGGGCAGCGCGCGCGTGGCCGGCTTCTTGAAGTCGAAGGGCCTCGAGCCGGGCGACCGGGTCGGGCTGATGATGCCGAACGTGCCGTACTTCCCGGCGATCTACTTCGGGATCCTGCGCGCCGGTGGCGTGGTGGTCCCGATGAACGTCCTGCTCAAGGGCCGTGAGGTGGCCTTCTACCTCGAGGACCCGGGCGCCAAGATCGTGTTCGCCTGGGGCGACTTCGCAGAGGCCGCCGAGGAGGGCGCGGAGAAGGCCGGCACCGAGGTGATCCTCGTGAAGCCCGGGGAGTTCGAGAAGCTGCTCGCAGAGCAGGAGCCCGATGCCGACGTGGCCGACCGCTCGGGCGAGGACACCGCCGTGATCCTCTACACCTCCGGCACCACCGGCAAGCCGAAGGGCGCGGAGCTGACCCACGCGAACCTGCACCGCAACTCTGCGGGCGTCTCCTCGAAACTCGGCGAGATGAGCGAGGACGACGTGCTGCTCGGTGCCCTCCCGCTGTTCCACTCGTTCGGGCAGACCTGCACGATGAACAGCGCCGTGAGCGTGGGCGCCACGGTGACGATGCTTCCGCGCTTCGATCCGGACAAGGCGCTCGAGATCATCGAGCGGGACAAGGTCACGATCTTCCAGGGCGTCCCGACGATGTACAACGCGATGCTCCACTCCGCGTCGTGCGACAGCGCGGACTGCTCGTCGCTGCGCCTCTGCATGTCCGGCGGCGCCGCCATGCCGGCCGAGCTGATGCGCGCGTTCGAGGAGAAGTTCGACTGCATCATCCTCGAGGGCTACGGACTGTCGGAGACCTCACCGGTCGCCTCCTTCAACCACCCCGACAAGGAGCGCAAGCCCGGCTCGATCGGCACCCCGATCGAGGGCGTCGAGATGCAGGTCTGGGACGACGACGGCAACGAGGTCGCGCAGGGCGAGGTCGGCGAGATCGTGATCCGCGGCCACAACATCATGAAGGGCTACTGGAACCGTGACGACGCCAACAAGGAGGCGATCACGGACGAGGGCTGGTTCCGGAGCGGCGACATGGCCAAGATGGACGAGGACGGCTACTTCTTCATCGTCGACCGCAAGAAGGACCTCATCATCCGCGGCGGCTACAACGTCTACCCGCGCGAGATCGAGGAGGTGCTCTACGAGCACCCGGCGATCCAGGAGGCCGCCGTCGTGGGCGTGGCTCACGACGAGCTCGGCGAGGAGGTCGGCGCCGCGGTTGTGCTGAAGGAAGGCGAGTCGCTCGACGCCGACGAGCTGAAGAGCTACGTGAAGGAGCAGGTGGCCGCCTACAAGTACCCGCGCAAGGTGTGGTTCGTGGACGAGCTGCCGAAGGGCCCGACCGGCAAGATCCTCAAGCGCGAGATCGAGGTGCCGGAGAAGGCGGAAGCGTCGACGAGCTCGTAGTGCCGAAGGCCCCAGCAGCACACCACATCGAGACGCATCCAGAGCCGCGCCGGGTTCAGGTGAGAATCAACGGCGCCACCGTGGCCGACAGCGAACGGGCGCTGGCGCTCACCGAGGGGAGCCTGCCCACGCGCTGGTACCTCCCACGCGAGGACATCTCCGCCGAGCTCGAGCCGAGTGAGCGCCGGACGACCTGCCCCTTCAAGGGAGAGGCCACGCACTTCTCGGTCGGTGGCGAGGAGGCCGTGGCGTGGAGCTACGAGGAGCCGATCGAGCAGGTGGCCGCGATTCGCGACCTCGTCGCCTTCTACAACGAGCGCGTGGACATCGAGCTTCGCTAGCGCTGGAAGTCGTCGATCACGCCGTCCCCGTTGCGGTCCGGAGCCTTGAGGAAGGCGATGTCGATCGCGTCGTCCAGGCCGTTCTTGTTGAGGTCGATCCTCCGGCCGCCGAACTGGTAGTAGATGCGGCTAACCAGGTCCGTCCTTTCGAACTGCTTGAGCCGGCGGTTCCACACCTTCGCGTCGGGGGTCACGGCGTCCGCGGTCACGTACATCGTGGTCGCCGGGAATAGGTCCGCGTTGAAGCCGGGCTGACAGGAGGCGGCATCGTCCAGGCCCGCCGGGGCGTCACCCGTGGCGCAGTCGCGGCCAGAGGCCTCGAGGATGTGGCGAGGCTGCCCAAGCCGCGCGACCTCGACCTTCAGCCTTTTGCGCTCCCGGGTGAGTGGGCGGCTCTCGTCGAGCACGAAGCGCGTGCCGTTCCCCCACGGCCTGAACGGCTCTCGGAATGGGTCGCGCATGCGCCTGCCGGACATCATCGAACCGATCGACATCACCCGCGGGAGCTCCCGGACGACCACGTTGCGGATCCGCATCGGCGGATCGCCGGGATTCACGAAGGCGACCTCGAAGGCGAGGTCGAAGCCGCCATCGACCAGGTCGAGCGTGCCCGAGTCGTAGCCCGGCAGCCGCGGCTTCAGCGGGAGCGGGTCGCCGGAAGCGTCGAGCAGCTCGCTGTTCGTGATGATGATCGGGTCGGGCTGGTTGAAGTCCACGCCCGAGAAGGTGGCGCCCACGTGGAAGTCGCCCCCGCCGGGCACCTGACCGGCCGGCCCGCCGCTCCAGGGGTCCGCCGTCTGCCAGGTAATCCGGTAGCGGTTGTAGGTCGTCCCGTTGAGGACCTGCGTTCCCAGCGGCGCGCTCACGGTCGGGTTGACCCAAGGCGTCCGGGAGCCGGCATACGACCACGTCATCAGCATCGACGGCTGAGTGCTGAGAAACGTCAGCCGGAAGCGGTGCCCGGTGGCGGCGTTGGGGTTCACGAGGTCCCAGTTGTGCATCGTCTGGATCGACAGGCCGATGTTGGCGGCGAGCGTCGAGAATTCGGTGTCGGAGAAGTGACGCCGGTAGCCGGCCCTCTCTTCCTGGGACACGTTGCTGCCCGCCGGCATGAGGTGGCGCCCGAACGCATCCTCGCCCGGCAGGGTCGTGGTGTTGTGCTGCAGGCCGTATGTGTGGCCCACCTCGTGCGCCGCGGTGCCGCCGATGGCGTTGCCCCAACGCGTCGTCGTGGAGTTCGACCCCTCGAGCGCGCCTCCAGGGAAGCCCGCGCTGTTCTGGTAGGTCCCGGCCCAGACGCGCGCATTGCCCACGTCGATCGTGTCGCCGATGTCCACTATGTCGGTGCGGCCCCAGCGGCCGGCGGGCTCGGAGTCGGTGCCGATCGCGACGACCGCCCTCCGCGCCGGCGTGCTGGGCATCGAGGTTGTCGGGATCATCTGCGCGTTGAACTCGCAGAAGTCGTCCGTCACGACATCGTTGATTCGGCTCTTCAGAGCGGTAGCCGTGCCCGTGTAGCTCGGGAGCTGAGTGATGTCGAAGGGGACCGCCGGCGAAGTCGGCCCGCCGCCCACTGCGCCGAACTCGGGGAACGTGGGATCGGCGACCGTCGGGTAGTAGAGGTAGATCTTGTTCGGCTTGGCGTCGTCCGCGCTGCCGTAGCTGATCGGACAGTCCGGCGCCGCCCCGGCGGCCGTGGGTAGGGCCAACGCTATTCCGGCGATCGCAACTGGGATGCACGACCTTGCGGTGATCTGCCGACCCTAACCGCTCGTCAGCTAGCCCGCCACCGCTCGTCAGCTAGCCTGCCGCCCGGAATGGGCTCGGGGAACGGCTTCACACGTCGCGGTCTCTTCGGTGCTGGAGCCGCGGGCGCAGCGGCTGTCGGCATGAGCGCCTGCGGGGACGACTACTTCGAGCCGGCGACCTCGCACGGCGAGGACGCCCCGAACGTACTGCTGATCTATACCGACTCCACGCGCGCCGACTACCTCGGCCACTGGAACCCCGAGGGGAAGCTCAACGACACGCCGAACCTCGATGCGCTCGGCAGGGACTCGCTCGCCTTCAAGCTCGCCGTGCCGGAGGCGATGCCCACCGGGCCCGCGCGCCGTGGCCTGCTCACCGGCGTGCGCTCGTTCCCGTTCCGCAACTACGTGCCAACCAAGGGTCTGCCGCTCGGTCCCGGCTGGATCCCGATCCTGGACCACCAGCCGATCGTGACCGAGGTGCTCGGCGAAGCCGGCATCGAGACCGCCTACTGCACCGACAACCCGTTCCTGGTCGGGCCGCGCTTCGGGAACTTCCGGCGCACGCTCGACCTCGTCAGGCCCAGCTACTCGCAGGGCGCCTACCGCTTCCTCAACAAGCCCTTCAAGCGCCCGGCACCGCGCAGCTCGATCGACCGCTACCTGCTGCCCGAGCTGAGCGACTCGGTGGAGGTCGGCCGGCTGCGCTCGATGGTCGGCTGGAACTCGATCTACCGCGACAGCGACCGCGACTACCCGACCGCTCGCGTGGTGCGCAGCGGCATCAACATCGTCGACAACCTGAAGAAGAAGCGCCCGTTCTTCCTGGGCGTGGACTGCTTTGACCCGCACGAGCCACTGGACGCGCCGCAGGTGTACGTGGATGCCAAGGGCGCCCCCAAGGGCATCGAGGCGGAGCGGGGCATCATCCCGATGCAGCCGTTCGAGACGCCCTACTCGTGGGTGATCGACGTGGAGCTCGACGACGAGACGATCGAGCGCGCCCGCGAGCTGTACGCCGCCGAGATCACGTTCATGGACGAGTGGGTCGGCCGGCTGATGAACCGGCTGGTGGACCAGAAGCTGCTCGACGAGACGGTGGTGATCTACTCGTCGGACCACGGCCTGACGCTGGGGGAGCACGGCATCGTCGGCAAGCACGGCTCGCGGGCCCAGTGGCACATCTACCACGTGCCGTTCATGATCCGGCACCCGGAGGGCAAGCTCGCGGGCAAGTGGGACGACTACTTCGCGTCCACCCACGACATCCCCAAGACGGCGCTCTCGTTCATGGGCGCCCGCGCGCCCGGGATGATGTCCGGCGAGGACCTGTCGGTGATCTTCGACGGCAAGCGGCCTGCGCCGCGGCCTCACTTCACCTCCTGCTACGACGACCACGTGCTGGCCGGCGACTACGACTGGTTCTTCATCTCGGACAGCGAGGGCAAGCGCAAGCGGCTCTACGACAAGAAGAACGATCCGCAGGAGCTCGTGGACGTGGCGGCGGAGCACCCGGAGCTGGTGGCCAAGTACTGGCGCATCCTCGAGGACGAGGCGGGCGGCACGCTGCCGCAATTCGCCCGCAAGACGGGCAAGGCCGTGCTCGGCGGATGACGCTGACGCGCCGCAACCTGCTGCGCCGCGGCGGGGCCACCGCCGCAGGCGCGGGTGTGCTCGGTTCGCTCGCGGCCGCCGCACCGGCGGCGGCGCAGCCCGGCGACGACCGCGCCACGGGTGCGCTGCTCGTGGTGCTGCCGCTGGTGCGTGCTGACCACGTGGATGCGTTCGAGGGCGGCGCACCGGCTGAGACACCGAACCTGAACGAGCTGACCAAGAGGTCGCTGCGCTTCGACCGCGCCATTCCCGAGTCGATGCCCGCGCTGCCCGCCCGGCGCTCGCTCGTGACCGGGATGCGGGCGTTCCCGTTCCGCGACTGGCGCCGGCTCGAGCACTTCCCGTCCGTACCCGGGTTCAACCCGGTATGGGACCACCAACCGCTTCTTATGGAGGTCACGCGCGCAGCCGGCATCGAGACGATCTATGTGACCGACAACCCGGTGTTCAGCGGGCAGCGCTTCCCCGACGTGCGCCGTGCGGGCGCGTCGGTCAGTGCTGACGTCCGCTCGGGCATCGACGAGGAGCTGATCCCCTCCTTCAAGCGCCTCACCGATGAGACGCGCCGCACGATGCGCCTGGGGATCCGTGCGCTGCGCCAGGTCGAGGGCGGCCGCGCGTTCTTCGTGGGCGTGGACCCCTTCGACCCGGCCGACGCCTTCGCCGCTCCGCCGTTCTACGTGCGGCCGGGCCGCGCGGAAGCCGACGGCCTCGGCCCTACCGACGGGCGGATGGTGGAGCTCGACTTCTCCGACGACGACATCGACCGCGTCCGCGAGGCGTACGTGGACCACGTCGAGGCGGTCGACGACGAGCTTGGCAAGCTCTTGGACGCGGTCCCCGACGACACGGTCGTCTTCGTCCTGGGCGACCACGGTCTCGCGCTCGGCGAGCACGGCTATCTTGGCCGCGCGGCGCCGACCTCGCACCGGACCTCCTACGAGATCCCGTACCTGATCCGCCATCCGGACGGGGACAAGTCGGGCGACGATGTGGATTGGTACGCCTCGACCCAGGACGTCGCACCGACGTTGCTGTCGTTCCTCGGCCTCACCATCCCCGGGAAGATGGAGGGCGAGGATCTCACGGCGCTGTTCGACGACGTGGACCAGGAGGATCTCCCCGACCGGCCCAAGTCGATCACCGCCGTCGGGACGCAGATCATCGTCCGCGACCGCCGCTGGATGGTGGTGGCCGACCGCGAGCGGATCGTGCGGCGGATGTTCGACGATGACGAGGAGGTCGAGGACGACATCACGCGCTTCGACAACATCGCCAACGAGGACCCCGGAAAGCTCACCGAGCTGTCGATCGCAGCCTTGACGGTGGCGGGCGGGACGCTTCCCGAGTTCGGTCCCGACGGCGCGCTGCGCCCGCCGCGCGAGCACGGCGACGACGACACCGACGACGACGGCATCCCGAACGACATGGACCCGTTCGACAACGACGAGCCGGAGGACGGCGTCACGCCCAAGGACCTCCAGTTCGACGGTCGGACGCCGGAGGGGGGTGAGCTGCCGTCGGTGAAGAAGTGACAGAGCGCCGCAACCCCTCCCCCGAGTTCCTCTACGAGAACAAGTGGCGCATCTTCGGCGTGATGATGATCGGCTGGGCGATGGCCCTGCTCGACATCTCGATCGTGAACATCTCGATCCCGGAGCTCCAGGACGAGATGTCCACGGACATCGGGACCGTCACCTGGGTCATCAACGCCTACAACATCGTTTTTGCGGTGCTCCTCGTGTCGATGGGGAGGCTCGCGGACCAGTTCGGACGCCGCAAGTTCTTCGTGCTGGGACTGGCGGTGTTCACGATCGGCTCGGCGCTCTGTGCGGTTGCGTGGTCGGTCGAGTGGCTGATCGTCTTTCGCGTGATCCAGGGCGCCGGCGCCGGCATCCTCGCGCCGCTCGGCTTTGCGATGACGATCCTCGTGTTCCCGCCGCAGCAGCGCGGCTTCGGACTTGCGCTGATCGCAGTGGTGGCCCTGGTGGCCTCGGCGTTCGGGCCGGTGCTCGGCGGCGTGCTGATCGAGCTGGCGAGCTGGCACTGGATCTTCCTCATCAACATCCCGTTCGGCATCGTCGGAATCATCCTGGCGCTCCGCTGGTGGCCGGAGACCTGGGACCTCAGCGCGGTCGGCAAGCAGGTGGACGTGCGCGGCATGCTCCTGCTCGGCGGCGCCGTGCTGTTCCTGACGATGGCGCTGGTCGAGGCGAACCCCTTCGGCGGCGACCTGCCGCTCTGGCTCAGCCTGATGCAGGGGGCGATCCTGCTGGGAGTCCTGTTCTTCTGGTGGGAGCGGCGGGCGCCCGACCCGATGCTCACGCCGGGCCTGCTGTCGAACCGCCAGTTCCGCAACGCGAACATCGGGATGCTGTTCTTCGCCGCCGGGGCGATCGGCTCGCTGCTGCTGCTCTCGCTCGTGTTCGTGAACCTGTGGGGCTACACGCAGCTCGAGGCGGCGTTCGCGATCGTGCCGGTCCCGCTGTGCGGCCTGGTGGCGTGGCCGTTCGTGGGCCGCGCCGCGGACGCCCGGCCGCCCGGCGAGCTCGCAAAACCGGCACTGATAATCATGGCAGTGGGGATGCTGTGGGTGTCGTTCCTCCCCTCGACCGCGGACGACGCCTGGGCGTACATCCGCATCCTGCCGGGGCTCATGATGATCGGGTTCGGGATGGGAATCGGCTTCCCGGCACTGAACGTGGGAGCGATGGGTGCCGTGACCGGCCAGGAGCTTGGGCTCGCCTCGGGGGTGCTCAACACGGCGCGCCAGCTCGGCGCCGCGCTGGGCGTTGCGATCCTGATCGCGACCTTCGGGGGAGCGCTCCACGCCCACATGTCCTGGTTCGCCGAGGACGAGATCGACGACATCGTGGCCGACTGGGAGATTCCGAAGCCGCTCGCCGGGATGGTGATCCAGTCGACGCTGCACGACTACACGGGCGGCACCGAGGATCGCTTCGAACCCGAGCCGGGCTTCGACGAGGAGATCATCCGCCAGACCGCGGGCTCAGCCCGCGAGGGCTTTGCATGGGCATTCCGCCAGGCGGCAATTCTGGTGCTGTCGGCGCTGCCGCTGATGGGAGCGCTGCGCCGGACGCCGGCGCAGGCGCGCGAGGAGGCGATGGCGGCGAGCGGCCAGGGCCCGCCACCGGGTCCGAAAGACAGCACCGAAGGGGGCGCTGCCGATGGGGATGGCGCTCCCTCCGGCGCCCCGGCACCCGGCGCGGAACCCCGCCCAGCCTGACTCTCTCCAGATTTACCCCGCATAGGCGGGGAAAATCTGGATGGAGTGGGCCGCAGCTGGCGCAGCGGGCACCCTTCAATGCTGTCGTTCAGGCGCTCGGGGCTGCTTCGCGCTCGGCGTCCGACCCCGACAGGCGCTGCTCCACGTACTCCACGAGCTTCGCCGCCGACTCCTCGGGCGACTCGGCCTCGGTCTCGAGCGTCAGCTCGGCGGCGAGTGGCTCCTCGTATGGGTCCGAGACGCCGGTGAAGGCCTGGATCTCGCCCGTGCGGGCGCGCTCGTAGAGGCCCTTCACGTCGCGGCGCTCGCACTCCTCGACCGATGCGCGCACGTGCACCTCCACGAAGCGCTCGCCCATGCGGGCGCGGGCCTCGTCGCGGGTGCCGCGGTAGGGGGAGACGGCCGCCACGAAGGTCACCACGCCGTTGCGTGACAGAAGGTCGGCGACCCAGGCGATGCGGCGCACGTTCACGTCGCGGTCCTCGCGCGAGAAGCCGAGACCGGCACACAGGTTCTGGCGCACGTCGTCACCGTCGAGCACCTCCACGTGGTGGCCGCGGTCGCGCAGCTGGCCCGCGGCCAGCCGGCCGACGGTCGACTTGCCCGAACCGGACAGGCCGGTGAGCCAGAAGCAGAGGCCCGAGCCGGTGCGCGCGGGCGCCGCGAGCGTGCCGTGTGCGATCGGACCGAGGTTCGGCTCGCAGCCGTGAAGGTCGAAGGCGCGGAAGCGGCTGAACAGGCGGTGGTCGGGACCGTGGTAGTCCGACGACCCCGTCATCAGCAGGCCCAGCTCCTCACAGCGCTGCGCCAACAGAACCGTCTGCGCCCGCGTATGAGAGGTGTAGAAGACCTCGACCCCGTCAAGTCCCGCGGCGCGGTAGCGGTCGATGGAGGCGCACACCTCGTCGCCGGCATCGACGTCCCAGAACGGGTGCGCCCACACAGCAACCCCCGCGGCGTCGTGAATCCAGCCGATCGCCTCCTCGACGGTGGGGTGCGAGCGCGCCACGTAGCCGGGCTTGCCCTGAATCAAGTAAGCGGGGATGAACGAGGAGACATCCGTGTGTCCCTCTTCAGATAGGCGTTCGGCGTTGGCGGGGTGAGCCAGGACGGAAGCGGCCAGGTGCGGCCGCCCGACCGGCTTGCCGGACGCCTTGCGCGCCTCGATCGGAGCCGGGTCGACCTCGAAGCCGAGCTCGCGCAGACGGTCGGACATCGCGTCGGCGCGGCGCTCGCGGTCCGCCCGCGCGTCGAGCAGGCGCTCGCCCAGCAGCGCGCTGCGGTGGTCGATCCCGTAGCCGAGCACGTGCAGGTCCTCGTAGGACCCGTCAACCGCCGAGATCTCGGTGGCGGGGACCACCCGGACGCCGTGCACGGCTCCCGCGGCGAGCGCCTCGTCGACACCGTCGACGGTGTCGTGGTCGGACAGCGCAAGCAGCTCGACTCCGGCAAGGGCGGCGTTCTCGACCACCTGAGCGGCCGGCAACGCGCCGTCGGAGTGGAGCGAGTGCGACTGTAGATCGAAGGCAGGAACGCTCACGGCGAGCCACACACTAGAGGGTGGGCCCGCCGCAAACGCGCGCTGATTAGGGCGTGGTGGCGGGACTGTGAGGCTTGTCGTCGCCTCCGGCGACCACCCTGTAGATGCCCAGCAGGATCATCGTTCCGATGATCGCGCCGATCAGGCCGCCGAGGTCGAACATTTCGCTGTCCCCGATCCCGAGCAGCTCTGTGAACAGGAAAAAGCCCACGAGCGCGCCCGCCAGGCCCAGCAGGATCGTTACGAAGAACCCGCCGGGATCGTCTCCGGGCATCAGTGCCTTGGCTATGAATCCGGCCAGCAGGCCGAGAATGATTGCTCCGATCATATGTTCCTCTCTACCCGCTCAATCGACGGGTATTCCGTGTCGCATCGTGTTTTCCGTGACCACTCTTGGCTCCACGAACTGAAGCAGGTAGTCCGGCCCGCCCGCCTTGGAGCCGATTCCCGAGCGCCTGTTGCCGCCGAACGGCTGGCGCCCGACCATCGCTCCGGTGATACCGCGGTTCACGTACAGGTTGCCGACCGGCAGCCGCGCCGCGATGCGCTCGACTGTGGCGGGGCTGCGCGAGAAGAGGCCGCCCGTGAGAGCGAAGGGAAGTGCATCGACGATGTCGCAGGCCTCGTCGGCGCTCTTCACCCGTGTGAGCGCCAGGACGGGCCCGAAGATCTCCTCGCTCAGCACCGGGGAGTCGTCCGGGAGGTCAGCCACGAGCGTCGGCGCGCAGAACCAGCCCTCGTCCGGAACGGACTCGACCTGTGCGATCGGCTCGGCCATCGCGGCGTAGCGGCGAACGCGCTCCTGCGCCTCGCGCTCGATCACCGGCGGCACCTCGGTGGCGAAGCGCTCCGCCTGACCCACGTCGAGCACGCTCACCGCGCCGGCCAGCCGCTCGAGCAGCGTGTCGGCCGCGGCCTCGTGCACGAGCACGCGCGCCGCGGCGGAGCACTTCTGCCCCGCGTACCCGAAGGCCGAGTGCACGAGCTCCGGCACCACCTCGTCGAGATCGGCGTCCCCATCCACGATCACGCAGTTCTTGCCGCCCATCTCCGACACCACGCGCTTCACGTGGCCCTGCCCGTCGGGCGTCTCGGCAGCGGCGCGCAGGATCTCGAGCCCCACCGCGCTCGATCCGGTGAACGCGATCACGTGCACGCGCGGGTCGCGCACCAGGGCGGCACCGGCCTCCCCGTAGCCGGGCAACAGCGAGAGCGCCTCGCGTGGGACGCCCGCCTCGTGCAGCGCGTCCACGAGCGCAGCGGCGCTCGCCGGCGACTGCTCGGCGGGTTTCAGGACCGCCGCATTCCCGGCTGCCAGCGCCGCGGCGGTCATGCCGCATGGGATCGCGAGCGGGAAGTTCCAGGGCGCGATCACGGCCGCCACCCCGCGCGGCGCGAAGCGCATCGTGTTGCGCTCGCCCGGCACCTGCACGAGCTGGCGGCCGGCGTCGAGCTCGAGCGCCTCGAGCGCGTAGTACTCGAGGAAGTCGATCGCCTCGCACACGTCGCCGTCGGCCTCCGGCCACGGCTTCGCGCATTCGCGCACCTGAAGCGCCGCCAGCTCGAGGCGGCGCTCGCGCAGGATCTGAGCCGCGCGCCGCAGAACCTCGGCGCGCTCGGCCGCCGGCCTGGAGCCCCAGTCGCGGAAGCCGCGCCCGGCGGCCTCCACCGCCGCGGCCGCGTCGGCCTCGGTGGCGCTGCCGGCGCGCGCCACCAGCCGCCCCGGCGCGCCGGGATCCGTCGAGTCGAGTCCGGACGCGGCGCCGCGCTCGCCGCCCACGAGGACCGGGACCTCCAGCGGCAGCCGGGCATCGAGGCCCCGCAGCGCGTCGAGCAGCGACTCGCGCGCGGGGGCGCGGCGCAGCTCCAGGATCGGCTCGTTGCGGAAGCTCACGGCGCGGCGAGCAGCTGTTCGATCGGGACGCCGCGCTGCTGTTCGCCCAGGAACGACTCGTTCGAGGTGTTCTCCAGCAGCCTTCGCACGAGGTAAGCCATCCCGGCCACCATGTCCCCTACCGGGCAGTAGATGCGCACGCGCTGGCCGAGGTCGGCCAGCGCCGCGGCGAGGTCGTCGCCGAGCCCGCGCAGGACCTGGAACTCCACGTCGCGGTCCTCGCGCCCGAGCTCCCTCGCCGTGGCCAGCGCGTGCGCCACGGAGCGCAGGTTGTGCGAGGCGATGGCCGGGCGCGCGTGCGGCCACGCCTCGAGCAGCCGCCGCGTGAGCGCCTCGAAGTTGCGGTCCGACTCGCGCTTGTCCTCGAACACCGGCGGCGTCCAGCCGTGCTGGCGCGCGTCCACCACCTCGTGGTCCCAGTAGGCACCCTTCACGAGGCGCACCACGACGGGCTCCTTGCGCGCCGTCGCGCTCCCCCAGGCAATCACCCGCTCGAGCTGCTCGGGCGACTCGCGCAGGTAGGCCTGCATCACGACGCCCGCGGAGGGCCCATCGCGCAACTCCGGCTCGTCGAGCAGCTCGAACACCAGGCCGAGCGTGGCCTCGATCGTGTCCACGGACTCCATGTCGATGTGCAGGTGGGCTCCGAGCTCGGCGGCGCGCACCAGCAGCGGCCGCATGCGCCGGGCGGCGTCCTCGCGTCCCACCTCGGGTGCCTCAGGGCGCAGCAGCGGCGTGAGCGCGGACACCTTCACGGACAGGTTCACGCGCGGGAGCCGGCCGAGCGAGTCCGCCTCGAGCACCGGGCGCTCCGGCCACGAGCCGGCCGCGGCGGCCAGCGTCTCGAGGGCATCGAGGCAGCGCGCGGCATAGCGGTCCGCCTCGGCCTCGGTGACGGTCGCCTCGCCCAGGAGGTCGAGGGAGACCGCCGCCCCGTGCTCCCAGAGGTGGCGGATCGTCTTCAGGGCGGCCTTGGGAGTCTCGCCCACGATGAAGCGATGCGCCATGTGGCGCACACCCGCCGCGGCTGCCGCGCCGAGCGCGGCGCGCCCAGCCTTCGAGCCCGACATCCGCATGGCCGCCTCGATCGGCGGCGGACGCTCGTCCACCTCCTCGAGGTAGCCGGCGAGATGCCTGGCTAGGTCGTCGAGCGAGCGGCAGGCCGGCGTCACGTCCACGAAGCGGAACAGCGCCGCACGCAGCTCCGCGTCGCGCGAGGCCAGCTCCATCGCGCGCTCGTCGAGCGCGCGCAGCGGGTGCCGCGACTTCCCGGGAAAGGCGGCGTGGATGGACCGCCCCACCTCCTGAAGCTGCGAGTCCACGATCCGAAAGCTACTCCCCGGGGTACGGTCGAAGCATGCCCTCGCTCGTGCTAGGCCCCCTGCTCCGATACGTCGGCGAGACCGACGCGGTGCTCTGGGTGGAGACCGACTCCGCGTGCGAGGTCGAGATCCTCGGCACGCGCGAGCGCACGTTCTGCGTCTGCGACCACCACTACGCCCTCGTCTGCTGCGGCGAGCTCGAGCGCGGCAGCTGGCACGAGTACGACGTGAAGCTCGACGGCCAGCGCGTCTGGCCACGCGACGACGGCTTCCCCGCGAGCGCGTTCCACACCTACCCGAAGGACACGCCGCTCCAGATCGCGTTCGGCTCCTGCCGCGTGGCCGCTCCGCACGAGCCGCCGTTCGCGCTGAGGAAGGACGAGGACGAGCGCGGGCGCGAGATCGATGCTCTGCGCACCTTGGCCCTGCGCATGCGCGACGAGCCCCGTGAGAGCTGGCCCGACGTGCTGCTGATGCTCGGCGACCAGGTCTACGCCGACGAGGTGTCGCCCGCCACGCGCTCGTTCATCGAGACGAGGCGCGACCCATCCGAGCCGCCCGGCGAGCGCGTGCTCGACTTCGAGGACTACACGCAGCTCTACCTCGAGAGCTGGAGCGACCCCGAGATCCGCTGGCTCCTCTCCACCGTCTCGACGATGATGATCTTCGACGACCACGACGTGCACGACGACTGGAACATCTCCCAGGCGTGGGTCGAGGAGGCGCGCAAGCACGAGTGGTGGAACGAGCACATCATGGGGGCGCTGTCGTCGTACTGGGTCTACCAGCACCTCGGGAACCTGGCGCCCGAGTCCCACAGGGACGACGAGCTGCTGGCGAAGGTCAAGGCGAGCGACGACGCCGAGGAGCTGCTCAAGGACTTCGCCCACCGCGCCGACCGCGAGACCGACGGAGCGCGCTGGAGCTACTGCCGCGACCTCGGGCGCACGCGCCTGATCGTGATCGACTCGCGCGCCGGGCGCGTGCTCGAGGAGGGCAAGCGCTCGATGCTCGACGAGGAGGAGTGGCAGTGGGTGTACGAGCACGCCACGGGCGACTTCGACCACCTGCTGATCGGCACGTCGCTGCCGTGGCTCCTCGGGCGCGGGATGCACTTCGGCGAGGCCTGGAGCGAGGCGGTGGCGGGTGGCGCCTGGGGCCGTCCCGCAGCTGGGATAGCCGAGAAGATCCGCCAGGCCTTGGACATGGAGCACTGGGCGGCCTTCCAGGACTCCTTCGCGCGCCTGGCGGACCTGTTCAGATCGATCGGCACGGGCGAGCGCGGCGAGCCGCCCGCCTCGATCGTGGCCCTCTCAGGCGACGTGCACCACGCCTACCTCTTCGAGGTCGGCTATCCGCGCGGGACCGGCATGCGCAGCAACGTTTGGCAGGCCGTCTGCTCGCCCTACCGCAACCCGCTGGGCAAGGGCGAGCGGCGCCAGATCAGGATGGCCATGTCGCGGCCGGCCGCATGGGCCACGCGCGCCATCGCCCGGCTCGCGGGCGTCCGTGACCCCGGCATCGGCTGGCGGATGATCGGCGACGGGCCCTGGTTCGACAACCAGGTGGCCACGCTCACGATCGACGGCCTCCGGATCGACATGCGCCTCGACAAGGCCGTGCCCGTGGATGAAGAGAGCGCCCGGCTCGATTGCGTGCTGGAGCAGCGCCTGGCCTAGCGGCCGAGTGCGGGCGCCGGCCCCAGGTCGCGCGCCACGCGCAGGAGCTCGCCGGCGGGGTGGAAGGCGTCGGCTTGGCCTGCGGGCCGCGCGGCTCGGGCCACAGAGTCGACCACGACCAGCCCGAGGCCACCCCAGAGCTGCCCCGCGAACGCGCCGGTCGCGCTCAGGTGACCGGCCACGAAATCGAGGTCCACGTAGGCCACCGAAGGATGGTCCTCGAGCGCGAGCTCGCATACACCCGACCGGACGGCCTCGTTGGCGGTGTCGTGGACCACGATCAGCGCCCGCCTCAGCGCGGGCGAGGAGAGCAGGTCCTTCAGGTCGCGGCGAACGCCATCGCTCGAGTGGTCGCCGTCCACGAGCGCGAAGTCCACGGTGCGACCTTGGCCCGCCAGACGCTCGAGGAAGCGGGGAAGCAGCAGGTGGCTGTCCCCGGTGTGCGTGACCACGGCGGGCAGCTCGGCCGTGAGCCCCTCAGGGTGGGCGAGGTCGAACGAGTGGATCTCGCGGCAATGGCGCGCCAGGCAGCGTGTGCTCCCGCCCTCCGCGGTGCCGATCTCGATCGCCACCGCCGGCGTGAGGCGGGCGAGCAATCCCTCGAGCGCGGCGCGTTCGCCGAGCGTCATCTGCCACGGGTCGTATGCGAGCAGCCCGCCTGGGCCATCGAGGCCGTGGGGCTGATGCACGACCGTCACGGGAGCGGAGCTCCAGCGGCTGCCGCCGCCGGTCTCCGGTCGGCCGGCAGTGGCGCGCGGTGGGGCTGCCGGCGCCGAGAGCGCAGCCGCAGCGCAGGGCTCTCGACGAGCCTCCAGGACAACTCGGCCACAAGAGCCGACCCCACGAGTACGAGCGGCAGCAGCGCGAGCAGGGCTACCCGGTACCCCTCGATGCCCCGAACCAGCGGGTACAGCTCCGACATCACGACCACGTGCCAGAGGTAGATCGCATACGAACGCGCCCCGATCCAGTGGAGGACGGGGTTGTCCAGCCAGCGCCAGGTGCCGCCCCCACCGCTCTCGAGCATCACCGGAGCCCACAGGAGGCCGCACACCGACAGCGTGGCCAGCAGGTTCGTGAGCCACGGCGACGACCCGCCCATGTGCCCGGCCAGGAGCGCGATCACCACGCCCGCGGCGAACGCAATCGCGGCGCCGGCGCGCGCACGGCGGCCCTCCCACCGCGGCCTGCGGCCGGCCAGTGCCGCCGCCAGCGCGAGGCCCGACATGAATGCGATCAGCACCCATGCGAGCGACCGTTGCGCGACGACGGAATCGCTCGCCAGAGTGCTGAACACGAGGCTGACCGTCGACCCGAGCAGGGCGAGCGCGTAGATGGCCCGCCGCCTGGAGGGCGCAGTTCCGCGCGTCGCCAGCCGCCAGATCGCCAGGAACGCAAGCGGCACGAGCAGGTAAAAGCCGAGCTCGACCTTGAGCGACCACATCTGGCCGGTGAGCGACTCGAGCGGGTGTGGCGCATACGACTCGGTGAGGGTGAAGGCCGACGCCAGCTCGCCGAGCCCCGCGTCTCGCGTGCCGTACCGCAGACAGACAAACAGGAGCAGGACCCACGCGGCGGGGAACAGCCGCAGCGCACGGTTGCGCAGGTAGGGCGCGAGCGCTGGGAGCGGCCTGCCCTGGACGAACGCCTCGACGAACGGCCTCGTGATCAGAAAGCCCGATAGCGCGAAGAAGAGGTACACCGAGACGGGAAGGGCGCGCAGAATCCACTCCCCCACCGGGGTGAAGGCCTCCTCCGGGCGGAGCGTGCCGCCCGCGCCGGCGAGGTGGCCGGTCACGAACACCGCGCCGGTGGCCACGTGCAGGGTCAGGACCCCCAGCAGCGCGAGCCCGCGCAGCGGGTCGCCCGTGGCAAGCCGGCCGCGCGTAGGCTCGCGCGTCATGCGGTCGAGGCCGCGGGCACGGGAGCGGCGGGCGGCGCGTGCTCAGGCGCCGCCGGTTTGCTGGTCCGGTGGCGAAGCCGCATCGCCGGCTTCTCCACGAGCCGGAACGAGATCATCGCGACCACGAGCGTGCTGGCCAGCACGAGCGGCAGGAGCAGCGCGTACGTGCGCGCGGGGCTTGTGGCGCCCTGGAACAGGGTCGACAGCTCGGCCATCATCACGAGGTGCCAGAGATAGATCCCGTAGGTGTGCCTACCCACCCAGCGCACCGGGCCGCTCCGCATCCACCCCCACGCACGGCCAACCTGGGTCTCGAGCAGCACCAGCCCGCCGAGCGCCATCCCGGCTCCGATCCCCACGACGGCGAGCTTGGCGGACAGCGGGAGCGGGTCGCGCGGGTAGGCCACGAGTACCACCACGCCCACCAGCGAGATCGCGGTGGCCAGGGCTGGGAGCCGCTTCGGCGGCATGCGCGCAGAGCGCCCCGCGAGCGCCGCTGCCAGGGCCACGCCCGGCATGAACAGGCAGATCAGCACCGCGGGCGTGCGGCCCGAGGCCACCGACGGCTCGAGCATGTCGGCCAGCACGAGCGCAGCGGCCGCGACCGCGCCGGCGCCCGCCCATACGACCCGTCGGCGCCCCTTGACGCCGAGCCGCTGGCCGAGCAGCCGGATGGCGAGCGTGGCCGCGACCGGCACGAGCACGTAGAAGGTCAGGTCCACACGCAGCGTCCACGTCTGGCCGACGACCGTCGACAGCGGGTGATCGACGTGGTCGTCCGTGAACGTGAACAGCCACAGAAGCTCACGCCAGTCGGCGCCGCGGGAGCCATAGCGGATCAGCACGAACGCGAACAGGAGCCACGCCGCCGGCACGAGCCGGAGCGCGCGGTTGCGGAAGTAGGGCACGAGCCGCGGCCTGGGACGCCCCTCCACGAAAGCCGACACGAACGGCGCGGCCACGAGGAAGCCGGATAGCGCGAAGAAGAGGTAGAAGCCAGTCGAGGCCGTGCGTAGCGCGATCCTCCCGGTCTCGCCGAACCCGGTCATCCAGGTGAGCGCTCCGCCGGCACCGGCGAGGTTGCCCGTGACGAAGAGCGCCCCGGTCGCCACGTGGAAGCACACGATGCCGAGGCACGCGATGGCGCGTACCGCGTCGCCGCCCTCGAGGTACCAGAAGGGGCGGGCTCGGGACGACTCGACTGTCACGCATGGACCGTAATAACCCGGCCGGACCGACCGGCCGCTCTGGAAGGATCGTGCCGGTGCTCGAGATCACCTTCGTGCTCGGCCGGCGCCAGAACCTGTTCTTCTCGGAGCTGGTGCAGGTCATCCGGGATGAGCTGAGCGCGCTCGGGGTCCGCTCCAGCGTGTCGCTCGACGGGTTTCCTGCCGTGCAGCCCGGACGCGTCTACGTACTCGTGCCGCCGCACGAGTGGGTCGCGCTCCACGGAGGAACGCAGCCCCCGCCCGACCTGATGGCCCGCACGCTCGTGATCTGCGCCGAGCAGCCCGGAACGTCCTACTTCGAGGGCAACCAGCCGGTCGCGGAGGCGGCGGGAGCCGTGTTCGACATC
Organism: uncultured Thermoleophilaceae bacterium; assembly: GCA_963837445.1. Taxonomy (GTDB): domain Bacteria; phylum Actinomycetota; class Thermoleophilia; order Solirubrobacterales; family Thermoleophilaceae; genus JACVRW01. Next base: position 191,702 of record CAWINK010000003.1, on the reverse strand, counting down.
AGCCCGATGAGCGTCGTGGAGTGGCACCGGCGTGGCATCGCGGCCGAGCGCTTCACGCTCGGGCACACCGCGCGCTGGGCCACACCCATGCTCGACACGCCGCGCGACGTGGACATCGCCTTCCTGGGATGCGCGAGCGAGCGGCGGAACCGGCTGCTCGCCTCGTACGCGCCGCTACTCGCGCCGCGGCGCTGCCACATCTTGGTCAGCGAGAACGACCGCCCCAACTACGGCGAGAACCCTGGCTTCCTGACCGGCGCCAGGAAGCGCGACCTGCTCGGCCGGACGCGAGTGCTGCTCAACCTCCACGTGGGCGAGCGGCCGTACTTCGAGCAGCTGCGTGCCGTGGAGGCGATGCTCGCCGGTGCCGTGGTGGTGAGCGAGCACAGCATCGGCAGCGAGCCTCTCGCCCCGGGGGCTGACTTCCTCAGCGGCCGTCCGGAGGCGCTTGCACACCTCGCGCTCGAGCTCGTCGAGGACGACGAGCGCCGGCGGGCGATCCAGCAGTCGGCCGCCGCGCGGTTGGCCGAGCACCCGCTCAGCGCGACGGCCGAGCGACTCGCGGCCGTGGCCGCGGACATCGACCGTCGAGCACCGCGGTCCGCACGGGCCGCCTGGAACCCGCCGGAGACCCTCGAGTTCGAGCCGCCGGCACCGCGCGCCTCGACGGCCGACCCAGAGGCGGCGACCGCGCGGCGCGCCCTGAAGCAGCTGCGCCTCGAGGGCATCGAGACGCGCCGCCGCATCGCACGGCTCGAGGCGACGCTGCTCGGCGAACATCGCAGGGCTGTCGAGATAGTGGCGCGCACACCGTCGTACTCGGGGGCGCTTCCGCGTGTCTCGGTGCTCGTGTCGCTCTTCAACCACGAGCGCCATATCGAGGAGGCGCTCGAGTCCGTGGCCAAGAGCACCTTCAGGGCGACGGAGATCGTGGTGGTGGACGATGCGTCGGAGGACGGGTCGGGAGAGCGCGCAAGCGCCTGGCTTGCGGCGCACCCACAGAGCCCGGCCATCCTGCTGCGCCACCGCTGGAACAGAGGGCTGCCCCACGCCCGCAACGCCGCGCTCGACTTCGCGCGCGCTCCGCTCTCCTTCGTGCTCGATGCCGACAATGCCCTGTACCGGCACGGGCTCGAGCGCCTGGCCGAGGCGCTCGACTCCGACCCGTCGGCCGCCTTCGCGTACGGAATCCTCGAGGCCTTCGCCGGGACTGATCCGGTGGGACTCATGAGCTACGGCCCCTGGCAGCCGGAGCGCCTGCGAGCGATGAACTACGTGGACGCGATGGCGCTCGTGCGAACGGACCGCCTTCGTGCCCTACGCGGCTACAGCACGGATCCGCGCCTTCATGGCTGGGAGGACTACGACCTCTGGTGCCGGATAGCGGACGAGGGCGGGCACGCCGTCGCGGTCGCCGAGATCGTCGGGCGCTATCGCATCGCGGAGCACTCGATGCTGCGATCCACGAGCTACCTGTCGAATGTCGAGGCGTTCTCGGTCCTGGCCGAGCGCAGTCCGCAGCTCATGGCCGGGGTGCCGCTCCCGCGCTGAGGGTCAACCGCTTCGGCGCCGCCGAAGCAGGTGCTTGGTCGCGCGCAGCGGCCGCGTGGAGCGCCAGCTCACCGACTGCCACACCTCGCCCATCGTTGCCGCCATGTGCTCGATCCGGTCGGCCTGGGCCCAGCCGTCACGCTCGAGCTCGAAGACTCGCTCGTGGAGCTCCGCCAGCTCGGTCTCGGCAGCCACGAGCTGGCGCCTGAGATCGCGCCGCTCGGCGTCCAGCTCCTCGAGCCCGGCGAGGTAGTCGGCCTGGTCCGCGATCAGCCGCTGCTGAGCGTCGAAGCTGGCGAGCCAGCGGCGGACCTCGAGGGTTCCCGTGAGCGCCGCTGTGGCGGGAGGCTCGGGCAACGCACCCGAGCCGGCCAGCGCCACGGTGTACGCCTCGCTGCCGAGACGCCGCCCGGTCGTCTTGACCGTGCGGACCGCCAGCGCGCCGGGGTCGAGGTCGCGCTCCTCGAAGACCGCGGAGGAAACCCACTGGTGCTGCGCGAGCAGGCGAACGACTGGGAACGCCTCCGCCAGCAGGGCGCGAAACTCGCTGGTGGTGAACTCGCGCACGTGATGCGGGTTGCCTGTCGGGTAGCGGTTGGCGTTCGGCGACGAGATCGCGAGTACCCCGCCGGGCGCCAGAACGCGAGCGAGCTCGCCGAGCACCGCGCTCGGCTCCGGCACGTGCTCGATCACCTCGAAGCAGGTGATGAGGTCGAACGAGGCGTCGGCGTGCGGGAGGCGAGCGATGTCCGCCTGGTCGAACGCCAGCCGGGCCGTCTCGCGTGCGCGTGCCACGTCCACGACGGCAACCGCCACGTCCACGCCGAGCACATGGTCCGCCCCACCCTCGGCGAGGATCGCCGCGCCGTAGCCCGTGCCACACCCGGCGTCGAGCACGCGGCGGCCGGGCGCGAGCGCGGCCACCCACTCGTAGCGCGCCACGTGCTCGGCCGCGATGAGCTCCTCCTGCATCGCCTCGGGAATGAAGCGCTCCGGAACCTCGGCGAGTTTCGGGTGGACCGCCACGTCGCAAACAAAATAGACCCGCGCGCGGAGGGATCCGCGTTCGCCGCTAATGTGGCCGAGCGCCCCATGGACTACCCGCTCGAGACCTTCACAGACGAGGAGCGCGCCCTCCTCGCCCCCCATTTCACGAACCTCGACCAGCCCGTCTTCGCGCTCGTGAACCTGCCCGAGACCGTGAAGGGCGCTCTGTTCGCGCGCTACTCGCGCTACCAGGGCACGCTGCGGCGGCTCTACCTCGAGGAGTTCGCCGCCGACGCCGCGCCGGGCGCCGCCTACGACGGCGAGGAGGGCGAGCGCGCCCGCAAGCTCTACGAGCGCATCTTCATCGGCTACGGCGACGACTCGGTGGCGCAGCTCGGTGGCGCGCACATCGCGTGCGAGTGGGTCTCGAACGTGATGACCAAGCTGCTTCAGCGCGGCCGGCTCGCGGCCTACCTGGAGCAATCCACCCGCTACATGGCCTACGACGCCCCGATGGGCGAGGGCCTCGGCTACCGCTACTGGCGCCACCCCGAGCTGGGCCCGGAGTACGAGGCGGCCATGGACTTCCTGTTCGACAGCTACTCCGAGGCGCTCCCGCGCGTGGAGGCCTGGGCGGCCGAGCGCTTCCCGCTTGCCGACGGGGAGCCCGAGGCCGCCCACATGCGCTCGATCCGCGCCAAGGCGCTCGACCTTCTGCGCGGCCTGCTCCCGGCGGCCTCGCTTTCGCACGTGGGCGTCTTCGCGTCAGGCCAGGCGTACGAGCAGCTGCTGCTGCGGCTGTCCGCCTCGCCGCTTCCCGAGGCTCGCGAGTACGCGCGCATGATCCTCGAAGAGCTGAAGGCAGTGGTACCGAGCTTCGTCGCGCGCGTGGACCGTCCCGACCGCGGCGGCGAGTGGGTCGAGTATCTCGGGCAGCGCGAGCAGGCCGCGGACCGCTGGGCGGCGCGTTTGGGGCTGGACCGCGCTCGCGGCGGTGAGGAGGAGGCCGGGCCGGCCGTGCGGCTGCTCTCGGTGCAGGGCAGCGAGGAGGAGCTGCTCGCCGCGCTGCTGTTCGAGTCCGCCGCTGTCTCCGAGGACGAGGCGCGCGCCGCGCTTCACAACCTCCCGCCCGACGAGCGCGCCGCGATGCTGGCCGAGCTGGTCGGCGAGCGCCGCAACCGCCGTCACCGTCCCGGCCGCGGCTTCGAGGCGCTCTCCTATCGCTTCGAGGTCGTGTCCGACTACGGCGCCTTCCGCGACCTCCAGCGCCACCGCCTGCTCACGGTCCAGTGGCAGACGCTCGGACCGGAGCTCGGGGCGGGCGTGCCGGAGGAGCTCGACCAGGCTGGTGTCGGGGACCTCTACCGCGCCGGACTCGAGCGCTCGCGCGCCGAGCATGCGCGCATCGTGGAGCTCGGCCACCCCGAGCTCGCTCCCTACGCGCTGGCGCTCGGCTACCGCATCCGCTACATCCTCGACATGAACGCCCGCGAGGCCATGCACCTGATCGAACTGCGCTCCGGCCGCGAGGGCCACCCGGCCTACCGCGCGGTGGCGCATGCGCTGCATGCGGAGATCGCGCGCGTGCATCCGGCGGTGGCGGCGACCATGAGCTTCGTCGATCGCGACACCGAGCCTCGGCTCGAGCGGATCCTGTCCGAGATCCGAGCGCACGCAAAGCAGGCGGCGCGCGCCTAAGACGCGGGAGCGGAGCGCAACTCGCGCCCGCCAAAACGGTTAGAGGGGCACCCACCGACCAAGGAGGATGCCCCGTGAGGCAGCGTAGCAACAGGTTTCTGACGGCTTTGGCGGCGACCGCGGCGGTCTCGCTCATCGCCGCGACGGCCGCGATGGCCGCCAAAATCGTCGGCGACGCGAGTTCGAACGTGCTGACAGGCACCGAGCAGCGTGACCTCATCCTCGCCCGCGCGGGCGACGACACGGTGAACGCACTCGGCGCGGCCGATCTCGTCCGCGGCGGCCAGGGTGCCGACACCGTGGACGCGGGGCGCGGTCGAGACCGCGTGCACGGCGGGCGCGGAAACGACAACCTGAACGGCGGTCCCGGCTGCGACCACGTGTTCGGCGGAGCCGATGACGACGTGATCGACGGCGGTCCCGGCTTCAGCTTCAGGCGCTTTCGCTGCGAGCGGCTGCACGGTGGGCTTGGAAACGACGTGTCGAGCGGCGGCGTGGGTCGCGATTTCATGTCCGGCGGGCGGGGCGACGACAGCCAGAGCGGTGGGCCCGGCGCGGACAAGATCTTCGCGAACCCCGGCCGCGACCGCTCGGACGGCGGTGACGGCCACGACGTGCTCTGGGCGCTCGCGCGGGTGGACGTGACCGCGATCGGGGACCCCGAGGGCGACGAGCTGAGCGGCGGAGCAGGCCGCGACCTCTTCCGCGTCCGCGACGGGGAGGTCGACCTCGTGCATTGCGGCGAGGACCGCGATCGCGTGATCGCCGACCAGTTCGACCAGGTGGACAACGACTGCGAGCGGGTTATCCGCCGCGACATCACCTCCCTCGACCAGGTCGAGGACGAGGAGGAGAACCGGACGGAGAATCCCTCGCTGGACTAGGCGGGACGGACGCCGGGCGAGGCGGGGCGGCGTGGTACCGTCGCCCCGCCTTGCGCTCCGAGCTCCTACAGGACGTCCGGGTGGCCCCATCGATCCTGGCCGCCGACTTCGCCCGCCTCGGCGCGCAGGTGGAGCAGGTGATGGACGCCGGAGCGCGCGTGATCCACGTGGACGTGATGGACGGCCACTTCGTGCCGCCGATCTCGATCGGACCACTGATCGTCGACGCGCTCCGAGACCTGGTCCACGAGCGCGGCGGAGTGCTCGACGTGCATCTCATGGTCGAGCGCCCGGAGCGGCGCATCGATGAGTTCGTGGCCGCGGGCGCGGACACGCTGATCGTGCACTGGGAAGCCACGCCGCACGTGCACTACGCGCTCCAGGCCGTTCGCGCAGCCGGGCTCGATGCGGGCCTGGCGCTGAACCCCGCCACACCGCCCGACGTGGTGGCCGGGCTGACCGACGACGTGGACCACGTGCTCTGCATGACCGTGAACCCGGGCTGGGGCGGCCAGCCCTACATCGCGAGCTCCACCGCCAAGGTGGCGCGGCTGCGCGAGCTGCTCGGTCCCGACACCCCGATCGAGGTGGACGGCGGGATCGACGCGTCCACGGCGCAGGCCACGCGCGAGTCCGGGGCAACCCTGTTCGTGGCCGGCTCTTCCATCTTCGGCTCGGGTGACCCGGCCGTGGCCTACACGGAGATCGCCACGGCGGTCAACGCCGTGTAGGGCGGCCACCCTCGAGCGCCGGATCGGTCCCCTTCAGCCTGCAGCGGTCGATCGACCCCAGGATCGCCGGCTCCACCGACACGTGCACGTGCGGATCGAAGACCCCGCCGTCGGTATCGCTGAACGGCCAGCGCTCCCGCCCGCGGAACACCACAGCGCCCCCGCGGTCCATGCATTCGATGCCCACGCTCTTCGCACCGTCGCTTGTCTCGGACGTGTTCAGGTCCGGATCCTCCACGTAGATGACGATCTCGGGGACCCCCTGGCTCGAGGGCTCGATCCGGAGCCGGTCGCCGCCGCCGTCGTCGTCCGACCCGCCGCCGGCACCGGCGATCACGACCAGCGGCACCGAGATCGCGAGCAGCACGCCCAGGGCGATCAGCCGGGTGCGGGACGCGGGCTCCATGCGGGCGCGGATGCTATCCGCGGGTAGGATCGCGCCGTGACCGACCAGACCAAGTTCACGCTCACCGAGGACCGGATCCCGACGCACTGGGTGAACCTGCTGCCGGACCTTCCCGGCGAGCCGCTGCCGCCGCTCAACCCGGCGACGATGGAGCCGGCCGGGCCCGACGACCTGACGCCGATCTTCCCGATGGAGCTGATCGGCCAGGAGGTCTCGATGGAGCCCGAGGTCGAGATCCCCGAGCCGGTGCGCGACGTCTACAGGCTCTGGCGCCCGACGCCGCTCTACCGCGCGCGCCGGCTCGAGCGCGCGCTCGATACCCCCGCGCACATCTACTACAAGTACGAGGGCGTCTCGCCGGCCGGGTCGCACAAGCCGAACAGCGCCGTCGCGCAGGCCTACGCGAACAAGCAGGCCGGCATCGAGCGGCTCTCGACCGAGACCGGCGCCGGCCAGTGGGGCTCGGCGCTCGCGCTCGCGTGCTCGCATGTTCGGGCTCGAGTGCGTGGTCTACATGGTCGGCGCGAGCTACGACCAGAAGCCGTACCGGCGGGCGATGATGGAGACCTGGGGCGCGCACGGTGATCCGCTCGCCCGAGCGACACCACCGAGGCCGGGCGCGCGCCAGGCCGGCGCACCCCACCGGCTCGCTCGGGATCGCGATCTCGGAGGCCGTCGAGGTCGCCGCGGCGACGCCGAGCACGAACTACGCGCTCGGCTCGGTGCTCAACCACGTCTGCCTGCACCAGACGGTGATCGGCCAGGAGGCGATCGCCCAGATGGAGATGGCGGGCGAGGAGCCGGACGTGGTGGTCGGCTGCGTCGGCGGCGGCTCGAACTTCGCCGGGCTCGCGTTCCCGTTCGTGCGCCGCGTCCTGCGCGGCGAGGCGAAGACGCGCTTCCTCGCCGCCGAGCCGGCGGCCTGCCCCACGCTCACGCGCGGCGCCTACCGCTACGACTTCGGCGACACGGTCGGCCTGACGCCGCTGATGCCGATGTACACGCTCGGCCACGACTTCGTGCCGCCGCCGGTGCACGCCGGCGGCCTGCGCTACCACGGCGACTCGCCGATGGTCTGCGGGCTCGTGCAAGCACGGCCTCGTCGAGGCGCGCGCCTACAAGCAGAACGAGACCTTCGCGGCCGCGCTCCAGTTCGCGCGCACCGAGGCGATCTCCCGGCGCCCGAGCCGGCGCACGCGATCCGCGCGGTGTTCGAGGAGGCCGAGGCGGCCAAGCAGGCGGGCGAGGAGCGCGTGATCCTGCTCGGCCTCTCGGGCCACGGCCACTTCGACATGTCCGCCTACCAGGCCTACCTGGCGGGCGAGCTCGAGGACCCGGAGTTCTCCGAGGCCGACATGGAGGCCGCGCTCGAGCGGCTGCCGGACGCGCCCGGCGATCGCCTAGATCGCGCGCCGCGTCCCGCGCTAGCGCTTGCGTCGCGCCGCTTGCGCGAGGCCGGCCGCTCCGGCACGGGCTCCGGCTCGGGCGGAGTGGGGTCGAGCTCGCGGCTCCTCGGCTTCGCCCGGCATCGGAACGACGCCGCGCCGCTGCGCCGCCGTCGGCCACGGCTCGGCCTGCCGCTCTCCCAGGCCGGCCCGCGCCCGCCCGGCCAGCTGCCGAGGAAGAGCGCCCCGAGCGCGCCGAGCCAGAACGCCTGGATCGACCGCCGGGCCGCCGAGCTGAGCCGCGGAACACGATCAGCGCGCCCGCGATCACGCCGAGGACCCCCATGAACGGCGTGAGCAGCCCGACGCGCCGCGCGCGCAGCGGCAGCATCACGAACAGGAACGCGAGTCCGACCGTGCCGGCGGTCGAGAGGCGCCACGAGCAGCGCCGCTCGACGCCGCCGAGGTCGCGCGCGCGGTCCTCGCCGGCGTCACCGCGGATCGGCGTCGCCGTCGGCGAACTCGTCGGCGATGTCGATCGCCTCGAGCGCGCCCAGCGACCGTGGCGATCGCGTACAGGATCGGCGCGACGACCACGAGGTAGATGAACCACTGCGGCACGCCGCCGCCGCGGGCGACGCGGCGCGGAACAGGTAGAGGAACACCCCGATCAGGACAGCGAGCGCGGCGACCGCGGAGCACGCGCCGAGGCGAGGTACGCCGCCGGACTGCTCGTCGATCGAGAGCAGGAGGTCGGGGTTGGGCTCGATGCCCTTGCGGTCCTCGGGGATGAAGAGCAGCCGCGCTCACCAGGAGCATCGCCGCCGGCGACGAACGCCGCGATCGCGGCCGGGACGGCCCAGCGGGCCTCCCACTGCAGCTGCTCCTCGCGGTTCACGGCGTCTTGGGCGGCTGGGCGGTCTCGTCGCGCCCGAGTGACGCGCGGCGGGTAGTACTCCACGTCCTCGGGCTCGACGATGCGCGAGATGCGCTCGCCCACGGCCAGCACCAGGTCGAGCGCGGGCGCCATCAGCCTGATCAGCCCCTCGACCCGCTGCCGCGTGCGGAGCTGGTCGGGTGTCAGCGGCGCCACCGTCAGCCCCCGCGCTGGTGGAAGTAGAACTCCGGCAGCGCGGCCTTCGCCACCTCGGCGGTGATCTGCTGCGCCTGGTGCAGGTCGCCCGCGCGCACGGCGAGGTCGTCGATGGTCACGATGCCCACCAGCCCCTCGCCCTCGGTCACCGGCAGCCGCCGGATGCGGTGCTGGATCATGATCGCCACCGCCTCCTCGAGGTCCATCTCGACCTCACCGGTCACGATCGGTCGCGACGCGTGGCTCGCCGGCCGGGGCGGCCGGCCTCGATGCGGTCGGCCACCACGGCCAGGGCCAGGTCGCGGTCCGTGATCACGCCCACCGGCCGGCCGCCCTCGCAGATCACGACGGAGCCGACGTTGCGGTCGCGCATCAGCTCGCCCACGTGCTGCAGGCTGTCCCCGGTCTCGGCCGTCACCACGCCCTGGGTCATCACCTCGGCGATGCGCACGCGGCGACTGTATCGGAGACCCCCTACCCTTGAGACATGTCCTCTGAAGACCCATTCGGCGGCCTCTTCGGCGACCCGGACGAGCTGCGCCGGCGCATGGAGGAGTTCGCCCAGCAGATGCAGGGAGCGCAGAAGGTGGCCTGGGCCGACAACGCGATCAAGCTGGCCGTCGACATGACGGTCGCGGGCCTAACCGCCTCAACCTCCAGGGCAACGCCGAGCAGCAGACTCAGGAGCTGCGCGGCGCGATGCAGACGCTCTTCCCCGAGGCGGTCATTCTGGTGCGCGAGGCTCGCGAGGGCTTCGGGACGTAGCCGCGGTCCGCCTGCGCCGCGGGCGATGACCTCCCTGAAGCTGCGGTACCGGAAGATGAAGACGAGCGACGCGAAGCCGATGCCGAAGGTGAGCGCGCCGATCGCGATCTGCTGGCCCACCGAGTAGGCCGCCACCGTCGCCGCCGGCGCCGTGCCCGCGAACACCTTGGTGAGCAGCGCCTGCTGCACGCCCGCGCCCTGCGGAGTGAACGGCACGGCCGCGGACACCGCGTTCACGCCGAGCACGAGCAGCACGTTCTTCACCGACCCGCCCACGTTGAACGCCTCGAGCAGCATCCAGAACGCGGCGAAGCGGAAGCACCAGCCGCCGAGCTGGACCAGGAACACCTCGCGGATGTAGCGCTCGCGGTCCTGAAGGATCGTGAAGCCCTGGCGCACCCGCTCCCAGAACGCCTTGGCGCGCACGCTGAGCAGCGCGAACGCCCGCCAGCGCCGCCACCGCGAGCAGCGTGAGCAGGAACAGCGCGAACTGCGGATGCTGCGCGAGGTACGAGAGGTCGAAGGCGTTCAGCTTGGCGAAGTCCGGCGGCTTCGGGAACACCCCCTGCGTGAACGCGAACAGCAGGATCAGCGATCCCATCGCCACGTCGAAGATCAGCTCGACCACGAAGGTCGCCCCCACGGCCGGGTAGCTCGAGTTCGGGATCGCGTTCCTCGTGAGGAAGAGCCGGACCACGTCGCCGCCGCGCGCCGGGATCACGGCGTTGAAGCCGTAGCCCGCGAAGTAGGCGCCCCAGATCTGCTGGAAGCGGATCCGCTCGGTCGGGTAGGCCGCGCGCAGGATGTTGAAGCTGGCGCGCGCCCGCAGGGTCAGGTAGCAGGTGAACAGCAGCAGGGCGACCAGCAGCGGGAGGAGCCGAACCGACGCCAGGTTCGAGAAGAACGAGTCGACCGCGTCGAAGAACGAGCTGAACGACTCACCGAGGGTGGCGGCGGGCACGCCAGGAAAGGTAAGCGAACCACGAGCGGCGCGATCACGTATAGCGTGAGGCATGCCGTCGATCGACGCGATGCTGGTCGAACGACTGCCGCGCGACCGCAGCGGGGATGAGCTGCGCGAGCTCTACCGGCGCTATGCCGGTGAGCTATTCGGCTTTGCCTCCAGCGCACTCGGCGATCGCGAGCAGGCCGAGGAGGTCGTTCAGGACGTTTTCGCGCAGCTCTGGCGGCACGCCGGCGATTACGACAGGCGGCGCGCGAGCGTCAGGACGTGGCTGTACGCGATTGCGCGCAACCGCATCGTGGACGCCCACCGGCGCGCGGCCGCGCGGCCCAAGCGCGCGGAGGAGGACTCGCTCGACAGCGCGGCCGAGATCGATGCCGCGCTCGACCAGGCGGTGCTGCGCTGGCAGATCACGGCGGCGCTCGCGCGCCTGTCGCCCGCCCACCGCGAGGTGATCCGCCTCGCCCATTACGGTGGCCTCACGATGCGCGAGATCGCCGAGCGCACCGGCATCCCGCTCGGCACGGTCAAGAGCCGCACCTCGTACGCCCTGCGCAGCCTCCGACTGATCCTGGACGAGATGGAGGTCGAGCCGTGACCGGCTGCCGCAGCCACGGTGACCTGGTCGGCCCCTACGTCCTCGGTGCGCTCGAGCCCGACGAGGTCGAGGAGATGACCGAGCACATGGCCGGGTGCGACCGCTGCGCCCAGGAGCGGCTTAAGCTCGCGGGCCTGCCCGCGCTGCTCGACACCGCCCACGCCGAGGACGAGATTGCGGACCCCTCCCCGCAGCTCGAGGAGGCGGTGCTTGACCAGTTCGTCAGGGAACGCGCGCGCGGCGCCCGGCCGCCTCGCAGGTGGAAGCGCTTCGCGATCCCCGCGGCGGCCGCCGCGACCGTGATCCTCGCGGTGGTGCTGGCGCTGCTGCTCCCGGACGGCGGCGGGAGCGCCTACGCCCGCGCCGAGCTCTGGAGCACGTCCGGCGAGGTGCTCGGCAACGCCAGGGCGGCGGCGGTGGAGGGGGGCACCCGGGTTCAGCTCCGCGCGCACGACCTCCCGGTCCGGCACGGCGACGGTCTACGAGCTCTGGTGCGTGCGCACCGACGGCCGCTGGATCAACGGCGGCAGCTTCCGCGCCCGCAGCGACGGCACCGCCGCTGCGCAGCTCACCGCGGCGGTCAGCCCGGGTGAATACCACGTGGTCGTGGTCACCCGGCGCTCGGTCGGCGACGAGCGCGGCGCGGAGGTCATGCGCGGGCAAGCTCAGCTACTGAACCTCCCCCGGGCAGCCTGCGTACACCCCGCCATGCGCACCATCACCCTCATCGGATTGCTCCTGGCCCTCGCCCTGGTGGGCGCCGGCTGCGGAGGCGACGACGACAGCTCCGACAGCGGTAGCTCGGACAGCGGCCAGGCGCGCGCAAACCACGACACCGGGGGCGGCGATGCGGCGCAGACGCTGAAGCTGACCGCCGACCCCGGCGGGGCGCTGAAGTTCGACAAGGACACGCTCGACGCCAAGGCCGGCAAGGTCACCATCGTCCTCGACAACCCGTCCTCGCTCCCGCACGCGGTGGAGGTCGAGGGGAACGGGGTCGAGGAGGAGACCGACACCATCGGCAAGGGCGAGACCGCGGAGGTCACGGACGGTCGAAGGCGGGCGAGTACGAGTACTACTGCCCGGTCGACGGCCACAAGGCCGGCGGCATGACGGGCACGCTCACGGTGCAGTAGACCCAGGGAGCCGTCACTCCTCAGGGAGACGGGCGGCCCGGCACGGGCGACGACTGCATGATCGACGTGGTGGTCTGGCCGAGCACCGTGAAGCGGTCGATCACCTCCTCGAGGTGGAGCACGTCGCGCAGGTGGGCGCGCATCACGTAGCAGTCCTCGCCGGTCACGCGGTGGCACTCGACGATCTCGGGCGTCCGCCTGGCCAGCTCGGCCACGTTCTGGATCTGCCCGGGCGACGGCCGGATGCGGATGATCGCGCCGAGCGCCAGCCCGAGCGCGCGCGGGTCGACCTCGGCGCGGTAGCCGGTGATCGTTCCGTTCTGCTCGAGGCGCTGAAGGCGCTCGGCAACCGCAGGTGAGGACAGCCCGACGCGGCGTCCCAGCTCCGCAAGCGACACCCGGGCGTCCTGCTGCAGCTCGCCGAGTAGAAGGCGATTTGTGGAATCGAGCGACCCATTCGTAGCCATATGACCCAGGATACCTTCGAGAGGCCATGTACGCACGCCTGACTGTCGACGATCCTTTGATATGTGAGCGAGCGGGTCCCTCCCCACCTCTACTTCGTCGTCAGCGCTGTCTTCCACTACCTCGGCCCTGCCTTCGCCGTTCTGCTCTTCGCCCGCGTGGACGTGCTCGGCGTGGCGTGGCTGCGGATCGCCTCGGCGGCGGTCGTGTTCGCGCTCTGGCGCCGTCCCTGGCGGGCGTTCGCGAAGCTGGACCGCTCCGGCCGCCGGCTGCTGGTGGCGTGGGGCGCGGTGCTCGCGGTGATGAACGCCTGCTTCTACGTGGCGATCGACCGCCTGCCGCTCGGCACGGTCGCGGCCATCGAGTTCCTGCCCGTGATCGTGCTGGCGGCGATCGGCGCGCGCAGCGCCGCGGAACGCCGCGGCGATCGTGCTCGCCGTGCCGGGGGTCTACCTGCTCACCGGGGTGCAGCTCGAGGGCGAGCCGCTCGGCGTGGCGCTCGCGTTCGCGAACGCGGTGCTGTTCGCCGCATACATCGTGCTCGCCCACCGCGTGGCGCGCCACGGCGGGTTGAGCGGCATCGATGGGCTGGCGGCCTCGATGCTGATCGCGGCGGTGGTGGTCACGCCGATCGGCGGGTGGGAGGTCGCTGCCGGCGCTCACCGACCCGGTGGCGCTGCTTGCGGGCATCGGCGTGGGCCTCTGCTCCTCGGTGATCCCCTACGTCTCGGACCAGCTGGCGATGCGCCGCCTGCCGCGCGCCACCTACGCGCTGATGGTGTCCCTGCTGCCGGCGACCGCCACCGTGATCGGCATCTTCGTGCTTGCACAGGTGCCGTCGTGGGTTGAGGTGGCGGGCGTGGGGCTCGTCATCGCGGGCGTCGCGATACACCGCCAGGCACCGGAGCAACCGCCGCAAACCGCTCCAGCGGAACCAGCAGAGCCGGCCGGCCCGGGCCAGTGCTCTCGCAGCAGCAGCGGCCCCGCGCTCCTGAGCAGCCCGCGCAGCACCAGGGCCACGATGATCGCGTCGTCGAGCTGACCCAGCGACCGGAATGAAATCCGGCACGAGGTCGAAGGGCATGGCCAGGTACACGAGCGCGAACGCCGACCAGAACTTCCAGCGGCGCGGCACGCGTGGGTCCGCCAGCAGCCGCTTGAAGAGGATCGCGCAGTAGGGCACCAGCCGCGCGATCATGCGGATGTCCCATTGACGATTGCCGACCACCAGCGCGGCGATCAGGCCGACGTAGACCGCAACGAAGACGGCGACGCTGAGGAGCAGCCAGCTCACAGATCGCCGAGGGTCTTCAGGACCTGCTCGTCGTGGGTCTTCGGCGACACCTTCGGGATCACGTCCGCCACCGCGCCCTCGGGGTCGATGATGAACGTGGCCCTCTGGGCGCCCCAGTAGGTCTTGCCGTACATCGACTTCTCGCACCCACACGCCGTACGTGTCGGCCACGGCGTGGTCCTCGTCGGCGAGCAGCCTGAAGTTGAGCCCCTGCTTGTCGTGGAAGCGCTTGACCTTCGCGACCGGGTCGGGCGAGGCACCGAGCACCACCGCACCGGCCTTCTCGTAGTCGGGCAGGTGGTCGCGCACGCCGCAGGCCTGCGTGGTGCAGCCGGGCGTGTCGGCCTTCGGGTAGAAGTAGAGGACGACCGGCTGCCCGCGCAGCTCGGAGAGCCTGACGGGCTGGCCGTCCTGGTCGGGCAGCTCGAAGTCGGGCGCCTGGTCGCCTGGTCTCGGCTGCCGATGATCTTTGCGTCGACTCGACACCGCCGCCCGAGCCTACGCATCCGGAAGCGGGCGCGTGAAGGGCTGGCGTCCCGTCAGTCGCGTCCGCCTATTCCGTGACTCCTCTGACGGAGGTCCCGAAACGACGTGATGGGGGCTGAGTGACGTCCGCGTGCTGCGTCGACCTCGAGCGTAGGCGTCGTCCGGCGGCTCGCGATGCGCTCCTCGAGGAGCGCATCGAGATCGTTCGCAGGTTCCTGAGCGCGTGCGACGTCGACGAGAGCGCATGGACGCGAGCCGATCCCGGCATGCGTGCGGAACCCGATCGCGGAGCTGTCGGCGGCGGGGGAAGCCACGATGCGGTCCCGGGAAAGCCGGCCGTTGGCACGCCGACTGGCACGAGTACAAGTGCTCGATGCCCCGCGCGAGTTCGTGGACAGGGGCGACCGGCGTAGTGGTGACGGTCCGCTTGCAGCGGGCGCGGTACCCGCTGGAAGCGGGGTCGAGGTCGACGCCTCGTCTTCTGACGACGTCTACACGCTGCGCGACGGCCTGATCGTTCGCATGGACCAGTTCGCAGAGCAGTCCGCACGCCTTCGAAGCCGTGGGGCAGGCGGCGTCGCGCCAACGGTGCTCGAGGACCTTCGCGCAGCTAGGCTGACGGTCACTTCAGCAGCCGCGACAGGCGCCGGTCCTTCAGCACGCGCCCGCCCGTCTGCTCCTCCGGGCAGTAACACATCACGTAGTCCTTGAAGTGGATCGCCTCGATGCGTCGCGCCGCAGCGCGGGCAGTCCTCGCCGGCGCGGCGGTGCACCTGCAGCGGCATCGGCAGCTTGTCGGGCACGGTGTCGCCGATCACCTCCTCGTAGTGCTCGAGCGCCGCGCCGAGGACCTCGTCGCAGGCGGCGCGCAGCGCGCTCGATCTCGCCGTCGTCGAGGTCCGCGCCCTGCTGGAACGGCGACAGCCGCGCCGTCCACAGGATCTCGTCGACCCACGAGCGGCCGATGCCGGCGATCGTGCGCTGGTCGCGCAGCAGCGGGTGGAGGTGGCGCGGCTGGTCGAGCAGGCTCGGCGAACTCCTCGAGCGGCGGGGCCGGGTACGCCTCCGGGCCGAGCGTCGCCACGGCGTCGTCCTCCGCCACGGCGTCCGAGCGGCAGCAGCTTCGCCCACGCGCGCTGCTGGGTGCCGAACTCGCGCAGCCGCAGCTCGCGGCCGTCGTCGAGGCGCACCAGCAGCCGCGAGGCGCTTGTCGCGCAGCGACGCGCGCTTGTCGAACAGCTGGAGGCGGCCGGCCGACATCAGGTGGATCAGCAGCGTCAGGTCGCCCGACTCGACCGCGAGCATCTTCCCGATCCGGCGCACGCCGGTCGAACGTCGCGCCCGGCCAGCGCGTCGAGCGGCGGGTCGAACGTCTTCATCGTCACCATGCCGGGCGCGAGCGCCGACTCCACCGCGCGCGCCGGCCAGCCCGCCGTCAGGCGGCGCGCGGTGATCTCGACCTCGGGCAGCTCGGGCACGCCTCAAGACTAGGCTGGGCGGCAATGAATATTTCGGTCGCAGCGGACGAGCGCACGGGCGTGGCGGAGGCCGTGGTCGAGGAGCTGCGCCGGCGCGGGCACGAGCCGATCGTGCACGGCGCGCTGAGCGACGAGGAGCGCGACGACTGGGCCTGGGCGAGCGAGGCCGCCGCCCGCGACGTGGCGGAGGGCCGCGCCGACCAGGGGATCGTCTGCTGCTGGACGGGCACCGGCGCCTCGATCGCGGCCAACAAGGTGGCCGGGGTGCGGGCCGCGCTCTGCGGCGACGCCGAGACCGCCCGCGGCGCACGCCGCTGGAACGACGCGAACGTGCTGGCGCTGTCCCTGCGCACCACGAGCGAGGCGCTGCTCGAGGAGATCCTCGACGGCTGGTTCGAGGGCGCGCCCAGCTCGGACGCGACGACGTGGCGAACGTCCGCCACGTGGACGAGATCGCCTAGCGGAGCGGCGCCGGCTGGCGCTGCGCTGGCCGCCGGTGCCGGCCGAGCGCCAGGAAACGCGAGCGGCCCTCGAGGCGACCCTTGCGGGCGACCGCGGCGAAGCTGCCCGGGATGCTCAGCGGAGGCCAGATCGTGGATCGTCGCCCCTCGCGTTCGTGCGCGCCGCGAGCGCCCGCGATCGCTGACCTTCGCGCCCTTCACCGGACTGCCTCGCCGCGTCACGCGCACTCTCACGCGCGGACGAGCGATGCCTCGGCGCGTCGCGCTGGCGCTCACGCGCAGACCCGGGCGGCCGGCGGGGGTGAAGTGCAGCAGCCCGACGGTCGGGCCGAAGGTCGGCTCCACGGGCCAGCGGCGCCGACGAGGAAGTGAAGCGTGCCGCCGAGCAGCGACGTCACGTGAAGCCCCTCGGCCTCCCCAAACACGTTGGGCAGCTCGACCTCGAGACGGCGGGCCCCGGTCGCCAGGTTCACGGACCAGATCTGGTAGGTCGCGTCCCCCGGCGCCCGCCAGGAACAGGCGCCCTCCCTGGAACGCGGCTCCGGTCACGCCGCTGGGAGGCACCGCGCCCGCCAGGCGCCGCACCGAATGGATCGGCGGGGCCGCGGGCGAGGCGTTCGCCGGGTTCACGTCCGCGGCGCTGTAGGCGAGCAGGTCGTTCCCGCTCGAGGTCCACAGGAGCGCCGTCGGGCGACGCCTCGACCCACATCGCCTTGGCGATCTCCGCCGGGTCGAGCTTCACGTAGTAGCGGAACGCAAGCGTCTCAGGGTCCGCCGTGCCGATCGCACCTGTCCCGCAGGTGTTGCCCCCGTTCGGGCCGCCGGAGGTGTAGCACTCGAGCGGGAGCAGCACGCGCTTGCCGTCGGCCCCGTCGAACGAGATGTCCCCGACGTGGTTGTAGCCCTCGACCGCCTTCACCTGGGCGGGAATTGACGGGCGGCGCAGTGCCCGTTTGACACAACCAACGGTCGGTGCGGTGGAGCCCTTCAGTGAGGCCGGAGAAGAACAGCGGCGCGGTCGGCCCCGCCGAGGTCACTCCCTGCCAGTACTCATTGCGAACCGAGCTCCAGCCGCTGAGCGTCCAGCGCCCCGGATCCTTCGCATCGGCCGGAGCGCAGAGCACGAGTGTGAGGAGCGCGGCCAGCCCAGCGGCGCGAAGGGGCCTCATCGGATTACGAAGAAGTTCCGCGGCGTGAGCTTCTTGTCGAAGTCGTCCACCACGGTCAGCACACCGCGATAGGTGCCGGGCTTCAGGCGCCGCAGGGTGAAGCTGCGCCGGCCCGCGGCGAGGCGGCCGAGCCTGACCGTGCGGCGCGACTTGCCGGTCAGCTTGTAGGTCACCGTCGCCGGCTCTTTCAGCAGGAAGCTGAGCTTCACCCGGTTGCCGGTGCGCTTCGACTTGAAGTTGTCGATGCTGTCGGGCACCGTGTCCGTGCCCACCTGAATCACGCCCTGAGGCATGAAGGCCTCGTGCGGAACGCAGATGTACTGGTAGCGCCCAGGCGTGTTGAACACCTTCGTGAACGGAACCCCGGCGCTGTTCGTGCCCCCGCCGGGTGCCGAGGTCCACTTTTCCGCCTGGCCCGGCTTGCTATTGGCCGTGTGACCGTCCACGGCGAAGTCCCACCGCACCGAGTCGCCCACCGCGATCTGGCGCGTGGAAGGCTGGAACTCGTAGTCCACCACGTTCACGGACCACTCGAAGGCGGCCGCGGGCGAGGCGCACACGAAGAAGGCGAGCAGGGCAAGCGGGATCAGAAGACGGTTGGGTCGCATCGGCCGCGAAGCTTAGAGGACGCCCAGAGCCGGCCTGAGCGAGACTGCGCCAGGATGAGATTGGGACTTCGCGGCCGCATCGCGATCTTGGTGCTCGTGGCGCTCGCGCCACCGACGGCGCTCGCGATCGTCATCGCCCTCGAGGAGCGCGACGAGGCGCGCAGCCGCGCCCAGACCGACCTGCTCGACTCCGCCCGCCTGGCGGCGGCGGACGCGGAGTCGGCGGTGGACGGCACGGCGAGCTTCCTCTCGGCCGTGGCGGAGGACCTCGCGGCGAGGCCGGGCGTTGACCACTGCAAGCGGCTGCTTGCCCTGGTGCCGCGTGCCACGGACTTCTACCGCTCCGTTGGGGTGGCGAGCCCGAGCGGACGGGTCTACTGCGGCACGACCACGCTTGGCTTGGTCCGGCAGATAGGACGGGTGGACGTGTCGAGAGCCGCCTGGTTCCGCCGCGCCCAGACCGAGCCTGGCTTCGTACTTGGGGAGGTCGGCCCCGGGCCCTTCTCGCAGAAGGCCCTGCTCGCGAGCCACGCGGTGGACCGCGGCCGCTTCAAGCCTCCGGCGGTGGTGTTCGCCGCCATCGACGTGGATCAGCTGACGCAGACGATCGGGTTGCCGGACTCGCCTAGCGGAACGCAATTCGTGATCCTCGACCACAGGGGACGGCTGGTGGCGCGGGGGCCGGGGGCCGCCCCTGCCGGCCGCCGACTTGCCGAGCGGCCGCTCGTGAAGACCGTGCTCCGGGAGCACCAGGGGACGGCAGAGGTCACGGGGCTCGACGGCGTGCCCACGATCTACGGCTTCGCGCCGGTGGGTGGAAACGCGGGCGGCCGCCTCTTCATCAGCGCGGGCCGCACCTCGGCGAGCGTCTTCGCGGACCCGAACGACGACCTGCGCCGCTACCTGTTGCTCGCGGGCCTCGGCCTCCTGGCGGCGCTTGCCGTCAGCTACGTCATGACGAACCTGCTGCTCGGGCGCTGGAGCTCCAAGGTCGTGGAGTCGGCCCGGCGCTTCGGCGCCGGCGACCTCACCGCCCGCGCCCCCGTTCCCAGGGGGCTCGGCGAGCTGACCGACGTGGCCAACGCCCTGAACGCAGCTGCCCTGGACATCGAGCAGCGGCAGGCCGCGCAGACGCGCCTGCTCAGCGAGCTCGTGGCGGCCGAGGAGGAGACCCGCCGCCGGATCGCGGCGGACATCCACGACGACACGGCGCAGGCGGTGGCTGCCGCCGGCCTGCGCATGGACGCGCTGGCGTCGGAGCTTGAACGATCCGGCCGAGCGCGAGGCCGTGCTGAAGGCTCGCACCGCTCTGATCGAGGCGAACCGGCGCCTGCGCCGCCTCCTCTTCGAGCTTCGGCCTCCTGCCCTCGACGAGGCTGGGCTCGGCGCGGCTCTCGAGCTGTTCCTCACCGACTCGTTCGCCCACGACGGATTCGACTGGCGGGTGGAGAACCGGCTCGAGGACGAACCTGGGCCGGAGGCTCGCGCGATCCTCTACCGGGTGGCGCTCGAGGCCCTCACCAACGTTCGAAAGCACGCCAACGCCAGCCTGGTCGAGGTGCTGCTCGAGCGCCGCGGCGTGGGGGTGATGCTGAGTATCAGGGACGACGGAGGGGGCTTCGAGCTGCCGGCACCCGACGCCTCGGCCGAGCCAGGCCACATCGGCCTCGTCTCGATGCGGGAGCGGGCAGAGGCGGCCGGCGGCCGCTTCGCGATGACGAGCGCGCCGGGAAGCGGCACCACCGTGGAGTTCTGGATGCCGGAGCGAAACGGGAGCGGGTCAGTGGGGTCAGACCCACAGAGTCGGCCCGGGCTCTGATCACTCTGTGGGTCTGACCCCACGGCCGTCTGGGCTCTGACCTCGCTGGGGGTCTGACCCCCACTCGAGGATCCCCCGCCGCATCGCCTCGGCCACCGCGGCGGCGCGGTCGGAGACGCCCAGCTTCTCGTAGACACGCTGCAGGTGGGTCTTCACGGTGGTCGTCCCGAGGTGGAGCTGTCGTGCGATGTCCGGGGCTGACATGCCGTCGGCGGTCAGCCGCAGGATCTCGTCCTCGCGTGGGGTGAGCAGGCGCTTCTGCTCGCCACTGCGGCGGCGGATCTCGTGGGCGACGGCGGCCTGCACGTCCGTGCCCAGGGTGGTCGCGCGCCCTGAGCGGCGGCGACCAGCGCGTCGCAGATCTCGTCGCCGGTCGAGTCCTTCGAAAGGTATCCAGAGGCACCGCTGCCGAGCGCGCCATACACCACGTCGCTGTCGTAATAGGCGGACACGAACACCACCCGCGTGTCCAGGCCCTCGCGCTCGAGCGCCCTCAGCACCTCCACGCCTCCGAGCCCGGGCATCTTCACGTCCAGCACGCAAACGTCGGGGTCCACGCTGCGAATCTCCTCCAGCGCGCCGGTGCCGTCCTGCGCCTCCCCAACCAGCTCCAGCTCGGGCCGGCGCTTGACCGTGTCCACCAGCCCGGTGCGGTACAGCGGGTGGTCGTCAGCGATCAGAACGCGGATCCGGTCGCTCGGCATGCTCACTTCTACCACTAGATGCTGCACCAGACGCAGATTGCTCCACAAATGGAGTAGGCCGATTGGAGGAGGGCGCCGCTTCCAAATCGGGCCGCTCGGGTGATGGGCGCGCCCGCACGCGGCGCCGATTCTGTGGGAGATGAGAGCCATGGCGACCGCCCTCGCGGCGCGCGCCGTCGTGGGCACCGATGGCGAGGTCTGGACCGCGAACAGCGCGTTCTGCTCGCTCGTGGGGCTCGACGAGCCCGCGCTGCGGCACCTCGGCTGGCGCCAGCTCGTGCACTCCGCGGACCGCCAGTATGTGGCCGCGCACCTCGTGGAGGTGCTGGCCGGCAGCGCCGACCGGCGCGAGTTCGACCTGCGGCTGGTGCCACCGGACGGCCGCGACGTGCCGACCCGCATGCGCGTGGAGTTGGTGCGCGACAGCGACGGGCGCCAGGGCTGGTTCCTCGTGGAGGCCTGGGCAACTACGTAGGATCCCGGCCGCGATGGACGTGGTCGACACAGTCGAGGACGCGGCCGACCTCGAGCTTGCACCGCTCGTGGTGCGCGAGCCGCTGGAGGCCTTCCTCGACGCGCACGGGATCGGCGAGGGCCGCCTGGAGGCGGAGCGCATCGGCGAGGGCCACTCGAACATCACCTTCCTGGTCCGGCGCGGCGACGCCCGCGTGGTGCTGCGCCGGCCGCCACGCCCGCCGCTGCCTCCCTCCGCCCACGACGTGCTGCGCGAGGCGCGCCTGCTGAAGGCGCTCGAGGGCACGCCGGTGCGCGTGCCGACGGTGATCGCCGTCGGCGACGACGAGTCGGTGCTCGGCGTGCCGTTCTACGTGATGGAGGAGATACAGGGGAGCGTGCTCGCGAGCGCGATCCCGCCGGCGCTCGACACCGCCGAGGAGCGGCGGCGCACCGCCGAGGAGCTCGTGGACGCGCTCGTGGAGGTCCACGCGGTGGACTGGCGCGCCTGCGGCCTCGAGGGCTACGGCAAGCCCACGGGCTATCTCGAGCGCCAGGTGCGGCGCTTCAGCGGGCTCTGGGAGCACAACAAGACCCGCGAGCTGCCGGTGGTGGAGGAGCTCGCCGAGTGGCTCGGCAGCAACATGCCCGACTCACCCGAGTCGACGGTGGTGCACGGCGACTACCGGCTCGGCAACGTGATGATGGCCGACGAGCGCGCCCGCGGAGCTGGTCGCGATCTTCGACTGGGAGCTGTCCACGATCGGCGATCCCGCTGGCCGACGTGGGCTACCTGACCGTGACCTGGGTCGAGCCGGGCGACCCGGAGGACACGATGTTCGCCAACCTGAACGCGGTGACCCGCGCCGACGGGTTCCTCACGCGCGAGGAGATCATCGCGCGCTATGAGGAGAGGAGCGGCCGCTCGATGTCGGCGCTCAACTGGTACCAGGCGCTCGCCCTCTGGAAGGCGGCCGTGTTCATGGAGGGCAACTACAAGCGCTTCCAGGCGGGCACCTCGGACGACGAGTACCTCGGGCTGTTCGACCGCGGGGTGCCGATGCTGGCGGAGAAGGCACGGGAGATCGCGTACTCGTGAAGGGCCTGCTGGTCGACTTCGGCGGCGTGCTCACCACGAACGTCTTCGACTCGTTCCGCGCCTTCTGCGAGGACGAGGGGCTCGACCCCGACACGATCAGAGCGGCTGTTCCGGGACGATCCGCGCGCGCTCGCGTGCGTGCGCGGCCTCGAGCGCGGCGAGCTGACCGAGGAGCAGTTCGCGGAGCGCTTCGGCGAGCTGCTCGAGCTCGAGGACGGCCGGCGCGCCGGCCTCGTGGACCGCATGTTCGGCCATCATCCGCCCGGACGAGGACATGGTCGAGGCGCTCCGCCGCGCACGCGCGCACGGCATCCGCACCGGCCTGATCTCGAACTCGATGGGCGCGGGCCGCTACGACCGCTCCACCTTCCCCGAGCTGTTCGACGGCGTGGTGATCTCGGGCGACGAGGGCATCCACAAGCCCGAGCCCGAGATCTACGAGCTCGGCTGTGAGCGCGTGGGCCTCGCCCCGGCCGACTGCGTGTTCGTGGACGACCTGCGCGAGAACTGCGAGGGCGCGGAGGCGGTGGGGATGACGGCCGTGCTCCACCGCGGAGCCGAGCGGACGCTGCCCCAGCTCGAGGACCTGCTGGGCGTGGAGCTCCGCTAGGGCGCGAAGCCCTCTCGCCGCGCCCCCCTCACCCCCAGCCGGGTAAAGGCGCCGGAGACGAACTTGAACAGCGGCTTGAGCGCAGGGAATCGGTAGTTCGACTGCGTGTGCGGCGCGTAGACGAGCTCCTGCCCTGACTCGAGCCAGCCGGTGTGCTTGCGCTGGTGCTGTCCGATCACTCCGCGACTGAACCAGTGCGCCGTGAGACCGGCGCGTCTGCCACCCGGGGGCACGAGCCCCTCCGCGGCGTCCAGCAGGATGCCGCCCTCGGTCGACCCGGCCACCTCCACCGGGACGACCGTCGGGAAGCCGTCCGCGCCTACCCAGCCGAGCAAGGCATGAGGCAGGCCCGCCGATTGCTTCGCCGCCCGGGTGTGGTTGATCCTCGGAGCGGTCCCCTTCTTCGGCTCGGCTTGCGGAGCCGGCGGATCCGGTGGCAGCGGGGTGCCGTGCACCTCGACCGGGCCTCTACATCCCAGGTCCGGCCAGACGAGGATCCGCTCGACGGAGACCTCGATCGCGATGCGCAGAGCGTAAACACGTCGCCAACGCTTCCAGAGCGGATGCTGATCGGCCCAGAGCTCGAAGCGCTCCCAGACGTGCAGGATGGTCGATGGGTAGTCCTCCACCGGTGCGCCGAGTGACGCCGTGCCCTGGACGAGGACGTACTCCGGGCGATCGCTCGCGGCGTGCTCGCGGGTGTGGAAGGCGAGCGCCACCTGAGGGTTACGCCGGATCCGCTCGAGCTTCCTCCAGGCGCCGACGGAGGTGTTCACCGAGCTCACGACGCCCGCCGCGCGGTCCAGCACGGCAAAGTTGCTCACCGGGAGGAGGACGACGCCCTTCGCCGGAGTCGCGTAGGCGAGCATCAGAGCGTGGTCGCCGTCCAGGATCTCCTCGAGCTCGTCGGACCAGTGAACGGTCATTGGATGAGCCACCATAAGGCGCCCGAGCCGGAGCGATAGCGTCCCCGCGATGAACGATCAAGCGCCGAGTGGCTCGTCCGCCGTCAAGGACCAGCCACACGTGAGCCCCGACTTCGAGGTACGCCGCGACCTGCTCGACGGCGTCCGGCTGTTCGAGGTGAAGAACATCGTGACGGGGAACGGCTACACGACCGAGGTGTTCCGGCCCGACTGGGGCGTCGCCTCGCTGCCCATCCAGCACGTGATCCACGTGTCGCTGCACGGGGGCGTGGTGAGCGCCTGGCATCAGCACCGCATCCAGACCGACCACATCTTCGTGGTGTCCGGGGCGCTGCGGGTGGTGCTCTACGACGGGCGCGACGAGTCGCCGACCCGTGGCGAGCTGAACGTCCTCACCGCCAGCTCCGTGCGACCAACGCTGCTGGTGGTTCCCCCAGGCGTCTGGCACGGCGTGAAGAACCTCTCGACCTCGATGACGAACTTCGTGAACTACTTCGACCGGCCGTACAACTACGAGAACCCGGACGAGTGGCGGCTGCCGCGCGACACTCCGGAGATCCCGTACAGCTTCGACGCGTGAGCGAGCCGCGCGAGGCGCCCGGACGCTTCGCGCTCACGCTCTGGACGAACGCGCCGGACCTCGCCGCCCGTGCCGACGCGGCGGGGATCGACCGCGTGGGACTCGATCTGGAGAGCATCGGCAAGCGCGATCGACAGGCGGGGCTCGGCACCTGGATCAGCCCCCACAGCGAGCAGGATCTCCCCGCGCTCGCCGAAGCGCTCTCGCGCGCGCAGCTGTTCGCACGCACCGAGCCGATGAACGCCGACCTCGAGGATCAGGTCGAGCGCCTGCTCGCAGCGGGCGTGGACGTGCTGATGCTGCCGATGTTCTCGACCGCCGACGAGGTGAACCGCTTCGCGGACCTCGTGGCAGGTCGCGCAACGGCGGTGCTCCTGCTCGAGACGGCGGAGGCCGTAGGGCGCATCGACGAGATCGTCGCGATCGAGGGGATCCACGAGATCCACCTGGGGCTGAACGACCTCGCCCTGAGCCTCGGGGCTACGAACCGCTTCGAGGTGCTCACGGGCGAGGCCGTGGCTCATGTAGCGGAGGCCACGGTGCAGGCAGGGCTCGGCTTCGGCGCGGGCGGGGTCGGCCGCGTGGACGATCGCTCGCTCCCGATACCGGCGGACCTGATCTACGCGCAGTACGCCCGCCTCGGCGCCACCGCCGCCCTGATCTCACGCTCGTTCCTGGCTCCGGACCCCGAGCAGGTGGACCTCGTGGCGGAGGTGGCGCGCACGCGCCGGCGACTCGCCGACTGGGCGCTGCGGCCGGCGGACGAGCTCGAGGCCGCACGCATCGCGCTCAGGGAGTGCGCGATGCTGTCGGCCACCTGGTGAGCTTCGCTAGGGCACGAAGCCGGCCCGCCGCGCGCCGCGAACGCCCAGGCGGGTGAACGCCCCGGAGACGAAGTTGAAGAGTGGCTTGGACGCCGGGAAGCGGTAGTTGGACTGCGTGTGAGGGGCATACACAAGCTGTTCCTGCCCGGCCTCGAGCCACCCCGTGTGCTTGCGCTGGTTCTGTCCGATCACCGAGCGGCTGAACCAGTGTGCGGTGAGACCGGCGCGTCGGCCGCCCGGAGGCACGAGCCCCTGTGGGGAGTCCAGCAGGATTCCGCGCTCGTCCGACCCCGCGACCTCCACCGGAGCCGCGACCGGGAATCCGTCGGCCCCCACCCAACCGAGCATGGCATCGGGCAGTCGCGCCGCCTGCTTCGCCGCGCGGCCGTGGTTGATCCGCGGAGCGGTTCCCTTCTTCGGCTCGGCCTGCGGAGCGGGCGGATCCGGTGGGAGCGGGGTGCCGTGCACCTCCACCGGACCACGACATCCCAGGTCCGGCCACACCAAGATCCGCTCGACCGACACCTCTAGCGCGATACGTAGCGCGTACACGCGCCGCCAACGCCTCCAGAGCGCGCTCTGATCGGCCCATGGCTCGAAGCGCTCCCAGACGTCCAGGATGGTGGAGGGGTAGTCCTCCACCGGCGCGCCGAGGGACGCCGTGCCCTGCACGAGCACGTACTCCGGCCGATCGGTGGCCGCGTGCTCGCGGGTGTGGAAGGCGAGTGCGACACGCGGGTTGCGCCGGATCCGCTCGAGCTTCTTCCAGGCGCCGACCGACGTGTTCACGGAGCTCACAATCCCCGCCGCGCGGTCCAGCACGGCGAAGTTGCTCACCGGCAGGAGGACCACGCCGTTGGCCGGCGTGGCGTAGGCGAGCATCAGCGCGTGGTCGCCATCCAGGATCTCCTCGAGCTCGTCGGACCAGTGAACGGTCATTGGATGAGGCACGATAGTGCTGGTGCTACTCGTACTGTGGGACATCGACGGAACGCTCGTGAACTCGGCCGGTCACGGGCGTTTCGCGTTCGAGGACGCCTTTCGGACGGTTGTCGGCCGCGACCCCGAGTGGGTGGACTACGCCGGGCGCACCGACCATCAGATCGCGCTCTCGATGCTGAACGGCTCGCAGGAGCAGCTCCCGGAGGTGCTGGCTGGACTCGCCGCGAACCTGGCCGGGCGCAGGGATGCGATCGCCCGTGAGGGGCACATCTACCCGGGCGTTCGCGAGACGCTCTCCGCCCTCCATGAGCGCGAGGGGGTCGTGCAGTCGCTGCTCACCGGGAACGTGGAGCCGAACGCCGCCGTGAAGGTCGGCGCCTTCGGGCTCGAGCGCTGGCTCGACCTGGAGGCGGGCGCCTACGGCTCCGATCCTCACGAGCGCCGCTCGGACCTCGTGGCCGTGGCGCGGGAGCGAGCCGCGGCACGCCACGGCGAGCTCACCGGCGCGGTGCTCGTGGGCGACACGCCGCTCGACGTGCTCGCGGCGCACGAGGCCGGCGCCCGCGCCGTGGCGGTGGCCACCGGCTTCGCCGAGCTGGACGCGCTCAGGGCCTCAGAGCCCGACGCGCTGCTTCAAGACCTGAGCGACACCGATGCGGCGATCCGCGCGATCACTGCTTCCACTTGATGCTGCAGCCGATCGGATCGGTTTCAGGACGCAGCATGTCCTCGCCGGCGCGCAGGCAGTTGAGCGCGTCGCGCAGCCAGCTCGCGTCGAGGCTCGGGTCCTGGTGGTCGGGATCCGGCGCGCCGCGATAGCGCAGCCGCCCGTCCGCGTCGAGCACGAACACGTCCGGCGTCGTCTTGGCGCCGAACGCGCGCGCCACGTCCTGTGACTCGTCGTGCAGGTAGGGCATCGGCCAGTCCTCGCTCTCGACGCGCTCGCGCATCGCCTCGAGCGAGTCGCCGGGATAGCGCTCGGCGTCGTTCGGATTGATCGCGTAGAAGTGGACGTCCGGGTAGTCCCGCGCGGCGGAGGCGATGCGGTCGTGCCAGGCCAGCGCGTAAGGGCAGTGGTTGCAGGTGAAGACGACCACGGCAGGCGTGGCCAGCGAATGCTCCTGGCCGGCCGTGTCCGGCAGGGTGAACTCGGGCGCCACGTCGCCGATCGCGGTCATGCGGCTCGACGCACGGCGGCGCGCACGTCCTCCGGATCGGGCAGCGCCGAGTAGCGCCCGTCGCGCAGGCGGTAGACGCGGCAGGTGAGCGAGAACGGGTCGCCCTCGCCGGGCGGCACGATGTCCTCGCCGTCTATGCGGATCGTGGGCGAGCCGGGGAAGTGCTCGCGCCTGGCCTGCTCGTCGTCCGCGATCTCCACGCGCGCGACCTCGGCCTCGACGCCCTCCTCGGCGAGGATGCGCCGGAGCTCGACGAGCGCCTCCGGATGCGAGGGACAGCCGTCCCACCACAGGAGCTCAACCGTCATGGACCTCCACGCGCTCGATCTTCGCGTCCTCGACGGGCCGGTCGCCCGGGCCCGTCTCGAGGCCCTCGATCGCGTCCACCGTCTCCATGCCGGACGTGATGCGCCCGAACACGGTGTGCTTGCCGTCGAGCCACGGCGCGGCCTCGGTCGTGACGATGAAGAACTGGCTCCCGTTCGTGTCCGGGCCCCGGTTCGCCATCGCGAGCGCGCCGCGCTCGATCTTGTGCTCGTTGATCTCGTCCTCGAACTCGTACCCGGGTCCGCCGGTGCCGGTGCCGTGCGGGCAGCCGCCCTGGACCATGAAGTCGGGGATCACCCGGTGGAAGATCAGTCCGTCGTAGTAGCCGTCGCTCGACAGCTTCGTGAAGTTGTCGACGGTCTTGGGCGCGTCTGCGTCCAAGAGCTCGATCTCGATCGGGCCGTGGTTGGTGTGCATCGTGATGCTGCTCATGCCTTCTTCGCTACCTCCACCTTGAGCTTGGTTCCTCGGGCCTCTTTGCCAGAAACAGCTTCCGCGACGTCGACCGCACGATCCGCCGGCACCTCCACGAACGAAAAGCGCTCGAGCACCTTGACGTTGCGCACGTCGTCGTTCTCCAGATGCGTGTGGTCGACCACCGCGCTCACGATGTCGGCCGGCTGGATCCCGTCCTGGCGGCCGGCCCCCACGATCAGCTTCGAGTACGGCACGCCGTCACGCGGGTGCGGCTTCGTGTGCCGGGGGCGGCGCGCTTCGCGCTCGGGATCGCGGCTTCGCTCCCGCTCGGCCTTGGAGCGCCTCTGGACCTTGCCGTTCGCGCTCCACAGCTCGATCTCGGTCTTCGCATGGCGCTCGATCGCCTCCAGCTCGCGCCGCTGCTTCGGCGTGATCAGGGTGATCGCGCGCCCGCTCTCTCCCGCCCGCCCGGTCCGGCCGATGCGGTGCACGTAGATGTCCGGGGAGTTCGGGATGTCGTAGTTCACGACGTGGCTCACTCCCGTGATGTCGAGCCCGCGCGCAGCCACGTCGGTCGCGATCAGCAGGCGCTCCCGGCCGCCCTTGAAGGCGATCATCACGCCGTCGCGCTGGCCCTGGGACATGTCGCCGTGAAGCGCCTTCACCCGCACGCCCGCGTCGGCGAGGCGGCGGGCCAGGCGGTCCACGCCGATCTTCGTCCGCACGAACACGATCGCCTGCTCAGGGCGCTCCTCCTTCAGCACGCGGACGAGGGCGTCTGGCTTCTCCTTGTCCGGCACCTCGACGTAGAAGTGGTCCACCGTGTCGATCGTGAGGGTGGCCGCGCGCACCTTGATCTCCACCGGGTCGTGCATGAACGTGTCCGCCAGGCGGCGGATCTCCGGTGGCACCGTGGCGCTGAAGAGCGCAGTCTGGCGGCCCATCGGAGCGCGCTTGAGGATCGACTCCACGTCCTCGAGGAAGCCGAGATCGAGCATCTCGTCCGCCTCGTCCAGGACCACGTAGCGGGCGTTGTCGAGGAAGAGGTGGTGGCGGCCGATCATGTCCATCACGCGGCCGACCGTGCCGACCACGATCTGCGCGTCCTTCAGCCGCACGGCCTGGTCGCGGATCGGAGCGCCGCCGAAGACGGCCACCACGTTCAGGCCCTTCTGCTCCCCGTACGCACGCAGCGCCTGGGTCACCTGGATACAGAGCTCGCGGGTCGGCGTGAGCACGAGCGCCTGGACGCTCGGGTCGCCCGGGTCCGCGTACTCGACCATCGGCAGCCCGAACGCGGCCGTCTTACCGGTGCCCGTCTGCGCCTGCCCGATCACGTCCTTGCCCTGCATCATCGAGGGAATCGCCTGCTCCTGGATAGGCGTCGGGGTCGCGTATCCCAGGTGTTTGAGCGTCTCCAGGGTCGATTCGGAGAGGCCGAGTTCGGCAAAGGTCGTCATCTGCGGTCCCTGACGCTAGCGAGAGGGGTCCAGGAGGACCTTGCCGCTCGTGCGCCGGCCCTGCATGTCCTCGTGGGCCTGGCGCACCTCGGACATCGGATAGGTGGTGCCCACCTGGGGAACGAGCTCGCCGCGAGCAGCGCGCTCGAAGAGATCGGCGAGCGGCTCCTCGATCATGTCGCGGCGTCCGAGGCAGTGCATGAGCCAGAAGCCCACCACGCTGCGGCTCTTGCGCATCAGCCGGCCCGTCTCGAGGGTGTTCTGCTCGCGGCTCGCGATGCCGTAGGCCACGATCCGCCCGAAAGGAGCGAGCGCGTCGGCACACTGCTCGAACACGCGGCCGCCTGACATCTCCAGCACCACGTCCACCTGCCGGCCCTCGTTCGCCTCGATCAACGCGCCCTTGAGATCCTCCTCGGCGGCGTCCACCGCGGCATCGGCGCCGAGCTCGACCGCCTTGGCGCGCTTGTCCTCGGTGCTGGCGGTGGCGATCACCCGGCCGGCTCCGAACGGCTTCGCGAGCTGCACCGCCAGGCTGCCGACTCCGCCCGCGCCCGAGATCACGACCACCGACTCACCTTGGGCCAGCTTC
Source organism: uncultured Thermoleophilaceae bacterium (assembly GCA_963837445.1). GTDB lineage: Bacteria > Actinomycetota > Thermoleophilia > Solirubrobacterales > Thermoleophilaceae > JACVRW01. The sequence goes on along the minus strand of CAWINK010000003.1, from coordinate 161,612 downwards.
GCGCTGGTCTTGAACAGGTGCCATGCCGTCAGGCCGTGGATCAGCAGCGCGAGCGCGGTGCCCTCGTCCATGCCGTCGGGAATCGGGAAGACCGTCGACTCGTGCGCCACGGCGTACTCGGCGTAGCCGCCCGTCGCCATGAGGGCGATCACGCGCTGCCCGTCGGGCGTGGTGCCCACCACCTCCCCACCGAGCACGAGCGGCACCTCGTAGCGCGCCAGGTACGAGTTCTCGCGCTGGTGCGTATCGGCGAAATTCATCCCCGCGCGCGAGACCTCGATCAGCACCTCGCCATCGCCGGGCTCCGGCTTCGGCAGGTCCACGACCTGAAGGACCTCGGGTCCACCGAACTCCTGGATCTGACACGCGCGCATGGGCGGAGCCTAACCGGACCGTCCTGCCCTAGGCCTGCATAGCAAGCCCTAAGCAGGACGGTCGCTCCCCCTCGGTGCTGTCGTTCGGGAACCGGCGCGGTCGGGGACCGCTAGCCTCCCCGCCGCCATGTCGCTCACCGTTGTCGGATCGATCGCCTTCGACGCGATCAAGACGCCTTTTGGGGAACGTGAGCGTGCGCTCGGTGGCTCTGCTGTGCACTTCTCGCTCGCCGCGAGCTTCTTCACGGAGGTGCGCCCGGTGGGTCCTGTGGGGGACGACTTCGGCGAGGCGGAGTACGAGGTGCTGCGCCGTCACGGCGTCGTGACCGACGACATCGAGCACGTGGAGGGCGGCAAGACGTTCTTCTGGAGCGGGGAGTACGAGTGGGATCTCAACACCGCGCACACGCTCGACACGCAGCTGAACGTGTTCGGCGACTTCGCGCCGAAGCTCTCAGACGCGTCGCGCGGGTGCGACCTGCTGTTCCTCGCGAACATCCAGCCGGACCTCCAGCGCGACGTGCGCGCGCAGTGCCAGGGCGCGCAGCTCGCCGCGCTCGACTCGATGAACTTCTGGATCGAGAGCGCGCGCGAGTCGCTCGTCGAGACCATCTCCGGCGTGGACATGGTCCTGATGAACGACGCCGAGCTGCGCATGCTCACCGAGGAGCCGAACCTGGTCAGGGCTGCCGGCGCGGTGCACAACATGGGGCCGCGCGTTGTGATCGCCAAGCAGGGCGAGTACGGGGCCGCGCTATTCACCGAGGACGGCTTCTTCGCGCTCCCCGCCTACCCGCTCGAGACGGTGCGCGACCCGACCGGCGCGGGCGACTCCTTCGCCGGCGGCCTGATGGGCTATCTCGACTCGCAGAGCGGAGCGTTGGACGACGCCACCCTGCGGCGCGCGATGACCTACGGCTCGACGCTCGCGTCCTTCTGGGTCGAGCAGTTCGGCTGCGAACGCGCAGAGACCCTCACCCGCGAAGAGATCGACGAGCGCTACGAGCAGTTCAAGCGGATCACGTCGATCGAGTCAGTCCCGGCGACCTAACCTGCATCGGGTAGGCTCGGCGGCTGGTACTCCCCGTCCCTTCAGGAGGTTGCGCCGTGGCGAAGCCCAAGCGCGTCAAGCGGGTCCTCAACGTGGTCCCGTCTCCCAAGACCGAGCGCGACTGGCGCCTGGAACACGCCGACCAGGCCGGCCTGCTGGCTGCGGCGCCCTCAGTCCCAACGTCGAAGGATCTGCGCACGACGTGGTGGAAGGTTGGCGACCAGGGCACGAGCGGCTCATGCGTGGGGTGGGCCACCGCCGATGCCGTGCTGCGCTGGCACATGGTCAAGGCCGGCCGGCTCAAGAACACGGAGCGGCTGTCGGTGCGCTTCCAGTGGATGGCGTCGAAGGAGACGGACCAGTTCGTGACGCCGCCGAGCACGTTCATCGAGGTCGCGGGCACGAGCCTCAAGGCCGCTCTCGACGTCGCGCGCAAGTACGGCGCGGTGCGCGAGCAGGTGCTCGGCTTCGACACGGGCAAGCTGTTCCCCGGCGACGAGGAGACGTTCTACGCGCTCGCGTCCGAGTTCAGGATCGGCGGTTACTTCAACCTCACGCCGAAGCCCAACGACAACCTCGATAGCTGGCGCCGCTGGATCGCCACGAAGGGTCCGCTCCTCACCAGGCTGGACGTGGACCGCACCTGGGATCAGGCGCCCAACACAAAGGGCATGCTGGACGTCTACAAGCGCGACACCGCACGCGGCGGCCACGCGGTCGCGGTGGTCGGCTACACCGCCGACCGCTTCATCATCCGCAACAGCTGGGGAACGGGCTGGGGCGACAAGGGCTTCGGCTATGCGTCGCCCGCCTATGCGCGGGACGCGTTCACCGAGGCGTACGGCGTGTCACCCTGAACACGCGGCTCTGCGACAGCGGGCTCGTCCAGTCGGCGCCCACCATGACGACCCGGGCGGGCACCCCGCCGTAGCGCCTGACGGTGAAGGCCGCGCGTGAGCGCTTGTCCAGGCGGGCGCGCGCGAGCGGCCACCAGCCGAAGCGCTCGCGCAGCCGCAGCTGCAGCACCACGGGCGCACCAGGGGACGCCGGGCTCGCCTTGACGTTGATCAGCACACCGGCGGACCTGCGCTTCGCGGACACCGACAGGGCTGGGCCCGCGCTCACATCGATCCGCAGCTCCTGACTCGCGCCCGCGGCAGAGACCGCTCGGTAGGTCGCGCTCTGGGACACCGTCACGTTCGCGTGAAGCGTCCCTGGCTCCGCGTGCCCGTCGTGGCCGCCGCCCACAGGCGGGCCTGCCACCGCCACGGGCAGGAAGCCGGCTCCGCTGTCGGCCTCGATCGTGACCGGCCCAGTGCCCTCGGGGGCGCGCACGTGGAGCGCCACGGCCGCGTTCGGCTGGACGGGACGGCTCGGCCCATCCAGGAGCAGCGGGTAGACGCCGATCTCGCCGGTCATCCCGTCGTGGATCGTGCAGACGTAGGGGAAGACCCCTGCCGTCGAAAAGACATGGTTGGCCGCGGCGCGAGGGGCGAAGCGCCCGGAGCTGTACCCCGCCGCCTCCGACTTGACGTTGTGGGTCTTCTGGCTGTTGTTGCGCCAGATCACGTTGTCCCCCATGAGCACGTCCAGCTCGCTCGGCGCGAACCTGGTCGTCCCGGCCGACACGAAGATCGAGTCGGCCTGGGCCGGAGCGGCCAGCACGGCGAGTCCCACGAGCGCGGCCGCGAGCGCCCTCACCGCGACACCTGGTAGATCCCGATCATCCCCTGCTCCATGTGCTGCTCCACATGGCAGTGGTAGAGCCACGTTCCCGGAGCGTCCTCGCGCCAGGTCACGCGGAAGCTCTCCGCCGGGCCGAGCGTGCGGGTGTCCTCCGGCACGCCGGCGGCTGTCCGCCAGCGATGCCCGTGCACGTGGAAGGTGTGGTGCTCGCTGCCGATCGCGAGCACGTCCCACTGGACGCGCTCGCCCACCTTCGCGTGCAGGACGGGCGTGTTGCCCACGAACGCGCGGCCGTTGATCGTCTGGAAGTCCCGCATCGGGGCGAAGACCGACACGAACTCGCGGTCGGGCCGGCGCTCGTGGCGGCCACGGATCGAGAGTGCGCCCCAGAGCCCACCCTCGAGCGAGTGGTGCATGGACGGCGAGTGGTCGTGGTAGGGCCACACCCCGGCCGAGTCCGGGCCGGCGGTGAGCCTGTACGTGAAGGTCTGGCCCGGCTTGACGTTTCCGCCTCTGCCGGAGAAGCCTGGGATGAACGCGCCGTCGGATCCAGGCCGGTAGCGCACCCCGTGGAAGTGCATCGAGTGGGGGTTGCGGAGCGTGGTGTCCATGTTCTTGAAGTGAATGCGCAGCCGGTCCCCCACGCGCGCGTGGACCAGCGGGCCCGGAACCAGGTCATGGTCGACGCTGGTGGCGGGGGCGTTGCGCAGTGGTCGCCGCCAACCCTTGGTGAAGCGGCGATAGACGACCGTCGGGAAGACGGTCTGGGCTGGCTCGAACGTCGTGCCCATGATCCCGTCGCGCCCGTTGGGCACGATGTTCCAGGTCGTCGGCACGGCCGCCACCCACTCGTGCCGCACCGCGGCCTCCGCCGGAGTGGCGAAGGCCGCGGCCAGCAGCACGACTGGGATGGCTAGCCGACGTCGACTTTGCCCTGCATCCACGGGTGGAGGGCGCAGATGTAGAACATGTCGTTCCTGCCGCTGACCCGCACCGAGGCCTTGCCGCCGGGCGGGATCAACACCGAGTCCCCGGGCTGGTTGAAGCCCTCCGGCCCAACGTTCACCAGCGGTGTCGTCGGGTCCTGCTCCTCGCCGGTGTCCGGGTTGATAGCTCCGTGCGCCACGGCCAGCTGGCCGCACACGCCCTCGAAGCAGCCTTCGACCTGCCTGACCTTGCGCGGCACCTGGCCCTTGCGAACCACGGAGAAACTGTGCGGCTGCTTGGTCTTGTCGGTGAGGACGATGGTGTCGCCGCGATCAGCGGAGATCGAGTTCTTGCTGAAGCGCATGTTGTCCTGGATGAAGCGGTTGGCCTTGAACGAAACGCCACCGATCGTGTTCAGCTTCACCCTGGCGGACGCGCTGGGCTGGGCTACGGCCGGAACCACGATGGCCGCCGCGATCAGCACTGCGAGTCCGGGGAGGGCCACACGCGCGAACTTGCTTCGTGACATTTTTTCCTTTCTCGGCCGCAATTGGCGGCGTTGAGGGTCTGGGCCAAGCTAGGTGCGACTTGTCCCCCCGTCAAGCGTTCAGTTTCCATTTGGGGGATTGCCGCGTCTCCTGGGTGCCAACGTACGCCCGCCCGGCGGGCGAGTCGTCAGCCTCGCGGCCGAACCTGGGTCATCCGAAAGGACGATTTGTGGGACCATCGTCGGCATGAGCGGCAGTGCCTGGGGCATCGTGTGGCTTGCGATCGCGATGAAGATCCCGATCGTCGCCCTGCTCTGGCTGGTGTGGTGGGCGATCAAGGATCCGCCCGTGCCCGAGCCTGAGGACGGCAGAGGCGGCTCGCCCGACCGCGATCCGCACCCGCATCCGCGCCGGCGCCCGCCGCAGCCGCCGCGCCGCGGCCCACACGGCGAGCCGGAGCCGCGCCCGCCTCGGCGCGTGCGGGTCGAATCGCGGACGCCGCGGCGAACCCTTCGGTAGCTTTCGGGCCGTGGAAGGCTTCTACTTCGCCGGAGGCGCGCTCGCGGTGTGGGCGCTCGTGGTGTCGGCCCTCGGCGTGATGCGCGAGGACTTCCCGAGCACCCGGGCCGCCACGCGGCTCGTGGGGGCGATCTCGATCGTGCTGGTGGTCGCCGCGGTGGGCACGGCGATCTACCTGTCCGCAACCGTGGAACACGAGCCGAAGGGCGAGCACGCTGCCGGTGAATGACGACGGCGTCGCGGTGCACTACACCGCGCTCGAGCGCGGCACGCCCGTGATCAGCTCGGACGGCCAGGAGATCGGCAAGGTGGTCGAGGTGCTCGACAACGTGCCCGAGCACATCTTCGACGGGCTCGTGATCCAGACGGTCGGCGGCGAGCGCCGCTTCGTCGACGCCCCCGAGGTCGCCCGCACGGCGGAGCGCGCCGTGACCCTCAACATCACCGCGGCCGAGTGCGCGGACCTGCCGGCCCCGGAGAAGCAGGCGCCGCTCGGCGGCGACACCGGCGGCGGTCTCATAAAGCGGCTCTTCGGCCGCGGCCGCTGACCCGCGTGGCGTGCTGCGTCACAATCTGGGAAAAGAGGGAGACATATGGCTGACGAGCAGACAGAGCGCGAGGACGGCGGTGGAGTGGCGACGGCGAACGAGACGCTCAGCGTCACGGACAACCGCACGGGCGAGAGCTACGACGTCGAGATCTCCGACGGCACGGTCAAGGCGATGGACTTTCGCCAGATCAAGGTGTCCGAGGACGACTTCGGCCTGATGACGTACGACCCCGCGTTCACGAACACGGCGTCCGTGCGCAGCTCGGTCTGCTTCATCGACGGCGAGGCCGGGGTGCTCGAGTACCGCGGCTACCCGATCGACCAGCTCTGCGAGAAGTCGTCCTATCTCGAGGTGGCCTACCTCCTGATCTACGGCGAGCTGCCCACGCAGGAGCAGCTCGACGAGTGGGTCTTCGAGATCACCCACCACACCTTCGTCCACGAGAACATCAAGAAGTTCGTGGAGGGCTTCCGCTACGACGCCCACCCGATGGGCATGCTGCTCGCCACCGTCGGCGCGCTCTCGACCTTCTATCCGGACGCGAAGAACATCGACGACCAGCTCGAGCGCCACATGGCCGCCGTCCGGCTGATCGCGAAGATTCCGACGCTCGCCGCCTTCGCGTACCGGCACAACCTCGGGCTGCCGTACGTGTATCCGGACAATGACCTGACCTACCCCGGCAACTTCCTCTCGATGATGTTCAAGATGACCGAGGTGCAGTACGAGCCCGACCCGCGGCTCGAGCGCGCACTCGACGTCCTCTGGATCCTGCACGCGGACCACGAGCAGAACTGCTCGACGAACGCGGTGCGCGGGGTCGGCTCGTCACAGGTGGACCCCTACTCGGCAGTGGCCGCCGGAGTAGCCGCGCTCTACGGCCCGCTGCACGGGGGCGCCAACGAGGCGGTGCTGAAGATGCTCGACGAGATCGGCACCAAGGAGAACATCCCCGACTTCCTCGAGAAGGTGAAGAACCGCGAGGAGAAGCTGATGGGCTTCGGGCACCGGGTCTACAAGAACTACGACCCGCGGGCCGAGATCATCAAGAAGCACGTGGACGAGGTCTTCGAGGTGACCGGAAAGAACCCGAAGCTCGACATCGCCACGGAGCTCGAGAAGCGCGCGCTCGACGACGAGTACTTCATCGAGCGCAAGCTCTACCCGAACGTCGACTTCTACTCGGGGCTGATCTACGAGGCGCTCAACCTGCCGCCGGACATGTTCACGGTGATGTTCGCCATCCCGCGGACGTCGGGCTGGGTCGCCCAGTGGCTCGAGATGGTCACCGACACGGAAACGAAGATCGCCCGCCCGCGCCAGATCTACACCGGCGCACGCGAGCAGGACTACGTGCCGATCGACTCGCGCGAGAAGCGCAGCGAGAAGCCCGTGGCGCCGACCAACCTGATCGACCCGAAGAAGCGCTGACCCCCGCTAGCGAGCCTCGGCCGCGAGCGCCGTCTGGTCCTCCAAGCCCCTGACCGGCGTGGCCGTGCCGCCGGTGCGCTTGCGCTCGCGGACCTCGAGTCGCCGCGACAGCCGCGACAGTGAGTAGTTCACGATCACGAAGAGCACGCCTATGAAGATGAACACCTGGAGCACCGGCGCCTGCACGTCCTCGCCGGTGAAGGCGCCGAAGCCGCTCGTGAGGCTGCGGCCGTGGCGCATCACCTCCTGGATGGCGATGATGCTGACCAGAGTCGTGTCCTTGATGAGCGTGATCAGCTGCGACACGGTGGCCGGCACCATCCGCCGCAGCCCCTGGGGCAGGATCACGTGGCGGAGTTGCTGCGGGTAGGTGAGCCCGAGCGATGCGGCGGCCTCGCCCTGGCCGCGGTCGAGCGAGAGGATGCCCGCGCGCATGATCTCGGCGATCACCGCCGAGTTGTAGAGCACAAGTGCCAGGAGGCCGGCGAACACCCGCCCTGACTGCAACGCCTCGGGCAGGAAGTCGGGCGCAGCGTCCTCATAGGCCTCCGTCCACGACGGTGGGCTGGCGAGGAAGAGGTAGAGGATGATGAAGATCAGCGGCAGGTTGCGCCAGACGTCGACCCACACGCCCGCCGCCACGCTCAGCGGCCTGAACCTCGACAGGCGCAACAGGGCGAGCAGCAGCCCGAAGACCAGCGCGAAGACGATCGCGATGGCAGCGATCTCGAGGTTGACCAGAAAGCCCTCGAGCAGGAAGCGCAGGTTGTTGCCGGTGGTGACCCACTCCCAGTTCTGAGGATCGAACAGGTAGCTCATGCCTCACCGGCGGATCGCGAAGCGGGCCTCGAGCCGGCGCACGGCCAGCGTCGCAAGCAGGGTCAGGATGAGGTAGCCGGTAGCCGCCCAGAAGAAGGTCTCGTGCGTCGCGAATGTGCGCGAGTTCACGAGCCGGGCCTGGTGGAGCAGGTCGGGAAGCGCCAGCAGCGAGACGCCGATGATCGCCGAGTTCTTGATCATCGCGATCGTGAGGCTGCCCAGGTGCGGGATGACCGTCCGGAATGCCTGGGGCAGGATGATGTGGCGCACCGTGCGCCGGTAGTCGAGCCCCAGTGACAGCGACGCCTCGATCTGCCCCTTGCCGACCGCGAAGACGCCGGAGCGCAGCGCCTCCGCCACGTACGCAGCCGTGTAGAGCCCCAGGCTCGCCGTCCCAGCCACCCATGCGTCCACCGGCAGGCCGGCCCGCCGCAGTCCCGCGTACGAGATGAACAGGAGCACCAGCAGCGGCGTGTTGCGGAACACCTCCACGAACACGCCGCCGATCCAGTTGAGCGGCTTTGCCGGCGCGATCCGCAGCGCTGCCACCACGGTGCCGACGCTCATCGCGATCGCGAACGAGACCGCCACCAGGCGCACCGTCACCCAGAAGCCCGTGCTGAACTCCGAGAAGTGCTCGGTGAGGACCTCCCAGAGCTCAGCCACGGGCCAACCTGATCCGCATCGGGGCCGGCGCTCAGCCGCCCAGCTCGAGCGCCTCCTCGAGCGTCATGTCCGGGGGCTGCGCCTCCTGGTCGGTGTACTGGCCGATCCACTCCTCGTAGCGCTCCGCCCAGCGACCGTCCGCCTGGGCTGCCTCCAGCGTGTCGCTGACGAACTTCTGGAACTCGGTGTCGCCCTCCTTGATCCCCGCGCCGTAGGGCTCGGTGGTCAGCTCGTCGCCCACCAATTGGAGAGTGTCGTCCTGGATGATCATGCCGGTCAGGATCACGTCGTCGGTCGAAATCGCGTCCACCGCGCCGTTCTGCAACAGCTCGAGGCACTCCGAGTAGGTATCCACGAGCCGCAGCTCAGCATCCGGAGCCTCCTTCGTCAGAGTCTCCTCGTAGGTCGAGCCAAGCGCCGTGCAGACGCTGTTGCCGGCCAGATCCTCGACGCCCGCTATGTCGGAGTCCCCCGGCACGAGGATGCGCCCGCGGGCGATGTAGTACGGCTCGGAGAATTCGATCTCCTGGTCGCGCTCCTGGTTGATCGTCATCGTGGACAGGATCACGTCCACCGTGCCCCGCTGTAGGAATGGGATGCGGTTGTCCGAGATCGCCTCGACGAACTTGGGCTCGACTCCGAGCTCATCGGCGATGATCTTGCCCATGTCCACGTCGAAGCCCTCGACCTCGTCGGACTGCGGGTTCGTGAAGCCGAACGGCGGGACGTCGAACTTGACGCCGATCTTGATCTCGCCGCGGTCTTGGATCTCGGCCATCGTGGTGCCGGCCGGGAACTGCTCCGCCTCGGCGGTCTGATCGCCGGTACCGGCACCACCGTTGCCACCACCGTCCTCGTCGTCGTCGCCGCAACCGGCCACGGCCAGAGCGGCTATCGCCAGCCCCATACAGAGCAGCGCGCGCCACAGCTTCATCTTCGTCATGGGTCGATCCCTCCTAGTGGTGGATGATCTTGTCTACGAATTCCTTCGCCCTCGGGCTTTTCGCGGCCGAGAAGAACTCGTCGGGCGGCCCCTCCTCCACGATCTCGCCGGCGTCGATGAAGACGATCCGGTCGCACACCTCGCGCGCGAACCCCATCTCGTGGGTCACGACGATCATCGTCATGCCGTCGCGGGCCAGATCCCGCATGACGTCGAGGACCTCGCGGATCATCTCCGGGTCGAGCGCAGAGGTCGGCTCGTCGAACAGCATCAGCTTCGGGTCCATCGCCAGCGCGCGGGCAATCGCCACACGCTGCTGCTGGCCGCCGGACAGGTCGGCCGGGTACTCGTCCGCCTTCTCGGGGATGCCGACCCGCTCGAGCAGCTCTCGGGCCCGGCCGCCCGCCTGGTCGCGCGACATGCCCCTCGCCTTCACCGGGCCGAGCATCACGTTGTCACGCACGGTCATGTGCGGGAACAGGTTGAACTGCTGGAAGACCATGCCGATCTCAGCGCGCAGACGGCTGAGGGCCTTGCCGGAGTAGTCCACCGGCGCGCCGTCGAAGCGCACCTCGCCCGCGTCGACCGGTTCGAGGCCGTTGATGCACCGCAGCAGGGTCGACTTGCCCGACCCAGACGGGCCCGCGATTACCGTGGCCGAGCCGCGCTCCACCCTGAGATCGACGCCTTCGAGCACGACGTTGTCGCCGAAACTCTTCGTCACCCCGGCCAGCTCGACCAGCGGTCGCGCGTCACCCCCCATTCGGTGAGGTTCTGCCCACCTTGGGGCAGGAGGAAACGAAGCTAAATCAGATCCTAAAGACCGGCACGAGCCGCTTCTCGTGCTCGGCCTCGATCTCGGCCACGACCTCCACGTGCTCCTCGATGCCCGAGCCGCGCAGCTTGGTCGCGAGCAGCTCGTCGATCTGGAAGAGGCCGGAGGAGTTGTTCATCGCGATCTTCACTTGCACGGCCTTCTCGTCGCCGGGCTCGATGGTCACGTCGTCGATGGCCGCGGCTGACACGGAATGGATGTTCGGCCGGCGGGTCTCGAACGGGATCCGCGACCGGCCACTCGCCATGTCGAGCGCGTCGGACACCCGCACGATGCCGGCCTCGATCGTCATCGGGTCGCCCGCGCGGCGGTGGCCGATCACGGCGTGCAGCGCCTCTGAGATGACCACGGTCAGCTCGGGGTCCTTGTAGCAGCCCTCCAGCAGCAGCGGCATCCGCTCGGATGCCAGGAACAGGCTGTACTGCTCGTGGTCGGTGCGGTGGATCGACATGCCCGTGTCGTGGAAGAGGCAGGCGGCCGCGATCACCACCTCGGCGTCGCGCACGTTCATGCCGTGGGTGGTCACCATCGCCGGCTCGACGCCGCCGCGGTTCAGCAGTCGAAACAGCCTCAGCGCGATGTTCACGACGATCTGGATGTGGACCCAGGAGTGGTCGGACATGTCGCGGCGGTCCGCGTTCACCTGCTGCATGTACCACCACGCGTGCAGCCGCCGATCCTTGTTGGCGGCCTCGAGGAGCGCCTCGAGCTTGCGGTTCCCGCGGGTGGGTACTCGAATTTCGGTCAGCGGGAGGTCCACGGCGGATACCCTTCCACAAGGTGAGCGTCGAACCCCTCGTGGATGGCCATGGCCGGCTGATCTCGGACCTGCGTGTCTCGGTCACCGACCGCTGCAATTTCCGCTGCCAATACTGCATGCCCGCCGACGGGCTGCCCTGGCTCGACCGCGCCGAGGTTCTGCGCTTCGAGGAGATCGAGCGAGTGGTTCGGGTGCTGGCTCGGATGGGCGTGACCGACCTTCGCCTCACCGGCGGCGAGCCGCTCGTTCGGCGCGAGTTCCCGCGGCTCGTCTCGATGCTCGCGCGCGTGGAGGGCATCGAGGACCTCTCGCTCACAACCAACGGCTACCTGCTCGAGCGTGACGCGGCGGCGCTGGTGGACGCCGGGATCACCCGCGTGAACGTGTCGATCGACTCGCTCCAGCGCGACCGCTTCTTCCAGCTCACCCGGCGCGACTCGCTGCCGCAGGTGCTGCGCGGGCTCGCGGCGATCGGCGCGCACCCGGAGGTCCGGCCGATCAAGGTGAATGCCGTGGCCTTGCGGGGGTTCACCGAGGAGGAGGCACTCCCGTTCGCCGAGTTCGCCCGCTCGACGAGCTACCAGGTGCGGTTCATCGAGTTCATGCCGCTCGACGGCGATCACGCGTGGTCGAGCGACCAGGTGCTGCCGGGCGAGGAGATCCGCGCGATCATCCACCGCGCCCATCCGCTCGAGGAGCTGCCGCGCGAGCCGCACTCGACCGCACGCGTGTTCCGCTTCGCAGACGGCCGCGGCGAGATCGGCTTCATCAACCCGGTCTCCGAGCCGTTCTGCGCGGACTGCAACCGCATTCGCCTGACGGCCGACGGCAAGCTGCGCACGTGCCTGTTCTCGATCCACGAGACCGACCTGCGCGGACCGCTGCGAGACGGCGCGAGCGACGCGGAGCTGGAGCGGGTCGTCCGCGAGGCGGTCTGGCGCAAGGAGCTGAAGCACCACGTCGGCGAGCCGGGCTTCCGCCAGCCGCCGCGCACGATGTCGGCCATTGGCGGCTGAGCCGTACCTCGTTCGCGTCCGCGTGCGCGGCAAGGTGGGTAAGCGACGCTGCTCCGCGCTGACCGAAGCATTGAACGTCATCGAGCGTGAGGGGCGGGAGCTCGAGGCGGGGGTTGATGGGCGCTCGCGTGGCGGCGGGCTGATTCGCCGGCTCGACCCTGTTCAGGTGGTGGTGGCGCGGCTGGAGCTGTCGGGCCCTGGGCGGCTGCGGGCGGGCGTGGACGTGCGGGGCGATGGGTCGAGTGAGGCGTTCACCGGCCGGGTGCGGCGCCGGGTGGTGGAGCGGCGCGATGGCGAGAGCCCCTACGACGCGCTGCGCCGGGAGCTCGCGTGAACCGCTGGCGCGTCCCGCTGCCGCGAGGAGCCGAGCCGCCGCTCCGCGTCTTCGTGAACGGGATCCCGCAGGAAGAGGGGCGCGACTACGACCTGGTCGGCCGCGAGCTCCGGTTCGACAAGCCGCTCGAGAAGGAGCGACTCAGCAAGGGCAAGTGGACGGCGATCTTCTTCGGCCTCTGGGGCTACTACGGCAAGAACGACTCGGTGGACGTGCAGTACCGGGTAGGCGGCCGGGAAACGGTCGCGACCGGACTGGAGATCATCCCGCCCGACAACCCTCAACCTCCCTCCTAAAAGGGTCAGACCCCAACCTTGACACGGTCGTGTTAAGGTTCGCCCCCATGCGGATTGCGGACCTGCTGGAGCGGCAGCGGCCTGTGTTCTCGTTCGAGTTCTTCCCGCCGAAGACCGACGAGGGGCAGCAGACGCTCAGGAACACGCTCGAGGTGCTGAAGGACGACGAGCCCGACTACGTGTCGGTGACCTATGGCGCCGGGGGCACCACGCGCAACCGCACCGTCGAGATCACCAAGACGATCAAGGGCGACTTCGGGATCGAGGCGATGGCGCACCTCTCGTGCGTCGGCGAGCCGACCGAGCGGCTCGTGGAGATCCTCGAGGAGATCGAGGCCGCCGGAATCCAGAACGTGCTGGCCCTGCGCGGCGACCCGCCGCGCGGCGAGACCAACTGGAAGCCGCACCCGGGCGGGCTCTCCTATTCGGTCGAGCTGATCCGGCTGATTCGCGAGCGCTTCGACTTCTGCGTCGGGGCGGCGTGCTTCCCGGAGGTGCACCTCGACGCGCCGGACCGCGCGAGCGACCTCCGCTACGCCAGGGAGAAGGTCGAGGCGGGCGCGGGCTTCCTGATCACGCAGCTCTTCTTCGACAACGAGGTCTACTTCGACTACGTCGAGGAGGCGAGAGCAGCGGGGATCGACGTGCCGATCGTCCCGGGGATCATGCCGATCACGAACTACGGCCAGATTCACCGCTTCACCGACATGTGCGGCGCCACGATCCCCGAGGACCTCGAACGGCAGCTCAACGGGCGCGCCGACGACCCGGAAGCGGTTGCAGAGCTCGGGGTCGCTTACGCGACCCTCCAGTGCTCCGATCTCCTGGCGCGAGGCGCGCCCGGAGTGCACTTCTACACCCTGAACCGCTCGCCGGCAACGCGAGCGATCCTCGCCGCCCTGCGCGCAGCCCACCCGTGGACGCGCGCGAAGGCCGCGGTCTAGGCCAGCTGCCAGCGCTCCGGATCCTCGCCGTCCAAGCGTTCGACCTCTCCGCCCAGCTCCATGTGGCCGAGATAGCAGAGCGCCTCGGATAGGCCCCAGCCGATCATCATCGGCCCCGGCAGCTCCACGTCGAGCATCTCGGGGACGATGTCGAAGGCCGTGCGCGGTCCGTTCGCGAGAGAGCCGCGGATGCGCTCGAAGCGCTCCGCGATCGCGCGCCGGTTCGCCTCGGTGAGGGCGCGCGCGTCGCGTACGGGGCGACCGTGGCCAGCGAGCACGAGCTGCACGTCCAGCCCGTCCACCACGTCGAGGCTCGACAGGAACTCGCCGGCCGGGTCCGGCGAGTAACCGAAGTCGTAGTAGAGCGACACGCGCCCGAGCAGGTGGTCACCCGAGAGCAGGAGCTCGCGCTCGGGCTGGTGGAGCACGACATGCGACGGCGCATGGCCCGGCGTCTCGTACACCTGCCAGTTGCCCAGGTCGGTCTCGACCTCCACCCCCGGGACGAGCTCGCGGTCCGGCCTCACGATCTCGGCGATGCCGAACTTCTGGGCCCCGCGCGCCTCCTTGTAGGCGGCGAGCGCATCCGCCGGCACGCCGGACTGGCGCGCGATCTCGAAGCGCCGCTCGAAGGCGCGCTCCGGGTCCTCCGCCGCCTTCGTCATGTGGTCGTGGTTCGGGTGCATCCAGAGCTCGGCCCCGGTGCGCTCCATGATCGGTGCCGCCTGGCCGTAGTGATCCGAGTGCGCGTGGGTGCAGACCACGAGTCGCACGTGCTCCACGCGCAGGCCCGCCTGGTCGAGCGCGAGCTCGAGCTGGCGCATCGACCCGGGCTCGTGGAGCCCGGTGTCCACGAGCACCACACCGTCGCCCGCGGCTATCGCGTAGGCGTTGCCGTGCGGTACTCCGGGCCAGGGCAGCGGCAGGCGCAGCCGCCACAGGCCGGGCAGCACCCTGTCGGCGCGGGCCAGTTCGCGTCGCCTTGCCACTCGGGCATCCTTTCAGGGGTCGATCAGGACACCGGGATTGAGGGTCCCGGCCGGGTCCACGGCGGACTTCGCGGCGCGCAGAGCCGTGGCGAAGGGCTCGGGTCGCTGGCGGTCGTACCAGGGCCTGTGATCGCGGCCGACCGCGTGGTGATGAGTGATCGTGCCGCCCGCCGTGATGATCGCCTCGGAGGCTGCCTGCTTCAGCTCCGCCCACTGCTCGAGCTCCTCGCCGCGCCGGGCGGGCGCGAGCACCGTGAAGTAAGGGGCAGCGCCGTCGGGATAAACGTGCGTGAGCCGGCAGGTCACGACGCCCTCCCCGGAGAGACCCCCGCGGAGACCCTCACGCACTCCGTCGATCAGGTCGGAGAAGCGGTCCCAGGTGATCGCGGTCTCGAACGTTTCGGCGAGGACGCCGGCCGCGACGAGCGTGTCGCGCAGATAGGGAGCCTGGAGAAAGGCGTCGCGCCAGGTGCCCTCGGACTCGCCACGCTTCTCGCGTGGCCGGCCGCCGTGATCCCCACAGAGCTCGAGGGCGCGGGCCATCCACGGGCCGAGCTCGTGGTCGGCGGATTCGAAGCCGAGCACCAGCAGGGCCTGGTCATCCGGGGCCGCGCCGGTGAGCGCCGCCTCGCCCGGGTCGAGCAGCCGGCAGTTCGACGGATGGAGGCCCGACTGGGACAGCGCGCGCACCGCCTGCGCACCTGCTTCGAACGAGCCGAAGAGCACCGCCGCGGATTCCCTGAAGCGCGGTGCGTCCTGCACACGCATCCAGGCCGCTGTGATCACGCCGAGGATGCCCTCGGACCCGATCAGCATGCGATCGGGGCTCGGCCCGGCGCCTGATCCGGGCAGCCGCCGGCTCTCCCACCAGCCGCGCGGCGTGAGCGCGCGGAGCGACTCGACGAAGTCGTCGATGTGGGTGTGCAGGGTCGCGTAGTGGCCTCCCGCTCGCGTGGCGATCCAGCCGCCCAGGGTCGAGTACTCGAACGACTGCGGGAAGTGCCGCAGCGTGAGCTCGTGCTCTCGCAGCTGCTCCTCGAGGCACGGTCCGGTGGCCCCAGCCTGGATCAGCGCCGCGCGCGACGCCCGATCGACCTCGAGCACGCGATCCATCGCCTTGAGATCGATACTCACCGTCGCGCGCTCCGCCGGGGGCTCCACCCCGCCGACAACGCTCGTCCCGCCGCCGAACGGGATCGCCGCCGCGCCCGCCTCCTCGCACCAGGCGAGCACGCGCTCGAGCTCGGCCTCGTCCGCGGGATGGGCCACCAGGTCGGGTGGATTCTCGAAGCGCCCGCGGAAAGCCCGCACCACGTCCCGGTAGGACTTCCCGTAGGCGTGCGCAGCACGCTCGTAGGGATCGCTGCGGCAGATCGCGGCCAGAGAGGCTGGCGGCTCGAGCCGCGACGGCGGAAGCTCGATGTCCTCGAGCCGAGCCGGCCGCTCCACCTCGGCGGCGGCGAAGCCCAGGTGCTCGCGCGCGCCCGCGCCCGCCGCCTCGACCTGGTCGTGGGGCGGCTGCTGGTCCTCGAAGCCCCAGCCCCAGAACTTGCGGCGGCGGGTCATGGCGAGCAGCCTATGGCTCCACGCGCAGCCGCTCGGCGCGTGCGGACCCGGCGTGGGCGTCGATCTGCACCAGGTCGGCCGCAGTCGGCTCGAAGCCGCCCCTGCGCGCGTAGATCAGCACCGCTAGCCCGAACGGCTGGGTCTTCTCCAGATTGCCGGTGCCGCCGCCGCCCACGGTCCCTCCGTTCACCTCGACCAGGTTGGGGGAGGAGCGGAAGTTCTGGGTGTGGGTGTGTCCCGTCAGGAGCGCGAGCGGGCGCCGCGGCGGGATCCTCCGCAGCTCCTCCACAGCCGCCTCCGCAAGCTGAGGCGAGTGCACCATCACCACGTCCACACGTCCGAGCAGCGGGCGCAGCCAGTCGCGGAACCGCTCCTGCTGGTCCGGAGTGGGCTGCGGCTCGCGGAGCTGGCGGAAGTGGTCGCGGGCGCGGCGCTCGAACGGATCGGCGTAGCCAGCCACGCGAAGCCCGCGAACGCTTACGACAACCGGCCCGTACGTCCCGTCCGACCTCAGCCGACCGCGCTCGGTGAGCACGATGGCGCCCGCCAGGGCCATCCGGCGGACGAGCGCGTCCGAGTCGTGGTTGCCGGACACGAACACGAATGGGTGGCCGATCCCAACGATCCGTCGCACGAGCGTGAACTCGAATGGAGAGCCGCTCGAGGTGAGGTCGCCCGCGAAGAAGAGCGGGTTTCGCCCCACCGCGCGATCGAGCGCCGGAAGGGCGAGCAGGCTGTTGTGCAGGTCCGACGCCAGGACGAGGTGGTGAACGTCGCTGCCGGGCTCGCGCTGAGCGCTGGCGGACACGAGCCGCGCAAGGCCCACGAGCTGCTCGTTCAGCTCCTCCGAGATCACGCGCGCCGAGCCCTGCGCCTGCTCCACGGCTCGCAGCGCCACGGGGATGTCCGGGCCGTTGGCGTAGTACTCCGGATCCGCGATCTCCCCGCGCGGGGGAAGCAGCAGCACGAGGGCCAGGCAGCCGGCAAGCGCGGTCCCGACGGCGGTCGCAAACAGCCATCGCACCCGCGGCACGCGGTGGCCGCGCACGGCCAGCGCCACGATCAGCCCAGCCGTGAGACCGCTTACGAACACCACGAGGAGGAGCACGCGCAGGTATGACGCCACCGCGTCGCGCGCCTCCGCCCGCACCGCCTCCACATCGGGAAGCTGGCCGGCCGCGAGCCGCTGGGCGGCCTCGCGATCCACCGTCCGGACGTCGATCGAAAGCCTGACCGGGAGCCGTACCGCGCCGAAGCGGGCGCCCCAGTCCACGAGCGGGACGTACAGGTCGAGGGCACCGCGGTGGAAGGGCTGGGCCGACAGCTCGATCCGGCCCACGCTGAGCTCGCGCTCAGCGCTGTAGGTCGCGAGCGCGAGCAGGCCCCCGCCGAGAACGGCGATCACGACAAGGGCCACCGCGGCAGCGCTCCGGATGGTCCTCACCGCCCACAAACTAGCGGCGCGGCGCACTAGGGCTACAGTTGAGTGCTGGGATGGCCACGCGCGCCACGAGCGTTCAGATCACCATGCCCCAGATGGGGGAGTCGGTTACCGAAGGCACCGTCCTGGGTTGGCTAAAGCAGGTTGGTGACCGCGTCGAGGCCGACGAGCCGCTGGTCGAGATCTCGACCGACAAGGTCGACGCCGAGGTTCCGGCGCCAGTGTCCGGAACGCTTGTAAACATCGCCGCGGAAGCCGATGAGACGGTTCAGGTGGGAAGCGTGCTCGGCGAGATAGAGCCCGACGGCGACGGAGCCGCCCCGGCGGCCACGGACGAGCCGGCTGCAGACGGCGGCGAGGTCGTTGACGTCGCGTTCCCTGAGATGGGCGATTCGGTCGCCGAGGGCACAGTGCTCGAGTGGCGCGTGAAGGTCGGCGACGCCGTCGCGGTCGACGATCCCCTCGTTGAGATCTCCACCGACAAGGTCGACGCTGAGCTGCCCTCCCCGGTCGCGGGCACGATCGCGGAGATCCTTGTCCAGGCCGACGAGACCGTGCCCGTGGGATCGCTGCTGTGCAGGATTGCTGCCGGAGCCGGCGCAGGGAACGGGCCAGTGCAGCCGAGCGCCGAGCCGACCGAGACCAAGCCTGCGGCAGGAGCGCCGGCCTCGAATGGGGGGAACGCAACCCCGGTGGCCGCGCGAATCGCAAGCGCTCACGGACTTGACGTCGAGGCGATAGCGGGGTCGGGCCCCCGTGGGCGCGTGACGAAGGAAGACGTTCTCGCCGCCGTGGAAGGCAACGGAGCGCCGGCGGCCGACGTCAAGCCCATCCGCGGCCCCGCGGCGACGCTCGTGAAGTTCATGAACGAGAGCCGCTCGATCCCCACCGCCACGAGCTTCCGCACGGTGCCGGTGGACGCGCTCGACGGCCGGCGCAAGGAGCTGAAGGCGGCCGGCAAGAAGCTTTCGTTCACGCATCTGATCGCCTGGGCGATCGTGCAGGCCGCCGGCGACATGCCGGTGATGGGCCACGCCTACGCGGAACAGGACGGGAAGCCCCAGCGCGTGACGCCGGGGAGCGTGAGCCTCGGCCTGGCCGTGGACGTTGAGCGCAAGGACGGCACGCGCTCGCTCGTGGTGCCCGTGCTGCGCGACGCGAGCCAGCTCAGCTTCGCCGACTTCGTGGCGCGCTACGACGAGCTGGTGGTGGGCGCGCGCGACAACACCCTCCAGCCCGACGCCTACCAGGGCGCGAACATCACGCTCACGAACCCCGGCGGCATCGGCACCGTGGCGAGCGTGCCGCGGCTGATGCCCGGCCAGGGCACGATCGTGGCCACCGGTGCCATCGCCTATCCGCCCGGGATGACCGCCGTCGATCCAGCTCGGCTTGCCGAGCTCGGCGTGCAGAAGGTCATGACGATGACCTCCACGTACGACCATCGCGTGATCCAGGGCGCGGAGTCCGGCGCGTTCCTGCGCCGCATCGACCAGCTGCTCCAGGGCGAGGACGACTTCTACGAGTCCCTCTTCGAGGCGGTGGGCGTGACGCCGCGCACCGAGGGCCCGCCCACCCCCGCCCCGGTCACGGCGGCGGAACCGGTGCCGGCGGCCGCCACTCCCGCCGCTGCGCCGGGCGCGGACGCCGCGCTGCTCCAGGCGGTCCAGGCGGCCACGTCGCTGGTGAAGGCACAGCGCATGCACGGCCATCTCGCCGCGCGGCTCGACCCGCTCGGGTCAGAGCCGGTGGGCGACCCTGCGCTCGAGCCCGCCACCGTGGGCCTCGACGACGAGCTCATGCGCCGCATCCCGGCGTCGGTGCTGCGCGTGGCGGTGCCCGGCGAGACCTTCGCCGACGCTCTCCCGAAGCTGCGCGAGACCTACACCGGCACGATCGCCTACGAGATCGAGCACATCTCGGACCACGAGCAGCGCGTCTGGCTGCGCAAGAACATCGAGTCGGGCACCTACCGCCAGCCACTCGAACCGGACGCGCGGCGGCGGCTGCTCCAGCGGCTCTCCGAGGTCGAGGCGCTCGAGAACTACCTGCACAAGGCCTTCCTCGGCAAGAAGCAGTTCTCCATCGAGGGCCTCGACTCGATCGTCCCGATGCTGGACGAGACGATCGAGCTGGGAGCCGGCGCGGGAGCGCGGGAGGTCGTGCTCGGCATGGCCCACCGCGGGCGACTCAACGTGCTCGCCCACACCGTCGGCCGCCCCTATGCCGCGATCCTCGCGGAGTTCGAGGGAGAGCAGACGCTCGCCGTGGACACGGCGGCGCCCGAGGGCGGCACCGGTGACGTGAAGTACCACTACGGCGCCAGCGGCACCTACTCGACCGAGTCCGGGCGCGCCGTGACCGTGACGCTCTCCCCCAACCCGAGCCATCTCGAGTTCGTGAACCCGGTGATCGAGGGCCGCGCCCGCGCCGACCAGACGACCCGCAAGGCGCGCGAGCTCGCCCACGACCCGGCGGCCGTGGTACCGGTCGTGATTCACGGTGATGCCGCGTTCCCCGGCCAGGGCATCGTCTCCGAGACGCTGAACCTCCAGGCGCTTCCCGGCTACACCACCGGCGGCACGATCCACCTGATCGCGAACAACCAGCTCGGCTTCACGACCGACCCGAACGAGAGCCGCTCCACGCGCTACGCGTCGGACCCCGCGAAGGGCTTCGACATGCCGATCATCCATGTGAACGCCGACGACGTGGAGGCGTGCGTATCCGCCGTGCGCCTGGCGCATGCCTACCGCGAGACCTTCGGCCGCGACGCGCTCATCGACCTGATCGGCTACCGCCGCTTCGGCCACAACGAGACCGACGAGCCCGCGTACACGCAGCCGCAGATGTACGAGCTGATCAAGAAGCACCCGCCGGTGCGCAAGCTCTACGCCGACCGTCTCGTGGCGGATGGTGTCGTGAGCCAGGAGGAGGCCGAGCGCATGGCCAGCGAGGCCTACGACCGGGTGGGAGCGGCGCACGCCGAGCTGAAGGAGTCGATCGGCGCGCCTCCCGATACCGGCACCCACGAGCTCGATCGCACGATGAGCCGCGAGCCGCGGACGACCGTGCCCGAGGACACCCTGCGCTCGCTCGGCGACCAGCTCCTGCGGCTGCCCGACGGCTTCGAGCTGCACCGCAAGCTGCGCCCGTTCCTCGAGCGGCGGCGCGAGGCGCTCGTGTCAGGCGCGCCGATCGACTGGGCCCACGCCGAGACGCTCGCGTTCGCCTCGCTGCTGGCGCTCGGTGTGCCCGTCCGGCTCACGGGCCAGGACTCGGAGCGCGGCACCTTCAGCCAGCGCCACGCCGTCCTGCACGACGCGAAGACCGGCGAGCGCCACAACCCGCTCCAGCACCTGCGCGACGCGAACGCTCCCTTCGAGCTCCACAACAGCCCGCTCTCCGAGCAGGCCTGCATGGGCTTCGAGTACGGCTACAGCGTCCAGGCGCCCGACGCGCTGGTGCTCTGGGAGGCGCAGTTCGGCGACTTCGTGAACGGCGCCCAGGTGATCATCGACCAGTTCATGGTGTCGGGCCTCGCGAAGTGGGGACAGACCTCGCGCCTGACGCTGCTGCTGCCGCACGGCTACGAGGGCTCCGGCCCCGAGCATTCGAGCGCGCGTATCGAGCGCTTCCTCCAGGCGGCGGCCGAGGGCAACATCCGCGTGGCCAACTGCACCACGCCGGCCCAGTACTTCCACCTGCTGCGCCGCCAGGCGCTCGTCTCGAAGCCGCGCCCGCTCATCCTGATGACGCCGAAGAGCCTGCTGCGCCTCCCCGAGGCGTCGTCCACGCTTGCCGACCTCGCCGAGGGCCACTTCGAGCGCGTGATCGACGACCCGCGCTTCGCTGAGAGCGGCCGGGACGCGGTCACGAAGCTCGTGCTCTGCTCCGGCAAGGTCTACTACGACATCGTCGGCCACGAGGAGCGCGACGCAGCGGCGCACATCGCGATCGCGCGCGTGGAGCTGCTCTACCCGTTCCCCGAGGAAGACCTCGTCAAGCTGATCGAGAGCTATCCCAACCTGGAGCGTGTGGTCTGGGTGCAGGAGGAGCCGCGCAACATGGGCGCGCGCGCGTTCATGCGCCGCCGCATGGCGAAGATCCTCCCCGAGCGGATGTCGTACGACTACGTGGGCCGCCAGCTGCGCGCGTCCACCGGCGAGGGCTACTCCGCCGCCCACAAGCGCGAGCAGGCGCGCATCGTGCGCGTGGCGCTCGACCTCGAGGACGAACGGCTCGAGCCGGACAGCTCATCGCAGCGCCCGTTGATGTAAGGGGGCCTACAGCTCTGGCGCCTGCTGCAACGTGTAGCTCACACCCGTGACCTGCTGCGCACGGGCGACCTGCGGGGCGAGGCGGGTCACGCCCATCAGGCCGGCGTCCACGCCGTCCGTTCCGATCGACTCGGAGTGGATGCCGGTGGTCACGATCACGCCCACGGCTCGGCCATCGTCCGAGATGATGCCGCTGCCGGAGTCGCCGGGCACCACCGCGCCCTGCGCATAGACGTGGTCGGGATGCGGCGTGCCGATGGCGAGCGCGCTGCGGGCAGGCAGCACCGTGCCCACACCGATCCCCTGGCCGAAGTGGTGTAGGACCACCGGGTCGGCACCCTGGTCGGAGTTCACGCCCGTCGGGCCGCCGAAGTGGCACATCTGGGGGTTCGCCGCCACACCGGCGTCGAGCCTGATCAGCGCGAAGTCCTTCGGGTCCTGGAGGATCGCGTAGGCGAACTCACCGATGCGGTTGCCCTGACCGTCGCGGGCCACGGGCCCGGTGCCGGCCGCCCAGGTCTCCTCGCCGGCATCGCCGCCGGTCGGGCTGTCGCCGAGGATGCAGTGCCCCGCCGTGCCCATGTAGCGGCTGCCGTCGGATCCCTGGAAGAGGAAGTTGAACGTGCACTGGCCGGAGTCGCTTTCGACCACCGCGCCCGGCCGAACCCCGGGGCACGGTCCCGTACCGATCGGATTGGCCGCCGGGACGGGAATCAGCTGGCATGGAACGCCGCCGAGCGTCCAGTCGCTGGCCGTGGACCCACGGCTGAGCAGGCCGGCGTTCGCCGGCGCGGCAGCCGCAAGCACCGCCACGAGGGCGAGCACTCCCGTAAGGAGCCTTCTACGTAGAGCCATCCTCTTCCCTGCCTCCTGTGTCATGCCGGCCTCCCGCGGCGCGGCAGCTAGGCAGGGACATTCCCCGGCACGGCATATGCAACACCTCGGAGCGGGTCAGCGCTTGTCGCGCTGCGCGTCCGCAATCGCGTCCGCTAGCCGCTCGGACCCGAGCCGGCGCTGGATGCGAGCTGAGGTGACCGGCGCGAGCTCCGCCACGCGGGTGCCAAGGCGGAGGCCCAGCGGAGCTACGTCCACCTCGGCCTGCTCGCGCTCGATCGCGCGCACCAGCGCCGCCGCCACCTGATCCGGCGTGCGCGTTCCGACCCAGCGCGGCAACCTCACCCCGCTGTCGGCGAAGAGGCCGGCGTCGCTAACGAAGCCGGGGAAGACGACCGTCACGCTGACGCCCTTCTGCTCCGCGTCCTCACGCAGTCCGGAGGCAAAGCCGCGCAGGCCGAACTTCGTGGCCGAGTAGAGGCTCGACCGCGCCGACGCCGCCTTGCCCGACAGCGAGGACACGAGCACCACGTGCCCGCGACCCCGCTCGAGCATCCCGGGCAGGAGCGCCCGGGTGAGCTGGATCGGAGCGCGCAGGTTCACGTCGAGGGCGCGGTCGATCTCCTCGGGGGAGAAGTCCTCCACCCTTCCGCTGGCGGGCAGCGCCGCGTTGGCCACGAGCACGTCCACCGCACCGACGGCCTCCGCGAGCTGGGCCGGGCCCTCGCGCTCAGCCAGGTCGGCCACCAGGACCTCGGCCCGCTCCCCGAGTTGCTCCGCGAGCGCCTCGAGAACTTCCCGGCGGCGGCCGCTCAGCAGCACCCGCGCGCCGCGCGCGTGGAGCGCCCGCGCGATCGCGCCGCCGATGCCTCCGGTGGCTCCGGTGACCAGGACCGTTGCTCCAGCGAGCTGCACGCGCCGGAAGCTACCCCACGCGCTGGGCCTGCGTATCCTCGAACGATGCTTCGCGCTCCGATCCGCCTCGGCCTGCAGATCCCCAACTTCAACTTCCCTGGGGTGAGCGAGGAGGACCTCTTCGAGCGCCTCTCGGACATCGCCACCACCGCGGAGTCGTCCGGCTTCGACACCGTGCTCGTGATGGACCACCTGCACCAGATCCGGGGCGTGGGGCCGCCCGAGAACTGGATGCTCGAGGGCAACACGATCCTCCCCGCGCTCGCGGCGCGAACGAACAGCGTGAACCTGAGCCTGCTCGTCGGCGCGACGACCTACAGGAACCCCGCGCTTCACGCCAAGATCACGACCACGATCGACGTCATCTCCGGCGGCCGCGCGATCCACGGCATCGGTGCCGGGTGGAACGTAGAGGAGGCCGAGGCCTACGGGTACGACTTCCCGTCGCTTGGCGAGCGCTTCGAGCGGCTCGAGGACCACCTCAACATCGCCCGCGCGATGTTCACGCAGGAGCGCGCGACCTATGAGGGCAAGCACCACAGCGTGCACGAGGCGTTCAACAACCCGAAGCCGATCCGCGGCGACATCCCGATCATGATCGGCGGCAGCGGTGAGAAGAAGACGCTGCGGATGGTGGCTCAGTACGCCGACGCGTCGAACTTCTTCGGCGACCCGGACCGGATGCGACACCTGATCGGCGTGCTGGAGGGCCACTGCGAGCGGCTTGGGCGCGACCCCGGCGAGATCACCAAGACGCGCCTCGGCACGATCGTCATCGCGCCGACACAGGAGGAGGCGGACGCCAAGCTTGACCGGCTCGTGCAGATGACCGGAATGGACCCGGAGCGGCGTGCAACCGTGCTGACCGGCGACCCGGACACCGTGGCCGAGCAGGCCAGCGAGCTGCTCGAGAGCGGGCTCGACGCCCTCATCTTCAACTCGCCGGAGGTGCACGATCTCGAGACCGTCCGGCTCATTGGCGAGACGCTGGGAGCGCTATGCTCGGACGTCCCTAGCGGGCGTAGCTCAGTTGGTTAGAGCGCCGGCCTGTCACGCCGGAGGTCGCGGGTTCGAGTCCCGTCGCTCGCGTTGACCCGGGCTGCAAACCTGCGCCCGGCTGTGTCATCGGGCCAGGGCCGTGCGGAGCACTGTCCCTGGCCCTCTTCCTTGCCGGGCTTGGTTTTCGCACTCAACCCCAGCACCTTTCGATCATGAGCCACTACACCCCACCGACCCCGGTCCCCGGCTTCCTGGACTCGGACCATCCGACGCTGTTCCCGCGCCTCACGGCGGCTCAGATCGAACAGCTGGCGGAGCGCGCCGAGACCTTGTCGCTCTCCCCGGGAGAGGTGGTCTTCGAGCAAGGCCAGCGCGATACGCCCTTCTTCGTCGTCCTGTCGGGGGCCATCGACGTCATCGACCGCCAACCCGACGGCGACCATTACTTCGCCCAATGCCAACCGGGCACCTTCGCCGCCGACATCTCCATGTTCACCGGCGAGCCGACGCTCGCTCGCGGCGTCATCGCCGAGGAGAGCTCGATACTGGCCCTACAGCCCGATGAATTGCGCGCGCTGGTGGCCAGTTCCACGGAGCTGGGCGACCTGCTCCTGCGCACGATGATCACGCGCCGTGAGTGGCTGATGGGCGAGGGCTACGGCTACGAGCGGCTCATCGGCAAGCGCTCGTCAGGCGATGCCTTCGCGATCCGCGAGCTGCTGGAGCGCAATCTGGTTCCGTTCAGCTGGCACGACATCGACACCGACGCCGAAAGCAAGGCTCTGCTCGACCGGCTTGGAATCGGCGCCGACGAGTGCCCTGTCCTCGTGCGCACCCACAGCGTGCTGCGGCGTCCCACGGTCACCGAGGTCGCCGATGAGCTCGGCCTGCGCGCCAAGGTCGATCAGAGGACCTTCGACGTCGTGGTTCTCGGGGCAGGACCAGCGGGGTTGGCCACCGCCGTGTACGCCTCGTCCGAGGGCCTATCCACGCTGGTCATCGAGCGCTTCGCCCCGGGAGGGCAGGCGGGAACCAGCGATCGGATCGAGAACTACCTTGGCTTTCCGACCGGTCTATCCGGGTCAGACCTGACGCAACGGGCGACGCTCCAGGCGTGGAAGTTCGGGGCCG
The DNA here is from genome assembly GCA_963837445.1 of uncultured Thermoleophilaceae bacterium. Lineage (GTDB taxonomy): Bacteria > Actinomycetota > Thermoleophilia > Solirubrobacterales > Thermoleophilaceae > JACVRW01. Next base: position 135,817 of record CAWINK010000003.1, on the reverse strand, counting down.
TCATCTCGAGCGCCCACGAAGGCTGCCGGTTCTCGGCGTCCGAGAGCGATGGCCTGCGGCCACTGGTGCTCGCCGACGGTCAGCGGGTGCGCACCCGCTTCGTGGTGCTCGCCGTCGGTGCCGACTATCGCCGCTTGCCGGCCGAGGGAGCGGAGCGCTTCGAGGGCGCGGGCCTCTACTACGCCGCGACTCACCTCGAGGCCATCCAAACCTCGGGCGAAGACGTGGTCGTGGTCGGCGGCGGCAACTCAGCCGGACAGGCGGTGGTCAACCTGGCCTCCCACGCGCGGCGGATCTACCTCGTCGTGCGACGGTCGCCTGCCGCGACCATGTCTCGCTACCTCATCGATCGGATCGAAGCCGCCGGCAATGTCGAGATCTCGGAGGGATGCGAGGTGAAGGCCCTGCACGGCGGCGATGGGCTCGAGGCGGTCACGATCGTGCGCCGCGACAAGAGCGAGCAGCGACTGAACGCCACGGGTGTCTTCGCCATGATCGGGGCCTCGCCGCGGACCGAGGACCTCGGCGGCCTTGTCGGTCTCGACGACAAGGGGTTCATCGTCACTGGCGAGGACGCGCGGCGTCATCCGAGCTTTCCCGAGCACCGAGAAGGCGGCGACCACGAACCCCTGCTCCTGGAGACCACCCGCCCGGACATCTTTGCCACCGGGGACGTGCGAAGTGGGTCGACGAAGCGGGTGGCTTCGGCCGTGGGAGATGGTGCCCTCGTCGTTCGCTCGATGCACGCGGCGCTGAATCGCCGACGTGCGACGGCGGACTAGCAGCCAGCGCAGCCGCCGCAGCCGATCACGACTCGCATCCCGGTCTCGGCACAGCCGCCGCTCAAGGCGACTTCCGCCGGCAGGGGAACGGCTCGAGCGGGTAGGCCTTCGACTGGCTCGGCGGCCATCTCCCGCTCGGGCACGCGCGAGCGCAGGACGCTGACCGCGACGGCGATCGCGACGAGCACCATGCCGGCGCCGATCAGGTACGCGAGGTGGTAGCCGGAGTTGAGTGCCGCGGCGGCCGATGCGCCGTCGGCGAGCTCTGCCTCGGTGCGCTCGGTCGCGAAGGTAGCGAGCACCGCGAGACCAATCGCACCGCCGACCTGGACGCTGGTGTTGACGAGCCCCGACGCCACCCCCGAGTCGCTCGCCGTGGCGCCCGACATCGCGAGCGTCATCAGTGACGGGAAGCCGAGCCCGGCCCCGAGCCCGATCAGGATCATTGCCGGCAACAGATCGACCGCGTAGCTCGCGTCGACTGGGGTGCGGGCGAGAAGGAGCAGCCCGACGGCGACGAAGGCCATCGCCGGAAGGAGCGTCGCTTGCGGGCCAAATCGCAGGTTGAGCTCTCCGGTGAAGCGGAAGGACATCGTTCCCATCACCACGGTCATCGGCAGGTATGCGAGGCCGACCTCCAGCGCGCCGTAGCCGAGGATTCGCTGCATATAGAGGGCGCCGAGGAAGAACATCCCGAACATCCCGACGACGAGCAGGGCCTGAACCAGGTTCGCACCGGCGACGTTGGCCGAGCGGAAGAGGCGCAGGGGCAGCAGAGGATTCGCCACCCGCGCCTGACGGTCGATGAACACGGCGATGAGCGCGATCGAGACCGCGCCGAGCGCGAGCGTCTGGCTGGATCCCCAGCCCTCCTCGGCGACCCCGAGGATCGTGTACACGCCGAGCATCAGACCACCCGTGAGCAGCGCGGCGCCGGGCAGGTCGGCCCCGGCGGTGAGACCGATCCCCTCGCGATCGGGCACGAGCTTGACCGCGAGCAACGCCGTCAAAATTCCGACCGGCACGTTGACGAAGAAGATCCAGTGCCAGTTGATCGTCTCCGTGAGCACCCCGCCCGCGAGCAGCCCGATCGAGCCGCCGGCCACGGCGACGAAGGTATAGACGCCGATCGCCTTCGCCTGTTCCCGGGGCTCCGGGAACATGGTCACGATCATTCCCAGGATCACCGCTGACGTCAGCGCGCCGCCAACGCCCTGGACGAAGCGCGCTCCGATGAGGAGACCCTGGCTCTGGGCCACGGCGCAGAGCAGCGACGCGGCGGTGAACACGGCGAGACCGATGAGGAAGATGCGCCGCTGCCCGATCAGGTCCCCAATCCGTCCGGCGAGCAGCAACAGGCCGCCGAACGCGACCAGGTACGCGTTGACGACCCACGCGAGATCGTTCTGCGAGAAGCCGAGGTCATCCTGGATCGTCGGCAGCGCGACGTTGACGATCGTGGCGTCGAGGACGATCATCAGCATCCCGGCGCAGAGCACGTAGAGCGCCATCCACCGCTGCCGGTCCCCCTGCCCCATCTCGCTGATTGTACGAACCTCTTTCACTGTCACATCCCTTGGTCGTGAGTCGTCAAGGAGATGACGGCAAGAAAGCGATGGATGTGACAGGAGGTACCACCGATGACGAAGATCGCCGTTACGGGAGCGACGGGCCGCCTCGGGCGCCCACTGGTCGACACCCTCGAGGGGCAGGGCCACGAGGTCGTCCCGATCGCCCGTTCGAAGGGCGTGGACGTGATCACCGGCGAGGGCGTCGCCGAGGCGCTCGACGGGGTGGACGCGGTCGTCGACGCGGCGACCGGCCCTTCGCCCGACGAGCAGGAGGCCACGAACTTCTTCACGACGTCCTCGCGCAACCTGCACGAGGTCGGCGCCGAAGCCGGTGTGAAGCGGATCGTGCTCGTGTCGATCATCGGCATCGACAGGTTCAAGACGGGCTACAACGCCGCGAAGCTCGCCCAGGAGCAGGCGGCGCTTGAGGGCGCGATCCCGACGCGCATCCTGCGGGCGGCGCAGTTCCACGAGTTCGTGGAGCAGCTGCTCGACTGGGGGCGGCAGGGGGACGTGGCCTACGTTGCCGCAATGCAGACTCAGGTGGTCGCCGCCCGCACGGTGGCCGAGGAGCTCGCCGGGCTGGTGCTGGATTCGGAGCCGACCGGGCCGACCCTCGAGATCGCCGGGCCGCGCGCGGAGCGGCTGGCGGAGCTGGCGCGGCTCGTCGTGGCCAACAACGGCGAGTCGCTGGAGGTGGTCGAGACGAACGAGTTCTTCCCGGAGGGCGAGCTCTACGACTCAGGCGCCGCGCTGCCCGGCCCGGACGCCAAGCTGGCCGGCCCCACGTTCGAGGAGTGGCTGAAGGGCTAGTCCGCCCTACCTCCCTTGGGAGGAGATTCCGGGCTTGCGGCCGATTACACGGGCGTGAGCGCCAGTGTCCATCAGCCACGCGCGAGGGTGAGCCTGTGAAGGGCGTCGTTTTCAACCTCCTCGAGCAGCTCGTCACGCGCGATTTCGGCGAGGACACCTGGGACGCGCTGCTCGAGGAGAGTGGGCTCGACGGGGTCTACACGTCGCTCGGCAGCTATCCGGACGAGGATCTCGCGAAGCTCGTGGACGCGGCCTCGGATGCTCTGGCCATGCCGGCCGACGACGTTGTCGTGTGGCTCGGGCGCAACGCGTTGCCGCTGTTCGCGGTGCGCTACCCGCAGCTGTTCGAGCCGCATGACTCCACGCGGCCGTTCGTCCTCACCCTCAACGACATCATCCATCCCGAGGTGCGCAAGCTGTACCCGGGTGCCGACGTCCCGGAATTCGACTTCGCCACCCGCGACGAGCTGCTCGTGATGGGATACCGCTCGCCGCGCAAGCTGTGCTCCTTCGCCACCGGTCTGCTCCTCGGCGCTGCGGACCATTACGGGGAGCAGCTGACGATCGAGCAACCCCTGTGCATGAAGCGCGGCGACGACCAGTGCGTGCTCGAGATCGCGTTCGCGCGATGACGCTGGACCGGGTCAACACCCTCGAGCGGCGGCTGAGTCGGGAGCGGCTCGCGCGCAGAGAGGTCGAGGAGATCGCGGAGCGGACAACACGCGCGCTGTATGACAAGCAGCACGAGCTTGTGTTGCTCGAGGCGGTGGTGTCGGCTTCCAATGAGAGCCTCACCGTGGAGGACGCGCTCCGGGGTGCGGTCGATGCCGTCTGCGTCCACACGACCTGGCCCGTCGGCCACGCATACCTGCGCGACACCGCCTCCGGCGAGCTCCTACCCACCACGAGCTGGCACAGCGAGCAGTCGCCTCAGTTCGCCGCCTTTCGTCGCGTGACCGAGGACACGACGTACTCTGAGGGCGTCGGCCTTCCCGGCCGCGTGGGCGCCACGGGCCAGCCGGTATGGATCGCCGACGTGACGAACGATCCGAGCTTCGAGAGACAGGGCCTTGGAGTTCGCGGAGCGTTCGCGTTCCCGATCCACGCGGATGGCGAGGTTCACGCGGTGCTCGAGTTCTTCAGCCCGGCGGCCGTGGCACACGACGCCGCCCTGCTCGAGGTGATGGCGTCGATCGGCCGACAGCTCGGACGCGTGATCGAGCGAATCCACGCCCAGGAGCAGATAGCTCACCAGGCAACTCACGACGCTCTCACAGGGCTGGCCAACCGGCTCCTCTTCCGCGATCGCCTCGAGCTCGCGCTGGCGCGCGCCAAGCGTCACGGCTCGTTCGCCGCGCTGCTGTTCCTCGATCTCGACCGCTTCAAGGACGTGAACGACACCCTCGGGCACAGTGCCGGCGACCAGCTCCTGAAGTCGGTCGCGGAGCGTTTGCAGGTGGCGCTGCGGGCGAGCGACTCGCTCGCCCGCTTCGGCGACGAGGAGTTCACGCTCGCGCGCTTCGGCGGCGACGAGTTCGTCGTGCTCTGCGAGGAGCTCGCCTCGGAGGACGGTGCGGTGCGGATCGCCAGCCGCGTCCAGCACGCCTTGCGCGAGCCGTTCCTGCTCGACGGCACCGAGCATCCCGTGACCGCGAGCATCGGGATCGTGCTGGCCAGCGGCGTCGATCATGACGCGGAGAGCCTGCTGCGCAATGCCGACATCGCGATGTACCGGGCGAAGCAGCGCGGTCCTGGAAACTGGGAGATCTTCGACGAGGCGCTTCGCAACCGAGCGCTCGAGCGCGTGGCGACGGAGCGGGCGCTCCGCCACGCGATCCACACCGGAGAGCTGCGCCTCCACTACCAGCCGATCGTGGCGCTCGCCGACGGCACCATGCGAGCGGTGGAAGCGCTCGTGCGGTGGCAGCACCCGGAGCGGGGGCTCGTCGCGCCGGGAGAGTTCATCCCGATCGCCGAGGAGAGTGCCCTGATCCTGCAGATCGGAGAATGGACGCTGAGGCAGGCGTGCCTTCAGGCATCGCGCTGGCGCAGGCTCTTCGGCGACCAGGCGCCACTTCCCGTAAGCGTCAACGTGAGCGCTCGCCAGCTCGCCCAGGCCGAGCTGCCCGAGATCATCACCCAGGTACTTGCCGATACCGGCCTGAACGGCGCCGACCTCGCCATCGAGGTCACCGAGACCGCACTGATCGAGGACTCGAGCGTGGCGGCTGCCACGCTTCGCGCGCTTCGGTCGCTCGGGGTCACGATCCTGCTCGACGACTTCGGCACGGGCTACTCCTCCCTCAGCCACCTCCGGCGCTTCTCGATCGACGCGCTCAAGATCGACCAGTCCTTCGTGATGGACCTTGGAGTTGAAGAGGACGACCTCGCAATCGTGCGCGCGATCACGGCGATGGCGGACGCGCTCGGCCTCGAGGTGGTCGCGGAGGGCGTGGAGACCGCCGAGCAGGCAGCCGAGGCGCACGCGCTGGGCTGCGGCTCGGCCCAGGGCTACTATTTCGCCCGCCCCGCACCGTCCGCGGAGATCGAGGCGCTGATCAGCTCCGGGCTCAGCCTGCCGGCCGTGCGCCAGCCGGCCTAGCGGCTCATTGCTTACGATCGAGGGACAGCACAGAGCCGGCCGCAACGGAAGGAGCGCGGGTGCGCGCACTCCACGACATCAAGCTCAGCCTCGCCAATCAGGCCGAGACGTTCGTGACGACGAATCTGGCGGGCCTGTGGAAGACGGTCGAGCGTTTTCCGCGCGTTCACCGGCGGGTGAACGCCGCGCTGATCGACCGGGCGATCCTCAAGATCCCGACGCGGCCCAACCCGCTGAGCACGTTGGCCGACTACACGTCGTGGGCATCGCTGACCGACCGGACCTACGACAGCCGGCATCTCCCGCCGGCCGAGACGTCCCCGGAGACCCTGCCGGAGCCCGAGGCCGTGGCGGGCCTCTTCAACCGGCAGGGCGAGATGACCCCGTGCGAGAAGTCGACGGTGCTCTTCCCGTACTTCGCCGAGTGGTTCGTGGACGGGTTCCTGCGCAGCGAGCGTCCGCACCCGGACCCCGACACCGGCGAGCCGGTCCGGGACCCCGCGAGGAACGAGTCCAATCACGAGATCGACCTGATGCAGATCTACGGGCTAACCGACGCCGTGACCCGGCAGCTGCGGGCGTACGAGGACGGGCTCATGCAGTCGCAGGTGATCGACGGGGAGGAGTACCCGCCCTACCTGTATGAGGGCGACCGCAAGAAGTTCGACCAGGTGACCGTCGTCCGCGCCGAGCGGATCACGTCCGACCAACGTCGCCAGCTGTTCGCCTTCGGCAGCGACACGGGCAACCTGCAGATCGGGTTCGTGATGATGGGCGTGCTGTTCCTGCGCGAACACAACCGCATCGCGCGGTCGCTGCGCCGGGAGTACCCCGGCTGGAACGACGAGCGGCTCTTCCAGACCGCGCGCAATGTCCTCACCGTAATCCTGATCAAGATCGTGGTCGAGGACTACATCAACCACATCGCGCCGTACCACCTCAAGCTGCTCGCCGACCCGACCGGCTTCCGCAACCCGCGCTGGTACCGGCAGAACTGGATGCCGATTGAGTTCAACCTGCTCTACCGCTGGCACAGCCTCATCCCCTCGAGCTTTCGCATCGGCGGCAGTGACGTCGCCATCAGGGACACGCTGTTCAACACCGACAAGGTCGTCGAGCTGGGACTGGGCGCCTGCTTTGAGGACGCCTCGAACCAGCGGGCGGGGCGCGTCGGCCTCCTGAACTCGCCCCCGGAGGTCTGGGACGCCGAGCTCGAAAGCGTGCGCCAGGCCCGCGCGGTCGCGCTGCGTCCATACGGTGAATACCGTTCGCTCGCCCGGTTTCCGCGGGCGACCCGGTTCGAGGACATCTCGAACGACCGCCGCGTCCAGCAGCATCTACACGACCTGTACGGGAAGGTCGAGCAGGTGGAGTTCTACCCGGGCCTCTTTGCGGAGGACGTCCGGCGCAACGCCGCCCTCCCGCCGCTGATCGGCCGGCTGGTGGCGATCGACGCCTTCTCGCAGGCGTTCACCAACCCGCTGCTGTCCCCGCGCGTCTTCAACCCGCAAACGTTCTCCCCGCTCGGCTGGGATCTGATCCGAACGACCGGCTCGCTGTCCGACCTGCTCCACCGCAACATCCCCGACCGAAGCCGCCGCTACGAGGTGACGATGACGCGTCGAGGCTGGGTGCGGAGGTGAGTCGCGCAGCTCAGCTGTCGTCTCGATGTCGCTCCCGGAACTGGGTCACGGCCAGCCAGGCCAGGAACGCGACCACGGGCAGGAAGTACGCGATCGATGTGAGCCAGTGACCGGCGTGCGCGATCTGAAGGATCATGCGTTCGCTGATGACAGTAGCCAGAGCGCGAGGCTCGTGAAGCCGACCATCACCCCGAGCATCCAGTACTGCGACCGCACGGCCTGCCTCGTGTCCTCGTAGAGGGCGAGCGCGCGGTCGTGGGCCAGCATCAGGGCGGCCACGTGGCCGGCCACGACAAAGGCCACCTGCCAGTACCAGGTGGCGTTCGCGCCGATGAGCGTGTAGTCGATCTGGGTGTCCGCCGTGCCGAAGATGTCCGACCCCTTGCCCAGCGGATCTGAGACCAGGTACCCGATGGACTGGCCCTGGAAGAGCAGCAGCGTGAAGTAGTGCGCCGCCACGTAGGCGAGGGCGATCGGCACGAGCGAGTGCGCGAACTCGTCCGCCAGCCGGCGCGCGCTGAAGCCGCCGCCCACGCTCCTCGCCCCGAGCACGCCGAGCCAGTAGAAGCCCGCCACGAACAGCACGCCTCCGATCAACCCGAGCATGAAGGTCGCCTCGAGCGCGTTCTGCGGCGACAGGCCCAGGTCCTGGAAGAACTGCGCGATGTCCGGGGAGACGCTGTTCCAGGGTCGCTTCCCCGTGAGCCCGTCGAACGAGACCGAGCCGATCATCACCGACACCAGCGCCACGGTGCCGGGCAGCGCCTCCAGCTGCGGCAGGCCGGACAGTGGCCTGCGCAGCCCGACCTCGCGCTCGCGCGTCGCAACCGGCGACAGGCGCGAGAACAGGTTGAAGTAGACGGAGAAGGCCTCGGCGCGGTCGATCCAGCGGTCGACGCCGTAGAGCGCCATCCCGATGAAGGTGAGCGCGGAGTAGATGAGCGCCGCGATCGCGAGGCTCTCGGGCTTGTCGCCGTTCGAGGCGACCAGCTCCATCGTCGCGAACGCGAATATCCCGGCGGCCGCGGGCCAGCGGCCTAGCCAGGCCGGGTACTCGAGCGGCGCCGGCAGCTCGCTGCGCGCAGCCGTCTTCGCGAGCCATGCCACCGCCCGGCCGATCGCACGCCACGGGTTGAACGCGCGGAATACGTCCCCGAACACGACGCTAAGCGGCACCAGCGCGAGCCAGAAGATCACGTAGACGAAGATCGGGGCGAAGTTCGCCGTGGTGCTCTCGGTGCCGCGCAGCCCGGCGTAGACAGTGAGGCCGAGCAAGAAGATGCCGAACGCGCCGCAGATGATCTCCACCGGCCGGCTCCCGAGGACCCGGCCGATCCCGCCGGGCAGCGGGCGCCAAGTGGGCTTTTGCAGGCGCGGCTCGGGCCATAGGACCGCGAGCGCCACGAACGAGACGACGAGGACCATCGCCGCCGCCCACCCGAACAGCCACTCAGGAATGGGCAGGTCGGACCTGACGGAGATCCCGTGTCCGATCAGGAACACGCCAGCGTCACCTGGGTTCGACTATGAGCGTTCCGACGAGCGGGTCACGGCCGGCGTCCTCGGCCACGTGGCTCTCGATCTCGAACTCGCCCTCGAGTTCCGCTATGAACCTGAACTTCGCGGGCTGGCCCGAGGCGGCCTTCCTCTCGATGTCGTACCCGTGCAGGTGGATGTCGTCGGGAGCGTCCGAGCTCACCGTGAGCAGCACGCGGTCGCCGTGCGTGACCCTGATCTCGGCGGGACCACCCACGACCTCGCCACCGCGCATCTCGATCCCGGTGACCACGGCCTTCGTGGGGGCGGGCGACTCCGTCTCGGTCTCGGTCTCGGTCGGAGTGCTCTCGGTCTCAGCGCTGGTCTCGGACTGAGTTGCTGTCGTCTGTGCGGCCTGGTCGCCCTCGTCATCGTCGCCCGGACTCGCGATCACGAAGGCGAGCACGGCCACCGCCACGGCGGCCGCGATCAGTCCGATGCGCTGATTCCTCGACATGCGGCGGGGAAGTATGGCTACTCGTGCTCAGGCAAGCGCAGCGAGGCAGTCCAGCTCACCGCGCTCGGCTTCCTCACTTAACGGCGGGGCCGGAGCTTCGGGCTCCTGGCCGAGGCTGGCCTCGAAAGCGGCGGCCTCGTCGGGGCCGCCAGGCCGCTCCGGCTGGAAGCGGTAGCCCACGCCGAAGTGCGTGTGGATGTAGCTCCAGTCGGGCGATGCCTTCTCGAGCTTCTGGCGCACCTTTCGCACGAAGACGTCCACCGAGCGATCGCCGTGGGCCATCGCGTAGCCCCATACCGCCTGGTAGATCTCCTCGCGCTGGAGCACCTTGCCCTGGGCCTGGGCGAGCAGCTCGAGCAGCTCGAACTCCCGGCGCGTGAGGTCGATGCTCTGTCCGCCGACGAACGCCTGGAACTGGTCGGCGCGGATCTCGAGCTCGCCGGCCACCAGCGGACCGGTGTCCATGCGCTCCGACGAGCGCTTGCGGCGCCGGATCACGGCCTCCACGCGCGCGAGCACCTCCTCTGGGTGACACGGCTTCGTGACCCAGTCGTCGGCCCCCGCCCGCAGGCCGCGCACGCGCTGGGACACGGTGGTCGGCCCGGTGCAGACGATCACTCCCATGCCGGGCAGCGCCGCGGACACTCGCTCGAGGAACTCCCAGCCGCCGGGGCCGAGCAGCGCCAGGTCGACGACCAGGGCGTTCACCCGCATCGCCACGAATTCCTCCACGGGCGGAGGAGACTCCAGGCAGCGGTAGTGCCAGCCCAGGTCGCCGGCGCGCTTCACCAGCACTCTCACGAACCCCGAGTCAGAGTCGAGGATCGCGATACGCAGATCCGCCATCGCCTCGAAGTCTAGGCGGCGCGCTCCCGGAGCGGAGCGGCTTCACAGCCTTTTCACAACCGGGCAACGGCGGAATAACGGACTTTCCGCACTTGGGTGGCACAGTCGCGCCCATGGTTGTTGGAGACATTGAGATCCGTCCCAGCGAGTTCGTGGCCTACGCCGGCGGCAGGCCTCTGAGGCTGACCGTGCGCGAGCTTGACCTGCTCACGGCACTGGCCGAGCGCCACGACCGAATCGTCAGCCGGGAAGAGCTCTACCGGGTGGTGTGGGAGGAGCCGTATCGGAAGTCGGATCGCTCCGTGGATGTCTACATAGCGCGACTGCGCCGGAAGCTCGACGAGGCGAGCCCCGGCAGTGCCTACATCCACACGCACTTCGGTTTCGGATATCGCCTTTCACACCCTTTTCACAAGGCGGCGACAGGTGGATAACAGACTGAGGTCCTGCCGGTGCGAGCGTGCGGGACATGAAGACACTCATCACCATCGCCGCGTGCGGTGCCCTCGCCATGGGCGCCGCCGCCTGCGGTAACGACGACGACAACGCCAGCGCAGGCGGAGGCGGAGGCGACCTCTCCGGCAACATCAAGATCGACGGATCGAGCACCGTCGCGCCGTTCGCCCAAGCTGCACAGGAGGCGTTCCAGGCGGAGAACCCCGACGTGAAGATCACCGTCGGCACCTCCGGCACCGGCGGCGGCTTCGAGAAGTTCTGCGCGGGTGAGACCGATATCTCCAACGCTTCCCGCCCGATCAAGGACGACGAGGAGGTCCCGGTCTGCAAGAAGGCGGGGATCGACTACAAGGAGGTCCAGGTCTCGAACGACGGGATCGCCGTGGTCTCGAACCCGGACCTGAAGGTCGCGTGCCTGACAACCGACCAGCTCAAGGAGCTCTGGAACCAGGGCTCCAAGGTCAAGAACCTCAGCGAGATCGATCCGAAGCTGCCCGACGCCGAGCTGAGCCTGTTCGGTCCCGGCACGGACTCCGGCACCTTCGACTTCTTCACCGATGTGATCAACGGTGAGGAGGGTGTCTCGCGCGAGGACTACCAGCCCTCAGAGGACGACAACATCCTGGTGCAGGGCGTCTCGGGTGAGACAGGCGGCCTCGGCTACTTCGGCCACTCCTACTACGAGCAGAACCAGGACAAGCTCAACCTGGTCAAGGTCGACGGCGGCGACGGTTGCGTCGAGCCGACCACCGAGACGATCCAGAGTGGCGAGTACAAGCCGCTCTCGCGTCCGCTGTTCATGTATCCGAGCACCAAGGCGCTGAAGCGTCCCGAGGTCAGGGCGTTCCTCGACTACATCCTCGAGAACTACGAGCCGATCGCGGCGGCGTCGCAGATCGTCCCGATGAGCACGGAGCAGGCTGACCAGGCGAAGTCAGCGCTCGGGAGCTAGGTGGAAGCAGCCAGCACAGCAGCGGCAGCAGGCGGCCGCCCGGAGGCACCGAGCCTCCGGGCGGCCCGTCGCCGTTATGGGGAGGGCCTGATCAAGGGCCTGCTCGTGCTGGCCGCCCTGATCTCGCTCCTCACGACCGTGGGGATCGTGTACGCGCTCGTACGGGAGACCGTCGTCTTCTTCGGCGAGGTCGGCATCGGCGAGTTCCTGTTCGGAACGAAGTGGACGCCGCTCTTCGAACCGGCGAGCTTCGGCGTGCTCCCGCTCGTGCTCGGCACGTTCATGACGACCGCCATCGCCCTTGTGGTGGCCGTGCCGCTGGGACTGGGCGGCGCCATCTTCCTGAGCGAGTACGCCCGCCCCCGGGTGCGCAAGACGGTCAAGCCTGCGCTCGAGCTCCTCGCCGGCGTGCCCACGATCGTCTTCGGCTACTTCGCGCTCACGTTCTTCACGCCGGAGATCCTGCGCGGCCTGTTCAGCATGGACGTCGCGATCTTCAACGCCCTGGCGGCCGGGATCATCATCGGCTTTTTGATCATCCCGATCGTCGCGTCGATCTCCGAGGACGCCATGCGGGCGGTCCCACAGGCGCTGCGCGAGGGCGCCTTCGGCCTCGGCGCCTCGAAGCTCCAGGTGACGCTCCGCGTGGTGTTCCCTGCCGCCCTCTCCGGCATCGTGGCGTCTGTCGTGCTCGCGATGTCGCGCGCGGTCGGAGAGACCATGGTGGTCGTGATCGCCGGCGGGCTCCAGCCGCAGTGGGGCACAGACGCGACGAAGTCGATGGAGACGCTCACCGCCTTCATCGCCGGCACCGCAAAGGGCGACGCCGCCACCGGGTCGATCGCCTACAAGACGATCTTCGCCGTCGGGATGACGCTGTTCGTGATCACGCTCGTGATGAACCTGATCTCGATCCGGTTCGTACGCAGGTACAGGCAGGTGTACGAATGAAACCGTCGCGTGGCCGGATGGCAAAGGACCTCGCCTTCCGGCTGGCGATGCTCGCCTGCCTTGCGGTGGCGATCGGGCTGCTCGTGGTCCTGCTCGTGGACGTGGCGCTGGACGGCGCGGGCACGCTGAGCTGGGACTTCGTGAATAACTTCACGTCGATCTCCGCGGACAAGGCGGGGATTCAGGCGGCGCTCTGGGGAACGATCTGGCTGATGGGCGTCTGCGCCCTCTTCATCGTCCCCGTGGGCGTGGCCACGGCGATCTACCTCGAGGAATACGCGGACCCGAACCGCTGGTGGAACCGCCTGATCGAGTTGAACGTGCAGAACCTCGCGGCGGTCCCGTCGATCGTGTACGGCATCCTCGGGCTCGCCTTCCTCGTCCGCGGGCCGCTCAGCCTCGGCAACGTCGTGCTGGCCGGTGGTCTCACGCTCGGCCTGCTCGTGCTGCCGATGGTGATCATCGCCGGCCGCGAGGCGCTGCGAGCGGTGCCCCCCTCGATCAGGGAGGGCTCCCTCGCCCTGGGCGCCACCCAGTGGCAGACGATCTGGCGGCAGGTGCTACCGGCCGCCATCCCCGGCATCGCAACCGGCGTGATCCTGGCGCTGTCACGCGCCATCGGCGAGACCGCGCCGCTGATCGTGGTCGGCGCCGCCACCGTGATCGCCTTCAACCCCGAGGGTCTCGGCTCGCAGTTCACGGCGATGCCGATCCAGATCTTCGACTGGATCTCGAGAGCGTCAAACGACATCAACGACTACAGGCCACTCGCGGCAGCCGGGATTCTGCTGCTCATGATCCTGCTGCTCGCCATGAACAGCGTCGCGATCTGGCTACGAAACCGCTACGAGCAGAGGTGGTAGGTGCACGAATGGCGCTTCCGTTGACCACGATCAAGCCGGCCAAACAGGAGACGCCCCCGCGCGAGCAACCCAAGTCGCGCGAGGCGATCTTCCTGCTCGACGGCGTGACCGTCTCGTACGGCGACAAGCCCGCCGTCCGTAACGTCACGTTCGACATCGCGAGGAACGAGATCACGGCGCTGATCGGCCCCTCCGGCTGCGGCAAGTCGACGCTGATCCGCTGCCTCAACCGGATGAACGATCTGATCCCCTCCGCAAAGGTGGAGGGCAAGGTCCTCTACCACGGGCAGGACCTCTACGCCCCTGAAGTGGACGCCGTGGAGGTGCGCAAGCGGATCGGCATGGTCTTCCAGAAGCCGAACCCGTTCCCGAAGTCGATCTACGACAACATCGCCTTCGGGCCGCGTGTCCTCGGCATGAAGGGCGACATGGACGAGATCGTGGAGCGGGCGCTGCGCCACGCCGCTGTCTGGGACGAGGTCAAGGACCGGCTCAAGGCCAACGCGTTCGGCATGTCCGGCGGCCAGCAGCAGCGGCTCTGCATCGCCCGCTGCCTCGCGGTCGAGCCGGACGTGATCCTGATGGACGAGCCGTGCTCCGCGCTCGACCCGATCTCCACCGGGAAGATCGAGGACCTGATGATGGACCTCAAGCGCGACTACTCGATCGTGATCGTGACGCACAACATGCAGCAGGCGGCGCGCGTATCGGACAAGACGGCGTTCTTCACCGTCACGCCAGAGGATCGGATCGGATCGCTCGTCGAGTTCGACGACACCGAGACCGTGTTCACCAACCCCGCGGACCCGCGCACGGAGGCCTATGTGACGGGCAAGGTCGGATGACTAACAGAACCCACTTCCAGCAGGAGCTCGAGGGACTCGAGCGGGCCGCCCTGGGCGGGCTCGACCTCGTCGCGACCGCGCTCGACCGCGCGCTCGAGACGATCATGAACCACGACATCGAGCTGGCCGGCATGGTGATCGCAGACGACGACCGGATCGACGGCCGCTACCTCGAGGTCCACCAGGGAATCCTGTCGCTCCTCGCCCTCCAGGCTCCGGTGGCCGGTGACCTGCGCATCGTGGCCGCGCTGCTGCATGTGATCAAGCACGTCGAGCGCATGGGCGACCAATGCGTCAACATGGCGAAGCTCGTGCCACTCGACGGTCACGAGCCTCCGTCAGATCCGCAGATGCTCGACTACATCCAGAGCATGGGCCTTCAAGCCCGCCAGCAGGTCGTCCAGTGCGGCCAGGCGTTCGAGCGCCGCGATGTCCTGATGGCTCAGGATCTCGTGCGCCAAGACGACGAGATCGACCGCCTCAACCGCGCCGTCTTCCAGCGCGCGCTCGGGCTCGGGGACGACCCCGACCAGCGCGAGTGGGCGATGCACATGATGCTGGTGGGGCGCTGCATCGAGCGGATCGGAGACAACGCAGTGGACATCGGCGAGCAGACCGCCTTCGTCGTCACGGGCCTGTTCAGGGAGTTCGAGGACGCCTCGCATCCACTCGCGGCGCCCCCCACTGCTTGATCTGCGCGTGCATCGACATCGGCAGCAACACGACGCGACTGCTGGTGGCTGATGCGGGCGATGGCCGGCTGCGCGAGCTGGTGGCCCAACGCGCGTTCACGCGCATCGGCAGGAGCCTTCAGGACGGTGGCGTTATCCCGCAGGAGAAGATCGCCGAGACCGCGGAGGTCGTCCGCACCCAGACCTCCGTCGCACGCGAGGTCGGCGCCGAGCAGATCGTGGCCGTTGCGACCGCCGCGATCCGCACCGCCCGCAACCGCGACGAGCTGGTGAGCGCCGTCGAGCACGCCGGAGGCGTGGAGTTGAGCGTCCTGTCCGGCGAGGAGGAGGCGCGACTGTCGTTCGTGGGCGCCACGCGCACGCTGCTCGAGGCACCCGACGGCACGATCGCCGTCATCGACGTGGGCGGGGGCTCCAGCGAGATCGCCGTCGGCGAGCCCGATGGCGAGATGACCTGGTCGGAGTCGTTCCGGATCGGCTCCGGCTTCCTCGCCGACGCGTACCTGCGCTCGGACCCGCCCTCGGCGGATGAGCTCGAGAAGTTGCGCCGCCACGTGGAGGGAACCTTCGAGGGACTCGAGCCGCCGCCGGCCGCGAGCGCCGTGGCAGTGGGCGGGACCGCCACCTCCCTGCGCCGGCTCGTGGGAGCGGAGCTGGAGCACGAAACGCTCGAGCGCGGCATCCGGGTGCTCTCGACCACGCCGATCTCAGAGGTGGCCGAACGCTTCGAGCTCGACGCCGAGCGCGTGCGGCTGCTGCCCGCCGGCATCCTCATCCTCGAGGCGATCTCCGACCTGCTCGGTCTCCCGCTGCGCATCGCCCGCGGCGGCCTGCGCGAGGGGATCCTGTTGGAGCTGGTGGAGGGGCGTCGGCTTGCCTAGCTGGCCACCTCCGCAATCGCACGCGTCTCGTCCGGCCGGAGGAGCACCTTGAGCTCGCCCTTCTCCACGCCCGCGAGCCCGCCCTTCTTCATGCGCACCTGTGCCCCGGTGAGGCTGTGCACGGCCATCGAGAAATCCGGGTCGTGCCCCACCAGCAGCACGTCGTCGCCGAGGCCGGCCGCGAGCGCCTCGGCATCGAACGGGCCACCCGCGAGCTTGGGCTCGTGCTGCGGCTCCACGCCCAGCTCCTCGCACGCAAGCGTCGCCGTGTCGACCGCGCGCAGCTTCGGGCTCGTTAGGCATGCGCTCGGGCGCACGCCGAGCCGCTTGAGGGCGCGCCCGGCCGCGCGCGCCTGCTCCTCGCCCTTCTCGGTGAGTGGTCGCTCGGCGTCAGGTGATCCGTCGGCAGCGTCTCCATGGCGCAGCAACCAGAGCACGGTGCGCCACGATATAGGGACACGATGGAGGCGGTAACCGCAACGGCTCAGATCCCGGCGCTCGACTCACCGGAGCTGTTCGTGAACCGCGAGGTCTCCTGGCTCCAGTTCAACGAGCGCGTCCTGGAGCTGGCCGAGGACGAGCGCACGCCGCTGCTCGAGCGCCTGAAGTTCCTCGCGATCTACGCGAACAACCTGGACGAGTTCTACATGGTGCGGGTGGCCGGGCTGCACGACCAGGTGGACGCCGGCATCGACGCGCGCGGCCCCGACGGGCTCTCCGCCCGCGAGACGCTCGAGCGCATCAACGAGCGCGACGCTGAGCTGGCCCGCCGGCACTCGCTCGTCTGGGAGCAGGAGGTGCGCCCGGCGCTGGCCGACGAGGGCGTGCGGGTGGCTGAGGTCCCGGAGTGCTCCGCGGAAGAGGTCGCGACGATCGACAGGCTGTTCTCGGAGCAGATCTTCCCCGTGCTGACTCCGCTTGCGGTCGGGCCCGGGCGGCCGTTCCCGTACATCTCGAACCTGTCGCTGTCGATCGGCGTGTGGCTGCGCGACCCGGTGTCCGGCCTCGAGACCTTCGCGCGGGTGAAGGTCCCGAAGGAGGTGTTGCCGCGCTTCGTGCCGATCGTGGACGACGTGTTCGTGCCGCTCGAGTCGGTGATCGCGCGCCATCTCGAGGATCTCTTCCCGGGGATGGAGATCCTCCGCCACGACTTCTTCCGGGTCACGCGCGACGCGGACTTCACGGTTTCCGACGAGGCCGACGACCTGCTGCGGGCCGTGGAGGACGAGCTGCGGCGCAGGCGCTTCGGCGAGGTGGTGCGGCTCGAGGTGGCGTCGACCATGGACCCGGAGATGCGCCGGTACCTGATCGAGCAGCTCGCGATAGAGGAGTCGCAGGTGATGGACGTGGAGGGTCTCCTCGCCGTGGACGACCTCATGGCCCTCCACGACATCGACGGGCACCGCGAGCTGCGCTTCGAGCCCTGGACGCCCGTGGTGCCGCCGCCGTTCGCCGACACCGAGGAGGACACGGCGGACGTGTTCGCGGCGATGCGCGCGGGCGACCTGCTCGTGCACCACCCTTACCACTCGTTCGTCGGAACCGTGGAGCGCTTCGTGCGCCAGGCGGTCAGGGATCCGGACGTGCTCGCGATCAAGATGACCGTGTACCGCACGTCTGACGACTCGGATCTCGTGCCGGCACTGATCGAGGCGGCCGAGCGCGGCAAGCAGGCCGTCTGCCTGGTGGAGCTGAAGGCGAGGTTCGACGAGCGCCGCAACATCGGCTGGGCGCGCTCCCTCGAGGAGGTGGGCGCGCACGTGGTGCACGGCCTGCCCGGCCTGAAGACCCACGCCAAGGCGCTGCTGGTGGTGCGGCGCGAGGGTGCGAGAGCGCGCCACTACCTGCACATCGGGACCGGCAACTACCACGCGAAGACGGCGCGCCTGTACGAGGACTACGGGCTGTTCACCTGCGACCGCGAGCTCGGGGCCGACGTGGCCGAGCTGTTCAACTCACTCACAGGCGCGGCGCGCTCCCCGGAGTACCGCAAGGCGGTGATCGCGCCCGACCACATGCGCGACTGGTTCCTTGACGAGGTGCAGAAGACCATCGACGCCAAGGAGCGAGGCGAGGACGCGCGCATCGTCCTGAAGATGAACGCGCTCGTGGACGCGCGCTGCATCCGCGCGCTGTACGAGGCGTCACAGGCCGGCGTGAGCGTGGACCTGAACGTGCGCGGGATCTGCTGCCTGCGCCCGGGCCTCGAAGGGATCTCGGAGAACATCAACGTGGTCTCGGTGGTCGGGCGCTTCCTCGAGCACTCGCGCATCTACGGGTTCCACCGCGGCGAGGAGCGGCGCTACTGGCTCGGGTCACCGGACCTCATGCCGCGCAACCTCGACACGCGCGTGGAGCTGCTGGCACCGGTGGACTCCGCGCCGCTCCGTGCGGAGCTCGAGGAGACCATCGAGCGCTGCCTTGCGGACGACACCTTCGGCTGGGAGCTCCGCCCAGACGGCGACTGGGCCCGTCGCCGTGGCGGCGAGCACGCGGTGCACCACGAGCTGATGGAACTGGCGCTCGAGCCCGCCGACTCAGCGGAGTAGTTCCCGCTTCAGCGCCAGCACCCGGGCGGCGCTCTCGCGGACGCGCTGCCGGAACGCCGGGTCGCGGCGCGCCTCCGCCAGCAGGTGCGGGAACACATCGTTCCAGCTCGCCGAGCCGGTCATCAGGATCAGATCCGCCCCGGCCCTGATCGAGCGCTCGGCCGCCGTGGCCACGCCGGAGCGCGCCAGCACCGCCGCTGCCTCCAGGCTGTCGGTCACGATCACGCCCTCGAAACCGAGCCTCTTGCGCAGCAGGCCCGTGACGATCGGCGCCGATTGAGAGGCGATCCGGCGGGCGTCGAGCTTCGGATAGCTCGCATGCGAGAGCATCACGAGCGGCACGCCCTCGTCAACCGCCGCGCGGAACGGGACGAGGTCGCGCTCGATGGGGACCTCGACCGTGGCCGGACCGTCGTCTGTGTTCACGGTCGCTCCGCCGAGCCCCGGGAAGTGCTTCGCGGTGGCCGCGACACGTGCATCGCGCAGGCCGCGGATCGACGCCCGCGTGCGCGAGGCGATCCCGCGCTCGTCGCCGGCGAACGAACGGGTTCCCATCACCGAGCCCGGCCGCGGGACGTCCGCCACCGGCGCCAGGTTCACCTGGATCCCGGCGGCGCGCAGCTGGCGGCCCGCGCCGGCAGCCGCGCGCCGGACGCTGCGAGCTGGCCCCTGAAACGGCTGGCTCGCGGTCGGGCCTGCGTATTCGACCGTGCGGATGTCGCCGCCCTCCTGATCGACCATGACGAGGGCCCGCCCGCGCGCTGGGCCCTGTACCGAGCGCGTGACGCGCCGCCAAACGGCGCGGTCTCCACCGTTGGCTCCAAAGAGGATCACGCCCGCCGTCTCCCTCGCGCGCAGGCGGCGCCGGATGTAATCGGGTGCCGCCTGGCCGGGGAAGCTCGAAATGGTCACCTGCCCAACCCGCTGGCGCAGGGTCAGGCGGTCCACCTGGCGGAGCGCAGCGGCCACGGCGCGCTCCTGGCGTGCCCCCTGCGGGGCGGCGGCCTCTTCGCCGGCGTCGTCGCCGGCTCCGACGCTTACACCAGCAACGAGGGCAACGAGCCCAGCCGCGCCAAGCGCCACGAGACGCCGCCTTCCGGCCGTGTTCGCATCAGGTGTGTCATCTCGGTTGCGGATAGCGCTACCAGGATGACCCACCCGCTCGGGCCACCCCTCAATGCTGCCGTTCAGGCGGTTTGCACAGCCGCGCGAACGGCGCTGGGCACCACGCCGCCCGCGCCCTCCTCCGAGATCCCGGCCTCGGCGCAGCCCTTGACCAGCTCGTCGAGGCCGAAGGCGTCCACGGGGCCGAGCGCGCCGGTGCCCTTCAACGCACCTGCCGCGGCGCGATCCGCGCCCCAGGCGAGCATGCGTCCGGTGAAGGTGTAGCCGTCCACGCCGTTCACGTGCACCTCGCTCAGCGGGCGTCCGGCCACGTCGTATGCGATCGCCACGATGTGCGAGCCGCTCTTCGAGCGAGCCTCCGCGTCCGGGCCACCGGTGGAGCCCTGGACGAAGCGCTCGCCCGCGGCGCTCCAGAGCTTGTCCACGCCCGGCACCTTCATCGCGACCGAGGTACCCGCTGACATCACCTGCATCGCGCGCGACGCCGGCCCGAACCAGCCGAGATAGGCGTTCACCTCGCGCAGGCGTGGCGCCACGCGCGGCAGCGCGAAATGCTCCGAGCTTCCCACCGAGACAGCCTGGAGCTGCTTCGAGCCGACGCTGAAGCTGCGCACCCGCTTTGCGCCCCGTTCCGTCTGGACGCGGCCGTCGCGGAGCCCGAACGAGGGCTCGGAGATCGCACCGACGAGCGACGCCTTCGTACCCCCGCTCATGGACGCGCCGCCGCCGGTGATGAAGTAGCCGACGTCCACGCGCCTGGCCAGCTCGCCGGCGCGCTCGAGTGCGAGGCCGCCGGCCAGGTTCCCGGGGACCCAGTCGTATCCGAACGCGGTGAGCATCCCAATGCCGGCCTGCTCGGCGGCGGGTCCGTAGCGCTCGAACACCTCGCGTATGAAGGGCGGCTCGCCGGTCGAGTCGATGTAGTGGGCGCCGGCCGTGGTGGCGGCTGCGGCTGCCGGGCCGCCCCAGCGCGCGAACGGCCCCACGGTGGTCACCAGCACGTCGCCGCTCTCCACGAGCGCGCGCACGCTGGGCGGATCGGCCACGTCGGCCGTTGCGGTCTCGAGATTGCCGCCGAGCGCCTCGGCAAGCGCCTCGAGCTTGTCCTGGCTGCGGGCCGCCAGCACCGGCCTGAGGCCGCGCTCGACCATGGCCTCGGCCACCAGCCGGCCGGTGTAGCCGGTGGCGCCGAACAGGACGATCCGCCCAGCCATGGCGCTCAGTCCGGGCGGCGCTCTTCGAGCGTGTTGCGCACCCGCTCGATCGCCTCAGGGATGTGGCGCTCCATTCGCTTCATGTCCCAGCCGGTCAGGGTCACGAGCTTCATCGGCGTCTTCGCGGTCACGGTCGCGTTGCGCAGCGTCTTCTCGAGCAGGCCCATCTCGCCGAAGAAGTCGCCGGGGCCGAGGTCCGCGACGTGCTGGCCGTCGCGCGTGACCTCCGCCTCTCCCTCCTCGATCGCCATGAACTCATAGGAGAAGTCGCCCTCGCGGACCAGCTCGCGTCCCTGGTCCACGTTCACCTCCTGCGCGAAGCCCGCGATCTGCGCGAGTTCGTCGTCGGGCACGTCCGCGAATAGGGGTAGCGACTTGAGCTGGCTTGCGTCCAACGGGGCCTCCTCGATCGGTCGCGGCGACTTTACCCGAGGAGGGCTAGAGCTCGCGCCGTGCGTACTTGGTCACGTTCTCGCGGGCCCGCTGGGTCAACGGGCGCTCCCGCCACTCGTCGGGCTCGATCCGCTCCGAGTGCTCGAGATCGCTGTCGAAGACCTCGTGCAGCTGCCCCGCGAAGCGCTCGCTCTGCACGCAGAGCGTGACCTCGTCGTGCAGCTGGAAGGAGCGATTGTCGAAGTTCACGGAGCCGACCGAGGACCAGATCTCGTCCACGGTGAGCGTCTTGGCGTGCAGCATCGTGGGGCAGTACTCGTAGATCTCTATGCCGGCCGCGATCAGCTCGTCGTACGCGGCACGGCCGGCGGTGCGCACGAACTGCTTGTCGATGTGCGAGCCGGGCACCAGGATGCGCATGTGGACGCCGCGGCCGGCGGCCTCCACCAGCGCCTCGGTGAACGCCGGGCGCGGCACGAAGTAGGCGGAGGTCAGCTCGATCGAGCGCTTCGCCGCCGCCACGGCGAGGTAGATGAGGGCCTCGGCGTTCGAGTCGCCGACCGTGGCGCTCGAGCGCATCACCTGCATGGGGCCGCCGTCGTCCAGCTCCTCGATGTAGGGCAGATAGCGGTCCCCCGCCAGCACGTCTCCCGTGCACTCGAGCCAGTTCTCGGCGAATGCTCCCTGGAGGCCGCGCACCACCGGCCCGCTCACCCTCACGTGGGTGTCGCGCCAGTGGTCGGGGTCCTCGGCGTTCCCGGTCCACTCCTCGGCGATGCCCACGCCACCGGTGAAGCCGGTCGTGCCGTCGACGATCAAGAGCTTGCGGTGCGTGCGGTACTGGAGCCGGCGGACCGCGTACGGCTTCGGCGGCCGGAAGAAGCAGACGTTCACGCCGGCGTCGCGCATCTTGTGAACCAGCTTCCGGTCCATCTTGGCCGCCCCGACAGCGTCGACGATCACGTTGCACTCCACGCCCGCGCTCGCCTTCTCACAGAGCGTGTCCGCCACCTCGATGGCGATGTCACCGCGCCAGTACGCGTAGGTCAGGAGGTTCACCGTCTCCTCCGCGTCCCTTATGGCCCCGAGATAGGACGGAAAGATCTGGTCGCCGTTGATCAGCAGCTCGGCGTCGTTCCCAAAGGAGACCGGTGCGCCGGTGAGCGCCTCGGCGGCACGCAGGAAGCTCGCCTCGCGCACGTCCACCTCGCCACGGAGCCGGTATCCATGGCCGCCCTCGCGCCGGTGGCGCAGACTGTCCGCGGCGTACCACGCCATCCCCGCCGCAGACACGCCGGCCGGCCACGCGTAGCGCGCCACATGCCTCTCGCTTCGCCTTAGCACGATGCGCACGCTATCCACTGCGAGCGCGGCGCCAGACGACGACGATCACGATCAGCAGGCCGACCACCATCACGAACGCCAGAACTGGAAGGGCGAAGGCCACAACGGTGAGGCCGATCGATGCCACGTCCTCCAGCGTCGAAAGCACCGGGTTTCCCATTCCGCCTGTCGTGGCCGTGGACAGCGGGCGGATCGTGGCGCGGCCCGCGTGTATCGACTCGGCGGTGCTGCCGCCGAGCAGAATCGCGACGAGCGTGGGGATGTCGGTCTCGGCGCCGGTCTGGCCCGTGAAGAGGACGGCGCCCGACACCGGCGCGACGACCGTGCCGATCGCGTGCAGGACGTGATCGACGGCTGGAATCTTGTCGCCGACGAAGTCGGCGCTGGTGAGCACCCCCAGCACCACGAGCGCACCCGTACCGCTCAGGTCGTCGAACGGCTGAGCGAGCTCGACGATGTCGAGGCGCTGCGCGAGCGCGGCGCCGAAGAGCGGAAGCCAGGCGTTCAGGCCCGCCGCCGCCGACAGCCCGAATGCGCCGCACAGGCTCGGGAGGTCCACGGCGGGAAGCGTAGGATGGCTCGTCCATGAGCGTAGCCCCGCCCCCGCCCGTTCCCGGTGGCGTCATCGAGCGCATTCGCTCGGACATGCGTTGGCAGAAGGCCGCCCGGGGCCAGTTCCCGCCCGGCGAGCTCAGCTTCAGCATGCGGCGGACGCGGGAGTTCGAGCACGAGCCGTTGCCGCTCCTGCTGAGGCTCCACGAGCGCTACGGCCCGGTGTTCTCGATGCGCCTGATGTACGCGCCGGTGGTGTTCGCGCTCGGGCCGGAGGCGAACCACTACATGACCGTCTCCGGAGCGTCGAACTTCCGCTGGCGCGACGGCGGCATGGGCGACCTGATTCCTCTCCTCGGAGACGGCCTGCTCACCACCGACGGCGACTACCACCGGCGTGCGCGGCGGATCATGCTGCCCGCCTTCCACCGCGAGCAGATCGCCGCGGCCACGGACACGATGGTGGAGGAGGTGGAAGAGGCCCTGGCGCCGTGGCGCGCCGGGGATCGGCTCGACCTGTATGCGTGGACTCGGCGGCTGGCGCTGCGAATCGCGATGCGGGCGCTCTTCGGGTTCGACCCCGCGCGCGGACCGGAGATGGCCGAGCAGTTCGAGCGGGTGCTCGGCTACTGGGGCCGAGCGTACGCGGCCCAGATGCTCCGCGGGCCCGGAAGCCCGTATCGCGCGATGGTGCGCGCACGGGCATGGCTGGACGAGGTGATCTTCACGGAAGTCGACCGGCGCCTGGCGTCCGGGGAGCGAGGATCGGACCTGCTCAGCCTCCTGATGGACAGCACCGACGAGGACGGCTCACGGCTGTCGAAGCTGGAGCTCCGCGATCAGGTGATGACGCTGATGTTCGCCGGGCACGACACCACCACCTCGACCGTCACGTTCCTGTTCTACGAGCTGGCCCGCAACCCCGGCGACCATGACCTGGAGCTCGCGATCGACGAGACCCTGCGCATGTATCCCCCCGCCTGGATCGGCCCGCGCCGCTCGATCGATCCCTTCGAGCTGCACGGGGTGCGGGTGCCCGGCGGAGTGCTCGTGAACTACTGCTCGTGGGCGAGTCACCACCTGGCCGAGGTGTTCCCGGAACCGTTCGAGTTCCGCCCCGAGCGCTTCACCGAGGAAGCACGCGCCGCGCTTCCGAAGGGCGCGTACATCCCGTTCGGGGGCGGGTCGCGCACCTGCATCGGCATGCGCTTCGGCCTGCTCGAGGTGAGGACGATCGCCGCGGCCATCCTGGAGCGCTTCTCGCTCGAGCTGGCCGAGCCTGAGCGCACGCCTTCGATCCGGCAGATGCCGACGCTGTCTCCGCGCGGCGGCCTGCTGGTCATCGTCGCGTCGCACTAACCCCTTTGGGTCAACGCGGCCAATAAGGGGCTACCCTGCGCCAATGCTCAGACTCACGTGCCTCGTCCCGCTCGCCCTCCTCGCCGTCCTGGCCTCCGCCGCGCCGGCGGCCGGCCAGTCGGCGCCTCCGAACGAGGTGGTCATCTCCGAGTTCCGCACGCGCGGGCCTGTTGGTGGCAACGACGAGTTCGTTGAGCTGCGCAACCGCTCGGCGTCCCCCGTGGACATCTCGGGCTGGCGGCTTCAGGGCTGCGCCTCAGGCACGCCGGGCAACCCGTCCAACCGCGCGACGGTGGACAGTGACGTCTTCCTGCCGGCGGGCGGCTCGTACCTGTTCGCCAACGTCACATCCCCTGGCTACTCCGGCGACGTCGAGCCGGACCAGACGTACGGCACCGGCTTCACCGACTTCGCCGCCGGCAACTTTGCGGGGATCCGCATCGTGGATACGACCAACACCGTTCGCGATGGTGTCGGCTCTCCCAACAGCCCCTGCCGCGAGGGGACCGGGCTCCTGACGCCCGGTACGAACGGCGACAACTCCTTCGAACGTCTCGGCGGCACGACCGACACCAACGACAACTCGGCGGACTTCCAGGGCCCCAAGCCCGGCAACCCGCAGAACAGCGGCGGCAACACCACGCCGCAGCCGCCAGTCACCGGGCTGCGCATCCACGACATCCAGGGGCGCCAGCACCTGTCGCCCTACCGGGGCTCATTCGTGCTCGCAGTGCCGGGTGTGGTCACCGCGCGGCGCTTCAACGGCTTCTACTACCAAGACGCGCAGCCAGACTCCGATGTCCGCACCTCCGAGGGCATCTTCGTCTTCACAGGCGCGCCGGCGCCCGCGGCCGCAACCGTCGGCGCGGCCATCACGGTCAACGGCCGGGTGAGCGAGTTCCGCGCGGGCTGCACGCCGACCTGCGCCCCGCCGGACTTCCCGGCGGGCGACTTCGGCTCCTCGGCATTCCCGAATCTCTCGATCACGCAGATCGATCGGGCCACGGTCACGCCCGGAGGCACGGGCGCGATCGCTCCGACGGTGGTCGGCGCCGGCGGGCGCGTCCCGCCCACGACGGTGATCGACAACGACACGCCGGACCCGCAGACCGACGATCCGCCACTCGTGAGCGGCAACGTCGAGAGCAAGTCGGGCCCGCCGCTCGACACCGCCAACCAGGACCCGAGCTTCGATCCCGCGCAGGACGGCATCGACTTCTACGAGTCGCTGGAGGGCATGCTCACGCGGGTCAACCGCGCCGTTGTGGTCGAGCCGACGAACACCTTCAGCGTTGGCTTTGCCAACGAGAACTCGGAGCTGGCGGTGCTCGCCGACAGGGGGCAGAACGCCGGGCTGCGCTCGTCGCGCGGACCCATCGTCGTCCGCTCGTTCGACAACACGCTCCCGCACGAGTACCGGTTCGGCGACTTCAACCCGGAGCGGATCATCCTCCACGACCCGGTGGCGCGTGACAGCGGCGAGGACCCCGCGCCCGTGGCGCAGGTGGGCGATCGCTTCGACGGCTCGGTCGAGGCTGTCGTGGACTACTCGTTCGGGAACTACAAGTTCCTGGTGCGCGAGTTCCCGCCCCTCGTGCGCGGCGGGCTCAAGCCGGAGTCGGCGAAGCACGCCGACAAGCACGACCTGTCGGTGGCCTCCTACAACGTCGAGAACCTCGACCCGGTGAACGACGCCGTGCGCATCCAGGCGATCGCGCTGCAGATCAAGAACAACCTGAAGGCGCCCGACATCCTCGGCCTCCAGGAGGTCCAGGACAACGATGGCGAGGGCCCGGCCGGACCGAACGGCGACGCCAGCTGGACCGCGATCGTCGAGGCGATCGCCGCAGTCGGTGGCCCCAACTACGAGTACCGCCAGATCGACCCGGTGCACAACCAGGACGGCGGCGCGCCGAACGCCAACATCCGGGTCGGCTTCCTGTTCCGTCCCGATCGCGTGACGTTTGTCGACCGCCCCGGCGGCACGGCTGTGACGGCGACTGAGGACAACCCGGCCCAGCCCGGTGCCCAGCTCACGTTCAGCCCGGGCCGGATCGAGCCGGAGAACGCGGTGTGGGAGGCCAGCCGCAAGCCGCTGGCAGGCGAGTTCCTGTTCGAGAAGCGGAGGCTCTTCGTGGTGGCGAACCACTTCGCCTCCAAGGGCGGCGACGCGCCGCTGTTCGGGCGCTTCCAGGAGCCCTACCGGCCGAGCGAGCTCCAGCGCCGCGGCGCCACGCAGCCGACCCTCGACCCGCAGCGCGGGCAGGCCGGAGTGGTGAACGGCTGGGTGGAGCGGCTGCTCGCGGCGGACCGGCGCGCGCGAGTGATCGTGCTCGGCGACCTCAACGACTTCGAGTTCTCGGAGACGGTGAACGTGCTCGAGCGGGGGGCGCCCGGCACGCACTACGAGCTGGTCGACCTCTGGCGGCTGGTGCCGCAGAAGGAGCGCTACTCGTACATCTTCCAGGGCAACGGTCAGGTGCTTGACCACATCCTGGTGTCGCCCGCCACGGTGAGCTCGTGGCCGGACTTCGACGCGGTCCACATGAACAGCGAGTTCGACGACGAGCAGCAGAGCGATCACGACCCGCCGCTCGCGCGCCTCCGGCTGACGGGTTCGAAGGGCCACTAGGCTGGGGCGCATGCCCAGCACAGCCACCAACACCGCCCAAACGGCCCGGCGGGTCCCCGCACAGGACCTCGAGCTCAAGGAGATCGAGCTGCACGGGCACCGCGTGGCCTACCGCTGCGCGGGAAGCGGCCCCGCGATCGTGCTCGTGCACGGGATCACCTCCACGTCGGCCACGTGGGAGCGCGTGATGCCGTACCTGGCCACCCGCTTCACCGTGATCGCGCCGGATCTGATCGGGCATGGCGAGTCGGCCAAGCCGCGCGGGGACTACTCGCTGGGCGCCTACGCGAGCGGGGTCCGCGACCTGATGGTGACCCTCGGGCACGAGAGCGCGACCTTCGTCGGGCACTCGCTCGGGGGAGGGGTGGTCATGCAGCTGGCCTACCAGTTCCCGGAGCGCTGCGAGCGCCTCGTGCTCGTGGACAGCGGCGGCCTGGGCCGAGAGCTGAACCTGCTGCTGCGCGCCGCGACGCTACCGCTCTCAGAGGTCGTGCTGCCGCTGCTGGCGAGCACCCGCCTGCTCGACGTGGGCCGCTCCGTAGGCGGCTTCTTCGGTCGGCTCGGGCTCCACGCCGGCACCGACATGGCCGAGCTGGCCCGCGGCCACGCGTCGCTGGAGGATCCCGAGGCCAGGGCCGCGTTCGTGCACACCCTGCGAACGATCGTGGACCCCCTGGGCCAGCGGGTGAACGCCACCGACCGCCTCTACCTCGCCGAGAAGGTCCCATTCATGATCGTCTGGGGCGAGCGCGACCCGATCATCCCGGTGGAGCACGGCCTGGCGGCGCACGAGCTGGTGCCGACGAGCCGCCTGGAGCTGTTCGAGGGAGCCGGCCACTTCCCACACCTCGACGAACCCCAGCGCTTCCTGGATGTGCTGCTCGATTTCATCGACTCGACCGAGCCGGCCGACGTGGATCCGGAGGACTGGCGGGAGATGCTGAAATCAGGACGCCACGCCTCGTCCTAGCGCTGGTGGGGTCCGCGATCGGCTGCGGGAGCGACGAGGAGCGCGCTGTGCCTGGCACGCCGGACCCAGAGCACGCGCGAGAGGTTGAAAACAATCCCTACGCCCTGACGTGCGGCGACCTGGCGCGCCAGCCACTCCACCCAGAGAGCCAGAAGCTCGTGATCAGGGCCGAATTCTCACTCGCGCGTGTCCCGAGCCTCAGGAGGGTCGTGGCAAGGGAGACACTCAACCGGACCGGCAGGAGCGTCTACTACGCGATGACCGAGCTCTGCAAGGGGCGACGACCGTCCTTCGAGCCGGCTGAGTCAGCGCCGGCGGCCGAGGAGCCTGAACGCCAGTGTCTTCGGGGTCGATCGCTGGCCCGCCGCGTCGGTCGCCACCAGTGTGAGGCGGTAGCTCCCGGGACGCAGCGCCCGGCGGCGGCTCAGGCGGCCCTGGAAGCGCATGCGGTTGGACCCGAGGGCGGCGGGCCGCCGGAGGCTCCCGGCGCGTACGTAGCGCGTACAGCGCCGCCGTCCCTTGCGCGCCCGGGTGGGCGCGAGGCAGCGGCGTCCGACCTTCCGTCCGGGTAGCGCCCGCCGGAACCCGTAGGTCACCTCGGCTGCCTCGGACAACCTGAAGCGGATCGTCGTGCCCGTGGGCACCGCAGAGCTCTGGGGAAGCTTGCGTCCGAGCCGGAAGCGCTTCGGCTTCATGGACACCGCGGCCAGGCTCGGAACGGCGTCCTTCGGCGTCAGCGTGGGCGTCGTCACCTCTTCCGGCAATTTCGAGAAGACCTGGAGCTCCGCCGCGCGCACCGTTCGGTCCGTCGAGGTCACGCCTCCCGCGTTTCCGAGCGTGCAGTCAGAGTTGCTCGAGTCATCGGTATCGAGGGAGTTGTCGTTGAAGAGAGGCAGACCGGTGCACTGGTTGCTCACCACGACCAGCCGGAGGTGCGTGGCGACCGTGTCCGGCACGTCGAAGCTGCGCAGGTTGAGGTCGGGCGTCACCGGTCGCGGTGCTGCGCCGGGGAAGGCGTCGGCCGGGCTGGTGTAGATGCTCGTGAACGCGCCGCCCGCATCGCAGCCCTCCAGGCAGGTGTGGAGCTGGAACTGGCGCAACGCCGTGAAGCGGTTCTGGTTGCCTTCGTCCTCGCGCTCGTCGCCATCGTCGGTGCCTCGCAGGAGCGCGCTCACGTTCACACGCTCGATTCGCTGAGGTCCGCCCGCCAGTCTCACCGTCACCTGGGCCCCGCCAACGTCGGGCGACCGGTTCGCCACCTCCCAATTGGTTTCCTCGGTGTCGTCGATGAGTTCCTGCTGGCGGGCGCCGTCGCCGGATACGGCCGCACCATTCGTCCCCGACGCGCGGTTCGTGGGCATCGCTGTCCCGAGCGCCACGCTGGAGGAGGCCGGGATGTCGCGCTCGAATCTCTGCGCGCCGAAGCCCGCGCCGCGCGCGACGAACCTGTAGTGGCCGGGCACCAGCGTGACGACATCGTCGAGCGGGGTCGCGGGGTCGGTGTCGGCCACGGGAGTCACGCCGGCCTCGTGGTCGCCCACGAAGAGCTCAGCAGCGATCACCGGCGCGCCCGGCCGGTCTGCGGCGGAGGGCGAGAACGTGACCACGGCCTCGTCGGTACGCAGCGGCGATTCGAAGCTCGGCACGGGATTCGGATCGTCCGTGCCGCTGCTCGACGCGCCCTCGCCGAGTCCGCGTCTCGCGAATGCGCTCCAGAGCTCAGGCTGATCACCGAGGGCTGCCGCAGCGAGGTACGCGTCGCGCGCCTGAACCATGGTCGCCGTGGCCGGCACGTCCGGTAGCGCGTCGAAGACGAGCTGGACCCACCGCCGGTGGCCGTCCGCGGGGTACTTCGCCACCAGGGCCTGCCGGATGTCGTGGTTGACCGCCGTCCAGATCTCGCCGTCGTCGTGCGGTCCGTTGCCCCCGCTGCCGTCGTAGCCCTGCACGTTCGAATAGTTGAGCGGGCTGGCGGCCATGGAGTAGTTGCGGATGCCGCGCGAGCCGTTGCCGCTCACGTAAGCGCCGACGGTGAACGGGTCCTCGTCGTCAGCCGGCGCGTAGCCGAGATCGTGCAGGTAGCCCACCGCCAGCGCGTCGGCGAACCCCTCGCCGATCGCACGAGCCTGCCCGTCCGCGCTGCTCGTCAGGCCGGCTGAGGTGCCGGCCCCGACGAGTCGGTTCACGATCGCGTGGGCGTACTGGTGCGCGATCACCGACATGTCGAACGAGTCGTCCACGCACTGCGGGTAGTAGGCCCCGGCGATCGGCTGCCACAGGTACGAGGTGATGGTGGGCGACGTGCCGTCGGCGGGCGTCGTGGCGTTCGCGGCGTCGCGCCCCGCGAAGGTCGGCGCACCCGCCTTCGACCCGGCCTGGGCATCGCCCAGCACCCGGTCGCCGCCCTCCATGTTGAAGGCGGCAGGGGCGAAGCCGAGAGCCTCCGACCAGTCGTGCATCCGGTTGAGGCCCGAGAAGAGGTTGATGATCGCGGCGTTCACGTCGTTCGCGTCGGTACCGCCGCTACCTGGAGGTGGTCCTGCGAACACGGCCGGGTTGCACCTGCCGCTGCGCCAGGAATTGGTCCAGGGAGCGAAATAGTCACGGGTCACGCTGGTCGGCTTGACCAACCGGTCGGGCCCGGGGGTCAGCGGGCTGAGCGCCGAGAGAGCTGCATCCGCATTCGGTCCGCTGGTGGTGAAGGTCGGCGTGGGGGAACCCGTGTCCCAGGGGACCGAGGCAGACGCCGGCGGCTCGCGCTCGTCGACGTCGCATGGGTCCGCCGACAGGGATCCCGCGGGGAAGCAGCCGACCACGCGCCGGTCGGGATCCGACCCGTCCAGGTGCGGGATGTTCGGGAAGTACTGCCAGTTCGGCTGATCCGCCGCTGCCAGTACACCCGCTGGAACGACTGCCCCAGCGGCCGTGCTCACCGCGGCGATCACCGCAACAAGAAGCCTCCGATCCCCTGCCATCAGGCCAAGGTAGGCCCATATGGTCCGTGACGCCACAAATTGGTGGTCTGAGCCCTGCCCTAGCATCGCTAGGCATGTCTCAGCTTCTCGCGCGCATGGCGCGCACCCTGTCCTCGCACTGGAAGCGCAGCCTCGCGGCCGCGGTCGGCGTCCTGGTGCTGCTCGTCCTGGCGGCCGGCGCTGCTGAAGAGGTCGCCGACGACTTCTCGCTCCCCGGGGCCGAGTCGCAGCAGGCCATCGATCTCTTCCAGGCGCACTCGCCCGCGTTCGGCGGGGCGGACTCGACGCTCGTCTTCACGGTCGACGAGGGCAAGGTCTCCGATCCCGAGCCCAAGTCGGCGATCGAGGGCGCGCTCGCGGAGGCTCGCGAGCTCGAGGGCGTTGAGCTGGTGGCGAGCCCGTTCGGGCCGGGCGGCCAGGTCTCGGAGGACGGGCGCCTCGCGGCGGTCGACGTGCGCTACTCCACCGACCCCGGAGATATCGACAAGGCCGACGGCGAGGCGCTGATCGCGGCCGGCGAGACCGCCGAGCCCGAGGTGCAGGTCGAGGCGCGCGGCATACTGATCGACTTGGCGGCCGAGCAGGAGGCCCCGGTCGGCGAGCTGATCGGCGTGCTCATAGCGATCGTGCTGCTGACGCTGCTGTTCCGCTCCGGGTGGGCGATGGGCGCGACGCTCATCGGCGCGCTGCTAGGCGTCGCGGCCGGCCAGATCCTGCTGGCAGCGCTGGCATCACCACTCGGCCTGCCCTCGTTCGCTGCCGTGATCGCGATGATGCTCGGCCTCGGCGCCGGCATCGACTACGCCCTGCTGATAATCGGCCGCTACCGCGAGCAGCGGGCCGTGGGCGACGGCGTGGAGGACGCCGCCGCGCGTTCGGCGGCCACCTCCGGTGTGACCGTGGTGGCCGCAGGCCTGATCGTGATGGTCGCGATCGCCGGCCTGCTGGTGATCGGCGTCCCGTACGTCGGGAAGATGGGCCTCGGCGCGGCTATCGCGATCGGCGCCGTGGTCGTGTCGGCTCTGACGATCCTTCCGATTCTGATGGGCGCCTTCGGGCGCAAGCTGGTCCCGAAGAAGGCCGAGCACGCCCAGGGCTCGCCTGCATTCAACCGCTGGGGCGAGTTCGTCACGCGCCGGCCATGGGCGTCCATCGCCGCGGGTGTCGTGGTGTTGCTCGTCTTCGCGTTCCCGGTCACCGATATGCGCATCGGCCAGCCCGACGACGGCAACCAGGCCGAATCGCGCACGCAGCGCGTGGCCTATGACCAGCTCACCGAGGCGTTCGGGCCGGGCTCCAATGGCCCGTTGCTGCTTGCGGTCGACACGCCGAAGGGCGCGCCTGAGACCGAGCAGCAGTTGCGCGCGCTCCAGGAGGCGGTCGCCGACACGCCCGGCATCGAGTCGGTGCCTCAGGCGTCCGTCAGCGAGGACGGCGAGATGGCCACGATCTTCGCCATCCCGACCACCGCCCCCCAGGACGCCAAGACGTCCGCGCTACTCGATCGCCTGCGCGACGACGTCATCCCACGGGCAACGGCCGACACGCCGCTGAAGGTCTACGTGGGCGGCAACACCGCCGGCTTCGAGGATGTCTCCGACAAGGTCGCGGGGCGCCTGCCGGTGTTCATCGCGGTCGTGATCGGGCTCTCGGTGCTGCTGCTGGTGATGGTGTTCCGCTCGCTGTGGATCCCGCTCGTGTCCGCGGTCTTCAACCTGCTCTCGGTCGCCGCCGCCTACGGCGTGGTGGTGGCGGTGTTCCAGGAGGGCATCGGCGCGAGCCTGATCGGCTCCGACTCGGGCATCCCGATCATCTCGTTCCTGCCGGTCATGCTGTTCGCGATCCTGTTCGGGTTGAGCATGGACTACAACGTCTTCCTGCTCAGCCGGATCCACGAGGCCTACAACGAAGGGGACGCGCCTCGCGAGAGCGTTATCCACGGGATGGGCCGCATCGGCAAGGTCGTGGTGTTCGCCGGCCTGATCATGTCCGCGGTCTTCCTGAGCTTTGTGACCGCGCCCGACTTCATCGGGAAGATGTTCGGTCTCGGCCTCGGGCTCGCGATCCTGATCGACGTGCTGATCGTGCGCATGGTCATCGCACCCGCGGTGGTCACGCTGCTCGGCGACCGCGCCTGGTGGCTGCCCCCGTGGCTGGACCGCGTGCTTCCGGACGTCTCGCTGGAGGGCCGGGGTGCCCCCGAGGTCGAGGCGGAGCGCGAGAAGGTCTTGGTATGAAACGCATGAGCCGAAGGAGAGCCACATGAACGAAGATCATCCAGTCCGGTTCTCGGTCGACTATCCAGACCGCCCTCTGGATCGTCTGGCCACCGCCTTTCGAATCTTCACGGTGATCCCGATCGCGATCGTGCTGGGCGCCATCGAGGGCTACACGGGCACCTACGGTGGGGACGGAAACGCCGAGACCTTCGCGGTCGGCGGCGCCGGCCTGCTGTTCCTGCCGCCGCTCCTGATGATCGTCTTCCGTGAGAAGTACCCGCGCTGGTGGTTCGACTGGAACCTCGAGCTGCTCCGCTTCACCAATCGCGTCGGCACCTACTTCGCGCTGATGAGCGACCGCTATCCCTCGACCGACGAGCGGCAGTGGGTGCAGCTCGACTTCCCCTACCCCGACGCCAAGCGCGACCTGAACCGCTGGCTACCGCTGGTCAAGTGGCTCCTCGCCATCCCGCACTACATCGTCCTGTTCCTCCTCTACATAGCGGTGGTCGTCGTCGTGATCGGCGCCTGGTTCGCGATCCTGTTCACCGGGCGCTACCCGCGCGGCATCTTTGAGTTCGTGGAGGGCGTGATCCGCTGGCACAACCGGGTGGTCGGCTATGCCTTCATCCTCGTCACGGACCGCTACCCGCCGTTCTCGATGAGCCAGCGGGACGCCACGCCGCCGGCCCCCGAGCGTCCGGTGCAGCCTCAGGCCTGAGCGCGTCGTAAGCATCGCTCGTGGAAGGCCGGCGTCGGACCGCAGCGCCGCCGGCCTAGCCGGGCTCGGCCCTGGGGCAGGTGGCCTGTTCTGCCCCGCCACCAATCAGGACCTGTCCGACGCCGGCCACGGGCACCGACGCGATTCGGCGCTGGCCCTCCGCGTCGCGGCGTTCGCCGATGTAGACCCGGTCGCCCGTTTCGCCGATGAAATCGCCGGCGGCGGCTGTGCTCCCTGTCGGGGAGCAGACCTTGGCTGGGAACGGGGCCTTCGCGATGTAGTAGCCGGCGGATGCGACTGCGACAACGGCAGCGAGAACGACGGCATTCCGCGCCACCTTCTCTCTGCTCCGCTTCGTCGCGAGGACGAACGAAACGTAGAGACCCACCGCCACGGCGGGGGCTGGGAGGACCACGTTGAGGCCCGTCGAGAGCAGGAACTCGCGTGGAAGTTGGGCGACCACCGCGGTCGAGGGCAGATCTCTCAGGCCAAGGCGCACTCCGATAACCACCGCGCCGACCACATAGAGCACCCCGACGAACCCCGCCAGCCCGGCAGCCACCTTCCCGAGGTTCTCGAGGTTGGCAATCCATGCATCCCAGCGTGGCCGCGACGACATGTGAGCCCGACCGTACGGTCAGGTTCGGTCGGATAACGTGACCCATGGGTCTCTACGGCGAGCAGGTCCTTCCGCGAATAATCAACGTCGCGTGCGCGATGAAGAATGCGGCGCCTCTGCGTAGCCGCGTGTGCGAGCGGCTCGAGGGGGAGGTCGTGGAGATCGGTTTTGGCTCGGGACTAAACGTCCCGTTCTACCCGGAGGCCGTGTCCCGGGTTGCCGCGATCGAGCCGGCCGATGTGGGCTGGAGGCTGGCCGGGAAACGCCTGAGAGAGGCGCGCGTTCCTGTGGAGAGATCGGGCCTGGATGGCCAGGCCCTGCCATTCGCGGACGGGAGCTTCGACGCCGCCCTGTCCACGTGGACGCTCTGCACGATCCCGGACGTGGCTGCTGCCCTCGCCGAGGTGCGGCGGGTCCTCAAGCCCGGAGGCAGCCTTCACTTCCTCGAGCATGGCCTGGCCCCGGACGAGCGGGTGCGTCGCTGGCAACATCGGCTTGAGCCTGTGCAGAAACGGGTCTTCGGAGGCTGCCACCTCACGCGGCCGGTGCCCGACCTGCTGGGCGCCGCCGGCTTCACGATCACCGAGCTCGACGTCTTCTACGAGGAGGGCACCCCGAAGTTCGTGGGCGCCGACTCCCTCGGCGTCGCCCTGTCTCCCTAGCCGCGCGCGCCCGCCCGCATCGGCCCGGCCTGATGCTCCCGCTCGTCCTGGCGCTCTGGCGCGATCCTGATCACGTTCCGGGCAAGCCCGAGCTTCTCGAGGACCGCGATCACTCCCGCCGACGGGTCGAGCAGCCGTTCCCACCGGCGCAGGCCGTGGGCAGCGGATCGTGGGAAGGCGTGGTGGTTGTGGTGCCACGCCTCGCCGAGTGAGGGCAGCGCGAGCCAGGCGACGTTGGTGGAGTGGTCCTCGGTCTGGAACCGGCGCGTACCGAGGAAGTGGCACAGCGAGTTGATGCTCCAGGTCACGTGGTGCACGAGGAAGATCCGCACGAGCCCGCCCCAGAGCAGACCGGTGGCGGCGCCGGCGAGCGTGCCCGTGAGCGCCCACCCGGCGAAGGCCGGGATCGCGAGGCTGAGCAGCACGAGCAGCGGGAACTGTCGATTGATGAACCGCATGCCCGGGTCCTCGTAGAGGTCCTTGGCATAGCGGCGGGCGCTGGCACGGCCCTGGGTCGAGAACAGCCAGCCCGTGTGGGCATGCCAGAGCCCGCCCAGCACTCCGGTCACCCCGTCGCCGTGGCCGACGTGAGGACTGTGGGGATCGCCCTCCTCGTCCGCATGCGCGTGGTGCTTGCGGTGGTCGGCCACCCAGCTCATCACCGGGCCCTGGACGGCCATCGAGCCGAGCGCAGCGAAGGTGTAGGCGAGCGGCTTCGGCGCCTGGAACGCGCGGTGGGTGAGCAGCCTGTGGAAGCCGACGGTCACGCCGAGGGCGGTCACGAGGTACATCACGGCCAGGATGGCCAGATCCCTCGCCGACACCGCGCTGTTCCACAGCAGCACTATCGCGAGGAGAAAGGCGGTGAACGGGAGCACCACCGCGACGACGTTGACGCGCTTCTCGAGCTTGGTCATGGTTCCAAGTATTCCTACCGTCAGCGGATATAGATACGCTGATATGCGGGAACTTGCGTCCATGTTTTGCTCACTTGAATGACAACATCAGCCAAGACCGAGCCCTGGCGCGCGCTGCCGCCCGAGGTGGCCGATCTGATCGAGCCCGAGCTCGAGACGACCACTGACGAGATCCTCGCCACGATCGCGCGCGAGGTGCCCGACTACGCGCGCCCGCTGGAGGGGTCGTTCGGACGCGGCGTACGGACCGGCGTATCCGAGGCCCTGCGGCAGTTCGTGGACCTGATACGAAGCCCGTCCGGGGACCGCGGTCCGGGTCGCGAGGTGTATGCCGCGCTCGGCGCGGGTGAGTTGCGCGAGGGCCGCACGCTCGACGCCCTCCAGTCCGCCTACCGCGTGGGCGCACGCGTGGCCTGGCGGCGGCTGGCCGCGGCCGCCACGCGCGCGGGGGTGGAGCCCGAGGTGCTCAGCCTGCTCGCGGAGTCGATCTTCGCCTACATAGAGGAGCTGTCAGCGGACTCGGTCGAGGGCTACTCGGAGGCCCGCTCGCGGCTCGAGGGAGAGCGCCGGCGGCGGCGGCGCGAGCTGGTGACGCTGCTCGTCCGCGACCCGCCGGCCGCGGAGGCGGACCTCCGGGCGGTAGCCGAGGCGGCGAGCTGGCGCGTGCCGCAGACGGTGGCGGCACTGGCGTGCGACGAGGAGCGCCTGGAGCGCCTCGCCAGGCGGCTGCCCATCGACGCGGTCACCGCCGTTCTGGACGGGATCGGCTGCGCGATCGTCCCGGACCCCGACGGCCCCGGCCGACGCGTCGAGCTCGACCTGGCCGCCCGTGGCGCCAAGACGCGAGCCGCACTGGGGCCGACCGGAGCGCTTGGCGAGCTCGGCGCCTCCTGGTCGCTCGCCCGCGCAACTCTGCGAGCGGTCGAAGCCAGGGCGATCGAGGCACCGGCGCTCGTCCGTGTGGAGGACGCTCTCACCGAGCTGCTGCTGTTCGAGAACGGACCCCTGGTCGAGCGGCTCGCCGTGCGCCGCCTCGCCGCGTTCGACGGCCTCACCCCAAAGGCCCGCAAACGAATGGAGGAGACCGCGCTCGCGTACGTCCAGCAGCAGGGCAACGCCGCCGCCATGGCACGCACGCTGGGGCTGCACGCGCAGACGGCTCGCTACCGGCTCAGCCGCCTGCGGGAGTTGCTCGGCGACGCGCTCGCCGACCCAGACGCGCGCTTCGAGATCGAGCTGGCGCTGCGCGCGCGGCTCGGGGACGCCGCCTCACACCGCATCCGCTAGAGGACCTGGCTCCTCGATCCGCCGGGCCGGCACGAGCCCCTGGGGTCGGAGAAGCATCACCACCACGAGGATCGCGCCGTAGATGCCTGAGCTGATCTCCGAGAGGTCGAACGCCAGGCCGACCTTGCTCGGAAGGTCGAACAGGACTTCGGGCAGCAGGTAGTTGTTGACCACCGAGAGGATGATCGCGCCGACCACGACGCCCGTGATCGATCCGAGGCCGCCCAGCACGACCATCGCGAGGATGAAGATCGAGAGCGAGAGCTCGAACTGGGCCGGGTTGACGACGCCCAGATAGGAGGCGAAGAACGCGCCCGAGATCCCGCCGAACGCGGCGCCCGTCCCGTACGCCAGGAGCTTGGTGCGGGCGATGGGGATCCCGGCGCAGGCGGCAGCCGACTCGTCGCCCCGCATCGCGATCCACGCCCGTCCGATGCGCGAGTCGCGCAGGTTGACGTTCACGACGAGCACCAGTGCCACCAGCGCGAGCGCGAACCAGTACCAGGGGCGAAGGTTCAGCGCGTCGAAGCGGCCGATCAGCGGCAGCTCGATGCGGTCGATCGGTCCGATGCCGATCGGGCCGGAGGTGAGCGTGCCGCCGAAGAGCTCGATCTGGCGGCCGTTGGACACGATCTGGCCGATGATCTCGCCGAAGGCGAGCGTGACGATCGCGATGTAGTCGCCTCGCAGCCGCAGCGTCGGCACGCCGATCAGGGCGCCGGCCACGGCCGTCGCCGCTACGGCGAGCGCGAGGATGAGCAGGAAGTTGAGGTGAATGCCGTCGCCCCAGTACCCCGACCCGAAGTAGGCGGCCGTGTAGGCGCCGATCGCGAAGAAGGCCACGTAGCCGAGGTCGAGCAGGCCGGCGAAGCCCACGATGATGTTGAGCCCGAGCGCCATCACCACGTAGATGGCCGCCAGGACCATGTTGTTGAGCACGTCGCTGTTCGCGCTGAAGAGGAGGGGTGCGACCGTGGCGAGGGCGAACAGGGCGACCACGGGCGCGAGGCCTGCGTCGCGAGCGCGGGTCACGCCAGTGCTCTCCACCAATCTGCGGCCAGGCTCACCGGGCACACTCCCTCGTAGTGCCCGCAGGCGTGCGCGTCGCAGAGCCGGCACGTCTCCTTAGCCGCCCGCACGTCGACGGTCGTCGCAGCGAGCAGCACCCCGAGCAGCCGCTCCAGATCGCGCACGTCCGCGGCATCGAGCTCCGCGACCGCGGAAAGGAGGACGCGCGAGCGTGCCTCGAGCGCCCGCTCGGCCAGCTCGCGACCGGCCGGCTCGAGCCACACCAGCGCACGTCGCCCGTCCGAGGGATCTGACTCGCGGCGCGCCAGGCCGGCCGCCTCGAGACGGTCGACCACGCGCACCGCGCGGGAGTGCGAGACGCGCATCGCGTCGGCCAGCACCTCCACCGAGCTGCCGTCCGCCCACTCGTGAAGCGACACCAGCGCGGCAGGGAGACCCCCTGCCATCCCCGTGGCCGCCTCGGTTGCGTCTCTGATGCCGTCGCTCAGCGTTAGGGCAAGGGCTCCGAGCCGGTTCGCCACCTGTGAGATATATGCCTCAGGCATATACACAGGCTACCGCAGGGGCCCGGCTCAGCCGGGTGCGGCAATCAGTCCGGGTACTCGTCCTTGCGCCAGGCGCGGGGCTCCTCCGACCCAGCCTTCGGCGTTCGCTTGAGCAGGAACGAGTTGTACGGCGCCACGAACGGATCGGGGGCCGACACCGTGTAGGTGTGGTAGATGCTCCCGTTCTCGCGCGCGAAGGCGATGAAGCTCGGGTTCTCGCGCAGGCCGTCCTCGAGCTTGGCTCCCACCTGCCGCCCCCAGTCCTCGAGCCACTCGGGGGGGCCGGCGAGTATCTCCTGGACCTCGGGGATCTCCTGCGCCTGCTCGGGCGTGAGCGCGAGCCCGAAGTCGAAGGGGAACTCGGTCCCATTGGTCGAGACGTATGGGAACTGCCAGCCCATCCGCTCCTTGTAGGCCACGAGCCGGTCGATCGGCGCGCGTGAGAAGCAGATCAGCGTCACGTCGCGATGGTTCAGATGCACGCGCGTGGCATCGAGCTCATCGCCCAGGTTCGAGCACCCGGGGCAGGCGCCGAGCTCGTAGTCGGGCCCGTACATGATGTTGTAGGCGAGGAGCTGCGAGCGCCCGTCGAAGAGCTCGGCGAGGGTCTTCTTCCCGTCTTCCGTGTCGAACTCGTACTCCTTCTCCACCGGAACCCAGGGAAGCTGGCGTCGCTGCTCGGTCACCCTCTGATCGAGCTCGGCGTGCTCAGCCTCGAGCTTGGCCAGCTCATCGCGAGCCGCCTCCCATTCCTCGCGCGTTCCAATCGTGTGCTCGGGCATCGTGCCGCCTCCTTTGGCCGTTCGTCGCCGCTTGGAGACGGTACCGCCTAGGCGGCTTAGTCCGACGGTTGGCATCGGCGTCCTCCACGGCTGCGGGACCAACGGTGCGATTTGAAAGTTCAGGGTCCCCCTAGGGGGCATCACCGATGCCATGGAGGGGTCTCGCGAGGGAGGCTGTACCCAGATGAGCGCGCACGCCCTCACCACCGAGTCCGCCGACCTCCCGTCGGCCCGCCAGATCGTCCGCAAGCTGGCGGTGGTCGCTGCGCTCCTGGTCGCCGGCGCGGTGGTTGCTACGCAGCTCCCCGGGCTGGGGGAGATCGGCCATCAGCTCGCCGGTGCGGACGGCGGCTGGATTGCCGCGGCGCTCATCCTGGAGCTGGTCTCGACAGCCTGCTTCGCCCTCGCCTTCCACGGCGTCTACGACCGCCGCACCAGCCCGCGCGCGAGCACGAGCATGTCAATGGCCGTGCAGGGCATGAACATCGTGCTGCCCTCGGGCGGCGCCGGCGGTCTGGCCGTAGGCGCCGTACTGCTCGACCGCGCCGGTGTCCCTCGCTCGTTCGCCGCCAGCCGGACCGTTGCCCTGTTCCTGATCACCAGCCTGGTCAGTTTCGTGGCCGTCGCAATCGCCGGCTTCGGCGTCGCGGCCGGCGCGCTGTCCGGTGAGGCCACGCTCGCCGTGACCCTGCTACCGGGGGTCGCCGCCCTCCTGCTCATCATCGCCGTGTTCGCCCTGCCGCGCTCGCAAGGCTCGGTGGAGCGCGTGCCCGCCGGGCGGTTGAGGACGGCACTGGCAAACGCGCGCGAGTACCTGCGCGACGGGGTCGGAGCTAGCGCCGAGCTGCTGCGCTCGGGGGACCGCTTGGTGATCGCCGGCGCGATCGGATACTTCGCCTTCGACGTCGCCGCGCTGGCGGCCGCCTTCCAGGCGCTTGGGTCGGCCGGTCTGCCCATCGGTCTGCTCGTGCTGGCGTACACGCTCGGGCACGGCGGTGCGATCATCCCGATACCCGGCAGCGCCGAAGGCGGCCTGATCGGCATGTTCGTCCTGTACGGCATGTCGCTGCCCACCGCCACCGCCGCGGTGCTCGCCTACCGCGCGCTGCACGCAGGCGTCCCGATCGTGCTCGGCGTCATCGGCCTGGCCGACGTCCGCCGCCTACTCCGCGACCCCGCTCAGGCGGTCGCCCCCAAGGCACGCATGAAGCTGCGACATCACCGCCCGGCCTCGGCGCCCCAGCTCGTGCACGGCGCGAGTGCCACTGCCTGAGCTCTCGCCGCACCCTGGTCAGTGCACCACAAGCGTCCCGTGCTGCGTGCGCCAGTAGCCGCCGGTGGAACACAGATATGTGTAGGTGCCGGGCTTCAGGTCGAGGACCACACGCGTGCGTCCAACGCCGATCGTTCGCGTGCCCCCGATGTCCTTCGACCCCGGCCGGAAGCAGCACGTGTCACCGGTGTGGATGCGGATGTTGTGTCCCTTCCGCTTGTCGTTCGTCAGCTCGAAGCTTCAGGACCTGCGCCTCCTCGTCCGAGGTCGTAAGCAGGCTTTCGCCTCATCTTCTCGCAGGCGTGCTGAACCGGCGCACACTCGCGCGCGGTTGTGCACAATGCCCGGCGTGCGGAGGCAGGGGGCCTTCATCGCAGCCGCGGCAGCGGCGCTTGCTCTTGGGTTGCCGGCGGGCGCCGCAGGCCAGGCGGGCGTCTCGTACCAGGTGCCGGCGGACAACCCGTTCGCCACGCAGGCCGGCGCGCTTCCCGAGATCTACTCCTATGGGCTGCGGAACCCGTGGCGCTTCTCGTTCGACCGCGTAAGCGGCCACCTCGCGATCGGCGACGTCGGCCAGGACGCGACCGAGGAGGTCAACTTCGCACCCGCCGGGCAAGGCGCCGGCGACAACTACGGCTGGAACTGCTTCGAGGGCAGCGCGCCCTTCGAGGGTGCACCGGCAGGCTGCGAGGCGCCCGGCCACGTGCCCCCCGTGCTCGAGTACAACTCGGGCGGGTCGGCCCCGGAGTGCTCGATCGTCGGCGGCTACGTCGTGCGCCAGGAGGGACATCCGCTCGCCGGCCGCTACCTGTATGGCGACTTCTGCACGGGCCAGCTGAGCTCTGCGGTGCTCGCCGCAGACGGGGCGAGCGACATACGGAGCGAGGGCGTTGTGCCCGCGCTGTCCTCCTTTGGAGAGGACGCCTCCGGGCGCGTCTACGCCGCGTCGCTAGGTGGTCCGGTCTTCCGCCTCACCGGCGTCGGCCCGGCCACCGTGCTCGAGCCCGTCGGGATCTTCAACACGCCCGTCTACGTGACCTCCGAGCCCGCCGACGCGGACCGCCTGTACGTGGTCGAGCAGGGCGGCCGGATCCAGCTCGTGGATGGCGGCGTGCCCGCGACCGCGCCCTTCCTCGACATCTCCGCCGATGTCGGCACGGACAACCTCGAGCGTGGCCTCCTGTCCGTGGCGTTCGCTCCCGACTACGCCGACAGCGGGCGCTTCTACGTCTACTACACGGACCTGGACGGGGACGTGCGCATCGAGGAGTTCCGGCGCTCGGCGGACCCGAACGTCGCCGATCCCGCCTCGCGCCGGCTCCTGCTCACCCAGGAGCACAGCGAGAACGGCAACCACAACGCCGGTCAGCTCCAGTTCGGCCCGGACGGTCTCCTCTACGCCGCGATCGGGGACGGCGGCGGAGGGGGCGATCCGAACGGCAACGCCCAGAACCTGGGCACCCTGCTGGGCAAGATCATCCGCATCGACCCGCGGCCGCCGGCGCCGGCGGCGGCACCGACGGGGAACAGGAAGAAGCTGAAGAATCGCTGAGCCCTGCCCTCTAGGTACCGTTGTCCTGTGAGCAGCCAACAAGTGCCCGGTGGGGTGGTGCACACGCTACCCGCAGACCTGCGCGAGGCGCTGATCTCCAACACCACGGCACTCGATGCCTGGAAGGACATCACGCCCTTGGCGCGCAACGAGTTCATCTGCTGGATCGAGGATGCCAAGCAGCAGACGACCCGCGAACGCCGCATTGGCCGGACCCAGGAGGAGCTGGAGGAAGGTCAGCGCCGGCCCTGCTGCTGGCCGGGGTGCAAGCACCGCGACCGCACCGGCAGCTAGCGGCCGG
Source organism: uncultured Thermoleophilaceae bacterium (assembly GCA_963837445.1). Classification (GTDB taxonomy): domain Bacteria; phylum Actinomycetota; class Thermoleophilia; order Solirubrobacterales; family Thermoleophilaceae; genus JACVRW01. The sequence goes on along the minus strand of CAWINK010000003.1, from coordinate 92,907 downwards.
CGCTGGAACGCGGTGTCACAGGAGAACGTCGAACTGGTCCGCCGCCTCTACGCGGAGCTTGCGAGCGAGGGCTCCACGCAGGAGTTCGAGCAGCGCATGTCCGATGACGCTCTCGGTCGTTACTTGGATCCGGAGGTCGAGTGGGTCCCGGTGACGGAGTCGGTGCTTGCCGTCGACAGTTACCGAGGCTTTGACGGCGTGCGGCGCTTCTGGGGTGAGTTCCTGTCGGCTTGGGAGAGGTACCGCGTTGAGACGCTGAGGTTCGACGACGCCGGTGATCAGGTAGCGGTCGTCGTACACATCGTCGGCCGGACGCACGACCTCGAGGTGGATGAGACCCGATCCTCGCTATTGACCGTCCGCGATGGGCGGGTCGTCCGCGTCCAATCCTTTGCCGACCCCGACGGGGCGCGCGAGCGGCTCGACGGCTCGCCGGGCTGAGCCGGCCAGACTGAACCGCGCTGGGTTTGATGGAGGCGGCGGTTACCGGCTGGCGAAGTGGATGTGCTTGCTCGTCGCGTCAAGCCCGGACGCGTTCGTCGTGTCGGCCCAGGCCTCGCCGCGGGGGCGGGACATAGCGGACGAGCTGCCGGGTGGCGACCTTGCCACCGGTCGAGCGGCAGGTCAGGCGTGCTCGGATGGAGACCCGCGCACGTCCCATGCCGCCGTCACCGTCGCGGCCGACCACCGTGACCGAGACCGGCTCGTCTTGCGGGACAAGCACGCGTGGGGCACCGCGGTCGACCGTCGCCCGCACGCCGGCCAGCCTGACGACCGGCCGCGGCGGCGTTGGGTCGACCTCGGGCACTGAACTCCCTCCGATCTCGCGAAGACACGCGCCGGATCGAACGGCGAGTGCTAGCGCTGCCGGCGCTTGCGCTCGCGGAGCACTCGCTCCAAGAGCGTCGGGCGGTCGGTCATGATCCCGTCCGCCCCCCAGTCGAGCAGGCGGTGCATGTCCTCGGCTTCGTTCACGGTCCAGACGTGCACGGCAAGCCGGTTCGCGTGCGCGTCCGAGATGAAGTCCGGCGTGACCACGGTGAGCCCTTCGAACGTCTCGGGCACCTGGAAGGCCACGTGCTGCGGGTTCGGCGTGCCGGGCAACTCGCCCTGTGAGCTCGCCCAGAAGGCGGCCACCTGAGCGGTGGGCACCGCCGTGTGCACCTCGGGTGCGATCGCCTTGAAGATCTCGACCGATTGGTCGTTGAACGAGGCCACGATCACGTCGTCCGTGCGGCCATGGGCTCGAAGGAGGTTCGCGACCGCCGCCTCGAGCCGGCCCGTCATCGCGACCGTGGGCTTCAGCTCGATGTTGAGCAGGGTGTTGGGGAAGGCCTCCAGCAGCTCGTCGAGCGTGGGGACCGTGAAGTCGTTCGCGGTGAAGCGCCTCGGCGGCCGCCTGTCGCCGGTCGCCACGCCGCGCCACGTGAAGTCGGACGCGGGACGGCCCGCGTCGTGCACCGTGCCCTCTCCCTCGATGAACCAATACGCGGCGTCGAGCCGCTTGATCTCCGCCAGCGTCATCTGCTCCACCGACCCGCTGCCGTTCGTCGTGCGGTCCACGGTCTCGTCATGCAGGACCACGACCCGGCCGTCCGCCGTCAGGTGGACGTCCGTCTCGATCATGTCGGCGCCCTTGCGCATCGCGGTCTTGAAGGCGTACAGCGTGTCGCTCGGTGCCTCGATCTCGCCACCCTGATGGGCGATGTTGAGCGGAGTGCGCGCCAGCCAGGGATTCTCCGCGAGCTGCGCGGACGCGGCGGCGGGCGCGGCAAGCGCCCCCGCTAGCACCAGCAACCCGACACGACCTCTGATCCCCATGCCCACGGGCAAGCTAGCGTAGGAGGCACCTACGACGATGCAGTCCGAGCCAACCGCCAAGTTCGACAGCCGTTTCAGCGATCCGGAGGCAGGTCCCACGCCCTGGCCCGAGGTCGCGAGCGTGCTCGAGCAGGCCGAGCTGTACTGGCTGACCACCGTCCGTGCCGACGGCCGACCGCACGTAACCCCGCTGATCGGACTCTTCCACCACGAGGCGATGCACTTCTGCACCGGCCTGGAGGAGCAGAAGGCCCGGAACCTCGAGCATTCGGCGCAGGTGGCGCTGACCACCGGCAACAACACGTGGGCGCGAGGCCTGGACATCGTCGTCGAGGGCACCGCGGTCCGGGTGACGGATCGCGACGCCCTGCAACAGCTCGCCGACGCCATCGAGGCGAAGTACGGCGGCGACTGGCACTTCGACGTCGGCGATCTGGCGTTCGTGCACGGGGAGGACGGCATCGCCGCCGTGTTCCGGGTCGAGCCGGCGAAGGTGCTGGCCTTCGCCAAGGACCCGCACGCCCAGACGGCGTACCGGTTCGATCAGTCGTAATTGCGGATCATCCGCGCGGCGAGCCGCTTGACCCGCCCCTGACGCACCAGCCTATGTCGGCTCGACCGGCGAGTCGATGCTTGCGCTTTGTTGCGCCCTGGATGATCTATGCCCGCCCGACCGCCAGCAGCACCAGGTTCGAGAACGCGACCGTGCCGTCGTCCGAGGCCTTCTCCTTGGCCGCCCCGAGGATTGCGTCCCAGGCCCTGTCCGGGTCATCCGGCGCGTGCTTCGCGATCAGCGCGACCAGCGGTGGGACTGTGTCCTTGACCATCGCGACGAACTCCTCGGCGGACTCCCACTCGAAGCTGACCTGGATCTCCTCGACCTCGATGTCGGAGAACCCGCCGCCCTCGAGCAGCCCCCCCAGCGCCTCCGGTGTCGGACGCGAGAGCGGGCCGGGCGTTCCCGGCGGGGGCGGATCGGCGCCGAGCGTGCGCATCGCCGTGCCCATCGGAACCGCGATGAAGGGCACCCGCTCCGGCGGTCCCCACGAGGTGATCACCATCCTCGACCCCGGGACCAGGAAACCCCGCACCCGGGCGGCCGCGGCTTCCGCCTCGGGCTCGAAGATGATCCCGAAGCGCGATAGCGCCGCATCGAAGCTCTCGGGCGGGAAGTCCAGGCCGGCCGCCTCGGACTCGACGAACTCGACGTGCTCGAGGCCGGCCGCCTCCGCGCGTTCGCGGCCGTAGGCCAGCATCTCGGGAGAGATGTCGGTGGCCACGACCTTGCCTTCGGCTCCGGCCACAGCCGCCGCCGTGAGCGACGGATTGCCGTAGCCCGCGGCCACGTCAAGCACCCGGCTCCCCGGCTCGACGCCCGCCAGCTCCACCATGCGCTTGCTGACGTGAGCGGTCGCGGCATCGATGAAATCCGACCACTTGCGCCAGCCCTCGGCGCCCTTCTTCCACTGCTGCCGTTGCCCGTCGCGGAACTCAACGGCGGGCACTGTCTGCGACTCCATCTCTCACCTCCAGATTGGGCCGGTGCCAACCATATCGCCAGTTCCTCGCACGGCCGAGCGCGGACGTCCGATGAGGCCCGAGGATGGGCGGTGCCCAGCTCGAACCAGTGACCTCCTGCTTGTAAGGCGCGAGCAGCTGCTGCGCTCTGCTGCGGTTTGCTGATGCTATGGCCGACGCCGTCGAGGTCGAGGTGACCGAGGTCGTGACGAGGATCAACAACACCGTTCCCTCGCTGGCGGTCGGACCGCATAGACGTCACGCGCGTGCGACCCTCTGGGGCGAGTCAGGCCATCGTGTCCAGGATGACCTCGAAGCGCTCGACCTGCGGCTCACCGGCGGCGCCGGACTCCGCGGCCCGCCTCCGTGCGCCCTCCACGGCCTCCTCGCTCTGGCGAAGCGCATCCTCGCTCTCCCAGAAGGTGAGCGCAATCGTCTTCCCGGTCTGACGCTCGGTCAGGAGAGTCATGCCCTTGAAGCCCTCGAGCTTCTTGAACTCCGGGACGTCATCCCTCTGGAGCTGGTTACGAACGTCGTCCACCCTCGCCGGATCCATGTCCAACGTCGTGACGCGAGCGTGCATCTCATCCTCCTTGCACGTGGTGTCCCGACCGTACCGCCTCGCGTTGGCGGGAGCAACCCCATGGGCGGTGCCCGCTTCTACAAAGCTCGCGAGCGTTGGAAGCGACAGTGTGCGGGCTCCCGACTGCATGGGCAGGCAAGCGGACGACGTCTTGAGAGAAGCGCCGAGCGGCCGAGCGCGAACTCAGTCTTTTGACGGGCGCTCGACGAGGATGCTCGACCGTGGAGTTGAGAGGCTCTCCAGAGCTTCCTGTTCTTCCGCCGGATCGGGGGCCCGCCCAACGGCGCGAGCGGCAGGCTCGGCCTCTGCGTACTGCATCAGCCAAACGCCTGCCACCACCATGGCGAAGATGATCACACCGGCTATGAGGAGTCCCGCGGTCATGACTAACGGCCTCGCAGTGCGGCGTAGAACGCGCCGACCGCGAGTATCGAGGGCACCCACAGCCCAGTGAACAAGGCCTCCTCGCGTGAGTCCGTGAACCAGAGGGTCACCGAGAGAACGAACGCGAGGAAGGCGGCGAGGGTGATCAGGGTCGCGCCCGGGTCTTTCCCCAGGACCTTCCGGGCGCGGGCGTCGGCAGGGGTCATATCTCGTTGTCCTCCGGGGCGTTGCTTAAGAAGTTGATGGTCGAACCTACCCTCGGACTGGCCGTTCAACCCTTGCCCAGAGTCACCCGCGGCTGAGATCGCGGCCTTGGTCCCACATTTTTATCGAGAGGACTGATCGGGACCCGCTCTTCGCGCGTAGAGGAGAGCATGGACCGGGCAAACCGCTTCACAGTGACGTTCGCCGCCGGGCGCATCGCGTTCGGCTTGGCGCTGATAGCCCTACCCCACCGGGTCGGGGCGAGCTGGCTCGGGCCGGCCGGGGAGCAGCCCGCGGTGCACGTGGCACTCCGCGGACTCGGAGCCCGCGACATCGGATTGGCCGCCGGCGCCGCGTGGGCGGCTGGCCGTGACGGCGCCGTGACGCCGTGGCTGCTGGCCGCCGTGGGCGGTGATCTAGCCGATCTCGCCGCGACGCTCGCCGCGGGCGACGCGGTCCCGTTGCGAGCCCGAAGGGGAACGCTCGCCCTCGCTGGAGCATCGGCCCTGGCAGGCGCAGCCCTGGCGGCGGCGGTCGAACGGTGAAGATCGCGATCGTCGGGGCGGGGGTCTCCGGACTCGTCTGCGCCCATCTCCTCCACGAGCACCATGAAATCACCCTCTTCGAGGCGAACGCGTACGCCGGTGGGCACACCAACACGATCCGCGTCGACACCCCCGACGAGACGCATCACGTCGACACCGGCTTCATCGTCCTGAACGACCGCACCTACCCCGCCTTCGAGCGCCTCCTGGAAAACCTCGGCGTGGCCACGCAGCCCTCCGAGATGAGCTTCTCGGTCAGCGACGGTGGGAATTTCGAGTACAACGGCGCATCACCCAACGGGTTGTTTGCATGCCGCTCGAATATCGCGCGGCCCTCGTTTCACCGCATGATCCGTGACCTGATGCGCTTCAATCGCGAGGCACCGACCATCATCGGGCTGAATGGCTCCGGCCCGACGCTCGCCGAGTTCCTCCACTCCGGCGGTTACTCGGACGAGTTCGTGAGGCGTCTCATCGTGCCGCAGGCCTCCGCGGTGTGGTCCGCCGACCCGAGTCGCATGTGGGACTTCCCGGCGGGCATGCTGGCCGAGTTCTTTGCGAACCACGGCATGTTGGGGCTGAGCGGCCGCCCGAACTGGCGGACGGTCCGCGGCGGCTCTGCGCGCTACGTCGAGGCGCTCATCCGTCCCCTCGGAGATCGGGTGCGCCTCTCCACACCGGTCAGGTCGATCGAGCGTATGGACGACCGCGTCGAGGTGACGCCCGTGGGCGGCGAGCCCGAGAGCTTCGACGAGGTGATCATCGCCGCGCACTCGGACCAGGCGCTCGCGATGCTCGCCGACGTCAGCCAGACGGAGGCCGAGGTGCTCGGAGCGATCCCCTACCAGGAGAACGAGGCGATCCTCCACACCGACCGCTCGCTCCTTCCCCGCCGCAAGCGAGCGTGGGCGAGCTGGAACTTTCACCTGCTGGACGAGCCCGTGGGCAGGACGACCGTGACCTACCACATGAATCGCCTCCAGTCGCTACGCGCCTCGGATGAGTTCTGCGTAACCCTGAACCATGCGGAGGCCATCGACCCGGACTCCGTGATCCGCCGGATTCGCTACCACCACCCGGTCTATACGCCGGCCGGCCTCGCAGCGCAGCGCCGGTGGGACGAGCTGAGCGGCGCGCGCCGCACCCACTTCTGCGGCGCGTACTGGGGCTACGGCTTCCACGAGGACGGCGTGACCTCGGCCCTCCGCGTTTGCGAGAGCTTCGGCAGGTCCATGCCGTGACCGCCAGCGCGCTGTATGAGGGCTGGGTTCGTCACCGCCGCCACACGCCGGTCGAGCACGAGTTCAGCCAGCGGCTGTTCATGAGCTACCTCGACTTCGACGAGCTGCCGGAGCTGCTCGACCGCGTGCCCATGTGGTCGGCCCGGCGGCCGGCCCCAGCCTGGTTTCGGCGCGGCGACTACCTCGACGTCCAGCACGACGGGCCGGTCCGGCTGCTCACGCACGTGCGCACGTTCGGTCATCTCTTCAACCCGGTCAGCCTCTACTACTGCTTCGATCGGAACGGGGAGGAGGTCGAGCGAGTGCTCGCCGAGGTCACGAACACGCCCTGGGGAGAGAGCCACACCTACGTCCTGGACGACCTGGACTCGACGGTCGACAAGGCTCTTCACGTCTCGCCGTTCCTGGGAATGGACTCGGAGTACCGCATTCGGATGACAACCCCCGGGCAACAGCTCCGAGTGCACATGGAAAGCCACCGCGACGGCGCCGTCGACTTCGACGCCACGCTCGCGCTGACGTCGCCGCGAGTTCTCCGCCTGGCAGCTCGTCCGCTACCCGTTCATGAGCGCGCGCGTCGTGGCCGGCATCTACGCGCACGCGGCGCGGTTGAAGCTGAAGGGCGCGCCCTATCACCCCCACCCGGCGACGCGATGACCTGGCGAGCACTCATGTCCGCCCTGCTGGGGCGCCTGAGGCACGGGCGCATCGAGATCGTCGAGTCCGGCGAGCGCCGCTCGTTCGGGCCGCCCGGCGCCGCCCTCCAGGTCACGATCGTCGTCCACGACGGCTCCTTCTGGCGAGCGCTCGCCCGGGGCAGCCGCGGAATCGCCGAGAGCTATGCCGCCGGGAGTTGGGACTGCGACGACCTCGTGACGCTCGTACGGATCGCGGCGCGCGAAGCCCCCCGGCTCGACCGCCTCCGGGCACCGCTCGCGCCACTCCGGAACGCGCTCACCCGGGTGCCCCGCAACACGCGCGCCGCGGCGCGTCGGCACATCGCCTCGCATTACGACCTCGGCAACGATCTGTTCGGTCTGTTCCTCGACGAGACGATGACCTACTCCTGCGGCGTATGGGACTCGCCGGCAGCGACGCTGCGCGACGCGCAGGAGGCAAAGCTCGACCTCGCCTGCCGAAAGCTCGAGCTGACGCCAGACGACCACCTGCTCGAGATCGGCACGGGCTGGGGCTCGATGGCGCTGCACGCCGCGGAGCGCTACAAATGCCGGGTTACCACCGCGACGCTGTCCCGCGAGCAGTACGAGGTTGCGCGTGATCGCGTTCGAGCTGCGGGCCTGGAGAACCGGGTCGAGGTCGTCCTCAGCGACTACCGCGACCTGAGCGGAAAGTACTCCAAGCTCGTCTCGATCGAGATGATCGAGGCCGTCGGCTGGCAGTACTTCGAGACCTTCTTCTCGGTTTGCTCGGAGCTGCTCGAGCCGGACGGGCTGATGCTGCTCCAGGCGATCACGATCGACGACCGCGCGTACGAGGTCGAGAAGGGATCGCGCAGCTTCGCAAACGAGATCATCTTCCCCGGAGGCTGTCTTCCGTCGCTCGAGGTGCTAGGCCACTCCATCAAGGGGGCAACCGAGCTGCGGACGCTGGACGTCGATGACATCACGGCCGGCTACCCGCCCACGCTGCGGCGCTGGCGCGAGGCCTGGCTCAGGTCCGAGGACAGGGCCAGGCAACTGGGGTGCGACTCCCGCTTCATCCGCCTGTTCGAGTTCTACTTCGCCTGGTCCGAGGGCGGGTTCCGCGAGCGCCGGATCGGGACGGTCCAGACGCTGCTGGCAGGCCCGGCCTACCGGCGCTCACGCGTGAACATGCGGCTGGAAAGCGTGTCCAGCAGCGCCGCGGGACCGCGCGAGGCGAGCTTGACGAGCGCGAGCCTTCCACCCGGGCCGAGCACGTGATCGTCACGCTCGATGGCGCGTACGACCTTCGCCGCCCACTCGGAGGGGCTCTCGTCGCTCCACGCGTCGGCATCCATGTGGCCGCCGTACACCTCGCGGGTGGCGTCGAGCATATCCGTGTCGACCCCCGGGGTCACGAGGTGGAGCACGTTCACCCCGGTTCCGCGCAGCTCTCGCCGCAGCGACTCGCTGAACGCCACGACGCCCGTCTTGGCGGCGGCGTAGGTCGTGGCCGCCGGGAACCAGGCGTAGCCGCTGATGCTGGCGTTGTTGACGATGGTGCCGCGGCCGCGCTCGAGCATCCCGGGCAGCAGGAGCTTCGTCAGGTGCACCAGCCCGACGAGATTCACCTGGAACATCTCGTAGACCTCGTCCGTGTCCTGGCCCTCGAGCAGCCCCCCGGTCATCACGCCCGCGTTGTTCACGAGGAGGTCAACCTCGGGCAGCGTCGCGGCCGCGTCCTCGATCGACTCGCGCGACGAGAGGTTTACCTCGACCGTCCGTACCACCGCCGCGCCTCCCGGTGGAGCCACCGGCGGCTCGCCCCCTCCGCGGCGCACGCCGCAGAGGAGCGCGCCGAGCGGCCTGCGGGAGAGCTCATCAGCGATCGCCCTCCCGATCCCCCGGTTGGAACCTGTGACTAGCGCTGTGAGTCCGTTGAAGTCCATGGGCGCCGAGAGCCTCCTTCATTACATACGCGTGGGGAGGGGTGAGCCGATCATTCTGATCCATCCGCTCGGCGCAGAGCTCGTCGTCTGGGAGCCGGTCATCGAACTGCTCGGTGCCGAACGGGACGTGATCGCCCTCGACATGCCGGGCTTCGGGGCGTCGCCGCCGCTCCCGGATGACGCGGCGCCCACGCCGCAGGCGCTCGCCGCCGGCATCGGGCGCTTCATGGACGGGCTCGGCATGGAGCGCGCGCACATGGTCGGCAACTCGCTGGGGGGGTGGGTGGCGCTCGAACTCGCAAAAACCCGCCGGGCGCTGTCGGTGACGGGCCTGAGCTCGGCCGGGTTCTGGGGCCGCCCTCTGGGCGAGCGTGGCGGACCCGACCTACGAACGCTCGCCCACCTGCTTTCGCCCGGGTTGTCGGCGTTCGCGCGGACGCGCAGGGGCCGGCGATTGCTGTTGCGTGGGACCGTCGGCCATCCAGAGCGCGTCCCACCGGCCGCTGCCGCCCGGCTGGTGCGGGCGTACACGCGGGCGCCGTCGTACGAGAGCGCCAACGCGGCCATGCGTGCGACGGTCTTCGACGGCGCGGAGCAGATCGAGGTGCCGGTGACGCTCGCGTGGGGCGAGCTGGACCGCCTGGTCAAGCCACCTCGCCGGGTGCCCCCGGGATGGCGCTCATACGTGCTGCGCGGCTGCGGTCACGTCCCCACCTGGGACGACCCGGAGCAGGTCGCGGGCCTGATCCTCCGGGCCAGCGCCTAGACGTAGTGTTGAGTGTGGGTCAGGCGGCAGGCACGGGGGCCGCCTCGCGCTCCGCTGCTTGGCGCAGCTTGAGCAGCCCCAGGCGTACCCGGCCCTTGACTGTCCCGACGGGGATACCGACCCTCGCGGCAATCTCCGCCTGGGTGTAGCCCGCGAGGTACGCGAGGTTGATGACCTCGCGCTGCTCCTGCGGGAGCTCGGCCACGAGGCGGAGTGCGCGGTCGTACTCCTGGATCGCAAGAACCTGCTCCTCGGTGCGCTCCGGCGCCTCGATCCTCTCAGCGGCGCCCTCGTTGAACGCATGGTCCAGAGCACGGGACCTGCCCCGCCGCATCCAATCGATGCTGCGGTTACGCACGAGCGCGAGGAGCCAAGTGACGAGCGTCCCCCGCTTGGGGTCGAAGCTGGAGGCTCCGCGCCAGAGTGAGAGGAACGCGTCTTGGGTCGCCTCCTCGGCGCCGGCGGTCACGCCAGTGATGTGACGGGCCAGCGAATACGCCTGGCGGTGATAGCGGTCGTAGACGGCCTCGAAGGCGCGGACGTCGCCCCCCGCGACTCGGCCCATCAGCCCTTCATCGGTGTTGTCGGTCCAGTGCAGCCGGGTGGCGATCATCGGCTGTACTGTACAGCATCTGTATAGATTGCGTAGAGGTACCGTCTAGATCAGTAGACTGCGCGTCATGGCAGAGCGTGGAAGGCTCCGGATCGGCGAACTCAGCAGGCGGGTTGGGGTGAGCCCCGAGCTGCTCCGTGCCTGGGAGACCCGCTACGGTCTGGTCGAGCCCGAGCGGACGCCTGGCGGCCTGCGGCTGTACTCCAAGGAGGACGAGCGCCGCGTGCGGGAGATGCGCCGCCAGATCTCCGCGGGGCTCTCGGCGGCGGAGGCAGCGCGCGTCGCGCTTCGAGCCTCGCCCGCGCCGGTGTCGGTGGAGGGGCTCATCAGCCAACTCGACCATGCCCTCACGGCGCTCGACGAGCCCGCTGCTCAGGCGACGCTCGATCACACGTTCGAAACGCTCGACCTCGAGTCCGCGCTCGGGCAGGTGATCATGCCGTTCCTGCACGACCTGGGCGAGCGCTGGGCAGCAACGGAGCGCAGCGTCGGACAGGAGCACTTCGCCAGCAACGTGATCGGTGGGAGGCTGCGTACCCTTGCCCGCGGCTGGGGCGACGGAGACGGGCAGGGCGCACTGCTGGCGTGCCCGCCTGGCGAACAGCACGAGCTTGGGTTGCTCTGCTTCGGGCTCCTCCTGCGCGAACGCGGATGGAGGATCGCCTACCTCGGGGCGGAGACGCCGACGTCCGATCTCGCGACCGCGATCATGAAGCTGTCGCCCGATCTCGTGGTGCTCGGCGCGATCGGTGCGCAGCGGTTCCTCGATGCCGCTGACGGCATCCGCGCGCTGAACGCGCACGCGCGCCTCGCGATCGGCGGCGCGGGCGCGTCGAAGGCCCTCGCCCGGTCGCTGGGAGCGGAGTTGCTCGCCGACGACCTGGTCGCCGCGGCTCGTGCCCTGAGCAGCAGCGCGTAGGGCGACCTTCACCGAAGCGGATGCGCGGGCTTCGCTTCGGAAGCGTGGCTTAGGCCATGGGCGGTACTGGGCTCGAACCAGCGACCTCCTGCTTGTAAGGCGCGAGCACCTGCTGCGAACTGCTGCTATCTGTCGCTCGGACCGCTCAGCGGCCGACCAATCCGCGATCTGTGCTGCGCTCTGCTGCGGTTTGCCGCTTCCAAACCGCTTCCAGATGCGCTCAACCGCTCGTACTTCCGCGCGAAACCCTTGGGCTAGGGAGGATCACCCCTGTTCTCGTCCAAGGCGGCACTGCTGGGCGCTCTCCGCTACAACCTTGTCCTCAAGCCCAGCCGCAGCGGGCGCTGTGGGTCGCGGCTAGAGGCCGGGCACCCGGATGCCGGGCGTCTCGATCTTCGGAGTCTTTATCGGGCCAAGGTCCACCGACGGCACCTCGACCTTCGGTACCTCGATCGGCGGGGTCTCGACCTCAGGGGTCGAGATCGGGCCCAGGTCCACCGACGGCACGTCGACCTTCGGGACCTCCACGTCCGGGAGCCTCACCGACGGCGTCGAGTCGTCCGTGCCGCCGCCGGAGCCGGGTGGGGTGGTATTGGCTCCGCCTCCGCCCGGGGAGCCGCCGCCGGACCCATCGCCGTCGCCGCCTGGACCGCCTCCCTCGCGTCCCCCATTCGGATCCCCCGCACGCGGAGCGTTGTTTCCGTTCGGGGCGCCGCGCTTCGCTCGGCGGCGGTCGCGCGGCTCGCGGTCATCAACGGAACTCGGCGCGCGCCGGTCCGTCACACCACTCGCTGCGCGCCGGTTCTCGCTGTTCCGCCGACCCGAGTCGGCCGCTTCGGCAGCCTGACTCGGCTGATTCCGAGCCACCTCTGCAGATGTCGGTTCTGCGCCCCCGCCAAGCCCTGCGCCAAGTGCCCCTGCGGCGGCTACCGCCGCGAGGCTCTGAACGCCTGGGGCGATGCTTGCACCCACGTTTTGGAAGACGCCACCGAGCCAGGCGCCCAGCCGCTGGGGCGCCGCGGCCGCGAGCGCAGTCCAGCCCACCGAGCGCTTGCCCGAGTAGTACCTCAAGAACGCTGCGACCGCCGCCGGGTCGAGTTGCGCGCCCGCCTCCTTCGCGAGGACGTCGAGCGCCTTCTTGTGCTTGCAGGCGGCCCGGTACGGGCGGCTCGACGTCATCGCGTCGAAGGTGTCCGCCACCGCAATAACTCGCGCACCGAGCGGGATCGCGTCGCCGGCGAGCCGGTCGGGATAGCCCGTGCCGTCGAGGCGCTCGTGGTGATGGCGCACCATCGCGGTGATCTCGGCGTCGCCGAGATCACGCACCATCTGGGCACCGTCAACCGGATGTTGCTTGACGATCTCGAACTCCGAGTCATCGAGCCGCCCTGGCTTCGTGAGCACCTCGCGCGGCGTCTTGATCTTGCCGACGTCGTGCACAGCGGCCGCTATGCGGACCTTCGCTACCAGCTCCTGCGACAGACCCAGCTCGCGGGCGATCCTCTCCGAGTGGCGCGTCACCCGCTTGGAATGGCCGTGCGTGTAGGTGTCCCGCGCCTCGAGCGCAGCGCTCAGCTTCTCGAGCAGATCTCGCCGCGTCTCCGCGTCCGCGCCGTCGAGGGCGGCTGAGCCACCCTCGAGAAGGGCGCGCGCCTCCGCCAGTCGGCGCTCTGCTCGGTACTTCCGAAGCCAGCCCCAGAGCATGAGGTCCGCGAAGACGGTGTCCTGTGAACCGGGGTGCCGGATCCAAACCGCGGATCCGGCGGCCGCGAGACCAAGCGAGGCGGCCATCGCCGCGAGCACGGAAAGCACCCCCACCCAGGCGGGGCCGTCGGGACCCGCGAGGGTGAGGACCAACGATGGCACGGCCACGACGACGAACGTTGCCGCGATCGCGTGCGGCAGAAACCGCATGGATGAACCCATAGACCGTCCCACCCCAGTCCAGTTGTCGGCAGGTGGGGCCGCGGGCTTGCGCCCAGACCGCGAGAAGTCGACAAACGGGCGTGGCCGGGCTAGTCCCTCATTGTCGCTCGGCTGGGCCTCGAGTGCGGGGAGGTGGATATCGAGCCGGGCGAGCTTCGCGTGGTCGAAGCCGACCCGGGCTACTGCGGATGTATCGCCGAGCGTCTCTGCGCGCGGCAGTCCGGGCGGCGCAGCGGGGGAAGACCCGCTTCATGGCATCCGCTGGGCGTGGCACATATCCCACGGTCATCCAGCAGGCCCGCAGCGTCTCTGCTGCGGTCTGCTGCGGTTTGCCGCTTCCACGGCGCTTCCACAAGGTCGCCGCTGCTCACGGGAGAGCAGGAGCGAGTCGTCCGAGAGTCGTTCCGCATGCAAAGCGAACGGGCGAGGCCTGTGGTGGAGGGGCTTTCCCCTAGAAGCGGACCATGGGCCTCGAACCCACCGCCCACTGCTGGTCAGCGTTTGAGTGTCAGCTTCTTCGTCTTGACGATCTTCTTGCCGGTGCTGTCGCTGAACGTGCTGCGCAGGGTGACCTTGATGCGGAGGGCGTTCCGCAGGCGCCGCTTGGCCTTCTTTGTGAGCTTGACGGTGGCGTTTTTGTTGCCGGCCGCCGTCAGCCTCGAGCTTCCCCTGCCGATCCGCACCGGCCTGGCTGCCACGATCCCAAGCTTCCTTGCCGTCCTGCGGGCCATCAGCAGGTCGAACTTCGCCGCACAGGCCGCGCTGCAGCGGAACCGGACCCGGAGCCCCCTCGTGATCACCCGGCCGAGCTTGGCCTTCGCGACCGAGAACGAGGCAGCCAGCGCCTGGACGTCGCCGGGGGGTGTGGGCGTGCCACCGGTACCCCCGCCGCCCGGGACCGGGACCGAGCCCGTGACCGTCTCGCAGTTCGCGGCGGCCGGGTCGACGTCATCTACAGCGGCCACGTCCGCCGCGCCGGCGGGCTCGCCACCGTCGCAGTCGATGGACGCGTCTGCCTCGCCGTCCTGGGCCTTCAGATTGTCGTTGCCACCGAGCCCTCGCAGGACATCGGCTCCAGCCCCACCGTCGAGCGTGTCGTCGTCTAGGCCGCCGTCCAGCGTGTCAGCGCCGTGGAGGCCGCAGATCGTGTCGTTGCCATCTCCGCCGGAGATGTCGTCGGCCCCGGTGGCTCCGACGATCACGTCATCGCCCGGTGTGCCCGGGATGGAGCCCCGGCCCATGATCGTGGCAGCGAGCCCGTTGCATTCCCCAAGCACGTGTTCAAGGTTGAACGTGCCCGTCGAGCCGGCGTTCCCGTCCACGGCGATGCGGTACTCGGTCCCCGCGACGGCGGGGAACGAGGCGGACGTGGCACCGCTGCCGACGCTGGTCAGCGCGCCGAGACTGCCACCCGTGTACACCGACAGACCGGGGGCGAGGCCGCCGCCGACGTCGAGCACCCGCACGACTGCGGGTGCGCTCGCGGTGGGCGTCCAGGTGAACCAGACCGAGTTATCCGCAATGGCACCGCCGTGGTGGTCGAGCTCGCCCGGCTCGCCGGTTGAACGAACGCTGGTGGCCGGGCTGAGCCCGACGGGCCCTGTGAGGCCTTGCGCCTGGGCGAAGTTGTCGTTCGCGGGCGGACTGGTCGTCCACTGCAGGCCGACGGTCCCCGTGGTGCTCCCGAATCCGTCCACCGCGATCCGGTAGGTAGTGCCCGCCGTGGCGTCGAACGTGATCTTGGACTGGTTCGTCCCGTTGAACTGGTCGTTGCTTGCCAGCTGCGTGAGTCCGTTGATGGTCGTGCCTGTGTAGGCCGCCAACGCGGTGTCGAAGTTGGACTCGCGTGTGTGGAAGACCGCCGGCCCGGTTTCGGGCGCCGTCCACGAGTACCAGACGCTCCTGTCCGGAATGCTGCCGTGGTTGGGCTCGCCGGGCTCGCCGGTCGAGCGGCCGCTGTTCGTGGAGATCTTCCCGGTGACACCCGTGAGTGTCGCCGGCGTCGCGAAGTTGTCGTTGGCCGGACTGTTCTGGGAGTACTGCAGGCTGAAGGAGCCTTGTGCCGCGCTGAAGCCGTCCACGGCGATCCGGTAGGTCGTTCCTGCCGTGGCGGTGAACGTGACCTTGGACTGGAGCGCCCCGTTGAAGTCGTCGTTGGACGTAACGGCGGTCAACGCGTTCACGGCAGCGCCGGTGAAGACGCCGAGCGTCGTGTCGAACGTCGCGTCACGGACGTTGAACGAGGTCGGGCCGTTTTCGGGAGCGGTCCAGCTGTACCAAACGGACCTGTCAGGGGGGCTGCCGGCGATGTGGGGCTCGCCGGCCTGTGCCGTCGCGTCGGTGTTGTTGCCAAATACGGTGCCGTCTGCTCCGCTGATGGTCGCTCCGGCGAAATTGTCGTTGCTGGGGGCAGCCAACGCCTGGACCCGGGAATCGCCTCTGAGCGCGGACCTGGCCTCTTCGCCTCTTTTTTGGCTGACCTTCGCCTGCGGCCCGGCCCGGCCCTCGTCGGTGTCCTCAGGTTGGGTGGCTTGGGCACCTCCACCGCTGAATCCGAGCAGGCAGACGGACGCGCTCAACACAACCAGGAGCGTTCGTTCCCGGCGAGAGGCAAACGCCATATCGTTACGCCCCGCCGACCTGGCCGATTATTGTTCCTCCAAGCTGGTCGGCTCGCGTCGACCGTTGACGTTAGAGAGCGAGACCAACCTAATCCAGGTTGTGTGATTGCGCCACAAACTCCAGCGCGTCTACCCCGTCGTCTGGAGTGCCCGTTCGGGCGGTGCCATCGCACAAGCACCGAGCGGGATGAGTCTCGGCGGACTACAGCTGCAGTCCGGCCGGTGGACAGTGGGAGCGCTGCTTTGCGCGAGACGCAGCAGCGTCCGGCGCTGCGACTCTTCAGAATTGCTGGCGCGCGGTGATGGGCGGTGCCCGGCTCGAACGGGCGACCTCCTGCTTGTAAGGCAGGCGCTCTACCAACTGAGCTAACCGCCCCGGCGGGCGAGTCTAGTATCCGCGCCCGTGAACGCCCGGCTCTTTTGGAAGGCGCTTGTGGTGCAGGCCATCGTGGTGGCGATCCCGTTCGCCATCCTCGGTCTGGCACTGTCCGAGGACTTCTTCGAGGACTGGGGCTGGCTGGTGGGCCCGCTCATCTGGCTGGCGTGCTCGCTCGTAACCGCGCGCATCCTCGCCATCCCGCTCGCCTACGTGCTGTTCTCGGCGGTCGCCGGAGGCGTGGCCGGCCTGATCGTGATGCTGGTGACGAGCCATTGGGCCGGAATGATCGCCGCGCTGCTGGTCTTCGCGGCCTCGTGCGGCAGCTACGACCCGCGGCTAGAGGCCGACGCCGCCGCCGGGGGGGACTGACGCCCGCGCGGAGTCCCGGGCGAAAGTAGGGGCGACGGGACTCGAACCCGCGATCCCTGGCGTGAAAAGCCAGTGTCCTAACCGCTAGACCACGCCCCCAAGGCGGTCCATTGTAGGTCGTCGGCTCCGTCCGACCGTAGGTCGAACATGTGTTCGTATGATCGCGAAGAACCGAGGGCGGACTGAGGCTCGACAGCTTCGCGCTGAAGGGCGTTCGCTCCGAGAGATCAGCCGCGCACTTGGAGTGTCGCTGTCGTCAGCAAGCACTTGGACTGCAGACGTCTCCCCGCCGCGGCCGCCGAGCCTGCCGCCGACCCTGCGGATCACATGGTCGGCGACCGCTCATTGCAACGGATGCGATCGCACTCTGCCGACGGGAGGCACGGGACAAGCGTCGAGCGATCGCGAGGGAGCACGTCACAAAGATCCTCCGAGGTGGAAGGTGCGCAGATTGCCGCCTCGCGGACCCCGCGGTCTTGGAATTCGACCACGTGGGCCCAAAGACGATGGAGGTGGGCAAGCTCGTACGGGAGGCCTATTGCCTAGAGCGGGTGATCGCAGAGATCGCCAACTGCGAGCTCGTATGCGCGAACTGCCACCGACGACGGACGCGGCGGCGCGCACGCTCTTGGCGGCAGCAGCGCGTCGACGACGATCCGCGACCGCTCCGCCGTCGCAACCTGCTCTTCCTGGAGCGCTACCTCGAAAGCGCCCCTTGCGTCGACTGCGGCGAGGTCGACCCCGCGGTGCTCGACTTCGACCACGTCGGCGTGAAGCGGTACGGAGTGGTCGAGCTCGCTTACCGCGAAGCCTCGATCGCGTCTCTCGAACGCGAGATTGCAGAGTGCGAGGTGAGGTGCGCGAACTGCCACCGGCGGCGGACGATCATCCAACAGCGCCACTTCCGCCATCATTTGCTCTGTGAGCCCCCGTAGCTCAACGGTTTAGAGCGAGCGCCTTTTAAGCGCGAGGTTGAAGGTTCGAATCCTTCCGGGGGTACCTAAGGCGCCGCAGGACGGTGGCTACAGCAGCGCTTCTACGCGCCGCGTCTTCTGCGCCGCCAGCACCGCGTCCAGCAGGCCTGGGAAGCGGCTGTTCAGGTCGTCCTCGCGCAGCGAGAGCATTCGCTTGCGGCCGTCGGGGCGGGTTCGGACGACGCCGCTTTCGCGCAGTACGCGGAAGTGGTGGGAGAGGGTCGCCTTGGAGAGACCCAGGTCGAAGGTGCCGCAGGTGCACTCGTCGCCGTCGGCGAGCTTCCGGACGATCTGAAGTCGAGCCGGGTCGCTCAGGGCGTGGAGTACGGCGGGAAGCTCAAGCTCCTCGCGGGATGGGTGGTGTGGCTCTCTCATGGCAGCCGGTGGCCCAACTGTAGTCATCTGTTCGATAGATGTCGAAGCAGTGTGCGCACAGGGCGCCGATCAGTGGTGGAAGTGGCGGCGGGCCGTGAACACCATCGCGACGTCGGCGGCGTCGCATGCGTCCACCACCTCGTGGTCTCGCTGCGACCCGCCCGGCTGGATGATCGCCCTCACGCCCGCCTCGATCGCAAGCTGAGGGCCGTCGGCGAACGGGAAGAACGCGTCGGAGGCCAGCGCGGCGCCGTCGAGGGCGAATCCCGCCGCGGCCGACTTGTCCACAGCGATCCGCACCGAGTCCACGCGGCTCATCTGCCCCGCGCCGATCCCCACGGTCCCGAGCCCCTTCGACACCACGATCGCGTTCGAGCGCACGTGCTTGCACACCCGCATGCCGAACAGCAGCTCTCCCCACTCCTCCTCGCTCGGCTTGCGCTTCGTGGCCACATGCATCTCCTCGCGCTGCTCGAGCCCCGTGTCGCGGTCCTGCGTGAGGATGCCGCCGCGCACGCGCTTGATGTCGTGCTCTGAGATCGGCGTGGTGCGTCGCTCCTGGTTCTCGAGCAGCCGCACGTTCGGCTTCTGCTGGAGCAGCTCGAGGGCATCCTCGTCATAGCCCGGGGCGAACACCACCTCCACGAACATCTCGCTGAGCTTCTCCGCGAGCGCCGGGTCGATCGGACGGTTGAAGCAGAAGACCCCGCCGAAAGCGCTCTGCGTATCGGTGGCCAGCGCCTTGTCGAACGCATCGCCCACGCCGGCGGCCACGGCCACGCCACACGGGTTGTTGTGCTTGATGATCGCCGCTGCCGGCAGCTCGAAGTCCTCGATCAGCTGCCGGCCGGCGTCGAGGTCGAGCAGGTTGTTGAACGACAGCTCCTTGCCGTGCAGCTTCGAGACCATCGACATCAGGTGCGTGCGTGCGCCCGTCTCGGCGTAGTACGCCGCCCGCTGGTGCGGGTTCTCCCCGTACGAGAGGTCGAACACCTTCTCGAACGAGCGCGTGTACTGGGCCGGGAAGTCCTCCTCACGCTCGGCAAACCAGCGCGAGATCGCGGCGTCGTAGCGCGCGGTGTACGCAAACGCCTCCAAAGCGAGGCTCTGGCGCGTGCGCAACGACAGCCGCCGGTCCGACTCCTGGAGCTCGTCCAGCACCGCGTCGTAGCTCTCCGGCCCCACCACGGCGACCGCGAACGCGTGGTTCTTCGCCGCCGCCCGGATCAGCGCCGGGCCGCCGATGTCGATGTTCTCGACCACCTCGGGGTCCTCCACCCCGCGCCGCCCGGAAACACGCTCGAAGGGGTAGAGGTTCACGCAGACCAGGTCGATCGGCTCGATCTCGTGCGCGTTGAGCGTCTCCACGTGGTCGGCGTCGGAGCGCACGGCGAGCAGTCCCGCATAGATCCGCGGGTTGAGCGTCTTCACGCGGCCGTCGAGGATCTCCGGAAAGCCGGTGTAGTCCTCCACCGGCCGCGTGTCGATCCCCTCCTCTTCGAGCACACGTGCCGTGCCGCCGGTGGAGACGATCTCAACCCCCAGCTCGACGAGCCCGCGTGCGAAGTCCACGAGCCCGCGCTTGTCCGAGACGCTCAGGAGCGCGCGCTGGATGCGAACGTCGCCCGGCCCCAATCGATCGACGGCGGGCGGCTGTGGCTCAGTCATCGAACTCCACGCGAACGAGCCGCGGATTGCTCTCGTCAACCCGGACGCGGCCGGCGGCGATCAGCCGCACGGCACTCGGCAGCAGCCGGTGCTCGACCTCGTGGAAGCGCTGCTCGATCGCCGCGATGTCCCGATGGTAAGGAAGCTCGAACGATTCCTGAAGCACGATTGGCCCGCTGTCCACGCCCTCGTCCACGAAGTGCACGGTCACGCCCGCCACCTTCACCCCGTGTTCGAGCGCCTGCTCGATGGCTCCGAGACCCGGAAACGCGGGCAGCAGGGCAGGGTGCACGTTCACGATCCGGCCGGCGAAACGACGGATGAACGCGGGCGTGAGCAGCTCCATGAAGCCCGCCAGCACGACCAGCTGCACGCCGCGCTCGTCGAGCCAATCGCCGAGCGCCTGGTCGCGCAGGACGCGGTCCGGCTGGTCCGCCAGCGCGAAGACGGCCGTCTCCACACCCGCCGCCTCGGCCCGCTCGAGGCCGCGCGCCTCGGCGCGGCTGGCCGCCACCGCCACGACCTCGATGCCGTCCTGCCCGTGCACGGTGTCGAGCAGCGCCTGGAGGTTCGACCCCTCACCCGAGATGAGGACTGCGATCGAGAAGCTCACGCCGCGATGCGCAGGACCGGATACGGACCGTCGCTCGTCTCCAGGCGCCCCTGCTCGATCAGCTGGTCCACGCGCGCGAGTATGTCCGCCCGCCGCATGTGCGCGGATGTGCCGTAGGCAGGGAGCCCGTCGTACGAGTTGCGCTGGATCTTCTTGCTGCGCGAGCCGTGGAGGATCTCGGCGCAGGTGGTGCGGCCCACCGCCGGGCGGGCACCGGTGGCGATCGACAGGATCGCGTCATCCAGGTCACCGATCTCGACGGGGTCGGGCACCGGCACCGAGACCGCCAGGGAGGGATCGCACACGTCGCAGCAGCCGTCGCCGCCCGCCGCTGCCGCGGCCGGATCGCCGAAGTGCCGCAGGATCGCTCCTCGCCTGCAGGCGCCCTCCTCGACGTAGGCCCAGATCTCGCGGTACTGGCGCCAGCGCGCCCGGGCCGCCTCGTCGATCGAAGTGCGGCAGAGCGCCGCGGCGCGCCCGTCGAAGCGGCCGGCGATGCGTCCGGCGATCCGGTCGGGCGCGGACGGCGAGGGCGACAGCACACCCGCGCGCGTGAGATGGCCGATCAGCGCCCTCAGGCGATCGCCATCGCCGCGCAGATCGCGCACGAGCTGGTGAGCGTCGAGCGAGTAGCGGCCTTCCCCGTCGGCGGCCGCGATGATGCGATCGGCCAGCCAGCCCGGCAGCCCGGGGTCGAGCTCCTCGCGCTTGATGAAGTGGACGTGCAGCGCCTTGTCGCGGTTCTCCGCCAGCAGCAGCGCCCGGGCCGGCGCGCCGTCGCGACCCGCACGGCCGGCCTCCTGGTAGTACGCCTCGAGCGACGACGGCACGCTCGCGTGCACCACCGTGCGCACGTTCGGCTTGTCCACGCCCATGCCGAAGGCGTTGGTGGCACAGATCACGCGGACCTCGTCGGCGAGGAAGCGCCGCTGCACGTCGGCTCGCCGGTCGCGATCAAGGCCAGCGTGGTAGGCCGCCGCCTCCTCGCCGAGCGCGGCGCTGAGCTCGCTCGCGAGCTCCTCCGACCCCGCCCGTGTGCCCGCGTAGACGATCGCCGGGAGCGCGTCGTCGGCCTGAAGGGCCTCCGCCACCATCCTGCGCTTCTCGTGACCCGTCGGCCGCGCCACCGCGAAGCTGATGTTCGGCCGGTCGAAGCCGGTGGCCACCCGCAGCGGGTCGCGCAGCGCCAGCCGCCGCACCACGTCGCTCGCCACCTGCGGCGTGGCCGTGGCCGTGGACGCCACGATCGACGCGGCCCCGAGGATCCGCGCGGCGTCTGCGAGCCGGAAGTAGTCGGGCCGGAAGTCGTGACCCCACTGGGAGACGCAGTGCGCCTCGTCCACCACGAACAGGCCCACGTCCACGTGGCGCATGCGGTCGAGGAAGCTCGGGCGCCGCGAAGCGCTCCGGCGCCACGTACAGCAGCCTCAGCTCGCCGGCCTCGGCTCGCCGCAGCGTCTCCGTGTTCGACGCGACGTCCTGCTGTGCGTTGACGAGCGCCACGGTGTGCCCGAGACCGCGTGCGACCAGCGCCTCGACCTGGTCCTGCATCAGCGCCACCAGTGGCGAGACGACCACGGTCAGGTCGTCGCGCAGCAGCGCCGGAAGCTGGTAGCAGAGCGATTTTCCGGACCCGGTGGGCATCACCACCATCACGTCGCGGTCGCCCAGCGCGGCCTCGCACGCCTCCCGCTGCCCCGGCCGGAAGTCGGGGAAGCCGAAGTGCTCGTGGAGGGCTGCCGTCAGATCCATGGGGGAAGGCGAGGGTAACGCCGCACCCGGCGGGAGCAGGGGGCCCGTGAGCGAGTAGTTACGCAGGTACCGAGCTCTTTACGACCGGCAACTCCTCGAGCGCGTACTTGCCGTTCGCGGACTCGGTCCGCTCGAGCGGGTAGTCGCCGGAGAAGCAGGCGTCGCAGTGGGTCGCGCGCGTGGAGCGGATCGCCTCGTAGACGCCCTCGAGCGACAGGTAGCGGAGCGAGTCACACCCGAGCTCGGCGGCGATCTCCTCCTCGGTGCGCCCGTGGGCCACCATCTCCTGCGTGGTGGACATGTCCACGCCGTAATGGCAGGGATGGCGGATCGGCGGCGCCGAGATGCGCATGTGGATCTCCGCCGCCCCGGCGTCGCGCAGCATCTGAACGATCTGGCGCGTGGTGTTCCCGCGCACGATCGAGTCGTCCACCACCACGAGCCGCTTGCCCGCCACGACCTCGCGCAGCGGGTTGAACTTCATCCGCAGGCCGTGCTTGCGCAGGTCCTGCCCGGGCTGGATGAAGGTGCGCTGCACGTAGCGGTTCTTGATCAGGCCGTCGTCGCGCGGGATCCCCGACGCCTTCGAGTAGCCCGACGCCGCCGGGTTCCCGGAGTCCGGCACGGAGATCACCACGTCGGCCTCGACCGGGGCCTCGCGCCAGAGGATCTCGCCCATCTTGCGGCGCGAGACCTGGGTCCGGTTGCCCTCGAGGATCGAGTCCGGGCGCGCGAAGTAGATGTGCTCGAAGACGCAGAAGGCCTGCCGCTTGGACTCCACGAGCTGGCGCGTCTCGATGCCGCCCGTGCCCAGCGAGACCATCTCACCCGGCTGCACGTCGCGCAGCAGCTCGGCACCAAGGATGTCGAACGCGCAGCTCTCCGAGGCGATGCAGTAGTCGTCGCCCAGCATCCCGAGCGCCAGTGGGCGTAGCCCCGCCGGGTCGCGGAACGCGACAACCGCCTCCTTCGTCATCACCACTGTCGAGAAAGCGCCCTCGAGACGCGGCACCACGTCCGCAACGGCGTCCTCGATCCGCTCCGCCTCGTGGGTGGAGAGAAGAGCGGCGATGATCTCGGAGTCCGAGGTGCCGCGCAGCTGCACGCCCTTCTCGACAAGCTCCGAGTGCAGCGCGACGGCATTGATCAGGTTGCCGTTGTGTGCGAGCGCCACCTGGCGACGATCGGAGCGCCACACGGGCTGCGCGTTCTCCCACGCGTTCGACCCCGTGGTCGAGTAGCGCACGTGTCCGATGGCCATCTCACCCTGGAGCGCCTGGAGCTTCTGCTCGTCGAAGACCTGGGAGACGAGCCCCATGTCGCGCACGGTCATGATCTGGCCGGTGTGCGCCGTCGCGATCCCGGCCGATTCCTGGCCGCGGTGCTGTAGGGCGAACAGCGCGAAGTAGGCGAGCCTCGCGACATCACGCTCTGGGGCGAAGACGCCGAAGACACCGCACTCGTCACGAGGGCCGTCCCGGTGGTCGAGATCTCGATTCATCGGGGTGAAGGTCGAGGGTAACAACCGTTCAGGTCGATGGTCCCGCATGGCGGAGCCGCGGGTCGAGCAATCCCGGACGCCCGCGTGCGCGCTCCTAGCCGACGAGCGCCTCGGGGATCGCGCCCTCGTAGGCGGCCCGCAACTCAGTGACCGGCACGCTGAGCGCGCCCTCGATCTCGAGCGCGTCGCCGCCCACCTCGCCGATCACGATCGCACCGTCGAGCTGCTCGACCACCGCCGGCGGGCCGGCCACCACAACCCCGCCGGGACCCTCGCCGAATAGCGCGGCCTCGCCCTCGTCGAGCCGCACCCGGGCGCCGATCCCGCCCTCGATGCAGCACTCGGCCAGCGCGCACGCAAGCCCGCCCTCGGATACGTCGTGCGCCGTTGGGAGCTCCCCACCGCGTACGGCGGCGCGCACGCGCACGAGCGCGTCGGCATGGGCCGGCAGGTCGAGCGGCGGGAGTGACTCACCCAGGCGTCCGTGCAGCTTCTCCAGCTCCGATCCATCGAGTGCGGGCTCGAACATCCCCAGTAGCGCGATCGAGTGGCCCTCCTCGGCGAAGCCCACCCGCGGCGCCGCCGCAGGCTCCGGCAGCTTGCCCACCATGCCTACGACCGGGGTCGGGTAGATCGGCCCCTCGCCGCCCTCGTTGTAGAGCGAGACGTTCCCGCCGACCACCGGCACGCCGAGCGCCAGGCACGCGTCGCGCAACCCCTCGACCGCGCGCGTGAGCTGCCACGCGATGTGGGGCTTCTCCGGGTTGCCGAAGTTCAGGCAGTTCGTGAGCCCGAGCGGCTCGGCGCCCACGCACGCGAGGTTGCGCGCGCACTCGAGCACGGCCTCCGCCGCGCCCGTGTACGGATCGCAGGCCACGCGCCGGCCGTTGCCGTCGATGGAGATTGCAAGCGCGCCGCTCCCGCCGTCCGGCTCCAGGATCAGCACCGCGGCGTCGGCGGACTGCGGCCGCCGGATCGTGCGCGAGCCCACGATCGGGTCGTACTGCTCGAACACGAACCGCTTCGAGGCGATGTTGGGCGAGGCGAGCAGCGCCAGCAGCGCGTCCCCCGCACGCCCGCCGTCGGCGAGCCGCGCGGGCGGGTCGGGATAGAGCTGTCCGCTCGGCGCCTCGGGCTCGAGGTCGTACAGCGGCACGTCGTCCACGAGCGCCTCCACGGGCATGTCGCCGACCAGCTCCTCGCCGTCGAACACCCGCAGGCGGCGCGTGTCCGTGACCTCGCCGATCGTCGTGGCGCGCACGTCCCAGCGCTCGCACAGAGCCAGCACGTCATCGAGGCGCTGCGGCTCCACCACGCACAGCATCCGCTCCTGGGACTCCGAGATCATGATCTCGAACGGCTCCATGTCGGCCTCGCGCAGCGGCACTCGCGACACGTCGATATCCAGCCCCACGTCGCCCTTCGAAGCCATCTCGGATGAGCTCGACGACAGTCCGGCCGCGCCGAGGTCCTGAAGAGAGGCGAGCAGCTCGCGGTCGAGCAGCTCGAGGCAGCACTCCACGAGCTTCGACTCCTCGAACGGGTCGCCGATCTGCACCGTGGGGCGCTTGGAGGCGTCGTCCTCGGACAGCTCCGCGCTTGCCAGCACGGACGCCCCGCCGATGCCGTCGCGCCCGGTGCGTGCGCCGAGCAGCACGAGGCTGTTGCCCACTCCGGCCGCCGCGCTGCGGATCAGGCGCTCGCGGCGGGCGATGCCCACGCACATCGCGTTCACCAGGCAGTTCTGCTCATACGCCGCCTCGAAGTAGACCTCGCCGCCAACTGTGGGCACGCCGATCGAGTTGCCGTAGTGGCCGATCCCCTTGACGGCGCCGTCGAACAGGTAGCGCGTACGAGCGGAGTCGAGCTCGCCGAAGCGCAGCGAGTCGAGCACCGCGATCGGCCGCGCTCCCACGGCGAAGATGTCCCTGCAGGATGCCGCCGACACCGGTGGCCGCGCCCTGAAACGGCTCGACGGCGCTCGGGTGGTTGTGGGACTCGACCTTGAACGCCACCGCCAGCCCGTCGCCCACGTCCACCACGCCCGCGTTCTCACCCGGGCCCATCAGCACGTGCGGGCCCTCGGTCGGCAGCATGCGCAGCAGCTTCTTCGAGTGCTTGTAGGCGCAGTGCTCCGACCACATCAGCGAGAACACGGCCAGCTCGAGCGCGTTCGGATCGCGCCCCATGCGCTCGCAGATGCCGTCGTACTCCGCGTCGGTGAGCCCGAGCTCCCGGTGCGGAGCGGCGGCCATGGAACCCATGTTCACGCCACGGGGACCATGGCGAGCGACTCGAACAGCTTGCCGCCGTCGGAGGACCCTGTGAGCGGGTCCACCGCGTGCTCGGGATGCGGCATGAGGCCCATCACGTTGCCGGCCTCGTTGCACACGCCAGCCACGTCGTCCATGGAGCCGTTCGGGTTGTGGCCGGGTGCGTAGCGCAGCACAACCTGCTCATCGGGCAACGTGCCGGGTGGCGCGTAGTAGCGCCCGGTGGTGTGCTTCACGGGGATCGAGAGCAGCTCGCCCTCGGCGCACGCGCGCGTGAATGGGGTGTCCGGGTTCTCGACGGCCACCTCCACCTGGCGGCACACGAAGCGCAGCGAGTCGTTCGGCAGCAGCGCGCCGGGCAGAAGACCGGCCTCGCAGAGCACCTGGAACCCGTTGCAGATGCCGAGCACCGGTCCGCCGTCGTGCGCGAACTCGATCACCGACTCCATCAGCGGAGAGAAGCGCGCGATGGCGCCCACGCGCAGGTAGTCGCCATACGAGAAGCCCCCGGGCACGACCACCGCGTCGATGCCCTCGAGGGCGCGGTCGCCGTGCCAGAGCAGGTCCGCCTCGGCGAAGCGGCGACATGCCATCAGCGCGTCGACCTCGTCGCAGGAGCCAGGGAAACGGACAACGCCGAACTTCATGCCGCGTCCTCCAATTCGACGACCTCGTAGTCCTCGATCAGTGGGTTCGCCAGCAGCCGCTCGCACATCTGCGGCACCTGCGAGGCGTCCTCCACGTCCAGCTCGATCAGCCGGCCCACGTGCACGTTGGCCACTCCCTCGAAGCCGAGTGCGGGCAGCGCCCGTTCCACAGCCTGCCCCTGCGGGTCGAGGATGCCCGACTTCGGCCGGATCAACACCCGTGCCCTCACGCGGAGCGCTCCAGCCAGGCAGTGAACGGCTCGCCGGTGATGCGCTCGTACGCGTCCACGTAGAGCGCGCGCGTGCGCTCGATCACCTCGTCGGGAAGGGCCGGCGCGGGCGGCGTCTTGTCCCAGCCGGAGCCGGCCGCCCAGTCGCGCACGTACTGCTTGTCGAAGCTCGGCTGGCCGCGCCCCGGCTCATAGCCGTCGGCGGGCCAGAAGCGCGAGGAGTCGGGGGTCATCACCTCGTCCCCGAGCACGATCGTCCCGTCCGGCCGGCGGCCGAACTCGAACTTGGTGTCGGCGAGGATGATGCCGCGCTCGCGCGCGTGGGCGGCGCCCAGCTCATAGATCGCGATGGACAGGCGGCGAAGCTCCTCGAGCAGCTCGCGGTCGCCCACGATCTCGGCGGCGCGGTCGAAGTCCACGTTCTCGTCGTGGTCCCCCACCTCGGCCTTCGTGGCGGGGTGAAGATCGGCGCGGGCAGCTGCTCGGACTCGCGCAGCCCGCCCGGAAGCTCGATCCCGCAGACCGCGCCGGTGGCCTGGTAGTCCTTCCAGCCGGACCCGGTGATGTAGCCGCGCACCACACACTCCACCGGCACCATCTCGAGCCGCTCGACCAGCATCGCCCGGCCCCGGAACTCCTCCGCGACCTCGCTGAACGAGATCAGGTGGTTCGGGCAGACCTCGCCCGTGCGGGCGAGCCAGAACGCCGTGAGGCCGGTGAGCAGCTTGCCCTTGTCGGGGATCGGCGTGGGATGCACCACGTCGTAGGTGGAGATGCGGTCGGACGCGACGAGCAGCAGGCGATCCTCGCCCACGGCGTAAATGTCCCGCACCTTCCCGCTGGAGAGGTGGTTCAGAGCGGCAACATCGCTCACCGCTGCGACGTTACCAGTGGAGCCTGACCGACCTGCGCGCGCTGCGTGCCTACGACGCAGAGGACCACGAGGACTGCCGCAAATAGCGTAATTACGCTCACGTGCTCGCCGAGCAGAGCGGCCGACCAGGCGAGCGTGAGCAGCGGCTGAACGAGCTGCACCTGGCCGATTTTGGCCACGCCGCCACGCGCGAGGCCGGCATACCAGGCGAAGAATCCGAGGAAGGCGCTCACCACCGTCACGTACGCGAAGCCGAGCCAGGCGTCCGAGCTCGCGCTCAGGTCGGAGCCCGCCGCGGCCACCAGCTGCGACCGGGACGCTCACCGGCGCCGACAGCACGAGCGCCCAGCAGATCACCCGCCAGCCGCCGATCTCGCGCGCGAGCGCGCCGCCCTCGGCGTAGCCGATGGCTCCCAGCGCGACCGCGGCGAGGATCAGCAGGTCGCCACCGGAGAGGAGTCCCGCTCCCTGCGACGCCGCGAAGCCGAGCACCGCCACGAGGCCGGCCATGCTGGCGAGCCAGAAACCCCGCGACGGGCGTTCGCCGGCCCGCGCGACCGCAGCCACGGCGGTCGCGGCGGGCAGCAGGCCGACCACGACGGCGCTGTGCGCGGAGGTGAGCTCGCGCAGGGCCAGCGCCGTGAAGAGCGGGAAGCCGAACACCACGCCGAGGGCCACGAGCCCGAGCCGCAGGAACTGCGAACGGGACGGGCGCGGCCCGCGCAGGAGCACGAGCAGCAGCGCGGCGGGGATGGCGGCGAGCGCCTCGCGGCCGATGCCGACGAAGGTCGGGTCGAGCTCCTCGACGGCCACCCGGGTGGCGGGCAGCGTGAAGCTGAAGGCCAGCACGCCGAGAAAGCCGAGGAACAGCGCCATCGGCGCGTGACGCTAGCCGAGCTACTGCACGCGGAGGGTGGTGCTCATCCCGAGCCCCTCGTGGAACTCGAGCGAGCACCAGAGCTGGTAGCGGCCGGGCTCGAGCGCCACGTAGCGGCGCTCGTACGTGCCGGGGTCGATCTCGGAGAAGCTGGCGAGCGGGTCGTGCGTGCCCTCGGGGCTCACGACCAGGTTGTGCGGATCCTCGCCGCTGTTGCGCAGCTCGACCAGCACCGCCCCCGCTCCCACGAGCGGGCGCGACAGCGTGAGCGAGAACTCGCGCGCGGCCACCGACACGAAGCGCGGTGGCGGCGCCGGAGTGCCCGGCGCCGGGTCCTGCGGCTGCTCCGGTCCGGGCGCCGACCCGGGACCCGGATCCACCGAGGGGCCCGGCCCGACACCGAGCAGTCGCTCGAGGCGCCGTCGCGCGACCGGCTTTCGCCGATGACGGATCACCGCACATCGTGCCCGCTGCTTGCACACCTTGTGCGCCGCGCGATACCCCGGCTTCCCGACAGGTGCGGAGGTTCCAGCGGTCGCTGCCCCGGGCAGCGTGAGCGCGGCGAGCAGCGCCGCGAGCGCGACCAGGCGGAGGCGCATCAGGCCGCGACCAGCGCGGGGCGCGCGAACGACGAGGCGTTCGGGATGATCGGCCCGGCGTCCACGCCGAGCCACTGCTCGAGCAGCGAGCAGTAGACGCCGCGGAAGTCGGAGGTGTTGCGGAGGTTGTCGTCGTCGTCGAGCGTCGCGAGGCCGGGAAACTCGCCGACCATCTCGCCGCGCGCCTGCGAGCCGATCACGAAGCCCGCCCCGGCCGCGCCGTGGTCCGTGCCCGAGCCGTTCTCGTTCGGCCGGCGGCCGAACTCGCTCCACACGTGCACGAGCACGCGGTCCTGAAGCCCGCGTGCCTCGAGGTCGCGCTGGAAGGAACGCAGGCTGTTGCCGATCTCGAGCAGGTCCGCGGGCAGACTGCCGGCCTGGTTCGAGTGCGTGTCGTAGCCGCCGCTCTCGATCGCGACCACCTTCAGCGGCAGGCCGCCGTCGACCATCGCCGCGAGCGCCCGCAGGCGCCCGGCGAAGCTGCCACCCGGGTAGGTCACGCCGGCGGGACTCGTGAACCCGTCCTGGTAGGGCGCGAGCTGGTCGCGCAGGCGGCCGGTGGCCGCCACCGCCGCGCGCGCCTGTCCGAGGCCCGGGTCGCTGGTCGACAGCTCGCCGAGGTCGCCGAACG
This sequence comes from uncultured Thermoleophilaceae bacterium, assembly GCA_963837445.1. Classification (GTDB taxonomy): domain Bacteria; phylum Actinomycetota; class Thermoleophilia; order Solirubrobacterales; family Thermoleophilaceae; genus JACVRW01. The sequence goes on along the minus strand of CAWINK010000003.1, from coordinate 63,414 downwards.
CGTCGAGCATCTTGTCCTGCACGGGGCCCCAGACGCCGGGAGTCCAGAAGTCGTAGTTGTCGGGCTCCCCCACGGTCGCCACGGGCACGTCGCGGGCGGCGAGCACCGGCTGGAGGTCCCAGCCGAGCGCCAGTCCCTGGAGCGGGTTGTCGGCCACGCCGTGCTGGTCGAGGTAGCGCCCGAGCCAGCCCCAGCGGCCGAACGGGTTCACGTCGCCGACCTCCCAGTAGTGGCGGCTCGTGAAGTGGGACTGGTTCGCGTCGTCGTAGCCGATCGCCGGCATCACCGTGACCTTGCCCTCGCCGTAGAGCTCCGCGAGCCCGCCGAACGAGGGATGCCAGCGCAGCGAGCTGTCCTCGGTGAACGGAGTGCCCTGGCCGTCGGGCAGCGCCAGGGTCGGCCGGCTCGCCGCGTACTGAGGGTGCGCGCTCGTGGGGGCGAGCATCGTGAGCGAGTCGGCCCCTCCGGACAGGAAGACGGAGATGAGGATTCGCTCGGAGGGCGACTGCGCCGCGGCCGCGGCGATTCCCTCCTCGAAGGCCTTGGGCCCGAGGCTCGCCGCTCCGTAGACCGACAGCGCCAGCCCGGTGGTCCGCGAGACGAACGAGCGCCTGGTCAACCCGGTGCCCGCTGGCATCGGCATGCCCGGCTCGATGGCGGGCAGTCCGGCGCCGGCCTCGGCCGCCGCGCGGCGCAGCAGCTGGGTGCGTGAGTAGTCGTTGCAGCCACAGTTGGGCATGGTCAGCTCGTCTGGTAGTCGGGCGAGGCCAGGATCAGGTGGCGCAGCGCGTTCTGGCGCAGGCCGCGGTACGTGCTGAGCTGCCAGCCGCCGGCGCCAGACAGCGCGTCGGCGGCGAAGCTCGTGAGCAGAGCCACGGTCTCGGAGCTCAGGCTCGGGCCGTGGGCCCAGGCACGCGCCGCGGCCACGGCCTGCTCGGGCGTCTCGGTCTCGTCGTAGTCGTCGACCGCGTCGCCGTCCAGCACCCGGCCCGTCAGTGCGCGTGAGACGAGCTCGAAGCGGCCGCGGGTCGTGCTCGTGTCGAGCCAGCGCGAGTCGTCCCAGCCGGACACGTCGGGTGGGAAGAAGAGCCGCTGCCCGGCGTTCTCCGAGTACCAGATCCAGTACTCGCCGTCGACCGAGCGCTGGAGCGCGCGCAGGAGCCCGGCAAGCAGGACGATCGGCGGCTTGACCAGGCGCGGCCCCGTGTGCAGGCTCGGGTGCAGCAGGATCGCCTCGAGCACCGGCCGCACCTGATAGCCGCTCGACACGTACAGCGACTCGAGCGCCTGGCGGTCACCCGCCGACGGCGCGGTCGCGATGAAGTAGCTCCACAGCTTCTCGACGAAGAACGATGGATGCAGCGCGTGGCGCACGCACATCGCCACGCCCTGCTCCCAGGTCCACGTGCCCGTCTGCCCGAAGACCGTCTTGTTGCCGTTGTCGTGCCGGGTCGGGACGTAGCGGAAGTTGTGCATCCCGAGCTCGTCGCTCCAGTCGAAGTCGAACCCGGTGAGCGCGCGGGCGAGCTGGCGCACGTCCTGCTCCGTGTAGGCACCGCGGTCCGCGCCGAGGGTGAACAGCTCCATCACCTCGCGCGCGTAGTTCTCGTTGGGACTCCAGCGCGAGTTCTGGTCGAGGTTGAGCCACACGATCATCGCCGGGTCCTGAGTCACGTCGTGGAGGAGCTGGTCGAAGGAACCGAACGCATTCCGCCGGAAGAGCTCGTTCTGGTCGAGCATCAGCTGCTGCTGGCCCACGCCGTCGTTCGACGTGGCGAACCAGTCGTGCCACACGAGCGTCATGCGCTCCACGAGCGGCTGGTCGGTGCGCACCATCCGGTCGAGCCACCAGAGGTGGTCGTGTCCCCAGAGGTCCGCGGGCGCGAGCGGGTTGCCGTCCTCGTCGGTCGGCGCCGCGCCGGTGAGCGTGGCCGCTCCGGACGGACGTGTGAGGGCCGCCACCGCGCGGTGGAGGCCCATCGCGGCGAGCGCCTCGGCGTGGCCGGGCGAGGGGCCGAAGCCCGCGCGCCAGAGCAGGCGCTCCGCCTCGCGGACGCCGAAGCTGCCGGAGTAGATCGCCACCGGGCTGGTGAGGCTGAACTCCGCCGGCGGGGGTGGCGCCGGGGGCGCGGGCGGCGGCGGCACGGGCTGGAGCGGGGCCTTGGGCGTGGGACGACGCTCTTCTTCTTCTTCACGCACGCGCGGGCGTGGCGGCGACGGCGCTTGGCGGCACTCTCGACCTCCGGACGGCCGCCGGCCGATCCGGCACGCGGCCGGCGCTGCGGGTACGGCGACTCGACGACCGCACTGCGAGCACGCTTCTTCGCCCGCGTACGGCGCTTGCGCGGCGTGGCACAGCGGGGCTTGGTCTTGCGACGCCGCCTACGGCGCCGCGCAGCGGCGTCGGTGGTTGGGTCCACCCTGTCCCCATCGGCGGAGGCAGCCAGAGCCCATAGCTTTGCGCTCGCCTGGCTGGACGCCCGAAACGAACGGCAGCACTCAAGGACAGCGCTTGGGGGCTCAACCCCTCAGGTGGCAGGAAAGCGGTGCGTTTTCCGCACCGTTTCCCTGCCACCTGGCCGGGTGGGGCATCTTGGTTGCTATATCCGATACCGAGATGCCACACCCGTGGCCGGGGGCGATCCAGCCGACGCCCGGGCGCGGTGGTGCGCGGTCAGGCGATGCGGTCGAGCCGCGCCACGATCGCCGGGGCGTGGCGCACGAACGCGGCGGGGTCGAAGACGGCGTCGAGGTCGAGCTCGGGCGCCGCGTCGGCGAGCAGGTCACGGAACTCGATGCCCTCGCCCCATGCGCGCTGCGCGGCCTCCTGCACGGTGCGGTAGGCGTCGTCGCGGGAGCGGCCCGCCTCCACGAGCGCGAGCAGCGCCCGCTGCGAGTAGAGCGCCCCGTGGGTGGCGTTCAGGTTCTCGCGCATGCGCTCCTCGTGGACCGTCATGCCCTCCACCACGCGGACGGCCAGATGCTGCGCGTAGTCGAGCAGGCTGGTGGCGTCCGGAAGCGTCACGCGCTCGACCGAGGAGTGGGTGATGTCGCGCTCGTGCCAGAGCGCCACGTTCTCGAGTCCGGCCTGCGCGTAGCCGCGCAGCAGCCGCGCGATCCCGGCGATGCGCTCGGAGACGATCGGGTTGCGCTTGTGAGGCATGGCCGACGAGCCCTTCTGGGCGCCGGCGCGGAACGGCTCCTCGACCTCCCGGACCTCGGTGCGCTGGAGGTGGCGCACCTCGGTGGCGAAGCGCTCTAGCCCTGCGCCCGCGAGAGCGATCGCCTCGAGCAGCTCCGCGTGGCGGTCACGCGGCACCACCTGCGTGGACACCTCCTCGCGCGCGAGGCCGAGCCGCTTCAGCACGGCCTCCTCCACCTCGGGCCCGTTGGCGGCGTAGGTCCCGACCGCGCCCGACAGCGCTCCCACCGACACCGCCTCGGCCGCTCGCTCGAGGCGGATCAGGTTGCGGTGCGCCTCGAACGCAAAGCCGGCGAGCTTCACGCCGAACGTGGTGGGCTCGGCGTGCACGCCGTGGGTGCGGCCGACGCAGAGCGTGTCCACGTGCTCGCGCGCACGGCTGATCAGCGCGGCCTTGTAGTCGGCCGCGCCGCCCACCAGGATCATCCCCACCTGCGAGAGCTGGAGCCCGAGCGCGGTGTCGAGCACGTCCGATGAGGTGAGGCCGTGGTGAACCCAGCGCCCCGCCTCGCCAACCGAGCTCGCGACCACGTCCACGAATGCCGCCACGTCGTGGTCGGTGACCTTCTCTCGCTCCTTGACCTCGTCGACCGTGAAGGAGGCGCGGTCGCGGATCGTGGCGGCGTCCTCCTCGGGAACGACGCCCTGCTCCGCGAGCGCGTCCACGACCGCCAGCTCCACCTGTAGCCAGGTATCGAGTTTGCGCCGCTCGGACCAGACCGCGGCCATCTCGGGCCGGGTGTAGCGCTCGATCACGCGGAGAGGATTCGCGCCGCGAGGACGGCGGCGTTCTTGGGGTTGTCGACCCCCACCGTGGCCACGGGCACGCCCGGCGGCATCTGGGCAATCGCGAGCAGCGCGTCCAGGCCGCCGGCGACCGAGGTCGTCGAGGTGAGCGGGACGCCGATCACGGGGAGATCCGTGTGCGCCGCCACCACGCCGGGCAGCGCCGCGGCGAGCCCCGCGCCGGCGATGATCACGCGCAGCCCGCGCATGCGCGCGTTCTTCGCGTAGTCGGCCACCGTGTCCGGGTCGCGGTGCGCGCTCATCACGCGCATCTCATGGCGGATCCCGCGCTGCTCAAGCTCCTGCGCCGCCTTCTCCATCAGGGGCAGGTCTGATTTCGAGCCCATCACGATGCCGACCTGCGGGGCGTCGTCCACGTCGAGCTCGTCGAACTGGTGCTCGACCTCGGTTACCGGAGCGCCGGTCTCGGAGACGGCGGTGAACTCCTCGGTTCCGCTCACACCTCGACCCTATCCACTGCGCGGGCGGCGATGTCCTTCCTCATCTGGCGGCCGTGGAACTCGATCCGCTCCGCCGCGGCGTAGGCGCGGTCGCGTGCCTCGCCGGGAGTCGCTCCCAGGCCCGTCACGTTCAGGACCCGGCCGCCCGCGGTCACGATCTCGCCCTCGCGCTCGGCCGTGCCCGCGTGGAACACGTCGGCGCCTTCCACGGTGTCGAGCCCCGAGATCACGTCGCCGCTCGACGAGGACTCCGGGTAGCCGCCCGAGGCCAGCACGACCGTCACGGCCCAGTCGCTCGACCACTCGGGCTCCACCCCGGCGAGGCCTCCAGGGGTGACCGACGCCTCGAGCAGCTCGACCAGGTCCGAGCGCAGCCGCGGCAGCACCGCCTGGGTTTCGGGATCGCCGAAGCGCGCGTTGTACTCGAGCACCTTGACGCCGCCGTCCGGGCCGATCATCAAGCCCGCGTACAGCACGCCGTGGAAGGGCGTGCCGCGGCGACGCAGCTCGTCCACGATCGGCTGATGTACCTCGGCCGCGATCTCGCGCGCGCGCTGCGCGTCGATCCCCGGGACCGGCGAGTAGCTCCCCATGCCTCCGGTGTTGGGCCCCTCGTCGCCGTCGAAGATGCGCTTGTAGTCCTGCGCCGGCGCGAGCGGCACCGCGCGCTCGCCATCGCAGAGCGCCAGCAGCGACAGCTCCTCCCCCTCGAGGAACTCCTCCAGCACCACCTCGGTCTCGCCGAAGCGCTTCTCGCCGAAGAACACGTCGATCGCCTCGCGGGCCTCACGCTCGTCCTTGGCGATGATCACTCCCTTGCCCGCGGCCAGCACGTCGGCCTTGAGCACGGCGGGATACGACGTGCCCGCGAGGTGCGCGTCGGCCTCGTCGCGGTCGCGGAACATCACGTGCCCGGCCGTCGGCACTCCGCAATCGCGCATCAGCTCCTTGGCGTAGGCCTTCGAGCCCTCGATTCGCGCGGCGGCGCGGGTGGGGCCGAAGGCCCGGATGCCGGCCGCGGCCAGCTCGTCCACCAGGCCGGCCACGAGCGGCGCCTCGGGGCCCACCACCACGAGATCCAGCTCGCGTTCCTGAGCTGCCGCAACCACGTCGCCATCCGGGAGGCACTCCACGCCGTCGAGGGCGATGCCGGCGTTGCCGGGCGTGCAGAGGACCTCGGGCGCGCTCGGGCTGCGCTGGAGCGTGCGGATGATCGCGTGCTCGCGCCCGCCCGCACCGACGACGAGGACGCGCTTGCTCAAAGCGCCGAGATGAAGTCGTCCACGGGGATCGCGGAGAGGGTTTCGTAGCGGGCGGTACCGCGCGAGCCCAGCTCCATCGAGACGCGCGCGATCGTCTTCTCGTCAGGCGCCTCGACGACGTTCACGAAGTCGTACTGCCCGAGCACCGCCCACTGCGCCTTCACGGTCACACCGAGCTGCTCGATCTCCTTGTTGACCTCGCGGATCCGCTGAGGATTGCTCTTCAGGGTCTGCACGCCCTCGGGCGTCAGGGTGCTCAGCATCACGAAGGTGGGCACGGAGGATCCTTTCGATGGAATGCGTCGGCGCGGAATGTACCCTCTCCGCATGACTCGCCCACTGACCGTGGCGGTGGCCATCGTGGCCCTCGCGGCGCCATCCGCCGCGCACGCGGCGCCCTCACTCACCGCGCAACCCGCGAAGTCCTGCTACCGCTCGGGGGAGACGATGCGCTTCATCGGGGCGGGGTTCACCCCGGAGACCGACGCCAACCTGAGCCGGGACGGCACCTTCGTCGCAGCCATCCACACCGATGGGTCCGGGCAGTTCGATGCCGGACTTCGGCTCCTGCAGAATCAGGGCAGGCAGGTCCGCACCTACACCGCCACGGACGCAAGCAACCCTGGCCTGAGTGCCTCGGCGCCGGTGACCGTGAGTGCCGTCGGCGTGGGGCTGTCACCCAGCACCGGCAGCGTCTCGCGTCGCTTTCGGGTCCGTGCGAGGGGATTCACGACCGGCAGGACGCTGTGGGCTCACATCATCCACAAGCGCTCCAAGCGTCACCTCAAGATCGGCCGCCTGAGGGGCGCCTGCCACGACCTTCGCACTCGCAGGCGCCTGCTTCCGAGGAGTGCCCGCTTCGGGAGGCACCGCATCCAGTTCGACACCTTCCGGCGCTACCGGGCGAACCGCCGAGTGAAGGCCGTTTACACGATCAGGGTTGTGCGGGGCAGTCGGTAGGGCTGACCCCTCGTCAGGTCAGCTTCCACGCATTCAGGAAGCGCTTGGTGGCCTTGGGCGTGGTCGTGAGCCGGGGGTCGCCGATGCCGATCTCGCCCACCTTGCCGTTCTTCGTCTTCACGAGCAGCCGCGCGTTGCCACGCCTTGCCACGTACCAGGTGTTCGAGCCGATCTTGAAGGCGCGCTCGCCTCGGAGCTTGCGTAGCGCAGTGGATGTGGTGTCGCCGACCTTGATCCCGACGACGGAGAAGCGCTTGCTCGACGTGAGCACGATCACGACCCGGTCCCTGACCTTCCTCCGGAGTGCGCTGGACAGCGTCCTCGTCAGGCGCGGGGTGGGATAGCCGATCCGGAAGTTGCCGCCGCCCTCGGCGCAGTAGCGGTCCAGGTTCGCGCGCGTCTGCTTGTTCGCGCCCTGGAAGATCGCGCGCTGCTCCGCCAGCCTGCGGCCCAGCTTCGCCGGCCCGAGCTGAGTGCCGGTGAGCGTGGCGTCCGTGTTGAGACAGCCGGATTCGGAGATCAGCCCGCCTCCCTGGTTCCCCGGCGGTGGCGGAGGCGGAGGCGGCGGATCTGGGGTCGGGTCTGGATCCGGCTCGGGCTCGGGCTCGGGGCCCTGGGCGACGGTCAGCGTGACGTCCGCCGGGTTGTACTGCGCCTCGTAGATGCGGTTGCCGTTCGTGGCGCCGGTGAGCTGCGCGAATGTCCCCGTGACCGAGCTGCCGGTGAGGATCTGGAACGTGTCGGTGAGCGCCGGCGCGAACCCGCCCGCGTTCACGATCGCCAGCGTGCCGTTCAGTGACACCGCGCCGCCCACCTCGAGCCGGTCGAACTGCGAGCCCGGCGTGGTGCCTGTGATCTCGGTCCGGAGCGTGCCGCCAGCGCCCTGCGAGTAGTCGCCGGTCACGGTGAGCGTCCCGGGCGAGCTGCCGGGCTCGACCGTGCCAGAGGTGTTCGTGACATGTCCGGTCACCTGGCCCGAGCCGCGGAGCACACCTCCGGTGAGGGTGGCGGCGGGTTGGATCACGCCACCGCCCTGCAGCACGCCTCCGGAGGCGATGCTCGTCAGGCCGCCGCTCTGGGAGATGCCGTTGACGACCACAAAGGTCTGCCCGGCGCCGATCGACAGCAGCCCGCCGGCGACGTCGAACCTGCCGTGGTTCGTGATCGTCCCGGCCCCCTCCTTGAAGAGGTGGCCGCTCGGGCCGTTGACCCGTACGACGTTCGCGCTGCAGTTGAACGTGGTCGAGTCGGCGCCCGCACCGATCGCGAAGTCTTGATTGATCTGCATGCTGGGCAGGTCGGGGTGCCCGTCTCCGGTGCGGCCGACGCAGATCGAACCTCCGTCGAGCCGCGCGTCCACGTTGAGTATGAGGTCCGCGCTGGGCCCGCTGACGCCGCTGTTGGTGAGGGTCAGCGTGCCGCTACTCGTCTTCGAGAAGCTGCCTCCGCTCGGCACTGTCACCGATCCGCCACCCGAGATCGTGCCTGCATCCGGAACGCTGAGACTCGTCACCGTGACCGGCCGGTCAGTGTCGAAGATGGGATTGAACCCGCCGCCGTTGAGGTTCAGGACCGGCAGGGTCATGGCCGTGGTGCCGTCCAGCGTGAGGGAACCGAAGAAGATCACGTTGAGCACCGCCGGGTCGAGCGTCGAGCCCGCGGCCATCGACAGGCTGTGGCTGATCGAGGTCGTGCCCGCACCTCCGACGCGCCCCTGCGAGCTCACGCTGTGGGTGTTGGCGAAGCTGATCGTCGCCCCGGATGAGGCAATGTAGTCCCCGTCGTTGGTCACCGTGGCGTTGCCGTTGGGGGCGTCCACGGCTGAGGGGCCGTTGAGGCCGAGCGTCCCGTTCTGGGCCGTGACCGTGCCGTCGTTCTCGATTCCGTGGTTGATGTTGGTCGTCCCCCCCACGGACTTGATCAGGTGCCCGGTCGGGTTGACGTGGATCCGCGGCCCGGGCGTGCAGGGGAAGGGGTCCGTCGAGGCCCCCGTGGCGATCGTGAACGTGCTGTTGATGTAGAGGTTCGGCAGATCGGGATCCCCGTCGCCGTTGTCGGCCACACACATCGATCCGCCGCTCAGCGTCGCCGCGCCGTTCAGGACGAGATCGGGGCTCAGCCCGACTATGCCGTTGTTCGTGACGCTGAACTGGCCCGCCCCCGTCTTCGAGAACGCGCCGGCCACCGTCAACTGGCCCGCGCCGCGGATCGTGCCGTTGCCGTCGGCCGCGCCGGTCGCCATCGAGGAGGCCGCGAGGGTCACTTCGCCCGAGAACGTGATGAACCCGCCGCCGGTCACCGACAGGGCCCCGGCGCTCGCCGCGGCCGCGACGCTCACGTCGTCCCCCGCGCCGACGTTCACGCTGTCACCGGAGTCCGGGACCTCGGCGCACGACCAGTTCGCCGCGTTGTGCCAGCTGCCCGTCCCCGTGAAGTCGCACGTCGCCGCGGACGCGGCTGACGGCAGGCACAGGAAGAGTGCGGCCAGGGCGAAGGTGGCGAGCGTGATCGGCAGGCGACGCATGGGCGGCTACTCCTCCTCTGCCATTCCGAGCACGTCCTGCTCGGAGAGCTTGCCCACGAGCTCTGGGTGGTTCTGGTTGATGTGATCCTGCGCGCGAGTGACGAGTTCCTCGTCGCTCTCCCCGCGGATGACCTGCCCGCACTCACAGTTGATGACCCGTGCCATTGCTCCTCCTTCGATCGGGTGCGGCGATTGTGGTTCCGGCCCATTGGCATTAGCTTGGAGAATCCTTGGACCCCACGGCCTCCACACGGATCCAGGCCTGCGGGCGGTTCGTCGTCGTCTGGGACGGCGAGCGGGTGGAGCACCTCCTGCCGAGCAGGCAAGGGCGGCTGCTGTTCGCCTTTCTCCTCCTCCACCGCCAGCGGCCGAGGAGCCGGGCCGCACTCGTGGACGCGGTCTGGCCGATCGAGCCGCCGGGTACGCCGGACAGCGCTCTGAACGCGCTGATCTCAAAGCTCCGCAAGGTCCTCGGCCGCGACGCGATCGCGGGGCGGGAGGAGCCGAGACTGGTCCTGCCACCCGACGCGTACGTTGACCTCGAGGCGGCCGCGGAGCTCCTGCACGAGGCGGAGTCGGCCACCTCAATGAGCGACTGGCATCGGGCGTGGGCACCCGCCCGGGCGGCTCTGCACACCGCGGAGCGGGGCTTTCTCGAGGGTCATGACGCGCCGTGGATCGACGAGGTGAGGCGCTCGCTCGAGGACATGAGGGTGCGTGCGCTCGAGTGCGTCGCCGAGGCCGGTGTGGGCATGGGTGGCCCGGAGCTGGCGGCAACTGAGCGCGCCGGCCGCGCGCTGATCGAGGTCTCGCCGTTCCGGGAGTCCGGCTACATGCACCTGATGAGGGCGCTCGTCGCGCGCGACAACGTTGGCGAGGCGCTGCTCGTCTACGAACGCCTCCGCACCGAGCTCCGCGAGGAGCTGGGCGTCTCGCCCAGCGCGCGCATGCAGGAGCTGCACGCGCAGCTGCTTCAGTCGGCGTAGAGCGGCGACGCTACTCGGCCGGATGCCCGGTCACGACGGCCTCGGGCGTCTGGCCCGGGATCGGCTCGACCGAGTCGTCGAACTGGGGCGCGAGCGATGCACCAGCCGCGGCCGAGCCCGCTCCGAGCGCGATGCAGGGCCAGCGGATAGCCGGCGGGATCGAGCTCCCGGCCATGAGACTCGCAGCCGTGTCGATCGCGTCGGACAGGACGCCCGCCTCGATCCAGCCGCGCACGGGGGTGCCGCGGTCGAGCGCGATCACAACGCCGAGGCCGATCGCGAGATCGCGCCCACCGAAGGCACGCGCGAGCACCTTGACCTGCCGCCGCGCCGCATCCGAGCCAATCCACCTGCGTCCGGCGAGACCCGGGAGCAGCACGAAGGCCGCGCCGACGGCGATGCGGCCGCGGGCGTGCCAGAGGGCAAGTTCGCGAGGCTCCATCGCCCGCGGATGCTACGCGGCTGCGGGCTGCCCCGCGCCTGCCGTGGCCTTCGAGAACGCGAGCTCGCCGCCGGCCACGTCCACGAGCACGCGGTCGCCGGGCTGGAACTCGCCCTCGAGCAGCTTCAGCGCGAGCTTGTCCACGAGCTGCTTCTGGATCACTCGCTTCAGCGGCCGTGCGCCGTAGGTCGGGTCGTAGCCGAGGTTCCCGAGCAGCGTCCGCGCCTCGTCGCTCAGCTCGACCTCCACGCCGCGCTCGCGCACCCGCGCGATCAGCTTCGCCACCTGGAGGTCCACGATCTGGCTGATTTCCTCGCGGCTGAGCTGGTGGAACTCCACGATCTCGTCGAGGCGGTTCACGAACTCGGGCTTGAAGGTGGCGCGCACGCCGTCGAGCCCGCCGGCGACGTTCGAGGTCATGATCACGACCGTGTTCTTGAAGTCGACGGTACGGCCCTGGCCATCCGTCAGACGCCCGTCGTCCATCACCTGGAGCAGGACGTTGAACACGTCCGCGTGGGCCTTCTCGAGCTCGTCGAGCAGCACGACCGAGTAGGGCCGGCGGCGGACCGCCTCGGTGAGCTGCCCGCCCTCGTCGTAGCCGACGTAGCCAGGCGGCGCGCCCACAAGGCGCGACACCGAGTGCTTCTCCATGTACTCCGACATGTCGATCCGGACGATGGCCTCCTCCGAGTCGAACATGAACTCGGCGAGCGCCCTGGCGAGCTCGGTCTTGCCGACGCCGGTGGGTCCGATGAAGAGGAACGCTCCGATCGGCCGGTTCGGGTCCTGGAGCCCGGCGCGCGAGCGGCGCAGGGCGTTCGAGACAGCCTCGACCGCCTCGTCCTGGCCGATCACCCGCTCGTGCAGGCGCTCCTCCATGTGGATGAGCTTCGCGACCTCGCCCTCCATCAGCTTCGACACGGGAATCCCGGTCCACTTGGCCACGACCTGGGCCACGTCCTCGTCGTCGACCTCCTCCTTGAGGAAGGTCGTGTCGGACTGGATCTCTGCCAGTCGCGCCTCCAGCTCGGTGACCTCCTCCTCGAGCTTCGGGATCTCGCCGTAGCGGAGCTCCGCAGCCCGCTGGAGGTCGGCGTCGCGCTCCGCGCGCTCGGCCTCGCGGTGAGCCTGCTCGAGGCGCTCCTTGACCGAGCGGATGGCCTCGATGGCCTCCTTCTCGCCCTGCCAGTGCGCCTTCATCTCGTTCGACTGCTCGCGCAGGTCGGCCAGCTCGCGCTCGATCGCCTCGCGGCGCGCCGCGCTCGCATCGTCCTTCTCCTTCTTCAGCGCCTGGAGCTCGATCTCGAGCTGCTGGATGCGCCGCTCCACCTCGTCGATCTCGGTGGGCATCGAGTCGATCTCGATGCGGAGTCGCGAGGCCGCCTCGTCGATCAGGTCGATCGCCTTGTCCGGCAGGAAGCGGTCGGCGATGTAGCGCTGCGACAGCGTGGCCGCGGCGATGATCGCCGAGTCCTGGATGCGCACGCCGTGGTGCACCTCGTAGCGCTCCTTGAGTCCGCGCAGGATCGCGATCGCGTCCTCCACGCTCGGCTCCTCCACGAAGACGGGCTGGAAGCGCCGCTCGAGCGCGGCGTCCTTCTCGATGTGCTTGCGGTACTCGTCGAGCGTGGTGGCGCCGACCGCGCGCAGCTCCCCGCGCGCGAGCATCGGCTTGAGCAGGTTGGCGGCGTCGACCGCACCCTCCGCGGCGCCGGCGCCGACGATCGTGTGCAGCTCGTCGAGGAACAGGATGATCCGCCCCTCGCCGTCGGCGACCTCCTTCAGCACCGCCTTCAGGCGGTCCTCGAACTCGCCGCGGTACTTGGCGCCGGCCACGAGCGCGCCGATGTCGAGCGCGATCACGCGGCGGTCGCGCAACGACTCGGGGATGTCGCCCGAGACGATCCGCTGCGCGAGCCCCTCCACGATGGCGGTCTTGCCCACGCCGGGCTCGCCGATCAAGACCGGGTTGTTCTTCGTGCGCCGCGAGAGCACCTGGATCACGCGCCGCACCTCGTCGTCGCGGCCGATCACCGGGTCGAGCTTGCCCTGCTCCGCCGCCTCGGTGAGGTCGCGCCCGAAGCGCTCGAGCGCCTGGTAGCGGTCCTCGGGATTCTGGTCGGTCACTCGGTGGGGGCCGCGCACCTGCTCGACCGCGTCCGCGAGCTGCTCACGCGAGGCGCCGACGTCGATCGACGGCTCGCCGGCGAGCGATAGCAGCAGGTGCTCCGTCGAGACGAACTCGTCGCCCATCCCGCGCGCCTCCTCGTCGGCGTGCTGGAGGAGCCGGATCAGGTCCTGGCCGAGAGCCGGCGCGCTCGCGTCTCCGCTGACCGTGGGCTGCGCGTCGAGCGCCGCGTTGGCGCCCCGGCGCACCCGCTCGGGATCGGCACCCGCCCGGCGCAGCACGGGCACGACGATGCCGCCGTCCTGCTCGAGCAGCGCAAGCAAGAGGTGCTGCGGCGCGACCTCCGGATTGCGCCGCGTGCCAGCGAGCCGCTGCGCGGCCGCGAGCGCCTCCTGTGACTTGACGGTGAATCGATCAGCCTGCATAAAATCTAAGTCTGTTTATAGCAGATCGAACCCCGTTTGGCCCGCTTTTCTGCCGATTCGCGGGCGACAGCTCCGGTGACGTTGCGTCCGCCCGGCTCTACGCTTCCGGTGTGCGAGTTCTTCGCGTCAGCTTGCGCCTGGTCTTTGTGCTCGGCCTGCTCGTTATGGCCAGCCCGGCGCACGCGGCGCCGATCTCGGCGCACGCGATGGTGCACACCTGCTGCATGGGCGATGCGATGAAGGAGCGCATCTTCTCCGAGGCTGAGGCGGTGGGGGCGGAGTACATCCGGGTGGACGTGGAGATGAGCTCGATCTTCGAGGGCCCTGGCGGCACGGAGCGCGACGAGCCGGACTGGTCTCGCCTGGACGATCTGCTGGAGCTGGCCGGCGAGCACGACCTGAAGGTGCTCGGGGTGCTGCTCGGCACGCCCGCATACATCTCCACCTGCCCCGAGCGCTGGCCCGACGCCGGGCGCTGTCCGGCCGCCGACACGGAGGAGTTCGGACGGCTGGCGGGCGAGATCGCGGAGCGCGCCAAGGACACCATCGGGACCTGGGAGGTCGTGAACGAGCCCGACGGCGAGTGGGCGTTCGAGGGTACGCCGGAGCAGTACGCGGCCATGCTGAGCGCCGCCCATGACGGCATCAAGGCGCGCGAGCCGGGCGCCCGGATCGTGTTCGGCGGCCTCCAGACCCCGCGCGACCCCGCCTGGCTCGAGCGAGTGCTTGCCACACCCGGCGCCGACGCGATCCACAAGTTCGACGTCGCGAACGTGCATCTCCGCGGGCCGGTCGACCTCGTGGTGAACCGCTATCGCGAGTTCCGCGCGTGGCTGCGCCCGCGTGGCTTCTCGGGTCCCCTGTGGGTCACGGAGCATGGCTATCCGGCGGACCCCGCCTACCAGGACGACCCGGCCTTCAAGGATGGAGATCCGGCCCAGGCCCGCTATCTCACGCAATCGCTGGTGGACCTCGGCGAGGTGGGCGCCGAGCAGGTCTTCGTGACGCTTCGAGACAACCTCGACGGGGCGTACGCGAGCGAGGGACTCGTGCACATCGACGACGGCCCGGGCGCGCAGGCCGGCCGGCGAGCGTCGTTCGACGCGGTGCGCCGTCTCACGGCCGGCTGGGATCAGGTGATGGGGTGGCGCCGCGAGCAGCGCGAGCACGAGCGGCTCGCCGGGCTGCGCCAGGCGGTGGCCTCCCTGGAGATGAGCGAGGCGCGCGTGGCACGATCGAAGTTCCTGCTCGCGCGCACGCTCGTGCACGAGGCGCAGGAGAGGTACGCAAACGCGCCGCGCTCGGCGCGTGTGCGGAAGCGACTGCTGCGGAGGCTGGCGCGCGTCCGCGCGCGCGTGGCGGGAAGCCGTACCGCACTGCTCTGGCACGGCGCCTATGCGCGCTGGCAGCGCGGTCGCGCGGCGGAGCACAGGGTCGCGGTCGAGGCGCTCAAGGCGCAGATCGCCGGCTCTCCCTAGGGCTCGGCCGGGGCGTCGCGCTGCCTGAGCTCCGCAACCACTTCGGTACGTCCACCGGCGAAGTCCGGGTAGGCCCCGGTATAGATCGCACATCCCTCCGTGTAGCGGTCGCCCCTCGGTGGCTCTGTTCCCTGGTTCGCCGGCATCCGATGCACCGTAAAGCGGATCGGCACCTGCACGCGGGCGAGCACCTCGCGCACGTGTTGCTCTAGGCCCGTGACCGTGAAGCAGCGCTCGCCGGAGCTGTCGAACAGGCTGACGCCGGGCGAATCCGCTCCGTAGATCAGCTGCTCCAGCTCAATCGTCGCGCGGCCCTTGATGGCGATCGTGCGGCGTGTGGCATCCACGCTCGATCCGATCGACCCCAGCAGCACGGACCCGTTCGGCACGGAGACGCGGCCGCACGGACCGCGACCGCCGCGCACGACCGCGCGCCAGTCCGGCCACCCGCCACTCCGAAGCCTCGCCGTCAGCCGCCGCGCGAACTCGCGTGGCGCCAAGCAACCGGCCCCTCGCTCGAACTCCTTCGCGAGAGCTTGGAGGCGGACTGCCTTTTGGCGTGCTCGACCGTATGAGGGCGGCACCGGCGCGAGTCCGCGCCTGGTGCAGCTGCCGCGGTCATCGCGCACCACCACTACCACGCCGTGGCCCTGCCACTGGCACGCAATCAAGTCTCGCGTCTCGAATCCCAGGCTGGGAAGCGAGCTGGCGCACAGCTCGGCCGGCGCCATGGTCGGATCGGAGATGATCGCAATGTTGCCGCTCAGCTCCGTCTTCTCGAAGCAAGCCACGTTGCCGAAACCGATCTCGACCGGATCGGTGAACAAGTCCGCCACGGCTGCGCCGCTGCCAGCCACCGCCAGCGCCGCCAGCGCCACCGCCAGGTAGCGCCGGCGACCGAGTCGCCGCAGCCTCGGGGCGCGAGCCCGCCTGGCGATCGCCTCGTCGAGCGCGTGCCCGAGCTGGTTCACGTACGGGATCTCGCTCATGGCGTCGCCTCCATCTGCATCAGGTTGTTCAGGCGGGCGAGACCGCGGTGCACGCGCCGGCGCGCGGCGCCCTCGGTGCAGTCGAGCCGCGCCGCAATCTCGGCGTAGCCGAGCTCGCTGACGACCCTCAGGTGGACCGCCTCGCGCTCGCCACCTGTCATCTGGTCGAGCGCCGCCGCAAGCGCCTCCCGGTGATGTTCTATGTCTGAGAGTGCCTCGATGCGCGCGATCGACTCGTCGTCGAGGGCTGGCACCTCCACACCGAGCCGGCGAACGGCCCGCCGCTCGACCTCCTGGCGGCGAAACCAATGCGAGAGCTCCTTCGCGGCGATGCCGTACAGCCATGCGCCGCCCGGCCTGCCGACGTCCCGGAAGCGCTTGCGTCGCTCGTAGGCGACGGCGAACGTCTCGGCCAGCAGATCGGCCGCGACCTCCGCGTCGAGCACCCGCGTGTAGAAGTAGGCGAGCAGCTTGTCGGCCCAGCGGTCGTAGAGCTCGCGAAAGGCTCGCGGGTCACGCCTCGAGGCGACTATCAGCTCAGCATCGGTCACTCGTGACTCTTACGCCGCAACTGCCGCACGGCGTTACGCGCCGCTATCGCGCTCGACGGCCCTGAATGAGCGCCTGCGAGGGCGGCTCGTAAAGGACGAGCTCGTGCTTCAGGGAACGGCGCACGCGGTCGAGCTCCTGGTTCAGCTCGTTGCGGACGCGCTCGGCCTGGCGCTCGAGATTGCGCATCCGGCGGCGCATCCGGTCGATCTCCTCCTCGAGCTCGAACACGCGCTCCACGCCCGCGAGGTTCATGCCGAGCTCGCTGGTGAGCTCCTGGATGCGGCGCAGGCGGTCCACGTCGTCCTGCGAGTACAGCCGCGTGTTCTTCGGCGAGCGCCTTGGCGTGATCAGCCCGCGCGCCTCGTAGATGCGCAGCGTCTGCGGGTGCATCCCGGCCAGCTCGGCGGCCACCGAGATCATGTAGACGCCGCGATCGCTGTCCGGGGCGTCGGCCACCGGTCGCGTCACCTCCGGTGCGAGAGCAGGCTCTCGCGCGGGTTGCCGTCGATCACCGTCGCCAGCTCGTCCACGACCTCCGCCTGCTCCTTCGAGAGCGAGCTCGGCACGTCGATCATGAGCCGGTAGTGCATGTCTCCGCGGCCACGGCCGCCGAGCTTCGGCGGGCCCTCGCCGCGCAGGCGCTGAACCGTGCCGTGCTGCGTGCCCGGGGGCACGCGGATGCGCTTGGTCGCGCTGAGGGTCGGGACCTCGATCGTGGCTCCCTTGATCGCCTCCGGGATCGTGATCGGCACCTCCACCTCGAGGTTGTCGCCGCGCCGCTTGAAGATCGGCGAGTCGGACACGTGCGTGACGACGTAGAGGTCGCCGGGCGGTCCTCCGCGCGGCCCGGCCTCGCCCTTGCCGGCCAGCCGGACGCGGCTGCCCTCGCGCACGCCGGCGGGGATGTTCACGCGGTAGCGCTTCACCTGGCGGGTGCGGCCGCTGCCCTGGCAGGTGGGGCAGGGCTCCTTGATCTCGGTGCCGGTGCCACCGCACAGCGAGCACGGCTGCGAGATCGAGAACAGGCCCTGGGACTCGGCCTCCACGCCGCGGCCGTTGCAGCGCGAGCAGATCGTGGGCTGGGTGCCGGGCCGCGCCCCGGTTCCGTGACAGGTGGGGCAGGGCGCCGACAGCGGCACCGAGACCGGCACCTGCGCTCCCTCCATCGCCTGCTCGAATGAGACGTGGATCTCGGTTTCGAGATCGCGGCCGCGGGTGGCGCGCTGGGCCCGGCCCGCGCCGCCCCTGCCGCCGGCGGCGCCACCGCCGAAGAGGTCCGAGATGATGTCGCCGAAGCCGCCGAAGCCACCAGCGCCGCCACCACCGGCGCCGCCGAAGCCGCCTCCCGGAAAGCCGCCGCCGAAGATCCCGCCCCCGGAGTCGTACTGCTTGCGCTTCTCGGGGTCGGACAGGATCGCGTAGGCGCCCTGGACCTCCTTGAAGCGCTCCTCCGCCGACTTGTCGCCCTGGTTCGTGTCCGGGTGGTACTTGCGGGCAAGCTTGCGGTAGGCCTTCTTGATCTCATCGTCGGAGGCCTTCTTGTCGACGCCGAGCGTCCTGTACGGATCCGTCACCGCCGGCATCAGCCAGAGACCACCACGCGCGCCGGACGCAGGACCGTGCCGTTCGCCCGGTAGCCCTTCTCGACGACGTCGAGCACAACGCCGGGCTCGCCGTCCTCCCTCACGGACAGCGCCTCATGCTCCGCCGGGTCGAACTTGTGACCAGCCGGGTCGAACTGCTGGATGCCGTTCCTTTCGAGTACGGCGATCAGCTCTGAGTGCACCAGCCTGACTCCCTCCGCGAGGTGCTGTTCGCCCTCCTCTGCGGAGACCAGTGCGCGCTCGAGGTTGTCCACGATCGGGAGCAGCTCGCGGACCAGCCCGCTCTTCGCCCGTTCGCCGGCCGCCGCGGCCTCACGGGCGGCGCGCTTGCGGTAGTTCTCGAAGTCGGCCTGGATGCGCTGAGCGAGCGCGAGGTAGTCCACGGGCTCCTCGGACGCCTCCGGCTCGTCGGAGGCCTGCTCCTTGTCCTCCATCGCCTGCTGCTCGTTGGCCGGGTCCTCCTCGCCGGAGGGCTCGCCCCCCTCGTCGCGTGACGTGGGGGGCTCCTCCTCCGGGGGAACCGGCGGCGGCTGTGACTCGAACATGGCTAGGACTTGTCCTCGCCCTCGACCACCTCGGCGTCCACGACCTCCTCCTCGTCGGCCGAGGCATCCGTGGCGGCGTCCTCGCCGTCAGCGGAGGCACCGTTGCCGGCGGCCGCGGCCTGCTGCTGTGCGGCCGCGTACATCTGCTCGGAGACCTTGTGGAATGCCTCCTGGAGCGCCTGGGTCTTCTGCCGCAAGAGCTCCACGTCCTCGGACTCGAGGTTCTCGCGGATGTCCTTGATCGCGGCCTCGATCTCCTCCTTGGAGCCCGTGTCGAGCGTGTCGCCCATGTCGGCCACCTGGCGCTCGGCCTGGTACGCGGCGTTCTCGGCCTCGTTGCGCGTCTCCACGATCTCGCGCTGGCGACGGTCGTCCTCGGCATGCGCCTCGGCGTCCTTCACCATCCGCTCGACCTCCTCCTCGGCGAGGCCTGAGCCGGCCTTGATCTCGATCTTCTGCTCCTTGCCGGTGCCGAGGTCCTTGGCGCCGACGCCGAGGATGCCGTTCGCGTCGATGTCGAACGTGACCTCGATCTGCGGCACACCGCGCATCGCGGGCGGGATGCCCGTGAGCTGGAACTTGCCGAGCGACTTGTTGTAGGCGGCCATCTCGCGCTCGCCCTGGAGCACGTGGACCTCCACGCTCGGCTGGTTGTCCTCGGCCGTCGAGAAGATCTCCGACTTGCGGGTCGGGATCGTGGTGTTGCGCTCGATCAGCTTCGTCATCACGCCGCCCTTGGTCTCGATGCCGAGGGTCAGCGGGGTCACGTCGAGCAGGAGCACGTCCTTCACGTCGCCGGCGAGCACGCCCGCCTGGATGGCGGCGCCCACGGCCACGACCTCGTCCGGGTTCACGCCGCGGTGCGGGTCCTTGCCGGTGAGCTCCTTGACCTTCTCCTGCACGGCCGGCATGCGCGTCATGCCGCCCACGAGAACGACGTGGTCGATGCTGGCGCCGCCCTCGGCGCTGGCGTCCTTCAGCGCCTGCTTCGTCGGGCCGACGACGCGGTCCACGAGGTCCGCGGTCAGCTCGTTCAGCTTGGAGCGGGTGAGCCGCTGGTTGAGGTGCTTCGGAACCGAGTCCACCGCCGTGATGAACGGCAGGTTGATCTGCGTCTCCTGCGCCGAGCTCAGCTCGGTCTTGGCCTTCTCGGCCTCCTGGTAGAGGCGCTGGAGGGCCATCTTGTCGGCCGACAGGTCCACGCCCTCGGCCTTCTTGAACTCCGCGACGAGCCAGTCGACGATCGCCTTGTCGAAGTTGTCGCCACCAAGGTGGTTGTCACCCGCGGTCGACTTCACCTCGAAGACGCCGTCGCCGATCTCGAGCACCGACACGTCGAACGTGCCGCCGCCGAGGTCGAAGACGAGGATCTTCTGGTCGTCCTCCTTGTCGAGGCCGTAGGCGAGCGAGGCCGCCGTCGGCTCGTTGATGATGCGCTGCACGTCGAGCCCGGCGACCTTGCCGGCGTCCTTCGTGGCCTGGCGCTGGTCGTCGTTGAAGTACGCGGGAACTGTGATCACCGCGCTGTCGACCGTGTCGCCCAGGTAGGCCTCTGCATCGGCCTTGAGCTTCTGGAGGATCATCGCGCTGATCTCAGGCGGTGCGTACTCCTTGCCGCCGGCCTTGACGCGCGCGTCGCCGTTCGGGCCAGGAATGACCTCGAACGGGACGATCTTCTCCTCCTCCTTGACCTCGGCCTCCTTGCGGCCCATGAAGCGCTTGATCGAGAAGACCGTGTTCTCGGGGTTCGTAACCGCCTGCCGCTTGGCGGGCGCGCCTACGAGGCGCTCGCCGCCGTCCGTGAACGCAACCACCGAGGGGGTTGTCCGCGCACCCTCCGCGTTCTCGATCACGGTGGGCTCGCCGCCCTCGAGGACGGCCATGCACGAGTTGGTCGTGCCCAGATCGATGCCGATCGTCTTGCCCATCCCTACTTCTCCTTAGTCGAGTCGAAAGAAATCTAAGCGTGAGTATGGCAGATTCCCCCAGTCTGCCGAGCGTTTCCGACCACTCCATCTCACTTAGCCACGGATAGGCGTGGCAAACCTGGATCGAGTCGAACCCACTAGGATCCCGCGGCCGATGCTGCGTTCCGTCCTCACCTTCATTGCCGTAGTTGCAGTTCTGGGCGTAACAGCATGCGGCGACGATGACGAGAACGGGGCCGGGGCGGCGCAAAAGCCGGACGCCACGCAGACCGAGACCGCCCCGTCCGAGGAGGCCCTTAAGGACACGAGCACGAAGCCCGAGATCCCGAAGCCCACCGGGATTCCGCCGCGCAAGCTCGTGACGCAGGACATCGTGAAGGGCAAGGGGCCGGGCGCGAAGCCGGGCGACACCGTGACCGTGAACTACGTGGGCAAGAACTTCTCGAACGGGGTGGAGTTCGACTCGTCCTGGGACGCCGGGGCGCCCTACCCCGTGCAGCTCGGCGCCGGCATGGTGATCGACGGCTGGGACGAGGGCCTCGTCGGCATCAGGAAGGGCGGCCGGAGGATGCTCACGATCCCGCCCGAGCTGGGCTACGGCGCCGACGGCTACCCGCCCGACATCCCGCCCAACGAGACGCTCGTGTTCGTTGTGGACGCGGTGGCCGTCGAGTAGTACGGTCGGCAGATGGCCCGCCGGTTGGCCCCGGCAGCGACCGTCCTCCTGTTGCTCGCGCTCCCGGCGCCGGCAAGCGCCGACACCACCTCGAAGCGCGATCGTGGCGGCTCGGGAAGCGCTGGCCCGGCACTCGACATCGTCCGCGTCACC
Organism: uncultured Thermoleophilaceae bacterium; assembly: GCA_963837445.1. Lineage (GTDB taxonomy): Bacteria > Actinomycetota > Thermoleophilia > Solirubrobacterales > Thermoleophilaceae > JACVRW01. The sequence continues at coordinate 42,310 of CAWINK010000003.1, read as the reverse complement.
GCCACCGGCAACGCGGCCGGGCTCGTCGTCTCCGTGCGCACGAGGGGCAACTTCGAGCGCCAGGTCGGCCGCGGCGACCTGAAGGGCGCGGGCATGGCGCTCGTCCTCCGCCCGAAGTCGAGCGCCGCCCGCGCGTCGCTGCTTGCCACCACCGGTCCGTCGAGGCGCCAGACGAACCTGTTCCGGACGCGCTCGCGGCGCGTCGGGATTGCGCGGATCGGCAGGACCGTCAACTTCGTGATCCGCGGGGGAGGTCTCGAGAGCGTCGGCCGGATCGAGCTGAGGACGTTCGAGAGCCTGTCGCGCCGCTCGGGCGGAGCACGCGCGGCGGACGACATCAGGATCACCGAGCAGCAGGCCCGCACCATCCTCGGAGAGGACGGCGTCGACACGGCCACGGTAGGGACGCCCTCCGCCGGCGAGGCCTCCTGCCCGGAGCTGCTTGAGACGGCACGCACCGCTCGCGCCACGGCAAGGCAGCTGAACGAGTACGTGCTGCGCCTGCTGGACGCGCGACTCCCGCAATCGCAGGTGCGAGCGGCGCAGCGAGCCGAGGCGGCGGTTCAGGAGCTGTACGCCACGACGCTCCTGGAGGCGGCCCGAAAGTGCGGAACGGGTGCCGAGGCAATCTGCTCGGGCTACCGGCATATCAGCGCAGGCACGAGCATCGTCGGCGCGGACTTCGGCTTCACCGACATCTTCGGAAGCCGGCTCACGATCCAGAGCTTCACCTTCGAGTATCTGAATCCCGAGACGGGACGGTACGAGCCGGTCCGAGGGGAGACGAACGACCGGACCTCCATGTTCCCGCTCGCGGAGGGACGGCTCGTGCGCGTGGCGCGGCACATTCACCAGGCAGGTAGGTACCGGATCACGGCCACGGTCCGGGTGAGGGACCCGGCCAAGCCGTCCGAGGTGGCGTTCGAGCAGACCGCGGTAGCGGAGGTGGACGTGCTTCCACCGCAACTCGGCGCGACGGGCGGTGCCTGTCCGCCCGACGACTTCGACTCCTAGCCCTCCGGCAAGGGCCGCGGCGGGCGCAGCCGCGGCACTATCTCCACCGCCACGATCGCCGCCATGATCAGCGCGGCTCCGACCCAGCCCGTGGCCGTGAGGCGCTCGTCGTTCAGGAGCCAGCCGAACAGGCCTGCGAACGCCGGCTCCGAGGCCAGGATCAGCGCGGTGCGAGCCGGCGGCGCGTGCTTCTGCGCGAACGACTGGACGAAGAACCCGAGCGCGCTCGCTATCAGCGACGTGACGATCAGCGCCGACCACACCGTGGTCCCCTCGGGCGGCTCCAGCTGCCCGGCCGCCGCGCCGATCGCAAGCGAGACGAACCCCACCACGCCGAGCTGGACGGCAAGCAGTGCGCCCACGTCGAAGCGCCTCACCGCGCTCGCCGTGGCAAGTATGTGAGCGGCCAGCGAGATCGCGCAGAGGAAGACGAGGCCGTCACCGCGCAGGTCGAAGCTGCCGCTCGCGCCCGAGAGCAGCCAGAGCCCGAACATCGCAACGCCGGCGGCCACCCAGGCCGTCACAGGGATGCGCTGGCCCAGGAAGACGGCGCCGAGCACCGGGGTGAGGACCACGAACAGCCCCGTGATGAACCCGGTGTTCGACGCGGTGGTCTCCTCCAGGCCGAGCGTTTGGAACACGTAGCCGCCCGTGAGGAACGCGCCCATCACGAGGGCCGCGCGCCAGCCCTCGGCGGGCAGCGCCCTGAGCTGCCGGTGGAAGATCACGCCGACGATCAGTGCCGCCGGGATGAAGCGGTACGCGAGGAAGGCCATCGTGGGGAGCTCGCGGATCGCGTCCTGGACCATCACGAAGGTCAGCCCCCAGACCGAGGCGATCCCAATCAGTGCCAGCTCCGAGATGCGGCGAAGATTGGGCTCGCTCATGCGGCGGCCAGACGGCGGCGTCCCTCGGGACACATGCGGCGCAGCGGGCACGCGGGGCAGTCGGGATTGCGTGCCGTGCAGGTCCTGCGCCCGTGCCGGATCAGCAGCACGTGCAGCTCGTAGGCCTCCTCCGGGCTGTCCACCAGCCGCAGCATCTCGTCGTGGGCGCGCTCGAGGTTCGTGCCCGGCGGCCAGAGCCCGAGCCGCGTGCCCACCCGGTACACGTGCGTGTCCACCGGCACGTCGGGCCGGCCGTAGGAGAACAGGAGCACGCACGCGGCGGTCTTGCGGCCTACTCCGGGCAGCTCGCAGAGGTAGTCGCGCGCCTGGTCAAGAGGAGCGTCCTCCATCCACGCGAGGTCGTCGTCCTCGAGCGCCTCCAGGATCTGCTTGATCCGAACGGCCTTGGTCGGCGCGAGACCGCCCGGGCGGATCGCATCCTCCACCTCGTCCACCGGCGCCGCGCTCACCTCGGCCCAGGAGGAGAAGCGCTCGCGCAGTCGCGCGTAGGCCACGTCGCGGTTGCGATCGTTCGTGTTCTGCGAGAGCACCGTGAGGATCAGCTCGTCGACCGGCGCACGGTGGGGGCGCAGCACCGGACGCCCGTACTCCCTGCGGAGCCGTTCGAGGATCGTGCGAACCCTGCGGCGGTCGGCCATGGCCGCGTGATGGTATGAAGCGCGCCCTTGGACGTGACTGAACACACCGCGGAGATCGCCGGGCTCGAGGTGCACTACCGCCAGGCCGGCGAGGCCCCGATCCTCTACCTGCACGGCGTGCCGACGCACTCGCACGACTGGCTGCCGTTCCTGGAGCGCACGGGTGGCATCGCTCCGGACCTGCCCGGCTTCGGCAGATCGGGGAAGCCGGGCGACTTCGACTACTCGATCGAGGGCTACGACCGCTTCCTCGAGGCCTTCGTCGATCAGCTCGGACTAGAGCGCTTCTCATTGGTCCTTCACGACTGGGGGGCGGTCGGGCTCGCGCTGGCCCAGCGCTTCCCGGAGCGCGTCGAGCGGCTCGTGCTGTTCTCGATCGTGCCGTTCGCGCCCGGCTTCCGCTGGCACCGCCTCGCGCGCGGCTGGCGCACACCGGTGGTCGGCGAGCTGCTGATGGGAGTCACGACTCGCTGGGGCCTCCGCCGCGAACTGCCGGCCGAGCTCGCCGACGCCGCGTGGGACGCGTTCGACCATGGGACCCAGCGGGCGATCCTGAAGCTCTACCGCTCCGCGCCGTCCGAGGTGCTCGCGCGGGCCGGTGAGCGGCTTGGCGAGATCCGCGCGCCGGCGCTCATCCTGTGGTCCGACGACGACCCCTACATCGAGGCGGGCTTCGGCCAGGCGCATGCCGACGCGCTTGGCGGCGAGACCACGCTCGAGATGGTCCGCGGCGGCCACTGGCCGTGGCTGAAAAACCCCGGGCTGATCGATCGGACGGCCGACTTCCTAAAAGGTTCCTAACTTATTAAAGGTATGCAGCTCTACGTCGATTCAATGGGACTGTGCGCGAGTTCCTCTCCAAATCAATTGCTGCCGGTCTTTCGACAGGTGTGGTGCTGCTCTGGTGGCCGGTCCTGTTCGACGAGGTCGACACCGTCACGTCGTGGCTCATCCGCGGCGTGGCCTGGACCGTCTGCTTCGAGTTCCTGCTGATCGCGCTGCTCCCGTTCGAGCGCGCCCTCTGGGAAACGACGCACGGCGAGCGCATCGCTCGCAGGGTGGGCACTGCGGGCTCGCGCCTGCACGCCGGCTCCAGCCGGCGCCGCATGAGCCGGCTGAGCGTCGTGGCCACCGTGGCCCTCGCGGTGCCGGTGGTGCTGCTCGTAGCCGGGCTCCACAAGCAGGCGCCCGCCCGCGCCGAGGCCGCGCCGACCAAGGTCGTGCACGTGACCAAGGTGGTCCGCCCGGTGACCGTGAAGCGGATCGTCGAGCGGACTCCAGCGCAGCCGGTGGTCGTGGCGCCCCCGCAGGCCGCGCCAGCCCCGGTGTCGCCGCGTACTACGGAGGACCCGCCGAGCACCGACCGCACCGTGGTGGGAGACACCGCTCCGGTACAGCGCGAGAGCGCGCCTGAGGACCCAGTCGAGACCGCGCCCAACAGCGCCCCTCGCTGCGAGGGCGAGGCCTGCGGAAGCGCCGTGCGGCCTCTCGCTGTCGGCTAGCCTGTCCCCCTCGTGCTGCGCGACGCGCCGTCCGCTGTCTCGGCGCCGCCTTCCTCTCCAGACACGACGCCCGGGGAAACGGCGCCTACCTCGCCACGGTCCGACCGCCGGCGAGGTTCGCCTGCGCGCATGCTGCGCCGCATCGATCCGTGGAAGGCCGCGCCGATCGTCGTCGCCCTGGTCTTCACGATCGTCTACCTGATCTGGCAGCCGCGCACCGTGGACCTCGCCGCCCACACCTTCCGCGCCGACCTGTTCGGCGAGGAGGGCTTCACGCTTTGGAACGGGCAGTGGTACGGCGGCCATCACACGCCCGCGTACAGCGTGCTGTCGCCGCCGCTCGCGTGGCTGCTCGGCCCTCCCGTGGCACTGGCGATCTCGGCCATGGCGTCCGCGGCGCTGTTCCCGCCGCTCGTGCGCGGGTGGTTCGGCGACGACCGCGCCCGCTGGGGCGCGATCTGGTTCGGCGCCGCCACGGCCACGCTCCTCTTCACGAGCCGGCTGCCGTTCGCGATCGGGGTTGCGTTCGGCCTCGCCGCGCTGCTCGCGCTTCAGCGCCGCCACTACTGGCTCGCGATCCTGTTCGCCGTGCTGTGCCCGCTCGGCAGCCCGGTGGCGGGGCTGTTCCTCGCGATGGCGGGCGTGGCCTATGCGATAGCCGAGCGTGGCGACCGGTTGAAGCGCTCGGAGGGGCTGGCGATCGCCGCCGCCGCCTTCCTCCCGCCGCTCTTCCTGGCGTGGGCGTTCCCCGAGGGCGGCTGGGCGCCCTTCCCGACATCGGCCTACGTCCCGATCCCGGTGTTCGCGATCGCATGCCTGATCGTCCTTCCGCGCGAGCAGAGCGCCCTGCGCTGGGGCGCGGTCCTCTACGGCCTCGGCGCCACGCTCGCGCTCGCCATCGAGACGCCGATGGGCGGCAACGCCGTGCGCCTCGGCGCGCTCTTCGGCGGGCCGCTGCTCCTGTGCGCGCTCTGGGGCCGGCCGTGGACGAAGCGCCCCTGGGCGCTCCCGCTCCTGGCAGCCGGCTTCGCCGCGCTCGCGCTCTGGCAGTGGTCGCCCGCCGTGCGCGACGTGATCAAGTACATCGAGGACCCGGCGGCGAAGTCCGACTACTTCACGCCGCTGAAGGAGTTCCTCTTCCGGCTGCCCGATCAGCGCCGAATCGAGATCCCGTTCACGCGCTCGCACTGGGAGGGCTCGGAGATGGCGATGGACCAGGCGCTGGCGCGTGGCTGGTTGCGTCAGCTCGATACGAAGTTGAATCCGATCTTCTATCGCGAGGGGCTGAATCGGCTCACGTATGCGAGCTGGCTGGCGGACAACGCTGTGCGTTATGTGGCGTTGCCGAGCGCGAAGCCGGACAAGAGCTCGTATGGCGAGCGGGCGTTGATCGAGAAGGGGCTGCCGTATCTGCGCCTGCGCTGGAAGTCGGATGACTGGCGCGTCTATGAGGTGCTGTTGGCGGCGCCGCTTGTGATCTCGCAGAAGCGCGCGCGGATCCTGTTGGAGCAGTTCCAGTCGGACGAGCTTTTGTTGGATGTGAAGCGGCCGGGCGAGGCGATCGTGAAGGTGCGCTGGACGCCGTATTGGTTCGCGTCGAATGCGTGCGTGGAGCCGTATGGGGATTGGACGAAGGTGATCGCGAACGAGGTCGGGTTCGTGCACATGTCGACCAGGTTCGCGCCCGAGCGGCTGGTCTCACGCGGACGCCGCTGCGACGACTCTGCGGGCTAGCTACGCTAGGCGCCCGTGCTCCGCTCCCACCCAGTCCTGGTCCAGCTGGCTCGGGTTTGGCGCCTGAGCGGCCGTTGGCTTCCCAACGGCTGGCTTGACGCGATCCGGCAGCTCGCGCTCTTCGCCGGCGTCTACTACCTGTACCGCATCGTCCGCGGCATCGTGGACGGACAGGCCGGCCTCGCCTTCGAGAACGCACGCACCCTCGTGGACGCCGAGCGCGCGATGGGGCTCTTCTTCGAGCCCGGTCTCCAGGCCTGGGCGGAGGGACAGGAGTGGCTGCTCACGTTCGCCAACTGGATGTACGTGAACTCGCACTTCGTGATTACCACGACCTTCCTGATCTGGCTCTACATCGCGCGCAACCACGCGTACTACTTCGTGCGCAACATGTTCATCGTCGCGATGGGCCTGGCGCTCGTGGGCTACCTGGCGTACCCGACCGCGCCGCCGCGCTTCATGCCCGAGTGGGGATTCAGCGACTCGGTCGCCGAGTTCGTGGGCGACAAGGCCGACCAGAGCGCCAACGTGCTCTACAACCCGTTCGCCGCCGTGCCGAGCATGCACGTGGCGTTCGCCCTGATGATCGCCATCCCAGCGATCTTCCTCGTGAAGCACCGCGCGCTGAAGCTGCTCTGGGGCGCCTACCCGCTGATCGTGACCTTCGTCGTGGTGGTGACCGCGAACCACTTCTGGCTCGACGCCGCGCTCGGCGCCCTGGTGGCGGCCGTCTCGGCCTACGCGGCGAGCGCGGCCTTCGCGCGCGCCCGGCCAGAGGCCTGGGCCTGGCGCACCGCCGGGGCCAAGGCACCCGCGTGAGCGACGAGATCCGCGAGCGGCCACGCCGGCCGCGCGCGCGCAGTGGCCGTGAGGGAGCGCGCTCTGCAGTCGAGATGCGCGAGCTGGCGCGCGATCGCCTGATCGAGTCGAGGCTCACGCCGAACGCCATCTCCGTGACGGGCCTGATCGGCAATCTGATCGCGGCCGTCCTCATCCTCGAGCACCACTTCGTCCTCGCGGGCGTTGCCTTCATCCTCGGTTCGGTCTGCGACATGTTCGACGGGCGCTACTCGCGCATGTCGGGCAAGGGCACGCCGTTCGGGGCGTTCCTCGACTCGACGCTCGACCGCGTGGAGGAGGGCATCGTGCTCGCGGCCGTGGCGGTCTGGTTCGCGCAGGACGGCAACGACGTCGCAGTGGGCGCCACGGTGATCGCCGTGGTGGGCTCCTACATGGTCAGCTACACCCGCGCCCGCGCGGAGGCGCTCGGCGTGGGGGGCAAGGTCGGGATCGCTTCTCGCGCAGTCCGGGTAGTGATCCTCTCAGCGGGACTGGTGTTCGCGGCGGGTGAGCTTGTGCCAGACTTGGACCTCCTCGAGCCGGCGATCTACGTGATGGCCGCGCTCACGGTCTTCACCGCGCTTCAGAGGGTGCTCCACGTCCGTCGGCAGCTCGCCGGCGGAGCGGACACCGTGTAACCCAAACTAGCTTGGCGGGTGTTTCCTCTCGATGACTGATTCGACAACTTCTTCAAACGGCGCCTCGCGCTACCAGAGCGACAAGGTGCGCGTGGCCATCATCGGCGTCGGCAACTGTGCCTCCTCCCTCGTCCAGGGAGTCGAGTACTACAAGGACTCCGATCCGGACGCCTCCGTCCCCGGGCTGATGCACGTGGACCTCGGCGGCTACCACGTGCGCGACATCGAGTTCAGCGCCGCGTTCGACATCGACGCGGACAAGGTCGGCAAGGACCTCTCCGAGGCGATCTGGGCCGGCCAGAACAACACGATCAAGTTCGCCGACGTGCCGAACATCGGCGTGAAGGTCCACCGCGGCATGACGCACGACGGCCTCGGCAAGTACCTCAAGGAGAAGATCACGAAGGCGCCGGGTGAGACCGCCGACATCGTGAGCATCCTCAAGGAGACGAAGACCGACGTGGTCGTCTCCTACCTGCCGGTCGGCTCCGAGCAGGCCACCAAGTGGTACGTCGAGCAGGTCCTCGAGGCCGGCTGCGGCTTCGTGAACTGCATCCCCGTGTTCATCGCCGGCGAGAACTACTGGGCCACCCGATTCGAGAAGGCCGGGCTCCCGATCGTGGGCGACGACATCAAGTCGCAGGTCGGCGCGACGATCGTGCACCGCATGCTGGCGCGCCTCTTCTACGAGCGCGGCGTCGAGATGAAGCGCACGTCGCAGCTCAACGTCGGCGGCAACATGGACTTCTACAACATGCTCGAGCGCGAGCGCCTGGAGTCCAAGAAGATCTCGAAGACACAGGCCGTCACGTCGATCATGGGCCACGAGCTGCCCAAGGACGACGTCTACATCGGCCCGTCGGACTACGTGCCGTGGCTCACCGACCGCAAGTGGGCGCACATCCGGCTCGAGGGCGAGGCCTTCGGCGACGTCCCGCTCACGCTCGAGGCCAAGCTCGAGGTCTGGGACTCGCCGAACTCGGCCGGCATCGTGATCGACGCGGTGCGTTGCTGCAAGCTGGCGCTGAACCACGGTCTCGGCGGCCCGATCACGGGCGCCTCCGCCTACCTGATGAAGTCGCCGCCCGAGCAGCACCCCGACCCGGTCGCGCGCGACATGGTCGAGGAGTTCATCGCCACCTACGGCGGTGCGCCGAAGCTGCCGGGCCAGACGCCGAAGCCAGCCGAGACAGAGACGACGATCGAGACCTAGGCCTGCGCAGGAATATCCTGCGCCAGGTGCCGTTTTCGATCGCCCAGGTCACTCCCTGGCCCTGGGAGCAGCACCACGAGGTCAACCGCTTCGTGGAGCGGCTCTCGGATGAGCTGTGCGCGCGCGGCCACCGGGTGGTGGTGATCGCCCCGTCTGCCTCGCGCGAGCTGGTGCGTGACGGGCGCGCCAAGGTCAGGGCGATGCGCTCGGATCCCGACGCGCTCTGGGCAGAGCCGGGCTGCGCGTCCGTGCTCGCCGTCGGCCAGTCGCTGCCGTTCCGGCGTGCGGGCTCCGTGTCGATGCCGCTCGACGTGTCGCGCACGCTCGAGGACCTGCTCGACCGCGCGGAGCTCGATTTCCTGCACGTGCACGAGCCGTTCGCGCCAAGCGCCGCGTCGGCTGCCCTGCGTCACTCGCGCGCGCTGAACATCGGCACCTTCCACTCAACCACCGAGCGCTTCGTGTCCACGCAGGTGGCGCGCAAGGTGGTGGAGCTCCTCTTCGGCCGCCTCGACGGCCGCACCGCGAGCTTCGCCGCAACGCGCGACCTGGTCGAGCGCTACTTCCCGGGCCACTACACCGTGATCCGCCCGGGCGCGGACCTCCAGCCACGGGGTAACAAGACCGACGGCCCGCCCGAGATCGTGTTCTCGGACGAGGAGGAGCGCGGCGCGCTGCGGCTGTTCCTGCGCGCGCTCCGCCGCCTCCCTACCGACATCGATTGGCGCGCCACGATCTGGCTGCGCGAGCCGGCATCCACGCCGGCACCGACCCTGTCGCGCCGCATGCGCGAGCGCGTGACCCTCGCCGGCCCGGGCGACGGCTCCGAGGCGCAGCACCTCGCGCGCGCGACGATCGCGGTGGCGGCCTCCGCCGGATTCGCGCCCGCCCCGCAGCTGGTGCTGCGCGCGATGGCCGGCGGAGCGGTGCCGGTGGTGTCGCGCCTCCCCCAGTACGAGGAGCTTCTGCGCGAGGGCGAGCTGGGCCCGCTCTTCGAGCCGCGCGACGCCCTCACGCTGGCCGCCCAGCTCGAGCGGCTGCTGCGCGACCCGAAGCTGCTGGCGCGCTACGCCGGTGCGATCCAGGACGCGCACGCGGACATCGGCTGGCCGCGCGTGGCGGACGAGTTCGAGGAGCTCTACGAGCGCATCGCCGCGCGCCGGCACGACTCGAACGACCAGGGCCGGCTGCGCAAGAAGCTCGGCGAGAAGGACTTCATCCACGTGGACCTCCACATGCACACGGACCACTCGCCCGACTGCGCCACGCCAGTCGACACGCTGCTCGACACCGCCAAGCGAGTGGGCCTCGGGGCGATCGCGATCACCGACCACAACGAGATCTCGGGCGCGCTCGAGGCGCGCGAGCGAGCCAACGGGATCAAGGTGATCGTGGCCGAGGAGGTGAAGACGGCGGATCAGGGTGAGGTGATCGGGCTCTTCATCGAGGAGAAGATCCCGCGCGGCATGACCCTCCAGGAGACGATCGCCGAGATCCGGCGCCAGGGGGGCCTCGTCTACGTGCCGCATCCCTTCGACCGGATGCATGCCGTACCCGACTACGAGCACCTGCTCGACGTCGTCGAGGACATCGACGCCATCGAGGTCTTCAACCCGCGCGTGGCGTTCTCGGCCTTCAACGAGGAGGCGGCGCGCTTCGCGGCCAAGTACCGCATCGTGGCCGGCGCGGGCTCGGACAGCCACGTGGCCCAGGGGCTCGGATCGGTGAAGATCAAGATGCGGGACTTCGACGGGCCGGAGGAGTTCCTCGAGTCGTTGCGCGACGCCGACATCGTCCGAAAACGCCAGTCGCTCCTCTATGTGCAGGCCCTGAAGTTCCTCCAGACGCGAGGCAAGAAGTGATGCGCCCGAAAGGAGCAATGGCAGGTCCGTCAAAAGCCAGTGGGACGGTGCCGGCCACTGACGACGAGATTCGCGAGAAGTACCTCGAGCGAGCGATCCGCGAGCTGAACCTCCTCACGAGGGAGATTCAGGGCTGCGATCACTGCCCTCGCGGGAATCTCATGCCCGTGCTCGGCTCGGGGCATCCCCAGGCCGACATCTTCCTGCTGAAGTTCGCGCCGGTGCCCTCGGAGATCGAGGAGGGCGTGGCGTTCTACGGACGAGCCGGCAGCGCGCTGATGAAGAGCTTCAAGCGGCTCGGCATCGATCCGCTCGCCGTGTACGGGACCGTGTTCGTGAAGTGCCCGGTGCACGACACGGACGAATCGGCGCCCGCCTGCCGCGCCCGCGTGCTGGAGGAGCTCACGATCGTGCAGCCCCGGATCGTCGTGGTGATGGGCGAGGAGGCGGTCGAGGAGCTGAACGACCTCCGCGTGCCGCTCGGCCGCCCGCTCGACTGGAAGCCCGGCGAGCTCCAGCGCCTCACGCCCTCGCTGGAGGCGCTCGTGGTGCCGGACATCGACCGCTCGCTCGACGACGAGCAGGTGAAGCGCGAGTTCTGGGCGGCCTTCCGGGCGCTCGGCGAGTGGTACGCGGACTTCCCGCCGTACTAACCTTTGCTGCATGCCTGCCGAGGCCCGAGTCCTCGTAGTGGCCAACCGCACCGCCGAGTGCCCTGAGCTGCTCGATGCCCTGCGCACGAGGACCATGCAGGGACCCTGCGAGTTCACCCTTCTGGTGCCTTCCACGCCGCACGGCATTGCCTGGGCGGGCGACATGCACGGCGGCGGGGAGGAGGCCGAGCAGCACCGCCTCGCCTTTGTCGAGGAGCTCCGGACGGAGGGGCTCAATGTCGGGGACGCAAAGGTCGGCGACCCCGACCCGCTCGCCGCCATCCAGGACGAGTGCAACTTCGGCGAGTACGACGAGCTGATCGTCTCGACGCTCCCTCTGCACATATCCAAGTGGCTCCGGGTGGACCTGCCGCGCAAGGCAGAGGCCGCCACGGGCCTGCCCGTGACTCACATCGTGGGGAGCGCTTCCTGATGGAGCTCGAAGAGCAGTCCGGCGTCGATCCCGTGATCGAGCGCACGTGCGCCGAGTGCGGCACGAAGCTCACCGACCAGGAGATCCAGTCATCGCTCGACACGGGTGGCCCGTTCCTGTGCACGGTCCACGCAAACGAGGAAGTGGCGCTCGACGAGGACGTCGCGCCCCAGTGACACGCGCGCTCCTGTTGTTGCTGGTCGCGTCGGGCGTGACGGCCACGGCTTCGTATGCGCAACCTCTCCCGCCGGGCGTGAAGACGCAGAAGGCCGTCTTCAGGGTGGTCGTGGAGGGCTCGGGGGACGCCCACCGGCGGGTCGACGGTGACGGGAGCAACGGAGTGTGCAGCGTCGTCTCGCACACCGAGAGCGACGAGAACTACCAGTACGGCCGCGGCACGGGACTCAGCGTGGGGTTCACGCGCTTCCGCGGCATCCGGCGCAGCCCGGTGCTGATGAAGCGGGTGGGACGGCGCTCGCCGCGGGTCACCTTCAACGTGCGCGGCTCCTATCGGGGCACGGCGAGCGGCTCCGCCACCCGCAGCGGGGACCCTGTCCAGTGTCAGCCGTTGACCGAGATGGTCGGTGACGAGTCCGAGTGCAACCGGCGCATCCGGCGGCCGCTCGACATGGCCCTCACATGGGACGGCACGAAGCTGGGCCTCGAGATGGCGGACCCGGACCTGACTCGGCTGCCTGGAGCGGGCTGCGGCTCACACTCGATCGAGTCGCTCTCGGGCTGGCCGATGCTGGGATGGATGTCGTTCCCCGACCTTGAGACGAAGAAGCTGCCCGCCTACCGCATCTTCGGCTCGCGGCGCGCGTTCAGGGTCAGGCTCACGAGCGGCTTCGTGGAGGAGCGGTTCGACTCGCCCCACCCCGCCTTCCAGGGCGCCGCGCTGGACACGGGTACGCACGACGCCATCGTGCGCTTCATCCGGATCCGCGGCTAGCCGGCTCGCTCCAGCAGCGCCACGCACTCGATGTGCGGCGTCTGCGGGAACATGTCGACCGGGCGCACCGTCTTCAGCTCGTAGCCGCCGTCGTCCACGAGCTGGCGCGCGTTCGGCGCGAGCGTGGTCGGGTTGCAGGAGACGTAGACGATCCGCTGCGCCTCCGCCTCGATGATCCGGCGCACCACCTTCTGTGACAGGCCGGCCCGCGGCGGGTCCACCACGATCACGTCCGGGCTTCCGGACTGCTCGAGGAGCTCGCGCATCACGAGCCGCACGTCTCCGGCGAAGAAGCGCGTGTTGTCGATGCCGTTCAACTTGGCGTTCTCGATCGCGTCGCGAACCGCCTCCTCCACCAGCTCGACCCCCCAGACCTCGCCCGCGTCGAGGGCGAGCGCCAGCGCGATCGTGCCGATGCCGCAGAAGAGGTCGAGCACCTTCTCGCGCCCGCTGAGGCCGGCCAGCTCGGCCGCCGTGCCGTAGAGCGTCTCGGCCATCTCGGTGTTGGTCTGGAAGAAGGCGTCCGGCGAGATCCGGAAGCGCAGACCCGACAGCTCCTCCTCGAGCACGGCCGTTCCCTTGATCACCTTGGTGTCGCCACCGCGGGTGGTCTCGGCAACACCCTCCGCGCGCGTCCAGAGGAACGAGTCGGCGGGCGTGGCCGCGGCAAGCTCGGCCACGCGGAACTCGGCGCCAGGGCTCGTGACCACTCGGGCATGGATCTGACCGCTGCGACGGCCCTCACGCACAACGAGGTTGCGGAGCACGCCGGTCTGCGTCTCCCGGTCCCACGCGGTGAGACCCTCGTCGCGGCACCATGCCTTGACGGCCTCGCGCACCTCGTTGATGCGCTCGGAGGCGAGGATGTCGTCCTCCACGTCGTCGATCAGGTCGAAGCGGCCGGCGCGGTGGAATCCGAGCACGAGCCCGCCGTCCTCGTCCATTCCGAACGAGTACTCGAGCTTGTTGCGGTAGCGGAGCTGCTCCTTGGCCGCGACGATCGTCTCCACCGGCGGGTTGTCGAATCCGCCGATGCGAGTCAGCGCGTCGCGAACCTGGGACTCCTTCTCCTCGAGCTGCCGCTCGTAGGGGAGCACCTGCCAGGGCGCACCCGGGTGGGGCGCCACCGGCTCGATCCGGTCGGGGCTCGGCTCGAGGAGCTCGACGAGCTCTGCCTCCGCCCACGAGCGCTTGGACTTTCCGATCCGCGCGCGGACGCGGTCACCTGGCACCGCGCCGCGGATGAACACCACGTAGCCGGTCTCGGTGCGCGCGACGCCCGCCCCGCCGTAGGCGAGACGGTCGATCCGAAGCTCGAGCTCGTCACCCCTTCGGGGACGCGGACGTGTTGTTGCCTGGGCGCCTTCCACGACGCCCTATGCTCGCAGGCCCGTCTCTCTACAAGACGGACTACGAGCCGAGCTTCGACTCGATCGAGTTGAGAACGGTCTTGCGGTTGGCGTTGCGGCGCTCGTAGTCGCGCACCTTGCGCAGCTCGGCGGGCGTGAGGCCGGTGGTCCGGCTCACGACCTGGTCGGCCGTCAGGTCGTCGTACGCGGTGATCGGGAAGTTCGGCCCGACCCCAGCCGCGCGCCGGGCGCGGTCCGCCTGCGCCAGCGCCGGTGACGCCGCGCGCACCGCGCGGCTGCGCGCGCCGGACGCCTGCTTGCGCGCTCCTCCGACCGCGCCGCCCGCTCGCCTGCGCACGCCCGAGGTGCGGCCCTCGATCTCGTCGCGACCGCGGCCGAGAAGCTGCTCGAGGTCCTTGAGCACGTCGTTCGTCTGCTTCTTCCCCTGCTGCAGGAGGCTCGTGACGAGACCCTGCGCGTCGCTTGACGTCATGCGTCCGCGCTCGACGGCCTCCTCCAGCGCGTCCTCGATGCGCTGGCGGGTGAGGAGCACCATCTCCATCGGGTCGATCAGGTTCTTGCGAAGCGCCTCGCGGAACTCGGCGACGGTCTTGGCCTCGACGCCGGCCTTCTTCGCCGGCTTCGACGCAGCGCGGGCGGTGGTCTTCGCGGCCTTGCGCGCCTTCTGCTGGCGCCCGCGAGCCTGGCCGCCCTTCTTCGCGGCGGCCTTGCGCTTGGTCGAAGCGCCGGAGGTCGACGAGCTGCTGCGGCTCTTGGCCGACGTCGACGAGGAACGGCTGCTCGCGGAGCGGGCGCTCTTGGCGCGGCTCCCGCCCGACGCCTTGGCGCGGCTCCCGCCTGACGCCTTGGCGCGGCTCCCGCCCGACGCCTTGCGCGCGGCTCCCGCCTGACGCCTTCGCGCGGCTGCTCGTCGAGCGCTTGCTCGACGCGCTCGCCCGCTTCGACCCACCGCTCGACTTACCCGTGCTCTTGCGCTCCGCCACTCTGGCTCCCCCTCGTGTGCCGCTTGGTTGGACTCTTCCTTCCCGCAACGCGGGACTATCTCACCTCGGAGGCTGCGACGACCCCACCTCCCACTGCGCCACGACGGGCGCGTGGTCGGACAGCCGCAGTCGCCGCCCGTCGGGCTGTGGAAGCTCGCGCTCCTCGGGCGCGACGCGCCGCGTCTCCTCCACCACCTCGAGGCCACGGGCGAGCAGGTGATCGATCGCGTTCGGCCCCGTCGGCTCTCCGAGCCCGAAGCGCTCGCGCAGCTCGACGAACGCGGACGGGTGCTGCCCGGGACGCACGTTGAAGTCGCCGCCGAGCACCAGCGGGAGACGCTCGGACCACTCGACCGCGGACACCGCCGCCGCCACGAGCTCGGCGCTCGCCTTCTCCGGCAGCCCGGCGGAGGCGTGCAGGTTCGCCACGCACACCTCGGCGCCGCCGGGCAGCTCGACGCGCGCCCACTGCATCGTGCGGCGCTCGGGTCGCCGTGTGAGCGTCATGTGGCGCCGCTCGAGGATCCGCCCGGGCTCGCGCACGAGCACCTGGTTCGAGCCGCCCTCCCAGGAGGCGATCAGGTCCGGGTTGGCCACGGCCGCCAGCCGCTGGAGCGGCGGCACCACGTTGCGCGACGTGAACACGCGCGCGCCCGCCGCGGCTGTCCGCCGTTGGAACGCGCGGAACCAGAGCGGCGGGGCCTCCTGAAGCAGCGCCACGTCCCACTCTCGGTCGGCGAGCCAGCCCGCGAACTCACGCGCGAGCGAGCGGTTCACCTGCACGTGCGTCTCGTTTCTCTCGGTCACGCGCAGCAGCCGCGAGCGCAGCGTGAAGAGCGCCTCGTCGGGCGGGAAGTCGCGTCCGTGGTAGAGATTCCAGCTGAGGACTCGCATTGGCAAGTCACTTCCTTACCGGAGAGGAGCTTACGACCGCGGAACAGCGGCGGCTCCTGGAGCGCGCGATCGAGCTCAAGGCCGATCGCCTGTCCTCGCGCACGCTCGACGGCAAGAGCGTGGCGCTCGTGTTCGACAAGCCGTCCACGCGCACGCGCGTGTCGTTCGAGACCGGCGTGTACGAGCTAGGCGGGCACGCGCTGATCCTGCGCCAGGGCGAGCTGCAGATGGCGCGCGGCGAGTCGCCGCGCGACGTGGCGCTCGTGCTGTCCCGGATGGTCCATGGGATCGGCATCCGCACCGGTCCGCACGAAACGGTCACCGAGCTGGCCGAGCACGCGTCGATCCCGGTGATCAACATGCTCACCCAGGAGCACCACCCCTGCCAGGCGCTCGCCGACCTGATGACGCTGCTCGAGCGCTTCGGCACGCTCGAGGGGCTGAAGCTCGCCTACGTGGGCGACGGGAACAACATGACCCGCTCGCTCCTGATCGCGGGCCGGATAGCCGGCGTGGAGGTGGCCGTGGCGTCTCCGCCTGAGCTGTCGCTGCCGGACGCGCCCGGGGTGGAGCCCTCCGAGGCTGTGCAGGGTGCGCACGCCATCTACACCGACGTCTGGGTGAGCATGGGCGACGAGGACGACGCCGATCGCCGGCGCGAGCTGCTGGCGCCCTACCGGATCGACGCCGACCTCTTGGCGCAGGCCCGCGACGACGCCATCGTGCTCCACTGCCTGCCCGCGCACCCGGGCGAGGAGATCACAGACGACGTGCTCTACGGCGAGCGCTCGGCCGTCTGGGATCAGGCGGAGAACCGCCTGCACGCCCAGAAGTCACTGCTCGAGCATCTAATCTCTGGCCCATGACAAAGCTACTCGCGCTGATACTTGCCTGCCTCGCCCTCGGCCTCGTCGCGGCCGGTTGCGGTGGTGACGACGACAGCGGCGACAGCGGTGGTGCAGACGAGGCCACCACCACCGAGGAACCCGCAGGCGGTGGCGGCGGCGGCGGCGCGCAGGTCGGGATGCAGAACGTGCAGTTCGACCCCAAGGACCTGACCGTTGCGCCCGGCGAGACGATCACCTTCACGAACGACGAGTCGGTCCCGCACGACGTGCACAAGACGTCCGGCCCTGGAGCCGACTTCTCGTCGGGGCCCACCGGCGGCATGCAGCAGGGCGACACCTTCGAGCTGGCGCTCGACGAGGCGGGCACCTACGAGTACGTCTGCGAAGTGCACGCGCCCGGCATGGCCGGCACCATCACAGTGAAATAGGGCCGGTCGGCTAGGGCCGGCGCCTCAGCCCGAAGCCGCGCAGCAGCAGCAGCGCCGTCTCTCCGAAGCCGCCGCGGGTGGGCAGGAGGCCGAGCTGGGTGGCCGCGTCGTAGAGGTCGAAGAAGCCGCGCGCCCTGCGCACCGCGCCGTCCGTGAGCTCCAGGTAGTGGAGGCCGTGCAGGGTCACGAAGCGGTCGGTGGCCGGGAGCGCCTGGCCGAGGTCGGCGCGGTGGGTGCCGAGCGCGCGCCAGGGCACGCACGCGTGAGCACCGCGCACGAGCGGCGGCGCGGTGGCCTCCATCCGCAGGTCCGGGAAGGCCTCTCGGAGCCGTGCGGCGTGCGCGCCGAGCGCGTCGACGCCGCGCAGCAGGTCCACCGCCACCGGGTCCTCGTAGGTCACGTCCGGCGTGCAGCAGGCGCCGAAGGCACCGCCCTCCCATGCCGCCCGCCAGCTTTCGGCCAGCGCGTCGACCGCGCCCCGCTCCAGCTCGGTGCTCACGGAGCACTCGGCAGCTCGGCGATGCCCTCATCGGGAGACGACGGCTGCGCGTAGCGCCTCCGCGGGATCCGTCCGGCCTGGCGCGCCTCGTAGCCGGCCTCGACCGCCTTGCGCATCGCGCGCGCCATCGCCGCGGGGTCGGCGGCGCGCGAGATCGCGCTGGCGAGCAGCACGGCGTCGCAGCCGGCCTCCATTGCGAGCGTGGCGTCGGAGGCCGTGCCCACGCCCGCGTCGAGGATCACCGGCACCCGCGCCTGCTCCACGATCAGGCGGAGGTTGTACGGGTTGTTGATTCCCATCCCGCTGCCGATCGGCGAGCCCAGCGGCATCACCGCCGCGCAGCCCGTGTCCTCGAGGCGGCGGGCGAGGATCGGGTCGTCGTTCGTGTAGGGCAGCACGGTGAAGCCGTCCGCCACCAGCTCCTCGGCGGCGGCGAGCAGCTCGGCCGGATCGGGCAGCAGGGTGCGGTCGTCGCCGATCACCTCGAGCTTCACCCAGTCGGTCTCGAGCGCCTCGCGCGCCAGCTTCGCGGTGGTCACCGCCTCGCGCGCCGTGAAGCAGCCGGCCGTGTTCGGCAGGACCTCGAGCCCCGCCTCCTCCAGCACCTCCACGATCGAGCCGCGCGCACTCGGGTCCACGCGCCGCATGGCCACCGTGGCCAGCTCGGCACCGGATTCGCGCGCCGCCTCGGCCATCACCTCCAGGTTGCGAAACCCGCCGGTGCCGAGAATCAGGCGCGACTCGAGCGGGCGGCCTCCTATCTCGAACATGCTCACGCCCCTCCCTGCACCGCGCGCAGCACCTCGAGCTCCTGGCCCTCGCGCAGCTCGGTGCTTGCCCACTCGCCGCGCGGCACCACCTCGCCGTCGAGCGCCACCGCCACGCCGCGCCCACCCTCGGGCGCACCGGCCAGCTCCACGGCCGCCGCAACGGTCGCGCGTCCGGCCAGCTCACGGCGCTCGCCGTTCAGCATCACCACCGTCATGCCCGCACCCCGTCGATCGCGCGCGCGCTCCGCGCGAAGCGCCCCGGGCTGAGCGCGGCGAAGTCCTCAGGCAGCGGCTCGCCCGCGAGCAGACCCGCCACCACCTCACCCGTGAGCGGCGCGAGCAGCACGCCGTTGCGCCAGTGGCCGGTGGCCCACACGAGCCCGTCCAGCTCGCCGGGGCCCACCACCGGCGCGTTGTCCGGTGTGCCGGGGCGAAGGCCGGCTCTCGCTCCCACAAGCTCCAGCTCGCCGACCTCCGGCAGCACCTCCCAGGCGGCCTCGAGGAGCCGGAACACGCCGTCGGCCGTGACGGCCGTGTCGAAGCCCTGCTCCTCGACCGTAGCGCCGAGGATCACGCGGCCGTCGCCGCGCGCGACCAGGTAGCAGCGCGGCGTGCGCAGCACGCGCTCGAAGGGCTCCTGCATCGCACCGCGCGTGCGCAGCTCCAGGATCTGCCCCTTCACCGGCCGGACCGGGGGGCCGTGGCCGACCGGATCGAGCGCCGCGCTCCAGGGCCCGGCCGCCACCACCACCTGCTCGCACGCGATCGTCCCCGCGCTCGTGCGCACGCCCGTCACCGCCGAGCCCTCGTGCTCGATCGCGTCGACCTCAACGCCGAGCTCAACCTCCTCCACAGCCGCGGCCAGCGCGCTCACCGTCGCGCGCGGGTCGGCGTGCCCGTCCTGCGGCGCCAGGATTCCCCCGGCGATACGCGGCGAGAGACCGGGCTCGAGCGCCCGGCAGCGCGAGGGCGCGAGCCACTCCGCCGAGAGGCCCAGCGAGCGCTGGAAGTCATGCAGGCGGCGCAGCGCCTCCGCGTCGTCGCGATCGGCCGCGATCACGAGGGCGCCGCTGTCGCGATAGCCGGTGGGCAGGCCGGTGACCTCCTCGAGCTCCGCGGCGAATGCGGGCCAGCGCTCCCGCCCGGCGAGGTTCACCCGCAGCGGGCCCTCCTCGCCGAAGTCGGCCTCGGTCACCGGGGCGAGCATGCCGGCCGCCACTCCCGAGGTCCCGGCGCACAGCTCGTCCGCGCGGTCCACCACGAGCACGGACAGCCCGCGCCGGCGCGCGCGCCATGCGCAGGAGAGGCCGATCAGGCCTGCGCCGATCACGACGGCGTCGTAGCGTGTGCTCTGCGGCAGTTGGATTCACCTTCCCTTCGCGGGCATTACCCCGGTCAGGTTCGACGGTCGGCGGCGCCGCAGCCGCCCTCTCAGCCCGGTCCGCCCGAGCTCCCGTTGTCCTGCGCCAAGTTTAGAGGCGTCGCGTCGGAGAGTCGTCCGTGCGGCGCGGGCCGTCGTCCTGCGCCATGAACAGCACGGCGAGCGAGATCACCAGGCCGATCACTCCCACGATCATCAGGATCAGCCCAACCGTCTGCAGCTCGATCTCCGAGACGGTCACGTTCACGGCGTAGCGCAAGATGGCCCCCACCGCGATCAGCAATATCGAAGTTCCGATTCCCATTCTGCTAGGCCTTTAGGAAGGGCGCGGCGGACGCTAGCAGGGGCAGCGACCGCAACCTCGCGCTTGTCCGGTGTTGGAACGCCGAAGCCATTCAATGAAACGACTCACGCTCATCTTCGTCGTGCTCGCAGCCGTGGCGGCTCCCGCCGCTCAGGCCTCGGATCGCCAACTGCTGATCGTGCAGGACAACGCCGCGATGCTCGGCCAGCCCGACGCCACGGCGGCGGAGTTCGCCGCGCTCGGCGCGGACGTGGTGAAGGTCCAGCTCCATTGGGACGACGTGGTCCCGCCTGGGCGCCGCAGGCCTGCCGGTTTCGACGCAAGCAACCCCGCGAGCTACCACTGGGACACCTATCCCGGTGCGATCAACGCGATCATCGCCGCGGGCATGCAGCCCTACTTGAGCATCGGGGCGCAGGCGCCGAGATGGGCGACGAACGGGAGAGGGCGAGCGGGCACCGGGCGCCCCAACGCGAAGGAGTTCGGGCTCTTCGCGGAGGCCGTGGGCCGGCAGTTCCCCAACGTGCACATCTGGTCGATCTGGAACGAGCCGAACCTCTACTCCTGGCTCAGCCCGCAGCGCAAGAGAGGGGTTCCGCAGTCGCCGTCGATCTACCGGAGGCTCTATCTGGCGGGTCACGCCGCATTCGGCGCCACCGGCCACGGCGGCGACAGGATCCTGCTCGGCGAGCTGATGCCGCGCGGCGGAACCTCGTCCAAAAAGCTCCGCCCGCTCGACTTCCTGCGCGAGATGGTGTGCCTCGACCGCAACTATCGCCAGTACCGCGGTCGGGCGGCCCGCGCACGGGGATGCGGGCGGATCGGCCGCATCCCGACCTCGGGGCTCGCCTACCACCCGTACACGCTGCGCGGCGGGCCCGGGATCCACGACGGCCCCGGCGACGCCGCGATCGGCGAGCTCGACCGCGTCACGAAGATGCTCGACGCCCTCGGCCGACGGGGCAAGCTCCCGCGCAAGCTGCCCCTCTGGATCACCGAGTTCGGCTACCAGACGAATCCGCCCGACCGCATCTTCGGCGTGACGCTGAAGCGCGCCGCCGCGTTCATGGACGCGAGCGAGTTCATCGCGTTCCGCGACCCGCGCATCGCGAGCTACTCCCAGTACACGCTGAACGACGACCCGCCGCGCCCGAGTGGTGGACGGCCGTTCCAGCGCTGGTCCACGTGGCAGTCCGGGCTGCGATTCGGCAACGGAAAGGCGAAGCCGTACGTTTACGGAGCGTTCCGCCTGCCGTTCCTGGTGCGCTCACTCGGCCCTGACGTGGTCGAGCTGTTCGGCGGCGGGCGCACCGGCGCAGGGCCAGTCGCCACTATTCAGGCGAAGGCTCCCGGCGGTCGCTACCGTTCGATCGCGACTCTGCCCGTCAACGAAAATGGCTACTTCAGGCAGATCGTGCGCCTGAAGAAGGCCTATCGCCACAAGTTCCGAGTCCGGCTTGGCGGCCTGTCGCGGACCAAGCGGCCGACCGTCGTGCTCTGACCGCAGTCCCCGTTCCATAAAGGAGATTCACCCCGTGCTTGCCGTACCCCGCACCACCCGAGCCCTGCTCACCGCCCTGGTCGCGGCCGCAGCCGTTCTCACCGGCTGCCTCATCGACGCCGGCGACAGCAAGGCGGCGCGAGGCATGGAGCTGGCGATCCAGGACGACGCCGTCTTCGTCAGCGGCACGTACAACAAGGTGAGCGGCGACAAGGCCTTCGCGTACACCCGCAGCCTCGGCATCACCCGGCAGCGCGTGAACGTCCAGTGGGCCTACACGCTGCCCGAGGCGCAGTTCAATGCGCGGAACAGGCCGGCCACCCTCAACTACAACTTCAGCGGCTTCGACGCCCTGATCGACCGGGCCGCCGCGAACGGCGTCCGCATCCACATCTCGCTCACCGGCCCTGCGCCGCGCTGGGCAAATGCCAAGCGGCGCGTGCCGAGGCGCGCGTGGTACAAGCCGAACGCCACGGAGTTCGGGAAGTTCGCCGCGCTCGCCGCCGCGCACTTCAAGGGCCGCGTGGACCGCTACAGCATCTGGAACGAGCCCAACTGGAAGACGTGGCTCGGCCCGCTCGCGTCCGGTCCCGCGCTCTACCGCCAGCTCTACGTGAAGGGCTACGCCGCGATCAAGGCTGCCGACCCGGCCGCCAAGGTGCTGATCGGCGAGACCGCGCCGTTCTCGCGGAAGGGCTACTCCACGTCACCGCTGGCGTTCCTGCGCGGCGTGACGTGCGTGAACAAGAAGTACAAGCGCGCGCGCTCGTGCCCGAAGCTGAAGGCTGACGGCTACGCGCACCACCCGTACGACTTCGGCCACGCGCCGAACTACCAGTACCCCGGTGCCGACAACGTGACCATCGGAACGCTGTCGCGGCTCACGAGGGCCCTCGACAAGCTCTCGCGCGCAGGCGTGCTGCGGAAGAACGGTGGCGGCCGCATGCCGCTGTATCTCACCGAGTACGGCTACTTCGCCTCGGGCCACCGCGCCCTCTCGAAGAAGCTGCGCTCGCGCTACCTCAAGCAGGCCTACTCGATCGCGCTGAAGAACCCGCGTGTGAAGAGCCAGCTTCAGTACCTGCTGGTCTCGCCGCCACGCAGCGTGCGTGCCTCGTTCTTCGACCTCGGGCTGGTCTCGACGAGAGGGAAGCGCAACGTGGGCTACAACGCCCTGCGGAGCTGGTACCGGGCGAACCGCGGCAAGGTGAAGCGGCCCGGCGCCGCGCTCTCGCTGCCGGCGGCGCAACCGAACCCCGTCGGCTGACAATGGGGCTCGCCGAAGCGCGCGAGCGCCTCAGGCGAGCCCGGCTCTACCTCGTCGTGGACGCCGCCGCGGAGCACGTGCTCCCGGCGGCGCTCCGTGGCGGGGTCGACATGGTCCAGCTGCGCGACAAGGAGCTCGGCGACGACTCTCTGCTCGAGGTGGCCGCGCGCTTCCGCGCGGCCTGCGGCGAGCACGACGTGCTGTTCTGGCTGAACGACCGGCCTGACCTGGCGCTGGCCGCGGGGGCCGACGGCGTGCACGTGGGCCAGGACGACGCCGAGCCCGGCGAGGTGCGCGAAGAGGTGGGCGAACAGCTCCTGATCGGCGTCTCGACACACTCGCCGGAGCAGTTCGACGCCGCGCTCGAATCCGAGGCCGACCAGCTCAGCGTGGGCCCGGTCTGGGAGACCCCCACGAAGCCCGGCCGCCCCGCCGCGGGGCTCCACTACGTGCGCCACGCCGCCGCCAAGGGCGGCGAGCGGCCGTGGTTCGCGATCGGCGGCATCCACGAGGCGAACGTCGGCCAGGTGGTCGACGCGGGCGCCCGCAGGGTGGTCGTGGTGCGCGCGATCCGGGACGCGGCCGACCCGGAGCAGGCGGCGCGCCGCCTGCGCGAGGCGCTTCCCGGCTAGCGCCGGGCCGCGCGCCTGAAGGCGCGCAGGGCCGGCTCTGACGTCGCGGCTCCGTCGTCGGCGATGCGCACGAGGCCGGAGTAGTCGAACAGGTCGTTCCGGCCTTGGTAGCTCGAGGCCCACGTGTACCAGTAGATCCGCCGCAGCTTCAGGCGCCGCGCGTTCACCCTGCCGAGCCTGTAGAGCTCCGTCAGCCGCTTGGCCATCCCGCGCTTCGTCGTGTACCAGCGGCGCTGCCAGTCCTTTTCGGGCACCGGCACGTCGCCCTTCGCCGCCGGGAAGGTCGTCTCCGTGACCCAGATCGGCTTGCGGAAGTCGCGGGCGCGGTTGAGCACGTGCCGTGTCAGGCGGGCGGCGGTCATCACGAAGCCCGGCCTGCCGGTGAAGAGGTTGATCGTGGCCACGTCGAACGCGCCCCGCGCGCCGGCCTTGTAGGCCGCCGTCAATACCTTCCAGCTCGCGTCGGCGAACCCGGCGAGCACCACCCGCGCGCCCGGGTCGGCGGACCTGATCGCGTTCTTCGCGGCCCGCAGGAGCTCCACGTACTCCGGCGCCCAGGAGCCGTGCGGCGTGTACCAGTAGAAGTCGAAGTGCGGCTCGTTCCAGATCTGCCAGTCGCGCAGCGGCCGCTTGGGCAGCTCGGGCCGCTCGTCCCAGAAGCTGCCCTGCGGGCCGTACCGCTGCACGAGGCGCGTCATGAACGCCGCGTAGTCGGAGGCGAACTTCGGCGGAGAGCCTTGCCTCGCCGGGTGCGTGGCCGCCCAGTCGGGCGTGTAGAGCACCACGGGCAGGAGGCCGATCCCGTAGCGCACCGCCCGCTCCACCTTCGCGTCGGTGGCCGCGAAGTCGGGCTCCATCCCCGGCTCCGGCTGGGCCTGCGCCCACGAGAACACGATGCGCGCCGATTCCACGCCCGACTCGCGCATGAGCGCCCACTGCGCGTCCTCGTCAACCGGGCTTCCGTCGATGGCCGCGCGGTCCCACATCACGCCGAAGAAGCCCTTGGGGGCGCGGGGCGTGGCCGCCTCGGCGACGGGAGCCAGCGCGAGCAGGGTCGCGGCGATCACTGCAAAGGCGAAAAGACGCTGCATCCGGGCCATAGGAACCCGGCATCGTAGGGATCGATGCGCCGGTAACGTGCGGCGCGCATGGCGAAGAAGCGCAAGAAGAACCGCGGCAGGCAGGGTCCCGCCGGTCCAGCTCCCGCGCCCCGAGAGTCACGCACTGAAGCCAAGAACGAGGCGGCCCGCGCCGCGCTGGAGCCGCTCGCTCCCGGCGAGCGCCCCACCGCCGTCACGGTTGGCGCGATCGTGGCGGTGCTGTGCGCCGTGGCGAACATCGTCGCCGTGGTGCTCGGGTGGGACCAGGGCGTCGACGAGGACGACCGGGCGCGCGCGCTCGCCTACACGATCCTCGCCACCGGCGTGCTGCTCGTGGTCGCGTGGGGCATGTGGAAGTCGAAGTACTGGGCCGTGCTCGGCATGCAGACGCTGCTCGCGCTCACCCTGATCGCCTCCTCGCTCGGGCTGGTCACGGCAAACAACGTGGGCGCCGCGCTCATCCTCTTCCTGATCCTCACGGCCACCGGCACGCTGTTCTGGTTCATGGTCAAGGCGATGGCGCGCATCCAGATGCCCGATCGGCCGACCCGCGCCAGATAAGTAATCTCACCGCCCTATGCCGGAGAGCAAGTACGACTGCATCGTGATCGGATCGGGCCCCGGTGGCTACGTCGCCGCGATCCGCGCCGCGCAGCTCGGCCTCAAGACCGCCGTGGTGGAGAAGGGCAACACCGGCGGGCGCTGCCTGAACGAGGCCTGCATCCCCGCGAAGGCGATGCTGCGCGTGGCCGAGGTCTTCATGGAGACCCAGCACGCGGGCGACTTCGGCATCAAGGTCGAGGGCTCGTCGGTTGATTACCCCGGCGCCACGAAGCACCGCGACAAGGTGATCAAGACGCTCACGAGCGGCGTCGGCATGCTGCTCGAGAAGAACAAGGTCGACCTGATCGAGGGCTTCGGCTCGGTCACCGACGACGCCAACGTGAAGATCGGCGGCCAGTTCGACGGCACCGAGATCGAGGCCGACCGCGTGATCCTCGCCGTGGGCTCGGTCCCCAAGCCGATCTTGGATTTGCAGTTCGGCAAGCGCATCCTCGACACCGCCGCCATGTGGCTCTTGAACGAGCAGCCGAAGAAGCTGTGCGTGATCGGATGCGGCGCGTCCGGCGTCGAGATCGGCTCGGCGCTCGGGCGGCTCGGCACCGAGGTCACGCTGATCGAGGCGCTCGACCAGATCCTGCCGCTCGAGGAGCCCGAGATCGCGAAGGCCTGCGCGCGCGAGATCAAGAAGCAGAACGTGCGCATCGAGACGGGCGCGAAGGTCGAGGGCGCCGAGGCCTCGGATGACGGCGTGAAGGTCACCTTCAACGGCGAGACCGACGAGTTCGACTATCTCGTGATCGCCGCCGGCCGCGCGCCCGACGTGGAGGGCCTCGGGCTGGAGGAGGCCGGCATCGAGCGCGAGGACAACGGCCTGATCAAGGTCGACGGCCACCTGCGCACGAGCCTCAAGGGCGTGTGGGCGATCGGCGACATGGTCCCCGGCCCCGCGCTCGCCCACAAGGCATCCGACGAGGGCATCATCGCCGTGGAGGACTCCGCCGGGATGGAGGTCCACGAGATCGACTACGCGTACGTGCCCGCCGTCACCTTCTGCCACCCGCAGGTCGCCTCGTTCGGCCTGACCGAGAAGGCGGCGAAGGAGGCCGGCCACGACGTCGTGGTCGGCAAGGTCCCGATGGGCGCCGTGGGCGCCCCCACCGTCTACGGCGACCGCGGCGGCATGATCAAGATCGTGGGCGACAAGCAGTACGGCGAGCTTCTAGGGGCCAGCATCGTCTCCACGAAGGCGGCCGACCTGATCCAGGAGCTCGTGAACGCGCGCGAGCTGGAGGGCGGCTATCCCGAGGTCGCCCGCATCATCCACGCGCACCCGTCGTTCGCCGAGGCCGTCATGGAGGCGGCGCGGGCCACGGACGGCTGGCTGATCCACGGCTGAGTCTCACATAGATCGCTTAAGGATTTTTCGCGCGGCAGAACTCTATGTGCGATACTGCTCAATGGATGTTGAGCATTGGCGCGAGCAAGGCATTTGGCGTGGCGGCGGTAGCCGCGGTCCTGATCGTGTCCGGTGCCGCGTTGTCCATCGCGGTAGCGGACGACGAGAGTGCTCCCCGACCCTCCGCCGGTAGCGACCCCGTTGGCCGCATCGCCCCAGAGTTGCCGCAGCTGATCGCGGCCTTTCGGCGAGAGCAGGACTCGAGCGATCGCCTGCCAGGCGACCCAGACGCGGCGATCGAGACTGGGGACCGGCAGCCTGGCGAGAGCCCAGCTCTAGCGCGGAGATTGGGAGCCGCCAACGGCAGGGCGATTTACGTTTGGCCGGCAACCGACTCGGTGTGCCTTTCGCACGCATGGTCGGGTGGCTGCATCCCCACCGACATCCTTGCGCGACAGGGGGCGGTCGTGGGAACCAGATTCCTCGCCGAGGATCCAAGCACCGGGGCACCAGTCCGGCAAGCATTCGTGCTCGCGCGTGACGGTGTCAACGAGGTGGAAATTGTGACGGCGAACGGCGCGCCGGTCACGGCGGACACTCGCGGTAACGCGGCCGTCGTAGATCTGCCCGCGGACGCGGTGACGGCGGTGTGGGAGAACGCTGACGGGACCAGAGGGACGCAGCGCCTAGAGGCGCCGGTAGCCCCGGGCTAGCACCGTCCGGTATCGGCAAGTGCTCTAGCGGAGAGCCCTCAGGGTGTGGATGGCTTCGGCTGCCGCGACGCCAATGAAGATCAACACGACTTAGTCCGCCCGGAGGCCGCGTACCTCCCGGGTGAGCTCCTCGAGGGCCACATCGATCTGCGCAAGCGTGCGATTCAAGTCCGTCATGGCCAAAGAGTGCAGCCCGGACCGCTTTCCACGAAAGGCACATCAGATTCGATGTCTGTGCGCCAAGCAGCCGGCCCGTCTCCTCCGTTACGGCAGCGAAGACCGCCGGGCCGCGCTCGCCAACGGCATTTCCGCTGGCACCACGGCAGGCGGCCGCGAGTCCGCCGCCCTGGGCTAGGCGCCCGCGGCGATAGCCGCTGTCAGAACGCCGAGCAGGGCGATAGCAAGTCCGGCGACGATCTGGATCATCTGCCGTTGAGTCGCGGAGAGGTCGGCGCGCACGGCGGAGATGTCGGCGCGCACCCCGGAGAGGTCGCCACGTACCCCGGAGATCTCGGCGCGCATGTCGGCAAAGCCGGCGCGCATCTCCGCGCGCATGGCAGCCATCTCTTCGAACCCGCGCTCAAATCTCTCGTCGATCAAAGCCATGCGCCCATCAAGCAGCTCGTCGGTATACCTAGCGCGCTCCACCTTCCTCCGCCAAGTGTTAGCGGCTTGTGGTCTCGCGCCGGTGGCCATGAAGTCCCTTGCCGCGCTGGAGACGCGCAAGCGGTCGATGGATTCCCGCAAATAGCGGCCAATTCCACCGGGAACTTGACCAGTTGTCTGTGGTGGGTTGCCTGAGATCCGGGCTAGGCTGCACGCGGCACCGGTCAGAACAGGACCGAACTCCTGATCATCGCCTAAGCGGGGGGCGATCTCCGCCGCAGGGCGACTTAGCGCAGAGATGACCAACTTGTCACCGAACCCACGAAGGCAGACGGGCGTGCGCGGGCTGGTGGTGGCAGCGTGCAGCCTCCTCATTCTGTGCGCGCCAAGCGTTGCCGCGGCGCGTCCGTACACGGTCTTCTCATGCGACTCCGCAGCGCTGCTCGGATACAGCAGCGCCGCGTGGGCACCGTTTGGCAACGCCGGGAATGCGTACGCAGCCTGCCCAACCGGAGGCGGCTCGACCGCGGGCGTCAGTAATCGCCTGATCGGCACGACTTACGGGGGCTACAACCACTCCGGCCACGTCTTCACGGCACCGCCGGGAGCGACAATCACCTACGTGCGCTGGGCGGGGCGGATGGCACGGGACAGCTGCCGTTGGGCAACCTTCCTCCGAGCGGTGCCCAGCGGAGCGCCGATCATGGGACTGCCGCACGGCCAGTACTGCGACTCGACGGCTTTCGACAACCGAGGCTGGCCCATGACGTTCGCCGCGCCGGAGGGCACGACCCGCGTGGAGCAACTGGTCTTCTGCGGCGCTCCCCAATGTCATCCCGGGGCAACGATGCACGCTCACGTTCTGGAGGTGACGGTGGACGACCCGATCCCGCCGTCGATTTCGTTGGGTGGCCCGTTGGCGAGCGGGCAGTGGGTGAGCGGGCCAGTGGCGGGGAGCGCGCCTTGAGGTCGCCGCGCGCGGACAACTCTGGCATCCGCGAGCATTGAAGCGGCAGTCGGGCCACGCGGCACAACCCGAGTACGTTCTCCTGCAACTTGGCGCAGGCCCAGTCCATGCTCCGGACCGACCGCACCTCAACTGCGTCCGGCCGTCGGCGACTTGCCCGATGGCCGTCACTCCTTGACCGTCTCAGCCATCGACGCTGCTGGCAATCCGTCATCGGCGTCACGCGAGGTTCTGCGTCGACAACACGCGCCCCTGATCCTGTCGCCCCGCAGGTCGCTGGCGGGGATAGGTGGCGACGCACTAACGACTTCCGCGTCTCGTGGACCGAATCCAGGAGGACATGCGGCGCCAGTCGTCCGTGCTCACTGGAAGCTCTGCACGACGCGATGGGAGCTGTCCTCAAGCGGTCGGCGCGACGGCAGAGACATTCAGGAATTGCCAGCGCTCAACGTCCCCGCGCCAGGCGAGTACCACCTGCATGTGTGGCTGGAGGACGCGGCTGGGAATGCCCGGGAGGAAAGCGCCGCTATCTCAGCGGCGCCCTTCGCTTCGACCCGGAGCCGCCGCAGCTGACGTTCGAACCGACTGACACTGCCGACCCGTTGCGTGTCGTCGTCAACGCGGTCGACCGTCACTCCGGCGTTGCGAGCGGAGAAATCGAAATGCGTGCCAGGGGCTCCGCCACCTGGCATGGTCTTGCGACCGATGCGCGAGGGCTCCCTGCTGGTCGCGCATGTGGATGACGAGCGCTTCCGAAGGGGGGCCTATGAGTTTCGGAGCCCATGCGGTCGACCAGGCCGGCAACGAGGCTTCCACCGGGCGGCGCACCGACGGATCTGCTGCGACGCTTCGACTGCCCGCCCGTATAGACACGCGGCTGGCCGTAGGGGTGCCGCGCGTGATCGTCCGTCGTAAGGTCGAGCAGCGCCACGGACACAGAAGGCTCGTCCGCCGGCGCATTCGGCGGCTCGACAGCAGCGTGGTTGCGCGACACGGGCGCGTCGTTCGCCTCACTGGCTTCCTTGCAAACGCTGATGGACAACCAATCGACGGCGCGACAATCGAAGCGCTTGAGAAGCGGCCGGCAGGCGGAGCTGAGCTCCGTCGGCGTTGCGACCACAGGAACCGACGGCAAGTTCCATTACGTCGTGAAGGCCACTCGAAACCGCGACATTCTGTTCCGGTATGGCGGTTCGAGGCGAATCGGATCGGCAACCACCGACTTCACGACTCGCTCGTGCCCGCCAACACGTCGATCCGCCCCGATCGCCAGCGCCTGCTCAATGGGCAACAGGTCCTACTTCACGGGACGAGTGACTCACCCGCCCCCTGCCCGCGCAAGGGAAAGCTTGTCGAGATGCAGGCCTACTTCCGCGGCCGCTGGCGAACCTTTTCCACGGTTCGAGCGAGCCCCAACGGCCGCTGGCACTTCCCGTATCGCTTCGGCGGCACGGTCGGCCGAGTGACCTACCGATTCCGCGCTCGGCTTCCGGCCGAGGGCGGCTATCCCGTTCATCAGCGGCAACTCGCGCGTCGTCGAGGTCGTTGGTACTTGGGACCTGATCGCCCCTGCGAGCCCGCGATTACCCATCGCCTGCAAGGATTCTGCGAGTCTCGACCGAGGTACCGAGCTGTGCTGAGTTCATTCCGAAAGCGCCTGTCCTACTCGAACGTCACCGCCACGGCCGCGCTGTTCATCGCACTGGGCGGTACGTCATATGCCGTGATCCGACGTCGACAGCGGCGATGTCGTGAACAACAGCCTCCGCAGCGTCGGACCTGCGAAACAACAGCGTGCGCAGTCAGGGACATCCGGGATCGGACCGCTAAGGGCGCGCGACCTAAGACGGAACGGCCTCGGGGGCGGGGTCGTCAAGGAGAGCGCGCTGGGCCGGGTCCCCCGGCTGCCGATGCGGAGCGCGTCGGCGGAGCAACAGCCGCGGACCTCCGCGTTCGCTGTCCTGCGGACACCGTCGCACGGCGGGCGTCTGCATAGAGCGAACCGCCCGCGGCCAGACGATGGCTTTCTTGGCGCAATTAACACTTGTGACAACGCCGGTCGCGGCCTTCCGACCATGGCGCAGTTGGACCGATTTCGCGTGTGCGCGGACCGCTCAGCCGACCAAGGGGAATGGACCTCCAGCGTCTACCGAAACCCCGACAACGGGCTGAACGCGTTCGACCAACTCGAGGCGGTCGTCCTAACTGGGGATGGGGTTGTCAGCTACGACCGCGTCTACCTCGCCGTGCAGCACGCCTTCCGCTGCGTCGCTTTGCCTAGTAATTAGGGCTCCGTGACTGAGCAGCCGGTCTTCTACTTCGATCTTGGGTCGCCCTATGCCTATCTCGCAGCGGAGAGGATGCAGCGGGTCCTTCCGGTCGTTCCCGTCTGGCAGCCGATCCTTCTCGGTGGCATCTGGCAGGAGACCGGCGGCCAGTCCTGGGCGGTCACCGACGAGCGCGAGGCCGGCATGGCCGAGGTCGAGCGCCGCGCCGCCGAGTACGACCTCATGCCGATCCGCTGGCCCGACGAGTGGCCGACCAACACGCTCAAGGCCATGCGGGCCGCCACCTTCGCCGCCTCCATCGGCCGCGCCGTCGCCTTCTCCCTCGCCGCCTTCCGCCAGGCCTTCGCCGGCGGCAAGGATCTCTCGGACGTCGACAACGTGCTCATCGCCGCCGCCGCCTGCGAGCTCCATCCGAACGCGGTGCTGAAGGCCATCGAGACCCAGTCGGTGAAGGACAAGCTCAGAGACACAACCAAGGAGGCCTACGAGCGCGGCGTTCGCGGCGTTCCGACGATCGCCGTCGGAGACGAGCTCTTCTACGGCGACGATCGCCTCGAAGAGGCGGCTTCCGCCCTGGCTGAGGCGTAACGTCGGGGGTGTGAGTGGGCGATTCTCGCGAAAGCACGGAGGCGGCGCCGCACCTTTGATCGCCGCTGGGGTGGGTGCGGGCCTCGTCACGGTGCTGGGCGCGCGGGGGGCAGCCAGAGTCGCACGCGGGCTGAGAGACCACGCCCCCCGATCGGGGGTGAGCGATATTGAACGGGGTCGGCAGTGGGTACTCTCCGGACCGATGGCTACCAGCGATGCCACGCAGGCCGATGACGGTTCCCAGGGCAAGAACGAGGGCAAGGACGGCCAGGGCAACGGCGACCAGAACCCGACCGAGGTAGCCGGCCTCGAGGAGATCGGCTTCGGGAAGGTCAAGCACGACCTCCCGGACAAGGACACCTGCCTCACCGTCCTCAAGAAGATGCTGCTCATCCGCCGCTTCGAGGAGCGCGCGGGCGAGATGTACGCGAAGGCGAAGATCGGCGGCTTCCTCCACCTCTGCATCGGCGAGGAGGCCACGGTCGTGGGCGCCACCCAGGCGATGCGCGACAACGACTACCTGATGTCGACCTACCGCGAGCACGGCCAGGCGATCGCGCGCGGCACGCCCCCGGAGACGGTGATGGCCGAGCTGTTCGGGCGCGTGGACGGCTGCTCGAAGGGCCGCGGCGGCTCGATGCACCTCTTCGACATGGAGCGGCGCTTCCTCGGCGGCTACGGGATCGTGGGCGGCAGCCTGCCGCTCTCGGCGGGCGTCGCGCTCGCGTGCGACTACATGGAGACCGAGGACGCGATCCTCTCGATGATGGGCGACGGCGCCACGAACCAGGGCACCTTCGGCGAGACGATGAACCTCGCGGCGCTCTGGAAGCTGCCGGTGGTGTTCGTGATCATCAACAACCAGTTCGGCATGGGCACGGCGCTCCACCGCCACTCGGCGGTCACCGACCTGTCGCTCAAGTCGGAGGGCTACGGCGTGCCCGGCGTGCGCTGCGACGGCATGGACGTGCTCGACGTTCACGACGTGGTGACCGAGGCCCTGCGCTGCGCGCGCGAGGAGCGCAGGCCGCAGCTCGTGGAGGCCGTGACCTACCGCTTCCGCGGCCACTCGATGGCCGACCCCGAGGAGTACCGCTCGAAGGACGAGGTGGAGGAGTGGCGCGGGCGCGACCCGATCCAGGCCTTCGGCAAGCGCCTCGTGGACGAGGGCGTGATCACGCAGGACCAGTTCGAGGAGCTCGACGAGAAGGCGATCGAGACCGTGGACGAGGCCACCCGCTTCGCCGACCAGTCGCCGTTCCCGGACCTCGACTCGCTCTACGACGACGTGTACGTGTACACGGGCGACGCGCCCGGCTGGTGGACCGTGGACGAGCGCTCCCCCGAGGTGCACCGCGGCGAGCGCGAGCGCGAGGCCGGCGAGCTGCCTCACCAGCTCGCTGAGGCCGGCGCCGCCTATGCCAACGTGGGGGATCAGGAGGCGCGCAACCGCCGCCAGTCGAAGGACGAGGACGACGCGGGCGAGGGCGAGGTCTCCGGAGACGAGCCCGAGGCCGAGGGCGGCGCCGACTAGTGCCCGTGATGCGCTACCGCGAGGCGCTCAACCAGGCGCTCCGCGAGGAGATGCAGGAGGACGAGAAGGTCTTCCTGATGGGCGAGGACATCGGCGTGTTCCAGGGGGCCTTCAAGGTGACCGCCGGCCTGCTCGAGGAGTTCGGCGAGAAGCGCGTGCGCGACACGCCGATCTCGGAGAACACGATCGTGGGCATGGGCGTGGGCTCGGCGATGCTCGGCCTGCGCCCGGTGGTGGAGCTGATGACGATCAACTTCTCGCTGCTCGCGATGGACCAGATCGTGAACCACGCCGCGGCGATCCACTACATGTTCGGCGGCCAGGCGAAGGTGCCGCTCGTGGTGCGGATGCCGCAGGGCGCGGGCCACCAGCTCGGGCCCACCCACTCGCACTGCTTCGAGGCCTACTACCTGCACGTGCCCGGCCTGCTCGTGGCCGCGCCGAGCACGCCGGCGGACGCCAAGGGCCTGCTGAAGGCCGCGATCCGCGACGACAACCCGGTGGTCTTCATCGAGCACGAGACCCTCTACGGCCAGCGCGGCGAGGTGCCCGAGAACGGCGGCCCGATGCGCTTCGGAGAGGCCGCCATCCGACGCGAGGGCGACGATGTGACCATCATCGGGATCTCGCGCATGGCGATAACCGCCGGAAAGGCGGCGGAAGTGCTCGCGGACGAGCACGAGATCAACGCGGAGGTGATCGATCCGCGCACGCTGCGCCCGCTCGACCTGGACACGATCCTCGACTCGGTCAAGAAGACCAACCGCGCGGTGATCGTGGAGGAGGGCTGGCCGCACGGAGGCGTGGGCGCGAACCTGGCGGCCCTGATCCAGGAGCAGGCCTTCGACTGGCTCGACGCTCCCATTCAGCGCGTGACCGGCGCGGACGTTCCGATGCCCTATTCGAAGCCACTCGAGCAGGCGGCGTTCCCGCACGACGAGCACGTCGTGCAGGCCGCGCTCGCCACCTTCCGGGACCTGTAAGGAGGAGCATGGCCAGCGACGTGACGATGCCCCGCCTGTCGGACTCGATGGAGGAGGGCACCGTCCTCAAGTGGCTGATCGAGGAGGGTGGCGAGGTCAAGCGCGGCGAGCCGCTCGTGGAGATCGAGACGGACAAGGCCAACATGACCTACGACGCCGACTCCGACGGCGTGCTGGTGGAGATCGTGGCCCAGGAGGGCGACACGCTCCCGATCGGCGAGGTGATCGCCCGCATCGGCGAGGAGGGCGAGGCCAAGTCGAGCGGCGGGGATGAGGAGTCCTCGGGCGCCGAGGAGGAAGCCGAGGCCGGCGAGGACGCGGGCGGCGAGGAGGACGAGGCCGCCGCTGACGAGGAGGGCGCTGAGGAAGCCGAGCCCGCGAAGGCCGAGGGCGAGGCGGAGGACGAGGCCGCCGCCGAAGGCGAGGACGAGGCCGCGGGCAAGGACGAATCTGAGGACGAGGGCGAAGCGGATGCCGAGGGCGAGGCCGAGGGCGACGACGAGGCTGCCGCCAGTGGCGACGAGGACGGCGAGGCCGCCGTGGCGGGCGCCGAGGGTGGCGGCGGTGAGACCCAGGCTGCGGCCGGCACCGCTACGCGCGAGAAGTCCTCCGAGGGGAATGGCGACGGGCGCGTGAAGGCCTCGCCGGTCGCGCGGCGCATGGCGCGCGACCTCGGCGTGGAGCTCGCTCAGCTCGAGGGCACCGGCCCGGGCGGCCGGATCGTGAAGGCCGACGTGCAGGCGGCCGCCGAGAACGGCGGCGCGGCGAAGGCCGAGACCGCGGAGGAGCCCGAGGGCGACGCGGAGGCCAAGCCCAAGAAGAAGGACGAGCCGAAGAAGGGCAAGGAAGAGAAGAAGGAGCCCGCCAAGAAGGCACAGCGCGGCGAGGCGGGCGCCAAGGGCGAGGCCGAGATCCAGGAGCTCACGCGCCTCCAGCAGACCGTCTCGCGACGGATGGCCGAGTCCAAGGCCACCGCGCCCGACTTCTCGATCGCGCTCAGCGTGGACATGACCGCCGCGGTGGAGCTGCGCGAGCGCCTCAAGCAGATCTCAGACCCGGTGCCCTCCTTCAACGACATGGTCGTGAAGGCCTCCGCGAGCGCGCTGCGCGAGTTCCCGCGCGTGAACGGCGCCTACCGCGACGGCAAGTTCGAGCTGTACGAGAACGTGAACGTGGGCATCGCCGTGGCGGCGCAGGATGCGCTCGTGGTGCCGACGGTGTTCGACGCGGACGAGAAGTCGCTCGGCCAGATCGCTCGCGACGCGCGCGAGGTGATCGAGAAGGTCAAGGAGAAGACCGTGACCCCGCCGGAGCTCTCCGGCGGCACCTTCACCGTCTCGAACCTCGGCATGTTCGGCATCGAGCAGTTCACGGCGATCATCAACCCGCCGCAGGCCGCGATCCTCACCGTCGGCAAGCTCGAGAAGAAGCCGGCCGTGGACGACAAGGGCAAGCTCGTGGCGCGCGACCAGATGACGCTCACGCTCGTGTGCGACCACCGCATCCTGTACGGCGCCGACGGCGCCCAGTTCCTGGCGCGCGTGAAGGAACTGCTCGAGCAGCCGCTTTCGTTGGCGCTCTAGCGCGACGCTCCGCAGGCACCTCTCGTACGCGAACGTCATCGCCACGATCGCGCTGTTCGCCGGAAGTGGATTTCCGACCACCAACGGTCGAGTGGCCGTCGACGCCGGAGTCCCGATGATCTCGCTCGACGGGATCACATTCAGGGCCGCCAGCTAGTCACCTCGGTAGGACAGTTTGGCCAACCCGCCGCCACAACTTGTGCCGTTTCGGCGGTATCGGTATTCCGGCCGATGGGTAGTGCCAATTCGTACTTTCCGGGGGGGAAGGGGGAACCTGGGTGGCCGGCGATCAGCGAGCGCCGGCCATCTAGCCTTCTAGGTCGTGCCGCGCGAGCCCCGCACCCTTGACGAGGAGATCATCGCCGCCCAAGAGGTGGCGGTCCGCTCCACCCTCACAGACGAGGACCGGATCGACAGCATCACGGACGAGCTGCGGTCGGGCTTCGACGCGCTCTCCGGCGTGGCCGCGGCGGCCTCCTTCTTCGGCTCGGCCCGAACGGTGCCGGGCGACCCCGACTACGAGCTCGCCCGCGAGACCGCCCGGCTCGTCGGCGAGAGCGGGCTCGCGATCATCACCGGCGGCGGCCCGGGGATCATGGAGGCCGCGAACCGCGGGGCGAGGGACGCCGGCGCGCCCTCGATCGGGCTCAACATCGAGCTGCCCTTCGAGCAGGGCGGCAACCCGTACTGCGACATCTCACTCCAGTTCCACTACTTCTTCGCCCGCAAGATCATGTTCGTGCGCTACGCCAGCGGGTTCGTGGTCTTCCCCGGCGGCTTCGGGACGATGGACGAGCTGTGGGAGGCGCTCACGCTGATCCAGACCGGGAAGATCACCGAGTTCCCCGTGGTGCTGGTGGGCTCCGACTACTGGCGCGGGCTGATCGAGTGGCTCGCCGAGAAGATGATCGACGAGGGCAACATCTCCCCCGACGACCTCGACCTGTTCACGCTCACCGACGACCCGCTCGAGGTGCGTGACCTCCTGATGTCTGCGGCGCATCGGGCGGCACGGGCATAGGCTCGTAGCGCTCGCGGATCTCGTCGATGAAGGCGGCGAGCTGGTCGGCGAGCTCGGCGTCATGGACCTCGAGCACGTTCTCGGCGTTCATCTCGCCTGAGCGCGACAGGTTGAAGGATCCGGCGAAGACGGTGTCGTCGGCCACGGTGACCTTCGCGTGCATGAAGTCGTGGGGCGTCTCCGGCGACCACTGGGTGGAAGGCTTGCCCTTGAAGTCCGCGTTGCCCAGCACCGCCGCGAGGATCGGGATCTTCCACGCCGAGTGGCCGTTGGTCCGCCACTGGTAGACCACCTGATCCATCTGCGTCCGGTCGACCACGCCGCGCAGGTCCACCCGCCCCTCCGCGGCCATCTCGGCGAGTGTTCCGAGCACCGGCCCCGCCGTGATCACGGGGGAGGCGATCCGCACGCGCTGGCGCGCTTTCCCGAGCGCCTTGGCGATCCGGTGCGAGAGCTCCTCGCCGTGGCCCGGCGTGAACCAGGCGCGCACCTTGCGGCCGTCCACGTCCACCGGCCGCGGAT
This sequence comes from uncultured Thermoleophilaceae bacterium, assembly GCA_963837445.1. Classification (GTDB taxonomy): domain Bacteria; phylum Actinomycetota; class Thermoleophilia; order Solirubrobacterales; family Thermoleophilaceae; genus JACVRW01. The sequence continues at coordinate 5,181 of CAWINK010000003.1, read as the reverse complement.
CCTGGTGCCCGGTGGCGTCAACGTCGCGCTTGGTCCACAGCTCCTCGAAGTTCTGTGCGAACTCGGCAGCCAGACGCGGCGCCTGCTCGGCCACGAGCACCAGGTTCTCCTGGATCGTCCACGAGTCGGTGGTCCAGTTCATCGACCCGGTCCAGACCGACTCGCCGTCCCGCACCACGTACTTGTGGTGCATCAGGTCCGGGATGCCGGGGATGCCGCAGGTGGGAAACGGCATCGCCTCGAGCAGCTCGGGCTTCGTCTTCGGCGGCGGCGGGAAGAACAGCCGCTCCGGGTGGTCGGCGTTGTAGGCGATGCGCACCTTCACGCCGCGCTCGTTGGCGTCGCACAGCGCAGCCGCCACGATGTCCCCGGGCTCGCCGGGCAGGCGGACGTCGTAGAGCGCCAGGTCGAGCGAGCGCGTGGCCTCGCTCAGAAAGGACCCGATGCGGCGCGCCATCTCGAGGGAGTCGCCGCCCGGATGTCGCGGGGTGGCCTCGATCACGTGAGCCAGCGGAAGCCGGCCGACGCGATGCGCGGCTCGAGGGGGCTCGTGAGGAGCCCCTCGGGAAGCTCGGGGTTGTTGTAGCCGGAGGGCGCCGTGTCGTTCGGGGTGTCCGGGTGGAAGATCGAAGCGAGGTACTGGATGTGGCCGCGGCCCACACCCAGCTCGGTCTGGCCGCCGCCGTACGCCTGCACGCCCTCACGCTCGCACCAGTCGTACATCTCGAACAGATTGCTGAGCGGCCCGAAGCGCGACGGCTTGATGTTGACCATGCGCGGCGGCCACGGGCGATCGAGCACGTCGGCCACGGAGTGGATCGGCGCGTCCCATGTGACCCGCTCGCTCACCGCGTCGAGGAGCGGCTTCGTCTCCTCGTTCACGTCCGGGTCCTCGAGCCACGCGTCCGGGAACGCCTCGATCACCAGGCGGTACAGCTCCGGGTCCGTCTCGACGTCGACCGGCGTGCCCTTGTACTGGCCCTTCAGGTCCAGGGAGTCGACTGCACCGGTCTCGACCAGTGCGTCCACGAGCTCCTGCGCCCACTGGTTGGTCGGGTCGAGCTTCAGCTTCGTGCCCGGGTAGCGCTCAAGCAGGGCGTACACGCGGTCCGGCTTCTCCGGCTCGTCCGTGGGCGGCCAGCTGCCGAGCCGCATCGAGACGACGAAGTTGAGCGGCCGCGGCTCTCGCTCGAGCACGTCCGCGAGCGAGCGGCCGGCCTGCGCCAGCGCCAGGTCGAGAGCGGCGGACTCGAACGCCCAGCGCCGGTACAGCTCGGACACCTCCCCGCGCACCGGCGGCGCCGGGAACAGGCTCGTCTCCTCGAGGCGCTGCGAGAACGAGTCGAGCGTGTAGGAGCCCGCGAGGTCGATCGTGCCCGGGCCGTCGGCCTGGAGGTTCACGTGGTCGAGCTCGTCGTAGACCACGTCCTCGCCGACCCCTGTCTCGCCACCCGGCCCGCGCAGCTCGATCAGCGTCGTGGCGCGGGTGAACTCGGGCGAGAACTGAAGCTCCCGGCCCTCGAAGCTGAGCGCCTCCACCTCGAGGGGGAGGCCGGCGATGCGCTCGTAGGAGCTCACGCTGCGAGCTCGCCCACCGCCGCGCCGAAGACCTCGGTGTGGCGGTCCACCTGCTCCTCGGTCGTGGCAGGGCACATCAGCGCCATGTTGTGGAAGGGGGTGATGAGCACGCCGCGGTTCATGAGGTAGAGGTGAAGGTACTCCTCGAGCTCCGGATCGTCTGCGGCGGCTGACTCGGCGCCGGTGCGCGGCGGCTCCGGCGTGAAGCGATACTCGCAGCGAGCGCCGAGCGAGACGATCGTCCAGGGCAGCTGGTGCTCGGCGAGCGCGGCCTCGACTCCCTCCACGAAGCGCTCGCGCAGCCCGATCATGCGCTCGAACGCGGCGTGGGTGAGCACCTCGCCGAGCGTGGCGCGCGCCGCGGCGAGCGAGAGCGCGTTGCCCGCAAGCGTGCCGCCCACTCCGCCGGTGTCCTCGTAGTCGGCGTCCTCCTGGCCCGCGATCCGCTCGGCCAGCTCCGCCGTGACCCCGTAGGTGCCGATCGGGACTCCGCCGCCGATCGACTTGCCGAGCGTCACGGCATCCGGCTCGAGCCCCCACGCGGCGGTGCAGCCGCCCGGCCCGGCGGAGAGCGTGTGGGTCTCGTCGATGATCAGAAGCGTTCCGTACTTCGTGCAGAGCTCGCGCACGGAGTCCATGAAGCCGGGCTCCGGCAGCACGATCCCGATGTTCGTGAGCGCCGGCTCCATCAAGAGGCAGGCCACGTCCTCGTGCTCGAGGGCGCGCTCGAGCGAGCCCGCGTCGTTGAACTCCGCCACCCTCGTGGTCTCGGTGGGGTCGAGCGCGGGGCCCACCAGCCCGGATCGTGCGCGGGCGATGCCCTGCTCGTCGAGGATCACGAACGACTCGTCCACGGAGCCGTGGTAGCACCAGTTGAAGACACCGATTCGAGGCCGGTCGGTCACGTGGCGGCACATGCGGATCATCCAGCGGTTCGCGTCCGTGGCCGTGAGCGCGAACTGCCAGTACGGGACACCGAAGCGGCGCGCGAGCTCGGCGCTCACCCATGCGGCATCCTCGGTCGGAAGCATCGTGGTGATGCCCTCGATCTGCGCGATGGCCCTCATCGTCGGCTCGGGAGAGTGGCCCGCCATCGCCCCGGTGTCCCCGAGGCAGAAGTCGGCGTACTCGTGGCCGTCCACATCGACGATCGTGGCGCCGCGGGCACGCTGCCCGTAGAGCGGGAAGCCGCCCACCCACATCGCCATCCAGGACATCGGGACACCGCCCAGGAGGCTGCCGCGCGCCTCGGAGTGCAGCTCGCGCGAGCGCGGATGCTCGCGTCCGTAGCGCTCGCGCTCGCGCGCGATCAGGGATCCCAGGCGCTCGCGGTTCAACCGGGGACCACTACGACCGGAGTGTCAGACAGGTGCAGCAGCTTGTGCGGCGTGGAGCCCAGGATCGCGCCCCGGATCGGGCCCTCGCCCCAGCCGCCCACCACGATGAAGCGCGCCTCGTGCTCCTCGGCCAGCTTGAGCAGCGCCGTATGCGGGCGCTCCGGAACGAGTGCCACCTCGGCGTCCACGCCTGCCTCCTGCGCGCCGGCGAGCGCGCCGTCCGTGAGCTTGCGCGCCTGGTCCTCCAGAGCGCCGAGGTTCTGCGACCACTCGTCGCCAACCCCACCGGACGGCGCCACCCCGTACCCGATCACGAGCTTGTCGTCGAACTGGCGCGCCAGGTCGACGGCGCACTCCAGCGCATGCCCCGCCCCGGGAGAGGCGTCGTAGCCGAGCACAATCGTGCCCATGGCTACACGGCTTCCTCGGGCACGGCCGCCACGCCCAGCTTTCGTCCCGCCGCCACGTCGGGGTCCACGACCTCCCGCGAACGCCCGAAGAAGAACTCGTGGCCAGTGGCACGCCATACCAGCATCAGGATGCCCCCGAGCAGCAGCAGCCCGACGCCGAGCACCACCGGGATCCCGATGCCGAACACGGAGCTGCCCGAATAGGAGTCGTCAACCTTGGAGTACTCCACGATCGCCTTGTAGAAGAGGTAGGCCAGGATCCCGCCGCCCACGACCGGCCCCACGCCGATGAAGAAGAAGCTCTTCACCGACTTGGTGAGCTCGCGGCGGTAGTAGATCGCACACGCGAAGCCGGTGAGCGCGTAGTAGAAGGCGATCATCAGCGACAGCGCGGTGAGCGAGTCGAACAGGAAGTTCTGCGAGAGCGTGTTCAGCACGGCGTACCAGACGGCCGCGATCACGCCGATCGCGATCGTGGACACGTGCGGCGTCTGGAAACGCGGGTGCACCCGGCCCAGTACCTCAGGGAACGCCCCCTGGCGCGCCATCGACAGCGAGGTGCGCGAGGCGGGCAGGATCGTGGTCTGCGTGGAGGCGAGCGCCGAGGTGACGATCGCAAGCACGACGATCCAGCTGAGGCCGGTGCCGAGCACGTCGTCGGCGATCGCCCCGAAGATCCCCGGGTCGTCCACGAACTCGTTCACGCGCTCGAGCCCGGCGAACGCCACGACCGCGGTGGTGACCGCCACGTAGGTCACGAGCAGGATCACCGTGGAGACCACGGCGGCGAGGCCGGGGGAGCTGTCCGAGCCCTTCGTCTCCTCGTTCAGGTTCACCGCGCTCTCCCAGCCCCAGTAGATGAAGACGCCCGTGAGCAGCCCGAGCACGAGCGCGTTGAGGCTGTTCACCGCGAACGGGGAGAACCACGACAGCCCCGGGTCGATCGAGCCCGCCGGGGCGTCGCCCGCGAGGACCTTGAAGAGCGCGACCCCGGCGAACATGAGCAGCGCGCCGACCTGGGCGCCGATCAGGACGCGCTGGAAGCGCGCCGAGAGCTCCGTGCCCAGCACGCAGACCGCCGTCATCGCGGCGATCACCCCGAGCGCGGTGATGGTGACCCACGCCTTCGAGTCGCGCTGGTCCTCGAGCCCGACGAGGTCGTAGAAGTAGTAGGCCGACACGTCCGCGAGCGAGCCGATCACGATGATGCCCGTGGTGCAGATGGCCCAGCCGCCCATCCAGCCGGCGAACGGGCCGATCGCGCGCGTGATCCACGAGAACGAGGTGCCGCAGTCGGGATCGGCGCGGTTCATGTAGAGGAACGCCGAGGCGATCAGGAACATCGGGATGAAGGCCGTGAGAAGGACGGCCGGCGCCTGCACGCCCACGGCGACCACGACGATCGCGAGCACGGCCGCCAGCGAGTAGGCGGGCGCCGTGGACGCAATCCCGATGATCAGGCCATCGACGAAGCCGATCGCATCCTTCTTCAGCCCCTTGTCGCGCGCTGCTCATGCCGTGCCCTCTCGGAACGCGGGGCCTGGCTCGTCCGGCCGCATGGCCGCCATCCTCTCAGCGCGCCGCTGCTGCCAGACCGTGATCAGCATCATCGCCAGGGTGAACAGGAAGATCATCGTCGCGATCACGTAGATCTGCGGCGGGATCGCCACGCGCGCGGCGCCCCAGATGAAGAGCGGGAACGTGATGGTGGAGCCGTAGTTGAAGTTCGTGATCACGAGGTCGTCGATCGAGAGGGCGAAGGCGAGCAGCCCCGCCGACACGACACCGGGCATGATCAGCGGCAGGGTCACGAGCCGGAATGTCTCCAACGGCGTGGCGCCGAGATCCTGAGCCGC
>CAWINK010000002.1:0-656178 GCA_963837445.1 uncultured Thermoleophilaceae bacterium | reverse complement strand
CAAGAGGCATGGTACTTGGGGGTGGTTGAGCATTGCGCCCGCCGCGCTAGGCGCGGTTCTTCAGGCGATTCCACAGCGGGAAGACCACCCAGGCGAAGACGATCAGCCACGGGTTCCAGAAGCCGAGCGCGAGGATGCAGCCGAAGACCGCGAGCCGGGCGAGCGCCCAGGGCCACTCGTCGGGGATTGCGTCGTCGTCCTCGATCTCATCGGCCGCCGCCGGCGGCTCCATGCGCCGCAGCGCGTGCCACGCGAGCACGGCGATGCTGGCGCCGATGGCGGCGGTCGTGATCTGCGCGCCGCCAACGACGTAGAACATCACCGCCCCGACGCCGAACATCATCAGGACGAGCAGTGGGACGGCCAGGAGCCAGCGAAACGCTCTCACGTAAGAGAGATCGGTTGTTCGCCCGAAGTCCGTAGCGTTGACGGGCGATGATCGCCTCCGTCACCGCCCGTGCGTTCGACGCGGTGTCCGAGCTTGCCCCAGACGGGGTGGAGGTACGGCCACTGCCCGAGGGTCGCGAGGCGGCGGCGTTCGTGATGCCCGACTGGGAGGACCGCGAGACGCTCGACGCGCTGCCGCGGCTCGAGCGGGTGCGCGTCGTACAGGCGCTGTCGGCGGGCACGGAGTGGATCGAGCCGTGCGTCCCGAAGTGGGCGACGCTCTGCAACGCTCGCGGCGCACGCGACGCCGCCGTGGCGGAGTGGGTGGTCGGTGCGCTGCTCGGGGATGCCTACGGCCAGTTCGAGGCGGCCCGCGAGCGCCGCTGGTCGGACGCGCGGCCGCGCGAGCTGCAGGGCTCGACCGTCCTGATCGTCGGATTCGGATCGATCGGCCACGCGGTTCAGCGGCGCCTCGAGCCGTTCGGCGTGACCGTGCAGGGTGTCGCGCGGAGTGCCCGGGAGGGCGTTCACGGCATCGCCGAGCTGCCCGCCCTCATCGGTGACGCCCACGCCGTGGTCGTCCTGACCCCGCTGACTCCGGAGACGAACGGGCTCTTCGACGCGGCGCTCCTGGGGCAGATGCGCGACGGCGCGCTGTTCGTCAACGCGGGCCGCGGCGCCGTGGTGGATACGCACGCGCTCCTGGCCGAGCTCGAGTCGGGCCGGCTGCGGGCGGTGCTCGACGTCGTCGACCCTGAGCCGCTCCCCGACGATCATCCACTGTGGAGCGCCGCGCTCGCCATCACGCCCCACAACGCCGGGGACACGGCGCCCGCCGACGAGCGGGCCGTGCGCTTTGGTGCGGAGCAGCTCGTGCGCTTCGCCGGCGGCGAGTCGCTCCTCAATGTCGTACGGGCCGCGCAGCCCGCCGCGAACCCCTAGTGGCCCCAGCCCACGGGCTCCTCGTGGCGCACGCTCTCCTCGCCACTCTCGCCCGTGCGGATGCGGATCGACTGCTCGACCGGGTACACGAACACGCGCCCGTCGCCGACGTTGCCCGTTCGGGCCGCGCCCGACGATTGCCTCGACCGCGCGGTCGACGAGGTCTGAGGGCACCACTGACTCCACCTTGATCTTTGGCAGCAGCGAGATGTTGGCCCGCACGCCGCGGTACTGCTCGGTGTAGCCCTTCTGGCGCCCGCAGCCCACCACCTCGCTGACCGTCAGGCCTGACACGCCGAGCTGGTCGAGCGCGTCCTGCACATCCTGGAGCCGCTCGTGGCGGATGATCGCTTCGATCTTCTTCATCGCGCTCTAGCCCTCCTGGGGTCGTGTGGCTGCCATGGTGACCGGCGACGGCTGGCGTGGTGGCCAGCCCTGCGGCATCGCCGGTGGACGGTACTCCGACCCCGGGACGGGCATGAACGCCTCCGGGTAGCCCCACATGCCGTGCTCGACGATGTCGAGGCCATACCGCTCCTCCTCGGGGGCGACCCGCAGTCCGTAGGTCTTCTTGATCGCGTAGAAGATGATGAAGCTCACCGTGAACACCGAGGCGAACGCCGCGGCCACGCCGAGGGCCTGAACGCCGAACTGGTGGAAGGAGCCCGTGTAGAACAGGCCGCCCTCGCCGATCGCGTTCAGCTCAGCGAGCCGCGGGCTGGTGAACAGCCCGCATGCGAGCGTTCCCCAGATGCCGGCGATCCCGTGTGCCGACAGCGCGCCGACCGGGTCGTCCAGCTTCCTGTCGATCGCGATGATGGCGCCCACCACGACCACGCCGGCCACGAAGCCGATCAGCGGCGCCGCCCAGAACTCCACGTAGCCCGACGGCGCGGTGATCGCAACGAGCGCGGCGATCGCGCCGTTGGCCGTCATGCCCATGTCGAACTTGCGGGTGATCAGGTAGCTCGTGAGCAGCGCGCCCAGCACACCGGCGGCGGCGCCGAGCTGGGTCACGACCACCACGTCCGCGAAGCGACCTCCGATCGCACCGAGCGTCGAGCCCGCGTTGAACCCGAACCAGCCGAACCACAGCACCAGCACGGCGAGCCCCACCAGCGGCATGTTGTGGCCGGGGATCGCGTTCGGCTTGCCGTCGTCGCCGTACTTGCCCTGGCGCGGGCCGAGCAAGAGCAGCGCAGCCAGCGCGCCGGTGGCGCCGATCAGGTGCACCACCGTGGAGCCGGCGAAGTCCTGCATGCCGAAGTTCGCCTGGAGCCAGCCGCCGCCGAAGATCCAGTGGCTGATGATCGGGTAGATCAGCGCGCTGAAGACGACCGCGTAGATCAGGTAGGCCCCGAACTTGATGCGCTCGATCGTGGTGCCCCACACGATCGCGAGCGACACCGCGCAGAACACGAACTGGAAGAAGAACTTGGCAGGAACCGCAGCCTGCGAGAACTCCAGCGCCGGGAAGGCGGCCGGGTCGGTGGTGCCGAGGAACGTGCCCTCGGTGCCCGCGAACCAGCCCGCGCCGCCGAAGGCGAGCGCGAATCCGACCGCCCAGTAACAGAGCGCCGCGATCGAGAAGTTCGCGAGGATCTTCGGCACGACCGTGCCGGCGTTCTTCATCCGCGAGAAGCCGACCTCGAGGAAGAGGAAGCCGACCTGCATGAACATGACGAGCACCGCCGCGACGATGACCCAGGTGGTCTCGATCGCCGGGATGGCGTCCTTGAGAGTGGGTTCCATGGGATCCGCATGGTCGACTCCGGGCGCGGCGCTGTCTTTCGCCCTCCGTACAGAATCCGGCGGCTGGGCTTGTACAGGCGGACGGGCGGGCTAAGCCGCCGCCTGTCCCTCTAGCAGCCTGCGCCGCTCGGCGGCCGCCGCCTCGGGCCCGAGATAGGGCAGCAGGGCGGAGTAGGTGAGATCCGGCAGCAGGCCCGGCAAGTCTTGGATCTCGCCCCTGAGCACCCGGCTGTAGACCACCTCGTAGATGCCGCCCACGATGGTCTCGGCCCTCAACCCCGGCGGGGTGCTGTCGCCCAGGAGCTCCTGCGCCTGCCCGTCGATCAGGTCGGCGAAAGCCTTCATGACGGCATTGCGCCGGCTGATCGCGTCGGGTCCCGCCGCGAGCGCCTCCACGATGCACATCCGCGCGAAGGCCGGCTCGCTGGCAAGGAAATCGACGAACGCGCCGAGGCCGGCGCCCGCGCGCGCGGCGAAGCCGTCCGCGGCGTTGATGGCCGCCAGGACCTTTTCGACTAGAAGCGCGGTAACCGCGTCGTAGGCGGCGAGGAAGGCCTCGTGCTTGTTCTTGAAGTGCTCGTAGAACGTGCGCCGGGAGATACCGGCAGTCACGATGATGCCCTCGACCGTCATCTCCCCATAGCTGGCCGCACTCGTGACATCCGCCACCGCGGCCAGGATCCGCTCACGCTGGTTTTCCGCCACGAAAGAGCGCGACAGCCCGTGCCTCCCAGGGGGAAGCTGATGTGCTTGGCGCCCGCCCGTCCGATCGCTCGTCGACACTTACCCAGAAAACATACATGTCTCGGCGGCGCCCGCCTAGATGTAACCGGAGAAATGTTGGGAGACTTGCTTGTTTCTCAGTGCGCGGTGTACTAGTGTTGCCGCCCGTGGCTGTTTGGGGAGCAGCTCTGGGAGGAGCGCCGCGTGGGGAGCAGGGCTGTGCCGGCGATTGCTGGACGTGCGCCCGACTCCGGAGCGCCGTCCTTGCCGAACTGGTGGAGAACGACCTCGAGTCGCTCTCCGCTGGAGACCTAACGACGCGGGCCGAACTGCCCGAGACCGCGCTCGCCGCGCACTACGGGACGGTCGAAAGCTGCGTCGTCGCGACCTATGACGAGCTCTCGATGGAGCTCTACCGCTGCCAGGTCGAGGCATTCGCGGGCGTGGGGGATTGGCACACGCGCTTCTCGATCGGGGTCGCGTCCGCGCTCGAGCACATCGAGGCGACACCAGGAGCCGCTCGACTCTGCTTCACGGAGCCCACACATCGCCACGCGGGCCTCCGGATGCGTCGCACCGCCGCCCGCCAGCGCGTGGTCCGGCTGCTGGCGGACGAGTACGAGCGGGAGCACGCCTTCCGCCTGCCCGACCTCTATTTCGAGTTCCTCGTCGGGGCGCTGTTCCAGGCCGCCCAGGAGGAGGTTTCCGCGGGCCGCGAGCCGAGCCGCGTCGCGGAGCGGGTCAGGGGGCTGATGGAGCTGCTGGAGCCGGTGCCGGCTTATTAGGGTCGTCCGGCTTCGCCACAGCAACGGCTGCCTGGGGGAGGTAGTTCAGCAGTGCGGAGTGGACGAGGTCGGGCGCGAGCTCCGGCAGCTGTCCCACCTCGCCCCGCTGTATGCGGGTGTAGATCACGTCGTAGATCCCGCCCACAACGGTCTCGGCCGTGAGGCTCGACGGGGGCGACTCGTCCAGCAGCTCGCGCGCGTTCTCGTCGATCATCGCGGCAAACGCCTGCATGGCCTCGTTGCGGCGCTGCACCGCCTCCGGGCCCGCTGCCATCACCTCCACGATGCACATCCGCGCGAACGCCGGGTCGGCCGCCAGCAGCGAGAGGAAAGTCTCGATGCCTGTCTGGATTCGCTCGGCGAACCCTTCGCGCGACTCGTATGCGGCGCGAACCGCGGTCAGCAGGCGCCCCGCCGCCTCGTCGTAGGCGGCGAGGAAGGCCTCGTCCTTGTTCTTGAAGTGCTCGTAGAAGGTGCGCCGGGAGATGCCGGCAGTCACGATGATGCCCTCGACCGTCATCTCCCCATAGCTGGCCGCGCTCGACACGTCCGCGACCGCGGCCAGGATCCGCTCACGCTGGTTCTCGGCCACGAACGTGCGCGACAGCCCGTGCCGGCCGGGGGGCAGTTGATGCGCTTCACGTTCACGTGGCACGGTAATGGGCGAGAATAGCCATTGCTGTGCCAAAACGCCACCGTTGCACGCCGCTTTTAGAAACGTCTTAGAGAGGGTTCTGTTTCTGGTCCTGCCGCTCGCGCGCGGCCGCAGCCTCGGCCGCGGCGGCGTGTGCGCCCACGAACGGCAGGAGCACGATCTCGAGCAGCTCGGGGAGCAGAACGGGGAGCTCCGCAGTGCGCCCCTGGAGGACGGCCGAGTAGACGACCTCGTAGGCGCCTCCGATGGCGGTCTCGGCCGCCAGGGCCGGGATCGGCAGTCCAGCCGGTGCCTCGGTGGGGTCCGGCCTGAGGAAGTCGCGGAACGCCTCCATCGCCTGCGCCCGGACGGCCAGGGCCGAAGGCCCCGCGGCCAGGATGTCCACGATGCACAGATGGGCAAGCGCCGGGTCGCCGGCGAGCCGGTCCAGGAACGTGTCAAGGCCGAAGCCGACCCTCTGAGCCCACGACCCGCCTCGCGTCGACGAGGCCTTCATTTCGACAGCCAGCCGGCCCACCACCAGCTCGTAGGCCGCGAGAAAGGCCTGCTCCTTGTTCTCGAAGTGCTCGTAGAACGTGCGACGCGACACGCCGGCACGTTCGATCACGTCGCGCACGGTGAATCCGGCATACCCGGTCCCGCTGGCCACCTCCACGACTGCCCTGAGGATGCGCTGGCGCTGGTTGCTCTCCACGAAGCTGCGCGGCAGCCCATGGCGCCCGGAGGGGAGCTGATGGGGCATGCGCGGCCGGGAGCCGACCTGCCCCGCCACTAGGCCACCGCTGCGAGCGTTCGCACGAGACCGGCAAGCTCGCTCGCAAGGCCGGGGAGGTCGCGCGCGCGGCCTTCCACGATGCGGGCTGCCATCACGCGGTGCACGGCGCCCACGCTCGCCTCGCACCGGAGCCGCAGCTGATCCGGCGCAAGGTCAGAGCCGTTGGGGCCGCTCGACCGCGCGAGCCGCTCGGCCAGCTCTTGCATGGTCCGCTCGTGGCGGGCCACCCCGAGCGGGCCCGCCGCCACGGGCTCGACCACCAGCACCCGGGCGAAGTCCGGCTTGGTGGCCAGATACTCCAACACGTCGGTCAGCACAGTCGCCAGGTGCCGCGAGGCGGGTTCGCGCGGAGCGTCCCCATCGTCGAGCCAGGCGAGCGCCTCGCTGCGGGCGTGGTCATAGGTCGCGAGGAAGCACTCCTCGCGGTTGTCGAAGAGCTGGTAGAAGGTCCTGCGCGACATCCGGGCGCGCTCGAGCACGTCGCCCACCGTGGTCTCGGGGTATCCCCGCTCCCCGACGGCCTCGGCCATCGCGGCGAGCGCGCGCTCGCGGTTCGCCTCGCGCCGACCCGTTCCGTTCACGGCCTCAGAGCTCGCAGCGGTGGTCAGCATCGGCGTAAGGCGGGCTCTCCCTCATGGCCGAGTGAGGTTACTTATTCCGCACTCTGAACACAAGTGCGTTTCTAGGCTCTAGGCGGCGTGCTGCCGGACGTGGTGGTACTGGGCCAGCGCCACCTCGGGGCCGGCATACGGCAGCAGCATCGAATACATCAGGTCGGGCAGAAGCTCGGGCAGCTCACGGATCTCGCCCCGCACCACGCGCGCGAAGATGACCTCGTACAGGCCGCCCACGATCGTCTCGGCCGTGAGCTCCGAGGGCTGGAGCTGCGGATCGAGCTCCCGAGCGTTCTCGTCGATGATCCGGGCGCAGGTGGCCATCGCGGCGTTCCGGCGCTGCACCGCCTCCGGCCCCGCCGCGAGCGCCTCGACGATGCACATCCGCGCGAAAGCCGGCTCACGCGCGAAGAAACCGAGGAACGCCGACAGCCCCTCGCGCAGCCGAGCCGGGCCCTGTTCCTCGCGTTCATACGCCTCCGTGACCGCCGCGAACAACTGCGTCAGGACGGCGTCGTATGCGGCGAGAAAGGCGTCGTCCTTGCTCTTGAAGTGCTCGTAGAAGGTTCGCCGCGACACCCCGGCGGTCACGACCACGTCCTCCACCGTCATGTCGCTGTAGCCGGCCACGCTCGCCACGTCTCCGACCGCCGACAGGATGCGCTCGCGCTGGTTCGCCACGACGAATGCGCGGGGGAGTCCATGCCGTCCTGGCGGGAGCTGATCCTGATCCCGCCCACGAGTCCGGGCGCGACGGGCCATGCCGGAAACATACACGTTTCGTTGTGGCACCCATCAGAATCCGATAACGTCGCTGACATGGGGGTGGGAGACCCCGCCGTGGGGTCACGAACGCAGTACGCCGAGCGGCCGGCAGACAGCCCGGATGGCTGCTTCTGGAACTGCCCGACCTGCCGGCGCCTGAGGGAGGCGACGGCCGAGTTCGCGGTTCGGCATGGGGTGGAGGAGATCACCTGCGCCGCAATCGCGGAGTTCGCGGATGTTCCTCCCGAGCAGGCTGCGGAGCACTACCCGACGCTCGAGGCCTGCCTGGCTGCCACCTACGACGAGGGCGCCCTGCGCCTGCGGCGAGCGTGCGCACCTGCGCTGCGTGGCAGCGGGTCGTGGCAGGAGCGTCTGCGCGCCGCGGCCGACGCGGGGATCGAGGAGTTCAAGACACGGCCGGACCTCGCCCATTTCTGCATGATGGTGGCCTGGCGCTCCGACCTTCCGGTGCTCTGCGCCTCGCGCGTGGCGGCCCGCGAGCGCCTCGTGGCGATCCTCGCCGAGGAGGCGGGCCCGGGAGACGAGGACCTGCCCGGCCTGCGCTTCGAGATCCTGGTGGGCGCCGCACACCACACGGTGAGCGAGGAACTCGCGGCCGACGGCGGGGCACAAGAGGTTCGCGAACGGCTCGACCAGGTGATCGACCTGTTCGAGCCCGTGCCTTCGTGACCGTCGTCGCCTCGTAGCGGCCCGGTCATGCGCCTGGGCCTCTGCGCCGCCGCCACCGGCCTGACCGTCGCCCTGGCGGGCCTGGCGCTCGCCCAGGAGACCGTGCCGATCGAGATCCACGTCGACGCCAAGGTGGTTCCGAACAAGGCCGGCACCCCGAAGCACCCGCAGGCCATCAGGATCGAGAGCCACGCCTACATCACGATCCCACAGGGCTACGACCCGCCGCTGGTGGACACGGTCGACGTCTGGTTCCCCAAGGGCGGGCTCTACAACGGGCACAAGTACCCGAAGTGCTCGCAGAACGTGCTGGCCCGTCAAGGGCCGGGTGCCTGTCCGAAGGGCTCGATCATGGGGCGCGGAAGGGGCAAGGCGACCGCGGACGACGTCTTCACCTATCCGAAGATCACCGTGGTGAACGGCGGCCGGGCCAAGGTCTTCTTCTACACGGTGCTCACCAACCCGGCCCGCGTCCGGATGCCCGTCCTCGGGAAGCTGACGAAGCCGGGCGGCAGGTGGTCCTACAAGCTCCACGTACGGATCCCGCGCGCGCTGCAGGTCGTGGCGGGGGTCCCGATCGTGTTGCGCGAGCTGCACATGAAGGCCGGCGACCCGCGCAAGGACTGGATCGCCACGACCTCCTGCCCGCGCGACCGCAGATGGCGCTACCACGTGCTGATCACCTTCACGACGGGCCAGACGAAGACGTACGACGGGTCGGTAGGCTGCCGCTAGGAGCTGCATGTTTCTCGTGGGTTCGGCTAGGGTACTGTCCTGTCGATTGAAAAACTCGCCTGTTTCTACCTACGCAATGACCTAGCGTAGGGACACGGGCGCCGATCGGGGGGACGGCGCGTGGCATGCTCCGGATGACAGTCGCTTCGCTGAGGCTCGTCGCCTCTGCGGCTGCCGTTGGGCTCGGCGCGCTCGCCATTGCCGGCTGCGGGAATGACGACGAGCTCCCGAACAACGCTGTCGCCAAAGTCGGCGACACGGTTATCACCATGGCCGACTACGACAAATCGCACAGGCTGATCACGCTCAGCCCGTTCCTGAAGGGGGAGTCAGACGAGGTCTTCAAGCGGAAGACCATGGAGGCGCTGATCGTGTCCGAGTGGGTAGAGCAGAAGGCCGCTGCTGAGGACGTAACCGTTTCCGACGATCAAGTCGGGCGAGAGCTCGAGGCTCGGAAAAGCAGCTTCCCTAACGAGGAAGCGTTCAGCCGTTACGTCAAGGACGCCGGCCTGACCGAGGCGGACATTCGCCAGCGCTTGCGGCTCGACCTGCTCCAGCAGAAGCTCGACCAGAAGATCTCCCAGAAGGCTCCGAAAGCCTCCCCCCGGGAGATCGAGTCGTATTACGAGCAGCACGAGAAGCGCTTCACTGAGCCGGAGAGCCGTGACCTCATCTTCGTCGTGACCAAGAGCAAGGCACGCGCCGAGCAGGCGCTTCAGGCGCTCGAAGCCGGCGAGCGATGGCAGGCGGTCGTGCGGCGATATTCGAGCGACCCGGAACATTCAAGGGCGCGCGCGGTAAAGGGACCGAAGCTGGCGGAGGGGCGGGAATCGCTCGAGCGCGCTGTGTACCGGACTCGGGTAGGCGAGATCGAGGGTCCTGTGAAGACGCGCGTGGGCTGGTACGTGTTCGAGGTCACGAAGGTGACCCCGAAAGCGCCGCAGTCGCTGGACCAGGCCAGAGAGACGATCGCGACCCAGCTGACCGGCAGACGCGCCGCGGCGGAGGTTCAGAAATTTCGCAGGGAATACCGGAGCAAGACGGTTTGCGCGAAGGACTACACGGTGCCGCAGTGCGGCAACGGTCCCAAGGAGAAGACCACGTAGGTCCCGCGCGCGGAGCGCCCGCGGCTCACGGCAAAACGTACCGCGGCCAGCCCTCGCTCAGAGGGTTCCGGTGGCCCAGAGGTCGAGGTCCTGATCCTGATCATCCGTGATCAGGTACTGCCCCGACCACATGCCGGGCCCCTCGTCTGGGCACCCGAAGCTGACAGCCACATCCCCAACGTCGTTGATGGTCGCGACCTGCGAATCCTGATCCAACTCGGCCGTCACCGGCGTGGTCGACGGATTCCAGCTCCAGTTGCAGCTGCTGAAGACGCTGGCACACGTGATGGTCGTCGCGGCCGTCACCGTATTGATGATCGTCGCCGAGGGAGCATTCGCCTCGGTGATGTCGACGTCAACGCCAGTGATGTCATCGACGGAGCACCCCTCGGTGCCCGACGACGTCGTGCAGCTTTCCCACGAGAAATTGAGCACGCCGTTCGCCGGTCCGCTTGTGGTCGCATCGCCGTCCACAAACCCGTCGATATTCGCCGTCCGACAGGTGACCACCATGCTTCCCCGCGTGAACGTTGGAGCGGCCCCTGAACGGACGCCCTTCACGGGGCAGTCCTGCGGATCACCACCCGGGTCGCAGTCGCTGTACACCGATCCGAATGCTCCTGGGCTCAGGATGTCGGCCGATGCGGGTACGGCGGCGGAGGCAACCACGGCCAGCGCCACGACCGTCAGCAGAAACAGCCTCTTGAGGTTCATCTGTACGCACCTTCCTTCAGTCCCGAAACGGCCACGCTGGCAAGCCGGCGCGGCCGCTCGAGCATCCGTTGAGTCGGACGTTCGCTGCCAGCCCTCGCTTAGAGGGTTCCGGTTGCCCATAGGTCGAGATCCTGATCCTGGTCATCCGTGATCCCGATCTGAAGATTCAACGTGCCGGTCCCACTGGCTGGGCACCCGACGGGGCCACTCACATTCATCGTGTCGCTGATGGTCGCGACCTGCGAAGCCTGATTGACCTCGATCGTCACCGGAGTGGTCGACGGATTCGAGCTCCAGTTGCAGCTGTAGAAGGGGCCGCACGTGATGGTCATCCCGAACGTCTCCGTATTGACGAACGTAAACGAGGGATTGTTCGCCTCGGTGACGTTGAAGGAGACGCCAGTGACGCTACTGATGGTGCACGGCACGCCGCCATTCGTCATGCAGTTGGCGAACGAGATATCGAGCACGGCGGTCGCCGATCCTCCACTCGCGTCGCCGTTCATGGTCCCGTCGATGGTCACCTGCTGGCAGGTGATCGTGATGGGTCCCGACACGAGCGTTGGAGCGGCCCCTGAACGGACGCCCTTCATGGCGCCCGAGTACACCGATCCACCCGAGCCTGGACTCAGGATGTCGGCCGACGCCGGTACCGCGGCGTAGCCGACCACCGCCAGCGCCACGGCCGTCAGCAGTGAGAGCCTCTTTAGGTTTGACATACGGCACCTTCCTCCCGTGTTGCGGGGCTCCCCCAGCGAGCCCATCCCTTGTGATGGCCGATGACGCAAACATCGCCTGGCCATCCTTGTCCTCCCCGAGCAACAGTTGAGTCGGACGTTCCCTGTGAGCCCTCGCTCAGGGCTTCCGGTTGCCCATAGGTCGAGATCCTTGTCGGCGTCATCCGTGATCAGGTACTGCGCATTCCACGTGCCGGTGCCACTGGCCGGGCACCCGACGCTGCCAGACACAGTCAGCGTGTCGGCGAAGGTCGCGACCTGCGACGCCTGATCGAACTCTGCCGTCACCGGAGTGGTCGCCGGATTCGAGCTCGCGTTGCAGACGACAGACGAGGCCACACGTCATGGTCGTCCCGACCGTCTCCGCACTGCTGATCGTAGCCGAGGGAGCGTTCCCCTCGGTGATCTCGACGGACAGCGCCAGTGATGTCATTGAAGGAGCACGTCGAGGCGCCTTGTCGTGCATCCGTCCCACGGAAATTGAGCTCGGCGGTCGCCGGTCCTGCAGCGGTCATCGCCGTCCATGAGTCCGTCGATATCCGCCGTCTGGCAGGTGATCGTGGTGCTTCCCACCGTGGAGTGTTGGAGCGGCCCCTGTACGGACACCCTTGATGGGGCCCTGGTACACCGATCCGCCCGGGCCTGGACTCACGATGTCGGCCGACGCCGGTACCGCGGCGTAGCCGACCACCGCCAGCGGGAGGGCAGTCAGCAATGACAGCCTCTTGAGGTTCATCTATGCGCACCTTCTTTACGGCTGGGAGAACGAAAAACGGCCGCGCCGGCAAAGCCGGCGCGGCCGCTCGATCATCCGATGAGTCGGACGTTCGCAGCTAAGCCCTCGCTTAGCCGGTTGCCCATAGGTCGAGATCCTGGTCGTTGTCATCCGTGATCAGGTACTGCGCGTTCCACGTGCCGGTGCCACTGGTTGGGCACCCGACGCTGCCAGTCACAGCCACCGTGTCGCTGATGGTCGCGACCTGCGTCGCCTGATCGACCTCGGCCGTCACCGGAGTGGTCGACGGGTCCGAGCTCGCGTTGCAGACGAAGACGAGGCCACACGTGATGGTCGTGCCGGCCGTCTCCGTATTGGTGATCGTCGCCGAGGGAGCGTTCGCCTCGCTGATGCTGACGTCAACGCCAGTGATGTTATTGACGGAGCACGGCACGGCGCCCTGCGTCGTGCATGTGCCCCACGAGAAATTGAGCACGGCTGTCGCCGGAGCGGCGCCGTCCATAATCCCGTCGGTGTTCGCCGTCTGGCAGGTGATCGTGGTGTTTCCCGCCTGGAGCGTTGGAGCGGCCCCGTCACGGACGCCCTTGATGGGGCAGTCCAGCGGAATCGGGGGATTGGGATCATCGGAAACGCAGTCGCTGTAGACCGATCCGAATTCTCCTCCACTCAGGATGTCGGCCGACGCCGGTACCGCGGTGTAGCCGATCACCGCCAGCGCCACGGCCGTCAGCAGTGACAGCCTCTTTAGGTTTGACATACGGCACCTTCCTTCCGTGTGCGGGGGCTCCCCCAGCGAGCCCACCCCTTGCGATGGCCGATGACGCAAGCACGCCAGGCCATCCTTACATTCCTCCGACGAGAGGAACATTTCCAGGTCTGCGATTTCTAAACACGAGCGTGTTTAAGCACGAGATCGGCCTCCGGAATGTCCAACTCCGCTAGCGCCGGAGCGCGCTGATGTGGCAGGCCGGTGTTCATATGCACGCGGATGTGGGTATGCTCCACGCGGTTAGAAACCCGCTTGTTTCTACCCACGCGGGCGAGGACACCAGCCGCGAACTGGGTGGCGCAGGCACTATCGGGGGAGGATCAATTCATGAAGCGGCTCGCTTTGGTAGTCGTGGCGCTATGCGCCCTGGCGGTCGCCGTACCCGTTGCCCAGACGGCGCCGACGCAGCCGAACGGCTGCTCGGTCGAGCACATATCCGGTGCCGAATGCCAGGGGCCCGACTTCGCGCCGGCGGCGGACTCCTGCAACATCAGCACCTGGGTCAATAACGCCAGCTGCGACCTGACGGTGTCGGACGGCACGGCGAACATCACCAGCGGATTCGTGCAGGTCTACGCTGCCCTTCAGGGCACGGATTGGCACACGGAATTCCACCTGACCGTGCGTGACAAGGCCACCGGCGAGGTTCTCTTCTCGCGCGACGGCTCCAACACGGTGCCGGTCTCCGGGGGCTCCCTACCGCCGAATCAAGTGCTGGGCTTTTCGGGCACCCTCTCGGTACAGGGCGCCGACGAGGTGGTCTGCGAGGTCACCGGCACCCACTCGCCCGCCGGCGCGGCATTCTCAGCCGCGGCTGCGCTCGAGGGCTTCGGCGACTTCAACAACGTCCTGCGCTGCGAGGTGCACTGACCTAGGGCGAACGCGCCAAGGGCCGGTACGGACGGCCTCGGCCCGATTCGGGCCGAGGCCGTCTGAGTTTTGGAGCCGCCCCAGGGCAGAAGGGCTCCTGCGGTTCCCATGCGAGGTCGGCTGAGACGCCATGGTGGCGAGCCCTTGTCGTACCGGCTTGCATATGTAGAACGGTTTGTTTACGATGCCGCGCGATTTGGAAAACGCAGTGTCCTTCGGTCGTCCGGCACATCGGGAGACAGGACGAGAAGCCGAAGGTGGCACTGAGAGGGGGAGGGGCTTGATGGGCGACCGTTGGGCGTTGCGGGGCCGGGCATCTAGAGAGTGGGGGAAGCTGCCGGTGGTGCTGGCGGTCTCCTGCGCGCTCCTGCTGGCGCTGGGCATTTCGCTTGCCGTGGCCGGGAAGGGCGTCGAGTCCTTTTTTGGGGAGCGGGGCAGTGGCGACGGCCAGTTCGAGACACCGCGTGACGTCGCCGTCTACAACGGCACGGCCCTCAACCCCGGCACCGACGACATCTACGTCGTCGAGGACGTGAACCACCGCATCCAGCAGTTCGACTCCAATATGGCATTCGTCCGCACCTGGGGCGGTGGAGTCGATGACGGCGCTGCCGTGGGTCAGACATGCACCGCCGGTTGCCAGGCTGGCATCGCCGGCACCACCGACGGAATGTTCGACAACCCGCAAGGCATCGCGGTCAACCAGGCGACCGGCGATCTCTACGTGCGCGATCGCGACAACCGCCGCGTACAGCAGTTCAGCTCCAGCGGCGGCTTCGTCCGCTCATGGGGGACCACCGGCGCCGGGGCGGGCCAGTTCGCCGCCAGCACCACCGCGAGCAATGGGATCGCGGTCGCCCCTGGCAGCGGGGACGTCTTCGTCGCCGACCCCGGCAACCGCCGGGTCCAGCAGTTCGAGTCCGACGGCGATTTCGTGCGCGCGTGGGGGTGGGGGGTCGACACGGGGGCGAGCGCGTTCGAGATCTGCACGTCCGCGAGCACGTGCCAGTCCGGCCTCACCACGCCGGGCACCAACAACGGCCGTTTCGGCAGCAATCAGCCGATCCACATCGCCGCCGACTCCGCGGGGATCGTCTACGCCAGCGACTCGAACTCCAGTGGCCGGGTGATGCGCTTCGACACCACCCAGGCCACGGCTGCCGCCCTACTGCTGAGCCCGATCGGCGTTCCGCCACTCATCTCGACCGTCACCACCTCGATGGAGGTCGACCCGAGTAACGACCACCTCCTCATCAGCCGCGCAAATCTCGGGATCCAGGAGCTCGACACGACGACCCTCGAGGTTGTCGACACCCACATGTCGGGGTCGGGCCTGACCCCGAACGGCGTCGGCATCGACACCTCTGACGGGCAGATCATGGTCTCCTCGACCTCACCCGCAGGCAGCGGTCCCCATCGCGTCTACGTGCTCGACAACGTCGCCGCCCCCGAGGCGGCGATCGCACCCGTCACAGACATCACTCCCGACAGCGCCACCTTCAACGGGACGGTCGACCCGAACGGTTCCAGCACGGGGTACCACTTCGAGTACGGCACCGACGGGCTCACCTGGACCAGCGCGCCCACCTCCGACGTCGACGCGGGCGCGGGCGACGACCCGGTGGAGGTCAGCCTCCCGGTCGCCCCGCTGGAGCCGGGCACCGACTACCGGGTGCGCCTGGTCGCCAGCAAGCCGTTCGGCGCGGGTACCGACACGTCGGCGGAGGCTCTCTTCAGTACGCCTCCGGCACGGCCGACGATCGTGACCAGCGGCGCGGAGCCGGGCTCCACCACGGCGACGCTGCGCGGGCGGATCCACCCGCACGGACAGGAGACGACGTACCGCTTCGAGTACGGCCTCACCGACAGCTACGGCGGCTTCGCCCCCGTCCCGGACGGCAACATTGGCTCGGGCGACGCCGTGCAGTCGGTCGAGGAGCCGATCTCCGGTCTCGCGCCGAACACGACCTACCACTTCCGGCTCGTGGCCGCCAACGGGACCGGCGAGACCCAGGGTCCGGACGGGACCTTCACCACCCTTCCCGCCTCCGGTCTGCCCGCGCGGGCGTACGAGAAGGTTTCCCCGGAGGACAAGAACGGGGGGGACACCCAGGGGACAAGCAACGGACAAACCGGCTTCGCATCACCCACCGGCGACGAGGTGGTCTACACGGCATCCCAGGCCTACGACGATGCAGACGGCACGGGCATAGTCGGGAGCGTGTACCGGGCGCGTCGTCAGCCCACCGCATGGCTGTCCACTCCCGTGCTCCCGCCGAGGGAGCCGACCGCTGGCACCGATGAGCCGAACGTCTACTTCATGTCCGAGGATCTCTCGCGCGCCGTGGTCACTACGCAGGCCGTCCTCGACAGCGGCGCGGTTGCCGAGGAATGCAATGCCTATGTGCGCGACCTCGAGGCCCGTACCTACGAGTTCATCGCTCACTCCGATCCGGCAATCAGCAACGGCGCCTGCACCAGCGCCCTCGAGAACATCGTCGCGACCGACGCAAGCCCCGACCTCTCAGCGGTGCTGATCGAGAGCCGCGGCGAGCTGACGCCGGATGCCGCCGACGTTCCGCGGGACGGGCCCAACCTCGCTCAAAAGCTCTACCTCTGGCGGGATGGCCAGTTCGAGCTCGCGAGCGTCGCCGCCGGTGGTCCGGCGGGCGGCACCCCGACCACGGGGAACGCCGGGGGCGGCATCCTCGGTACTCAGCTCCTCGACAACTCGATCTCAGATGACGGCTCGGTGGTGTTCTTCACCGGTTGGGACATCGTGGGCAATCCTCCGCCTCAGACGGCCGGCACGAACCTAACGCTGTTCCGGCGCTCGGGCGGGAATACGGTCGGGGTGGCCGCGGAGGAGAACTCGCTGCAGGATCCGTGCGGACCGCCGGGCGCGATGTGTGTGGGCAGCACGGCCGACGCGCCGCGGTTCGGAGCCGCGTCATCCGACGGGTCACGGGTCTTCTTTACAACCAGAGACCCGCTGGTCGACGAGGACAACAGCCCGCCAGGAACCGCCGTCGGCCAAGACCTCTACATGTACACCCACAGCGCCGACCCCGAGAACCACGACAACCTGACGTTGATTTCGCGGGATCTCGATCCGCGCCCACCCACCGGCGCCAGCGTGCTCGGCGTCCTGGGGGCGAGTGACGACGGGTCTCGCGTGTACTTCGCCGCCAAGAACCAGATCGTTCCCGGCGAGGACGCCACCCCGGCCGACATCAAGTTCTACGTCTGGGATGAGGATGAAGGCGTCCGCTACATCGGGGGCGGTCTCTCGAATCCCACGCTCAGCGAGAGGGACATCGAGGTGACGAGCATTGTCCAGAAAAATCGGGCCAAGAGAAAGGTCTCGGCGAATGGAAGAAGCGTCATCTTCATGTCGAGCATCCCGCTGACCGCCGATGGCAACGGCGGTCAGCCGCAGGCCTATCTGTATGACTTCGCGGCCGACCAGCTCGTCTGCGCCTCCTGCCCGGCAGCGAGCTCGCTCGGCGGGCCTGGCACGCAGACATCCCTCCGCAGCAGCGGCGAGCCGCTACGAACGGCCTCCACCATCCTCGGCAATCCCGCGCCCAGGATCCTCTCGGACGACGGGGCGCACGCCTTCTTCGAGACCGACAGCAGGCTGGTGCCCGAGGACACCAACGGTCTCATCGACGTCTACGCATGGGAGGGGGGCGCGCCGCACCTGATCTCTTCCGGACAGAGCGGGGACAAGTCGATGTTCATCGATGCGAGCGCGAATGGTGACCGCGTCTTCTTCGGGACCAGGGAGCGGATCGTGCCCTGGGACGAGGACAACCTGCGGGACACCTACGTCGCCCGCGTGGGCGGCGGCCTGCCCGACCCGCGCCCGTCCACCGGTACACCGTGTCAGGGGGACGAGTGCCAGGGCACGCCGGCCGGCGATCCCGCGCTGATGGATCCGTTCAGTGACGTCTTCGGCGGCTTCGGGAATCTCGAGCCCGGCGAGCGCCCGAGCTTTGTCATACGACGCCTGTCGAAGGCTCAGTTGGCGAAGCTCGCTCGTGGCGGCAGGGTGATGCTGCCGGTGAAGGTGAACCGCGCAGGCAGGCTGTCGCTCACCGCCAGGGCGAAGATGGGCAAGCGCAACCGCGTCGTTGACAGGAGCTCGAAGCGCGCGACCAAGGCCGGCACCGTGGGCGTGCCGCTACAGCTATCGAAGGGGTCGCGCCGCCAGCTCGCCCGCAGGAGGAAGCTGGGCGTGTCGTTGTCGGTGCGGTTCGCCGGCGTGCGTGAGCCGAGAGGCATGACGCTGCGCCTGCGACGCGCGGGGGGGAGGAGCTGAAATGGGCGGGAAGCTGACACGTTGCGTCCTGTTGGCCGCTGTCATTGCGAGCTTCATGGCCGTGCCTGCCTCCGCCGCGGCCGCGCCGGTCTGGGAGATTGAGGCGGCGTGGGCGCCGGCCCACCTGCCTCCCGGTGGCGCCGGATTCTTCTACGGCGAGATCAAGAACAGGGGCGATGCCTCGAGCAGCCCGGTCACGGTCACCACAACCCTCCCCGCCGGGGTGACGGCCACGGACGCGGACGGCGGAGTGGTTCATGGCGCCGGTTCTAATCCGGTGGCCTGGACCTGCTTGGGCACCGGAACGTCCACGGTGACCTGCTCCACGACTGACCCAATAGTAAGCCGTCAGGCGCAGGACGTGCAGATCGCCGTCCAGGTGGCACCGGGTTTGTCGGGCACGCAGTCGGTGACGATGACGGCCGATGGGGGAGGCGCGAGCGCGCCGGCCACGACGGTCCGGGAGTTCACGGTGAGCGGCACCCCGGCCGGGTTCGGGATCCTGTCGGGCAGCCTGGAGCTGCCGATGTTGCGTGAGAACGGCGACGTGGCCGACCGGGCCGGCGAGCATCCCGCCTCGTTCACCACGCGGCTCGACTTCAACCGGCGCCTCGACACCCGGGACCGGCCGACGCCGGACGAGCAGGCGCGCGAGGTGCAGGTCGACCTGCCGCCCGGCTTCGTGGGCGACCCGACCGCGGTCCCGCGGTGCCCGTTCCAGCAGCTCATCACCGTAACGCCGGAGCGCCAAGGGGTCTTCGGATGCCCGGACAGCACGCAGGTCGGCTTCGTAGACATCTTCACCTCGAGGGCCGGACGCGCTCGCGTTCCGGTCTACAACATCGAGCCGCCGCCAGACCTACCGGCTCTGTTCGCGTTCAACACCGCCGTCGGCCCCACCGTGACGATGGAGCCGGAGCTGCGCAGCGACGGCGACTACGGGATTACGGTCAGCTCGCGGGGCATCAATCAGGCCGTCGACCTCGGCGGTGTGAGGGTCACCTTCTGGGGTGTTCCCGCCGATCCCAGCCATGACGCTGATCGCGGGCTCCACCCGAACGGAAGCCCGGCCGCGTGCTTCGACACCGTCGATCCGACCTGCACGAACCCCGCCGGCACGCCGAGGGTCCCGTTCCTGACGAACCCGACCGACTGCTCGGTTGGACCGCTGCGGACCGATGTGCACGTCCGGTCGTGGAACGGGAGCACTGACAGCGATTCCTACACCGGACCGGCCATGACCGGCTGCGAGGACCTTCCGTTCGACCCGTCTATCAGGATCCAGCCGACGTCGACCCAGGCAGATTCGCCGACGGGTCTCGACGTGGAAGTGCGCATCCCGCAGAACGAGAACCCGGACGGGCTCGCGTCGGCGCACCTGGAGAAGGCCGTCGTGACGCTCCCAGAGGGGATGACCGTGAACCCGTCGTCGGCCGACGGCCTGAAGGCGTGCTCGCCGGCGGAGGTCGGCTTGGACAGCCGCGCCGACGCGTCCTGTCCGGAGGAGTCGAAGATCGGTTCGGTGGAGGTCGACACGCCGCTGCTCGACCAGCCCTTGAAGGGGTCGGTGTTCGTCGCCAAGCAGAACGACAATCCGTTCAATTCGCTGCTTGCGATCTACATAGTCGCGAAGGGGCCGGGCTTCATCGTGAAGCTGCCGGGCCACGTGGATCCGGACCCGGTGACGGGACGCCTGACGACGACCTTCGACAACAACCCGCAGCTGCCGTTCACGAGCTTCAGGCTCCGCTTCAAGGCCGGGCCAAGGGCGCCGCTCGCGAACCCGCCGACCTGCGGGCTGAAGGTCGTGGAGTCGTCGCTCACGCCGTACTCCGCCTATCCCGAGCACCCCGCGGCGCGCGTGGCGGACCCGGCCATTGATCGCCCATCCGAGCGACACCTTCAACATCGACTGTCCCGGGGTCACGGGCTTCGCGCCCGCCGTCGCGGCCGGCACCACCAACCCGAAGGCGGGTGCGTTCTCGCCCTTCGTGCTGCGGATCAACCGCGACGACGGCGAGCAGTACATGCGCGGTGTGACGCTCGAGATGCCGACCGGTCTGATCGCGAGCGTGAGGGGTATCCCGCTGTGTCCGGACGCGCAGGCGAACGCCGGCACCTGTGACCCGGCGTCGAAGGTCGGCACCACGGTCGTCGGGGCGGGCGCGGGGAGCAAGCCGTTCTTCACCGCGCCCGAGCACGGCTCGGTGTACCTGACAGAGGGCTACAAGGGCGCGCCGTTCGGGCTGTCAGTCGTGGCGCGCGCGATCGCCGGGCCGTATGACCTCGGCACTGTCGTCGTCCGCCAGGCGATCCACGTCGACCGGACCGACGCCCACGTGACGGTGATCTCGGATCCGATCCCGATCATCCTGGAGGGGGTCCCGCTGCGGATCCGCTCCATCAACGTCGACATCAACCGGCCCGGGTTCATGATCAACCCGACCTCCTGCGCCGAGAAGCAGATCAAGGCCACGCTGACGTCGACCGACGGTACGGTCCACGTGGGGACGGACCGCTTCCAGGCCGCCGACTGCGCCTCGCTGCCACTGAAGCCGAAGCTGCGCATGCGGCTCACGGGCCGCGGGCAGACGACCGACGGCAAGCACCCCGGCCTGCGGGCGGTGTTGACGCAGGGGCCGGACCAGGCCAACCTGCGCTCCGCCCAGGTCAGGCTGCCGCTGTCGCTGGCACTCGATCCGTTCAACGCGCAGTCGGACGACCTCTGCGAGTTCGAGGCGGGTCAGCGCGTGGACTGCCCGGCGAGCTCGATCGTCGGGCATGCGGTGGCTCACACGCCGGTGCTGAACAGGCCGCTCGAGGGGCCCGTGCACTTCGTCAAGAACGTGCGCGTGCACCCGAAGACGGGCAGGCTGATCCGGACGCTGCCGACGCTGCTGATCCCGCTGCGCGGGGAGGTGGCGCTCGACCTGCGGGCACAGAGCACCGTCGTGGACGACAAGCTGGTGAGCACCTTCTCGACGATCCCGGACGCCCCGGTCAGCCGCTTCGAGCTGAGCCTCGAGGGCGGAGCGGGCGGCATCCTGGTCGCGGTGCAGAACATCTGCCGCCGGCCCAGGGGCCAGATCGCCGACGCCGAGCTGGACGGCCAGAACGGCAAGCGCGCCGACCAGGCCGTGCGGATCAGCACGCCGTGCGCGAAGAAAAAGAAGAAGCGGAAGGCCGCGCTGAGGGTGAGCAAG
Organism: uncultured Thermoleophilaceae bacterium; assembly: GCA_963837445.1. GTDB lineage: Bacteria > Actinomycetota > Thermoleophilia > Solirubrobacterales > Thermoleophilaceae > JACVRW01. Next base: position 634,896 of record CAWINK010000002.1, on the reverse strand, counting down.
GCCACCTGGCAGGCCAACCGCGTGACCGTGAGCGGACGGATCAACCGCATGGCCAAGCGGCGCGTGCGGCTGACCGTCCGCTGCGGGCGCGCGAGCGTCTCGCGGAGCGCGAAGCCGAACCGCCGCGGACTGTGGCGCACGACGCTCAGCACGGGCAGCCGCTGTAGCGACACGCGCATGGCACGCGTGGTCGCGCGCTACGCGGGCGATCCCAGGGTCGCCCGTAGCCGAGCCGGTCGCAGCGTTCGCGTACAGCGATGAGGCGGGCGGCGCTCCGGCCGCCTCCTCGCATCGCGGGAGCGCTGCTTGCGGCGGCGCTGCTCGCTGTGTCCGCCCCCGCCTGCGCCGGCGACGACGAGCCTGGCGCCTCGCGCGCGGGCGGTGACGGCGGGCAGGGGCAGGCCGCCGGGACGGACACTGCCGCCCCCCAGAGCCCGGGCGAGAGCGTCAGGAGCTACGGGACCAAGGCGGACGCCGACGCCGAGACCGCGATCGCGACGGCCGTCAAGGACTTCTACGCCGCAAAGTCGGTAGGCGACGGCGCGCAGGCCTGCGCGCTGCTCGCGCGCCCCGCGCGAAAGGCGCTGATCGACACGCTGGCGCGATCGGGCCGGCTTGAGGGCAAGGGCTGCCCGGCCGTCCTCTCGTCTCTCCTGGCGGACCAGGCGCCGCAGTACCGCGAGGGGATCGCCGGAGTGGAGGTGACCGGCGCGCGCGTAGAGGGAGACCGCGGCCTCGCGCTGATCGAGATCGAGGCGATTCCCGAGGAGGTCATCCCCGTGCGGCGGGAGGACGGTTCCTGGAAGGTCGCGGCGCTCGCCGGCTCGGAAATTCCCTAGGCGGCGCGCTCAGGCGGCCGTGCGCTGCGGCACTTCGGCGAGGTGCCGGTGGGACGGGCAGTGCTCGAGGCCGGGGAGGGGGTCGCGCCGGCAGGGCCTGCCGCTGCGCGTGGAGGCGCGGCAATGAGCGGGCGTGCCATCGAGCGTGCGTCCCTCGGCGAGCGTCCGCTCGACGTATCCGCCGGCAGCCTCCAGGTGACGTTGGATCACGTAGTAGACGCGCATCTGGCGCTCGAGAGGGAAGTAGAGCCGGATCTCGCGGAAGAGCGTTCGGGTTGGCCTGGCGAAGTCGCGGTCGCTCGCCATGCGGTCGCATGTGGCCTCGCACGCGATCAGGACTGCGCGCCGGTTCGCACAGCTGCCCGGCCCGTCGATCACGTCGGGTGCTAGCTCCCGGTATATCGCTCGACTGAACTGGAACACGATCCGCGCGCATTATAAACACGTGGGTATCTGTATGTCGAGTGTTAACGCGTTAAGAAAGCGCGGGGCGGCGGTCGGGCCAGCCGTCGCGCGCCTCGAGCTGAGCGCCGAGCGCGAGCAGCGTGGCCTCGTCGCATTCGCGACCGAGCAGCTGGGCGCCGACGGGCAGCCCGCTCGCGCTGTGTCCCGCGGGCACGCTCAGGGCGGGCCAGCCGAGCACGTTCCAGGCGAAGGCGAACGGGCACAGGGCGCTCACAGTCGTGCTCGTCTTCCACCAGCCCTGTCCATCGAGGGAGCCCACGCGCGGGGCGGCGAACGCGGTCGTGGGCGTGAGCACCACGTCGGCGCGATCGAAGATCCGGCCGATGCGGCGCTGGAGCCCCCGCTCCGCACGGCGGGCGATCCTGAGCGGCGGGCCGCTGAGCGCGCGTCCCACCCGCGACGCCACGCGCGTGCGCGGCTCGAGCACGCTGCGATCCGGCACGCGCTCGTCGCACCAGACGCGCACGCCCGCGCTCCCTCGCGGCACGAGCGCCGGGCCGACGAGTCCATAGGGGGGATCGGCGCGGACGACCTCGTGACCGAGCTCTCCGAGGGTTCGCGCGACCCGCTCGATCGCCGCCCGCACCTGTCCGTCGACCTTCGAGGCCACGCCGAGCGGCGTTGCGAACGAGAGCGCGATCCGCAGGCGCCCGGGGTCGCGGCGCGCCGCGGCCACGAACGGCTCGGACGCCTCGGGCGGCCGGTGGAGGTCGCCGGAATGGTTGCCGGCCGCGACGTCGAGCAGCAGCGCGGTGTCGCCGACCGTGCGCGCGATCGGCCCGAAGCAGGACAGCCCGTTGAAGGACTCGGGCTCGGGCCACGTGGAGATGCGGCCGCGCTGGGGCTTCAGGCCCACCAGCCCGCACCAGGCGGCCGGTATGCGGACCGAACCCGCGCCGTCGGAGCCGATCGCGCCCGGCACGATGCCAGCCGCCACGGCCGCCGCTGCCCCGCCGCTCGACCCGCCCGGCGTGTGATCCGGATCCCACGGGTTGCGCGCCGCGCCGAAGGTGGGGTTCTCGCTGAAGGGCCAGAGGCCAACCTCGGGCGTCATCGTCTTGCCCACGATCACGGCGCCCGCGGCGCGTAGGCGCCGCACGACCTCGCTGTCGGCCTCCGCCACGCGGTGCTCGCCGCCGCATCCGAACGGGGTCGTCTGGCCGGCGAGGTCCACGTCGTCCTTGATCGCAACCGGCACGCCGAGCAGCGGCGCGCGCTCGCCCGCGGCCAGGCGCCGGTCGGCCTCCGCGGCGGCCGCGCGTGCCTCCTCGGCGAGGATCAGGCGGAACGGGTGAAGCAGCGGCTGGAGCGCCTCCGCGCGCTGGAGCGAGGCCTCTACGAGCGTGGCGGAGGAGACCTCACCGGTCGCCACGAGCTCGGCCTGCCGCTCGAGGCCGGCGAACTCGAGCTGCTCCTCTAGCCGAGCCACTGGACCTCGATGCGACCGCCGCGGGAGGGGGCGAGCGTGACAGCGCGGCGGGTGACCTGCTCGGGGCTCGCCGTCGCGGGGGCGAGCCGCGCGCGCCGGAGGATCGTGGCGAGCACGACCCTCATCTCGAACAGGGCGAAGCTCGCCCCGAGGCAGCGGCGCACGCCGCCGCCGAACGGGATCCACTCGTAGGTGCCCGGTGGGCGCTCCAGGAAGCGCTCGGGCCGGAAGGACTCGGGGTCGGGATAGAGGTCGGGGCGCCGGTGCAGCAGGTAGATCGAGGGCGTGATGTGCACGCCCGCCGGGAACATGCGGCCGCCCAGCTCCACGTCCTCGGCCAGGCACCTGGCCACGGCCGGGACCACGGGACGCAGGCGGAGCGTCTCCTTGATCACCGCGTCGAGGTAGTCGCCGCCGCCGTTCTGCTCCTCCTCGAGCAGCCGTTCCAGCACCTCCGGGTGGCGGGTGATGCGCTCGAGCGTCCAGCTGAGCGCGGTGGCCGTGGTCTCGTGGCCGGCGAGCAGCAGCGTCATCAGCTCGTCGCGCAGCTCGGCGTCGGTGAGCGCCCGGCCGTCCTCGTCACGCGCCTCGAGCAGGAGGGACAGCACGTCGTCGCGCTCGGCCGCGGCGGGATCCGCCCGCCTGGCCTCGATCTGCTCGTAGATCACGCGGTCCGCGGGCTCCATCAGCGCCCGGAACCGGCCCCACGGGCTGCGCGGCCCGGCACCCTCCGAGCGGGTCACCTGGAGGAGCAGGAGACGCACCCGGCTCGCGGTGGCGTCGAGCATGCGCCGCAGCGGGGCCGCGATTCGCTCGCGCTCCTGCTCGTCCTCCACCCCGAACACCGCCCGCAGGATCACCTCGAGCGTGATCGCCTGCATCGAGGGCTGGACCGCGAACGGCGAGCCCACGGGCCAGCGCTCCACGTGGCGTTCCGCCGCCTCGGCCATCGCGGCGCCGTAGCGGTTCATGCGCTCGCCGTGGAAGGGCGGCAGCATCAGGCGGCGGTGGCGCAGGTGCTCCGGCCCGTCGAGCAGCAGCACCGAACGAGGGCCGAGCAGCGGGCGCAAGACGATGTTGCCCTCGCCGGCCCGCAGGACCTCCGGATCGCCGGTGAACACGTCCTTCACGATCTGCGGATCGGAGCTGATCACGACCGTGCGCTCCGCGGTGAGCTGGACGGTGAAGTGGTCGCCGTAGCGGCGCTGGCAGTCGTCGAGGAAGCGCGTGGGCTGGAGCATGAAGCGCCCCACCGTGAGCGGCCGCGGAGCGGTCGGTCCTGGGGGCAACGACGTCCTGTTGACCGTCAGTTCAATAGTGGAGGAGTGATACCAGCTATTGAATATCCGGTCAACAGGGACTAGCGTCAGCCGGCGTGACGCTCCGCAGCCGCTCCCGCATGGAGACCGACGAGCGGCGCGAGCAGCTGCTGAACGCGGGGCTCGAGCTGCTCGGCCAGCGCCCGCACGACCAGGTCTCGATCGACGAGATCGCCCGCGCCGCCGGGGTCTCGAAGGGGCTGCTCTACCACTACTTCCCGACGAAGAAGGACTTCGTGCTCGCCGTCCTGCGCGAGGCCACCGACCAGCTCGGCGAGCTCACGGCCCCCGATCCCTCACTGTCGCCGCTTGAGCAGGTGGACGCGAGCCTCGACGCCTTCCTCAGCTTCGTGGAGGACCACGCGCCCGCTTACTCCACGATCTTCCGCACGCGCGGCGGTGACGACGAGGACATCCGGGCGGCGCTCGAGGAGGGCCGCGAGCTGAGGCTCGAGGCGGTGCTCGCCGGGATCGCGAGGTGGGGAGGGGGGGCGCCGCCGCCCGCGCGCTCCGCGGCGCTCGAGACCGCCGTGCAGGGCTGGATCTTCTTCGTGGAGGGCGCCGTGCTCAGGTGGCTCGAGCGCGGCGGCCTCGAGCGGGACGAGCTGCGCCGGCTGTTGAGGCTGGCGCTGCTCAGCTCGCTGCAGGTGGCACAGGAGGTGGACGCAGGTCTCGCGCTGGAGCTACCTCGTGCCGCGCAGCCCGAAGCCGAGCGCCATCGCCGCGTTCCCCACGCCGGCAAGGCGTAGGGCCCGGCGCGCGCGCGGGTCTCCTCGGAAGGCGGGCGACTGCGCCCAGAGCGCGTCCGTGGCGAGCTCGGTGCCCCGCAGCCACGCGAGCGCCCACCAGTCGCGCGGCTCGCCGCGGCGGGCGGCGATGAGGTGGGCCGCCGCGAAGGTCAGCCAGATCGGTCCGCAGCGGCGGAAGAGCCAGGCGGCATCGTCGGCGGGGCGGCGGTGGCCGAGCAGCCGCAGGCCCGTACGGGGCGCCGCGATCGCCAGCGCTCCGAGCCCGACGTCGAAGACGATCATCCCGGCGTTCAGCCGCTCGAGGGCTGAGTTCAGCCGGGTGGTGTCCTCTCGCGCGCCGGTCACGATGGCGCCGGATACTACATTGTTCGGAACACCGGTACAATCTCCCGCATGCCCGAAATCGCCGTCGAGCGCTCCCGCATCTCGGATCAGGTGTTCCACATCCTCTCGCGAGAGATCGTGTCCGGCCGTTACCCACCCGGCGAGCTGCTGCCCACCCAGCGGCGCCTCGCAGCCGACCTCGAGGTGAACATGACCTCCGTGCGCGAGGCGGTCAAGCGCCTCGAGCAGCTGCGGCTGGTGGAGTCGCGTCAGGGCGAGGGCATGCGAGTACGCGACTGGCGCAGCGACTGCGGGCTCGACGTGCTCGTGCACCTCGTAGTCGGGCCGTCGGGGCTCGACCCGCGCACGCTTGGCGCGGTGCTCGAGGCGCGGCGGCTGATGCTCACCGAGGCCGCGGGCCTCGCGGCCGAGCGGCGCAGCGAGGACCAGGCCGAGCTGCTGGTGGAGCTGGCGGACCGCGTGGCCTCGGCCGGCACCGTGGAAGAGGCCCAGCTGCTCGACTTCGCCTTCTTCGCCGAGCTCGTGCAGGCGGCGGGGAACGTGGTCTTCGTGCTCATCACGAACTCGATCCGCGACCTCTATCTCCAGAACGCGCGCGCGTTCGCCCCCCTGCTCGAGGAGCGCGCCTCCCTCGTTCACCACTACCGCCGGGCGGCCCTTGCGGTGCGGGCGCGCGACTCGGCCCGGGCTGCCGGGGCCGTGCGCCGCCTCGCCGAGGCGCAGGAGCGCAGCCTCCTCCAGACGCTGTCGTGAGGCTGAGCGCCCTGACGCCGCGGGAGGCATCGATCTTCGCGTGCGTCTGCGACACGGTCGTGGCGCCCGAGCCCGAGCTGCCGGCGGTGAGCGACACGAGCGCCGTCGCCTTCCTCGACGGCTGGCTCGCCGCCTCGCCACGCCTCAACCGCCTTGCGCTTCGCGGCCTGCTGTACGCCGCCGAGCTGGCGCCGCGCGGCCTCGGCCTCCCCGCTCGCCTGCGGCGGCTCGATCCCGAAGGGCGGGCACGGGCGCTCGCTGTCGCCGAGGCGGCCCGCTCCCGCCATGCGCGCCAGCTCGTACGGCTCCTCGAGGACATCGCCTGTCTCTCCTACTACGGCGACGTGGGGGTGATGCGGCGGCTCGGCTACGACGCCGACGCGAACGTTCAACGGGCGCGTGAGCTGCGCCGGCGAGAGGGGCGGCCGTGAGCGTGGCGGCGGACCGGGTGGAGCGGGGGAGTCGCATCACCGGCGAGCGCGTCGTGCGCGCCGACGCCTGCGTGATCGGCACCGGCGCCGGCGGCGCGCCGGTGGCCAAGGAGCTCGCCGAGGGCGGCATGCGCGTCGTCATGCTGGAGGAGGGCGAGCGCTTCACGCCCGACGACATGACCGCCCGGCCGGGTGAGATGACCACCCGGCTCTACCGGGACGCGGGGCAGACCACGACCATCGGCAATGTGCCGATCGGGCTCCCGCTCGGACAGGCGGTGGGCGGCACGACGGTCGTGAACTCGGGCACGTGCTTCCGCACGCCGCCGGCGGTCCTGGCGCGCTGGAGGGAGCGCCACGGGCTCGAGGAACTGACCCCGGCGGCCCTCGACCCGTTCTTCCGGCGTGTGGAGCGCGAGCTGCACGTGGCCCAGGTCACGCCGGAGCTCGCGGGCCGGAATGCGGAGGTCGTGAAGCGCGGCGCCGACGCGCTCGGCTGGCATGGCGACTATGTCTTTCGCAACGCCAAGGGGTGCGTCGGGTCGGGAGTGTGCGCCTTCGGCTGCCCGACTGCGGCCAAGCAGCACGTCGGCCAGGTGTACGCGCCGAAGGCATGGGATGCCGGCGCCACCACCTACAGCGGCTGCCGCGCCCGGCGCATACTGCTGGCGTCCGGCCACGCCCGCGGCGTCGAGGCCACGACCGCGGGGGGCGGGGTGATGCGTGTGGAGTGCGGCCTCGTGGTGGTGGCCTGCGGCGCGGTGCACACGCCGCTGTTCCTGCGCCGCAACGGGCTCGGCCGCGAGTCGGGCGAGCTCGGCCGCAACCTGTCGATCCACCCCGCCACCGCCGTCCGGGCGCTGTTCGACGAGCCGATCGACATGGCCCGGGGCGTGCCGCAGTCGTTCTACATCGACGAGTTCACGGACGAGGGGATCATGCTGGAGGGCGCGGCGGGGCCGCCGGACTACCTCTCCATGGGCTTCGGCCACTCGCGCGAGCGTCACCGCGAGCTGATGCTGAGCTACCCGAACCTGTCTCAGTTCGGCGTGATGGTGTCCGACGTCTCGCGCGGCTCCGTGCGAAGCCTCGCCGGGCGGCCGGTGATCCGCTACCACCTCGAGGACGACGACGTGCGCCGGCTGCGGCGCGGCATCGAGTTGCTGGGCGAGCTGTACAGCGCGGCCGGAGCGCGGGCGATCCTGTACCCGGTCGAAGGCGCTCCCGACGGTCCGCTGCCCTCCGAGTTGCGAGCGCACGACCTGAAGCTGATGGCCTTCCACCCGCTCGGAACGGCGCGGGCCGACGCGCGTTCAGACCGCGGCGTGGTGGACGCGGATCTCCAGCTCCACGGCACGAAGGGGGTCTACGTGGCCGACGCCAGCGTCATCCCCAGCTCACTCGGGGTCAACCCGCAGATCACGATCATGGCGCTCGCCACGCGCCTGGCCTACCACCTGCTCGAGAAGCCGGCGCCCGAAGACGAGCCGGCTCCCGAGAAGATCGCCTAGCCGCCGATTGGAGCTCTCGGGTTCGTGCCCCAGAAAATCTGCGTGCCGACCATCCCGACCAGATGCACCATCACCGTGTTGAGCACCATCGACTTCGCGGTCGCTGTGCCCACCCCGACCGGGCCGCCGCTCGCCGTGTAGCCGTAGTAGCAGCCCACCAGCACGATCACGGTCGCCATCGCCATGCCCTTGATCGTGCTGAAGAGCAGGTCGGGCGGGTTCTGGAACATCCAAAAGATCAGGGAGTACCCACCCGAGCTGACCTCGCCGATCTGCTCGACGACCGCGAGGTAGGTCGCGAAGAAGCCGGCGCCCACGGCGGCGATGTACATGAAGGGCAGCACCATCCAGGCGGCCACCATGCGCGTGGCGCAGAGGAAGACGAGCGAGTTGATGCCCATCACCTCGAGCGCGTCGATCTCGTCGGAGATGCGCATCGCGCCGATCTCAGCGACGAGGCCGGTGCCCACCTTCGCCGACATCATGTAGCCGAACGCGTACGGCAGGATCTCGCGCAGGTCGCACCATGCGCCGAAGAAGCCGGCATAGGCCGGGGATCCGAGCGAGCGGTTGAAGTAGGCGCCCTCGATCCCGCACTGGAGGCCGAGGATGAACGCAAGGCCCCAGATCACGAGCGCCGAGCCGAGGATCAGGATGCCCGCCTGGCGCAGCGCCTCGCCGAAGAAGTGGAAGGCGCGCCCGCTGAATATCGCGCTCATGACGCGCCCGGAGAACTTGGCGATCTCGCCGACGGACCCGAGCACATCTCTCGTGGTGTCGAGCCAGGTGCGTCCCATCTACTTGATCACCGAGATCTCGGGGTGCGTGGCGAGCAGCGTCTGTGTGAAGACGTAGTTGAAGGCGAAGATGCCGAGGAACTCGATCACCACGCCCTGGTTCACGGCCCTGCCGACCCCTTCGGCGCCTCCGGACGCGGTCATCCCCTTGTAACAGGAGACGATCGCGATGATCGCGCCGAAGATCATGCACTTGACCACCGACCCCCACAGGTCGGTGGTGGAGGCGTTGGTAAGCAGCGTGGCGAAGAAGGGCCCCAGCGGGGCGTCGAAGGTGAGCGTGGCGATGATGCCGCCGGTGAGCCCGAAGATGATGGCGTAGATGTTGAACAGCCCGGTGACCAGCATCAGCGCCAGGAAGCGCGGCACGACGAGGTTCTTGATCGGGTCCACGCCCAGCACCTGAAGGGCGTCGAGCTCCTCGCGGATCTTGCGAGCGCCGAGGTCCGCGGTGATGGCCGTGCCGCCCACCCCGGCGAGGATGATCGCGGTCACGTTGGGCCCGATCTCGCGGATGGCCGCCAGCACGAAGAAGCCGCCGAGCCGGTCGATCGCGCCGAACAGGACGAGAGCGTTGCCCGCCTGAAGGCCCGGCGCGCCGAAACAGATGGCGATCGTCGAGATGGTCAGGGGCATCCAGCAGAGGCGCAGCAGGAACAGGAACTGCTGCACGAACTCCGTGCCGTACGGATACGGCGGGCGTACCGTGGAGAGCAGCGTCTTCCCCGTGAGGATCATCATGTCGCCAACCTGCTCGAGCAGGTTCTTCGACGGCAGGAAGACCCGGTCGGCTGCGGCCCGAATCACACTTACCTCATTCCCCCTGTAGTTGTTTGTGGGACGGTCGCCTGAGCCGCCGCTAGCGAGCGGCTCAGGCGGAGCGCACCGTCCGTCTATCTACGGCAGCGAACTGAGTCGGCGTACTTGGACGAGGCCCTCGATCCGTCCTCGTAGAGGTAGAAGGTCTCGATCTCGAACGGCCACTTGTTGCCCTTCGGGCAGTTGGTGGTGGCGATCCAGTCCTTCGCCCAGGGCTTCCCGCCGGCGGACCACTTCAGGTCGCGCAGAGCGATCGGCACGCCGGCCACGACCTGGAGCACCTCAGGCACCTTGACCTGCACCCGGTAGCCCCACTTCGGATCGCCGGACAGCTTCTTGATCTTGCCGGGCACGCACGTCCGGACCCGGGCCGGGTTGGTGAGCACCGTGAAGAAGCAGATGTTCTTGGCGCCACCGTTCACGAAGGTGACCTTCGGGTGCGTGATCACGTCGTCGGCGTGGGCGGAACCTGTGGCGCTGCCCATGATCGACTTCTTGGGGCAGGCGCCGGGACCGCGGCGGTTCACCAGGCTCTGCGCGCACTTGGGGTACTTGCCGCCGTTGAAGATCCCGCCCTTCGAGATCAGGATGTCGAAGGCGGTGACGATCGGCGGCTCGATGCCCGCCTCGCTCTCCCAGCGGATCGTGCCGGAGAGCTTCACGCCCTGCGGCTTCGACGGGGTGCCGGCCTTGTTCGGCGTGACCTTGGCGTCCACGGTGATCGTCGTTGTCGGAGCCTGAGCCACCGACGGTGCGACGAGAATGGCCGCCATCGCCAGGGCGGCCAGCAGGACTATGAGCTTGCGCATCTAGATCTCCTCCGGGTCCTAGAACTCCTGACGCGGCCGGCGCCTCCCGCCGTCCGGGCGCTGCACGCTAGCAAACTCGGCGGCAAATGCAAACGTGAGTGTTCCTTGGTTTGAGCGGGACCTGACTTGCCGTTCGCTTTCGGAAACGTAGCCGTATACGATACGCGGCCTCGGGGTCCCGCCAGCGGGTGGCGCGCCCTCGGGAGGACACGTGGGAGAGCCGAGAACCGAGACCGCCGCTAGGGGACGCGTGCCAGCGCTCGTCGCGCTGCTACTCGCGCTCGCGCTCGTGCTGTACCTGTTCCTCGGGCGCGAGGACACGCACACCTACCGGCTCGTCTTCGACAACGCGGGCCAGCTCGTCAGGGGCGACATCGTGCGCATCGGCGGTTCGCCGGCCGGGAGTGTCACCGGGATCGAGCTGACCGAGGACAGCCGCGCCGAGGTGGAGGTCTCGATCAAGGATGAGTTCGCGCCGCTCCACCGCGGGACCACGGCCACGATCCGCGCCCAGTCGCTGATCGGGATCGCCAATCGCTACGTCGACGTACACCCGGGGCCGAACTTCCGCCCGACGCTCGACGACGGCGCCGCGCTCGACTCGGACAACACGACGTCGATCGTGGAGCTCGACCAGTTCTTCAACGCCCTTGACCCGCCCACACGCCGCGGCCTTCAGGGAGTGATCCAGGGCTTCGCGGACTGGTACCAGGGCAAGGAGCGGGAGGCGAACCGCTCGGCGCACTACTTCGCACCGTCGCTGGTAGCCGCCACCCGTCTCGTCAAGGAGCTGAACCGGGACAGCCAGACCTTCGAGGACTTCCTCGTGGAGACCTCGAACGCGATGGGCGCGCTGGCCGACCGCCGTGGGGAGCTCACCGAGCTGGTGGGGAACGCCGGGGAGACGCAGCGGGCGCTCGCGTCCGACACCGAGTCGCTGTCGCAGGCGCTCCACGAGCTGCCGCCGGCTCTGAATCAGGGGAGCGAGACGTTCGCCGCGCTGCGCCCGGGGCTAGACGACCTCGAGCGCCTCCTCATCGCCACCCGCCCGGTGGCGCCCAAGCTGGCGCCGTTCTTCAGCCGGCTGAGGCCGTTCACCGAGCGATCCGTGCCGACCTTCCGCCAGCTGAAGCTGCTCTTCGGACGCTCGGGGGCCGGCAACGACCTCCACGACGCGATGCGGGACCTGCCTCCGCTCGCCAAGATCACGCGCCGCTCCCTGAGGAGCTCCCGCCAGGCGCTCCGTGACTCGCTCCCGATGTTCTCCTTCGCGCGCCCGTACGTACCCGACCTGACGGCCTGGATGAGGAGCTTCGGTGGCGCCATGGCCACGTACGACGCGAACGGCCACTACGCGCGTGCGATGCCCATATTCGACGCCTTCCACTTCGTCGACGACGCCGAGGGCGGGCACCTCGATCCGAAGTCCCCGGCGGCCCGCGGCGCCAGCCCGTACCTGAGCACCGGCAACCTGCGGCGCTGCCCGGGAGCCGGCGCCCGGAGCCCATCCGACGGGTCCGCCCCGTTCGTGGACTCGGGCGAGCTCGCAAATCCCGACTGCGACCCGTCCCAGACGCCCGGAGCGACCCCGTGAAGCTGAGGCGCGCACTGCTCGCGGCGGTTGCGGTGGGCCTACTGCTCGGCACGCTCGTGGCGGCGGGCGGCGGGGACGGCGACAGCTACCGGGTGCGCGCGGTCTTCGACAACGCCAGCTTCGTGATCCCCGGCGAGGACGTGAAGGTCGCGGGCGTGAAGGTCGGCAAGATCGACGACGTCGACCTCACGCGCGACAACAAGGCGGCGGTCGTCCTGCTGATCGACGATCCCGCCTTCCAGCCGTTCCGCCAGGACGCGCATTGCCAGATCCGCCTTCAGTCGCTGATCGGCGAGCAGTACGTGGAGTGCGAGCCCACGCGGCCGCAGAAGAGCGGGACCCCGCTGGCGAAGCCGCTACGCGAGATCGAATCGGGGCCGGGGGAGGGACAGCACCTCCTCCCAGTGGACAACAACACCACCCCGGTGGCGGTCGACCTCATCAACGACATCTACCGGTACCCGCAGCGCGAGGGCTGGCGGCTCATCATCAACGAGCTCGGCGCCGGCCTCGCGGGCAACGGGCCGCGCCTGCGCGCCGCGGTGAGGCGGGCGAACCCCGCGCTGAAGGAATTCGACCGGGTGATCGCCATCCTCGCCGACCAGGACCGGCTCCTGGCGCGGCTCGTGGAGGAGTCCGACGCGGTGCTGAAGCCCTGGGCCGCCCGGCGCAAGGAGACCGCGGGGTTCATCGACCACGCGGGCGCCACCGCGGTCGCAGCGGCGGAGCGCGGCGAGGACATCGAGCGCAACTTCGAGAAACTCCCGCCGTTCCTGCGCGAGCTGCGTCCCACGGCCGACCGCCTCGCCGGTTTCGCGGAGCAGATGACGCCGGCGCTGAACAGCCTGGGCGCGAAGGCGCCGGCAATCAACGAGACGATCGCGCAGCTCGGCCCGTTCGTGGAGGCCGCCACGCCTGCCGTCACGAGCCTCGGCGACTTCGCGGAGCGGGGGCGGAGCGTCTTCCCCGCGATCCGACCGCTGATCAAGGATCTCCACGAGCTGTCCCATCCGCTGCAGCCGCTCGCCGGAGACCTCGCGGGGCTGTCCACGAGCTTCGACGACACGGGCGGCGTCGAGGAGCTCATGCGCTTCATCTTCTTCTACACGAACGCCGTGAACGGCGAGGACGCTGTCGGCCACTACGTGCGCTCCGGGCTCAACCTCAGCACCTGCGTCCGAAACGGCAGGCCGACGGGCGGCTGCGAGTCCGACTTCGCGGCGGCCTCCAGCACCGCTGCCGAGGCGGCGCACGTCCATGACCCCGAGGTCATCCTGGACTACTTCCTCGGGCCTGAAGAGGAGGCCCGGTGAACCCCCGGCGCCGCGGCTCCGGCGCGCTGTCCACCAGCCCCGTGCTCGTGGGCGCGGTGACCGTGCTGGTCACGATCGTGGCGGTCTATCTCGCCTACAACGCGAACGATGGCCTGCCGTTTGTGCCGACCTACTCGCTCGAGGCGGAGGTGCCCAACGCGGCCGGCCTGGTGCGCGGGAACGAGGTGCGGATCGGCGGAGCGCGGATGGGCGTGGTGAGCAAGATCACCTCAGTCTCGAAGGACGACGGCTCGGCGGCGGCCAAGCTGACGCTGGAGCTCGAACCGACCGTGGAGCCGCTGCCGATGGACTCGACGCTGCTCATCCGGCCGCGCTCGGCGCTCGGCCTGAAGTACGTGGAGCTCACGGTGGGTCGCTCGGAACGCGGCTACCCCGAGCACGCCACGATCCCGGTGGAGCGCACCTCGCCCCTGAGGCCGGTCGAGATCGACGACTTCTTCAACACGTTCGACGACCCCACGCGCGTCGGGTCGCGCACGAACCTGGCCGAGTACGGCGCGGCGTTCGCGGGGCGCGGCGAGTCGCTCAACCGCACGTTCGCCGGGTTCGAGTCGCTCATGCGCGAGCTGGAGCCCGCCATGCGCAACATCGCCTCCGAGCGCACCAAGTTCGACGAGTTCTTCCCCGCGCTCGAGCAGGCGGCTGCGGAGGCCGCGCCGGTGGCGGGCACCCAGGCGTCGCTGTGGGTCGCGCTCGACACCACGTTCCAGGCCTGGGAGTCGGTCGCCGAGCCGTTGAAGGCAACCATCTCCGGCGGTCCGCCTGCGCTCGACGCCGCAACCCGCGAGCTGCCGGCGCAGCGACCGTTCCTGCGCGAGAGCGAGGAGCTGTTCAGGCGCTGGCGGCCGGCGTTCGCCTCGCTCGCAGCGGCCGCGCCCGACCTCGCCGTGGCATTCCGGGCGGGCACGCCCGCCCTGCGGCGCTCGCCGGGGCTGAACCGACGGCTGACCCGCACGATCGAGACGTTCGAGGAGTTCGGCAACGACGACCGCGTGCCGCGCGGGCTCGACCGCCTCACGCGCACGGTCACGCTGGCGCAGCCGCTGCTTGACTTCATAACGCCCGCCCAGACCACGTGCAACTACCTGACGCTGCTGTTCCGCAACGGGGCGAGCCTGCTGTCGGAGAGCGACTCGGTCGGCACGATGCTGCGGTTCATTCCGCTGGCTCTGCCGGTCCCGGCCGGCAGCGAGGCCGGCCCGGCCTCGACGCCGGCCAACGGGCCTGCCCCGCCGGAGAACGCGGGGGCGGTGGAGCTCTCGCTGACCGACGACAGCTTCCTGCACGCGAACCCGTATCCGAACACCGCCGCGCCGGGCCAGGTGCGCGAGTGCGAGGCCGGCAACGAGAACTACAGGCGGAACCGCCTGCGCAACCGCCAGGCGATCGGGAATCTGCCCGGCAGCCAGGGCACCGCCAGCGAGCCCACCCGGAGGGGCCTGCCGTGAGGAGGGTCCCCACCGGCATGAATCCCGTCCGCGCGGGGATCATCGCGATCGTCCTGCTCGCGATCTTCACCTACTTCGCGTTCTCGAAGGATCTGCCGTTGTCGCGCGGCTACCGGATCCAGGCGGTCTTCCAGGACTCGAACCTCGTTCAGCCGCGCACGCCGGTGCGGATCGCCGGTGTGGACGTGGGCAAGATCGTGGAGGTCGGCCGCTACAAGGACACGCACCTCTCGGTCGCGACCCTGGAGATCAAGGACGACGGGCGGCCGATCCACAGCGACGCCACGATCAAGATCCGCCCGCGCATGTTCCTCGAGGGCAACTTCTACCTCGACCTCGAGCCGGGCACGCCGGACGCCACGGAGATCCCCGACGGCGGGATCATCCCAGCGAGCCAGACCGCCCGGCCGGTACAGCTCGATCAGGTGCTCACCGGGCTCCAGTCGGACACGCGAGCGTCGCTCCAGGACACGATCCGCGGGCTCGGCACGGCGTTCAGCTCGAAGCCGACCCCGGAGGACGACGCCGACCAGGATCCCGACGTGCGCGGCCTGACCGGGGCGCAGGCCCTCAACAAGGCGCTCGAGACGAGCGTGGGCGCGCTGCGCGACTCGGCGATCGCGAACGACGCGCTGCTGGGCGACGACCCGCACGACATGTCGCGGCTGATCGAGGGCATCGCGCGCACCAGCTCCGGGCTCGGCGAGCACGAGCAGGCGCTGCGTGACCTCGTGAGTGACTTCAACACGACGATGGCCGCGATGGCGTCGAGGGCGCCCGAGCTGAGCGAGACCGTGCGGCTGCTCGGTCCCACCGCCGCAAACGCCCGGCTCGGCTTTGCCAGCATCGAGCGGGCGCTGCCGCCGAGCAGCGCGTTCGCGCGCGAGCTGATCCCTGGGGTGGAGGAGACGCCGGCCACGATCGCCGCCTCCGGGCCCTGGCTCACCCAGGCAGAGAAGCTGTTCGGGCCGGCGGAGCTGGGCGGCCTCTTGAACGAGCTCGGCCCCGCCACCCGCCACCTCGCGGGGCTCGGACACAGGCAGCTCGCGTACCTGCCCGAGGTGGACCTCTTCAACCGCTGCTCCATCGAGGTGCTGCTGCCGACCGCGGACGTGCGCGTGGACGACGGGCCGCTGTCCGCGGGTACCGAGAACTTCAAGGAGTTCTGGTACGCGATGGTCGGCCAGGCCGCCGAGGGGCAGAGCTTCGACGGCAACGGCACGTTCCTGCGCCTCGCGGCCCCCGGCGGCGCCCAGACGATCAAGTCCGGCAAGACCAATTTCCAGGGCCTACCGCTGTTCGGCAAGGTCACCACGCCGCCGCTCCGCACCCGGCCCGCGTTCCCCGGCAACCCGCCGCCGCTCTCGCGCGGGCTTCCGTGCCACCGCAACCCGGTCCCCGACGTGAACGGCCCGGCGTCGATTGGGCCTGCGGACGGCTCGCGGCCGGACGCGCCAGCCACAGCGGTCCCACCGATCTCCGCGGAGCCGGCGCGATGAGGATGATCCTGCGCAAGGCGCTGCGCTACAACGCGAAGGCGGGCGTTGCGCTCGTGCTGCTCGTGCTGGGGGCGTCGGCGGTGGGCGGCTACATCCTGTCCAACCAGCGCCTGAACTACCCGGCCTGGATACCGGTGGTCGGTGAGAAGCTGTTCAAGCTCGAGGTCGAGCTCGACACCGGCCAGGGAGTGCTCCCGGGCCAGGGCCAGGCCGTGAACGTGTCAGGGGTCAGGGTCGGCGACATCGCCGGCATCGAGCTCGAGGACGGCAAGGCGATCGCCACGCTCAACATCCAGGAGCGCTTCGCGCGCGTGTACCCCGACGCCAGCGCCCTGCTGCGCCCAAAGACGGGCGTCAAGGACATGATCATGGAGCTGGATCCGGGCACACCGTCCGCGGGACCGAAGCTCGAGAGCGGCGCTCGCATCCGCCTCGACGCGAGTCAAATCGACATCAACTTCTCCGACTTCCTCGCCACGATGGATGGCGACACGCGCGCCTACCTGAAGCTGCTCGTGGGCGGCGCGGGAGACGCGCTCCGTGACGGCGGCGGCCGCGACCTCGCGAACACGCTGCGCCGCTTCCAGCCGCTGTCGCGAGATGTGGCGAAGGCCTCCCGGCTCGTGGCCCGGCGGCGGGTGCAGCTGCGGCGCGTGATGAGCAACTTCTCCAAGATCATGAGCGAGCTGGGCAAGCACGACACCGAGCTCGCCCGCTTCGTGAGCGGCAGCTCGGCGGTCTTCCGCCGCTTCGCGAACCAGAACGAGAACCTGGCCTCGACCATCGAGCTGCTGCCCGGAGCGCTCGGGTCGACCAACCGAGCGCTCGACCGCATCCGGGGACTCGGGGACGCGATGGAGACGACCTTCGCCGACCTGCGCCCGACGGCACGCGCGCTGGCACCGACCCTGCGGCAGCTGCGCCCGTTCTTCCGCGACACGCGGGAACCCATCCGCGACCAGCTGCGGCCGTTCACGCGCGAGGCGCGGCCGATCGCAGCCGAGCTGGTGCCGCCCGCGCGCGAGCTCTCCGAGGCCACCCCGGACCTGACGAGGTTCTGGGAGCTGTTGAACACAATCTTCGACGAGATGGCCCACGACCCGCCCGGGAAGGGCAAGGGCAAGGAGAGCTACCTCTTCTACGTTCCCTGGGCCGCCCACAACACGAACTCCACGCTCGCTGCGCAGGACGGCATCGGCCCGATCCGGCGCTCCCTGCTTCTCATGTCGTGCGGCCACATGGAGGTGTTCGAGGGCTTCGTCAGGGGGGGCCGCAACCCGACGATCACGACGCTCATCCGGCTCCTGAACGCGCCCACGCGTGCGGAGGTCTGCGGAGGGGGAGGCGGCGGATGATCAAGCAGGCTCCGCGCCCCTGGCAGATCGCCGTGATGGTGGCCTTCGCCCTGTCTTGCTTCGCGGTGCTGCTGTATCTCTGGCTGGCCTTCGGCGGAACCTCGCCGCTCCAGCCGAAGGGGTACCGCTTCCACGTCGAGTTCCCCGAAGCGACCCAGCTCGCCGAGCAGGCGGACGTGCGAATTGCGGGGGTCCCGGTGGGGAAGGTCGTGAGCCTGGAGGCCGCGGAGGGCAGCCGCACGGACGCAACGATCGAGATGCGCGCTCGCTACGCGCCCGTCCCGCGTGACGCCCGCGCGATGCTGCGCACGAAGACGCTGCTCGGCGAGACCTTCGTGGACCTCACGCCCGGCCACGACAGCAAGGGAATGCTGCCCGAGGGCGGAACCCTGCCGCGCTCGGCGGTGGCCGCCACGGTCGAGCTCGACGAGATCTTCCGCTCCTTCGACGACAAGACGCGGGCGGCGTTCCGGACCTGGATGCAGTCCCAGGCTGCGGCTGCCCAGGGCCGCGGGGCGGACATCAACGCACTGTTCGGGAACCTGCCCGAGTTCGTGTCCGCGTCCGACGACCTGCTGCGCGAGCTGAACGCGCAGTCAGAGGCGGTCAGCGAGACGTTCGCTGCCACGGGCGAGTTCTTCGACGCCATCAGCGAGCGGGACGGGCAGCTGCGGAACCTGATCGTGCAGTCGGAGCGGCTCTGGGCGGTCACCGCGCAGCGCAACCGCGAGTTCGCGGCGATCTGGAAGGAGTTCCCGCGCTTCGAGCGCGAGAGCCGGCTGACCCTGCCGCGTCTCACCCGGTTCGCGGAGATCGGCGAGCCGGTCGTGAAGGATCTCCAACCGGCGGCGACCGAGATGGCGGGCACGTTCGACGCGTTCAGGCGGCTCGCCCCCGAGTACCGGGGATTCTTCCAGCGCCTCGGTCCGGTGGTCAGCGCGACGAAGCGAGGGGTGCCCGCGTTCGAGCGAACGATCAGGGAGCTCCCGCCGCTGCTCGAGCAGTTCCAGCCCTGGCTGCGCAACGTCAACCCGATGATCCAGCACCTGGGTGCCAACCAGCGCGAGATCACCTCTTTCCTGGCGAACTTGACGGCCTCCACGCTCGGGCGCGACACCGGGGGCGAGTTCGGCAGCCTGCCGCTGGCCAAGGACCCGGTCCAATACCTGCGCGTCGCGTCCGTGCTCGGACCGGAGTCGCTGACCTTCTACCCGCGGCCGCTGGGGAACGGCAGGGCCAACGCCTACCCGGCGCCGGGCACGCTCGACCAGCTCGCGAGCGGGCTCCCGGTCTACGACTCCCGTGGCTGCTCGAACGGCAGCGTGGCGCCGCCGGAGAGCGCAGACCCGCCGGAGCTCCAGCCGCTGATCAGCCAGTACGTGTTCCGCACCGAAGGACGAGACGTGGCGCGACCCGGCTGTCCGGAGCAGGGTCCGTACCCAGGCTTCACGACCAGCTTCCCGCAGCTGCGCGCAGAGCCGTAGGTCGTCTCAGTCAAGTCGCACGTGCTTGACAGGTAGCGAAGCATATGGTTTTCTCTCGTTTGCAAACAGCATCATTTCTACATCTGGTGCGACTTCGGCAATCGTCGGTCGGGGAAAGGGAGAACGTGGAGATGAGAAGTCCTGCCGTGCTGTTGAGAAGGCCCATGGTTCTCTTCTTCGGCACCGTGGCCGCCGCGTGGCTAGCGCTCGCGGTGTTTACCGCTCGCGCCGAGGCCGCTTACTGGTACTGCTGGGGGGTACCCCTCAGTGAAGGCGAGCAGTGCCGGGCCTACAGCCCGAATGCACCCCTTTGGAACTGGGGGGAAGACTGGGGAAGGGACCACCGCCCGTGTGTCAACCTTCAGTGGCGGGATTCGAACGGGTACCACGACTACTTCCCATGGGCGTGCGGTAACGGCGGAGTCCGCCAGTACTACTACGAAGAGACGTACGGCTACGCGGTCGTGAAGAACGGCGGCGGGCCCCGGGAGGCCCACTACGGGCAGCTCGAGTGCTACTGCTAGGCCGAGCGTCACGCGGTGAACGCGCCGAACCGTGATGCGGGCTACAGGCAGCGGTACCGCCTTACCCGTCGTCTTAGCCCTGCTGGCGTCGGCTTTCTTCGGTTGTGCGCGTTCCGAGCAAGGCGGCGTGGACCGTGCTGCTAGGGGGTCTGTCTCGTCGGAGCGGGCGGCGCCTCCACGAGTGGTGGCGGGGAGCGACGCAGAAACCGCGGGACGCGAGGCCCGTTCAGTAGGGGGTTACGCTGAACGGCGCGACCATGTGGGAGAGCGGGCCGCAAGCGATGACGCTCGCAGCGCAGCCCGTCGGCGGTCAGTCCGCAAGCCTCCCGCTGCTGCGGGGAACGTGGGAAAGCCCGTGCCGGACGCGCCGGCTCCGCCAGGTGGTTCTTCCCCGCTGAGGCCGAACGACATGTCGGGGAGAAAGGGCACCGCGGAGAGACTGTTTGCGAACGGACTGCCGAGAGCGCTTGACCAGGGCCTCGCCCCATACGGCGTCTCCGCTGCGACGGCAGAAAGCGTTCCTGGCGCGCCCCCCAAGGTCGCAACTTGGATCGTGTCGAACGCTCGAGCCATCTGTCTCTTGATCCAGACCGAGGCGTTGGTCGAAGACGTGAACCCCAGGACGAGCATCGTGTGTGGAAGCCGGCGAGAGGCCGCGCGCGGGCGTTTGGTGACCGGCTTTGGCGGGAACCCGGCTTGGCGTGGCCGATTCTGTGTGGTCGGGGTAGCGCCCTCCGGTGCCCCCACGGCGACGCTCATGACCGAGAGCGGCAAGGCGATTCGCGCAGAGGTCCGCTCCCGCGTCTACGCCGCGCTGGCCGTACAGCCGAAGCGTGTGGAGTTCCGCACGGACGGTCGCCGCCTCAAGGTTCCGCTCTGATGTCTGACCCGAACGCGAGCAACGGCTGGTCTCCGTCCCCGAAACGTGGGCCTGACGCTCCGAACGAGCCATTCGTCCCGCCTCCCTTGCAGGGCGCCGACGTCGAGCTGCGGGCAATCACGCCGAACGACTATGGCTACATCCAAGCAATGGAGCTCGGTCCTGAACTGAACTGGCGCTGGCGGCATAGGGGCACCACCCCAAGCCCCGACCAGTGGCTGCGAACCCTTTGGGACAACGTCTTGGTGCAGTACCTCGTTTCCAGCCCCCGCCGAGCCGACCCGATCGGACTTGTGTTCGCCTACCATGCGAACTTCCAGGACCAGCACGTCTACGTCGCCGCAGCCCGTTTCGAACCGCACAGGCGTTCGCCGACGATGTTGCTCGGCGTCGCACTGTTTATCGACTACGTCTTTTCGTGCTGGTCGTTCCGCAAGCTGTACTTCACGACTCCTGAGTACAACTATGCCGAGATAGCTAGCGGCCTTGGTCGATACTTCGAGGTCGAGGGCTGCTTACGCGATCATCTCGCCTTCGGCGGGCGACGTTGGGATCAGCTCACACTTGCCGTCTATCGGGAGGATTGGGAAGACCGAGCACACAGATTCCTGAAAGCTGCGCGCCGTCCAGCTCCACCGCAGGCAAGAGTGCGCATGCCGCGAGACCATCGCCGATGACAGACCGCCTCGGCGATTCTGAACTTTCATGGCGCCGCTTTGCGGATGAGCTGGGTGCCATTGCGCAGGTCCCGAGCGAAGGAATCACCTCGGACTTGCGCCTGGCCGAAGACCTCGAACTCGACTCACTCGCGATTGCCGAGGTGCTTGTATTCCTGCTTGACGAGTACAACCCAGCTCGATTGTCGCGCGATCTCGAAGACCGGGTCTGGGAGCGCATTACCGTGGGCGAGCTGTTCGTCGAATGTACTGGTGAGGTCCCCCACGCCTGACGGACGTTCCGAGCGGGGGGAGCTTCATCACGTCCCCCCACTGTGGGAACGCTTCGATCAAGAGCGGTCGGGTCGCGCGCATCTCTCGGTATGGGAAGGCTCCGGATTTGTGGAGTGGACCTGGGACGAGTGGCGGCGGCGCGCGTTTCGGATAGCAACTGGACTGCGCAATGCAGGTGTCGAGAAGGGGTCGCGCGTCGCATGCCTACTGACCAACTCGCCCGGCGCCTGCGCAATGGTGCTGGGGGCGTGGGCCGCCGGCGCCACCATCATTTCCGTGCCGACCATGGCGCGTGGGATGCGGGCTGAGGCCTATCTCGACCAGCTGCGAAGGATCTGCAAGCAAGCCGAACCCCAGCTCGTTGCCAGCGACCCTGCAATCGCTCGGCAACTACGGGACGCTGAACTCGCCCATCCGGTCTTCGACTTCGAGAGCCTCGAACACGACGGGCATGGCGACCCCGAGCTCGCGACGCCGCGCGGAGTTATCTTCGTCCAGTACTCCTCGGGGGCGACCGGCGAACCACGCGGCTGTCAGCTGGAGGCGGACGCGATCGCCTTCCAGCTGTCGGCCCTCGAACGAGTGGTCGGGGTTGACGCAGACACCGATTCGCTGGCTTCCTGGTTGCCGCTGTCCCACGACATGGGTCTTTTTGGCTGTCTGTTGTTCAGCTATTGGACTGGTATCCCGCTGACTCTCGGCACGCCGGCCCGCTTTCTCCGCCGACCTGCGAGCTGGCTCGAGGACTGCGCCCGCGCACGGGCCACGATGACTGCCGCGCCGAACTTCGCGTGGGATCTTGTGGCTCGAGCCGCTCGTGGGCCTATGCCGGGCCGCTTCCCAATGCGAGTGGGCGTGATCGGAGGAGAGCGGGTCGAGGCCGGAACGCTGAATCGCGTCCGTGAGGTGTTCGGCGATGACCGCTTTCCCTTGTCATGTTTTTCGCCCGCGTACGGTCTTGCCGAAGCGGTGCTCGCGGTGACGATGAGTCCCGTGGGACAGACTCCCCGCGTCCTAGAAGTCGACGCACGAGCCCTCGCTGCGGGGCAGGTGTTGGAGACCAAGCCCGGCGCGCCAGGGAACGCCCGTTTGGTGTCGGTTGGACCCCCGTTGCCGGGACACGAGATCCGCGTCCGTGGCCCCGGCCCCGTCGGCGAAGTCTGCGTGCGATCCTCGGGCTTGGCCTCGGGATACCTCGACAAGCCTGAGTTGACACGACGCGCGTTCACCGACGGCGAACTACGCACTGGTGATTTGGGTTTCTGCCACGAAGGAGAGCTGTACATCACCGGGCGCGCGGACGACATGTTCATCGTTGGGGGAAGAAACATCTTCGCGTGCAGCCTCGAAGCTGAACTCGGGCAACTGGCGGCCCTCCGGCCCGGGTGCGTCGCTGTCGTAGACATCATTCGGGACGATCAAACGCGGGTTGCGCTTATCGCAGAAGTCGGCGCTGATGCGCCAGCCCCGCAGCGCCTTGCCCGTCAGCTCACGCGGCGGAGCCGAGAGGTGGCCGGTGTGCGCTTGAACGAGTGCCACTTCGTCCCAGCCGGGCTCCTGCCCAAGACTCCATCGGGAAAGCTGCAGCGGTTCCAATGTCGCCAACTCGCGCTCACGCCGCCAGATGGGACGCACTCCGTATGCGCCTGAACGCAACTCACGGCTGTGCGGAGCCGTAAGCGATCGCTGGCTAAGTGCCGTCGCCGAGCGGCACGACGCGCGCACTGATGCAGCGCGCC
This sequence comes from uncultured Thermoleophilaceae bacterium, assembly GCA_963837445.1. GTDB lineage: Bacteria > Actinomycetota > Thermoleophilia > Solirubrobacterales > Thermoleophilaceae > JACVRW01. Next base: position 611,823 of record CAWINK010000002.1, on the reverse strand, counting down.
AGCTTGCGCGGGTCCACGCAGAAGAGGCTGTGGGGGTCGCCGGCGGCCGCCCAGACGCGCTTGTGGCTCAGCAGCGCCTCGTCGAACAGGACCGGGAGGTCGTGCCCGAACGGCGGCACGCCGCCGATCGCGAAGCCGGTCGCGGCGCGCACCTCGTCGGCCTGGGCCTGCCGGACCTCGGCGACGTCGAGTGCATCGGCAACCTTCTCCAGGTCCACACGGTGCTGCCCGGAGGCCACGCAGACCACCGGGTCGCCGTCGGCCACGAACACGATCGACTTCGCGATCTCAGCCTCCTGGCAGCCCACCGCGGTGGCCGCGTCCGCGACCGTGCGCGTGGACGCCTCCAGCCGCTGCACCTGCATTTCGATTCCCAGGTCGCGCGCGCAGTCCGCGAGCCTGTCTCTCACGCATGCACCGCCTGGGCGGGATTCGACTCCACCGTGAGCTCGACGCCGGCCTCCGAGGCCAGCTCGGCGAGCGAGTCGTGGATGTCGTTCGCGAAGTCGTCGAGGTCCCACATCACGTCGAAGTCGCCCACGAGGCCGAAGTTGATCCGCCCGGCGTAGGACAGCAGCGCGATGCCGAGGCCCTGGTTCTTGGCCAGCGGGACCATCGGGAACGGGTCGATCATGCGGCGCCCCGCGAGGTAGAGCGGGATCTGCGGGCCGGGCACGTTCGTGACCACCACGTTGAAGAAGCGCTGCCGGGCCATCACGCGCGACGCCTGGCCCATCACCGTGGACGGGGCGAAGCCGGACAGCTCGGTGAGCACCTGAGCGCCCACGGCCTGGCCGCCGGTCTTCAGGCCCTTCAGCTCCTCGCGGACGATGTCGAGGCGAGCCACCGCGTCCTGGCACCAGACCGGGAGCGGGGCCATCATCGCGGCCACGCGGTTGCCGAGCGCGCCGCGCTCAACGTCGGCGCGCACGCTCACCGGCACCATCGCCTTCAGCTCGAGGCCGTCGGTGTTCAGTCCGCGGCGGCGCAGGTGCTTTCCGAGCGCGCCGGCCACGGTCGCCAGCACCACGTCGTTCACGGTCCCGCCGAGCTCGTTCTTGATGGCCTTCAGGTCGGCGAGGTTCGCGCGCACCCACGTGTAGCGGCGATGCGGGCCGATCGACTTGTTGTAGGGCGTGGGGGGCGCGGGATTGAGCCCGGCCCACGCCATGGCCCCGACGCCCACGGCGGCGTCGCGCAGACCCTCGGCCACCCGCATCGGGCCGCGGAACACCGACCTGACCGACCGCACCAGCTCGCCGGGGATCGTGGCGCGCTCCATCAACGCCTCGCCCAGGAGCTGGACGGGGGAGGGGAGGGGACGCGGCAGCCAGCGGTCCCCGGTGTCGGTGGGCGCTGCGGGTTCAGCGGAGGTGTCGAAGAGCACGGACATGATGTCCACGCCGGACACGCCGTCCACGAGCGCGTGATGGGTCTTCGACAGCATCGCGAAGCGGTCGCCCTCGAGGCCCTCCACCAGCCAGATCTCCCAGAGCGGCTTGTCGCGGTCGAGCTGCTGCGCGAACACCCGGCCGGCAAGGTCCTTGAGCTGCTGCTCGGAGCCCGGTGCAGGCAGCGCCGTCGAGCGCACGTGGTAGCGCAGGTTCAGGTGCGGATCGTCCACCCACTTCGGACGCCCCTGTCCGAGCGGCACGAATGCCAGCCGCTGGCGGTAGCGCGGGACCAGCCCGAGGCGCCGCTCGATGGCCTCGAGCAGGTCGTCGTAGGGCGGGGGAGAGCCCTCGAAGAGCATCACGCCGGCCACGTGCATGTGGGCCGCACCGTCCTCCAGATGGAGGAACGACGCGTCGAGCCCTGTCAGGCGATCGGAGGACATGGCTCAAGACTAGATCAGAGCGACAGGGAGAGCTGATCGTCGGGCAGCGCATGCACCGACTCCTCGTCCAGCCCGGCCACCCGCACGCCCAGAAGGCGCACCGGACGGGCCGGATCGAGCCGCCTGAGGAGGTCGAGCGCCACCGTGCCGACCGCCTCGACCTCGTTCACCGCGGCGTCGAGGCTGCGGGCGCGGGTGACCGTGGTGAAGTCGTTGAAGCGCACCTTGATGCCGATCGTGCGCCCGCGCCGCTCCTCGCGCGCGAGCGTCTCGCAGAGCTCGGAGGTGAGCCGCTCGAGCACGGGCTCGAGCTGGGGGAGGCCGGTCAGATCGTGGTCGAAGGTGGTCTCGCGCGACTCGGACTTGGCCACCCGCACGGTCTCGATCAGGCGCTCGTCCTCGAAGCGCGCCAGCGCGGCGAGGTGGGGGCCGAGGCGGGTGCCGAACCACTCCTTGAGCTGGATGTCCGAGGTGGTGCCCAGGCGCCCGAGCGTGGCGATGCCGAGCTGGTCGAGCCTGGCCACCGTCTTCGGGCCGATGCCGGGCACGAGACCGGGCGAGGCCTCGGCGAAGCGGATCCGGGCCTCGTCGGCCGTGAGCTCCACGAACCCGTCCGGCTTCTCGGCATCGGAGGCGACCTTCGCGACAAGCTTGTTCGGCCCGAGCCCGACCGAGCAGGTGAGCCCGGTCTCGGTGCGCACGGCGTCCTTCACCCGGCGGGCGGCGGAGCGATAGCGATCGAGCCCGGTGAGGTCCAGATACGCCTCGTCGAGGCCCACGACCTCCACGCGCTCCACGTGGCTGCGCAGCACGGCCATCACCTCGCGCGAGCGGGCGCGGTAGAGCTCGAAGTCAGGCGGCACGAAGATCGCGTCGGGACACAGCCGCCGCGCCCGCTCCGCCGGCGTTGCCGAGAAGATGCCGAACCTGCGCGCCTCGTAGCTCGCCGTCGTGACGACCGCGCGCGGCCCGCTGCCGGCCACGACCACGGGAAGCCCGCGCAGCTCCGGCCGCCGCTGTAGCTCCACGCTCACGTAGAAGGCGTCCATGTCGAGATGTGCGTAGACGTGAGGGCTGTGGCTGCTCACAACACGGCGAGCTTACGGCCCGCACCAGACCGCACTTCCGTCAAGATGCCCGTGTGGGCGGGGATTCACAGCGCGCTCGGTCGTCGCTGCTCAAACGGGTCTCGCTCCTCGCTGCGATCACCCTCCTGAGCATCAATGTGTGGACCGGCGGCCCCCTGGTCGCGCTTTGGGTCGGCTCGCGCGCGCAGGGCAGCGGCCCACCGACGATGACAGCGGTCTTCGTTGTCGTCGTCGTCCTGGCACTCATCAGCCTCACCCTCGTCTGGGTGCTCGGTCGCCTGAGCCGCGCCTACGAGGAAACGACCGGGCAGGGCCCGACCGTGCGACAACACACACCGTGGCTGCGGAGCATGCGCGGCGAGCGGCCCCAGTACGCAGGCACCAAGCCCACGATTACGACGCCCGAACGGATCCTGGTCGTGATGGTGGTGGTCGCGGCCCTTGCGTTCGAGATCTGGTTCTTCTTCTTCTCGACCTCGCCTATCGACGGCAGGAGCGGGCGCTCCGCCGCCCCGGCGAGTGAGGTTACGTGGGCTGGTGGATGGGTCGGATCAGAATCTCGTTCACATCCACGTGCGGCGGCTGTGTGAGCGCGAACATGACCGCGCGGGCGATGTCGTCCGATTCCAGGGCGCCGCTCGGGCGGTTGTCGAAGAACGGCGTGTCGACCATGCCGGGCTCGATCAGGGTCATCTTGATGGCGGTGTCCGCGACCTCCGCGCGCAGCGCCTCGCCCATCGCCGTGACCGCGTGCTTCGTGGCCGAGTAGAGCGAGCCGGGGAGCGTGCGCCGGCCTGCGACGGAGCTGGTGATGACGAAATGCCCGGCGTTCTGCTCCCTGAAATGGCCGAGCGCGGCGCGGATCGAGAGGGCGCAGCCGAGCACGTTCGTGTCGATCATCGACTTCCAGTGCTCCACGGACTCCTCGAGGAAGCCGCGCGCGGCGCCGAAGCCGGCGTTCGCGAAGTAGGCGTCCATGCGGCCGAAGCGCTCGAGGGCCGCCTGGACGAGCGCCTGCTGGTCGTCCCAGCTCGCCACGTCGCAGCGGACGGCGATCGCCTTCTCGCCGCCCCCGAGCTCCTCTGCGAGCGCCTGGAGCTTGTCCTCCGAGCGGGCGCCGAGCACGACGCGGTGGCCGAACTCGACTGCGCGGTGGGCGGTGGCGGCGCCGATGCCGGTGCTGGCGCCGGTGATCACTAGGACTGGGTCGTCTGCCATGCGGGCAGGTTACGCTGCTGCGCGCGTGGCCTCCGTGGACCCCACCGAGGCTCGCTTCCCGGCCGTGCCGGCCAAAGCGGGCCACTACGAGAGCTTCTACCTGAAGCTCTGCCATCCATCCGAGCCGCTCGGGGCCTGGATCCGCTACACGGTGCACAAGCGGCCCGGCGAGGCGCCGAAGGGCTCGCTCTGGTTCACGCTCTTCGAGCCGAGCGGGCCGACCGCCGCGAAGCGCACCGCGCCGGATCCGGCCAGCGGCGGCGCTGACTGGCTGAGAGTGGGGGAGGCCCGTGTGGGCGCGGACGGCGCGAGCGGCCGGATCGGCGACGGGTTCGCCTGGGAGCTGGCGCTCGAGGGCGCCGAGGAGCCGCTCTTCCACCTCCCGAGCGCCTGGATGTACCGCGCGCGGCTGCCGCGGACCAAGCTGCTCTCACCGGCGCCGGCCGCGCGCTTCTCCGGCCGGCTGTCCGTGGAGGGGCGAGAGGTCCCGGTGGACGGCTGGCGCGGCATGGCGGGACATAACTGGGGCGCGCAGCACGCGGAGCGCTGGATCTGGCTGCACGGGCTGACCGAGGAGGGCGACTGGCTCGACGCGGCGATCGGCCGGGTGAGGCTCGGCCCCGTGACCACGCCATGGGTCGGGAACGGCGCGCTCAGCATCGCGGGCGACCGCTATGCCCTCCGCCGGGCGAAGGTCACCGAGGAGCCCGGGCACTGCACCTTCGTGCTGTCGGGGAGCGGCGTGCAGGTGCGCGGCAGCGTCTCGGCGCCGAGCGAGCGCTTCGTGGGCTGGGTCTACGCCGATCCGGATGGCTCGGAGCACCACACCGTGAACTGCTCGATCGCGGACATGCGTCTGAGCGTCAGCCGCGGTGGGGGAGCCGCGTCGGAGCTCGTGGTGCCCGGCGGCGCCGCGTATGAGCTCGGGATGCGCGAGCACGACCACGGCATCCCGATCCAGCCCTTCCCGGACGGGTGAGGGCCGCCTCCGAGATCGTCGTCGACCGACCTCCGGCGGCGGTTTGGGAGTGGGCCTCCGATCCTCGCCACTGGCACGAGTGGCAGGAGGGCGTGACGGATGTGTCCGCGGACGGCGACCGCTTCACCAGCAGCTACGCGTACGGCCCGCATTCGGGCACCGCGGTGTACGAGATCGTCGAGCGCACGCCGCCGCGCCGGCAGGTGGTGCGGTCGGTGTCCGGCCCGTTTCGCTTCGAGGGGACGCTCGAGCTGTTCCCGGACGTGGGCGGCACGCGCGTGCGCCAGACGGTGGTCACGGGGCCGGAGGACGCGCTGGCGCGCTTCGTGTTCGCCGTCGGCGGACCGCTCGTGCGGCGCAGCATCCGGAGGGGGATCGCGCGGCAGCTCGCGCGGCTGAAGACGATGGTGGAGCTGGAGGCGGCGCTCTAGGGTCCGAGCCGCTCGGCCCGCCAGGCGCCGTGGCTGCGCTCGTACCGAAGGCGGTCGTGCAGCCGGTTGGGCCGGTGCTCCCAGAACTCCCAGGCACGCGGCTCGAGGCGGTATCCGCCCCAGTCGTTGCCCACGGGCAGCTCGGCGCCGGCGTGCTCGCTGTCGAGCTCCTCCACGCGCCGCTCGAGCCAGGCGCGATCCGGGATCGGGCGGCTCTGGGGAGAGGCGAGCGCGCTCAGCTGGCTGGCGCGCTCGCGGCTGCGCGCGTATGCCTCCGTCTCGGCTCGCTCCAGGCGCGTCACGGATCCCTCCACCCGCACCTGACGGCCGAGCTCCGGCCAATGGAAGACCAGGGCGGCCTGGGGATTGGCCTCCAGCTCGGCGCCCTTGCGGCTGGCGTAGTTGGTGAAGAAGGTGAGCCCGCGCTCGTCGAAGCCCTTCATCAGGACCATGCGCGCCGAGGGGACGCCGTCGGGCGTGGCGGTGGCGAGGGCCACGGCATGGGGCTCGAACGCACCCTGCTCCTGAGCCTCCTCGAACCAGCGCGCGAACAGGACAAGCGGGTCCTCGCTCAAGGCCCGCCGCCGCAGACGACCGGCACCGTGACGCCCTGATTACGCTTGAGCTGACCCTCGCCTGGGCGTCCGGAGATCTTGCAGAACGCGTAGCGCCCGGTGTCGAAGTCGACGCGGACGCGGTAGGGGTGGCCCAGAAGGCCGCCCGAGGTGTTCTCGGTCTGCTCGAACCTCGCGGTCACGGCGATGCAGTGGTAGCGGCCATAGCGAAGCTCCGTGCTGTCCTCTGCGCCGATGCCGGCCACGTTCCGCGGGAACGGCTCGCAGTCCACGCCCTGGATCGGCCCCCGCAGCCGCCTGGCGGCCACACGGCGGCGCGCGTCCGCCAACACCGACGCGCTCGCTGCATCCACGAGCCTGCGGCGTGCGGGCACGCCGGAGGTGGCGGCGGGGCCGTTCACGAAGCGCGGCCGCTGCTCGCGCCGCAGGCGGGCCTCGTTCGCCCCCCGGGCACGTTCCCGTTGCTGCTGCTCGGCCTCCTCGCGCTCGCTCTTCGTTTCCCGGATGTCCGGGCCGATGATCAGGGCCACGGCGATCAGGCCCACCAACGAGAGCACAAGGGCGGCCTTGGCCCATTGCGGCAGCTTGCGCCACAGCCAGCCCGGCAGGTCGAGAAACCCAGGCATGGGCTCGTAGCGCTCCGGCTCCTTTTTCTGCGTCGGCACGGAGGACGCATTCTCGCCAACATCGGGGATGCTTCCCGTTAAGCGAACGCAAAGGGAGAAGTCCAACATGCCGACACGAACTGCAAACGCCCGCTGGAACGGCTCGCTCCAGGATGGCGAGGGCACGATGCGGATGGCCAGCGGCGCCTACGAGGGCCCGTACTCGTTCCAGTCCCGCTTCGAGGAGGGCGACGGCACGAACCCCGAGGAGCTGATCGCGGCCGCCCACGCGGGCTGCTTCTCGATGGCGCTCTCCGGGGAGCTCGGCAGGGGCGGCCACGAGGTCGAGAGCGTGGAGACCGAGGCCCGCGTCCACATCGAAAAGGTCGAGGCGGGCTTCGCGATCAAGCGCATCGAGCTGATCACACGCGCCTCAGTGCCCGGAATCGACAACGACCACTTCCAAGAGCACGCCGAGGCGGCGAAGAAAGGCTGCCCGGTATCCCAGGCCCTGGCGGCCGTGGAGTCGATCGAACTGGACGCGCAGCTGGCGGACTGAGCGGCCGCGCATCGCCGCGAGTACCTCTTTGAACCCTCCGGGGAAGATGCGGTAGTCCCTGAGATGGCCGAGGGCGAGTCGCTCGTGGAATAAGCGAAGAAGCGGCCCGTCGTCTGCTCGGAGATTGATCGTGAATGACGGGGAGCCCCTGTCTGACGCCCCGAAATTTGCCTCAGCTGAGGCGAAGCCAGCGAGAAAGGCGGCGAGGTACTCGTCAGTTATGGAAACATCGCATGGAGCCGGCGTGAACTCGTGACGTATAGCCCTCAGCGCGGTTGCTAAGCGATCGAGCTCTGGGTCCGCGCCACCGCGGGTGGCCCAGAGCTCGACGGCCTCGCGCCAGATCTGGAATTCCCGCGCTTTCTTGCCTAGAAGCGGGCTGTCGTCGAGAATCGCGGCCACCTTTCGCCACACCAGTCGCGAAATGCCGCCAGCAACGGCGTGTCATCGGCCCGAAGCTTCACCTGTAGCCCACAGCACCAGGACGCACCAGCGTTGTTCCGCCTTATGACGAAACTGCCATCTCCAGCCACGAAACCGGCAAAGAAGGCCCTGTCCGACAGCTGAGTCGCCTCAGACCACACGAACGCATGTTCGCAGGCCGCTCAGACGTAGCTTGACCTAACAGACGTTATCGAGCGTTGATTACGACGGACGAGTCGCGGTCGGACTCGATAGGCATACTGGTCCCCCGTGCGTCTTTTGGCACTGTGCGCCGCCCTTGCGGCTGTTGTCGTGACTGCCGTCGTTGTCGCGGTGCTCGTGGTTCCGGGTGGCTCGCCGGACACGGCTTCCGCTCAGCTTCCGCTTCAGGAGGTCACCTCGCCGCCGCCTGAGCACCATGCGGACCCGTCGCTCAAGACCTACGTGTTCCGCGTCGGGCCCTTCAGCATCGGCGGCTACCAGACCTTCAGGCACAACGACATCGTCAAGCCCCCGCCGGTGGCCGGCTCGATTGTCGGCATGGACGCCCGGATCGTGGACACGAACGGCGGCGAGATCCCGCAGGCGCAGCTGATGCTGCACCACAACGTCTTCACGAACGGCGGCCCCGATAACACCCGCAAGGACGGCGCGTGCCCGAATAACGCGGTCAGGGAGCGCTTCTACGGCACGAGCGAGGAATTGCGGCCGCTAACACTGCCGCGTGGTTATGGATACCCGACCACCCCCGCGGACAACTGGAAGATGATCTGGATGGCGATGAACCACCGCCACCAGCGGCGCGAGGCCTATGTGGAGTACCGCGTGACGGTGGATCCCGCGAAGCTCACGCCGGTCACGCCCTACTGGCTGAGCGTCGTGCCATGCGTGTCGGACCCGCAGTACACGGTGGCCGGCGGCGGGCGCCCGGGCAGCACTCACACCAAGTCCAAGGCCTTCGCGATGCCGAAGGCCGGCCGGATCGTGGCCGTGGGCGGCCACCTCCACGGCGGCTCGCACGAGCTGAGGTTGACCCAGCCGGCCTGCAGCAACCGCACGATCGCGCGCAGCGATCCCACCTACGCCGTTCCCGGCGACCCGATCTACAGGGTGCACCCGCTGCTCCACGAGCCCGACCCGAAGTCGATCAGCTGGACCCAGTGGAGCGACGGCTGGGCGATCGGGCGCGGCGAGAAGCTGCGCGTGAGCGCGGTCTACGACAACACGAGGCCGCACATGCGCGTGATGGGAATCTCGCACGTGTACCTGGCGGCCGACAGCTCGGTCCCGCGCGAATGCGCGCCGCAGCCCGCGCACGCGGAGGTGCTCGGCCCCAGCTTCGAGGGCCGTGACGCCCCGCCGGGCGTCCGGCTGATGCTCGCCAAGTGGCGTGGCCGCGGCAAGGCCAGGGTGATCAACCGGCCGCCCGGCGTCTTCACGCAGGCCGGCGGCGATGCCCGGGTCGTGGTGAAGAACTTCGCCTTCGACCCTCCGCTCGTGTCGATCCCGCGCGGCGCCACGCTTCGCTGGAGCTTCCGCGACCCCGTGATCCACGACGCCACCCTGGTACGCGGCCCGCGTGGCTTCGCCACTCCCACCGTGCGCAACCGGGTTCAGAGCCACCGCTTCACGGTCCCGGGCGAGTACCGGCTCTACTGCTCGATCCACCAGGTGCAGATGTCTCAGGTCGTAAAGGTCAGGGGAGGCGGGTAGTACTCCGCCCTGGCGGGGATACTTCTCACATGGCCGACTCCGACACGACCGAGTTCCAAGCCAACCGCTTCCGCCGCAGCGCGACCGAGCGGATCGCCAATCGCGACTTCCCGCTGGCCGTGCGCGGGTACGACCGCAGCTCGGTCGACGCGTTCGTGCAGGAGGTGCTCGAGCTCGTCTCGGAGCTCGAGGGCCGCCAGACACGCGAGACGGTGGTGCAACGCGCGCTCGACGAGATCGGCGAGGAGACCGCCGGGATCCTCCAGCGGGCGCACGAGACCGCCGACGAGATCGCGGCCCGGTCGCGCGCGCAGGCCGAGGGTCGCATCCAGCGCGCCGAGCGCGAGGCGGACATGCTGCGCCAGCAAGCCGACTCCTACTCGGAGCAGCTGGTGGTGGACACGCGCATCCTGTGGGAGGAGCGCCAGCGGCTGCTCCAGGACATCCGCCAGCTCGCGGAGGAGGTGCTCGCCACGGCGGAGGACGCGAGCGAGCGCGTTACGCAACCGGCGATGCTCATGGAGCCCGAGGCCGACGCCGAGACCGTGGCGGAGCCAGACCCCATGGCGGAGCCGGACGAGACCGAGGAGGACGGCCCGCCCACCAGCGAGGTCGAGCTCGACGTGCTGCCCGGCGGCGCCGAAGACACCGACGAGCCCGCCCCGGACAGCCGCTGAAGGTCGCCTAGAGCGGCAGCTTGCCGCGCGCGCGGCGGCCCGTCGAGGCGCTCTTGTTCGTGGCCTTCCGCGAGCTCCCGAAGGACTTCGAGAGGAAGCGGCCGATTGGGCCGGGGGCCTTGCCGCCGGCGCGCTGCCCGACGCCCAGGGTGCGGTCCACCCCGCGCTGCGGGCCACCCGACAGCCGCGGCACGAGGAAGCCCAGGACGAGCAGGATCACGCAGACGACGACGATGATTGCGATGGTCATGTCGACCCGGTACCCCCCGGGTTGCTCCCCGCAAACCGTCTGCGAGACTTCGGCCCGTGGCGAAGCAGAAGCAGATCAAGATGCAGATGCAGGTGGGCGCGCTCGCGGCCATCCCGCAGCTCGAGTCGCGCACGGACGAGCAGCTTCAGGGCGAGTCGAAGCACAAGGTCGCCGCCAAGGCGATCCTCGGCGCACGCGCGGCGGAGCGCTACGACGCCAAGACTGCCCGGGCCTACTTCAACGAGGCGCTGGCGGGCTGCCACCCGCAGGAGCGTCCCGCGCTCCGCCAGATGATGAAGGCGTCGCTGGCGCTCGCCGAGCGCCGTCCGGACGAGCTGCGCGACGCCATGGAGAAGCTCGGCCAGCAGGCGCCCTCGGGCCGCCAGATGTTCATGTTGCGGCTGATGGGTCTGCTGATGCCGCCGGCGAGCGCTGGAACGTTCGCGCGGATCCGCGGCATCCTGCTGATCCTCGCGCTCGTGATCGCCCTGCTGGCGGTCGGCACCGGGATCGTCCAGCTGATCGGGCTCGCGATCGGCGGCATCGGCATGGGCAGCTCGATCTTCTTCGGCTTCCTGCTGGTGGTGGCCGCGCTCGGAGTGCTGGTACTGCTGGGCAGACGCAGACAGGCCAGAGCCCAGGCCGCGCGCGCGGCCGGCAGCTAGCTCAGTAAAGCGCGGCGGACAGGCGGCGCCGGTGGTCGCGCGCGAGCGGATCCTCCGGGCCCAGCTCGGTGAAGAGCGCCACCATCACCCGCCTGATCAGGTCCCGGCGCTCCGGGTCGCCTTCCCGCTGGAACGCCTCCTGAAGCTGTTCGAGTGCCGCGGCGCGGTTGCCCCCGTCCCAGGCGTGGAAGGCCGCGGTCAGGTCGGCCTCGCCCGCCAGCGTGGCGCGTGCGAGCAGGCCGCCGCTCACGAAGTCTCCGCCAGCCTCCTCGAGCACCTCGATCGCGTCCTCGGTGTCGCCGCGCTGCAGCAGCAGCTTGCCCAGCTCGCGGCGCGCCCTCAGATGGCTCGGGTCGAGCTCGAGTGCCTGGCGCAGGGCCTGCTCGTCGCCGCTCTCGGCGAGCTCGTCAGCCTCGGAGGGCAGGAGTGCGTCGAAGAAGCGCTCCACCTCGGCGGGCGGCAGGGCGCCGGTGAACTCGGCGGCCACGCGGCCGTCCTTGAAGGCCTTTACCGCCGGGATGCCCTGGATGCGGAACAGCGCCTGGAGCTGGCGGTTCTTGTCCACGTCCACCTTCGCCAGCTCCACCTTGCCCGCCCGCGCCTCGGCCGTGCGTTCGAGCACGGGCGTGAGCTGCTTGCACGGGCCGCACCACTCGGCCCAGAAGTCCACGACGACCGGGACCACCTTCGAGCGCTCGAGGACACGCTCCTCGAACTCGGCCTCGTCGACGTCGAAGACAGCTCCGTTCGGCGCGTCAGCGCTCACGTACGGTCGTCCCCTCGATGACGACCGACTGGAGCGGTATGCCGGTGCCGCCGCTCGCGGGATCGCCGAGCTCGCCGATCGCCTGCACCACGTCCATGCCCTTCGTGACCTTGCCCAGCAGCGCGTAGTCCGGCGTGAGCCCCGTGCTCGCGCCGGTGACCACGAAGAACTGGCTGCCGGCCGTGCCGGGCGGCTCGTTGCCGGCCTTCGCCATCGCCACGACACCGGGCTCATAGGCCGCGTCGGCGGGAACGTCATCCGTTGTCGAGTAGCCGGGGCCGCCGCTGCCGCCCGCCGTGGGGTCGCCGCCCTGGATCACGAACTCGGGAACGATGCGGTGGAAGATCGTGTCGTCGAAGAAGCCGCTGCGCGCGAGCGCCGCGAACGAAGCGGCGGCATTCGGAGAGGTCTTCTGGTCGAGCTGGATGGTGAAGGAGCCGCAGCTCGTCTTCATCTCGACCTCGTATGTCTTGCCCGTGTCGAGCTGCTCCTTCGGCTTCTTCTCGCCGCCGTCGTCGCGAGGCGACGGCTGCTCGACCTCCTTGCACCCGGCCTGCTGCTCGGCCGCCGGAGGCGAGGCGGCCTCCTTCTGCCCTGCGGACTCGTCCTCGTCGTCTCCGCAGGCGGCGAACACGAGCGCCGTCGCGCACAGCAAGACTGAAAGCGGCTTGAGCATGGCGGCGTAGGCTAGCGACGTGCCGCTGTCCGCCCTCGCCACCTCGTACGACCAGTTCATCCTCGATCTCGACGGCTCCGTCTGGATCGGCGAGGAGCCAACTCCGCGTGCCGTCGAGGCCGTGGAGGCGCTCCGCGACGCGGGCAAGCCGGTCGCGTTCGCGACCAACGACCCGCGCAGCGGGACCGAGGACTACGTGGCCCGGCTGTGGAAGATCGGCATTCGCGCCTCCCTTCGTGACGTGGTGACCGTGGGCGGCGCGCTGCAGCACCTGCTCGCGGAGACCCGCTCCGGGCGCACCGCGTTCGTGATCGGGACCGGTGCGCTGCGGCGACACGTGACCGACGCCGGGCTGAGGGTCCTGAACGGCACCGACCTCGCCTCCCGAGCCGAGGTCGTGGTGGTCGGGGGGACCGAGGAGCTGGTCTACAACGACCTCCGGGTGGCTTCCCTCGCCGTCCGCCGCGGCGCCGACTTCCTCGCCACCGCCCGCGACCCCACCTACCCGCAGCCCGACGGGCCCTGGCCCGGCACCGGGGCGATCCTCGCGGCGGTGGAGGTGGCGAGCGAGCGGAGCGCGGAGATCGTGGGGAAGCCGGAGCCCCAGCTCCTCCTCACGGCCCTGGACCGCCTGGGCGACGGGCGCACGCTCGTGGTGGGAGACCGGGTGGACACCGATCTGGCCGCCGCCGCAGCCGCTCAGCTGGATGCGGCTTTGGTCCTGAGCGGCGGCACGAAGCGGGAAGCACTGAACGGCTTCGAGCCGCCACCCGTGGCGGTCACGGAAACGCTCGCGGACCTGCTGCTCTCCTGAGGCCAGGTGGCAGAGAAGCGGTGCGTTTTCCGCACCGTTTTCCTGCCACCCGGTCCGGGCTCGCCCTCAATGCTGACGTTCAGCCCGATTCCGGGGTGCGCATCCGCAGGTCCACCTCCGCCGGCTGCACGCCGAGCAGCGCGCACGTGTACCCGTTCACGGTGAGGCCAGCCGCCGCCGCTCGGGCGAGCGCCTCCGCGGGGTCCACGCCGCGCGTGTCGTGCAGGTGCGCCGCGCACACCGCGGCCACGAAGTCCGTGTGCCGGTCCCCGTGAACCGCCACCGCCCCGCGGCGCCGAAGCTCGCGGCGCAGCAGCGGCAGGATCTCCTCCAGCGCCTCGGCGCCACGGCTCGCGGACTCCACCGGCACGTGGTGCCACTCGAGCCCTGCCAGCTCGTACGCGCCCAGGTTGTGGCGCGAGCTCATGGTGGAGATGCACATGCGCACGCCCTTGCCGAGCAGGTAGGCGATCTCAGCCTCCCGGCGCTCCGGGCGATGGCTCCTCCCCCCTCCCCCCGGACGCTCCAGGCCACAGAGCTTGCCCGGCCGGGCCCACCAGATCCGCCTGGGTTGCTGCTCTTTCGCACTCATGCAGGTCGAAGCCGGCGCGAACGGAGACTCACCCCCTCGATAGGATCATTCGCCTATGTGCCGCGTGTTCGGCTGCGTCGCCGCGGAGCCGGTTTCGATCCGGCACGAGTTGCTGGAGGCTGAGAACCCGCTCATTCGCCAGTCCGAGGACCACGACTCGGGCTGGGGCATGGCCGTCTACGAGCGCGCCGAGGGCGCCCAGCCGCACCTCGTGAAGTTCCCGGAGGCGGCCCATCGCGACTCCGACTTCCGGGATGCCACCGAGCTGCGCGGGCGCATCTTCAACGTCCATGTCCGCCGCGCCACGATGGGCGCGCTCTCGCTCGCGAACACGCACCCGTTCTGCCTCGGGAACTACACGCTCGGCCACAACGGCACGATCGTCCGCTACCCGCGGCTGCTCGAGCCGAGCATGCGCAGGCCGGAAGGCGACACGGACTCAGAGCACTTCTTCAACCTGCTCATGCACGACTTCGACGACGCGGATCCGGTCGCGTGCCTGCGCGAGACGCTTCGCCGGGCGGTGGAGTGCTCGCCGTTCAGCGGGCTGAACATCCTCTTCAGCGACGGCGAGAAGCTGTTCGCCTACCGGCTCGGCCTGTTCGAGCTGCACTGGCTCGCGCGGCCCGGGCAGCTGCTGGTGGCCTCGGAGCAGGTGACCGATGAGCCCGGCTGGCACAGCGTGCAGCAGGACGTGCTCCTCACGCTCGCTCCGAACGACCTCGAGGAGCCCCACGCCGAGCGGCTGCTGGGCGACGAGCTGCTCGAGCGCGCCGAGATCCGCAAGGTCGACCTCACGCCGCACCTGCGCGGGGCGGAGCGCGGCGCTGCCGCAGAAGAGCGCGCGAAGGCCGCGGCGGCCGCCGGGTGAGCACCGATGAGACGCGCGGGGGCTCTGCCCCCGCCGACCGCCGCTTCGCGCTGCTCGTGAACCCCGCCTCCGCCGGGGGTCGCGCGCTCGAGGCTCTTCCCAAGGTGCACGCCACGCTCGACGCACTCGGCGCGCAACACCGCACGGTCACCACCCGCAGCATCGATCACGCCTACGCGGAGGCCGGCACGGCGGTGGCCGAGGGCGAGACCGTGGTGGCGCTCGGCGGCGACGGCCTCCTGCGTCCACTTGCGGGCGCCCTCAAGGGAACCGGCAGCGCCCTGGCCATCGTCCCCTGCGGCCGCGGCAACGACTTCGCTCGCGTGCTCGGCATCCCGAAGGACCCGGCCGAGGCCGCGCGCGTGGCGGTCGAGGGCGAGGAGCGGCTCCTGGACGTGGCGAACGTGGAGGGCACGCCCTACATGGGCATCGCGAGCTTCGGGTTCGACTCGGAGTGCAACCGCATCGCGAACGAGGCGAAGCTGATCAAGGGCAACGCCGTCTACATCTACGCGGCGCTGCGTGCGATCGCCGCCTGGAAGCCCGCCACCTTCACGGTGAAGGTCGACGGCGAGCGTCACGAGTTCAGCGGCTACTCGGTCGCGGTCGGGAACTCGAAGGCCTACGGCGGCGGCATGTGCATCCTGCCCGAGGCCGAGCTCGACGACGGCAAGCTCGACCTGCTGCTCTCGAAGGACTGCCCAAAGCTCCGCTTCCTGAGCGGTGTCGTGAAGACGTTCAAGGCAGCGCACACGGACTCGGAGTACGCCGAATTCCTCCGCGGTGAGGAAATCGAGGTGAGCGCCGACCGCCCGTTCGCCATCTACGCCGACGGTGATCCGATCGGCGCGAGCCCGGCCATGATCCGGGTGGAGCGCCGCTGCCTGCGGGTCATCGCACCGGCCTGATGTTCCGCCTCGCACGCATGCTCGCGCGGCTCGCACGGGCGGCCAGCCGCCGCATCGGCCGCACCGGGGGCACGACGGCGCCGGGCCGCGTGCTCCTGAAGGCCTCGCCGCGAGCGCTCCAGCGAATGGCGAGCGAGCTGGAGGCCGGCTCCGTGCTCGTCTCCGCCACCAACGGCAAGACAACCACGGCCGCCATGATCGCCGCGGCGCTCGACCGCTCAGGCAGGGCCGTGGTGCACAACCGCGCCGGCTCGAACATGTCCTGGGGAGTGGCCACCGCGCTGCTCGACGCCGGCCGCGAGCCCGGTCAGCTCGGCCTCTTCGAGGTCGACGAGGCCTGGCTGCCCGCAGTGGCGCGCGACCTGGAGCCGCGGCTGCTGCTCCTCTCGAACCTGTTCCGCGACCAGCTCGACCGCTACGGCGAGCTCGAGCTGCTCGCCGACCGCTGGGCGCAGCTGGTGGGCGAGCTCGACGGCCAGGCTCGCTTCGTGCTGAACGCCGACGACCCGCTGGTGGCCGACCTCGGCCGCGAGCGCAGCGGCGTGACCTACTTCGGTGTGGAGGACGACTCGCAGGCGCTCCCGGGGATGCAGCACGCGGCCGACTCCAAGCACTGCCGCAACTGCGGGCACGCCTACGAGTACGAGGCGATCTACCTCGGCCACCTGGGTCGCTACCGCTGCCCGAACTGCGGGCGCACCCGCCCGGAGCCGCAGATCGCCGCCACCCATGTGGAGTTGGAGGGCATGAGCGGCTCGCGCTTCACGCTTCGCACTCCCCAGGGCGAGCTCTCCGTGCGCATTCCGCTGCCCGGCCTCTACAACGTCTACAACGCCGTGGCCGCAGCGGCGACCGTGCTCGAGCTGGGCGTGCCGCTGGCCACGCTCGGCGCGGCGCTGGAGGGCTTCGGCGGTGCGTTCGGCCGCGTGGAGACGATCCCGATCGACGGCCGGCAACTGTCGATCCTGCTCATCAAGAACCCCGCCGGCGCCAACGAGGTGCTGCGCACGCTCACGCTTGAGGACGGCGCACTCGACCTCTGGATTGCCCTCAACGACAACATCGCCGACGGGCGCGACATCTCGTGGATCTGGGACGCCGACTTCGAGGTGCTGGCCGGGCGCGTCCGGCGGGTGACCTGCTCGGGCACGCGCGCCGAGGAGATGGCCCTCCGGCTGAAGTACGCGGGCGTGGACGCGGGGCTGGACGTGGAGCGCGACCTCGGCGACTCGCTGGACAGCGCGGTCAGGAACGCGGCCGGCGAGCACGTCTACGCGCTCCCCACCTACACGGCCCTGCTCGACCTGCGCGACCTGCTGGCCGAGCGCGGGCTCGCCAAGCGGTGGTCGGAATGACGGGCGCCGCGATCTGGCACGACGTGGAGCACGGCGCCTACGACGCCGACCTTGCGCTCTGGAGGCAGCTTGCCGGGGCCGCCGGCGGGCCGGTGCTGGAACTGGGCGCCGGGACCGGCAGGGTGGCCCTCGACCTCGCCTCGCTGGGACACGACGTGGTGGCGCTCGACAACGACCCTGAGCTGCTCGCAGAGCTCGCGGAGCGGGAGCGAGTCCGTGACGACGGCGCATGCCGACGCACGCGACTTCGACCTCGGCGCCGAGTTCGCGCTGATCCTCGCCCCCATGCAGCTGGTGCAGATCCTCGGCGGCCACCGAGGGCAGGGTCGCGATGCTTCGCAACGTGCACTCGCATCTATCACCGGGCGGCCTCTTCGCGGCCGCGCTGTCGGATCCGAGCGATGCCGTCCCGGAGGAACAGGCGTCTCCCCCGCTCCCGGACATCATCGAGCGCGACGGTTGGGTGTTCTCGAGCCAGCCGCTCTCGATGTACGAGCAGGACGGGTGCGTGGTCATCGAGCGCAGGCGACAGGCTGTCTCCCCCACCGGGGAGCTCCAGGAGGAGGACGCGCGGATCGAGCTGGACGTGGTGAGCCTGGACCAGTTCGAGAGCGAGGCCCGCGAGGTGGGCCTCATGCCCGTGGCCAGGAAAACGATCCCGGAGACCCTCGATCACATCGGAAGCACGGTGGTCCTGTGCCGACGCTGAGGGTGCTCTCGCTCTACCCCGAGCTGATGAACATCTACGCCGACCGCGGCAACATCGCCGTGCTGCGCGCCCGCTGCGAGTGGCGCGGGCTTGGCTTCGAGCACGCGGCCACGAGCCTCGGCGAGTCGCTCGACCCGGATGCTCATGACCTCTTCTACATGGGCGGCGGGCAGGACCGCGACCAGGTGGCCGTGGCCCACGACATGGCCGAGACAAAGCGCGACGCCCTCCACCGCGCCGCCGACCGCGGCGCCGTGGTGCTGGCCGTGTGCGGCGGCTACCAGCTGCTGGGCCACTCTTACGAGATGGGTGGCGAGGAGCTGCCGGGCGTGGGACTCGTGGACCTCCGCACCGTCCGCGAGCCCGGCGAGCGGCTGATCGGCAACTGCGCGATCGAGGCAGACCTCGGCAGCGGCCCGCGCGTGATCGCCGGGTTCGAGAACCACGGCGGGCGAACGTACCTGGGGCCGGACGAGCACCCGCTCGGCCGCGTGCTCAGCGGGCACGGGAACAACGGCCGGGACGGCTTCGAGGGCGTGCAGCGCGGCAACGTGATCGGCACCTACCTGCACGGGCCGCTGCTGCCGAAGAACGTTTGGCTCGCCGACCGCCTGATCGAGCTGGCGCTCGGTGTGGAGCTCGAGCGCCTGCCCGGCGACCAGCTCGAGGACGCCGCCCACGCGTCCGCGCGGCGCGCCGCCGGCGTCTAGTCGTCGAGGTTGCCGACCACGCGGAGCACCTCGGCTATCGAGGTGATTCCGTCGCTAACCTTGTCGAGGCCATCCTCGCGAATGGTGCGCATGCCCTGGAGACGCGCCTCCGCTCGCAGGTCGTCGTGGCTCGCCCTGTCGAGGATCAAGCGACGGAGCCTGTCGGTCATGGTCATGACCTCGTAGAGCCCGGTCCGGCCCTTGTAGCCGCTCTGCCCGCAGCGCACGCACGCTCCGGGCTCGTAGGCCGTGAACCCGCGCGGGGAGTCGAAGCCGTTCATCGCGAGCCTCGCCCTCGTGAGCTTCACGGGCTGCTTGCACTCGCACAGGCAGCGCACGAGCCGTTGGGCCACCACGCACTCCACGCTCGAGGTCACCAGGAAGGGCTCGATGCCCATGTCGATCAACCGTGCGGCCGCGAGCGGGGCTCCATTCGCGTGCAGCGTGGTGAGCACGAGGTGCCCGGTGAGTGCCGCCTCGATCGCGATCTGAGCGGTCTCGGCGTCGCGAACCTCGCCCACCATGATCACGTCCGGATCGGCCCGGACCATCGCGCGCAGCCCGGTGGAGAAGGTGAGGCCCGTCTTCGCGTGCGTCTGGATCTGCTTGACCCCCTCGATCTCGTACTCCACGGGGTCCTCCACGGTCACGATCGCTCCGATCGGGGGTGTTGAGCTCCCTGATGCCGGCGTAGAGCGTGGTGGTCTTGCCGGACCCCGTTGGCCCCGTCACGAGGATGGCGCCGTGCGTGGCCCGTATGGCTGACTCGAAGCGGGCGCGATCGGCGTCCCCCATGCCCAGCCCATCAAGATCCATGAGGACGTGGCGCGAGTCGAGGATCCGCATCACGACCGACTCACCGCGCACCACCGGCAGTGTGGCCACGCGCAGGTCCACGAAGTGGCCGTCGACCGACAGGCCGATGCGCCCGTCCTGCGGCGCGCGCTTCTCGGCGATGTCGAGCTCGGCCATGATCTTGATGCGGGACACGAGGCCGGACACGAGGTGGCGGGGCACGGTCGTGGAGTCGAACACGACGCCGTCCACGCGGAAGCGCACGCGCATGTCGTGCGCACGCGGCTCGAAGTGGATGTCCGACGCGCCTCGACGCACCGCATCGGCGATCACCGCGTGCACGAGCTTCACCACCGGCGCGTCGTCCGCGGACTCGCGCAGCTCGATGACCTCGGCCTCCTCCTCGACGTCGTCGATCTCGTGGACCGAGCCCGAGAGCGTTCCGAGGTTCTCGATCAGCGCGTCGATGTCCTCGGGCGAGGCGACCGCTCGGCGCACCTCGTAGCCCGTGGCCATCGTGATGTCGTCGAGCGCGAGCAGGTTGGCGGGATCCGCGGTTGCCACGAGCAGCGTCTGCTCGGCGAGGAAGGCGATGGGAATCGTCCGGTATCGGCGCGCCTTGGCGCCGTCGATCATGCTGGTGGCGCCCTTGTCCACGTCGAAAACGTTGAGGTCCACGTAGTCGAGGCCGTTGCGCTCCGCGAGCGCCTGGGCGAGCTGCCCGGAGTTCACGAGGCCCGCCTTGATCAGTGCCTGCCCGAGCGGCACGCCGTTGGGGTAGCCGTTGTGGACCACCTGCTCCACGCGCTCACGCTCGGCAAAGCCGAGCTGAACGATCACGTCGCCGATCCGACGCATGACGCCGGTGCGCTTGGTGGGCGGGGTCAGGCCTGGGACGGGGAACGGTTCGGCGGCTGGAGCCTGAGCTTCCATACCGTTCTCATATCGGCAGCCGTTGGTTCAACCTGATTTAGGTTGCGTGGCGACCTTGCGCGCGCTGTCGCGATCTGGGCAGACATGGAGGCTCTCGACCATGTCGGCGATCTCGAACACCCTCGAGATCGGGCCCCCCGGACAGACGATCGCAAAGCCCTGCCCGCGGCGCTTCACGCGGCGGTACGTGTTGATCAGAAGGGCGAGGCCCGTGGAGTCCATGAAACCGACGCTCGAAAGGTCGACCACGAGCGGCCGCTCCAGGTCGGCAAAGGCCTCATTGAGGGCAGAGATCATGCGGGGGGCCGTGGCGATGTCGAGCTCCCCCTCAACGGTGAGCAGCTCGTATCCATCGACTCGGCTCCGCTCCACGGCAAGCGGGTTCACGGCAGCGGCCAGTCTATGCGCGATCTGTCGTCCGTGCGCGCTACCGTCGCGGTTGTGGATCTCTCCGACTACCAGGGGCGCTCGCGCGCCACGGCCGTGTATCCCGACGCTGGCGACAACCTCACCTACCCGGCTCTCGGCCTCTGCGGCGAGGCCGGCGAGGCCGCCGAGAAGGTCAAGAAGGCCCTCCGCGACGACGGCGGCGTGCTCACCGAGGAGCGCCGCGCCGCGCTGGGAGCCGAGCTCGGCGACGTGCTCTGGTACGTGGCCCAGCTCGCCACCGAAGCGGGCCTCGACCTCGACACGATCGCCGAGGAAAACCTCGCCAAGCTGCTCTCACGCCAGGAGCGCAACATGCTCCAGGGCAGCGGCGACACGCGCTAGCTGCGTCTCGGCCTAGGGCCGCGGCGCTGCCGAGAGAACGCTGGCCTGTCCCGAAGGGGTCTGGCGCTTTCCGTTGCGAGACGGAAACGTAAAGCGCCAAACCCAACGAGAAGGCCCGCGGCCAGCAACGTCGTTGTCGGCGAATTGGCGGGGGCCGGCGTTGACGAGGATCACGGCGTCGAACTCGTTGCCCTTGGCCTGATGCACGGTCATGACGAAGGGGCCTCGATCAAGACGGGGCGCGATCTGCGCTCGCCCTGCTCACCGGGTCGACCATGCGCGTTCGTATGCGCGGACGAGGAACCCGTCGATCGTGCTGCGATCCGCGGCTTCTGGGAGGTCGGTCGCGAGCACCGCCTGCTCGAGCTCGCTGCCCTTGGCATGGAGGTCGGCCACGACTTGGGGAAGCGGCAGCTCACCGCGACGAACAGCCATCAGGTGCCTCCTCGCGTCGTCCGGGACCGGAAGGCTGATCCGGCCTGTCGTGATCAGTTCGATTCCTTGGTACGCGATGCGCAGTGCGTGCATCGCGTACTTGGTGTCATAGCCGTGCTCCGCGGACAGCTCGCGAGCGCGGGTCGCGTGCCGATCGCCGAGGAGGCCGCGCCGCTGCGTGTCTAGGTATCCAAGGAACGCTCGACCAGACCGCTTGGACACGAAGGCGGGCGCGAGCGTCTGGAGCTCCGCACCTAGTGGCGTCCGAACCATCACAGACGGCTCGTCGATAAACAGCAGGAGCAGGACGGTCGGGTCTCCCGGGCCGCTCGGAGAGCCTTCGGGCTGCGTCCGATACACCCAGTGCTCGAATGGCCGCAAGCCCAAGACATACTCCTGCGGTTCGATGCAGACGCCCATCTCGTCGCGGTCGTCAGTCCCAGGGCTCGACAGCCCATGAACGGTGGAGCCGACCACCCCGCGCAGGATGCAACCTCCCTCGGCGATATGCCGAGCCTGTTCCGGGTCGGGCTCCTTGCTCTTCCTTACGCCCATTGAGCGCGAGCGTAGACAGTTGCCGACCGCCCAGGCTTGCGCGAGCCGCCGAGCGCTGCCGGAGACAGGCCCCGCGGCCAGCACGTCGCGGCCCCAAGCGGAGGGCCGTAACGGCTAGCCGTTCGGCGCCAGCAGCGCCTTCTTTCCCTCGAACGCGAACAGCAGCAGATCCACCATGCGGAAGGTGTTGCTGTTGGGACCGAGCGTTGGGGAGAAGCTCGTGTCGCGGACTATCGAGTGCTCGCTTCCCTCCATCGCGCGGTGGAACGTCTCCGCTGTGATGCGGGCGCCCACGCCCTTCAGCTTGCCTCCGTTGAACTCGGCCTCGCGCAGCACGTAGAACCAGAGCGGAGTGTCCTTGACGAGCGCCTGGCGCTGGGCCTGGGTGAGGCCGCTCAGGTCGGCGCCGTTGTTCCCGTTCCGGATCTGGGCGCTCGTCAGCTTCGTGAGGTTCACGCCCTTGTTCTTGAGGAAGGTGGCCATCTGCTGGCCGGTGGCCAGCTTCAGCATCTTCGCCCTCGTGAGGTTCCTGAACGCGAGGTTGCGCCGCGGGTCGTTGAAGCCCGTGTTTCCCGGCAGCCCGAGCGCGCCCGGAGGCAGGTGCTGCAGCGGGTCGACGATCGTGGTGTCGATCCGCATCGCGCGGTTGAACTTCGCAGCCGGCACGGTCAGGTTCGGCTTGTTCGCCTCGCCGAAGTCGTAGAGCCGCCGGAAGTCCGCGATCCAGATGCTCGCGAGGCGCGTGTCGCCTCCGAGGTCGCCGCCGAGCGCCGAGAATATGAACAGGAACTCGAGCGTTCCGCTGCCGTTGTCGAAGATCGCGTTCCAGTTGTAGCGAGCACGCACCATCGCGTGACCGAGCCGGAAGGCCGCCACCGAGAACTCGATCGGCATCGTCGGGACGGCCGTCGGGGCCACCCCCACCTCGAACGCCTTGCGCCCGTTGTTGAACACGTCGTTCACAGCGCCGGGTGCGCAGACCCGCGGCAGGTAGTCCGTGCGGATCATCCACTGGTAGTGCTTCGTCACGATCTCGCGCGCCTTGGCGAACTTCTGCGCCGCGGGCACACCGCCGAGCTGGGTGTCGACCACCCGGTTGTGGAAGCGGATCATCGCGCAGTGGTGCTGCGCCACGGCCAGGTTCTCGTCGTTCCGCGGGTCGGGGATGATCGCCTTGCGCTTCTTCGCGTTGGTGTTCCCCGCGCCCCTCGGGAGGTCGAATCCGGTCTTCGCCGGGCCGACCGTCTTCCCGACCTTGAGGTGGATCCCGTCAGCCGCGTAGAACTTGGCGGACGCCGGGTCCCCGGGGCCGGCGCCGTAGAGCGAGTCGAGGTCGAGGCTCGGCGAGCGCCCCTGGAGCAGCTGGGCAGGCGTCACGTTCGCCCCCAACATGACGCTGGTCTTGTCGAACGTCAGGTCATGGTCGATGAACTGCCCCAGGTAGGTGAACCCCGCCGGGACCTGAGACTGCCCGCCCCCGCCGACCGCCATCGCGCCACCGATCTTCTTGCGATTCGGCTCGCCGAGCTGCTTGTTCGCCCCCTTCGGGCCCAGCCTGGAGAAGCGGAATGGCGGCAGGGCCGCAGCGGGGCCAGCACTCCGGCGCGCGGCCGCCGCGACGATCGCAGGATCGTCTCCCAGCTCGCGTCCGCCGACGCTTTCTGAGAGGAGTCCCTCACCAATGACGTAGTAGCTCTCGGACCCGTGTGTGTGCATGGCGCGACCCTCCCACCCTGCCCTTTTCGAGTCAAATCGACTGACCCGAAAGGTTGAATTTGCACGGTTTGTGTCGGAGAAGCGTCTAGGACGGCAAGTCGCCGTTGCGCTCGAAGCGCTCGAACCGCTGCGCCGCCGCCACCGGCACCCGCGCGCGTATGCGCACCCCCTCCGGAGTGTCCTCGCGCTCCAGCTCGCCGGCGAGGTCGTGGAGCTCCGAGAGGCTGCCGCCCTCGTCGTAGGGAACGAGCAGGTCCATCGGACGCAGCGTGGCGAGGAAGCGGGCCTCGATCGCATCCCGAAGCGCGTCGACGCCCTCGCCCGTGGCCCCGGACACCTGGACGGCGTCGGGGAGGCGGAACGACAGTGCGCGCCGCCGCTCCTCGTCCAGCAGATCCACCTTGTTGAGAGCGAGCAGTCGTGGCCTGTCCCCCGCGCCGATCTCGTCGAGCACGTCGTCGACCGCGGCCATCATCTGGTGCATGTCGCCCTCGGGCGCCGAGGCGTCCACCACGTGCACGATCAGGTCCGCGCCCATCGCCTCCTCGAGAGTGGCCGAGAAGGCCTCCACGAGCTGGTGCGGGAGCTTGCGGATGAAGCCGACCGTGTCGGTGAGCAGGTACTGGCGGCCGGAGATCTCGAACGAGCGCGTGGTCGGGTCGAGCGTGTGGAAGAGGCGCTCGCGCACGCCCACCTCCGAACCCGTGACCGTGTTGAGCAGCGTGGACTTGCCGGCGTTCGTGTAGCCGGCGAGCGCCACCGTCGGCAGGCCGGCGCGCTCGCGCTCGCGGCGCATCGTGGCGCGCGTGGCCTTGGTCTCGCGCAGGCGCTGCCTGAGCGCGGAGATGCGGTCGCGCGCCAGCCGGCGGTCCGTCTCGATCTGCGACTCACCCGGACCCCTCGTGCCGATGCCGCCGTCCATGCGGCCGGCGCCGAGGCGCTCGAGGTGGGTCCACAGCCCGCGCATGCGCGCGAGGTTGTACTCGAGCTGCGCGAGCTCCACCTGGAGCTTGCCCTCGGCTGAGCGCGCGTGGTCGGCGAAGATGTCGAGGATGATCGCCGTGCGGTCGATCACGGGAACGCCGAGCTCCTCCTCGAGATTGCGCTCTTGGCGCGGCAGCAGCTCGTCGTCCACCGCCACGAGGTTGGCGTCGGCCTCCTTCACCGCCTGCTTCAGCTCGACGAGCTTGCCGCGGCCGAAGTAGCGGTCCGGGTCGGGTCGCTCACGGCGCTGGATCATCTCCCCCGTCACCGCCACGCCGGCGGTCCGGAGCAGTTCGCGAAGCTCCGTCAGGTCGAGGTCGCCAGGCCCGACACCGATCGTCAACGCGCGCTGAGCCGCGCGTCGGGTATCGCCATTTGGGGGCTGCTGCACCGCTTCCAGTCTAGGGATACGATCCCGCGCCGTGAAAGCTTTCGTGACGGGTGGAACGGGGTTCATCGGGTCGCGCGTGGTCAAGCGGCTGCGCGACCGGGGTGACGACGTCGTGGCGCTCGCGCGCTCGCCGGAGAAAGCGGCGGGGCTCGACGCTCAGGTGGTTCAGGGCGACCTCGGCGACGCGGACGCCATCCGCCGCGCCATGGAGGGCTGCCAGGCGGCCTTCCACATCGCGGCGGACTACCGCGTGGGCATGCCCAAGTCCAAGCGCGAGTCGATGTACGACTCGAACGTGCGCGGTACGGAGCGCGTGCTCGACGCCGCAGCGGATGCGGGCGTGGCGAAGATCGTCTACGTCTCGACCGTGAACGCGTTCGGCAACACGAACGGGCAGGTCGTCGACGAGACCTACTCGCGCGACGAGAGCGACGGCTACGTCTCCTATTACGACGAGACCAAGTACCTGGCGCACAAGCTGGCCCACGAGCGCGCCGCGGCGGGCGCGCCCGTCGTAATCGTCCAGCCCGGCGTGGTCTACGGACCTGGCGACCGGGCGATCATCGGTCAGTTCATCGACCAGGCCAGCAAGGGAAAGATGCCTGCCAAGGCGTTCCCCGACATGGGGATCACCGCCGTCTTCGTGGACGATGTGGCCGACGGGATCATGCTCGCCCACGACAAGGGCGAACCGGGCGAGTCGTACGTGCTCGGCAGCGAGCTCACGACCCAGGGTGAGCTGATCGACAAGGCCGCGGCGATCGGCGGGAAGAAGCCGCCGCGCATGACGGTGCCCCCGCTGCTCATCAAGGCGATGATCCCCGTCGGGCGCTTCATAGGCCCCGCCATGGGGCTGCCGCCCAATTTGCGCGAGATGGTCTCGGCTGCGCACAACGTGACCTACCTGGCCCGCAGCGACAAGGCGCGCCGCGAGCTGGGCTACCAGCCGCGCGACCTGGACACCGGACTGCGCGAGACGATCAACGCGAGCTAGGCGCGCGGCAAATGGAGTCGTTCCACGGGCGGCATCACGCCCGAGCTTCGGAACGTGTCCGGCAGGTCGGTCCCCGGGAGGACGACGGCTTCCAACCAGCTGGCGTGCCCGACGGCGTAGCGGTGGGCGCAGAGGGCACAGGCCGCGGCATCGAGCTCCTCGATGCGGCGATGCCATAGGTCGCCACCGTCGTCGCTCACGCGGTCGCCGAGCAGCTCCTCGATTCGAAGCTGCATCCCGTACGGATGGCGCTTCGCGGGCAGCCGCCGCCCCTGGAGCGCGCTGAACACGCCGTCGGCGTGTGTCTCGAAGACGGGGAAGTCGTGATACGCGCCCTCCTCCACCACGCCCTCGTCCTCGGCGGGCGTGAATACCGGCAGCCCGAGCAGCTCCACCAGGTGCGCCGCCTCGGGGCTCTCAGGCTGCGGGGCCACGCCCCGGCGCTCGAGCTCCGGATGGCGCCCGGACAGCGGCGCCCCCACGCCCACCACCACCTCGCCGAGCGAGCGCAGCTCCGCGGCCACCTGGTCCGGGGTGCCTGGCTCGAAGAAGATCACGCTCAACCGGATCGGCGGCTCCGGTGTGCGCACCTCCTCCAGCATCGCCAGCTGGAGCGCGCGCTGCATCGGGACGACCCCGCAGTAGTGCACGCCTATCCCCCGAGGCTCCCGCGGATGCGCTCCACGGCCTCGGCAAGGCGCTCGTCCGGAACGGTGAGCGAGATGCGGAAGAAGCCCTCGCCGTTGGGTCCGTAGGAGCCTCCCGGCGACACGACCACACCGGACTCCTCGAGGACCAGCTCGCAGTAGGACGCCGAGGTGTGCCCCTCGGGCACCGGCGCCCAGACGTAGATCGTTCCCTTGGGTGGCGTCACGTCCACGCCGATTTCGGCGAGCGCGTCGCAGACGAGGTCGCGGCGGCGCTGGTAGATCTGGCTCATCTCGGCCGGCGGGCCGGCGTCGAGCGCTGCCGCCGTCGCCAGCTGCACCGCCTCGAACATGCCCGAGTCGATGTTGGTCTTGAGCTTCCAGTAGGCCGCCACGGCCTCGGCGTTGCCCACGATCGCCGCCGTGCGCCAGCCGGTCATGTTCCAGCCCTTGGAGAGCGAGAAGACCTCCACCCCGACCTCCCTGGCCCCGGGGGTCTCCAGGAAGCTCGGCGCCACGTAGCCGTCGAAGGTCGTCTCCGTGTACGACGCGTCGTGCACGATCAGCACGTCGTGCTCGCGCCCGAACTCCACCGCCCGCTCGAAGAGCCCGTCGGGCACGATCGCGCCGGTCGGGTTGTTCGGGTAGTTGAGGTAGAGGAGCCGCGCTCGCTCCGCCACGTCCCCCCCGATCGCGTCGAGATCGGGCGCGAAGCCGCGCTCGGGCAGCAGCGGCATGAGCACCGCCTCCGCGCCGGCGAGCAGCGGGCCGCCGGTGTACACGGGATAGCCGGGGTCGGCCGCCAGGGCCACGCTGTCCGGGTCGAGGAACGCGAGATTGAGGTTGAACACGCACTCCTTCGCGCCGAGCGCGGGAATCACCTCGGACTCGGGGTCGAGAGTCACCCCGAAGCGGCGCTCGTAGAAGCGTGCAAAGGCCTCGCGCAGCTCGGGACGCCCGCGGTTGGACGGGTACTGGTGGGTGCCCTGGTCGGCTGCGGCGGCGGCCAGCGCGTCGATCACGGGTCGAGGCGTCGCCATGTCGGGGTCGCCGATCCCGAGGCTGATCACGTCCACGCCCGCGGCCTTCTTCTCGCGGATCTTTCGCTCCAGCTCGGCGAACAGGTACGGCGGCAGGCGGTCCAGTCGGCTACTCGGTTGCATTCAGCTCCTTCAGGAATTCCTCGCTCAGGGTGCCGGCGTAGACGGGTCGCGCCCAGCCGGTCAGATTCACGGTCAGGTCCTCGCCCACGTGCACCACGAGCTCGCCGCCGTCCAGCACCACGGTCACCGGGCTCTCGACCCCGCGGAGGGTGGCCGCCACGGCCGCGCCCGTGGCGCCGGTGCCCGACGACATGGTCTCCCCCACCCCGCGCTCGAAGATGCGCGCGCGGATCTCGGCGTGGCCCGTGCGCTGCCAGAACGACACGTTCGTGCGGTTGGGGAACAGCTCGCTCTGCTCGATGAAGGGCCCGTAGCGCTCGAGCACGAGCTCCTCGAGTCCGTCCGTGACCTCGATCGCCACCTGCGGGTTGCCCACCTGGACGAACTGGAAGGCGAACTCACGGCTACCCGCCTCGAGCGTGCCGGCGCCGTCGTGGCCGCCGCTTGGGAAGTCGGCCTCCGCGCGCAGGCGCACGCGGCCGATGTCCATCGTGCAGAGGTCGCCCTGGATGTGGGGGCGGATCTCGCCGGCGGCCGTGCGCACCGAGAAGCTGTCCTCGTCTGTCCAGCCCTTGCGGCGCAGGTACATCACGGCCTGGCGCACGCCGTTCCCGGACAGCTCGGCCTCGGAGCCGTCCGGGTTGTAGATGCGCACCTCGGCCACGAACCCCGGCTCGTCCGTGGCCCGGATCAGCAGAACGCCGTCCGAGCCGATCCCCGTGTGCGGCGCGCAGATCACGCTCACGCGGCCGGGGGTCAGCTCGAACGGCAGCTCACGTTCCTCGACGATCACATAGTCGTTGCCCAGCGCCTGCCACTTCTCGAAGTGCACGGCGCGGGACTCTATGCAACGCCTACTTCATGCCATCGAGCCAGGTATCGCGGCCCGGGTCGTCCCCACGTGCGACGACCGCGAGGCGCTCCAGGTAGTGGTCCCAACCGTGTCCGTGCTTCTGCGTGGCGTCCGCGTCCGGCAGGCCGCTGTGCGTGAAGCGCAGCAGCGTGCCGTCGCCGTCGGGCTCGAGCTCCACCTCGATCCTGGTCGAGCCGACCGGCACGGGGCTTTGGCTCTCGTCCGTCCAGCCCCAGGTCCAGACCAGGCGGTGAGGGGGATCGACCTCCACGAACTCGCCCTGCGCGACGTTGCCTGAAATGACCTCCACGCGGTACTCGCCACCCGGGCGCGGGTCGAGCGACGCGGCCTGGCCCATCCAGCGGGTCGCCTTCTCCGGTTGCACAAGGAACTCCCACACGGTCTCCGGGCTTGCCGCAATCGCGATCTCGCGCCGGACTGCGGTATCAGTGCTCGCTTCCATCTCGCTTCTTCCTTTCCTCGATTTCCGCCTCGCGCTTCAGCGCATCGAGCCGCTCGTCCCAGAACTGCTCGAGGAACTCCCTGACCGGCTGGAGCCCCTCAGGGCGTGCGCGATACATGCGCCTGGTGCCGTTGCGTCGCTCGTCCACGAGTCCGGCCTCCTTCAGTACGCCCAGGTGCTGCGAGACCGCCGGCCGGGTCACGTCGAAATGGCCGGCGATCTCACCCGCGGAGAGCTCCTCGTCGCGCACGAGCGACAGGATCTGGCGCCGGTGCGGCGCGGCGATCGCTTTGAGGGCGGCTTCCATGACTTGCCATATGTAAGCATATCCTAACGTAAGTGTCAACTTAAACTCTGATACGCTGCGGGCATGGCCTTCGACGAGGGACTGGCAGAGCGAATACGCGCCCTGCTCGGCACCCGCTCGGACGTGGACGAGCGCAGGATGTTCGGGGGAATCTGCTTCCTGGTGGCCGGGAAGATGGCCTGCGGGGTGATGGGAGATGACCTGCTCGTGCGCGTGGAGCCGGCCGAGGCAGGGGCACTCGAGTCCGAGCCCGGCGTCCGCCGCGCGGACATGGCCGGCCGGCCCATGAAGGGCTGGCTCCTCGTGGCACCCGAGGCCACCGACGACGACGGCGACCTCGGGAACTGGGTCAGGCGCGGTGAGGCGCGCGCCTCAGCGGTGGCCTGAGAACTCGATGACCTGCTGGATTCCGCTCGGCCTGTTCGTGTACCGGATCGTGTGCTTGAGCAGGCCTGGCAGGAAGCCGATCCGCTCACGCGTGGCGTCCGCGCGCCAGGCAGCCGGATCGCCGCCCTGGGCCGCCTCGAGCTCCACGCCCGCGGCCTCGAGCGCCGCCCACAGCGCCGCCCGGCAGACGTTCACGTCCCCGTTGCCGCAGTAGCGGTTCGCGAACGGGCCCTTCACGGACTCACCCAGCAGCGAGCGCAGGTCCTTGCTCATGTACATGTGCCAACCGCTGAACTGGCCGCTCGGCGGCAGGTCGTAGCGGCTGTGGACCGTGCTGCCGAGCTGATCGGCGAGCGGCTTGCCGAGCACCGGTGTCATCGCGGCGTCGGCCAGCCGGTTCCAGGCGGTGTCGAGGATCGCGGCGCCAGGGTGGTCGATCTTGCCGTCGAGGTCCTTGTCGAGGCGGCTTCCGCCCTGCACCCGCCAGTCCTCGAGTAGCTCGAGCATGCGCGTGGCACGGGCGCTCGGCGACGTGCCGCCCTTCAGCAGCCGTGCCAGCAGCGGCACGAACTTCATCGCCCGCACGTCCTGCGTGGCAGCGGCGTTCATCGCGCCCGTGAGAGTGGCCAGCGTGTGCCTCCTCACCTTCGCGGTGTTGTCGTTCAGCAGGTCCACACGGCCGATCGACCCGTACGCCCACTGATCGTCGGCGGCGGGGAAGCCGCTCGCCGGCTTGTTGTTCCAGTTGTTCAGCACGCCACCATTCAGGATCCCCTGCGGGTGCGCCTTGGGCTTAAGGAAGCCGCGCCACTCGTGCTGGCCCTGGCCGTCCGTCGGGAGGCCTGCGTCCACGCTCGCCGGCCGCAGCGGCAGCCGCCCTGTGGTGATCTGCGCGACCTGCTTGCTGTCCGCGTAGAAGGTGTTGAACGTCTGCGGCGACACGGCCGCCGCCTTCAGGAACGCTCGCGCGTTCGGCACCTTGCCGCGCGTGAGCTGCCGGAACAGCAGCAGATCGACGCCGTCGAGCAGGTAGCTCGAGCGCTTGCGCGACACCGCCACGCGGCGGCCGCCCACGGTCGCGTAGCCGACCACCGGCCCGTGCACGGTGCGGTTGAACTCCACCGTCTGGTTCTCGAGCGTGCCCGCGTTGAAGTGACTCATGTCCACGCACTGGCCGCGGTAGAGGTACTTGGTGTCGCTTCCGCCGCAGAGCGTCTCGACGTAGATGTCGACGATGTCCGCGCCCGCTGAGGTGAGCGTCCAGACGAAGTCCTCGCGGCGGCCGATCAGGATGTAGCCCGGGAACGGCGCGGAGGTGGCGCCGCGGGCGCTCCAGCCCGGGCCGTGCAGGTCCATCTCCAGCGTGAGACCCGGATAGAAGTACCCGATCTGAGGGCCGCCCACGAACAGCGGGTGCCCTGACCTCGAGCGCTTGCCGGCCACCATCAGCACGTTGCTGGCGTGGTCGCGGAAGGCGCCCTGTGCCGCCTTCGAGGCGGCCACTCCGGGCATGGGCACGCGCTGGAACGAGCCGTTGTCCAGCACCACGTTGCCGCTGCGGTCCGAGCTGGCGGGTCCGTACGGGAAGCGCTTCTTGATCGAGACCGGCGTCTCTGGATCCTGGCGCTGGCGCAGGTCGTTCCAAACGGACAGACCCCTGTCCGCGCCAAGCGAATCCTGAAGGCCGTCCAGCATCTGCGCCGCGTCCACCTCGCCACCGCCGCCCTGCCCGAACAGCTGGCTCTTGATCGCGTTGAATGCGATCACGTCGCGGATCGTCCACGGCTTGTGGGTCTTCTTGTTGGCCCTGTAGTAGGCGTTCACGCCCTTCACGTAGACGGCCATGTCGTGCAGCACCCGGCGGCCGGCCTTGCCGTACTTCCTCAGCTTCCCGACCTCCTTGGCGAGCTCGCGCTCGGTCTGCGCGCTGGGCTGGAAGGTCTTCAGACCCACCACGAGCCCGATCGCGCTCAGGCCTGGCGCGTCCACGACCGCGACGCGAGCGTTGTAGCGCGCCTGCTCGAGGAGCAGCTCGCGGTCGCGGGCCACCACCCAGCCCGCGCCCCAGGTCACGTCGTCGTTCGTGCGGCCGTAGATGTGCGGCACGTTGAACCTGTCGCGGAAGATCCGCACGCCCTTGCGGGGCACGCGCTCGCGGCGCATGCGTCCCTGGCCCTTGATGCCGAGCTTCTCCGACTTGAAGTTGCGGAGGAGGTCGGCCCTCTTCACGTCGTCGAAGAGCGGGGTGAGCGCGTCGTACATCCTCGCCTGGTCATCCGCCTTCGGCGGCACCGGCACGGCTCCCCACTGCCCCGACGGGATGATGTTGAGCGCCGTGCTCGAGTAGTCACGGACGGCATGGGCAGGGGCAGCGACGGCGAGACAGAAAGCGGCCATCATGGCCGCTACGACGATGCGCTTCACGAGTCCTCCTCCAGGGTAAGACTGACCACCTTACCTGCCGGGTCGGCCTCCGCGTCAAGCAAGTTGGCACCCTCGAGCCTGCGCATCCAGGTGAGCTGGCGCTTCGCGTAGTTGCGCGTCCGACGCTTCATCGCATCGGAGTCGCCGTGCAGAAGCTCCTCGAATCCGAGTGCCTTGCGGACCGTCGCCGAGGCGCCCGCGGCGTCGGCTCGGCGCACCTCCTCCTCGGCGCCCGCCGCGAGCATCGCGTCCACGCGTGCGTCGATGCGCTCGTAGAGCCGCTCGCGCTCCATCGTGAGTCCGAAGAGGAGCGTGGGCCTGCGCAGCTCGGCCGTCCAGAGCCGAGACGCATCCCCTACCGGGGCGGGCTCCTCCCCCATCTCGAGCAGCTCGAGTGCCCGGACGATGCGCGTGCGGTCACCCGGGTCCACCGCCTCTGCCGCCGCGGGCGCACGTTCGGCGAGCTCGGCGTGCAGCGCTGCCGCGCCGCGGGCTTCGAGGTCCGCGAGGATGCGCTCGCGCACTCCCGGAGGCGGCGGAGGGCGCAGCTCCAGGTCCGTGAGCGCGGCCTGGAGGTAGAGGCCCGTGCCGCCCACCACGATCGGGCGCCGCCCGTGGGCGAGCGCGGCGTCGATCTCGGCGTGCGCCAGCGCAGCGAACTGGCCCGCTGAGAACGTCTCCGTGACCGGCACGAAGGAGAGCAGGCGGTGCTCGAGCAGCGCGCGCTCCTCGGCGCTGGCCGCACCGGTGAGGATCTCGAGCCCCCTGTACACCTGGAGGGCATCCGCCGAGATCGCAACGGGGTCCTCCCCACACGCGCGCAGCCGCTCCGCGATCTCCATGGCAACGGCTGTCTTGCCCACACCGGTGGGGCCGAAGATCGCTATCAGTGGGTCCGAGCTCGCCACGATCGCTAGTAATACCGCTCGTGCGCGGATGCGTTCTCATCGCCCTTGCGGTCGTGGCCGCGCTCGCGGGCTGCCAGGAGTCCGGCTTCGACGAGTCGAGGGAGACTCAGCGCCCCCTCAAGGTGCAGCACGCCCTCGACCCGCTCACGGGCACCAAGGTGCCCGGCGTGGCGGAGCGCCCGATGACGCTGAGCGCGGACACGCTCGGCGACACGCTCGCGCTCGGCGTCACGCCGGTGCGGGCCGCGCTGCCCGGCGGCCGCCTGCCCGACTACCTGCGCTCCGACGCGAAGGGCGTCGAGGTGGTCCCACCGCTCACCGAGCTCGACCTCGCCGCCACGGAGGCCGCCGACCCGGACGTGATCCTCGGTACGAAGGAGGCCCACGGCGACATGTATGACGACCTCACACGGATCGCGCCGACGGTCATGAGCGAGGGCCACAACTGGAAGCTGAACCTGCGCCTGCATGGCGAGGCCCTCGGGCGCACGAACGACGCCGAGAAGCTCCTGATCGACTGGGACAAACGCGCCGCGAAGGTCAAGAAGACGATCCGCGATAGGAAGCTGGTGGTGTCTTTGCCACAGCCGAGTGGCTTCGCCGAAAGCATCCTCGCCGACCTCGGGATCGAACTCGGCAGCGAGGGCGTCGAGGTCGTGCGGATCAAACCGGCGCCCGAATGGTCCGGTGGCGGCGTGCTGGCGGCCCGCGCGGCGCTCGCAGACCTCGAACGCCTTCTCTAAGCAGTTCTTCTCCCGACCCTCCGGAAGCACCCCTTTTTTGCCGATCAAGACAGGGACGGATGAGCACTCAAATCCTCGACGCCCTGTCCCGCCTCGCCGCGCGCCGCTTCGGCAGCTTTGCCGATGCCGCTACGGATGTCATCGACCTGCTCGAAAGCGCCTCTCCGGGCGGCAGCCTCGCGCTTGGCCAGGTGGACTGGGACGGGGGTGAATGCCGCATGATCGACGCTCGCGGCGACGCGCTCCCGCGCGGCTCGGTCATCCCCCTCGCGCGCGGGGTGCCGGCCATCGGCTCGGCTGCGGGCGATCTGCTCGACGGCGAGTCGCTCGCGGCGCTCGGACCGGCCAACTGGGTCGCCGCGCCGCTCGACGCCGCGGACGGCCGCGTGGTGGGCGTGCTGCTCGCCACCGGCGTGGACGGCGCCGCTCCGGCACACGAGGTTGCCCAGCTCCTGCTGGTGGGCGCTCGACTCCTCTCGTACGAGTGGGAGAGCATCTCCTCGCGTGCGGAGCTGCGGAGGCTCGCCGAGGCGGCGCGCGACCGCACCAGCACCGATCCGATCACGGGACTTCCCAACCGTGAGACCCTTCTAGCCGCCATCGAGCGCGAGTGGGAGCTGAGCAAGCGCGGCACCGTCGAGTCGTATCTCGTGGTATGCCACCTGCGCGGTCGCGACACTCTGATCGAGCGCTACGGCGAGGCAATGACCAATCTGCTGCTCAAGGACGTGGCCGAGGTGCTGGGCGGTGCGATCCGTCGCACCGACTATCTCGCGCGCGTGTCACCCGACGCGCTCAGCGCGGTGCTCGTGGGCTGCAAGGGCCCGGAGGGCGCGCTCGCGTTCCTGGGCCGCGCCGAGCGGGCCCTGGAGCGCGCGACCGAGGGCCGGCCCGCCGGCCTCGAGCTGTCGTACGGCATCCAGAGGCTCGCCGACGCCGACTCCACCTCCGCGGCGCTGGAGCTCGCGGAGATGTCCGCGCGCACGACGCCCGCGCGGACCAACGGCACGCCGCTCGGCGTGGCACCGCCGGAGGCCAGCTCATGAGCTCCGACCCGCTCCTCGGCTCGGCGATCGCCGGCCTCGGTGACAGCGCGCCGCTGGAGGGCCCCGGCGTCACGCCACCGAGCCTCAGCGGCGCAGGCACCCGCTTCCTCAGCGACATCCTCGTGGAGCTCGGGTTCGTGACCGAGGGCCAGGCGGACGACGCGGTACAGACCGCACGTCACCCCGGCCAGCCGACCCCCGAGAAGGTTCTTCTGGCGAGCGGCGCGATCAGCGAGGACCAGCTCGCGCGCGCACTCGCGGAGCGCTATGGGCTCGAGCACATCGACCTGACCGAGTTTCCCGTCGACACCTCCGCGGCCGGCCTGCTTCGCGAGACCGCCGCCAAGCGCTACCTCGCCGCGCCGGTGGGCTTCGCCGAAGACGGCGCGCTCGTGCTCGCGGTGGCCGACCCTGGTGACGCGCTCGGCCTGAGTGACATCGCTGTGATGACCAAGCTCGCGGTGCGCCCCGCCGTGGCCGCTCGCAGTCAAATCGTGAAGCTGCTGGGCACTCTGCCGTTCATGGCGGAGCCGGCCCCAGGCGAGAGCCGGTCGGTGAGCACGGTGATCGTGCCGCCGGACGACAATGCCGTGAGCGAGCCGCCCGCGGCCGACGCCGCCGAGCCCGTGCCCGGGGACGGCGCCACCCCTGCTCAGCCCGACGAGGCCGCCGAGCGCGAGCTCGCGCGCCTTCGCGAGGAGCTCGCCCTTGCGCTCGTGGCACGCGACGAGGCGCTGGCCGAGGCGGCCTCGAGCGACAAGCACGCCGAGTCCGCCGGCGAGCGCGAACGCGAGGAGGCGCTGGAGGCGCTGCGCGCCGAGCACGAGCGCGTGCTCGCCACGACAGAGCAGGCCGCCGAGGAGGCGCTGCGTGCCGAGCGCACGAGCGCGCAGCAGGCGCTGGCGTCGCTGCGGGCCAACCACGAGGAGGCGCTCGCCGAGCTGAAGGCGGCGCACGAGGAGGCCGTAGACAAGCTGAAGGCCACCCACGACGATGAGCTGACAGCGGAGCGCAGCCGCCGCGTCGAGGAGGTGGAGGCCGAGCGCGCCCGCACCGCGAGCGCAATCGATGCAGAGCGGGAACGCAACACGAAGGAGCTCGAGGCACTTCGCGTGCGCGGCGAGGAGCTCCTGGCGGAGCAGCAGGCGCGCCACGAGGCCGCTCTCGAGGAGGAGCGCACGCGACTCCAGGCCGAGCTCGAGAGCGCTCGCGAGGCGGCTGCGGCCGCCTCGCCCGAGGACGCCGAGCGCCTCGAGCACCTGGAACGCGAGCTGGCCGAGGCACGCGACCAGATCGAGCTGACGGCGGACGCGGACCGCCGCGCCGAGGCCGCCCGGGCCGCGCTAAGCGCGCTGCGCGACGAGAGCGAGCGCCAGGCGCAGGTTCACGCGCTCACCGAGCGCGAGCTGAAGGCTGAGCTCGAGAAGCTGCGCGCCGAGCTACCCGAGACGAGCCAGCAGTAGCTCGTCGCCCGCCAGCGTCGTGCTGGTGGCCGACGCGATCTCGACCCCGGTGAGCTCCCCCGGCGCTGCCACGCCGGCGAAGTTGACCGTCTTGTTGTGCCGGATGCGGCCCCGCAGCTTCGAGGGGTCCGTGCGCGACGACCCCTCGACCAGCACGTCCATCGTCCGCCCCACGAAGCGCTGCGCGCGCTCGCCGGCGTGCCGCTGCACGGCCTCGACCAGCCGCCCCATGCGCTCGCTCGCCACGTCGTGCGGGATCTGGTCGGGCAGCGTGGCCGCCTCGGTCTCCCGCCGCGCGGAGTAGATGAAGGTGAACGCCGAGTCGTAGCGCACCTGCTCCACGAGGGCGAGCGTCTCGGCGAAGTCCTCCTCGGTCTCGCCGGGGAAGCCCACGATGATGTCGGTCGTGAGCGAGCAGTCCGGCACCAGCTCCCGGATCATCGCCACGCGGTCGAGGTAGCGCTCGCGGTTGTAGGTGCGCCGCATGGCCTTGAGGATGCGAGTCGAGCCCGACTGGAGCGGCAGGTGGATGTGCTCGCAGACGCTCGGGAGCTCGGCGTGCGCCGCGATCACGTCCTCGCGAATGTCCTTGGGGTGCGGGCTCGTGTAGCGGATGCGCTCGATCCCGTCGATCGCGTCCACCATGGCGAGCAGCTCGGCGAAGCTCGTCTTCTCGCCCTTCGGCAGGTCGCGTCCGTATGAGCAGACGTTCTGGCCGAGCAGAGTGACCTCCTTCACTCCCTCCGCCGCCACGCGCTCCACCTCCGCCACCAGCTCGGCGGTGCCGCGTGACACCTCGCGGCCGCGCGTGGAGGGCACGATGCAGTACGAGCACGCGCAGTTGCAGCCCACCGAGATCTGCACCCACGCCTGGTACTCGCGCTCGCGCTTCATCGGGAGGTGGCCGGTGAATCCCTCGAACTCGAAGAACCCCTGCGCCGTGAGGCTGTCGCTCGTCAGGAACTCGGCAAGCTTGTGCACCTGGCCGGGGCCGAAGGCCACGTCCACGAACGGGAACAGCTCGAAGACCTGGTCCTTCATCGACTGTGACCAGCAGCCACCGATCCCGATCACCCGCTCGGGGTTCTCTCCCTTGAGGCGCTTGGCCTCCCCGAGGTGTCCCACCAGCCGGTTGTCCGCCTTCTCGCGGATCGAGCAGGTGTTGAAGAGGATCAGGTCGGCGTCGTCGCGCTCGGGCGCCTCGCGGTAGCCGAGCGACTCGAGCATGCCCTTCATCCGCTCCGAGTCGTGCTCGTTCATCTGGCACCCGAAGGTGGTCAGGTGGTAGCGCTTGCCGACCACGATCGCCGAGGATACCCCCAACCCTCAAGGGGGGGTCTGACCCTTTTCTGAGGGTTTGTTACGACTCAGATCCGCTCAGCCAACTCGGGGTAACTAACGACCAGGCCTTCGTCGTCCAACTCGAGGATTCCCTCGAACGAGTGGCGCAGCACCGGCATCGTGTTTGTGAGCGGGCATAGGCCCAGGTCGCAGTCGAGTGCGCCCTCGACCTCTGGAAGCGGTCTGCCGTCCGCCGTCCAGCTGCCATCGGGCCCACGCGCGAGGAGCAGGCGCTTCAGGGCGCCGTCCCGCAGCAGCGACAGTTCCAACGTCTCGGTGACGAAGTCGGGGCCCGTGCGGAGCCGGTAATCCAGGCGATAGGGATCAGCGCCGAACTGGGTGCCTTGGGCGCTCAGCCGCCCTGCCTCGACCTGCACGTGCACGCCGTCGGCGCGCCACGCGTCGAGACCTCGCCAGATCACGAGGCGGTCCATCTACTTCGCGTAGTCCGTGGACCTGCTCTCGCGGATCACCGTGACCTTGATCTGCCCGGGGTACTCGAGCTCCTTCTCGACGTCGCGGGCGATCTGGTGGGAGAGCAGCGTGGCCGCGTCGTCGTTGATCTCCTCGGGGTGCACGATCACGCGGATCTCGCGGCCGGCGTGCATCGCGTAGACCTTGTCCACGCCGGCGTGGCGGCTGGCGATCGCCTCGAGCTCGTGGAGCCGCTTCACATACTGCTCGAGCGACTCCCCGCGGGCGCCGGGGCGCGCGCCTGAGAGGGCGTCCACGATCTGCACGATCACGGCCTCCACGGTCTGGAGCTCCACCTCGTTGTGGTGTGCCTCCATCGCGTGCGCCACGCCCTCCGCCTCCTTGTAGCGGCGTGCGAGCTCGCCTCCGACGAGCGCGTGGGGGCCGTCGGTCTCGTGCGATACGGCCTTCCCGATGTCGTGCAACAGCGCGGCGCGCGCTGCCACGCGCGGATCCGCGCCCAGCTCGGCGGCGAGCATCCCGGCCAGGCGGGCGCACTCGATCGAGTGATGGAGCACGTTCTGCCCATAGCTCGTCCGGAACTTGAGCCGGCCGAGCAACTTCACGAGCTCGGGGTGGATCGACCCGACGTTCGCCTCGAACACCGCCTGCTCCCCCACCTCGACCACGTGCTGGTCGATATCCGACTTCGCCTGGTGGAAGGCCTCCTCGATGCGGGCCGGATGGATGCGGCCGTCGGTGAGCAGCCGCTCGAGGGTGAGGCGCGCGGTCTCGCGGCGGACGCCGTCGAAGCCCGACAGCAGAACCGCCCCTGGCGTGTCGTCGATGATGAAGTCGATTCCGGTGAGCGTCTCGAGCGCCCGGATGTTGCGGCCCTCGCGGCCGATGATCCGGCCCTTGAGCTCGTCGGACTTCAGCTCCACGACCGACACGGTGGTCTCGACGGCGTGGCTGGACGCCACCCGCTGCATCACGGCGGCGAGGATGCTGCGCGCGCGGCGGTCGGCGTCGTGGCGCGTCTCCTCCTCGACCTGCCGGATCATGCGGGCGCTCTCGTGACGCAGGTCATCCTCGAGCTCGTGCATCATGATCTGCTTCGCCTGCCCCGCGCTCAGGCCCGACACGCGCTCCAGCTCGCGCAGCTGCCTTGCCTTCTCGGTCTTCAGCTCCTCGCGCGTGTGGTCGAGGTTGCGCCGCCGGTCCTCGAGCGAGCGGTCCCGCTCGTCAAGGTCGTGAGCCTGAAGCTCCAGCGAGGCCTCCTTCGCGCGCAGTCGCTCCTCAAGCCGCGCCAGCTCGGTCCTCCGGGCGAGCAGCTCCTCCTCGAGGCCGTCGCGACTGGCTGCCGGCCGCGGCTCGGTTGACACAGTGGTGTGCTCGGCCGTCGCGGTGCCCGCCGCCCCGGCCCCGACGGTGCGCGGCCGGTGCACCAGCATCACCACCGCCACAGCGACCCCTGCCGCCACCAGCGCCGCCAACACGATCTCCATCTCGGTCTCCTCACACGGCGCACGCAGCGCCGGTCAAACGCTCAGTTTCTTTGAGCGGTGCGGCGCGGGGCCGCGAGACTCCAGACATCGCCTGGGAACGAAGCACGCGCCTCAGCGGGCGCGCGTAGTGCAGCGACTATGGACCTTCCCGAACGCTCCTCTCGGGCTGGTCGTTGGTGGTTATCAGAAACAAGGTCAGGTCAGGCATAAATCGGGCGAATAGCTCGTCTTTTGGTCTCGCGCCGGCCGCGCCGGCCGCTTCCACTTGAGACTATCCCCGGAAGCCCAGACTGGCAACCGCCGGGAGGCCCTATGCGGCGCGGCGGCGCTCGCGGGCCGCCCGCTCGAACGCCCTGATCGCGTCGTAGGCGATCTCCGGCGAGTAGCCGCGGCGCACCAGCATCTGCCAGGCGCGGTCGCGCTCGCGGTCATCCTCTGGCGCGGAGGGGTGGCGCTGCTCCAGTAGAAGGATGGCGGTTCGCAGCTCGGAGTCGCGGCTCCGCGTGGAGACGACCTCCTCGATCAGCTGCGCTGCGATCCCGCGCCGGTGGAGGTCCCGCGCGATCCGCTCGCTGCCCCACTGGTCCAGCTCGCGCTTGTCCTCCGTGAACTGGCGCGCGTATCGGGCGTCGTCGAGGAAGCCCGTGGCCTCGAGCTCCGATACGGCGTCATCGATCGCCTCGGGCGGCACGCGCTTGCGCTCCAGGCGCGTGCGCAGCTCGGCAACCGTGAGCTCGCGACGGGCGACCGCCTTGTAGGCCAGGTCGATCGCCCGCTCGCTCTCCGTCCTTGCCACAGGTGCCTCCTCAGCCCTTGCGGGCTAGGCGGCGCGCTCCTCGGGGACCGTGGCGTCGTCGCCCGCAGCGTCGGCAGGCTCGGCCTCCACGGCGGGCTCGCCTGGGGCATCGGCATCCGGCGGGGGCTCGACCACGGTCAGCGATCCGGGCGGGTCCACTCCGAGCGCCTCGTAGATCTTGTGCTCGATCTCCTTGGCCACCTGCGGGTTCTCGCGCAGGTAGCCCTTGGCGTTGTTGCGTCCCTGCCCCAGGCGGTCGTCGCCGTAGGAGATGAACGAGCCGGACTTCTGGACGATGTTGTGCTCGATCCCGAGGTCCAGGATGCAGCCCTCGGAACTGATCCCCTGGCCGTACTCGATGTCGAACTCGGCCTGGCGGAACGGGGCGGCGACCTTGTTCTTGACCACCTTCACCCGCACCCGGTTGCCGACCGCCTCGGTGCCCTCCTTGAGGGTCTCGATGCGGCGGATGTCGAGGCGCTGCGAGGAGTAGAACTTGAGCGCCCGGCCGCCCGGCTGAGTCTCCGGCGAGCCGAACATCACGCCGACCTTCTCGCGGATCTGGTTCGTGAAGATGCAGAGCGTGTTGGCCCGGTTCAGGTTGCCGGCCAGCTTGCGCATCGCCTGGGACATCATGCGCGCCTGGAGCCCGACCGTCTGGTCGCCCATCGCTCCCTCGAGCTCCACCTTCGGCGTGAGCGCGGCGACCGAGTCGATCGCCACCACGTCGACCGCCCCCGAGCGGATCAGGAGGTCGGCGATCTCGAGCGCCTGCTCACCGTGGTCTGGCTGCGACACGAGCAGCTCGTCGACGTCCACGCCGATTCGCTTCGCGTAGACCGGGTCCATGGCGTGCTCCGCGTCGATGAACGCACAGATCCCGCCGGCCTTCTGGGCGTTGGCGAGGACGTGGTAGATCAGGGTCGTCTTTCCGGACGACTCCGGCCCGAACACCTCGACGATGCGCCCGCGCGGCACCCCACCGACGCCGAGCGCCAGGTCGAGCGACAGTGCGCCCGTGGGAATCGCGGCGACCTGCACCTGCATTGAGTCGTCGCCCATCTTCATGATCGAGCCGGCGCCGAACTGCTTGTCGATCTGCATGAGCGCCCCCTTGAGGGCTGCCTCACGGGCCTTTAGGGCCTTCTCTTGCTCCTTCTCCATGAATGTGATCTCCTCGAAGTCTTGAGGTCACAACGTAGGAGCACTGTCGGATGGATCCTCGCCCCGTTCTCTGAGCGGGCGGTCACCCGCAGGCCGCGCCGCCGGGTGATCCGGGCATGTCGGCTGGGGAGACGACGCTGCAGAGGTTGGAGTGCCAGCGCCCGTCGCGGCGTGTCAGGAACAGGCCGTAGAGCCGTCCGCGCCCGCGCGGCAGCCCGCAGGTCGCGGAGGACCGAACGCTCCGGACCCTCACCTTCCGCCCCCGCCGCAGCCCGGGGCCGCCCTTGGCGACGCGGCCGACTCGGTACACGTAATCGGTCGGGTCCCCGCTGGAGATGGGCTCGCCCTCGGCGGGCGGGTCGACCGCTCGCACGGCCAGGAGCCGTCCCACGAACGCGCCGTCGGCCTGCTTGAGCTGCTCGCGAGGCCGAGGCGGCACGCACGAGCACGCCTGGGCACTTTCGGCAGCCACGAGCGCGATCACCAACGCAGCGGCGGCGGCTGCGATCCCGCGGGTCATGCCGGCAGCTCGACCGAGCCGTCCTCCCGGATCGTCCAGCGCGGGTTGTGGGCCACCTCCCAGGAATGGCCCTCCGGGTCCGTGAAGGCGGCCGAATACCCGCCCCAGGACGTGTCGGCGGGCTCGCGGACGATGTGGGCGCCGGCCGCGCGGGCCTCCTCGATCACCGCGTCCACCTCGGCGGGCGAGCGCCCGTTGTGCGCCAGCGTCACGCCGCCCCAGCCGCCGGAATCCTCCACCCCGCTGTCCTCCGTGAGCTGTTCCCGGCCCCACAGCGCCACGACCATGCCGCCAGCCTGGAAGAACACCACGTCGTCCTCGGGCGCCGCCCGCGTGCTCCACCCAAGCGCCTCGTAGAACGCCCTGGCGCGAGCGAGGTCGCGCACT
The DNA here is from genome assembly GCA_963837445.1 of uncultured Thermoleophilaceae bacterium. Lineage (GTDB taxonomy): Bacteria > Actinomycetota > Thermoleophilia > Solirubrobacterales > Thermoleophilaceae > JACVRW01. Next base: position 569,294 of record CAWINK010000002.1, on the reverse strand, counting down.
CCCAGTGTGATCAGGCTGACTCGCTGTTCCATGCCCCAAGCCTATGCCGGAGCGGAACCGAGGTCCTCCGCCAGCAGGGAGAACATCACGAGGTCCTCGCGCACGCCGTGGCGGCGGCGGTAGCGGCGCAGCGTGCCCTCGCGGGTGAAGCCGGCGCGCTCGGCGAGCCGCTGGGACGCCTCGTTCTCCGGGTGGGCGAGCAGCTCGAGCCGCTCCAGGCCGAGCGAGGTGAGCGCCCACTCGGCCAGCAGGCTCGTGGCCCGCGCACCGATCCCGCGGCGGCGCGCCTCGGCCGCCACCCAGTAGCCGATCTCCGCCTTGAGGTCGACCCAGTCGAAGTTCGACATGCCGAGCGCGCCCAGCAGGCGGTCGTCGCGGTCCACGACCGCCAGCGCCAGCTCGCGGCCGCCCGCGAGGTCGACCGCGGTGCCGTCGATGAACTCGCGGGCGTGTCGCTCCGTGTAGCCCCGCGGCACGACCGTCCAGCGCGGTATCTCCGGGTCCTGGCACGCGACCGTGACCGCCGGGGCGTCACGCGGCTCCCACTCCCGCAGGCGGATCTCGCCGTCAGTGAGCGGGGGGTCGGGAAGCGGGATCGCCGGCATCCGCCAAGACGGTACGCGCCAGCGGCTCGTAGAGCGCGCCCTGCGGGCGCAACGTCGACCGGTAGAGCGTCACTACCGAGGCGTGGAACGGCTCGCCAGGCGGCTGCGGGTGATCCGGCAGCGGCGCCACACGACGCTCCCCGCGCTTCACGCGAGCGAGCGTGAGGTGCGGCCAGAAGGGCCGCTTCTCCGGGCGATACCAGCCGCCGGCCTCGAGCGCGTCGCGATGCGGCGGCCTGCAGCGTGCTCGCACGGCCATCCTCGTCGTCGAGGTCGAGCGCGAACAGGCGCGGGTTGCGCGGCGGCAGCGAGCGAACGCCCGCGGCGGTGAGCCGCGGCGGCGGGCCACCGGGGAGCGCGCCGAAGGCGGCCTCCGCGATCTTCGGGGCGGCCGACTCGTCCTGCCAGCCGAGGAACACGAGCGTCACGTGAAGGGCCTCGGGCCGGACGGGCCTCAGATCGGCGCGATCGGAGACGAGGCTGTCGCGCCACGACGCAAGCCACGCGCGGGCCGGCTCCGGGAGGTCCAGAGCCAGGAACATGCGTGCCCGGGGGCCGCTCACTCGGACAGCAGGCGCCGCAGCAGGTGCATCGCGACCGTGGTGGAGCGGTCGCGGATGTCCGTCCGGTCGCCCGGGAGCCGCACGGTCCGGGTGATCGCGCGCCCGTCCGCAAGCCGCACGCTCCAGCACACCGTGCCCACGGGCTTCTCCTCGCTTCCGCCGTCCGGCCCGGCGATGCCCGTGATCGCCACCGCGGTGTCCGCCTCGAAATGCTTCAGCGCGCCTTCGGCCATCGCCTCCGCCACCGGCTCCGACACGGCTCCGTGCTCCTCGATCAGCCGCGGGTCCACGTCGAGCAGCTCCACCTTCGCCTCGTTTGCGTAGGCCACCACGCCGCCCGCAACATATGCGGAGGAGCCCGGGCGCTCCGTCAGGCGCGCGGCCAGGAGGCCGGCCGTGCACGACTCGGCCGTGGCCAGCCGGCGCCCCGCCAGCAGCTGCGCCACCAGATCGTCCACGCGCGAGCCGTCCTCGGAGAAGATGTCGCGGCCGTGGCGCTCGCGCAACAGGGAGACGAGCTCGGCATAGACGTCGGCCGCCTGGGGCTCGTAGCGCGTGACCATCTCGATCTCGCCGCGGCGCAGGCAGGTGGTGATCTCGAGCACCTCGAAGCCACCAATTCCCTCCTCCGCGTCGCGCAGCGTGTCGGCCAGCCCGGACTCCGGGAGACCGAACATCCTGACCGTCTCCTGGAGGTAGGTCGTGCGGCCGGCTATCGCATCGCACACCGCATCGGTGTTCACGGCTGTGCGCCACATCGGCTGAAGCTCGCGCGGTGGGCCTGGGAGCACCACCACAGTCGGCTTGCCGGGCACCACCACACCGGGCGCGGTCCCCACAGGGTCGATCACGTACGAGCCCTCCGGGATCAGCGCCTGCTTGCGGTTGGCGGCGCGGACCGCGTCGAAGTCCCAGTGGCTGAAGCGCGCCATCAGCGGCTTCAGGATCGCCGCGATCTTCTCCTCGAGCTCCTCGTCGATCAGGAGCTCGCGCTCGCAGAACCGCGCCACCACCTCGACCGTCTTGTCGTCGGCGGTTGGGCCGAGGCCACCGCTCGTGAGGATCAGGTCCACGCCCTGGTCGGCGAGAAAACGAAGCTGCGCCTCGATGTCCTCCGGGCGGTCACCGCAGATCGTGATGTGGGCGAGCTCGACGCCCAGCTCGAGCAGGCGATCCGACAGCCAGGGACCGTTGCGGTCCTGGATGCGCCCAGTCAGGACCTCGGTGCCGGTCACGACGATGCCAGCTCGTGCGCTCAACCCCCCTGACACTAGGGCTTCCGACCGGGGCTACGGTCGGGAGCCCTCAAGCACAGGGGCGCTCGCCGACCGGGAGCTCGCGGCTCCCGCCCGGCGTGAAGGCGAACCCGACCGGATCCGGGCCGGGCGTGACCTCCACCGGCTCGCCGTTCATCCTGAGCTGCACGTCGCGCTTGCCGAGGTTCACCCGGACGCGCTTGCCGCGGAACGTCTGAGCGGCGTCGATCGTGTCCTCGAACACCACGGGCGTGCCGACCCCGTGGTCGACACAGATGTAGGTGGGCGTGGTGGGCGTGACGCGCAGGGACACGCGCTGCGGCTGGGCGGGCTCAGGCGGGGGCGTGGCCTCCGTCTCGGACTGGGTGGTCTCCGGTGCCGAGGCCTGATCACCGCCCCCGTCTTCGTCGCTCGCGAGCCCGATCGCCACGAGCACCGCCACGATGCCCACCAGCACGAGCAGCACGAGCGAGCCGGGCCCAATGGTCGGCCCGTGCCGCCGGTCGCGGCCTGCCACCGCGGGCGGCCCCAGCGGCGCCTCCATCTCGTCCTCGCGCTCGAAGCCGGCCCGGTACTCCTCGACCAGCACGTGCGGGTCGAGCCCGAGCATCTCCGCGTAGGTGCGCAGGAACGTCTTGACGAACGTGGGCCCGGGCAGCATGCCGAACTCCTCGTTCTCGAGCGCTCGCAGATACTTCGCGCGAATCTTCGTGCGCGCCTCGACATCGGCGATGTCGAGGCGCTGGCGCATGCGAGCCTCCCGCAGCGTTTCGCCAATGCTCGGCATTGGCGCCGTATTCTGACGAAACGCGCAGTGGGGCAAGCACCGGGCGGTGCCCGGTGCGGTGCCCGGTGCGCCGCCATGGCGTTACTCCTCGACGGGTCCCGCAACAGCGGGCTCATTGAGGCCCTCGAGAACACGCGGCAGGTCCGCCTCCGTGATCAGCACCTGACGTGCCTTCGAGCCCTCGTACCCCGAGATCACGCCGCGCCGTTCCATCATGTCGATGAGACGGCCGGCGCGGGTGTAGCCCACGCGCATGCGGCGCTGGAGCATCGAGGTGGAGGCGGTGCCCATCTGGACCACGGTGGAGATCGCGTCGCCCAGGAGGTCGTCCTGATCCGGGTCGAAGTCACCGTCCGGGCCGTCGCTCCCCTCCTCGGGCTCGACGGCCTCGAGCAGCTCCTCCTGAAGCTCGGGCTCGCCCTGCCCGCGCCAGTGATCGGTGAGCCGCTCGATCTCCTCCTCGGCGATGAACGCACCCTGGATGCGCGCGGTGCGCGACTCGCCCGCCGGGCGGAACAGCATGTCGCCCTGTCCGAGCAGGGACTCGGCGCCGTTCTGGTCAAGGATCACGCGCGAGTCGGTCTGCGACGAGACCGCGAAGGCGATCCGCGCCGGCACGTTCGCCTTGATCATGCCCGTGATCACGTCCGCACTCGGGCGCTGGGTGGCCAGCACGAGATGGATGCCCACGGCGCGCGACTTCTGCGCCAGCCGGATGATCGAGTCCTCCACGTCGGCGGGCGCGACCATCATCAGGTCCGCGAGCTCGTCGATCACGCACAGGATGTAGGGCAGCGGGGCCTCGCCCGCGCGCATCCGCACGCGATTCAGCTCCACGAGGTTGCGCGTCTTCGAGCGGCTCATCACCCCGTAGCGCTCCTCCATCTCCTTGATCAGGTTGCTGAGGACGTTCGCGGCGAGGCGCGGCGAGGTGACCACCGGCGTGAGCAGGTGCGGGATGCCCTCGTAGTGATTCAGCTCCACGCGCTTCGGGTCCACCAGCACGAGCCGCACCTCGTTCGGCGACGCGTGCAGCAGGACGCTCGACAGCATCGAGTTCACGCAGCCCGACTTACCGGAGCCCGTGGTTCCCGCGATCAGGATGTGCGGCTGCTTGGCGAGGTCGGTGCCGATGGCCTTGCCGGCGATGTCCTTGCCGAGCCATACCGACAGCGGCGACCAGCCCTTCGGCGGGTCCTGGAAGACGTCGCCGAGGTGCACCATCGTGCGCACGCGGTTCGGCACCTCCACTCCCACGGCCTGCTTGCCCGGGATGGGCGCGAGGATGCGCACCTGTTCGGCGGCGAGCGCGTAGGCGAGGTCGTCCTTCAGGGTCGCGACCTTGGACATCTTGATGCCGGGCGCGAGGCGCAGCTCGTAGCGGGTCACGTGCGGGCCGCTCACGGTCCCCATCAGGCGCGCCTCCACGTTGAAGTGGCTGAGCGCCTCCACGAGCTGCCCCCCGGTCCGCTCGATTCCCTTCGTGTCGAGCTTCTGCGCGCCCGTGGAGCGCTTGAGGAAGGACAGCTTCGGCATGCGGTAATCGATGTCGTCGGACTCCGTGACCGGCGAGCGGCGGTTGCCCATCGGCGTGAGCGCCTCGTCCGCGTCGCCTTCGTCCTCGGTCGCGGCCTCGGGATCGGGATCGTCGGTCGGGCTGCGTCCGGCTGGTCCGGCGGCTCGAGCTCCGCGTAGTCGGGCTCCGGCTCGAACTCGTCGAACTCGTCCGTTACCGGCATCTCCACGTGCGTCGCGCGGACCACCGGCTCCCGGTCGTCGGGCTCCGGCGGGGTGATCGCAGGCAGCGGTTCGTACGGGACGCGCACCGTCGCGGTGCTGCGGCGCACGCGCTCGGTGGTGGTGACCGCGGCCTCGCGGGTGGCGGTCACGATCCCTGCGATCGACGCCCCGGTGAGCAGCAGCACGCCGGCCAGCAGCAGGAACGTGAAGAGGATGTGGGAGCCGACGGTCGAGAACAGCTTGGCCGACGCCCAGAACAGGGACTCGCCCACGAGGCCGCCGTGGTGCTCGAGGTAGGAGGCGTCGAGGAAGCCGTCGCGCGGGGTGTCACCGGGGCCGAGGCCGAGCGAGCCGGCGGCCAGGCCGAGCATCAGGGCAGTCGCGAAGCAGATCGTGCCGGTGCGGAACGGGTGGACCGCCGGGATCATCGGCCGGATCACGATCAGGGCGCCGGCTGCGAACAGCAGGACCGGGGCGCCGTAGCCCACGCCGCCGAACGTGAACAGGATCGCGTCGCCGAGCGCCTCCCCCACCTCGCCCCCGGCCCAGCCGAGGTAGAAGACGCAGGCGAAGAAGGCCGCGAAGCCCACGAGGGCGAGTCCGATCAGGTCCCAGTGGCGCTGCTCGAGCCTGGGCAGGTCGAGATGCGGCAGCCAGGCCGTGCGGGCACGACGACGCTTCCTCCGGCGATTGGCCATAACGCGTGCATTCGACGGCCGATGCCCGCACCCTCCCTACCATGGGAGGCATGAGCGGACGGCCCCGTGTGCTCGTCGTGGAGGACGACGCCGACATCGCCGGCGTGCTCCGTCGTTCCCTCGACAAGGAGGGCTACGAGGTGCGCGTGGCGGGCGACGGCGAGGAGGCGCTGAAGGAGTCGGGCGTGTTCGAGCCCGACGCGGTCGTGCTGGACCTCGGCCTCCCCAAGCTCGATGGCATGGAGGTGGCCCGGCGGATGCGCGCCACCGGCGACGTGCCGATCCTGATGCTCACTGCACGAGACGCGCTCGACGCGCGCGTGGAGGGTCTCGACTCCGGCGCGGACGACTACCTCGTCAAGCCGTTCGAGCGCGACGAGCTGCTCGCCCGCATCCGCGCTCTGCTGCGGCGGCGCCCGCCGCGCGGCAGCGCCTTCATGGTCGTGGGCGACCTGCGCCTCAACCCCGACAGCCGCGAGGTCTTCCGCGGCAGCCGCGCGCTCGAGCTGACCGCCCGCGAGTTCGAGCTGCTCGAGCACCTGATGCGGAACGAGCGCATAGTGGTCTCCCGCCAGGCCCTGCTCGACGAGGTGTGGGGCTACCACCCGTTTGCCGAGACAAACACCGTGGACGTGTTCATCTCGAACCTGCGCCGCAAGCTCGAGGCGGGCGGTGAGCCGCGCCTGCTGCACACGATGCGCGGCGCCGGCTACGTGCTGAGGGAGCCATGAGGACCCGCCTGCCCGTGAAGCTGAAGGTGGCGGTGCTGAGCGCCGCCCTCACGTTCGCGATCCTGTGCCTCTTTGCCGTGGTGGTCGGAACGGTGGCCGAGCGGCGCGTCGTCGGGGGCTTCGACGACGATCTCCGGGCCAACGTGGGCGAGCTCCAGGATCGGATGTCGCTCCAGCAGGGCGCCGACGGCAGCATCCAGCTCCGCGATTCCGACCTCGACACGCTGCGGGCCTTCGCCGTCGGCGACGCGATCGTGCGCGTGATGAACCTGCGCCAGGAGATCGTCTGGGCGAGTGACCCGGGCGTGAGCCTCGGTCCGCCCATCGGTGGGGTCACGGACATCGGCGACCTTCGGGTCACGTCCCGCGAGCTCGTGGTGCCGGGGCCGGTGCGTTCCGGCCCCTTCGACCTCCCGCGGCCGGTGGCTCAGCCGGTCGGGTATGTGCAGTACGCGAAGCCGGAGCGCAGCGTTCAGACCACCGTGAACCGCGTCCGTCTGTTCCTCGGGCTTGGCGTTTTCGGCGGCACGCTTCTGGCCTTCCTCGGCGGCCTGCTGGTGGCCAAGCGCGCGATGAGGCCGATCGCCGGGCTCACGCGCGCGGCGCGCGAGGTGGCACGCACGCGCGACCCGGGCATCACGCTCCCGAAGTCGCGTGCGAACGACGAGGTCTCGGACCTCGCGCACACGTTCGAGGACATGCTCGGCGAGCTCAGCGCCGCGCGCGGGGAGACCGAGGCCACCTTGGCCCGCCAGCGGAAGTTCGTGGCCGACGCCTCGCACGAGCTGCGCACGCCGCTCACCAGCATCCTTGCGAACCTCGAGCTGCTCGAGTCGGAGCTTGCCGGGGAGCAGCGCGACATGGCGGACTCGGCGCTGCGCTCGTCGCGCCGCATGCGGCGACTCGTGGGCGACCTCCTGCTGCTCGCCCGCGCCGACGCCGGACGTGAGCTGCCGCGCGGGCCCGTGGACCTCGCCGCTGTGGCGGACGAGGCGGCGCGGGAGGCCTCAGCGCTCTCCACGGAGCACCCGCTCTCCCTCGACCTGCCCGACCCCGTAATCGTGAACGGGGTGGCGGACGATCTTCACCGGCTCGCCGGGAATCTGATCGAGAACGCCTTGATCCACACGGCGCCCGGCACGCCCGTGACGGTGTCGGTGCGACGAGACGGCCCGAACGCGGTGCTCGAGGTGGCCGACCGCGGGCCCGGCGTGCCCCAGGCCATGCGGGAGCGGGTCTTCGAGCGCTTCGCCCGCGGCGACGGTGACGCCGCGCCCAGCGGCAGCAGCGGCCTCGGACTCGCGATCGTCCGGGCGGTCACGGACGCTCACGACGGACGCGTCGAGCTGGGCGAGGCCCAGGGAGGCGGCGCACGTTTCGTCGTAACCCTTCCGGTGGCTGACGCTACCCGCTCCGATTCCGGCGCTAGCGTGTTGGTGCAGCCAGAGCAGGTCCCCGAAACCTCGAAGGAGTAGCACCGTGAAGTTGTCGATCCTGCGCCGCCTGCCCCCTGCCCCGCGGATGCGGGGGATCGGGGGGCGCCCGTCGCCGGCCCTGGTGATCTCGATGATCGCCCTGTTCGTGTCCCTGAGTGGGGTGTCCTACGGCGTCGCCACAGGCTTCATCGACAGCCGCGAGATCAAGAACAACGAGATCCGGAGCCGCGACCTGCGCAACAACGAGATCCGCACGCGCGACCTGCGCAACAACGAGGTGCGGGGAATCGACATCCGCAACAGCACCGTCCAGGGCCGCGATATCGCGCTCAACACGGTCACCGGCACGGACATCAACGAAGGGACGCTGGGCAAGGTGCCAAGCGCCACGGCGGCCGACACGGCCACCTCCGCCAGCGGCGTGAGCACGCTGAGGATCATCCCCCAGACGGCCGTCGCGGAGGGCGCGCCGGACGTGACTCTGGCCACGCACGGCCCGCTGACGCTGATCGGTCGGTGCGCGCCGAGCGGAGTGGCCACGGAAGCTCAGCTGGCGGTTGGCACCACGGAGAACAACTCGGCCGCCGGCGGTACCTCTCTGTTCCAGCCCGTCCTTGATGCCGCGGATCCGCCGTTCGTGATCGCGATCCTGTCGGATCCCGCGGGGGGCAGTCGGTCGGTTGCTCAGACCCCTGGCTTCGCCTCAGCCCCGAGCGGAAAGGCGTTCACGGGGCAGATCTCGCTGTACTCAGATGCCGCGGGGTCGTCCTGCCTCTTCTACGGCCACCTCGGCCTCCAGGGCTAGACCTCGACGACGACGGGCAGGATCATCGGGCGCCGCTTGAGGCGTTCGTAGACGAAGGCGGCGATGTCGTCGTGCAGGTGGTCCTGGAGCAGATCGATCTCCGTGATCCGCTCCTCGGCCGAGTGCGCCAGCGAGTCGTCGACCGCCCGGCGCAGATCGTCGACGAAGTTGGCGGCCTCGTCGGCGAAGGGCACGCCCCGGAAGATGATCTCGGGCGGGACGACGGAGCGGCCGTCCTGCTCCGAGACGGTCGCGACGACGATGAAGATGCCGTCCGCGGACAGCATCCGGCGGTCGCGCAGGGCAACGTCCTCGATGTCGCCCACCTCCATCCCGTCCACGAAGATGAGCCCGGCCTGCTCGCGCTCACCCCAGCGGGCGCCCGAGGAGTCGATCTCGAGCGGGAGTCCGTTCTCTCCGCGGAAGATCGACTTCGGCGGGACCCCGACGGCCTCTGCGAGCTCCGCGTGGAGGCGCAGCCGCTTGTGATCCCCGTGCACCGGCATCACGTAGTGCGGCTTCGTGAGGTTGAGCATCAGCTTGAGCTCCTCGGCGTAGCCGTGCCCCGACGCGTGCACGGGCACGTCGGCCGCCGTGATCACGCTCGCCCCGAGCCTGTAGATGCGGTCGATCGTCTCGTTCACCGCCCGCTCGTTCCCGGGGATCGCCGTGGCCGAGAAGATCACGGTGTCGCCGTCGTGCAGATCCACGTTCGGGTGGTCCCCGTGGGCCATCCGGCGCAGCGCCGAGAGCGGCTCGCCCTGCGATCCCGTGGAGATGATCACGAGCTTGTGGTCCGGGAAGTCCTCGATCTCCTTCGGCCCGACCAGCAGCCCGTCCGGGATGTCGATGTGGCCGAGCATGCGCCCGATGTTCGTGTTCTTGCGCATCGAGCGGCCGATCAGCGAGACGCGCCTGCCGACCGTGGCCGCGGCATCCACCACCTGCTGGACGCGGTGGATGTTCGAGGCGAAGCAGGTGACGATGATCCGGCCCTGGCAGCGTGCGAACACCTCCACCAGCCGCGGCCCCACGCTCGACTCGGAGAGCGACACGCCGGGACGGTCAGCGTTCGTCGAGTCGCCGCAGAGGAGCAGCAGCCTCTCCCGCCCGAGCTCGGCAAGCCTGGAGATGTCCGCAGGCACGCCGTCCACAGGCGTCTGGTCGAACTTGTAGTCCCCGGTCATCAGCATGGTGCCGAGCTCGGTGGTGAGCGCCACGGCGAAGGCGTCCGGGATCGAGTGGGCCATCTTCACCATCTCCACCGAGAAGGGGCCGGCCTCGAAGGCCTGGCCGGCAAGCACGTCCTCAACCACAACGTCCTTGAGCCGGTGCTCGTCCAGCTTCGAGCGAACCATCGCCGCGGTGAGCGGACCGCTGTAGACGGGCGGGACGGTGTCCAGCTCGCGCAGCAGGAATGGCAGCGCGCCCACGTGGTCCTCGTGCCCGTGGGTCAGGACGATCGCGTCGATGTCGTCCTCTCGCTCGCGCAGGTAGGTGAAGTCCGGGAGCACGAGGTCGATGCCGAGCTGGTCAGGCGTCGGGAACATCAGGCCGGTGTCCACAACCACTATGCGGCCGCCGTACTCGACGACCATCATGTTCTTGCCGATCTCGCCGAGCCCGCCGAGCGGCAGGACCCGGAGCTTGCTCGAACTCACACCGCGGCCAGCAGGTTGTGGCGTTCGAGGGCCTGGCGGATTACGGCGCGCTCCTCCTCGGAGGCATCCACGAGCGGCAGCCTCAGCGGGCCGACCTCAATGCCGATCATGTTGACCGCGGTCTTGACCGGGATCGGGTTCACGGTCACGTTCAATGCCTTGTAGAGATCGCGCAGGTCGTCCTCGATCTCATGGCGGCGCTCCGGCTCGTCGATGATCCGCCGCATCTCGCGCCCGACCAGGTTCGAGGCCACCAGGATGCCGCCGGTGCCGCCCATGTCCATGACCTTGGCAAGCACGTCGTCGTTCCCGGCGAGCAGGTCCATGCCCTCGATCAGCGCCATGTCCTCGTAGCGGGCCTGCTTGACCGCCGCGATGTTGTCGATCTCAGCCAGCTCCGCGAGCAGGTCGTTCGGCATGTCCGTGGCCGTGCGGCTCGGGATGTTGTAGGCCACGATCGGCCGGTCGGTGGCGGCGGCCACGGCCTCGTAATGCGCCTTGATCCCGCGCCGGTTGGGCCGCACGTAGTACGGCGTGACCACGAGCATCGCGTCCACGCCGGCCTCGTGCGCGCGCTCGGTGAGCTCCACCGAGTGCCGGGTGTCGTAGGTGCCGGTGCCGGCGATGACCGGGGCGTCCCCCGACTCTGCCACGCCGAGCTCCCAGAGCCGCACCTTCTCCTCGTCGGTCATCGTGGCGCCCTCACCCGTGCTGCCGGCGAGGACCAGCCCATCGGACCCGTTCTCGAGCAGATGGTGCATCAGCCGTACCGCGGCGTCCTCGTCGAGCCCACCGTCCGCGTCGAACGGGGTGACCATCGCGGTGAGGATGCCGCCGAGGCGCATGCTGTCCCGGGAGAAGCGCTCCGCCACTACTGGATCGGCTTGAACGGGTCGGGAGTGGCGTTCGAGTCGTCGGTCGAGGGTGCCGGGGGCGGCGTGGGAGCGTCGGCGGCCGGCTGCTCTTCCGTCGGCTCCGCGGCCGGTGCGGCCGGTGCGGCCGGCGCGGTTGGGGCGGCCGGCTCTGCGGCGGGCTCGGCCGGCGGCGGCGCGGCCGCTCCCGCGGGCGGAGCCTCCTGAATCGGACGCCCGTGCTCGTCGTACTTGACCCCGTCGCCCTGCGGCTGCCCCTCCGGCGAGCTCGACTTGTTGAAGTTCTTCTGCGTCTCGTCCAGCTTCTGCTGGGCCTGCTCGGCCAGCTGCTTGGCCTTGTCCATGAATCCCATGCGGTCCTCCCTTGTTGGCTCCTTCGAACCTTACCGTGCAATCCGGGGGTCACCCCTTCCGAAAGCCGCCCTGCAAATGGCAGAATTCCCCTCAGCAATGACCACGGAACGCGACTACAGCCACCGCTCGACCGTCCAGAAGCTGGGCGTGACCGCGGATCAGCGCGTGGAGATAGCGGGCGATGTGGGTCCCGGGCTCAGACGCGACGTGAAGGAGGCCATCGGCCGCGGCCTCGTGCGCTCCGGCAAGCTCGACGGCGCGATCGTGCTGGTCGAGTCCGAGGACGAGGCCAAGGAGACGCTCGTCCGCTACCGAGCCCGCCTGCGCGACACCGGCTACCTCTGGGTGATCACCCGCAAGCGGGGACACGAGAACTACCTCAACCAGATGGCCCTGGTGCCGTACGCCAAGCGGCTCGGCCTGATCGACAACAAGACCTGCTCGATCGACGACGGGCGTTCCGGGATCCGCTTCGTGATACCGCGCTCCCTGCGCCGAAACGGCAGCAAGAGCGCGGCCTAGGCGAGCGAGGCTGCGTCCGCGCTCATTATGAAGGCGAGCGTGTCAATCGCTGCGCCCTCCATGCCGTCGTCGGCGAAGTTGTAGTTCGCGCTGTCGGCGTAGAAGAGCAGCGTCTCGCAGGCATTCCCGAGCAGGAACCCGAGTGCGGCGCGCTCGAGGCGCAGGTCGTGCAGCTGGCGGTCACGGTCGTCCATCTGCCCGGGTAATCGGGGAACTCGGCCCGAGCTTTAGGCCGGCTGCTCAGCGATCGGCGCGGCCTAGCCGATTTCGGCCTGATGGGGGAACATTGAGGGACGTGAGTACCGACGCTCACACCCCAGTGCCGACCCGGCCGTCCACGGACGACCGCGAGCGTGTGGTGCGAGTGCTGCGCGACCGCTCCGTCGAGGGCCGCCTCTCCACCGACACCTTCGCGGAGCGCGTCGGGCTCGCCTACAGCGCGAAGAGCCGCGGCGAACTCGCCGAACTCGTCTCGGATGTCCGCCCCGCGCGGGGACCGCGCCGGCTGCTGCTCGCGGCGATCGAGTGGGTTTCGGCTCTGGACGCCGACATCAAGGCGGCCTGGACCCGCCCGCGGGTGCCGAGTCTCGCCCTGCCGAGCACGGATGGCGCGAGCCTGACGGTCGGGCGTTCGCCGAGCTGCGACTGCGTGCTGCCAGAGGACTGCGTCTCCCGCCGCCATGCCGAGCTCCGACGTGACGGGGAGCGCTGGTTCCTGCGGGACCTCGGCTCGAGCAACGGGACCCGGGTGAACGGCATACGGGTGATCGAGGTCGCGGAGGTGCGGCCCGGCGACCGCCTCAGCCTGGGTGGTGCCGCCTACCGGCTGCGAGCACGGCGCGTCCAGTAGACCGCTTTACCTCCGCCGAACGACCCAGACCTCCTCGGAGGGCCAGCGCTGCGCCCAGCCGCGGCGGGCGTAGTAGCGGACCTCGTCCGGGTCGCCGTCCGGGGCGTAGAGCTCGTGGAGGGCCTCGACCTCGAAGCCGATTTCGCGCAGCAGCTTGATCCGCTCCCCGTGGGCCTGATGGAAGTCGGTCCCGTCGGGGTCGGGCCACTCGATCGGCCCCAGGCCGGCCTGCGGGCGAACGAGCAGCTCGCCGGACGGCTCCTCGCTCATCGGAGCGCAGAGGATCGCGACGACCGCGTTGCACAGGAAGATCAGCCGGCCGCCCGGCCGCAGCAGCCGATACGCCTGCGGAATCCATACGTGCGGGTCGCACCAGATGGCGGCACCGTATTCCGAGAAGACGACGTCGAACGACCCGTCCGGCAGCGGCGGCGCCTCGGCACTGGCGTGGATCAGCGGGAACTCGATCCCGTGCTCGGCCTGGAGCTCGCGGGCGGTGGCAAGCTGCTCCTCCGACAGATCGAGCCCGACCGGGCGAGCGCCGAGGCGCGCGAACCACGCGCACCAGTAGCCGGTGCCGCAGCCGAGGTCGAGCACGTCGAGACCGGCCACGTCGGGAAGGATCCGAAGCTCGTCCTCCGGGACCTCCCACATCCCCCACCACGGCGTCGGGCTGGCCCACGCCCTGCGCCCGCTCTCGACCCAATTCGGAGCGTCCGCGTTCCAGACCGCACGGTTGCGGGCGGCGTGAGGGCTGAGGTCGTCCATGGCGGCGCAGCCTATGCGCTGCGGAAGCGCTCAGGCCGCCAGAAAGCGCTCGACATCCGCCGCCTCCGCCTCGAGCCCGGCCCTGTCGGCCTTCGCCAACCGTCCAAAGGGCTCGAGCTCCACCCTCCCCTCCCGCAGCTTCCAGCGCGCCGCCGCGCGGCCCCCCACGAGCGCGAACGGGTCGAACAGCCGCGCGTCCGTCACGAAGCTCCTGTCATCCCCGAAGATGTACTCGCGCGAGATCCAGCCGAGCAGGACCGGCTCGAACGTGCCGAGCAGCTTGGGCGGTGGCAGCTCGGCCACGGGCGCACGTGCCTTCAGGTCCACGAGCCCGTCTCCGAGCTCGTCGAGCTCGCCTGCGATCGCCTGGAGCCCGGCGCGCACATCCCGAAGGGGAATGCGGGCCCAGCGGGCCATGTCGCGATCGGTCGCGGGGCCGTGCCCGGCGAGATAGCGGCGGGCAAACTCGGGGAGCGCCCTGTCGCGGTCCACCGGGTCGGGTTCGCCGAGCCAGTCGCGCACGAGGACGTACGCGTGCTTTCCTCCCACCACCGGGCCGCGAACGATCAGCCCGTCGAGCGACGCCCGATACAGCAGGTGGTACATCGCCTGCCCCTTTGAGCGCACGCCAACCGCGTCCACGCGCTCGCGCAGCACGTCCACGCTCAGCGGCCCCTCCTCGGCCAGTGCGCGTTCGATCGCGCCGACCCCGCGATCCGCGTCGTCCGGCGGCAGGCCCAACTCGGCCAGGCGGCGAGCGCTTCCCGTGCGAAGGGGCGGTGTCGTGACGGCGTGGATCAGCGGCAGGTCCTCGCTTCGCACGAGGTGAAGCGTGCCGCGGTTCAGCCACGTGATCAGCAGGCTGCGGTCGTCGGTGAATGCACGGTCGACGTCCGCCGCGGAGAGCCCCTCGGTGCGTGCCCGAACCGCGAGCCGCGCTCCGCGCGGATCCTGACCCTGCACGGCGAGCAACCGCTCCGCGACCGCCACGGGATCGCGCGCCGGCGGACCCGCGAGCAGCTGAGCCGTGAGCCGCGCCGCGAGGCGCGCTTTGGCGTCGGCGCCTAGTACTTGTCCCAAGTGACTCGGGCCTGGTTCTTGGTGCAGACCCAGTGCCTGAAGAACAGGCCGCCGTCGTCATGCGCGCGGGAGCGGCAGCGGTAGCCGAACGGCTGGCGTCCGCCGTTGTACACAGCCCGGACGATCCGTCGCGCCCGGCGACAGCTCGTGCCGCGTGCGCGGATGTTGGCGGCCCCGTTGTCGGTCTGGGGCTCGAAGACGATCCGCCCGCAGTTCGCGGACTGCCCCGCGGCTCCGGCAGGGCCGGCCAACACACCGGCCAACACACACACCAGGACCGCACCCGAGAGCTTCGCCAGCGATCGCACGCGCTTCGATTAAACGGCGGGGCAGCCCGCGCGTCAAGCGGGTCGACTGCGCGGACGGCCGGCCAGGTCGACAACTCGCCTCTCGACGCTATCTGAGCGGGGGTTGGGCGCGTTGGCGTTCTCTATGGACGACAACCTCAGCTCCCCGGTCCTCAGAGCCGCCGAAAGTCACCTTTTCGACCCGGGCGCCAGGCCCTTCATCGCTGCTGTAAGCGCTTTCCTGCCGTGAGACCGCAGGCGGTTACCGACCTAGAGCACGTGCTCGAGCCCGATCGTCGGTGAGCGCCGAAGCGTGCCGACCTTCCGCACCGCCAGCAGCACGCCGGGCATGAACGACTCGCGGTCGATCGAGTCGTGCCGGATCGTGAGCGTCTGCCCCGGGCCGCCGAAGATGACCTCCTGGTGCGCCACCAGGCCCGGGAGGCGCACCGAGTGGATCGGCTCGTGCACGTTGCCGCCCGCGGCGCGGATCAGCTCCGCCGTGCGGGCGGCGGTGCCCGACGGGGCGTCGAGCTTGCGGTCATGGTGCAGCTCGACGATCTCGCACTCGGGCAGGTGCTCGGCCACGCGCTGGGCGAGCTCCATCATCAGCACCGCTCCGATCGCGAAGTTCGGCGCCACGAGAAGGTTCGCGGTGCCCACGCCCTCGAGCTCCGAGAAGTCGGCGCCGGTGGTGCCCATCACGCAGTGCACGCCGGCCTCGATGCACATGCGTGCGTTCGCGAGGGCGCTGTCCGGAGTGGAGAAGTCCACGACCACGTCGGCGTCGCCGAGCACGTCCGCGAGCGCGGTGTCGAGCAGCGGATCGGCGCGGCCCACGAGCGCCATGTCGTCGGCCCCCTCGACCGCGTCGCACACCGTCTGCCCCATGCGCCCGGCCGCGCCGGACACGGCGACGTTGATCATGCCGCCGCGAGCGCCGGCGACACGGCCTCGAGCGCGCTGCGGAACGCAGCCTCGTCGCCGCCCACGCCGGCGGCCGACATGCGCTCGGGGAGCCAGAGCTCCTCGGCCAGCCCGTTCACGTCGTCGAGCGTAACGGCGTCGATGGCCGCGAGCAGCTCGTCGACCGTGAGCAGCGGGACGCCCATCAGGACCGAGCTGCCGAGGCGGTTCATGCGCGTGAGCGTGGACTCCATCGAGAGCACGGTGCGGCCCTTCACGTTGTCGCGGGCGCGCTCGAGCTCCTGCTCGTCCACACCATCCTCGTGCAGGCGGCGCAGCTCGGACCCGATCACGTCGACCGCCTCGGCCACGTTGTCCGGCCGCGTGCCCACGTACAGCGCCACCTGGCCGCTGTCCGCGTAGTGGCTCGCGTACGAGTAGACCGAGTAGGCCAGGCCGCGCTTCTCGCGCACCTCCTGGAAGAGCCGCGACGACGTGGAGCCGCCGAGGATCGTGTCCAGCACCCGAAGGGCGAAGCGGCGATCGTCGCCGCGCGGCACCCCGAGCCCACCGAGGCAGAGGTGGTACTGCTCCGTCTCCTTCTGGTGGAAGCGCAGCACCTGCTTGTGCGGCTCCGGCGCTCCCAGCTCCGCGGGCGGGCCCGGGCTGGACTCGCCAACCGCCGCCTCCGCCAGCTCCACGATCCGCTCGTGCTCCAGGTTGCCGGCCGCGGCGAGCACGATGTTCGGCGCCACGTAGCGGCCGTCGTGCCACGACGCGATCTCGGGCACCGGCACCGAGGAGACCACGTCCGCGCGCCCGATGATCGGCCGCCCCAGCGGGTGATCGCCGAAGACCGCTCCGGCAAGCACGTCGTGCACCTTGTCCTGCGGCTCGTCCTCATACATGGCGATCTCCTCGATCACCACCTGCCGCTCGGAGTCGATGTCCGGGTAGGCCGGCCGCAGCACCATGTCCTGAAGCACGTCGAACGCGCGCTCCAGGTGGTTGTCGAGGAAGCGTGAGTAGACGGAGGTGGTCTCCTTGCCGGTGCCGGCATTGACCTCCGCGCCCATCGAGTCGAAGGCCTCGTCTATGTCGCGTGAGCTGAAGCGGTCCGTGCCCTTGAAGAGGAGGTGCTCCAGGAAGTGCGAGATCCCGGCGTGCGCGTGGTCCTCGTCACGCGACCCGGCCCGGACCCAGAACCCAAGGGCGATCGAGCGCACCGAGGGCATTGCCTCGGTGACGACTCGAACGCCTGAATCCAGGGTTGTGAGCCGGGCAGGCTCGGTGCTCAAGGGGCCTACTCGCTGCGCTCGCGGTCCCGGTCGCGCGGGCGACGCTCCCGGCCACCGCCGCGTCCCTCGCGGCCGCCGCGGCCGTTGCCGCGTCCGCCACGGTCGCCGCCCTTGTTGCCGGTGCCCATGGCGGCCAGCTCCTCGGGCGTCTTGCCCGCGATCTCGGGGTCGTCCGCCAGGCGCAGGCCGATGCGGCCACGCTCCGGGTCCACCTCGACGACCTTCACCTTCAGCTCGTCGCCGCGGTTGATGACCTCCTCGACCGTGCTCGGGCGCTGGCCCGGGGCGATGTTGGAGATGTGGATCAGGCCGTCCGTGCCCTTCGCGAGCTCGATGAAGGCGCCGAACGTCGTGGTCTTCACGACCTTGCCGGTGAACTCGTCGCCGAGCTCCACCTCCTTCGTCATCGACCGGATCCGATCCACCAGGGCATCGCCCTGCGCGCCCGTCTGGGCGTAGATGCGGATCGTGCCGTCGTCGTCGATGTCGATCTGGGCGTCGAACTCCTCGGACAGCGCCCGGATCGTCTCGCCGCCCTTGCCGATGACCGCGCCGATCTTCTCGGTGGGGATCTGGATCGCGGAGATCCGCGGCGCGTACTCCGAGAGCTCCTCGCGGGGCTCGGAGATCGCGTCCTTCATCTTCCCGAGGATCGTCATGCGCGCATCCTGGGCCTGCTCGAGCGCCCCGCGCAGGATCTCGAACGTGACGCCCGTGATCTTGATGTCCATCTGGAGCGCGGTGATGCCCTCCGAGGTGCCGGCGACCTTGAAGTCCATGTCGCCGAGGTGATCCTCGACACCCGCGATGTCGGTGAGCACCACGTGGTCCTCACCCTCCTTGATGAGACCCATGGCCACTCCGGCCACCGGCGCCTTGAGCGGCACTCCGGCGTCCATCAGGGCGAGCGACGAGCCGCATACCGATGCCATCGAGCTCGAGCCGTTCGACTCGAAGATGTCGGACACCACGCGGATCGTGTAGGGGAACTCGTCCACCGAGGGCACGACCGGCACGAGCGCCCGCTCCGCGAGCGCGCCGTGGCCGATGTCGCGGCGCTTCGGGCCGCGCATGAAGCCGGCCTCTCCCACCGAGAACGGCGGGAAGTTGTAGTGGTGGAAGTAGTGCTTCTCCGTCTGGAGGCCGAGCGTGTCGAGACGCATCTCCTCACGCGTCGTGCCGAGAGCGGCAACCGAGAAGGCCTGCGTCTGGCCGCGGGTGAAGATCGCGGAGCCGTGCGTGCGCGGCCCCACCCCCACCTCGATCCAGATGTCGCGGATCTCCTCAGGCGCACGGCCGTCGGGACGCTTCTTGTCCACGGCGATGCGGCGGCGGATCGTCTCCTTCTCGAGCTTGTCGAAGGCGAGCTGCACGGCGGCGCGGTGAGCCGCGGCGCCGTCCTCGTCCACGTCAGTGCTGGTGCCGAGCGACTCGAGCACCTCCGTCTCGACTGCCTTCGTGGCGTCCTGGCGGTCGAGCTTGTCGACCACCTGGGTTGCCGCGTCGAGGGCGTCGCCGAAGCGCTCGCGGATCTGACCCTGGATCGACTCGTCCACCTGCTGCGGCTCGATCTGGACCTTCTCCTTGCCGGCCTGCTTGCGCAGGTCGTGCTGGGCCTCGCAGAGCCGCTTGATCTCGGCGTGCGCGATGTCGAGCGCGTCGAGGATCTCCGCCTCGGTGATCTCGTTGGCGCCCGCCTCGACCATCAGGATGGCCTCCTCGGTGCCGGCGACCACGAGGTCGAGCGGCGACTCGAGCAGCCACTCCTCGTCGGGGTTGACGAGGAAGTTGCCCTCGGCGTCCTGGCCGATCCTCACGGCGCCGACGGGCACGGGGAACGGGATGTCAGACACCATCAGCGCGGCGCTGGTGCCGTTCATCGCGAGGATGTCGTAGGGGTGCTCGTGGTCGATCGACATCGGGATCGACACGAGCTGCGTCTCGCGGTTCCAGCCCTTCGGGAACAGCGGCCGCAGCGGCCTGTCGATCATGCGCGCGGTGAGCGTGGCCTTCTCGCCCGCCCTGCCCTCGCGCTTGAAGAAGCTGCCGGGAATCTTGCCCGCGGCGTACATCCGCTCCTCGACGTCAACCGTCAGAGGGAGGAAGTCCACGTCGCGCGGGTTCCCCGCGGTTGCGGTGCACAGGACCATCGTGTCGCCTGCCTGAACTACGACGGCGCCACTGGCCTGTCTGGCGTACTTGCCGGTCTCGAAGCTAATCGAGCTCCCGCCGATCTCGAGGGAGACCCGGCTCGTGCCATCAGTCATATGTTTCCTTTCGGCCGCCTCCGGTTGGCGGCACTGCTAATTACGTTCCGTTGCGAACCCGGGCGACTCTAGCAACAGCACCGCCGCCCGGGCCCGCAAGGAACGGCCCTACCTCCGGATCCGGCAATCCCCGCGCAGGTCCAGGCTGCGCCGCTCGCCACGGGCGACGAACACCTGTCGCGCCGAGCGGGTCGTGCCTTCCGGAGTCTCACATGACAGCGTCCAGGTCTCCTCCTGTGCGGCCTGGCCGGGCGGCGGACCCTCGAAGGTCACAGTGCCCGTCCAGGGGTCCACTCCCGCGTAGTTCTGCACCCGGACCACGTACGAGCCGGCCGGATCCAGCACCGAGGCCTCCTCGAAGCCGAGGGTGGCGTCGGTGGCACCGTGGCCTGAGACCGCCACCGCGTCGCCGGTCGCGTTCCCGGCCGAGTCGGCCCTGTAGATCTTCATGTCGTAGTCGCTCAGCGGGGAGAACTCGATGCGGAAGGTGACCTTCCCGTTGTCGATGCCCTCTCCGCTCGGAACCGCGATCAGGTGATCCTCGTAGCAGTCCGGCGGAGGCGTGTCGTAGTTCGCGCACGGCGTGGTGCCGCCACGGGACTCGAACTCCTGCGGCGGGCTCGGGTCGCCGGTCGGCGCCCGGCCGCTGCTCTTCGCCACCAGCGGACGGGTGGACGGGTTCACGTGCCACTCGAATCTGCCGTTCTGCGGCACCTGGATCGTGCTGTTCAGGTGATCCGTGAACGTCAGGCCCTCCTGCGACGTCGGCATGTCGAACGTCTTCGTCAGCCGCAGGATCGCCCCGGCCGGTGCGCGACCGGCGAGCACCGAGTGCTTCGTGGTGTCGGCGGTGTTCTGCTGAGCCTTGTAGTAGGCCTCGCGGTTGCCGCCGCCGGTGGCGTCCTCGGTGGTGCCGTTCCACTCGGCCACCGTCTCCGCGAACGGCGGGTGGAAGCCGAGATCACCGATCTCGAACGTGAAGCCGAGACCGCCTGTGGCGTTGTACGACCAGTCCTCGGTCGTCCCGTCCGTGTCGTAGAGCTGGTAGCCAAACTGGCTGGAGTAGCCGTTCTCGGCCGCCATCGAGTCGCCGAGCGCCTTGAGGATCGGCTCGTCGACTGTCGTGCCCTGTGCGGCGATGCCGGGCGGGCGCAACACGAGGTTCGAGAAGGTGTGGTTCGTGATCAGCGTGGTCACCTGGCGGCTCGACACCAGCTCGCGCACGTTCTTCGTCTCCGGCTCGGAGAACGGCTCCGGGCCACGGTAGGTCTGCGTGAAGAAGTCCCCGCTCGAGCCTCCGCCGCCCCAGAACGCGCCGTAGTTGCGGTTCGGGTCGACCCCGTGGCCGACCACGCCGGTGTCCACCCCGGCGCAGTTGCCCGCCGCCGGCCCAGCCGGGAAGCGGCAGTTCTTGCGCCGGTACTCGTTCGGATGCGTGGACGAGGCCAGGATGAACTCGGCGTCGTCAACCTCGCCGTTGCCGTCCAGGTCGGTGGCGTGGCCGCTTCCGTTGCCGTACAGCTCACCCGCCTCGCGGCTCGTGTTGAAGCCGTCGACATTCACCACCGGAACGACGATGGTGCGCGTGTTCGCCACGAGGCTGCGCGCGCGGGCGTCGCCATTTCGATAGCCGATGACCAGCTCGTAGGCCCACTCCATCGCGTGCTCGGCAGATGGCCACTCGCGCGCGTGGTGGGCGCCCATCTGGAGGAACACCGGACGGCCGTCGCGGGCGTTCGGGTTCGTCGCGATCTCGATGCCCTCGACCGGGCGGCCCTCGTAGGTCGTGTGGTTCAGGGTGATCGAGCGGGCGAGGTCGGGATGCTCGCGCGCCAGGCGCTTCATGTCCTGGCTGTAGTCGAACAGGCGCCGGTAGCTGGTCCGGCCGCTCGGGAACTCGGAGGACGCGGTGGCGGCTGCGAACTTCGCATCCTTGGCGCGGTCCTGCCGCGCCTGGACCGCCATGTCCGGGACCTCGAGCGTGTAGGCGAAGTTGTTGTCCACGAGCTTCTTCGCGTCGTCGGCGCCGTAGAGCACCACCTCCACGAAGCCGGGGCCGCCGTGCTCGGTCACATCGAGGCCGAGGCGGTTCAGCTCGTTCTTGCGCGCCAGGTTGGGCGTCGACACGCGCACGAGCTGCACCTTGCCGGTGTGGCTCGTGTCGATCGCCGTCGCATCGAGGCTCAGCTTGGCGCTCGACGCGCCGCCGGTGAGGCGACATGCCTGGACGGTCAGGGTGCTCCCCTTGACCGCGTAGCCAGAGGCCACCTCGCGGGCGCCGCTGTACGCGGACCCGGCCACCACGCGGCCGCCCGTGGCGTCGATCACCGCCAGGTCCCAGTCTCCGGATGCTGCGGTCAGGCGGGCGGTCACCGCGCCCGAGGAGGGCATGGTCACCCGCTTCTGGGCCACCCCGGCCCCGCTGCGCTGACCGCCGGTGCATGACTTGTCGACCGCACTCGCGGCGGAAACCGTCTGTGAAAGCAGCTCAGCCGCCGACGCCGGCGCCGCCACCAACAGCGCTCCAACCGCAACTACGAGCCCAACCCATCTGCCTGACCGCATGCGTATGTACCCCCATGCCAAAGTTTGCGTCCGTTCAGGGGGTGGAACGCAGGGCGTCCGCGAAACTTGCGTCAGCCGAGGCGCCAGGAGACGAGCGTGCGGCGCGCCTTGGCCCGGCTGGAGGTGAATCTCTTGTTGGCGATACCGAGCTCGCGCAGCCTCCCGCCCCGGACCTTGAAGACCATGCGGGCCGTCTTTGTCCGCCGCACGTACCAGCGATTCGCGCCGATCTTGATCGCCCGCGCGCCGGTCCGCCTGCGTACGACGCGCTCGCGTGCGCCCACGCGCATCCCGCGCAGCCGGAAACGCCGGCTGGTGGTGAGCGCGAGCAGCGCCCTGTTCCTCGCGTAGCGCCGGGCCTGGCGACCGAGCGTGCGCCGGAAGCGCTGGGTCGGATAGGCGACCCTCACGCCGCGCGCGTCGCTCAGGCAGAAGCGGTCGATGCCCTTGCGGGTCTGCTTGCGCCCGATCCTGTAGGCGCGCAGGTGCACGTCCCGGCGCCCACCCAGGCGCACGCGGTCGAGCCGCCGGCCGCGCAGCCGCCCGGTGGGGTCGTCGCAGACCTCGCCCGTCTGGGCTCCGCCCCCGCCCGGCTGGCCTCCGCCTGGCTGGCCTCCGCCGTCCTGCTGCGCGGCGGCCGCCCGCACGTCGCAGTCCACGAGGTTGCAGAACACGATGTAGCCCGTGTAGGTGACCGCGAACGGCTCGAGCCCGAAGGTGTGATCGAACTCGGTCGTGGGCTGCGGCAGCAGCGCGCCAGCGATGCGGATTCGTCCC
The DNA here is from genome assembly GCA_963837445.1 of uncultured Thermoleophilaceae bacterium. Lineage (GTDB taxonomy): Bacteria > Actinomycetota > Thermoleophilia > Solirubrobacterales > Thermoleophilaceae > JACVRW01. Next base: position 546,466 of record CAWINK010000002.1, on the reverse strand, counting down.
TGCCCGCGGGCGACCTCACCGAGCGTCACGTTCTCGAAGTCAGCCGCGGCGTCGCGGTCACCCGCGTCGGCGGACGTGGCAACTACATCGCCCCCGGCGCCGCTGAAGATGTCCTTGGCCACATGGAACTGGCGCGAGTGCGACGCGTCGGCCCCGGACTGGGGATTCTGGATCGCGTAGCCGAGCGGCGTGGGCTCGAAGGTCTGGCGCCGCTTCTCCTCTTCGCCCCCGTTGAAGCGCGAGCCTGGCTGACGCACGTTCTCGGCCAGCGGCTCGTCGGTCGTGTCGTCGCCTGCCGTCTCGGCGAATGACATCTGGCCGGCGTAGACCGTTTGGCGCTCGATGGATTCGGGGGTCACGCTCGTGAGCTCGGGGAGCGCGCGCAACGCCCCGTCCGTGAGCACCAGGTTCCCGCCGCCCTCGACCCACTCGCCGAGCGCGGCGAACCAGGCGTCCTTCTCAGCCGGCGTGTAGGCGCCCGTGCCGGTGGCGGGAGGCTCGTCCGGAGCCGGCGGCCCGAAGGTGATCGCACCCGCCCAGTTGTCGACCGACGCGGCCGCGAAGTTGTCGACGCGCAGCACGTAGTGGCCCGCCGCCGGGTTGGCCAGGTCGATCTGCTCGAAGTTGGTCGTTCCCTGGGTTCCGGTGGAGCTTCCGACCTCGGTGAGGTCGCCGTTCTCTTCCTCGCGGTAGAGGAACATGTCGTAGTCGTTGAGCTCGTCGTCCCAGTCGATCCGCACGCGCATCGAGCCGTTGCCGTCGTCGGGTGCGATGTCGAACTCGACCTCGTCGAAGGTTCCCGGTGCGCCCGAGCTGCCGCCCGGCACCGTCGTGCCCGAGCCCTCGATGGGGATGTCCTCGGTGGGCGGCCCGGCCGGCGGCGGCGGAGCGGCGTCGCCGAAGGGACCGGCGTAGCCAGGCAGCGGGTCGTCGGCCAGGACCAGCGAGCGCAGGCCGGCGAGCGACTGGCTGCCGTCGATGACCGCGCGCGGATCTACCTGCTGGAAGCGCTCAGCCGGATCCGCGATATGTGGGTTGAGCTCCGCGAAGAAGTCGGTGTTCGCCACGTCGTACGCATGCAGCTTGGGCGGTTCGCCTCCCCCGGTTTCACCGTCCGTCGTGGCCGGCTCGGAGGTGAAGTCGACGTCCATCGTCGCCGGTAGCGACGTGTCGATCAGCGCTCGCCACTCGACCGGCGTGCCGTCCGCCTTGAACGCCTGCGGCCGGTTCACGGCTGCGGTGATCCCGGCCTGCGCGTATATCGGCGACTGGTTGAAGTCCTCCGAGACCGTGACCCAGTCGTCACTCTCGACCACGCCGGGGTGCTCGTCGCAGCCCTTGCACTGCACCTTGAGCGCCGTGACGCCTGGTCCCACGCCGCCGGCGTTCGCGTTCGTGATGTCCACGCGCATACCGCCGTTGAAGATCGTGCCGCTACGCTCGACCGTGAACGGAAACTCGAGCCCTCCTTCGGTCGCGGGCGTCCCGACCTGTCCGCTGATGTCGGCCTGAGGCTGGGTGCCTGGAGGGGCCCCACCCTGGATCTCCTTCTCGCCACGCTCGATCCGTGCGTTGGGCACATAGCCGTTGGTTCCAGCGGGATCGAACGTCCCCGTGCGCGGGGCCACGATCGTTCCCAGGTGGGCGTAGATCAGCGCCTTGTTGCCGTCCACGTGCAGCTGCTCGGTGTGTGGGTCGAAGACGATGTTCTTGTCGAGGTGCGAGAACGACATCTCGTTGTCGATGCCGTCCGCCCCCAGGCCGACCGACGAGTCGAAGTAGTCGCCGAGCGCTCCGGTGGTGGTGTAGTTGATCGTGTCGTAGACGGTGCCCCAGGTCTGGCCGTAGATCTGTGCACAGGTGTCGCCTAGCGCGCCGGGCACGCACGGGGCCCCGCCCCCCTGGGGCGCGTCGTTGGGCTGGACGATCGGAGACCACACGAGTGCCTCCTCCGACGCCTCGTGGATGGCGATCGCCGTGTCGCGGATGCGGAGGTCCTTGGCGAAGTTGTGGCTTCCATGGGGAAGCAGCGTGTAGGAGAGGGCGTCCGCCTGGGGCTGGCCGTGCAGGTCGTCGCCAGCGGTGAACTCGCTTCCGGTGCTGTCCTTCACGTCGTTGAAGAAGCCGGCAAGCGCGCGCGACTCGGGCTCGGAAAGCCCGCTGTATGGACGGAATGTGAAGCCGATGTCCGGCCAGTCCCGGTTCACGTCCACGCCGTTGCCGTTGTAGCGCTGGAAGAAGACGCCACCCTCGCTGACCGAGCCCCTGCGCCAACCGTCGGGGTTGGGGTAGGTGAAGTAGATGATCGTCTTGCGTAGTACCTCGGCGAAGGTCGGCGAGTCAGGGTCGACGCTCCGCGGTACCACCGGGTCGTCATTAGTGCCCGTGGTGATGCCGGTCACGAGATCCTCGATGGCGCGGGTGCCGCCCTCCACGCCGGCCCGCTCGATGCCGTGGATCGAGAGGGACAGGGCGTAGCGCTTCTTCCCCGCGTCTGGGACGGTCTCGTCCGTCACCCGCACAACGATCATGTCTGACTTCTGGCGGTCCAGCGTGCTCGTGGCCAGGCCGGCCGACTGGTACTTCTCGCTCGGGTCGAACTCGAGGCTGCCGAGGTTGTTGCCCGGGAACGCGTCGGCGCCGGTGCCGGTGCCGGCGCCTTCGCCGAGCTTGCCGTCGAGCGGCCAGACCTCCATATGCCGCTGCCACTCGGGACGCTGGTTCATGTACTGCATTGCGTCCAAGAACTCCTGCCACTGGATGAACTGCGTCGCCGCGACGTTGCCCTTGGCATTTGGCGAGCAGGGGTCGCTCTCGGCCTCCTGGCAACCCGCGAGTGGATCGGGGAACACCCGCCCGAGGACGGAGTACTCAGCGTCGCTCGTGGCTACCGGCGTAGCCATGGCGCTACCAGCCCCCGCGAGGACGGAAGCCGTCGTCAGGAGCACCGCCGCAAGAGTTCGTATCGATCGGCTCATCCAGGCGTGGAACGCAGCGCGTCACCAAAACTTGCATCCGGCACCCCCGGGTGGGGGACTCCGTCGAGGAACTGCGTGGGCGTGGTGCCCACCCCCGCCCTGATCCCGCTGTTGAAGTCTCGCTCGACCCTCTCCGCCGCCTTCGAGGAGCGGCGGTCATCCTCGAACCGATCGAGATCCAGGCCCAGTCGCCTGGCCCGTTCCCACAGATGCGGGTCGTCGAGATGACCCTGGTCCTCCAGCAGCGAATCGTGCATCTCCCAGAACTTGCCCTGCATCCCCGCCGCCTCGGCTGCCGCCGCCAGCACGCGCGCCCGGGGATGCTTCGAAGTGACCGGGAAGTGGCGGAAGACCCGCTTCACCGGCAGCTCCTTGAGGATCAGGTGCGCCTTCGCGCAGAACGGGCACTCGAGGTCGGCGTACTCGATGACCACGGGACCGTCGCCCCGGACGTGGTCGTCGTCGGCCGGCTCAGGCGGGGGTGCGCTGCTCCAACGCGTCAAAGATGAGGTTCGCCCCCGGCACCTCGAGCGGCGGCGAGGAGTAGGACCACTGGACCACGCCGTCGGGATCCACCATCACGAGCGCGCGCTTGGCCACGCCGTACTTCTCCGACCAGACGCCGTAGCTCCTCGCGACCTCACCCTTCGGGTGGAAGTCAGCGAGCAGCGGGATGGTGGCGTTCAGCTGCTGCTGGAAGGCCTTGTGGCAGAAGGCGCCGTCAACCGAGATGCCGACCAGAGTGGCGCCCTCCGCCTCGAGCTGAGGCGCGACCTCCTGGTAGACGCTCAGCTGGTCCGTGCAGACCGGGCTGAAGTCGGACGGATAGAACACGAGCACCACGGTCCGCCCGCGGAAGTCGGCAAGCGAGACCTTGTTGCCGTCCTGATCTGGAAGCGTGAAGTCCGGCGCCGGCGAGCCGGGCTCGATCATCGGCGGAGGCCGAGCTCCTGGATGAGCGACCGGTAGCGGTCGATGTCGGAGCTCTGGAGGTAGCGCAGCAGCCGGCGCCGCTTGCCCACCAGCATCAGCAGCCCACGACGCGAGTGATGGTCCTTCCGGTGCGTGCGCAGATGCTCGGTGAGCTCGTTGATGCGCGCAGTGAGCAGCGCCACCTGGACCTCGGTGGATCCGGTGTCACCATCGGCTCGCCCGTACTTGGCGACGATCTCCTGCTTCTTCTCGGCAGCAAGGCTCATTCGAGGCGAAACCGTAGCAGGCAATTCGTGGCTCCCGGCGCCGTGGCGAGGGGCGTTCAGCGGACAGAGCTCCCGCGCGTAAACGGATGAGAGGAAGCGGTTGGCCGCACCCGAATACACCACGGTGCGCAAGCTGCTCGAACATTCCGTCCCGACCGCAATCCTGACGCTCACCAGCCCGTTCGCGTTCGGTGCGCCGGAGGTACCAACCGAGGAGGAGCTCAGACAGAGCGCGCGGCAACGAGCGGGGGGTCTTGACGCCGTACTCGAGGACCTGAGCGAGGCGGCCAAAGAGATGAACACCCGGGCCGGGACCGCCGCGCCCGCGGCCAGCTTCATGCTCACGATCGCGGCCGTTCTCAAGGCCCAGCTCGACAGCGTTGGCCCGCTGTACGTGATTCTCATCGTCCTGACGGGCACAGCGCTGATCACGGCGATCACCTGCCAGAGCGTCACCGTCGCGCCGACAAAGGTTGGGCTCGAGCCACAGGAAGACGACCTGCGCTACCTGCGGCCTGCCCTGAGACGCAAGGAAGCGTACGCGCGCCTGGCCTCGGGCCTGGCCGGCCTGGCGGTCGTGTTGCTAGGTGTGACCGCCCTGGTATCGGCCTGACCCTCTACGGCGCAGCCGCAGGGCGCAGGGAGCCGCCGTCCCCTCCGGTAAACCGAGCGTCGTCGAGGATCGGCGAGGGCCTGAAGCCCCAGACGATCAGATAGATCGCAAACGCCGCCTCGAAGGCGCCCTCGGGCACCGAGAAGAGGGCATGCAGGCCGTCCTGCTCGTAGGCGCCGAACAGGACCGCGATCGACGACAGGAAGATCAGCGGACCGCCGATCACGCCCAGTAGCGCGAGCCGTGGCGGCATCAAACCAGTGCGGTACATCAGCCAGCCGAGCAGGATGCCGTTGACGCCGACGCAGAATCCCGGCCCGAACAGGAACGTCCAGTCGTGGATCGCGACCAGGCTCTGCCCCGCGATGTCGAGCGAGGTTCCGTTCGCGCCGATCGACGCGGCCAGGTCGTCGCGCAGGGTGAGGACGGAGAGCAGGCTGATCGCGCCGACCCCGATGATCGTCGCCTCGATCGTGCGCGAGGCGACGTAGCTGAGCGCGAGGGTTTCGCTGTATCGCCTGAGGAGCGGAAACATCACGACCGCCGTGCCAACGTTGCCGATCATCAGGAAGATCTCGAGGAGGGCGCCCAGCGTGACGCGGGTGTCCTCGCCGTCACCGAGGATGTAGTCGGTGTCGCCCAGCACCGGGTCGTAGAGAAAGATCGCGGCGCCGATGGCCGTGACAAACGTCAAGGCCATGAGCCAGCCGGCGATGCGAGCGGTCTTTCTCTGCTGCGGCGTCTGCTCTGGCAAGGAAATCGACATGCCCGTCCTGTACGTCGGGAGCAGCGGGATTCCTCTCGCGGCACGCGTGCGCTATGAACTCAGCGATGCCGCCACGTGACGGACACCTCCAGGGGCCCGGCGTCGAGACTCCGCCGGTCCTCTGGCACCTCGAGATCTCGCACTACAACGAGAAGGCCCGCTGGGCGCTCGACTACAAGGGCGTCGCGCACGTACGCCGCGCGGTCACGCCCGCGCTGCAGGAGCTCACGGCGCGACGCCTGCGCACAGGCCGCACGGTGCCGATCCTGGAGCTGAACGGGCGTGCGATCGGTGATTCGACGAAGATCATCGAGGAGATCGAGCGCCGCTGGCCGGACCCACCGCTGTACCCGGCCGATCCGGAGGAGCGCAGCCGCGCGCTCGACCTGGAGGACTACTTCGACGAGCAGTGCGGTCACGACCTGCGGCGGGTGCTGTTCGGCGACAACTTGGCGGACCCGGAGAAGTTCCTCGCGATGTTCTACGGCGCCGAGCGCCGGCGAATCGGACTGCTCGAGATGCTCACTCCGCTGTTCTGCCGAGTCGTGAAATGGCGCTTCAACATCCGGCCGGAGACCGTCGAGAAGTCGCGCGCGAAGGTGCGCGCGGCGTTCGACAGGCTCGAGGCAGACCTCAGCCCGAGCGGCTATCTCGTCGGCGAGTCGTTCACCGTGGCGGACCTGACGGCCGCCTCGATCCTTGCGCCGATCGTCATGCCGCCCGAGTTCCCGTACATCAAGCTTCACCCGGACGAGCGCACCGCCGAGTCACGGCGGTTCCGCGACTCGCTGAAGGACCGTCCCGGGTTCAAGTGGGTCGAGGACATGTACGCACGCCATCGCGGGACGAGCGCCGCGGTGGCGGCTTAGGCCCGCCGCGCTTCCCTACGGAACGGGCGAGGATCCAATGGCGGCGTCCGCGAGCCGTCCGAGGAGCTCGTCAACCACCGGCGGGCGCGCCGCGGCCGGCGCGAGCGCCTCGACCGTGCGGCTGCCGGCCGGCTGCTCGGCGAGCGGACGAGTCGTGGTTCCGGGTGGCAACGTGGCAAGCGTCAGCCCGTGCATCGGGACGACGGCGATCCCGGCGGCCACGAACTTCTGCACGGCCGGGAGGTCGTCCAGCTCGTACGCCACCCGCGGCGCGAAGCCGGCCTCGGCGCAGAGCTGCTCCACCACAGACCGGAAGCGGCCCGCGGGTGTGTCGCGCCGCGGCAGGATGAGCGGCTCGCCCTCCAGGTCGGAGATGCTCACGGAGTCGCGCCGCGCGAGCCGGTGGCCCTCGGGCAGCACCAAATAGAGGTGGTCGACGAGGAGACGGCGCCGCTCGAGCCCTGCCGTCTCCGGCACAGCCGCGCCGGGAATGTGGTGGACCACCGCTAGGTCGACGTCGCCACCGCGGAGCCGCTCGATCGCCTCCCGCGTCTCGAGCTGGAGGACATGGACCGCGAGATCGGGGTGGCCGCGCCGTAGGTCGCGCACCGCGGCGGGCACGAACGAAGACAGGGCACTCGGGAACGCGGCGAGCCGGATGCGAAGCGTGCCGCCGCGCAGGTCCTCGACGGCCGCCTCGGCACCCCCAACCGCGGCGAGCACCCGCTCGAAATGCGGGCGCAGGAGCGCGCCGGCCGGCGTGGCGCCGAATGGGCGCCGCGAGCGGTCCACGAGCTCGGCGCCGACCTCCTTCTCGAGTGCCGCGAGCTGCTGCGAGACGGCCGACTGGGTGTAGCCGAGGACGCCAGCGGCGGCCGAGACCGAGCCGAGGTCCAGCACGAGCGCGAAGGCCCGGAGGCGTTGCACGTCGCCGAGAGAGATGAAGTAACTCTACTGCCTGTAGTACTTCTTGAAGTGGCAGTGATGCTCGCTGACCGAGACCATTCACCCATGGACTCCACACTCACAGCCACCACCCGGGGCTATGCCTCCGCCGCAGGCGAGGGCGAGGGCCTCTGGATCGTCGGCGACACGATGACCTTCAAGGCGACCGGCGAGAGCACGGGAGGGAACCTCGTGTTCCTTGAGAACCTCACGGCGCCCGGCGGCGGGCCGCCTCCGCACATCCACACGCGCGAGGATGAGTTCTTCTACGTCCTTGACGGGACCTTCGAGATTCGGATCGGCGACGACGTGCACGCCGTCGGACCGGGCGGGTTCGCCTTCGTCCCCCGCGGCACGGTCCACAACTTCCGCAACACCGCAGAGACCCCGAGCCGGATCATCGTCGGCTTCACACCCGCCGGCATGGACGGCTTCTTCCGGGAGGCAGGTCGCCCGGCAACCGACGACGGGCCGGCGCCCCCGTTGGGCGATGACGAGATCGCCCGCACGACGGCAGCGGCACCGCAGTACGGACTAGAGCTGGCTGCGTAGCTCCCGGATCAGGTCCTGGATCTTCCCAAGGTTCGGCTCCTCCTGGTCGAGGATCGCGCCGAAGGCCGCGTGGCAGGTGTCCACGGGCGGCTCGCCGCGGAAGAGCAGGGTGATCAGGCGCTCGGCCCCGTCGAGGCGGCCCCAGAGGTAGTCGTTCTCGCGCCGGTCGCGGCTGAAGAAGGCCGCGAAGTGGCCGGCGCCGACGCCCTTCAGCTTCTCCTCCGCGGTGGGCCGCTCGGACTCCTGGCCGGGCGCCCTGAGCAGCCTCACGTCCTCGGGGCTGAAGCGCACGACCTCCACCTTGTTCAGCTCGCCCACGTCGGCCACCGAGCTGATCGGGAAGATCAGGACGTCCCACAGCGGGAAGCCGACGTATCGCACGAGCGCGCCCTCGCGGTCCTCCTTCGGCCAGTCGCGAGTGGCCTTCAGCAGCGCCTCGTAGCCGTTGATGCCGGAGTCCCCCAGGCGCTCGCCGAAGTACTTCTTCAGCGCGTCGCGCATCCCGTCGAGGTCGTCGGCGTGCTCGTCCACGAACTCGCGGACCACCTCATCGGGCTTCCGGTCTTCGCTGTCGATCCGCGTACTCAGGTCCTTGGCCTCGAAGAGGCCGCGAACCGCTTCGCCGCGCTTGCCCTCTCCGGCGTCGGCGGCGGCCTGCCGGAGCTCCGCGATCTGGCCATAGAGGAGCTCCTTCGCCTTGTTGAGGCTGTCGCGCTCGACCCCCTCCTCGTAGCGCGAGCTCACGTACCGGATGACAAAGCGAAGGCGTCGCTCCGCGTACGCGAGGTCGAAGGCCTTCAGGAACTCGACCTGGTCCGAATCGGGCTCGATCCGAGGCTTTAGAAGGCCGCGGCGGTCCGCCCACTCGGTGAGCACGTCCTCGACGAAGAAGGCGTGGTTCGAGTCGGCCGGGAAGTGACAGACCTCGCACGCCAGCTCGGCGAAGCGCTCGACGACCGAGTGCAGCTTCAGCTCGGTGTAGGTGGCATAGGCGAACCCGGTGTTCGCCGCCTCCATGGCCTTGTCCCTCGCCGCGGCGTAGCCGGCGGCGTCCAGCGGCACGTCCGCGAGATTGAAGATCTCGGCCCCCGCGGCCTCGATCACGTTGTTCACTCGCTCCACGCGGTCGTTGAAGCGGCGCAGCTCGAGCAGGTCGTCGAGGATCGGCTCGTGGCGCGGCAGGGCCGACAGTCCGCCGGTCACGGTCGCGCGGACCGTGGGCGAGCTCCCCTCCGGCGGCTCCTTCATCGCGGCCGGGTGGGGCTCGATGTAGATCAGCCGCCGGTCCACCTCGAGCGAGGCGGGACGCGACCGGACCGCGTCGACCGCGTGGCGGAACGGGAAGTTGTCGAGCACGCCGCCGTCCACGAAATGGGTCCTCTCGACGTCGGCATCGGAGAGCGGGTAGATCGACCAGAACTCGTCCTTGAAGCGCTGCGAGCCCTCCCAGTCCGGCACGTTCTCGGTGATGTTCGCGAGGTTGATCGGCGGAAACGCCCCAGGAAAGCAGGAGGTGGCCCGCGCGGCGAACGCGAGCTCCGAGTTCCAGTCGTCGCTCAGCTGGTCCTTGACGTCCGAGTAGGAGAACACGAGCACATGCCGGTGGCGGCGGTCCTTCACGCGCACCGGGTCGTAGGTCGGAACGCCCCGGTAGTAGCCGTAGAAGTCGGTGAGCGTCACGTACAGCTCGAGCTGGTGCTGTTCCGGCATCAGCGTGGCGCCCGGCTCCTGGCCCTTGTCCATCTCCAGGAGCGCCTCCCGGATCCACTTGAACATGCGGTCGCCGTCGAGCGGCGGATCGAGCCGGCCCTTCACCGCCGCGACACCCGCCCATGTGAGGAGCTTCAGGGGCAGGAACGGCACCGCCCGGGCGGCGCGCGACGCCATGAGCTGCTTGATGTCGCCGCGCTCCAGCCAGACGTCGCGTAGCGAGTCCTGCGGGAGGTCGTGCGCGAGCGCCTTGGCGAGGATGATCCCGTTGATCCCGCCGGCGGACGTTCCCGCGATCACGTCCACCACCACGCGGGTGCGCACGCGGTCGCGCGTCTCGAGGTCCCGCAGGGCGTTCCAGTACGCCCGCTCGGTCTCGCCTGGGTCGAAGGGGCACGAGCTCTGGTCCTGCTCGTACGCCTTCGACGCGGCCACGAGCTTCTGGATCTCCTTGGTCACGCCGTGCATGTAGATGGCGAGCGAGACGCCCCCGTAACAGACGAGCGCGAGCCGAAGCTCGACGGTGTCGGCATGGTCCGGCGCGGCGGGAACCGGCGCGACGGCGGGCGGGGCCTCGGGGGCCTGTCCCATCACGCTCATGGCTGCGCCGGATCTTCCTGGGCGGCCACAGTGTCCGCCACGTCGCTGCGCTGCCGCAGTTTGTTGAAGGTGCTGCCGCACACGACCGGCTCGCGCGGCACACGCTCGAGCCGGATGATCTCCTCAGCCCCGTCGCCCGCGCAGCGAATGGTGCGACTCGAGACCACGCGCTGACCGTCATGGACGGTGAGGTAGAGGTGGCGAGCGCGCCGGCTCGGCGTCCGGTAGCTCACGACGCAGCGACGGCCCACCATGCGCGCGGACAGCTCCGGCGGCGGCGGGTACGACAGCTTGCCGACCAGGTGCATGAGCCGCCCGATCTTGGCCAGCAGCCAGCGCGCCCGAAGCTGTTGCTGGAATGCCTTCGGGCTCCTCCACTTCGGGTTCTGCCGCGACGGGCTCGACGGGCCGTTGCCGATCCGCTTGGCGATCACGCGCTCGGAGTTGCCCCAGTGGCCCGGCCAGTTGACCCAGTCGCCGAAGCGCTCGACCGGCAGCCAGTCCTCCGGCCCGCCGCCCGCCGGGTGGTCGATCCCGATCGGGTACGGGTGGGTGCCGGCCTCGAAGTACGACGCGTGCGAGTACGGCGAGACGTAGACCACCGGGTGCCGCCCACCATCGCGCTCCACCCACTCCACCTGGTGGGGCTTCCTCGACTCGCCGGAGTTGTGCTGCGCGTACCCGATCAGCTCGGGCTCCCCGCTCGCCCCGAGGCCGATCTGGACCATCTCCCAGTCGCCCTCGTGCTTGCCGAACCCGAACAGGTTCTTCGGGTTGTAGTAGAGCCAGAACCAGTACTGGAGCCACGTGCGGCCGCCCTCCTCGACCACGCGGCCGTAGAGCCGGCCGGCAAGCTCGGGCCGATCCTCCATCGCGCGGGCGTCGCCCTGCACGTCGGGCGCGAAGCAGAGCTGGTCGTCGGCGCGGGGCTCGCGCTCGTCCGGATATGCGGTCAGCAGGTCGAGCGTGAGCGGCGGGTCGCCGCCCACCCGGGCGATCACCTCCCCGTGCTTCGTCATCAGGAGGTTGCCGGGGTTGTCCACGACCCCGCGCACGGAGCTCAGCCTGTAGTCGTACTGGCGGTCGAACCGCAGGAGCGGCTTGTGGAGCTCGAGCAGCTCGAGCTCGCGGTCGGAGGTGGCTTCCACGTGGGGTTGTGCCTGTGCCGTGCTCAACGCACCGCCGCGGTGGGCAGGGACGGCGCCTCCGCCACGCCGCCCGGCTTTCCCTGAGCCACCATGTCCTGCGCGAATCGCTCGCTGAACCCCGCCAGGAATCCGATCCCGGCGAAGAAGTAGCGCTGGGCCTCCTGGCCCTCGGGCAGCTGGAACACCGACAGGAGGTCGCCCGAGATGAAGAAGTAGAGCGCCAGGGCGAACAGCGCGCCGATGAAGGGCCGGATCAGCCCGAGCGTCACGTTGATCGTCCTGCCGGCCTCGTGGTTCATCTCGAGCTTGCCGGACGTGAGGCGCTCCATCACGCTCACGAGGGCGCCGGCGGCGCCGGCGGCGAACGCGATCGACATGTTCACGGGGAGCTCGTTGAACAGGTAGAGCACGTACGCGGCCCCGCCGGCGAGCGGCAGCCCGATCAGCATGCCGAGCATGTAGTGGACGCGCGCCTGGCGGCGGACCGCGGTGAGGTAGTAGGCCTCGGTGCTCTCGAGCTCCTGCTCGAGTGTCCGCTGGTCGGCGTGGCTCTTCTCGAAGTCGCTGGCGAGCTCGCCCCGGCCGATCCGGTTGTCGAGCGTGCCGAGCAGCATCGTGATGACGTTGAAGGTCATCCGCATGCAGATCTTGCGCGGCTTCGGCTTGAGGTACTCGAGCGCCTGGTAGTGGACCTTGAGGCAGCGGAAGAGGATCTGCTTCGCGCGCGGGCTGTCCGGGTCGCCGAAGGTCGGCTCGATGTGGATCGCGGTGTTCGACGCCTTCTCGCGGAAGAGGTCGACGAACCAGGCCGTGAAGCGCTTGAAGCCGCCCCGCTTCTGGAGCTGGGCGCGGTCTGCCTGCACCTCCTCGACGGTCCTGACCGGGCCGTCGGCGCGATCCGCGGCGGACCAGATGTCGGTCAGCGCCGCGGCCACGCGGATGTTCTCGCAGAAGTAGGCGGTGATCAGGCCGCCGCGCTGCTCGCTGAAGGTCTCGAGCAGCTCGTGGAAGATCTCCTCGTACGCGGACGCGCGGCCCTGGATGCGGTGGTACCTGCCCCTCCCCTGGCAGGTCGGGCAGCGCGTGCGGAGGCCGGTGCCGTTGCTCGGCGCCGTGACAGTCACGAGCGTGGCCGTCGAGGCCGCTTCCCCAGGCGCGGCTGCAACGTTCGCGGTCTCGCGCTCCAGCGCGGCTGTCCAGCCCGTGCCGAAGCAGTCCGGGCAGTCGTCGGGGCCCCAGTGCCAGTCGAACCAGGCGCTTGCGACCTGGTGGAAGGAGACGTCGCCCCGGTCAACCGCCCGCCTGTAGGCCCTGTACTCAGCGCTGTCGTAGTCCGGGCCGTGCCTGGGGTCCGATGATCCGTTCTGCTCGGCCACCGCGAGCCTCCTCGGGGCGGCCCTAGATTCACCCAAACGGCCAGCCGGTGGGCCACCACCAGGGTCATCTATATACCCCTGTTTCACGGGGGTCAAGAGAGGGTTACAAATTGTGCAGGTTCGGTGGCCAAGCGCCACTCCAGACGCCTATTCAGGGGTGTGACAGACGGCCTCGACGTTGTTCCCGTCCGGGTCGAGCACGAAGGCCCCGTAGTAGTGCGGGTGGTAGATCTCACGCACGCCGGGCTCGCCGTTGTCCGTACCGCCGGCGGCCAGCGCCGCCGCGTGGAAGGCGTGCACCGTCTCGCGGTCCTCGGCAGTGAAAGCCACGTGCACGCCGCTGTCCGGGCCGCGGTCGCGCCGCGCGATCCAGAAGAACGGGAAGTCGTCGCCGAACCCGCCCACCTCGGCCACCGGCTCCATCACCAACCGCATGCCCAGCGGCGCGAGGGCGCTCTCGTAGAAGGCCTTGCTGGTCTCGTAGTCGCCCACATCCAGCCCGATGTGGTCAAGTCTCGGCTTCATGGGAGCCGATCCTACGAGCTCAGAACAGCCAGCGAACCCGCCTGGCCCCGCGGGTCGCGAGGTAGCGATCCGTGGAGCCGCGTATGTCACCTGTGACCTGCCAGCCGCGCCACGTGAAGCGCCGCACGCCGTTCGGCGGCAGCGGCATCCCGAGTGCCTTGCGGTGCGCACGCCGCGCCACCCGCCGAGCCCCCGGACAGGAGACCTCCACGGCCCGGATCCGCCGCAGGTCGACACCCTCGTAGCGAGTCCCCGCATACGGATTCACAACCCGACCGCACGACTTGGCCGCAGCACTCGCGCTCGGAACCGCCGCCACGAACGCGCACAGCAAGGCACCGAGAACAACCGCTAATCGCCAGGAACGCACGCGGCCAGGGTACTCGGGCACCGCCCCGGAGCGCGGCTGTCCGGCATCCCTGGACGCAGACCGTGCCAGAGCGAGCCCCTTACAGGCGAGCGAAGCGAGCGACCAGGTCTGCGGAAAGGGAATGACGGACAGCCGCGCCCCCACCCCGGCCGTGCAAGAGTTCATGCCATGGCTGACAACTCGCTGAGCATCCTCACGCCGAGCGTGAACAACCTCACCGCTCGCATCTTCGTGCGGGCCGCCGGACTCGACTTCGACGAGACCGACGTCTGGGGACAGACCACCACGCCCGAGTTCCTCGCCAAGGACCCCGCGCACCTGACCCCGCTGCTCGAGGAGGACGGGCTGCCGCGCGGCTCGCTCTGGGAGAGCTGCGCGATCATGCAATACCTCTGCAACAAGCACGGCCTCGACCAGTTCTACCCGTCCGATCCGGGCGAGCGCGCGATGGTCGACAGCGCGATGTTCTATTTGATCGGCACGGTCTACCCGCTGGTCGCGCGCGCCACCTACCCAGCGCTCGGCTTCCCGCAGTACCCGGGCGAGGCAGCCACCTCAGAGGCCTCCGACGACGTCAAGGCCAAGGCTCAGAAGGACGCACAGGAAGCGCTCGCCGAGCCGCTCGAGGTCTACCGCGAGTTCTTCCTCGCGGGGAAGCAGTTCATCGGCGGCGACTCGCCCTCGATCGCGGACATCCGGCTCGCCGCCACGCTCGAGTTCCTCCGGGCGATCGACTACGACTTCCCGAGCTGGGCGAGCGACTACATGAGCGCCATGGAAGCCGCCCTTGGTGACGCCTACTCCGAGCCGGCCGCCGACGTGCGCGGCTACGTGGCGAGCGCCAAGTCTCAGTGAGCGTCCCCAACATCGAACTGGGCGACGGCCACACGATCCCGCAACTCGGGTTCGGCGTGTTCCAGATCGACCCGGAGGAGACCGCGCGCGCCGTGACCGAGGCCCTCGACGTGGGCTATCGCCACATCGACACGGCGGAGATGTACGGCAACGAGAAGGGCGTCGGCGAGGCGATCCGGGCGTCGGGGCTCGGGCGCGACGACGTGTACGTGACGAGCAAGCTGAACAACAGCTTCCACCGGCCCGACGACGCCCGCCGGGCATTCGACCGGACGCTCACCGAGCTGGGCTTCGACTACGTGGATCTGTTCCTGATCCACTGGCCCCTCCCCACGCTCTACGACGGCGACTTCGTCTCCACCTGGAAGACGCTCGAGGAGTTCAAGGCGGACGGCCGCTCGCGCTCGATCGGCGTGTCGAACTTCCAGGCCGAGCACCTGGAGCGCCTTGCCGCGGAGACGGACACCGTGCCCGCCGTGAACCAGATCGAGCTGCACCCCTACTTCCTGAACCAGGCGGTGAGCGCCTACGACGAGGCGCACGGGATCGCCACCGAGGCGTGGTCGCCGATCGCCCAGGGCGAGGTGCTCGACGACCCGGTGCTCACCGAGATCGCGGAGAAGGTCGGCAGGACGCCGGCGCAGGTGGCGCTGCGCTGGCACATACAGCGAGGCAACATCGTCTTCCCGAAGTCGGCCACGCCGGAGCGGATCCGCGAGAACTTCGAGATCTTCGACTTCGAGCTCGAGCCCGGCGACCTGGAGCAGATCGACGGGCTCGACCGGGGCGAGGCCGGCCGGACCGGCCCCAACCCCGACCGGTTCGCCTACGTGCCCGACTGAGCCCCCGATCAGACTTTGCCGGGTTAGAGTTTCGGCACGGATCCTTTGGCCACATCGATTCGTCGTGTCCTGAGCGGCGCCGTCGCGGCGGTCTGTCTCATGGCGCTCACCCCCGCGTCAGCGTCCGCCGCCGTCAGTGCGTGGAAGCTCGTGAGCGTGCGCGGCGAGACGACGCTCCACGTGGAGGACTCGCGCTCGCAGGTCCCCTGCGACGAAAAGACGGAGCCCTGGGTCGCGACCGGCGACTACCGCACCGTGCTCAACAGCAAGCGGGCGATCTTCGGCCGCGGCTACGGCGCCTACACCGGCTTGTTCGGCACCATCGTTGGCACCTTCCAGGTGGACTTCAGGGTCCACCGCGAGGGCACCGAGCGCGTGACCTTCGCGAGGATCGGCAGCGACCCCGTAACGGGGGAAGACACCTGCACGGTCGAGGAGCGAACCTGCAGCGGTAGCTCGGAGAAGCGGAGCAAGGGACGAAGTGGGCTGGGCTTCGGGCCTCAGGGCCGCCGGAGGCTGGGGCCCATTCGCGTGGGCTTCAGCGGCCACTGGAGCTTCCATTCCTGTGACCGCCGGGCGCGCGACCCACTCAACGACCTCCAGGTGAAAGGCGGCCGCCAGGCCCCGCTGCGACCCTCCGTGGAGACGGTGCTTCCGCTGTCGCGCTTCCACCCGAGGCGGATGCGCGTCGTGATGGAGGGCAGCGCGCCGATGCACTCCCCATTCGACTCCAAGACCCTCGAGGCCACGCTCAGATGGCGCTTCGTGTGGCGGCTGCGAAGGACCGTCGTCGGCTCCGAGGGCTGTGTCGAGGAAGGGCGCCCGAGCGGCTTCGTCTGTACGCGTTCGCCCTAGGGCGAGCTCAGGCCGTTCAGGGTGTCCACCACGCGGAACAGGTCGCCACGGCGGTAGAAGTCCACCGCCACGAGGTTCGGCAGGTGGTCGCGGATGCGCTGGCACTCGCGGGCTCGTTTCAGCAGCGGGTCATACGCGTTCACCTGCGACGCCTGCGAAGGCAGTGGCAGCGGATCCGTCGTGATCCAGTGGGTCACACGCCGTCGCGCAGCGGCTCGCCGATCGGGCGCTCCTGCTGGGAGGAGAACCACCCCGGGAGCGGCACCGACATCGCGTTGTGCGTCGCGGCGAGCGCCACGTCGTCGAGCGGACGGCGCACAGCGAGTCGATGGCGCTCTCCTCTGAACGGGGCGAAGATCGCCCTACAGCCCGCAGCTCGAGTCGTCGCGGGAGGCCTAGCGGGACTCGGTGATGCGCTTCGCCTCTTCGACGTCGCGGTTCATCTGCGTGACCAGCTCGTCGACCGACGCGAAGCGCTTCTCGCCGCGCAGCCGGTCCAGGAAGGCGATCCGCAGCGTTTCGCCGTAGATGTCCTCGTCGAAGCCGATCAGGTGCGCCTCCACGAGCAGGCCGCGGCCGGTTGCGAACGTGGGCCGCACGCCCACGTTCACCGCGGCCGGATGGCCGTTCGCCCAGGCGGCGTACACGCCGTGGCCCGGGCACACGTACGCGTCGTCGGGCACAAGGTTGGCGGTCGGCATCCCGAGCTCCCGCCCGCGCTTGTCTCCCTGCACGACCACTCCCTCGAACAGGAACGGCTCGCCGAGGAACTCCGCGGCCTGGGCCACCTCTCCGGCCGCCACCAGACCGCGGATGTGGCTGGACGAGATCGTCTCGCCGGCGGCCTCCACCAGCGGCACCACACGCGTCTCGAACGCATCGTGAGAGCTGAGGAACTCGGGCGTGCCATGCGCGCGCTTGCCGAAGCGAAAGTTCTCGCCCACGGAGACGCGTCCGGCGCCGAGCCGGTCGATCAGCACGTGCTGCACGAAGTCCTCCGCGCTGCGCTCGGAGAAGGCCTTGTCGAACGGGATCACCACGAGCTCCTCCACGCCGAGCCCGGCGATCAGGTCTCGCTTCACCGGGAAGGTGCTGATCAGCTTCGGCGTGGCCTCGGGATGGATCACGGACATCGGGTGAGGGTCGAACGTGAGCACGGTGTCGGCGCCGCGGATCACCTCGCGGTGGCCGCGATGCACCCCGTCGAACGTTCCGATCGCTACGCCGCGCGGGCTTGGGCCCGGCTCGACGTCGTTCAGTGACACAACCCTCATGCGGGGGCGAACACTACGACGGGCTTGAGCTCGGCCGCTCGCGGCTCGGCGATGGCCACCAGCGCGCCCTCGAAGGTGAGCCGCACGTGCTCCTCGGAGTCGCCTGCGCCGGCCACGGCTCGGCCATGGCTCACGCCGCGGGCCTCGTCCGCCGAGAGCACGCGTTCCGGAAGGAAGGCCAGCGCGTCGCCGAGAGGAACCAGCCGGTCCGGGTCCGCGTCCTCCAGCCTGAACGCGCCGATGGCGATGCGCTCGAGCTCCTCGCAGTACGCATCGCCGAGGTCCGTGACGAGCGAGCGCACATACGTGCCGGAAGAGCACTCGATCTCGAACCGCGCACGCTCGTCGTCGTGGGAGAGCAGCTCCGCCCGGTGGACTGTGATCGGGCGCGCCGCGAGCTCGGGCGTCTCGCCGCTGCGGGCCAGCTCGTAGGCGCGCCTGCCCCCCACCTTCACGGCCGAGTACGCCGGCGGCGTCTGAAGCTGCTCTCCGGTGGGGATCGTGAGCTCGTCCGGCATACGGCCGGTGTGCACCAGCTCGCCGTCTCGGTCACCCGTGTCCGAGGTCCAGCCGAGCCGCGCGACCGCCCGATAGGTCTTGGGCAGCGCCATCAGGAAGCGCTGCGCCCGGGTGGCACGGCCCACCAGCACGAGCAGTAGCCCAGTGGCAAACGGATCGAGTGTGCCGGCGTGCCCGACCTTCGTCCCGCGAGGGAGCGATCGCCGCACCTCCGCCACCACGTCGTGGGAGGTCACGCCCGCGGGCTTTGCGCGCAGCAGCACGCCGTCCATGAGCTACCTAGGAGGCCGGAAGCTGGTCGCGCAGGTGGCTGCGCAGCTGGTCAACAAGCTCGGGGTACGGCACCGCGGTCGAGAAGCCCGCCGCCTGCGGGTGACCGCCGCCGCCGAACTCGCGGGCGATGCGAGACACGTCCACGGACCCGTCGGTGGCCCGCAGGCTCACCTTGCGCATCCCGGAGCGGTCGTCGGAGAGGAGCTCTCGCACGAGCACCGCCACCCGGGTGCCCTCCACCGCGCGCATGTGATCCACCACGCCCTCCGAATCCGTCTCGAGCGCACCCGTGGCCTCGTAGTCGGCCTTCGTGAGGTGGGCGATCGTGAGCGCGCCGCCGTCGGGACGCTCCACGCTGGCCAGAGCACGCTGAAGGAGCTGCAGCCGCCGGTAGGGCACGTCCTCGTAGAGCTCGCGGTAGACGCCATGTGGCTGCACTCCCGCCTCGATCAGCTCGGCGGCCATGCGATGCGCGGTGGCCGACGTGTTCTCGTACATGAAGCGGCCCGTGTCGGTCACGAGGCCCACGTACAGCGCCTTGGCGATCTCCGGGGTGATCTCCGCGTCGAGCTCCTTCGCGATTCGCCACACCATCTCCGCCGTGCAGGATGCGATCGAGCAGACAAGGTTGACCGTCCCGAAGCGGGTGTTGTCGTGGTGGTGGTCGATGTTGAGGATGTGCAGCCCGTCGGCCTGAAGGAAGTCCACCGGCATGCGGTCGATGTTGCCGCAGTCGAGGAAGACGATCGTGCGCTCGGCCAGGTCCGCGGGCGGCGCGCCGACGAGGCCGTCGAAGTGGAACCCGCGGTACTCCCACGGCAGCGGGAACTCGTCCGGCGACATGTACATCACCGAGTCCTTGCCGAGCTGCTTGAGGATGCCGTGCATCGCGAGCAGCGAGCCGAGCGCGTCGCCGTCGGGGTTCTCGTGGGTTGTGAGAAGGAGCTTGTCGGCGGAACGCAGCTCGCCGACCACCTGGTCCTGTTCGGTGGTGACGCTCATGCCTCGTCGTCGCCCAGCAGCTCTGTAATGCGCATCCCTCGGTCTATCGACTCATCGAAGACGAACTGAAGCGTAGGCGTGCGCTTCATGCGCAGCTCGCTTGCCACCGCCTGCTGAAGCAGCCCGTGCGCGGACTCCAGCCCCGCGAGCGTCTCCGCGCGCTCCTCATCGCTGCCGAGCACGGAGACGTACACGCGCGCCTGGCGCAAATCGGTGCTTGTGTCCACTGAGGTCACGGTTACAAATCCTATTCGCGGGTCCTTGACGCCCTCCACGAGTCGCGCTGACACGACCTCGCGCACAGCCTCGTTCACCCTGCGCATGCGGTCGGCCATGCTAGAGAAGGTCTTCCCTCGACACCATTTGGAATTCCACACGCGCGCCGTCAGGAAACATCGAGATCACATAACGCTCCACAGCCGCGGCCCTATCCCGCAGGGAGCCGGCCTCTCTCCCCACCAGTGCGGCGGTTAGCTCGGAGCGCTGCCAGAGGTCGTGGTGGTCCGTTTCCGCAACCGCCGCGCCGAAGCGACGCTGCAGCTGAGCCTTCAACGTGCTCAATTCCTTCCGCTTGCCCTTGAGACTGCCGTTGTCCGGGAAGTGCAGGTGGATCTCTAGGAGACAGACGAAGCTCAAGAGAGCGTCTGCTCAACCTGCTTGATCTCGTAGGCCTCGATCACGTCCCCCTCCTTGGGATCGGGGTAGTTCTCGAGCACGATTCCGCATTCCATGCCGGCGGTGACCTCGCGCACGTCGTCCTTGAAGCGGCGCAGCGAACCGATGCGTCCGTCGTAGACGACGGTTCCGTCGCGCACGAGGCGCACCTGAACGCCGCGGCGCACCAAGCCGTCGGTCACATACGAGCCCGCGATCGTTCCGACGCGCGAGGCCTTGAAGGTCTGGCGCACCTCGGCGGTGCCGACGGCTTCCTCGACCTCCTTGGCGTCGAGCAGTCCCTCCATCGCCGCCCGCAGGTCCTCGACGATGTTGTAGATGACCGAGTACGTGCGGATCTCCACGCCCTCGCGGTCCGCCACCTGGGCGGCGTTGCCGACCGGGCGGACGTTGAAGCCGATGATCACGCCATCGGAGGCGGCGGCCAGCATCACGTCGGACTCGGCGATGCCGCCGACGCCCTCGCGGATGATGTTCACCTGGACCTGGTCCTGCGGCAGGCGCACGATCTCGTCGGCGAGCGCCTCGAGCGAGCCGGCCACGTCGGCCTTGAGCACGAGGTTGAGCTCCTTCTCGCCACGCTCGGCGCGGGCGAGCACGTCCTCGAGCGAGACCCTGCGGCCGCCCTGGCGCGCGAGCGCCTCCTGCTTCACGCGGATCGAGCGCTCGTTGGCCACCCGCTTCGCCTCGCGGTCGCTCTCGACCACGCGGAAGTGCTCGCCGGCGTCGGGCACACCGTCGAAGCCGAGCACCTCGACAGGCATGCCCGGAGTGGCCTCCTTGAGCGCCTGCCCGCGGTAGTCGTGCATCGCGCGCACGCGGCCCCATGCCTCGCCGGCGAACAGTGAGTCGCCGACATTCAGGCGGCCGCGGTGGATCAGGAGCGTCACGACGGGGCCACGGCCCGGGTCGAGGCGCGACTCGATAACGAACCCGGAGGCCTCCGCGTCGGGGTTGGCGCGCAGCTCCTGGATCTCCGCCAGCGTCACGAGCGTCTCGAGCAGGTCGTCGAGGTTTTCCTTCGTCTTGGCCGAGACGTCCACGAACTCGGTGTCGCCACCCCAGTCGGCCGGCGTCAGGCCCTGCTGGGCTAGCTCGCCGCGAACGCGGTTCGGGTCGGAGCCCTCCTTGTCGATCTTGTTGACCGCCACCATCATCGGCACCTCGGCCGCCTTGGCGTGGTCGATCGCCTCCACGGTCTGCGGCATCACGCCGTCGTCGGCGGCCACCACGATCACGGCGATGTCCGTGACCTTGGCGCCGCGGGCGCGCATCGCCGTGAAGGCCTCGTGACCAGGCGTGTCGAGGAAGGTGATCGTGTGGTCGCCGTGGTGGACCTGGTAGGCGCCGATGTGCTGGGTGATGCCGCCCGCCTCGCCGGAGGCCACCTCGGTCTCGCGGATCGCGTCGAGCAGCGAGGTCTTGCCGTGGTCCACGTGGCCCATGATCGTGATCACGGGCGGGCGCTCGATGAGCGCCTCGTCGCTGTCCTCGTAGACCGGCTCGTCCGCCACGTCCTCCGACGCGGAGTGGAAGGTGACCTTCTTGTCGAAGCCGTCGGCGAGCACCTCGATGGCCTCGTCGGAGAGCGTCTGGGTGAGCGTGGCCATCTCGCCGAGCTCCATCAGCTTCTTGATGACCTCGGGGGCCGGGAGCTTGAGCGACTCGGCCACCTCCTTCACCGTCGAGCCCGATCGCACGGCCACCGGCGGGTCCTCTTCGAGCGCCGCGGCGGCAGCCGCTGCTGCCTGCGCCTCGAGATCCGGCTCCACCCACTGGGGACGGCGGCGTCGGCCACGCCCACGGCGCGCCGGCTGCTGCGGAGGCGGCGGAGTGCGATCGCGCCGCGCTGCCTGAGAATCGATTACGACGCGCCGGCGCCCGCCGCCGCCGCCACCGCCGCCACCGCCCTCGCCGCCGCGGCCGCCGCGGGTCGGCCTGGCGCTGCCACCGCCACCACCGCCGCCGCCGCGCGAGCCGCCGGCCGCGCGGCCGCTACCGCCGTCGCTGGGCCGGTCGCTCTGACGCGGGGCATCACGCTCAGCGCCCTGAGGCTTGGGTGGCTCCGGGGGCGGAGCATCCTGAAGAATTCGCGGGCCACGGCCCTCGGGGCCGGCACGCTTGACGTCGCCCTCGGGCGTGGGCGGACGCGCAATCGGGGGCCGGGCGGGCTGCCGCTTGGCACCGCCCTTGGGCTTTGACTGCTTCGCGGATGCCTCGGGCTTCCCGGCGGCCGCCTCCTCCGCGGGAGCCGCCCCGCCGTCGGCGGCCTCGGCTGTGGGGGCCGCGCCGCCGTCAGCCTTCTTGGCCTCGGCCTTTGCACCGCCGTCAGCCTGTGCTTCCGCCTTCGCACCGCCCTTCGCGCCGCCCTTGGGCTTCGCACCGTCGGCCTTCGCCTTGGCCCCGCCGCCCTTCGCGGCCGCCTTCTTCGCGGGGGCCTTCGTTGCCGTCGCGCCGTTGCCAAACGCCTTCGCGGCGTCGGCCTCGTCCACGCTCGATGCGGCTGCGGTCACGCCAAAGCCGGCCTTCTGGAGAATCTCCAGGGCCTCCTTCGAGGTGATCCCTCGCTCTTTGGCTATCTCGTGGACGCGCTTCTTTGCCATTCGGTGATGAAGTCTAAGGTCTCCTGTTGGACTGTTACCGGCGCGCGGAACGCGCGAGCAAGCGGGCGGGTCATCCCGAGCCTAGCGGCGCAGTCGGGGTTGGCACAGACGTAGGCGCCGCGGCCATCTGCCTGTGCAGCCGGGTCCGTTCGGACCCGGCCATCTTCGCCCCGCACCAGCCGCAGCAGCTCGCCCTTGGGAAGCGAGCGCCCGCAGCCTACGCAGCGGCGAAGCGGCTCTACGACTCCTTCGCCTCCTCGGCGGCAGGATCCTCCTCGGCGGCGACCGCAGCCTCCTCGGCCGGCGCCTCCGGCTCGTCCTCGGCCGGCTCGTCCTCCGCAGGCTCATCCTCGGCAGGCTCGTCCTCCGCAGGCTCGTCCTCGGCCGGCACCTCCGGCTCGTCCTCTGCAGGCTCATCCTCGGCCGGAGCATCCTGCTCGGCTAGGGGTTCCTCCGCGGCCACGGACTCCTCCTCTGCGAGCGGCTCGTCCTCCGCCACGGCGGGCTCGCCCTCGGCCTCGGCGGGCTCGTCCTCCGCTACGGGCTCGGCCTCGGCGACGGGCTCCTCGTCGAGCGGCTGGTCGGCCGCCGCAGAGTCCTCCACCGAAGCGTCCTCGGCAGGCGTCTCCTCGAGGGCGACCTCCTCGACCGGCGCGTCCTCGATCGCGGCCTCCTCACCCTCACCCGCGGCCTCCTCACCCTCACCCGCGGGCTCCTCACCCTCCTCGGGCGGCACGAGGTAGTCGGTGTCGGTTCCCTCGAGCGCCTGGTGCGCGGGCAGGCCGCAGTAGCGGGAGCCGGGCAGCGACGCGTTCGGGCAACGCTTGCCGTTCGCGAGGATCGTGGCGCAGCGACCGGCCACGTCCTCCTCCGCGTAGCCCATCTCCGACTCCTCCTCGGCGAACTCGGTCTCCGAGCGGATGTCCACGCGCCAGCCGGTCAGCCTGGCTGCCAGCCGCGCGTTCAGTCCGTCCTTGCCGATGGCCAGCGAGAGCTGGTCGTCCGGGACGATGACGGTGGCCTGCTTTGCCTCGTCGTCCACGAGCACCTCGCGCACGCGCGCCGGCGACAGGGCCTTCGCGACGAAGCGCGCGGGCTCCTCGTTGAACGGGATGATGTCGATCTTCTCGCCGCGCAGCTCGGACACGACCATGCGCACCCGCGAGCCTCGCGGGCCCACGCACGCGCCCACCGGATCCACTCCTGAGGCGTGCGAGACCACCGCGATCTTCGACCGGTAGCCGGGCTCGCGCGCGACGTTCTGGATCTCCACCAGCCCGTCCGCGATCTCCGGCACCTCGAGCTCGAACAGAGCGCGTATCAGCTCGGGCGAGCGCCGCGACACGATGATCGACGGGCCCTTCGCCTGGTTCGAGACGTCGGTGATGATGGCCTTGACGCGCTGGCCGTGGTCGTAGCGCTCACCGTGTACCTGCTCGCCCCGGGGCAGCAGCGCCTCGACGCGCTCGCGCAGCTGCACGAGCGTGTAGCGCGAGTCGGACTGCTGGACGATGCCGGTGATCAGCTCGCCCACTCGATCCTGGTACTCGTTGAACATCATGTCCCGCTCCGCCTCGCGGATCCGCTGGAGGATCACCTGCTTGGCGGTCTGCGCGGCGATGCGCCCGAAGTCGTCGGGCGTCACGTCGCGCTCCTCGATCTGATCGCGGTACTGGGCGAGGCGCTCCTGGTCGATCTCCGGCGGCTCGGGGTACACCATCTCCCCCGTCTCCGGATCGACGGTCGGCTCGCCGGCCTCCTCCTCGACCTCGTCGAGTAGCTGCTCCTCGAGGTCCGGCGGGAGCAGCAGCTCGTACACGCGGAAGTCGCCGCTCGTGCGGTCCACCTCCACGCGTGCGTACTTCGCCGCGCCCTGCGTCTTCTTGTAGGCCGACAGGAGCGCGTCCTCGAGGGCCGCCATCAGGCGGTCCGCGGAGATTCCCTTCTCGCGCTCGAGGACTCCAACGGCCTCGACGATCTCCTTGGTCATCTGCCCCCCTCGAGCAAGTTACTGCGGTTGATCTCCGAGTAGGGGATCGAGACGACCCCCGTGTCGGCGGCCACCGTGACCTCTTCGTCACTGGCGCCGACGAGTTCCCCGGTGAAGCTCTTGTGGCCGTCCTTCGGCTGGCGCAGGCGCACACGGGCGCGCTTGCCGAGGAAGCGGCGGAAGTGGTCGGGCTTGGAGAGCGGGCGCTCCGGGCCAGGTGAGGAGACCTCGAGCCCGTACTCGACCAGCAGGTCGGTCAGGTGCTTGGTAACCCGCTCGCAGAGCGCAAGATCGACTCCGTCCGGATGGTCGATGAACAGCCTCACCCGTTCGCGAGCGACCTGCTCGCATGCCAGAACCTCGACGTCCGGCTCGGCCGTCGAGAGGCGCTGCTCGATGTGTGTTTGAAGAGATTCGATCCTGTCCATATTCCTGCGCAGCTACGGCTGCTCCGGACTTTTAGTCAGAAAAAAGGTGGACCTCGCGGCCCACCTTCAGGTGCCGCCCCGGGAAGGGCGGCGTACGACTGAAGTTGTCAAACGAGTGTAGAGGCTCTAGAGCTGAAGCGACTTGGCCACGAGAAATTCCTCGAGGCCGAGGCGGCCCATCTCGCGGCCGTGACCGGACTGCTTGTAGCCGCCGAACGGAGCCATCGGGTTGAAGGCGCCGCCGTTGATCTCGACCTGGCCTGTGCGGATCCTCGCGGCCACCCTCTTGGCGCGCTCCTCGTCGGCCGACCACACGCCGCCGGCAAGGCCGTAGACGCTGTCGTTCGCGATGCGGATGGCGTCGTCCTCGTCCTCGTACGGGATCAGCACGAGCACCGGGCCGAAGATCTCCTCCTGCGCGATCGTCATGCCGCTGGTCACGTCTGAGAAGACGGTGGGACGAACGAAGTAGCCGCGATCGAGACCCTCCGGTGGCTCGGCGCCGCCGGCCACGAGCCGTGCGCCCTCCTGCTCGCCCTTCTCGATGTAGCCGCGCACGGTCTCGCGCTGGGAGTCGGAGACGAGCGGGCCCAGCGCGCTGCCGTCCTGGAACGGGTCGCCGGGCGTGAAGACCTCGTCGGCGATCGTCGCGGCAATCCGCTCCGCCTGCTCGAGCTTGTCGCGCGGCACGAGCATGCGGGTGAGTGCGCTGCACGTCTGCCCCGAGTTGAGGAAGCACTTCGCCACGCCGTCGGTGACCGCCTCCTCGAGATCGGCGTCGTCGAGGATCACGTTGGGCGACTTGCCGCCGAGCTCGAGCGACACCGGCTTCGGCGCCTGCGCCGCCAGCTCGGACACGCGCCGGCCCGCGCGTGTGGAGCCCGTGAAGGAGACCATGTCGGTCTCGGCGTGCGAGACGATCGCCTCGCCCACCACGGCGCCCGTTCCGGTCACGAGGTTGAAGACTCCGGCGGGCAGCCCAACCTCCTCCATGATCTCCGCGAGCACGAAGGCATTCAGCGGCGCCACCCCGCTCGGCTTCAGCACCACCGTGCAGCCGGCGGCGAGCGCCGGGGCCACCTTGTTGGCGATCTGGTGGAGCGGGTAGTTCCACGGCGTGATCGCGGCCACCACCCCGGCGGGCTCGCGCACGATCAGCGAGTTGCCGACCTCCTCCTCCCACGTGATCTCGTTCACCAGCTCAGGCATGGACGAGAAGGTCACCTGCGGAAGCCCGGCCTGGATCATCCGCGACAGGCCGATCGGCATGCCCAGCTCGGTGGTGATCAGGGCGGCCAGCTCGTCACCGCGCTCCGCGAGCTTCTCTCCGATGGCGCCGCAGAACGCGGCGCGCTCCTCGGCCGGCGTCTGCGACCAGGCATCGAAGGCGGCCCGGGCCGCTTTGACGGCGCGGTCGGCGTCCTCGGCCGTGCCCTCCGGGACGCGGCCGACGACCTCCTCGGTCGTCGGATTCACGACCTCGATCGAGCCGTCCCCGGCGGACTCCACCCACTCCCCGCCGATGTAGAGCTTGTCCCGTACGAGTGCGTCCGATGCGATCGCCATGCCGACAACGATATGGGGTTGGCGCTTTCCGTTGCGAAATGGAAACGAAAAGCGCCAGACCCGCGCGGGGCTAGGTTTCGAGCAGCAGCGTTACGGGGCCGTCGTTCACGAGCGCGACGGCCATCCGGGCGCCGAAGACGCCGCCCTCGGCGCCCAGGGCGGCGCGCACTCGCTCGTAGAGCGGCTCGGCCTCGTCGGGCGGGGCGGCATCCACGAAGCTCGGCCGGTTGCCCTTGCGCACATCGCCGTAAAGGGTGAACTGGCTGACCACCAGGATCTGCCCGCCCATATCGCGCACCGAGAGGTTCATCTTCCCCTCAGCGTCCTCGAACACCCTCAGTGCAAGCAGTTTCGAAGCGATCCGATCCGCCTCATCGGGACCGTCACCCCTCCGCACGCCGAGCAGCACGAGCAATCCACGCCCAATCCGCGCGACCTCAGCGCCGTCGACCGTCACCGAGGCCTCGCTCACCCGCTGCACCAGCGCCCGCACGCCCGCGTACTCTGCCCGAATGGCAGCCGTCGACGAGGTCGAGGCCTATCTCTCATCGATGCCGGCGCTCGCCGCGCGCCGGCTTGCGCACACCGAGTGGGGCATCGTCGTGCCCGGCGACAATGCCGGGGGCGACGCAATCGAGGCAAGCCTGCGGATCAGCGACGGGCTGCTCCGGGTGCAGGCGCTCGCCCTCCACGCCGCAAGCGACCTCGACCCCTGGATGCTCCTCTGGTGGAACCGCCAGACGCGCATCGTCCGCTTCGGCTGCACGCGCTCGAAGGACATCTGGGTGCACGCGGACATCCCGGTATCGGACGCGGACGAGCGCGGCGTGGACCGCCTGCTCGGGCTCGTGACAGAAGCGGTGGTGGCGGTGCGAAGCCGCCGGTCGCAGGGCTAGGCGGCCGTCTGCAGCCGGTTCGCGAGCGCCTGGTAGTCCTTGCGGTCCGGGCGCATGTGGGCGGCCAGCGCCGCGTGGCGGCGGGCCTCCCTCGTCCTACCCGTCTTCTCGAGCGAGCGGCCCAGGCAGAAGTGCGCGTAGTCGTTCACCGGATAGCGCTCGACCACCGCGGCGAACTCCTCCGCGGCCTTGTCGAAGCGCCGCGAGCGGAAGTACGCGCGGCCTAGCGCCTCTCGGATGGAGCCCTTGTCGGGCTCCAGGGTGCGCGCGCGCTCGAGCGGGACAGTCGCAGCCATGAAATCGCCCTGCTCGAGAAGCTCGCTCCCCTTTTTGAAGAGTTCGTAGGCGTTCTCACCGCTCATTGCTCTCGTTCTACGGTAGTCGGCTCCGAAGCCGGCGTCCTCAACCGTTCGATCTCGTCGAGGATCGCCGCCGCGACCTCCGCCTTGGGTCGCCGGCCCACCTCGCGTTCGCCATCAGGCAGCACGATCGTGACCTCGTTGTCGGTGCTGTCGAACCCGATGTCGGAGCGCGAGATGTCGTTCACCACGACGGCGTCGAGGGCCTTCCGAGCCAGCTTTTCGCGGCCGCGCTCCACCGCCCCGGCGCCGTGCTCGGCCGCGAACCCGATCACGGTCTGGTCGGGGCGCCGATCGGCGGCCACCGCGGCGACGATGTCGCTTGTCGGCTGAAGCTCGATGCTCAGACCGTTGCCGCCCTCCCTCGAGATCTTCTCGTCGACGGGCTCCGCGGGCCGAAAGTCCGCGGGCGCCGCGGCCATGATCAGGACGTCGTTGTGGCCGAAGCGCTCGCGGACCGCGGCTTCGAGCTCCGCGGTCGTCTCCACGGGGACAGCGGCAACCGCCGGCAGCGGAAGGGAAACGTTCGCGGCGATCAGCGTCACGTCCGCACCCCGCCGTGCCGCCTCCTCCGCCAGGGCGAGGCCCATGCGGCCGGACGAGCGGTTGCCAAGGAAGCGCACGGAGTCGATCGGCTCGCGCGTGCCGCCGGCCGTGACCAGCACGCGCATCCCGTCGAGCGAGCGCGGCGCGTATGCGAGCGCGGCTTCCACCGCGGCCAGGATCTCCGGCGGCTCGGCGAGGCGCCCCACCCCCCACTCTCCCTTCGATGCGAGCCGCCCGGTGCCGGGGTCCACGATCCGGACGCCCCTTGCGCGGAGCAACTCCAGGTTCGCCTGCGTGGCCGGGTGCTCGTACATGTGGGTGTTCATCGCCGGCGCGAGCACGAGCGGCGCGGTGTTGGCAAGCGCGGCGGAGGTGAGCAGGTTGTCGGCCAGCCCGTGGGCGAGCTTGGCCACGGTGTTGGCCGAGGCGGGCGCCACCACGAACACGTCGCAGCGCGCCACGAGCTCGAGGTGCGAGATCGGGTTGTGGTCGAGGGCCGGGTCGCCCGGGAAGGCGCCACGCGCGGGATCGGGCTCGAACTCGTCGACGAGCACCGGCGCGCCGGTCACGCCCTCGAAGGTCGCACGGCCCACGAACTGGAGGCTCGCGGGCGTCTGAACGACCCGCACCGAATGGCCCGCCGCGGTGGCGAGCCGCACCAGCTCAACCGCTTTGTAGGCGGCAATCCCCCCGCTTACGCCGAGCAGGATGCGAGCCACGCGCCTCCTAGCGGTAGCGGTACTTGATCTTCCCGGCGGCGATCTCCTCGAGGGAGATCTTCAGATAGTTCTTCGACCCGGTCTCCACCATGGGCGGTGGGTACTCGTCGAAGGTCCCCTCGCCGAGGTTGTGGTAGTAGGAGTTGATCTGCCGGGCACGCTTCGCGGCCACGAGGACCACGGCGTAGTGGGAGTCGACTCGCTCGAGCAGCTTGTCTAGACGTGGCTTAATCAAGGCGGACATATCGTAGCGGCAAGCTGAGCAAGCTCTTCCACGGCGCGCTCCAGCTCGTCGTTACAGACGTGATACGGGAACTCGTCGCGGGCCTCGAGCTCCTGGCGCGCAGCCGCCAGCCGGCGCTCGATCTGCTCGGGCGAGTCCGAGCCGCGGGCGGTCAGCCGCTCGACGAGCGCATCGAACGACGGCGGCTCGATGAAGATCCTCGTTGCTTCCGGGAGCGTTTCGCGCACCTGGCGCGCACCCTGAACATCGATCTCGAGCACGATTCCGCGCGCCGGGCGCTCCAGCTCGCTGCGCAGCGTGCCGTAGCTGTTGCCGGCGTAAACCGCGTGCTCCACGAACTCGCCCGCTGCCACGCGGCGATCGAAATCGTGCTTGCTGAGGAAGTGGTAATCGACGCCGTTCACCTCCCCGGGGCGCGGATCGCGCGTGGTGGCCGACACGGCCAGCTGGAGGCCGGAAACCCGCTCCAGGAGCGACTTTATGAGCGTTCCCTTGCCAACGCCGGACGGCCCCGTGATGACGAGGATCGGGGCTATCGGCGCAGGTACGAGACGAGCTCGTTGCGCTGCCGCTCAGAGAGCCCGCCGATGGTCTTGCTGGGCGAGATGCGGCAGTGGGTGAGAATGCGATTCACCTTCACGCGGCCGTATTTCGGCACCGCGAGAAGCAGGTCGAAGACCTTGGCCGTGAGCACGTATTCAGGCGGATCGAGCAGCAGCCCGTGGATCTGGGCGCGTCCCGCCTTGAGGTCCCGTTTCAACGTCGCCCGCCGCGTCCGGATCTCGTTCGCTCTCTGGAGAGCGTCCATCCGTTGGGTCAGTGAACGCTCGGGGGCGAGGCCCGCGGACTGCGTTTTCGCGGGCGACTGGGAGGCGGCCGGCATGGGCGGCGATAGTACACGCTGAGCCGCCGGCGTTGACCCCCAACCCGCAAAAAATGCGCGAATTCATCTCGACCTCGACCTTAGCTTCAGGTCAGTTGGGGGTCCTTGAGCGTTTTCCTTTTGTTTGCAGGGCTTTTCGTGAGCAAATTCGCACTTTTCCCCGCAAACGTCGCAAAGTTCCCGCATCTTCCGCAGAATGAGTGGGTCCGCGACCCCCAAACGGGGTCACCCTGGCGTCGACGCGGGGGGCGTCGTCGTGCTCGGGAGGGTCAGCTCCGCGAGCTCGGCCGCGACTCGGCGCCCCGCGGCCGGGTCGCGGAAACTTTCTGTGCCCACGGCGACCGCCGACGCCCCCGCGGCCATGAAATCGGCCGCTTGACGTCCGCTCGCGATCCCCCCCATGCCGATCACGGGGATTTCGACGCGGCTCGCCACCGCCGCCACCTGTTCGAGCGCGATCGCCCGGATCGCCGGTCCTGACAGTCCCCCCGTGCGGCCTCCGAGCCACGGCTCGCCGGTCCCGGGGTGGAGCGCCATGCCCTTGAGCGTGTTCACGAGCGAC
Source organism: uncultured Thermoleophilaceae bacterium (assembly GCA_963837445.1). Lineage (GTDB taxonomy): Bacteria > Actinomycetota > Thermoleophilia > Solirubrobacterales > Thermoleophilaceae > JACVRW01. The sequence continues at coordinate 515,724 of CAWINK010000002.1, read as the reverse complement.
ACGGCGTCCGCGCCCGCGGCCTCCGCTGCGGCGGCCACCGCACCCGGGTCGGTGGCGTTGGGCGTGAGCTTCACGATCAGCGGCTTCGCGGTCTCCGGCCTGACGCGCTCCAGCGCGAGCGCCGTCTCCGCCGGGTCTGCCCCCATGATCAGCCCGGTCTCCACGTTCGGGCAGGACACGTTCAGCTCAACCATCGCGACCTCGTCGCGCGCCCCCACCGCAGCCACGAGCCGTGCAAGCTCATCGCGGCCGAAGCCCATCACCGAGACCACAAGCGGGACCGGGAGCTCTGCCAGCTCGGGCAGATCCGAGGCCAGGAAGCCCTCCAGGCCCTTGTTCGGCAGGCCGATCGAGTTGATCATCCCGGCGGGGGTCTCCCAGAGGCGCGGCGGCGGGTTGCCCTGCCGCGGCTCGAGGGTGATCGTCTTCGAGACGAAGGCGTCGAACGGGAAGCGCTCGAGCAGCGCGTCGCCGAATGCGCGCCGGGCGGCGATCGCGTCGAAGGTGCCGGAGCCGTTCAGGACCGGCCCGCGCAGGGGCACGCCGCAGAGCTCGAATGTGCCCTGCCGCGCCGAAGGCGTGGGATCGGGTATGGCCGCCATCAGTGTCCGGCTCCCGCGAATAGCGCGGACTGGAGGCGGTCAGCGTCCAGCACCGGGCCGTCGAGGCAGAGGCGCACGTACCCATCGGTCGTCGGCACGACGCATCCGAAGCAGGCCCCGAAGCCGCACGCCATGCCGGACTCGAGCGCGAGCTGGGCGGGGACGCCACGCTCTGCGCAGAGAGCCCTGACCGCCTCCAGCATCGCCGGCGGGCCGCAGGCGAAGATCGTGACCTCGGCGCCGGCGCCGGCGTCGGCGTCGAGCTCGGTGGCAAGAAGCTCCGTCACGAGCGCCTGGCGCCCAACCGAGCCGTCGTCGGTGACCACCGCCGGCTCCCCGCTGAACAGAGCAGCCGCCTGCGCATGGCCGGCGCTACGGAAGCCGAGCAGCACGGTCGTCACGTCGAGCTTCTCCTGGAGGCAGAGCAGTGGCGCGACTCCGATGCCGCCACCCACCAGCACCGGCCTGACGCCGTCGGGCGGCGGGCGGAAGCCGATCCCGAGCGGGCCGACCACGGCGAGCCCGTCGTCTGGCGCGAGCTCGGCCAGCCGCTCCGTGCCGGGGCCGATCGCCTCCAGGAGGAAGCCGAGCGAGACGCCTTGCGGCTCGACGTGTGCCCTGGCATACGAGAACGCTCTCGGAAGGTACGGGCGCTCGTCGCCTCCCCCGCCCCAGCAGTCCTCCGTGGCGAGCATGTAGAACTGGCCCGGCTGCGGGTCCCTGGGGCCGGCGGCGTCGTGGGCGGTGACCAGGTGGTAGGCGCCGAGCCGCTCGACGCCCGACACGACCGCCACGCGCCGCTCGGGGGGAGCGAGCGTCCGCGGCTCGCTCAAGCGGTGCGCTCCGCCTCCGCGGGCGCATCCGTGAACGCTGCGCCGCCGTGCAGCTCCTGGAGCGAGATCACGGAGGTCTCGCCCGAGCGGCTCGAGCGGATCGCGCGCTGAGCCGCGCTCGCGCCCGACATCGTCGTGATGCACGGGATCCCGCGGCCGATCGCGGCGCGGCGGATCTCGTAGCCGTCCGCGCGGGCCCCCGAGCCGGTGGGCGTGTTGATCACGAGATCGACCTCTCCCGACTCGATCCGCTCCACCACGTTCGGCGAGCCCTCGGACAGCTTCTTGATCCGCTCCACGGGCACGCCCATGCGCCGGATCGCGGTGGCGGTGCCACCGGTGGCCACCACCCGGAAGCCCATGTCGTGGAAGCTTGCGGCGAGCTGCGTGGCGGCCGACTTGTCGCCGTCGGTCACCGAGATGAACACGGTCCCCGAGCTGGGCAGCTCGGCCCCCGCCGCCGCCTGGGCCTTGCCGAACGCGGCCGGATAGTCGGACGCCACGCCCATAACCTCGCCCGTGGACTTCATCTCGGGCCCCAGCAGCGCGTCCGAGCGCGGGAAGCGCCCGAACGGAAGCACCGCCTCCTTCACGGATACGTGTCGGGGCGCGCGCGGGATATTCAGCTCCATGTCAGCCAGCCGCTCGCCCAGCATCAGCCGGCACGCGATCTTGGCGAGCGAGATGCCGATCGCCTTCGACACGAACGGGACCGTCCGCGAGGCGCGCGGATTCGCCTCGATCACGTACAGCTCGTCCTCGCCGGCCACCGCGAACTGGATGTTGATCAGCCCGATCACGCCCAGTGCCTTGGCGATCGCCTCGGTGGCGTGCTCGACCTGGCTCAGCATCTCGGGGCCCAGCGACATCGCCGGGATCACGCAGGCCGAGTCGCCCGAGTGCACGCCCGCCTCCTCGACGTGCTGCATGATCGCGCCGATCTCCACATCCTCGCCGTCGCAGAGCGCGTCCACGTCGATCTCGATCGCGTTCTCCAGGAAGCGGTCGAGGAAGATGGTCCGCCCGGCGCCGCCGTTTGTGCGCTTGAGGTAGCCCTTGAGCTGCTCCTGCGAATAACAGATCTCCATCGCGCGGCCGCCCAGCACGTACGAAGGGCGCACGAGCAGCGGGTAGCCCACGCCGTCCGCCACCTCGAGCGCCTGGGCGTGCGACTCGGCCGTGGCATACGGGGGCCCGCGCAGCCCCAGCTCGTCGAGCAGCGCCCCGAAGCTCGGGCGGTCCTCCGCCCTGTGGATGGAGTCCACGGGAGTGCCCAGCAGCGGCACGCCGGCGTCGGCGAGCCCGGCCGCCAGCTTGAGCGGCGTCTGGCCGCCGAACTGGACGATCACGCCCTCCGGCTGTTCCTGCTCGATCACGCCGAGCACGTCGTCGAGGGTGAGCGGCTCGAAGTAGAGGCGGTCCGAGGTGTCGTAGTCGGTCGAGACCGTCTCCGGGTTGCAGTTGATCATCACCGCGTCGCGCCCGGACTCGCGCACGGTCATCGCGGCGTGCACGCAGCAGTAGTCGAACTCGATGCCCTGCCCGATCCGGTTCGGCCCGGAGCCGAGGATCACGACGCTCGGGCGCTCGCCGCGCCGGATCTCGTGCTCCGCCCGCCGCTCCCAGCCCGAGTAGTAGTAGGGCGTCTCGGCCTCGAACTCGGCCGCGCAGGTGTCCACCGCCTTGAAGCTGCGCTCGAGACCCGCCTCCGGGTCCTCCCCGCGCGCAAGCGCCGCCATCTCCGCCATGTACCAGGGGTCGATCCCGGTGCGCTCGCACAGCTCGGCCTCCGGGTGCCCGCGGCGAACCGCCTCGAACAGGACCTCGTAGCGGTCGGCGGACGGGGTCTCGAGCTGCGCCAGCAGGTCGCCGTCGAAGGCCGTGGGCGTGACGTCCAGCTCGCGCGAGCGCATCGCCTTCACGAATGCCTGCTTGAAGGTGCGGCCGATCGCCATCGCCTCGCCCACCGACTGCATGGACGTGTGCAGCTCGCCGTCCGCGCCCGGGAACTTCTCGAACGCGAAGCGCGGCCACTTCACCACCACGTAGTCGATCGTGGGCTCGAAGCTCGCCGGGGTCTTGAGGGTGATGTCGTTGTCGATCTCCTCGAGCGCGTAGCCAACGGCCAACCGCGCCGCGATCTTCGCGATCGGGAAGCCTGTGGCCTTCGAGGCCAGCGCCGAGGAGCGCGAGACGCGCGGGTTCATCTCGATCACCACGATCTCCTCGGTCTGCGGGTTGACCGCGAACTGGATGTTCGAGCCGCCCGTCTCGACGCCGACCGCGCGGATCACCTTGAGAGCCTGGTCGCGCAGCTGCTGGTAGAGCGTGTCGGAGAGCGTCTGCTGCGGGGCCACGGTCACGCTGTCGCCGGTGTGCACGCCCATCGGGTCGATGTTCTCGATCGAGCAGACGATCACCACGTTGTCGTTGCGATCGCGCATCACCTCGAGCTCGAACTCGCCCCAGCCGATCACCGACTCCTCCACGAGCACCTGTCCGATCGGGCTGGCCGCAAGCCCCTCGCCGATCACCTGGCGGTACTCGGGCTCGCTCCACGCGATGCCGCCCCCGGCGCCGCCCATCGTGAAGCCGGGCCGCACGATCGCGGGCAGCCCAACCTCCGGCAGCGCCCGCTCCGCCTCGCGCATCGACTTCACCGCCGCGCTGCGCGGGACCCTGAGGCCGGCGCGCTCCATCGTCGAGCGGAACAGCTCGCGGTCCTCGGCGCGCCGGATGGCCTCGTAGTCGGCGCCGATCAGCTCCACGCGGTGCTTGCCGAGCGTGCCGTCCTCGGAGAGCTGGCGGGCGAGGTTGAGCGCGGTCCCGCCGCCGAGCGTGGGCAGAAGCGCGTCGGGCTGCTCGCGCTCGATCACCTTGGTCAGCGAGGCCACGTTGAGTGGCTCGATGTAGGTCCGGGTGGCGAACTCCGGGTCGGTCATGATCGTGGCCGGGTTCGAGTTCACGAGGATCACCTCGTAGCCCTCCTCCAGCAGCACCTTGCAGGCCTGCGCGCCCGAGTAGTCGAACTCGGCGGCCTGCCCGATCACGATCGGCCCCGAGCCGATGATGAGGATGCGCCTGATGTCGTCCCTACGCGGCACTAGGCCGGCACCCGCAGGGTGGCGAGAAAGCGATCGAACAGATGCAGGGCGTCGTGCGGACCCGGTCCGGCCTCGGGGTGGTACTGAACCGTCGAGCCCTCCACGTCGCGCAGCACGAGTCCCTCGACGGTTCGGTCGTAGAGGTTCAGCTGCTGGAGCTCAGCGACGCCGAAGTCCGTGTCCCAGCGCACCGCCTCGTCCGTGTCGATCGTCCGCTGGCCGCCCGGGCCCAGCACCGCGAAGCCGTGGTTCTGCGAGGTGATCTCGATGCGACCGGTCTCGAGGTCCTTGACCGGGTGGTTCGCGCCGCGGTGGCCGAAGGGCAGCTTGTAGGTCTCGAGCCCCACCGCCCGGCAGAGCAGCTGGTGGCCGAGGCAGATGCCCCAGACGGGCGTCTTTCCCACCACGCCGCGCACGGCGTCCACGATGTAGTCGAGGGCGGCCGGGTCGCCCGGGCCGTTCGCCAGGAACACCGCATCCGGCTCGCGTGCCAGCAGCTCCTCCGCGGTGACCGTGCACGGGTGCAGCTCGAGATGCACGCCCCGCTCGCGCAGGTTGCGCACGATGGAGGTCTTGATGCCGGTGTCGATCGCGATCACGCGCGGGCCGTCGCCCTCGAGGATCACGGGCTCCGCCGGCGTGACCTCGCGCGCGAAGTCCGCGCCGGTCATCGAGGGCTCGGCCATCACCCGCTCGCGGGCCTGTGCCTCCGACACCTCGTGGCCGAAGATCCCGCCGCGCATCGCCCCCTTGTCACGGATATGGCGAACCAGTGCGCGCGTATCGACCCCGGACAGCGCCGGAATGCCGCAGTCGGACAGCCAGGTGAGCCAGCCGCCCTCGGCGTGGGAGGCGTCCTCGCGATCGATCCCCTCGCGCATGATCACAGCGCGCGCGTGGATCCGATCGGACTCCATGTGCGCCTGCGCGACCCCGTAGTTCCCCACCATCGGGTACGTGAAGACGATGATCTGGCCCGCGTAGCTGGGGTCGGTAACGGCCTCCTGGTAGCCCGACATCGCGGTGTTGAACACCACCTCGCCCGTGCCGACGGCGGCGGCGCCAACGGACTCCCCCTCGAAGCGGGTCCCGTCCTCGAGCAGCAGGTACGCGGCGCTCATGCCACGGCGCCGAGCGCGAAGCTGCGCTCGCGGTAGGCCACCGCGCCGTCGGCGATCGTCATGCGCACGCGGCCGGTGAGCCGGCGGCCGGCGAAGGCGCAGTTCGCGGAGCGGCTCTCGTAGCCCGCATCGCCCACGTCCCAGTCCGCCTCGAGGTCCACGAGGCAGAGATTTGCAGGTGAGCCGGGCGCCAGGGTCGGCACCACGAGACCGAAGGGCTCGCCGCCTGCGGTCATGCGCTCGACGAGCAGCTCGAGCCCGATCACGCCCGGCAGCACCAGGCCGGTGTGGAGCGCGGCGAAGGCCGTCTCGAGTCCGGTGACCCCCATCGGCGCCAGCTCGAACGGCTGCTCCTTCTCCTCGCGCGCGTGGGGAGCGTGGTCGGTGGCGATGCAGTCGATCGCCCCCGAGCGGAGCGCCTCGATCAGCGCCTGGCGGTCTGACTCCGCCCGCAGCGGCGGGTTCATCTTCATGTTGGTGTCGAGCGTGCGCACGGCGTCGTCCGTGAGCAGCAGGTGGTGAGGGGTGGCCTCGCAGGTGACCTGCGTGCCGGCCGCCTTCGCTCGCACGATTGCGTCCACCGTCTCGCGCGCGGATACGTGCTGCACGTGTATGCGGCCGCCCTCGTAGAGCGCGAGCGCGCAATCGCGCGCCACCATCGTGGACTCGGACACCGACGGGATTCCCGCCACGCCGAGCAGCGCGGACATGTCGCCCTCGTGCATCACTCCCGCGCCCGACAGCGACGGGTCCTCCTCGTGCAGCGCGAGCACGCGCCCGGCGAGCTGCTGGTACTGGAGCGCCTGGCGCATCACGCCGGCGGAGCGAACGGGCAGCCCGTCGTCGGTGAAGCCGGCGGCGCCCGCCTCGGCGAGCTCCGCCATCTCGGTGAGCCGCTCGCCCTGCTGGCCGACGGTGATCGCGGCCATGAAACCGGTCGGGATGCGCGCCTCGCCGCGTGCCTTCTCGCGCAGCGAGCGCAGAACCGGCGCCGAGTCCACCACCGGCTCGGTGTTCGGCTGGGCGAGGATCGCGCAGAAGCCTCCGGCCGCCGCGGCGCGCGTGCCGGAGTCCACGTCCTCCTCGTCCTCGCGCCCGGGCGTGCGCAGGTGCACGTGCGGGTCGACGAACGCCGGGAGCACGTGCAGGCCCTCGGCATCCACCACCTCGGCCCCGTCCGGCAGGTTCAGCCCCTCGCCCAGCTCCGCGATCTGCCCATCGCGCACCAGCACGTCGCCGAGCTTGTCGAGCCCGGCGCGTGGATCGAGCAGCCTCGCGCCCCGCACCAGGACGGTGCTCGGGGGCGCGGCCACGCAGTCGAGCTCGATCGCGACCCGCGGTCCGGACCCGTTCATCGGAGCGGCGCTGGCACTCATGCGGGCTGGGGCTCCGTCTCGGCGGCCTCGCGTGCCTCCGAGGGCGCGCCGCGCCCCGCGAGCAGCTCGTAGAGCACGGCCATCCTCACCACCACTCCCGACTCCACCTGCTCGGAGATCAGCGCCTGAGGCGAGTCGATCACCTCGGCCGCAAGCTCCACCCCGCGGTTCACCGGGCCGGGGTGCATCAGCAGCTGCGTCGGGCCGAGACGGCGCCCGTCGATCTGGTACTGCGCGGCGTACTCGCGCAGCGACGGCACGAACGAGCCGGTCATCCGCTCGTGCTGCATGCGCAGGGCGTAGACCACGTCTGCCGAGGGCAGCTCGTCGAGCGTGTGCCTCACCCGGCAGCCGAGCGACTCGATCCCGCGCGGGATCAGCGTGGGCGGACCGCACACGGTGACCACGCAGCCCATGCGCGTGAAGGCCAGGATGTTCGAGCGGGCCACGCGGCTGTGGAGCACGTCGCCCACGATCCAGACGCTGAGACCCTCGAGCGAGCCGGCGCGGCGCTTCAGCGTGTAGAGGTCGAGCAGCGCCTGGGTGGGGTGCTCGTGCTTGCCGTCGCCCGCGTTGATCACGGCGGCCTGCGTCCAGCGGGCCACGAGGCCGGCCGCGCCCGCGTGCGGCGAGCGGATCACGATCGCCGCGGGGTCGTAGGCGGAGAGGGTCTGCACGGTGTCCTTCAGCGACTCGCCCTTCTCCACCGCCGAGCCCGTGGCCTTGAGCGTGATCAGGTCGGCGCTCAGCCGCTTGGCGGCCAGCTCGAAGCTCGACTGCGTGCGCGTGGACGCCTCGTAGAAGAGGTTGATCACGGTGCGCCCGCGGAGCGTGGGCACCTTCTTGATCTCGCGCCCGGACACCTCGGCGAAGCTCTCCGCCCGGCCCAGGATCCGCTCTATGTCGTCGCGCGAGAGATCGTCGACCGACAGCAGATGCTGGTGCATCAAATCGTCTCCTCCATCTGGGCGGCCGCGTCGATGGCCACCTCGTCCACGCCGTCGATCTCCTCCACTCTCACGTTCACCCTCTCGCCGCGGGCGGTCGGAAGGTTCTTGCCGACGTAGTCCGGGCGGATCGGAAGCTCGCGGTGCCCGCGGTCGGCCAGCACGGCGAGCTGCACGCGGCTCGGGCGGCCGTAGTCGAAGAGTGCGTCGATCGCCGCGCGCACGGTCCGGCCTGTGTAGAGGACGTCGTCCACCAGCACCACGGTCGTGTCCTCGACCGGGAAGTCGATGTGCGTCGAGTGGACCACCGGCTGGTAGTCCGCCCCGCGAATGCCCACGTCGTCGCGGTAGAAGCTGATGTCGATGTCACCGAGCGGCACGGGCTCGCCCACGAGCTCGGCGACCAGGTCGCGCAGCCTCGCGCCCAGCACGGCGCCGCGACGGTGAATCCCGACTACCGCGACGCCCTCGCCACCCGTTGATTCGACGATTTCGTGTGCGATTCGCACAAGCGTGCGCCGCACGTCTTCGCGGTCCAGGACCGTCTTCTCACTCACTTAACTATCCCTTCCTGGCCTCTCCGGACCGGGTTAAAGGAACCGCGGCGAGACTAGCACTCTGGGTCGGACGCCAACATCGGAACCAGCCGGATGACACCCGCCCGGTTGGCCGCTACTGTGGAACCAGTGACGCCAGAGCGTTCTCAGGCATACGGCAGGCTCATGACGGTGATCTCCGCCGAAGGCGACGCCGCGCTCGATCCTGCCCAGAAGGAGATCCTCCGCGAGGCCGCCGACGCGCTGTTCTTCTGCGAGGACATCGCGCTCGACGAGGACGCCCGCGAAGCCCTAAGCAGCGTGAGCGACCTGGCCGGCCAGCTCGTCGGCGCCGAGCGCTGGGACCCCGAACTCGCGGAGCAGGTGCTCCAGGACCTCGAGGACTGCGGCCCGCGACAGCTGGTCCGCCTCGGCGACCCGCGCTGACGTTTAGTCCGCTTCGCCCCGGAAACAACTATGTGTTGTGGAGGCGCCCGCTTACGCAGTCTGCGAGCACTGCGAATTCCTTCGCGCTTTCGGGCGCGACTCTTCTGGTAACCACCCGCCCGAGCGCTGTCCGGCGTGCGGGCACGAGCTCCGGGTTCACGGCGGCCGCGAGCGCTTTCCGTCGACGTACGTGAGCCGGATCGCTCGCACGCTTCACGGCACCCCGCCGCTCGGCGTCTGACGGCCCCTAGGCCACCGGCTCGGGCCGCGGCGGGCGGTCGGTTGCGCGGATGTGGATCGGCTCGCCTCGCTCCGGGAAGGGGATCTCGACCCTGTCGAAGTCGCGCGGCACGATCACGTTGTCGAAGCGCGCCCGGGCCTCGTCGCGTACCTCGCCGCCCGCGTAGCGCGGCGAGACGTGCGTGAGCGCGAGCATCTGGACGCCCGCCGCGGCGGCCAGCTCGGCGGCCTGGGCCGCGGTCGAGTGGCGCGTCTCGGCGGCACGCTCGACCTCATCCTCCATGAAGGTCGCCTCGTGAACGAGCAGGTCGGCCTCCCACGCCACGAGGCGAGTCATGTCGCTCGGAGCGGTGTCGCCCGTCAGCACGAGCTTGCGGCCGCGACGCTCCTCCCCCATCACCTGGTCCGGCCGCACGCCGTTCACCACCTCGCCGCGCTGGAGACGGCCGAAGTCGGGCCCGAACTCCACGCCCAGCTCGCGGGCGCGGTCCGGGTCGAACTCGCCCGGACGCGGGGCCTCGACCAGGGCGTAGCCGATCGACGGCCCTCCGTGGTCCACCCCGAAGGCGGCGATCCGGTAGCCATCCCGCTCGAGCTCGTCGTTGGGCTCGAGCTCCACTAGCTCGATCGGGAAGGGCACGCGCCCGATCACCGGGTCGAGCAGCTTGAAGAGCCGCGCGAGCCCGCGCGGGCCGTGCACGGTGAGCGGGCGCTCACGCTGCCGCAGGGCGAACGTCTTCAGCATCCCCGGCAGCCCGAGCACGTGGTCGGCATGGAAGTGGGTGATGAACAGCTCCTCCAGCTCCACCAGCCCGATCGAGCTCATCAGCTGCCGCTGGGTGCCCTCGCCGCAGTCGATCAGCAGGCGGTCGCCGCCGCGCCGGACGAGCGTGGCGGGCAGGCCGCGTCGCGGGCTCGGCGAGGAGCCGGCGGTGCCGAGGAAGAGAACGTCGAGGTCCATCGCGCCCTATGTTGACTAGCCGCCGCCATCGGGGCGGTCATCAGGCCTGCGTGTGAGCGCTTCAATGTCTGCGAAATCGTGCTCACGCCCAGCGGCACGCTTCATCCGGATGAGATCGGAAAGACCCGCCACGGCTACCTCAGAGCCGGAGAGCTCTATGACGAGCGCGGCTTGCCTCAACCCGTCATAGCTCCGCGGGGCGCCGGCCACGTGCTCCACGTCGACGACGTCGAGAGGGCCCGCCGTGGTCATCACCGGGATGAGCGGCACCCGCCGCAACTGGTGAGGGTCAGCGAGCCTGAGCGTGCCGGAACCTCGAAGCTCGGCGTCGAGCTCTTGGAGTGCCTCGCTGAGGCGGGTGAAGTTGAGCGTGGTCGGGCGCACGATCACATCCAGGTCCTTGGTCCAGCGGATGTATCCGTGCGCCTGGACAGCGATTCCTCCGATGATCACGAAGTCCACGCTGTGCGCCACGAGCACGCGCAGGATCTCCTGCGCGTCGAAAACGCGCTCAGGCGGCGCGGTCATCGTTCGCGCGCGCCGCTGCGCCGGCGAGCGCGATCTGCGACCCGAAACGGTTCACGCTGAGCCCGTTTGCCAGCCGTCCCTCGGGCGACATCGCCCGGTCCAGCATCAGGTCGTCGAAGTCGTATCGGCTCGCGAGCCGCCTGCTCTCGAGCACAGGCTCCTCACCCATGGCGGAGAGGATCGAGCGGAGGCGCGTCCACGTGATGTCCTCGGCACCGCTCTCGATCCTGGCGATGGCGGCCTGGCTCGTGCCCGCGCGATAGGCCAGCTCGCGTTGAGTCAGCCCGTTCTCGGCGCGTAGTTCCTTGAGGAGTTCGGCTGGAGACTTGATGCCGTATACGGTATCAGAGCGAAACGATCTCACACCGGGCTAGGTCCCCCGCCGTGTCGATCAGCCCCATGGTGTGGGTCGGCGCCCTGCGGCGCTCGGTCGGGCTGCCCGGGTTGAGGATCTGAAAGCCATCCTCGGCCCGCTCGTGGAGCGGCATGTGGGAGTGGCCGAACACGACGACGTCGGCGCGATCGCCGAAACGGGTGCGCATGCGATTCAGCCGGCCCTTGCGAGGCCCGGCGTCGTGCACCATCGCGATGCGGGCGCCGTCCGCCTCCACCACGCGCTCCTCGGGGAGCATCCGGCACAGCTCCGCGCTGTCCACATTGCCGTGCACGCCCATCACCGGCGGGCCGATCGCCTCGAGCTCGCGCAGCACGCCCAGGGTCGAGAAGTCGCCCGCGTGCAGGAGCAGGTCGGCCGCGGCGATCCGCTCGACGCACGCCTCCGGCAGCCGCCGCGCCCCCCGCGGCAGATGCGTGTCGGAGATGACGGCGATCAGCATGCCCGGACTACACTGGATTTTTCCTGCGCCCGTAGCTCAGTGGATAGAGCGCTGCCCTCCGGAGGCAGAGGCCGAAGGTTCGAATCCTTCCGGGCGTGCCTCGCTGGCCCCGCGGTCACGGGTAATACTTGGCGGGCGATGTCGCAGGAGACCGTGATTGTCGCGAGGAACGCGGTCGCCGCGTTCAACCGCAGGGACGTGCCTGCCCTGGTCGAGATGACCACGGACGACTTCCAGTGGGTGACCTGGACCGGGACGGTGCAGACCACCGTGTACGACGGGGCCGAGGGGCTCGCGGGCTACTTCCAGGACGCCGACATTTGGGAGGTCCTCAACCTGGACGTCCAGGAGTTCCGCGACCTCGGCGACAAGGTTCTCGTGGTCGGAATGTTCCATGCACGAGGTGGTGGGAGCGGAGTCGAGGTCCGGGCTCCGTACTACTCGGCGTTCTTCGTCAGTGATGGAAAGCTCGCGCGGGTTTTCAGCTTCCGCACGGAGGAAGAGGCCCTCGAAGCCGTCGGCCTGCTGGAGTAGGCGATGTCGCAGGAGAACGTCGAGCTGACTCACCAGGGCTACCACGCGTTCAACCGACGCGATCTTGCTTCCCTCCTGGCACTCATCGATGCTGACGCCGAGGCCGTCCCGCGCCTGGCTGCGATGGAGGGCGTTTTCCACGGCCACGAGGGGATCCGCCGCTGGTGGACGACCCTGCTCGCCGCTTGGCCCGATTACCAGGTCGAAGTCGTCGAGGTGCGGGATCTTGGCCACATCACGCTGGGATACGTTGAGGTTTCGGGTCACGCCGCTGACAGCGGGATCGCTGTGAGGCAAACGGCCTGGCACGTTTGGCGGTGGCGGCGGAAGAAGGCCGTCTGGTTCGGTTTCTTCCCGACTGAAGCAACCGCCCTCGCAGCAGCGAGCCTGCAGGAGTAGCCCGGCTAGCACTCGAAGCCTCGCGGTCAAGTCGGAGGCCGCCGCTTCCGACGTGTTACAGGCCCCGTGTCCGGTTCTGTCTCTCATCGTGCTCGCTTAGCCCTGCTCGTCTCGGCTGGCATCGCCGTGGCCGCCTTCGCTCCCAACGCGCAGGCCAGTGGACCGATGGCCCACGCTGCCGACATGGATTGCTCGGACTTCGCAACGCAGGCGGCCGCGCAGAACTATTTCGTGAGCATCGGTGGGCCGTCGAGCGACCCCGACCGCCTGGACGGAGACGGCGACGGGGTCGCGTGCGAGACGAACCCCTGCCCGTGCAGCCCCTCGGCCGCGCCGGCACCACCGGCACCCACGGCGCCCGACACCGACGGTGACGCGATCAGCTTCCGTGCCGTCATTACGGCGGTCACAGACGGCGACACGATCAAGGTGCGCCGGGGCTTCTCGAAGAGGTACACCGTGCGCCTCATCGGAATCGATACGCCGGAAACCAAAAAGCCCGGGACGCCGGTTGAGTGTGGCGGCCGGGAAGCCACGTCCAGCATGCACCGGCTGAGTTTCAAGGGCGGAAAGGGCCGGCGGGTGAGAGTGACGACCGATCCGACCCAGGATCGCCGCGATCGCTATGGCCGCCTGCTTGCCTATGTCAAGAGCGCGCGCGGCAGCCTGGCGCGAGCTCAGCTCCGTGCCGGATGGGCCGCCGTCTACGTGTTCGCCGATCCGTTCGCGCAACTCGGCTCATTCCAGGCCGCCGAGGCCACGGCACGGACTCAGGGGCGCGGCGCGTGGGGTCATTGCAATGGCAACTTCCACCAGCCGGACTAGTTCCAGTCGTCCAGTTTCTGCGACTTGTGCACGAGACGGGGCCGCCCGTTTGGGTCCACCGGATCTCGCCGCCTGGAACGTGCTGGCGCGGCCTCCGGGGATGTCGCGCTCGTCGGTCGTCGGGTACCGCAGCTTGCTCCGCTCCCACCCCATCGACTGCCACTTGTCGCGAATCGCGCCGTGGACCTCGTGGGCGCCCGTCTCGGGCGACCAGTAGATCGAGCCGTTGTCGAAGTCCCGCACGCGGCCGCGTCCGTCGGGTAGTGGCCCTGTCATCGATCGCGCTCATCGTTCACCCCTTTCGGGCATTGACGTTGGGCACGCTCCACACGAACGGAGCTGAGGGATCAACCGCTGCACCACAACGGTGTCATTTGGGTACGGACCGCAACGCGCGCTCAGACGAACGGGTCGAATCGGTCCCAGGGGCGCGCGGGCGGATCGGTCGGGACACGCAGCACCGCCATGTGGCCGTCTCCCTCCGGTGTGCCGCGGCGCCGCCTCAGACCGCGTCGCCACGAGAACGCGTCCGGCATCGCGTTGGGCTCGAGCTCGAGGTCGAGGTTCCGCTCCACGTAGGCGACCGCCGTCCTCACGGACGGCATCCACATGTCGTCCGCCACGATCAGCCCGCCGGGTTTCACCAGGCGGTCCATGAACACGAGATCGAGCAGGACACCCTCGAAGCGGTGGTTGCCATCCACGAATGCAAGGTCGAACTGCCGGCCCTCGCGTACGAGTTGCGGGAGCGCCAACTCGCTCTCCTCCTCGATCACCTCGACCAGCCCGTCCACGCCCGCCGCGGCCAGGCTCGTAAGTCCTGCCCCCTTCCAGTCGGTCCGTTGGTGGGGATCGATGGCCACGTGGCGAGCGCCGTCGGCATCCACCCTCAGGACCGCCTGGCATAGGAACAGCGCCGACATTCCGAGCGCCAGCCCGACCTCGATCGTCTGCGACGCTCCCTCCGAGACCGCCAGGTCCCTCAACGCCTCGCCCGCAGGGCGCTCGATGCTGGTTGGGCCGAGGTCCAGCTCGCCACCGTCAGCGTCGCTCACGGTCCCGCTGGCGTACGCCGCGTCTATGAAGGAGTCGAGTCGGGACACGGGCGGATCGGTATGCGTCGCTTGGCTTCCCTTTGGGTACGGGGCCTTCAACCGACCCAAGGAGGGGAGCATATGTACATCAGCGTTGGCGCAGCGATCCTTATCTTGATCCTGCTCATCATCTTCGTCTTCTAGTTCCAGCCCGCCCGCAGCTGGCCCCGAAGCACCCGGCCCCGACGAGGCGGGGCCTAAGCTGGGGGCGATGACGTTGCAGGACACCGAGACGGAGCGCCTGCTGCGCGAGCGGCTCGACGAAGTTCGGGGTCGCATCGCCGAGCTCGCCAAGGCGCCCGAGCCCGGCGCCGGCATCGGGTTCGGCAAGCGCATCGGCGACGGTACGAACGAGGCGATCAGCCGCCGCAACGACATCGGCGTGGGGAACAGCCTCGTCATCACCGAGGAGAGGCTTCGGCGCGCGCTCGCGAAGCTCGACGAGGGCAGCTACGGGCGCTGCGACAGCTGCGGCGGCGAGATCGCTCCCGGGCGCCTCGAGGTCGCGCCCGAGAGCGCGCTCTGCATCGACTGCGCCCGCTGATGCCCACGCTGGAGCGTCCGGATGGGGTTGAGATTCACTGGGACGATCAAGGCCGCGGGCCGGTCGTGCTGGTCGCGCACCAGATCCTGTGGAGCTATCCCCAGGTCTACAGCGACCTGTTCGCCGACCTCGCCGGCGATCATCGGGTGGTCACCTACGACGCACGTGGCTGCGGGTCCTCGACCCGGACGGGTCCGTACGACACGGAGACGGACGCGGGTGATCTGCTTGCTGTCGCCGCGGAGGCAGGAGGACGGGCCGTCGCTCTGGCAGTCGGTTACGGGTACAACCTCGCGGTCCGGGTCGCGGCGCGACGGCCCGACCTGGTCGCCGCCCTGGTCTCGGTCCAGCCGGCCGCAGCGGCCATGCTGCCGCGGTCCGAACTGAAGGGGTCCGGCGTGATGGCCGCGTCGGACTCCGTCATCGAGATGCTCATGCAGATGATGAGCACCGACCCTCGCACCGCCCTGCGGAGCGTGCTCGCCGCGACCAATCCCAAGCTCGACCACGAAGCGCTGAAGGACCGGGTCGATCGCGTGTCTGGGTATATGTCACCCGAGGCCGCGCAGGATCGCGCCAAGGCTTGGATCGCGGACGACCCGAGTGAGCATGCGCGCGCCCTCGGCGATCGGCTCGGGATTCTGCACAGTGGATCCGAGCCGTTGTTCGAGGGGGCGTTGGCCGAGCGCGTGGCGGAGCTCTACCCGGGCTCCCGTATCGAACAGATCCCCGGTGGTCCGATCTCGAGTCCGCATCTCGTCGCGGAGCGCATTCGGCGGCTCAGCGCTGCGATTCACCGATGACTAGCTTCCATCCCCGTGGACGCGACTGACTTCTTCGGCATCCTCGCATCCGTGATGGGCGTGGCGATGTCGCTCGCGCCGCTCTTCCAGGTCCGTCGCGTGCTCGAGCGCGGGCAGGCCGACGACGTCTCGCCGGCCTTCCTGGTCGTGATCGCAGTGGGGGCGAGCTGCTGGTGCGCCTACGGCATCTCGACGGGCGACCCGTACCTGATCATCCCGAACTCGCTTGGCGTGATCACGAACGTCGGCACGCTGCTGGTGGTGCGCCGCTATCAGAAGCGCCCCACACCGTCCGTGGCGCCCTAGCCGAGCGTCCGCTCGTACCAATCCCACGCCGATCGCAGCCCGCGGTCGAGGTCCCATTTCGGTTCCCAGCCGAGCTCCGTGCGGATCGCCGTCGAGTCGAGGTACTGGCGGTCGATCTCTCCGTGCGGCACCCCCGTGCCCCGGATGTCGGGCTCGACCGAGCGGCCCGAGATCTCGATCAGCCGGCGGACGACCTCCAGCACCGACAGCGGCTGCCCCCAGCCCGCGTTCCAGGCCCGGCCGTGGAAGCTCGGGTCGTCGAGCGAGTCGGCCACCGCCAGGTACGCGGCGACGGCGTCCTCCACGTAGATGTAGTCGCGCTCGGGCGTCCCGTCCGAGCGGATCACGGGACGCTCGCCGCGCACCAGCGCGCGGGCGCTCTCCGGGATCAAGCGCGACCAGTTCACGTCCCCGGGGCCGTACACGTTCGCGAGCCGGGTCACCGCCACCGGCATCCCGTAGGTCATGGCGTACGAGCGGGCGATCATGTCGGTGGCCGCCTTCGATACGTCGTACGGGTAGGTCGCCTGGAGGGCGAAGTCCTCGCGGTAGGGCAGCTCGTCGTGCGCTCCGTAGGCCTTGTCCGAGGAGGCCACCACCACTCGCGTCCCGGCGCCGTGCTCACGCACCGCCTCGAGCAGCAGGTACGTGCCCCGAACGTTGGTCTCCCAGGTGGCGAGGGGCGCCCTGTTGGCTTCCCCCACCTGCGTCTGGGCCGCCAGGTGAAAGATGGTCCGCGGGCCGTGTTCGGCGAGGGCCGGGCCAAGTGAGTCGAGATCGGCATCGACGAGGGTGCAGCGCTCGCGCAGGCCCTCGGTGTCGAAGCGCGAGCCGACGAGGTCGGATCGGCTCAGCGCGATGACCTCCTCGCCACGTGCGAGGAGGGCCTCGACGAGTGCGCAGCCGATCAGGCCCTGCGCACCGGTTACGAAAACGCTCAGCTGCCGCCGGCCACGGCCGGGAGAATCGTGACCTCGTCGCCGTCCTCGACCTCGGTGTCGAGCCCGTCGAGGAAGCGGATGTCCTCGCCACCCACGTACACGTTCACGAAGCGGCGCAGGTCTCCGTCCTCGGCGATCCGCTCGCGGAGGCCGTCGTAACGGTCATAGAGCCCGTCGAGCACCTCGCCCACGGTGGTGGCACCGTCGACCGCAGTCTCCGCGTCGCCACCCGTGACGCTGCGCAACTGCGTGGGAATCTTGACCGTCACCGACATCGGGTCGGCAGACTACACAGCGCCGACCGAGGCCCCGGCGACCGCATTCTCGAACGCTTCCACCGACGGATCGATCTCGTGCTTCTCGAAGGTGCCGCGCACCGCGTCGAGCGTCTTCAGCCCGTCACCCGTGATCACCGCGACCACCCGCTCATCCGGGCCGATGTCGCCGCGCTCGGCCAGCTTGCGCAGCACCGCGGTGGTCACTCCGCCGGCCGTCTCGGTGAAGATGCCGGTGGTCTGGGCCAGCAGCCGGATGCCGTCGCGGATCTCGTCGTCTGTGACCGAGTCGATCGATCCGGACGAGCGCCGCGCCAGGTCGAGCGCGTACGGCCCGTCCGCCGGGTTGCCGATCGCGAGCGACTTGGCGATCGTGTCCGGCTTCACCGGCCGGCAGACCGTCGTGCCCCGCCTCGTACGCCTGCGCGACGGGTGAGCAGCCCTCCGCCTGGGCGCCGTTGAACGCGGGCAGCGAGCCCTCGAGCAGCCCCACGTCGAGCCACTCACCGAACCCGCGCGCGATCTTCGTGAACAGCGAGCCGGAGGCGATCGGCGCCACCACGCGGTCGGGCAGCTCGAAGCCGAGCTGCTCGGCGATCTCGAACGCGATCGTCTTCGACCCCTCCGCGTAGTACGGCCGCACGTTCACGTTCACGAACGCCCAGTCGCGCTCGCCGGAGATCTCCGTGCAGAGCCGGTTCACGTCGTCGTAGGTGCCGCGCACGGCCACGAGGTGCGTGCCGTACACGCCGGTGGCGAGCACCTTCTGCTCCTCGAGGTCGGACGGGATGAAGACGTAGGACTCGAGCCCGGCGGCAGCCGAGTGAGCCGCCACCGCGTTCGCCAGGTTGCCCGTGGAGGCGCAGGCCACCACCTCGTAGCCGAGCTCGCGCGCCTTCGCCAGCGCCACGGCCACCACGCGGTCCTTGAACGAGTGCGTGGGGTTGGCGGTGTCGTTCTTCACGAACACCTCCCCCAGGCCGAGCGCCTCCGCGAGCCGCGGTGCCCGCTGGAGCGGGGTCAGGCCGACCGGCAGGCCCTGCTGCGGGGGAGCCGAGAACGGCAGGAAGTCCGCGTAGCGCCAGAGCGTCTGCGGGCCCGCCTGGATCTTCCGCTTGGCCTCGGCGGCGTCGAGCCCGCTGTGGTCATACGCCACCTCGAGCGGCCCGAAGCAGTCCTCGCACACGTAGCGAGCGTCGAGCGGATAGGTGGAGTCACATTCCTTGCACTGAAGCGCCTGAACTGGCATGAAAGCCCCTTCGATGTCGAAAAACCTCCGCCGCTGTGTGACGACGGAGGCCTCGAATCAGGCGCCCGGTCACATCTCGATGGAATTGGCACCTTTCCAAGCGAATCGCTGTTCGCCGAGTGGTTGCCGGGGTTTCACAGGGCCATGTCCCTCCACCCCTCTCGATGCAACGGCTATGTAGCGCCGCAGGATACCAGCCGCTCGAAGTAGAATCAGGCAGGTGAACGTGCTGGACGACCCCCTTAGACCCGATGCCGAGCCTGCCGAAGCCACGTCTCAGGCGCTCCGCCCGCGCACGGGTCGATCCCGCACGCCTCGCCAGCGCTGAGCCCCAGGTCGAGTCCATCCAGTGGGGTGGCCTTCGCTGGATCAACATCGAGCGTCCTGGGCCGGCCGAGCGCGCCTGGCTGGAGGAGCACTTCGAGTTCCACCCGCTCGACTACGAGGACGTTCTCTCGCGCAACCAGCGCCCGAAGATCGACGAGTACGACGACTACCTCTTCATCGTCCTGTACTTCCCGGTCTTCGACAAGACCGTCGGCCGGCTGAACGCCGCCGAGCTCGACATGTTCATCGGGCCGGACTTCCTGATCACGATCCCGAACACGCCGATCCCGCCGGTCGAATACCTGTTCGAGCGCTGCCGCTCGTCGGAGGACGTGCGCGACGCCCTGCTCTCCAAGGGCTCCGGGTCGCTGCTCTACAAGATCGTCGACGACTCCTTCGA
This sequence comes from uncultured Thermoleophilaceae bacterium, assembly GCA_963837445.1. GTDB lineage: Bacteria > Actinomycetota > Thermoleophilia > Solirubrobacterales > Thermoleophilaceae > JACVRW01. Next base: position 496,496 of record CAWINK010000002.1, on the reverse strand, counting down.
CTACTGCTTCCCGATGCTGCGGAAGATCGGGAACAAGCTCGAGCGGATGGAGGAGGAGATCTTCGAAGGCAAGGCCGAGGAGGTCGTGCGCGACCTCTCCAACTCGAAGCAGGAGATCATCAACTTCCGCAAGATCATCCGGCCGCAGCGCGCCGTGCTGCGCGACCTCGAGCGGACCAAGCAGCGCTACCTCGCCGAGGACCTGGAGGTCTACTTCGACGACATCGTCGACGCGTCCGAGCGCATCTGGGACATGCTCGAGAACTTCAAGGAGGTCGTGGAGGCGCTCGAGGACACGAACGAGTCCGTGCTCTCCCACCGCGTGAACGAGGTGCTGCGGGTGCTCACCGCCTTCAGCGTGATCATCCTCCCGCTCACCCTGCTGGCGAGCATCTTCGGGATGAACGTGGACTTCCCGTTCGCGAGCGGCGTGGAGGCCTTCTGGATCATCCTGGGCGTGATGCTCGCGGTGCTGGTCGGCATGGTCGGCTACTTCCGCCGGCGCGGCTTCCTCTAGCGCGCGCTTTGCCCGAACTACAGCGGCAACGGTGGCGGAGGTCGAAAAGGTCGATCTCGACCGCCATCGGGGAGGGGGTAGTCCACTTGCCCCTCGCATCGCCCCACAAGGCGCCACACCCCGTCCACGCGACCGTCGAGATCGAGGTTTTCGACCCGCCGTTAGGGTGCGGATCGTGACGGACCCCTCGATCTTCAAGGCCTACGACGTCCGGGGCACCTACCCGGAGCAGATGGACGAGCAGCTCGCCTATCGCATCGGGCGGGGCTTTGCGCGCGTGCTCTCGGATCTGCAGGACACGCCGGTCGAGGAGCTCACCGTGGGGCTCGGGCGCGACATGCGGCTCTCCGCTCCGACCATGGCGGCCGAGTATGCGCGCGGCATCGCCGACGAGGGCGCGGACGTGGTCGACGTGGGGATGGTCGGGACCGAGCAGCTCTACTGGACGGTCGGGGCACGCGAGCTCGACGGCGGGCTCATGTGCACCGCCTCGCACAACCCGGCGGCCTACACCGGCGCGAAGCTCGTGAAGCGCGGCGCGCTCGCGCTATCGGGCGACTCGGGCATCGGCGAGCTGCGCGACATCGTGACCGCGGGCGAGCCCGGACCGCCCGCAGTCGAGCCGGGCCGGATCACGACCCTGGACGTGGGCGATCCGTTCCGCAAGGACGCGCTCGCGTTCATCGACCCGAGCAAGATCGCGCCCCTGAAGGTGGTGCTGGACGGCGGCAATGGCATGGCCGGTCCGATGGTGGGGCCGCTGCTCGACGGCTTCCCGATCGAGCAGGTGCGCACCTATTGGGAGCCGGACGGCCATTTCCCCGACCACGAGCCCAACCCGCTGCTCGAGGAGAACCGCCGCTTCATCATCGACAAGCTGCGCGAGACCGGCGCCGAGCTCGGCATCGCCTGGGACGGGGACGCCGACCGCTGCTTCTTCATCGACGACACCGGCCGCTTCGTGGACGGCGACTTCCTCACGGCGCTGCTCGCCGAGTCGATCCTGCGAAAGGAGCCGGGCGCGGCGATCCTGTATGACGTGCGCGCCTCGCGCGCCGTGCCCGACACGGTCGCGGCGGCCGGCGGTACGGCCTCCATCAACCGTGTGGGGCACGCGTTCTTCAAGACGCGCATGCGCGAGCTGGGCGCGGCCTTCGGCGGCGAGGTCTCCGGCCACTACTACTTCCACGACTTCTACTGCGCCGATTCCGGGACCATCCCGGCGCTCCTGATCCTGGAGCTGCTGTCGGTCGAGGGCAAGCGCCTCAGCGAGCTGCTCGAGCCGCTGCGCTCGCGCTACTTCATCTCGGGCGAGATCAACTCCGAGGTTGAGGACCAGGCCGGGAAGATGAAGGAGCTCGAGGAGCGCTACTGGGACGGCCACGTGAGCCACCTCGACGGCATCTCGGTCGACTACGACGACTGGCACTTCAACGTCCGGCCCTCGAACACCGAGCCGCTTCTGCGCCTGAACCTCGAATCGCTCGTCTCCGCGGAGCACATGGAGGAGAAGCGCGACGAGGTGCTCGGCGTGATCCGCGCGTGAGCGACGACCCCTACGCCCCGGCCGCCGCCGCCGGCATCCATCGGCTCGCCATCCCCACGCCGTTCGCGGTGGGTCGGGTGAACGTCTACCTGATCGAGGACGAGCCGCTCACGCTCGTGGACGCGGGGCCGAACTCGGGCACCTCGTTCGACGAGCTCCAGCGCGGGATTGCCGGCCTGGGCCACGAGCTCGAGGAGCTCGAGCTCGTGATCCTCACCCACCAGCACATCGACCACCTCGGGCTCGTGTCGCTCGTGGCCGCGCACTCGGGCGCCGAGGTTGCCGCCATCGACGTGGCCGTGCCGTTCGTGGAGAACTTCTCGGTGGAGGCGCAGGCGGACGATGACTTCGCCCGTGAGACGATGCTTCGCCACGGGATCCCCGAGGACGTGGTGAGCGCGCTGAGCTCGGTGTCGCGTGCCTTCCGCGCCTGGGGGGCTCGCGCCGAGGTGACCCGCGTGCTGCGCGACGGCGAGCAGATGAGCTTTCGCGACCGCACCCTCCACGTGCACCACCGGCCCGGCCACAGCCCCACCGACACCGTCTTCCACGACCGCGATCGGCGCATCCTGATCGCGGCGGACCACCTGCTCGGCCACATCTCATCGAACCCGCTGATCACCCGGCCGCCCGAGGGCTCGAACGAGCGCCCGCAGGCGCTGGTGACCTACCTCGACTCGCTGGGGGAGACGCGCGAGATGGACGTTGAGCTCGTGCTGCCCGGGCACGGCGACCCGGTCACGGACCACCGCGGGCTGATCGACGAGCGCTTCGCCCTCCACCGTCGCCGCGCCGACAAGATCCACCGGCTGATCGAGGAGCGCCCGCGAAGCGCCTACGAGATCGCGCAGGCGCTGTGGGGCAACATCGCTGTGACGCAGGCCTATCTGACGTTGTCAGAGGTCCTCGGCCACGTCGACCTGCTCCTGAACGACGGACGCGTTCGGGAGCTCAAGCGTGACGGGCTGAGCGTGTTCGAAGCGGCCTGAGCTCACGTCGCCCTGGGGCGACAGCTGGCCCTGACATACCGGGCAGCTGTTGCGCCTGAGGCTCTTGCTCGCGCTGTAGAGGCGAGCGCCGCAGCGCTCGCAGTTCCAATGGGGCATCTGGGTCCAGAGTAACCCAGGTCCGAGCTAGTGTTGATTACTTCGTGGCCACCGACACTGCCCTCGAGCGCGCGGAGGGTCTCGCCGAGCGCCTGCTCCCCGACCGCACGCCCAAGCGACGCATGCTCGTGATCGTGAACCCGTACGCCACCACGGTGTCGGACAGGCTGCGCAACCTCGTGGTCTACGCGCTCGGCTCGCGCTACGCGGTGGAGGCGCTCGACACGCAGGAGCGCGGCCACGCCACCCAGATCTGCCGCGAGGCCGCGAGCGAGGGCTACGACGTGGTGGTGGCATTCGGGGGCGACGGCACCGTGAACGAGGCCGCCAATGGCCTCGTGGGCTCGCGCACGCCGCTCACGGCGCTCCCCGGCGGCTCCACCAACGTCTGGGCCCGCACGCTCGGGATCCCGAACGACGTGGTCGACGCGACCGAGCACCTGTTGCGCATGGCCGACGATTTCGAGCCACGCCGGGTGGACCTCGGGCGGGCGGGCGACCGCCACTTCGTGTTCGCGGCGGGGGCTGGGCTCGACGCCTCCGTGGTGGAGCGGGTGGATGCCCACCCGTACCGCAAGGCGCGCTTTGGAGCCTGGTACTACAGCTCGTCCGCCGTTGCGATCTTCACCAGCCGCTATCTCGTGAACCCGCCGCGCGTGCGGATCGAGGCCGGCGGCCGCACCGAGGAGGGCGTGACGGTGATCGTGCAGAACTCGGACCCGTTCACGTACTTCCGCAAGCGGCCGATCCGGGTGGTCGAACCGGCGGGATTGAACACCGGCTCGCTGTCGGTGGCCGTGCTGAAGCGGGCCACGGCCCTGGAGCTGCCCACGCTGATCCCACGGCTGCTGTCGGGCAGCGCCCGAACCGTGATGCGCCACCGCCAGGTGGCGTCGCTACCGGAGCTCGCCGGCGCCCGTGTGGAGGCGATCGACGACCGCCCCTTCCCGGTCCAGGTGGACGGCGACTACATCGGCGAGTACTCCGAGGTCGAGTTCGGGGTCACTCCCGGCGGCCTGCTCGCCGTCTCGTAGAACTGCCTAGGCCATCGCCTGGCTGCTCGCGGCTCTCCGAGCTTCTGCCGATGCCAGGGGCAGGTCATGCCCCGCCCCCGCCCTCGGCGCCTCCTGCTGCTTCTGCTCGTTCTGCTGCCCGCCCTGTTCCAGGGAGGGACGGACACCGCCGCGGCCGCCACTCCTGACGGATCGCTTGGCGTTTACCGCGGCGCCGCGTACCCCGCCGGGATCCAGGGCTGGGAGTCGTGGACCGGGCGGCCGGCGTACCGGGTGGTCGACTTCCTGGCCCGCGAGAGCTGGGCCAAGATCGGCGCACCGAATTGGTGGGCGGACAGCTGGGCGGCGTCTCCCTATGGCTCCCGGATCGTCTACTCCGTTCCGATGCTCCCGGACAGCCCGAGCTGGACCTCGCTTGCCACGGGTTCCACCGGCGCCTACGACGTCTACTTCGAGCGCCTGGCACGCCTGCTCATCTCGCGCGGACAGGGCGGGGTCACGATCCGACTCGGCTGGGAGTTCAACGGCAACTGGTATCGCTGGAACGCGGCGGTCAATCCAGGCGCGTTCATCACCTACTGGCGGCGCATAGTGAACGCGATGCGCCGCCAGCCGGGCGCCGCGTTCAAATTCGACTGGACGCTGAACCTCGGCCGCGGCACGGTTGCCCCGGACACCGTCTACCCGGGCAATGCATACGTGGATTTCATCGGCGCCGACGTATACGACCACGGTTGGTCCCCGGGGTACCAGGACCCGGTGAAGCGCTGGCGGACGCTCGTGGATCAGCCCTACGGCCTGCGCTGGCTTCGGGATTTCGCGCTGGCGCGCCTCAAGCGGGTGAGCATTCCCGAGTGGGCCCTCGTACTGCGAGCCGACGGCCACGGCGGCGGTGACGACCCCTATTTCGTGACCCGGATGTACGAGTGGATCGCCGCCAACGACGTGGCCTACCACGCCTATTTCGAGACTGACATGCCGGGCGCCAAGATGCGCCTGATGACCGGGACCTTCCCGAAGGCGGCAGCGGAGTTCAGGCGGCTGTTCGGTGTGGGGAGCACCGCCATGCTGGGTAGGGCAAGTACATGGCCTCGCAGACGCAACCCCAGGCGCGCCCGCGCGCGGACCGGCGCCCGCACGAAGGTCGCCGAGCGCCGGACCCGAGCTGGAGTCCCCCCACCCCGGGCCGGCTCGACTCGGCGCGCGAGCATCTCAACCGGCTGAGATACCTCAGGCCGCTGCGGCAGCGCCGTGGCGTGCTGGCCTACGTGGGCTGGCTGGGCTACGGCAACGCGGGTGACGAGGCGCTGTTCGACGCCTTCCGCCTCTCGCTCCCCCACCGCTCGCTGGCGCACGTGTCGCACGAGCGGCTGCTGCGGGCCGCGGCAGCCCGGCGGCTGCTGCACGGACGCGTGTCCGCCTCGCTCCTCGGCGGCGGCACGCTGATCGGCCACGAGACGTTCCGCAAGCATCTGGAGTGGCTGCTGGCCGCGGCGCCCGGGTCGCGCGGCTTCGCCGTGGGAACCGGCGTCCTCGACCCCGACTTCCCGGACAGGCCGCCGGGCGAGGCCGAGCGCGAGCTCGAGCGCTGGCGGCCGCTGCTGGCGCGGCTCGAGCGCGTGAGCGTGCGCGGGCCCCGCTCGCTCGAGCTGCTCGAACGGCTCGGCGTGCAGGCGCGACTGGTTGGAGATCCCGCACTGCTTCTGCGCGCTCCTGCGGCGGTGGCCCCGGCGGCGGCGCCCGTGCTGGGGTTGAACGTCGGCCTCGCGCGGAACACATGGGGCGGCGACCCCTCGCTCCTCCTCGACTCGATCGCCGCGGTGGGCAACCGCTGGGTTCACGAGGGCGGCGATGTGGAGCTGTTCCCGATGTGGGCCGCCGACGTTCCGCTCGTGCGGGCCGCGGCGGAGCGGATCTCGGGCCCGGTCTCGATCGTGCACGAGTTCGACGACGTCCAGACGCTGCTCGCGCGCATAGCCCGCTGCCACGTTTTCGTGGGCATGAAGCTGCACTCCGTGGTGCTGGCGGCCGCCGCCGGCGTGCCGGGGGTGATGGTCGAGTACCACCCCAAGTGCCGCGACTTCCAGGCCTCGATCGGCCGCGAGCGCTACACGGTGCGGACCGACGAGCTGCGGCCCGAGCTGCTGAACGAGCTGACCTTCGAGCTGGCCGAAGCGCGGGACACGCATGCCGAGGAGCTCACTCGCGCGGTCGACGGGCGCCGCCTCGCTCTCGCGGACGAGCTTCGGGCCGTGGACTCCGCATGAGCTGGACGCTGCCGGTGACGGTCGTGATCCCGGCGTGGGAGCGCGAGCGGGAGCTGCCCGCGGCGCTGGCGAGCGTCGCGCGCCAGAGTGCGCCCCCGGCTGAGGTGGTTGTGGTGGACGACGGGTCTTCCGACCGCACGGCCGAGGTGGCGGCGGCGCACGGCGCGCGCGTGGTTCGCCACGACGAGAACCGCGGCGTCTCCGCGGCGCGCAACAGCGGGATCGATGCGGCGGCGCACGACTGGATCGCGTTCCTCGACAGCGACGACGAGTGGCTGCCCCGGCACCTCGAGCGCCTGTGGGCCGTGCGCCAGGGCCACGTGCTGGTGGGGGCCGCGGGACTGTGGGTGCGAAGTCCTGGGCGCGATCATCACCTCTGGGGCGTGCCCGGCCGCCGCGCGCGGGTGCTAGACAGCCCCGCCCAGCTGGTCCACGACGACATCATCCCGCTCAGCGCGGTGCTTGCCCGACGGGACGTGCTGCTGGCCGCCGGCGGCTTCGACACCCGGCTGGCACACGCCGAGGACCTCGACATGTGGATCCGCATGCTCGAGCGCGGCTCGGCTGTGCTGCTGCCCGAGGTCGGCGTCGTATACCGCCTGCATGCCGCGCAGGCCACGAGCGACGTCCGCGCCGCCGAGGAGGGGCACCGCCGCGCGGTGCTCGCCTACGCGGGGCGTTCATGGTGGCCGCGGCACGCGCCGGCGAGATGGGAGACGGCCGCCGCGTGGGACGCGCTTCGGCGAAGCGCCGGCGGGCGGGCGCGGGCCGCCGCCGTGCGGCGTCTCATGCTGCGCCCGCTGCGCCTGCCGCTGCTGGCCGCTCTGTTTGCCCACCGCCTGCGCCTGCGTCGCTGGGGCGGCCGGCTCGACGACCGCGGCCGGCCGGTTGTCGCGCTGCTGCCGGGCTCGGCCGGCGCGTCGCCCGGTCTGGACACGATGACGATCGACCTGCGTGGCAGGAGCACGCCGCTCTGGCTTCTGTCGCTCATACGCCGGCCGCCGGCCGCCGCGACGGGGGACCGGGCGCTGGAGCGGCTCGCGCTGCGCCTGCTCGGCATCGCGCGGGCGAGCGAGCTTCCCGCCCGGTTCGGCGGTGCGAGCCCGAGCGAGGCCGCTCCAGACCGTGCGGGCGTAGCCGCGTAGCTGCATGCGCGGGTAGGACGCGGCGAGCACCCCGGCGCCCGGGAGCAGCAGAAGCAGCATCCCCGGCCAACCCACCAGCGGGGTGAACAGCGGAGGCGCGAACGTGATCAGCCACGGCGTGGCCCTCCGGAAGCGGTAGTCGAAGACGCGCCGCACCTCACGGTCGAGCAGCACGTAGCCGAGCTGTCCCAGCAGCAGCGCAAGCCCGAAGCCGGCGATTCCGAGCAGCGGCACCAGCACCGCGGCGCTCAGCGTGAGCACCGCGAGCCGCGCCGCGTTGATCCTGACCATGCGCGAGTTGCGCTGGAGCACGTAGAGGAGCGCTCCGTGCAGCGAGAAGGTGGCCATCAGGAGGTAGCTGGCCGCCACCAGCGGGAACACGTCCAGCACGGGTCGCCACTCCTCGCCGAAGACGAGCGGTATCCCCGCGTCCGCGACCAGCGCGAAGCCCGTGAGCACCGCGCCGGCGGCGAGCAGCTGGAGGGCCATTCCCTCCTCGAATGCGCGCCGCAGCCGCTCGCGGTTCGACTGGAGCCGGCCGAGCGCCACGATCGCGATCCGCCAGCTCGCCCGCATCACGAAGGCGAGCGTCTCCCCCAGGCGCATCGCCAGCGCCACGTAGCCCACGGCCGCCGGTCCGAGCGCGGGGCCCACCACCAGCGGGTTCACGAGCTCTCGGCCTCGCTCCATCCAGGAGCTGACCGAGTAGGTCGCGCCGAAGCGATACACCTCCCGCAGCAGCTCGCGATCGAAGCAGAGCCGGGGCGCGAAGCGCGCCATCGAGTAGCTCGCCACGAGCAGGAAGCCCTGCCACCCGATGTAGCCGGCCGCCGCGCCCTCGGCGCCGAGGCCGGCAAGGGCCACCAGGCCAACCGCGGTGCCGTACAGCACAACGTCACCGCCGAGCTCGAGCACGGCCAGGGAGCGAAAGTGCAGCGAGCGCTCGAGCCGCGCCTGAGCGGGCGCCCACAGCACGTTGAGCGGAACGGCGAGCAGCAGGAGACGGAACGGGCCGAGGAACGGCGACGGTCCCGCAACGGCCTCGACGACAAACGAGACGGCCAGCGCCGCGCCCACCACGGCGGCGGAGCTGAGCAGCAGGTACGAGAAGACGCTGTCATAGACGGCGTCGGCCGGCTCTTCCTCCTGGCGGATGAGGAACACCTCAGCCCCCCACTGGGCGACGAAGCCGAGGAACGTGACGATGGCGGCCGGGCCGGCGTATACGCCGAACTCGGCGGGGCCGAGCAGCCGCGTGAGCAGAAGCACGCCGCCGAGGCGCACGCCGATCCCGGCCACCTCGCGGGCAGCGAGATAGGCGCCGCCCTGCAGCAGTCGCTCGCGCAGGCTCATGCCGTCCCGCTCGCTCCGCGCCGCTGCTCGACTCGGCGCAGTAGCCGCGCGGCGCGCTCCTCGAGCCGCCACGCGCGGACCCGGCCGGCGCTCCAGGTGAGGGCGGAAATCGCCAGTGCGAGCGCGTGCCCCGCGCGGGGGCGCCGGGCGGCGCGCACCAACCCCGTGAGGGGCCGGGCGAGACCGCGCTCGAACGCGTCGTCGGGCAGCGGCCCGAGGATGTCGGCGTGCCGGTGGTGGACCACGCGCAGCCCGAAGCCCTGAGCGCGGGCGTCGCGCGCGAACCCCTGGAGGTCCCGGCGGTGCATGTGAACGGCGCGCAGAGAGCGGTCGAAAGTGGCTCTGAGCCCGGCCCGGCGGCAGCGCAGCCCGAAGTCCCGGTCCTCGTGGTAGCGCACCGGCGCGTCGTCGCCCCGCTCCTGCACGCGCACGAAGTCGCTGCGGCGCAGCGACACGTTGCCTCCCCACAGCCCGCGCAGCACTGCATCGGGATCGCGCTCGTAGTCGCAACAGGCCTGCTCGTACTCGCGCGCGTAGAGGCGCACGGCGAAGTCCTCGGCGTGCCCGGCGGGGGGCACGCGCGGCGGCATGTAGCCGGCAACGATCAGGCCATCCTCGGAAGCGTGCCGCCGGGCGTGGCCCGACACCAGCCCGCGCTCCGCCACCACGTCGTCGTCCACCAGCAGCACGACGGCGCCCGACGACGCCCGCACCCCGGCCCCGCGCGCGACGGCCGGCCCCAGGCCGGGTGTGCGCAGCGCGCGCAGGCGAGGTTCGTGCGCCGCGCGCTCCCGCACCCACTCGAACGAGCCGTCGGACGACCCGTCCACGACCACGACCAGCTCGCTGGTGGCCGCATCGTCGAGGAGCGGCTCCAGCGTGGCGGGCAGCAGATCGCGGCGGTTGTGGGTGGGAACCACCACGGAGACGGTGGGCAGCCGCTCAGCCATCGGTCCTCCCGAGGTAGCCCCGCACGAACACGCGCCCCCAGGCCGTGAGCCGGCCTCCGGGCAGGGTCATGGTGTTGGCGTCCGACCAGCGCCAGGCGAACCCCACGACCCCGGAGCCGTCGCGCTTCGCGACCCAGCTGCGCGCGAAGCGCACCATGTCTCGGGTCCACGCCGCGGAGTTCGCGAACTGGGCTCCGTTCCAGTTGCCCAGCTCGTCGAGCACCACGGCACGGCGCCTGGCAAGGCCCGCCCAGGCGGCGTCGATCTCCTGCCGCTGCTTCGGACCAAGCCTGGTGTTTGCGTTCGCGTACCGGTGCGCGCCGAGCACCACCTGGTCGTCGCCGAGCGGGTGCTGCCTGACGCCGGACAGGTCCCATGAGTAGCCCGGCGTGTTCACCATCACGGGGCTGCTCATGCCCGCCGCGCGGATGGCACGCAGGTAGGCGCGCTGGTCGCGCTGCCAGCCCTTCCAGTCGCCGCAGGCGGCGGCCGAGGGTCGCCGCACGGTGCAGCCGGGTTCGTTCATCGGGAGCAGCCAGATCCACGGGTCGTCCGCGTAGGCCTCCGCCATCGCGCGCACCCAGGGCAGCGTCTGCTGGCGGGTTGCGAAGAAGCCGGTGAGGATCACGAGCAGTCCCTGCGAGCGAGCCGCATGAACCACGGAGTCGAGACGGTCACGCGCGGACCGCGAGCGCGCCTGCGGCGGATGCACGTAGATCTTCACCGTGTTCGCACCGAGTTCCGCGATGCGCCCGAAGTCGGCCTCCGCCCGGCGCTCGTTCACGCGCCCGAGGCCCGCAGCATCGCCGCCCGCGAAGGCGCCGTACGGCGAGACCACGCCCCTGATCACGAAGCGCTCGCCGTCCGGTGCCACGATCCGGTTGCCCTCCACGCGGAACGGCTCCTGCGGGGCGGGCGCGACCGCGAAACCGCCGGCGAGTGCCAGTGCGGCGCCCGCCACGGCGAGCGTCCTGAGCTGCGCCGGGCGCCTCACGGTCTCTGGGCGGCCGGGTCCCTTGCGGCAGAGATGCAGAGCGCAGCGAGGATCCAGATCAGGTGCGGCAGGCCGCTCGTGGTGAAGTAGGGCTCGAACAGGTGGAGCCCGGCGAGCAGCACGACGAGCGCAAAGAGCGCTCGGCCGACCACGCGGTCGATGCCGCCCGCAGTGCGGGCCAGCGCCAGCGCTGCGGCGCCGAGCGCGAGCATCAGCGCGGCGTAGACGAGCAGCAGCGGCACGCCACCCCGGAAGAGCAGCGTCAGGTACATCGACTCCGTGTACTCGAAGCTGATTGACGTAGGGAGGTCCGGGCCGTATCCGGTGAGCCAGCGCCCGCTGATGGCGGGAAGCATCTGCTCGGTCCAGAGGTCGAGCCGGTAGGCCACGGACTGCGGCACGAGCGCGTGGCGGTCCGCGCCCGGTGCGGTCTCGAACGAGTAGTCGATCCGCTGCTGGATCAGCGAACCGAAGGCCGCCACCGCCAGCACGGCCGCCAGGGCGAGCGCGGCGGCCACGCGACCGGTGCGGCCCTGCCAGACGCCGAAGGCGATCGCCGCGACCACGGCCCCGAGGGCGGTCACGAAGGTTCCGGTGGTGATCATCGCGGCGCCCGCGAGCGCGGTGACCGCGCCCAGGAGCCAGGCCGGCAGCAGCGCGCGGGCGCCCGAGATCAGCGCGCACAGGCCCACCGTCACGATCACGAACAGGTACCCCGCGAGCATCTGCCAGTGCGGGAAGACGCCGGTCATGCGCGCGCCGTAGGCCTGCTGGAACGAGAGCAGCTCGCCCGCTCCCGTTACTGATGCGAGCCACGACGAAACCGCCCCCACGCCCGCGTACTGGAGCAGCGCCAGCAGGGAGACCGGCACGCTCGTGAGCATCACGAGCCCGAGCGCGCGACGGCGCTCGTCTTCGGTCCGCACCACTGTGACCACGGCGCGGTAGAGCAGGAAGAACTGGAAGGGGCCGAGCAACGTGCCCGCGTGCTCGAGCGTGAGCGGCTGGTGGCGCTGGGCCAGGTCGTACACGCCGAGACCCAGCGTGGCGCCCGCGTAGGCGAGCGCCAGCCAGTCGAACCCGGTCCAGGCGCGCGCGCGGCCCCGCTCGACGGTGAGCAGCAGGAGGGCCGCGAGTCCCGTCGCGATCAGCTCGGACAGCCGCAATCCGGGCAGCGGCAGGCCGCGCCGCAGCCCCGAGGTCACGGGCACGAGCGCCACCAGCAGGTACGCGCCCAGCACCGGCCTGCGCACCACCACGAGGCCAACCAGCGCAGCAAGCGCCGCAGCTGCCGCGGCCGCCGCGCCCTGGGTGAGGCCGGCACCCACGAGCACGCCGGCGCCCGCGGCCCACAGGCCCGCGGCCAGCGACGGCCGGCGGAACCCCACGACGGGCCCACCCGGCCGCGCGCCGTCCCGCACGGGCTGTGGATGCAGCCGGGAACCCGCGGCGCGGACCCAGCCGGCGTCGGGATGGGCGCGGGTTGCGGTCATGCCTCCTGCGCCACCGCCAGGTTCGTCGGCACGAACAGGATTCGCTCGACCTCGATTCCGAGGCTCTTGAGCGCGTTCAGCCGCTCGCGTGCCGCGCGCAGCCGGTCGCCCGTGCGCACGACCAGGACCACGACATCGCTCGATATGCCCACGGCCTCGCCCGAGGGCTCGCTGCCGGGGCGGGCCGTCGGCGTGATGGCCACGTCCAGGTCGGCGCTGTCGCCGGGGATCGCGTCAGCCGCGCCCACCGGCACCAGCTCACGCACCTGTTCGCTGGCAGGCCGGACCGCCACCCTGGCGCCGCGCTCGCGCGCGGCCGCCGCAAGCGCATTCGCCGCGCTCTCGGCCACTCGCTCGCCCGCGGGGCTCGCCGGGACGAAGGCCACGCACGCAGGTTCCCGGGCCGCCATGGAGCGCCAGCGCTCGGCCAGCGCCACCTGCGATCCCAGCGTCCGGTCGGTGAGCCGGGTGGCCGGAAGGCCGAGGGCGTCCTCGGCGTCCGCCGGATCGTCGGCGCGGGCGTCAGCCCGCTCGAGGAACACCATGGCCACCCCACCCACGAACAGGCCGAGGAGCAATCCGAGCAGGAGGCTCGAGTTGCCCTGTCCCGGACTCTCGCTCGCGGCCTCGGTCGGAAACCGCGCCACGTTCAGCGTCCTGGGCGGGATGTTCGGGGTGCCGCCATCCGTGGCCTCCTCCGCGAGGGCGCGTGCGCCGGCCAGTGCCTGCTCCGGATCCTTGTCCTTGAAGCTCAGCTCGAGCAGCGCGGTGTCGGAGGTGTTCACCACACCGATGCGCTTCTCGACCTCCTTCGGGTCGAGCCCAAGCTCTCGGGCCACCGCCTCCGTCAGCGCCACATCCTGGGGGATCAGCGCGGCATACGTGGCCGCCAGCTGCTCGGCGTCCGTCGCGGACCCCGGTGCATTCGACGTGGAGCCCGCCGGCACGAGCGTGAGCGCTCGGGCCGTGTGGCTCTCGCTCTGCGCGTTCACCACGGAATAGGCCGCGAGCACGACGGCGGCCGTCGCGATCACGAGCAGCCACCAGCGTCGTCGCAGCATCGGCCAGAGCCGTATGCCGCCACGGGGCGTCGGGCGCTCAGTTTGTGTCTGGGTCTCGTTCATGACCTCTTGGTGGGGTCGGGATCAGGTGCTTTCGAAGTGCTTCGAGCTGTCGCTCCCAGCGCGAGCCCTGAAGCTCGAGCGCGTGTGGCGCTGCAGCCAGGAGGCGCTCGTGGTCGTGCACGGCCTGCCGCAGGCCGGCCACGATGGCTGCCGGGTCGTTCTGCACGTGCAGGGCGTGCGGAAAGACCTCGCGTGAGGCGGGCCAGTCGCTCACTACCAGCGGCCGCCCGGCGTAAACGGCCTCGTAGCCCGCCCTGACGACCGACGACGGCTCGGTGGTGAGCGCGAGGACCACGTCCGCGTCGCTCACTGCCCGCGCATAGTCGTCTCCGGAGAGGAACCCGGTGAAGCGCACGTTCGCCGGGGCGCTCTCCCGGAGCCTGTCGGGGCACTTGCCGAGATCACCGGTCACGTGGACGTCGAGCTCCGGCGAGCGGCGTGCGGCCTCGATCACCTCGGCAACCGGCTCGTCGCGCTGGAAGACGCACACGAACAGCACGCGCGGGCGGGCATGCCCGGACTGCGGCCGCCCGTTTGGAGACGCCCAGTCCACGGGTGCCTCGTGCACGATCTCGGCGCGTCCGCCCCACGCTCTCACGCGCTCGGCCAGCCGCCCGTCGGTCACGAGCGTGGCGGTCGTGCGACGTGCGAGCCAGGCGTGCAGCGGCTGCAGCACCCTGCTCACGCGGTCCCCCTGCAACCCGAACCCGCCGGGATGGCTGTCGAGGGCCACGCGAGCGCCGTTCCGGCGCGCGTACGCCCAGGCGAGCAGGCCCGGAATCAGCGGCGGGTTCGTCACGATCACCGCGCGAGGGCGGCGATCGCGCAGGTAGCGGATCGTCTCGACGGTGCTCCTCGCGTACCTGAGGAGCACAGAGAGCTTGCCGAAGCGCCCGCGGCTGTAGAAGCAGCGGGCCTCGCCGCCGAGCGCACGGGCGATCTCCCGCGGGCGCCCCGCGACGGGGCTCCATGCGATGAATGCGACGGCCGGGCGGTTCATGAGCGGCTCCTCGGCTGGACTAGGTCTGGGCGGCGCACGAGCCGCGACAGCACGCGAACGAGCACGGAATAGGCGAACAGCCGCAGCGCGAACGGGATGCCCTCGAGCACGTAGCGGCGGAACAGCCGCCGTGGCTCCTGAAGCAGGCGATAGACCCACTCGAGCCCCACGCGCTGAAGCCAGCGCGGAGCCCTGGCGATCTCCCCGGACACGAAGCTGAAGCTCACGCCCACCCCCACGAGCCACGTCTGCGGCAGCGCCTCGCGCAGTGCGCGCGCCATCACGAGGTGCTTGCGGAGCGGCAGGCCGATCAGGACCACGTCGGGGCGCCGGGAGGTCACCTCCCGCACCAGCTCGTCCACAACCGAGGAGTTCTGCTCGAAGCCGAGCGGCGGGCAGATGGTCCCCTGAACGTGCAGGCCCGGGCACTCGCGCTCGAGGCGCTCGGCCGCCCGCTGGGCGCTGCCGGGGCTGCCGCCGAGCAGGAACAGGGACGCGCCGCGCCTGCCGGCGGCGCGAGACAGCGACCAGATCAGGTCCGAGCCGGCCACGCGCGCGGGAAGCGGGTCCCGCTTCAGCCGGCTCGCCCACAGGAGCGGCGCGCCGTCCGGGAGCACGAGCTCGGCGTCGTCCAGTGCGGCGCGCACGTCGTCGTCGAGCTGGTACTCGCGAAGGTGCTCGAGGTTGGGGGTGATCACCCAGCCGCCCTCGTGGTTCAGGCTGCGGTCCACGACCCTCGCCACCGCCTGCGGCTCGGTCATGGCGTCGATGTCGAGACCCATCAGGGACACGCGTTCCATCAGAGCCCCCTCCCCCGCAGCACGAACCCGACCGTCCGGGCCAGGATCTTCAGGTCGCCCCAGAGCGACCAGTTGCCGACGTAGAGGTAGTCGAGCTTCACCATCTCGTTCAGCGGGATGCGCGCCGAGCCGAGCACCTGCCAGCGTCCGGTCATGCCGGGCGTGAGGTGCAGGCGGCGGCGGTACCAGCCCACCACGCGGCTGTCGTCCTCCCGCACGAGCGGCCGCGGGCCCACGAGGCTCATCTCGCCGCGCAGGACGTTCAACAGCTGGGGCATCTCGTCGAGGCTCGAGCGCCGGAGCCACCGGCCCACGCGCGTCACGCGGGGGTCGTCAGCGATCTTGAACAGGCCGTCCGACTCGTTGTGCTCGGCGAGACCGGGCTTCAGACGGTCGGCGTCCACGACCATCGAGCGGAACTTGAGCATCCGGAACACGCGGCCGCCACGGCCCACGCGCTCCTGGCGGAAGAACACGGGTCCGCGCGAGTCGATCTTGATCGCGATCGCGATCGCCACGAGAAGCGGCGACAGCAGTACCAGCGCAATGCCGGCACCCACGATGTCCGTCGATCGCTTCACGAGCCAGGACGACCGCGTCAACCCGAACCGCCGCACCCCGAGCACACCCAGTCCCTCGAGGTCGTCGAACTCCACCGACGAGCCCACCACCTCGAGCATGCTCGGCAGCAGGCTCACCTTCAGGCCCAGGTTCTTCGCGGCCTTGATCAGGTTGAGGATCTCGCCCTGGTCCGTGGCTCGCGGCGCGATCACCACCCGGTGGATGTCGTGCTCGGGGGCGAGCACGCCCAGAGCCGCGGCTGCTTCCTCGAAGTCGCTCTGCGTCTCGAGGTCGAGCTGCGCGACCACCCGCGCGTGCACCGCCGGGCTCTCGCTGATCTTGGCCACGGCGCGGTCGCACGCGCCCGGCTGCCCGATCAGAAGGCAGTTCTCGATCGGCGCGAGGCGGCGCCCCAGCAGGCGTGCCGAGGAGCGCAGCAGCGGCAGCAGCACCGCGAGCAGGATCCAGAAGCCGAGCACCTGCTTGCGGCCGAGCGCGCCGTCGATAAGGAAGCTGTGTCCGAGCCACAGGAGCAGCGCCATGAGCGTCGCGACCTGGAAGAGCTTCGGAGCCTCGTCGAGGGTGGTCTTGCGCAGCAGCAGCTCGTCGCGGTCGTAGACGTTCAGGACCTTCGAGAGCAGGACGATCAGAGGCGCTCCGGCCAGCAGCAGCGGTGTGAGGGCATCGCCGTGCCCGAGCAGGGGCACGCACACCAGCAGCGCGATGGCCATCGCGAGCACGTCCGCCACGGCGAGCAGGCGCCTGTATTGGCGGTCGCGCTGCCTCACGCGTGCCGGCTCGAGCGACTCCGAGTCGAGGCGCGGCGGCTGCTCCGGCAGCCAGCGCTCCACCGCCCAGCGGCGGCGGTGTCCTCGCGGGCCTCTCGGGGAGAGCGCAGGCGGCCGGGTCCGGCGGACCAGCTCCGGACGGCGCCGCAGGTCGAGCTCGTGCGGGCGCAGCCGGACGACGCCGGAATCGGATGTTGTTGCATGCGTATCGCGCGCAGCCAAGCGGTGCGCCTCCTGACGGCTGAATCGGGTTCCTTCCACGCGGCCGCGGGCTCACGGCGCGTGCGCAAGACGAGGCTCTATCCCCTGCCGGGCGAGTCCTGCCTCGTCACGAGCGTTCCCCTTAGGTCCGGGGCTAAACGTTCGTGAGCCGTGGCACTAATCAGCCGGTCGGCGTGACGCGATATGCGTCGAAAACCGACTCGATGTTGCGAATTCTCGTGATGCAGGCCCTCAGCGACTCGGTGTCCCCAACCTCGACGACGAAGCGGTTCTTCACCATCGGGTGGACCACCGTGCAGCGTGCCTCGAGGATGTTGATGCCGGTCTCGGCGAAGGTGCGCGAGAGGTCCTCGAGCAGCCGGTGGCGGTCCCAGCCGTCGATCTGGAGCTCGACCCGGAAGCAGGAGGTGGTGTCCCCCTCCCACTCCACGGGTGTGAAGCGCTCCGGGTTCCGCATCAGCGCCTTGGCGTTCGGGCAGCCCTCGTGGTGGATCGTGATCCCCTTGCCGAGCGAGATGTAGCCCACGATCGGGTCGCCCGGCACCGGGCGGCAGCACTTGGCGATCCGGAGCATCACGTCGTCCACGCCCTCGACCTTGATGCCGAATGTCGAGGAGGCCGCCGTCTTGCGCGGTGCCTCCTTGCGCTCGAGCAGCTCGGCCGCGGGCGAGGGGTCCTCGACGGCTGACTCGCCCTCCTTCAGCCGGTTCATCAGCTTCTGGGTCACGGTCTTGGCGGAGATCTTCGACTGGCCGAGGGCGATGTAGAAGTCCTCGCCCTTCCGGAAGCCCATCTCGCGGATCACGTCGGCCAGGAGCGGCGACCCGGCCATCTTCTGCGGCGGCAGCCCGGCGCGCTTGAGGCTCTCCTGGAGGATCTCGCGCCCCGTGCGCTCCGAGTCCTCGCGGCGCTCGCGCTTGAACCAGGCGCGGATCTTCGACTGGGCGCGCGTGGTCTTGGCCAGGGCCAGCCAGTCGCGCGAGGGGCCGCGCTCCTTCTTCGAGGTGAGCACCTCGCAGATGTCGCCCGACTGGAGCGTGTAGTGGAGCGGCACGATCTTGCCGTTCACCTTGGCGCCCACGCAGCGGTGCCCCACGTCGGTGTGGATCTCGTAGGCGAAGTCGAGCGGCGTGGCGCCTCCACCCAGCGACTTGACCTCGCCCTTCGGCGTGAAGACGAACACCTCGTCCTCGAAGAGGTCCGCCTTCAGCGTCTCCGCGAACTCCTGCGGGTCGGCCATCTCCTGCTGCCAGTCGAGCAGGTGGCGCAGCCACTCCACCTTCTCCTCGACCGGCTCGTGGCCGTCCTCCTTGTAGATCCAGTGCGCCGCCACGCCGAACTCGGCGGTGCGGTGCATCTCCATCGTGCGGATCTGGATCTCGAGCGGGCGGCCCTCGGGCCCGATCACGGTCGTGTGGAGGGCCTGGTACATGTTGAACTTGGGCATTGCGACCCAGTCCTTGAAGCGCCCGGGCAGCGGCTTCCAGAGCGAGTGGATCACGCCGATCGCGCCGTAGCAGTCCTTCACCGAGTCCACGATCACGCGCATCGCGGTGAGGTCGTAGATCTCGTTGAACTCGCGGCCCTTCTTCGTCATCTTCGAGTAGATCGAGTAGAAGTGCTTCGCGCGGCCTGAGATCTGGGCCTCGATGCCCACCGCCTTCAGCTCCTTCCCGAGGTAGCTGCCGGCGCGGTCGACGTAGGCGTCGCGCTCCTCGCGCTGCTGCGAGACCATCTGCCTGATCTCGTTGTACTTGCGCGGGTGCAGCGTGTTGAAGGCCAGGTCCTCGAGCTCCCACTTGATCGCGTGGATGCCGAGCCTGTGCGCCAGCGGGGCGAAGATCTCGAGCGTCTCCCTGGCCTTGTCCTGCTGCTTGTGCTTCGGCATCGAGCCGATCGTCCGCATGTTGTGCAGCCGGTCGGCGAGCTTGATCAGGATGACCCGGATGTCGCGGGCCATCGCGACCATCATCTTGCGGTAGTTCTCCGCCTGGCGGTCGTCGCGGCTCTGGAACGTGACGCCGGCCAGCTTCGTGAGCCCGTCCACGAGCTGGGCGATCTCCTCGCCGAACTCGTCTCGCACCTCGTCGAGCGACGCGGTGGTGTCCTCGACCGTGTCGTGCAGCAGGGCGGCGCAGAGCGTCTCCGTGTCGAGCCGCATGCCCGCGCAGATCTTCGCCACGCCGATCGGGTGCGTGATGAAGTCCTCGCCGCTGGCGCGGCGCTGGTCGGCGTGCCGCTCGCACGAGAAGAGGAATGCGCGCTCGACGAGGTCCCTGTCGATCCGCTCGACCGCCTCGTCGGCGTACTCCTCGACCACCGCGAACAGGTCTCCGAGCAGGACGCGCTGGTCGTCGGTGAGCTTGGTCTTCGGGCCCGCGGGCGTGTGCTTGGTGTGCCGGTCCACCGGCCGGTGCCGGAAATCGGTCCTGGGGGCGTTCGGCTTGGCCTTCGCCCGCCCGTTGCCTCCGTTCGCGGCCGGCTTCTTCTTCGGCGGCGCGGCGCGGGACTTCGTTGCGGCCGAGCCAGTGCTGCGCTTGCTCGGCGTGCGGGTGGTGCCCTTCTTGGCGCCCGCTGCCGCAGCACGCTTCGCCGCGGGCTTCTTGGCCCGCTCGCTGGTGCTGGCCTTCCCGCCCGTGCGGGGCAGCTTGGGCATAGGGACGAGTTTAGAGCGGACCCCGCCGCTTCCGCTCAGGCAGCCGCGACGGCGCGCGGGCCGCGGGCGCCAAGGGTGAGTGGGTCCTCGCGGAGGACCCTCAGCAGGGCGTCGACGACGGCCGGGCTGAACTGGGTGCCGGAGTTCGCCTCGAGCTCCGCGATGGCCTCGTCGAGAGTCATGGCGTCGCGGTAGGAGCGGTCGGTGGTCATGGCGTTGAATGCGTCGCAGCAGCAGACGATCGCCGAGCCGACCGGGATCTGATCGCCCACAAGGCCGTCGGGGTAGCCCGTGCCGTCCCACTTCTCGTGTGAGGAGCGCACGACGCGGCCGACGCGGCTCAAGAGACCGCCGACCTGGTCGAGCATCCGCTGCCCCTCGATCGTGTGCATCTTGATCACGTGCCACTCGTGGTCGGTGAGCGGCCCGGGCTTGTTGATGATCTCCTTGGGCACGGCGATCTTGCCTACGTCGTGAAGAAGGGCGCCGAATTCGACGTTGCGGCGATCGGCTGAGTTCAGCCCCATGGCGTCCGCCACCGCCACGGACAGCGAGACCACGCTGCGGCTGTGGAAGCCGGTGTACTCGTCGTCGGCCTCGAGCACGTCGCTCAGGAGGAGCGTCGTGCCGCGGTACGCGCGGCTGAGCTCGATCGCCTGGCGCACGCGCGCGCCGCGCTCGAGCGAGAAGACCCACAGCAGGCCCGCGAGCGGGAGCACGAGCAGGACGGTGAAGGGCGCTTCGGCCGCCGCGATCGCGGTAAGCAGGGCAATCGGGGACAGCAGCACGTCCACGAGCGTGACCCAGCCGAGCAGCGAGGGCTGGAGCCTGGGCGAGATGCCGAGTCCGCCCCATTCGCGCAGGGTCGAAACGACGTCGTCCATGACGATCTGAGCAATGAGGGCGGCGACCAGGATCGGCCAGTCGCCAAGCTCGACCGCGGCGATGCCCGCGGCGGCGAGCACGGCGACCGGGCCGACCGAGTGCCAGGCGTCGCCGACTGCCAGCAGCACGCGGCTCGGGTGGCGCTCCCCGCGCACGTACTCGGGCGCGTCGCGGAGCACCATCGCCATCGCCACCACCAGCGGCACAGTGCCCACCGGCAGGAGGAAGAGCATCGGCACGAACACGAGCTGCGTGGGGACCGTGAAGCCGTAGCCGATCGGAAATCGGATCTGTGCCATCAGCGCGTAGGTGGCGAGCAGCGCGACGGCGAGTAGTGGGTCGAAGGAGCGCTCCGACGGGATGAACACGGCCATCGCAACGGCCACCGCCATGAACGCAGCGGCACTTGCGGCCTCGACGACCAGCTCGCGTCCGCTCAGGCGCTCGGAGGAGGTTCGGTCGAAGCCCTCATGGAGCTCTTCAACGGCAGGGGTGAGCCCCGATCGGAGGTCGTCGAAAATCCGCATGCCTCCTCGCCCTATCGGCCAGTCGGCCCGCGGTCATTACGGACGTTTGTTCGATGGACGGACGTTGCCCCCCCAAATGGACGTATGTCCGTAGCGAAGCGGGTCTTTTTACCCGATGGTGAGTGCATGAACAGCCGACTTCCCCGCACTCTTCTCGCCGCCGCAGTCGCGACCCTCGCATTCGCCGTGGGCGCGCCGGCAGCGAATGCGGGCCTGCTCGTGGCATCGGCCCCTGATTGCTCCCCGAAGGCCACCACCAAGGCCTTTGCGCAGTGGGGCGACCAGACCGACTACTGGCGTGCGCCCGGAGGCGGCTTCGAGGCCGGCGAGCCGCAGTGGCAGCTCGGCGGCAAGGCCTCTGTGGTTACGGAGAACGAGCCCTTCAAGATTGGAGGCGCGGGTGACTCCAAGTCGGTGAAGCTGCCGCCTGGCGCCACCGCCACCTCCCCGGTCGTCTGCGTGGGCCTCGAGCACCCGACGGTGCGCTTCTTCGCGAAGGGCAACCGCGCACTGCTCTCCACGCTCACGGTCGAGGTCATCGTCGAGACATCGCTTGGGTTGAAGGCGGCTGTCCCGTTCGGTGTCCTGCTGCCCTCTGGGGAGTGGAAGCCGAGCCCGAAGCTGCTCATGATCGCCAACCTGCTCCCGCTGCTTCCGGGCAACCACACTCCGGTCCAGTTCCGGGTGCGCTCGCTCGGCCTCGGCACCTGGTTCGTCGACGACTTCTACGTCGACCCCAAGTGCCGCTAAGCCGCTAGGCAGCCTGGCGTACGGACACCAGGGCGCGTTCGATTGCCGCCAGCTCCTCGCGGCTGGCCCGGTAGGTCGGTGAGCGCTCCAACTCGCTTCGAACCGCGTCCAGGACCCGGCAGGTCCGTGCAGCCGGGTCGAGCTCGATCAGGCTGAGCTCGGCGAGGACGCGCGCGAGGCGGGCGCAGGCGCGCGCGTTGCGGGGATAGCGGCCGCGCGCCGCGCAGGGCGCTCTCGAGGTCGGCTGCGTCAGCGCCGGGCGCCAGCTCGCGCAGGGCGCGGTAGATCTCCATGAGCTGTGGGCGCAGGTCGAGCTCGGCACGCCACGCCGTGAGCGCGAACTCCGCCTCGGCCGGCCCCCAGGCGAGATGCGCGCGACTGGCACTCCCGAGCAGGGGATCGGCCACGCCGCCCGGCGGGGGGTCGAGCGCCACAAGGTGGTCGAAGCCATCGGCAAGCTCGGGATGTGCGGCGAGCGCGCCCCAGGAGGTGACGGGCATCGGGCCATCGGAGAGGCCCGCCACCACGGCCTCGAGGCCCGTGCGGCGGCGCGGCACGTCCGCCACCGCCACCAGCACGCTCTCGCCGCTGGAGAAGAGGTCACCGGCAACGCCCGCGAAGCCCTCGCCGCGGCGGTCCTCGACGATGCCGGCGCCCGGCGCGGCGGGTGCCCCGGCCACGAGCGGCGACTCCGGTGCGGCCAGCAGTTCGCCGAGCTCGTGCCAGAACGGCGCATCCTCGCCGAGCACGAGCAACTCGCCGGGCTCCGTCGGGCATAGCGCGCGCAGGAGCACGCGCGGCTCCACCATTCCGTTCCAGCGGTTCCGCTCGAGGCGAAGGGCGATGTCGTGGGCTCGGTCGGCCGCAGGGGCCAGCGCCTTCGGCGGCGAGCCGAAGGCCACGCCGCGAGACTTCGCCCCGCCGGCGGCCACGAGCGTGAAGCGCGAGTGCTCCTTGTCCTCCCCCATGCCGGTCACGCGGTCGAACCGGGCCGCGGGGACGAGCAGGGTCGGCTGCGGGTTCCCCATGCCGAACGGGCGGAGCAGCTCCAGCTCGTCGGCGAGGTCGAGGCCGAGGTCGCCGCCGGCCACCACGGCGTCCACACGCTCCACCGGGATGAGGTCATCCGGGGACAGCGCCGCAGCAGCGTGAGCCGCCAGGGCGCGCCGGAACGGCTCCACGGCGGCCGCGTCAAGCTCCACCCCCGCCGCCATCCTGTGCCCGCCGAAGCGCGTGAGGTGCTGCGAGCAGGCGCCGAGGCCAGCATGGAGGTCATAGGCGGAGATGCTGCGGCCCGAGCCGCGCCCGCCACCCTGGCCGTCGAGCGCGATCACCACGCACGGCCGGCGCCAGCGCTCCACGAGCCGGGAGGCCACGATCCCCACGACTCCCGGGTGCCAGCCCTCCCCAGCCACCACGATCGCTCCCTCGTGCGCCTGCGGCGCGCAGGCCGCCTCGGCGGCGAACAGGATGCGGGTCTCCGCCTCCTGGCGGTCGCGGTTCAGGAGGTCGAGCTCGCGCGCCACCTCGCCTGCGCGAGCCTCGTCGTCGGTGAGGAGCAGCTCGAGCGCGGCATCGGCGCGCTGCATGCGCCCGGCGGCGTTGATGCGCGGCCCGAGCCGGAAGCCGAGCGAATGCTCGGACAGCTCGGCGGGCGCCACGCCGGCGATCTCCATCAGGGCGCGCAGGCCGGGCCTACGGGTGCGCCCCAGCGCCACGAGCCCCTCGCGCACGATGCGACGGTTCTCGCCGCGCAGCGGCATGAGGTCGCAGACCGTGGCGAGTGCCGCCAGGTCGATGTCCTCTGCCGCCTCGGCGCCGTGGCGCCCCGCGGCGGCGAACAGTGCCTCGCTCAGCTTCAGCACGACGCCCGACGCGCACAGCTCCGGGCAGCCGTAGTGCCCGAGCGCCGGGTGCACGACGGTGCAGTCGGGCAGCGCGTGGCCGGGGCGGTGGTGATCGGTGATGACCACGTCGATACCGGCCGCGCGAGCCGCCGCCACCTGCTCCACGGCCGTGATGCCGCAGTCGACCGTGACGAGCAGCTCCACCCCGCGACCGGCCAGCCGCTCGATCGCCGGCCCGGACAGGCCGTAGCCCTCGTCGAAGCGGCTCGGCAGCTCCCAGACCGGATCGGCCCCGAGCGCGCGAAGCGTCCGCACCAGCATCGCGGTGGAGCAGACGCCGTCCACGTCGTAGTCCCCGAACACGGCGATCACGGAGCCGCGCTCGACATGGCGGAGGATCAGCTCACAGGCGGCCGGAACGCCGGGCAGGGTGGCCGGGTCGTGAGACTCCTCGGCCGCGAGGAAGCGCCGCGCCTCGTCGACATCGCCGAAGCCGCGCCGCGCCAGGATCGAGCCCACGACCGGCGATACGCCCAGCTCCGAGGCAAGCCGCCGTCCAGTGGCGACCTCGTAGGGATCGCTCCTCCAGCGCGACGGCTTCGACTGCATCTCATCGATACTGCGCTGTGGAGCGGACGGAAAGCCCACTGCAAGTGAAAGACGACCAGTTCGCGACAGCTTTCAAGAACGCGGCGCAGGAATACGAGCGCGGGCGTCCGGGCTACCCGCTGGAAGCGATCCACTCGCTCATGCGCGAGCTTCATCTGGAGCGGCGAAGCGTGGTCGTCGACCTCGCAGCAGGCACCGGCAAGTTGACCCGCGACCTGACTGGGTGCTTCGACGAGGTGATCGCGATTGAGCCGCTGGCCGCGATGACCCAGCAGCTCGCTCGCGAGGCGCCGGCGGCACGATCGCTCCAAGGAAGCGCGGAACGCATGCCCCTAGCCGATGGGAGCGCCGATGCGATTTTCGTCGCCCAGGCCTTCCACTGGTTCGACGGGCGTCGAGCCCTCGACGAAATGGCGCGGGTGCTGAAGCCGGGCGGCGGCGTCGCCCTTCTCTGGAACACCACCCCATGGGAGCGTCGCGAGGGCGCGTGGTTTGGCCTTCTCGACGACCTGCTGGAACGCAGCCGCGCGGACCTGTCGGTGATGCGCCGGCACGGATCGGGGCTATGGCGCGAAGCCTTCGATGGCGAGCGGCGGTTCGGGCGGCTGGGCTCCGCGACCTTCGACAACACCCGGCGGACATCGCCTGAGGCGTTCCTCGCGAATCTCGCCTCCCGCAGCTACGTCGCTCGGCTTAGCCCGGCCGACCGACGGGACCTCCTCGACGAAGTCTCAGGCCTCCTCCAGCTACCAGGCGCACCGATGGAAGCGGGTCGTGTCGTGGTGCCCATGCGAACCAGCGTTTACTGGACACGCCTCGAGTAACGCGGACCGTCCTGCGGCTAGTGCGCGCCGGCCCTGGTCTGGCCGTGATCGATGCCGTGCTCGCGGTCCATGCGCGAGCCCCACCAGTACGAGAGCGCCAGGCCGATCAACGCGCCCGGGATCGCGATCACCGCCTGGACGATGTCGGTGTCGCTCTGGCCCGGCACCGTGAGCCCGTTCGCGAGGAAGCCGAAGACCACTGCGGCCCCGAATGCCGCCAGGAAGGCGCCCACGATTCCGCCGTAGAAGCGGTCCGGCAGGAACACGGTGAAGTGCCAGACCGCGATCCCCATCATCACCCACACCACCATCGCCATGGACTAGCGCCTCCCGTGCTTTCTGCGCTTCTGCTGGCGCTTTGACTTCGACTTGGGCTTCGGCTTTGGCGGCGCACCGTCGCCGTCCCCGGTGGGCGCAGAGGGAGCGGCAGGAGATGCAGGGGTCTCCGCGGCGGGCTCGGGCGGCTGCTGTGTCGGAGCGGGCCGCTGAGTCGGCGTCGCGCGCGTGGTCGAGGTCGCGGCGGCGCGACGCTGCCTGCGTGCCTGGCGCTCGGTGCGCTCGGCGGGCGGCGCCGCGCCGGCCTGAGCGGCCGCGTTCTGCGCGTCCGCGAGCTCCTGCGCGCGCGGCGTCTGGGCCACCGCCACCGCCGGCTCGCCGAGCGTGCCCGTCGCGAACGCCGGGATGAGGCCGCCGTGCTCCTGGAGCATCAGGCGGCGCCTGCGCATGTAGGTCAGCTCGCGCTCCTTCCACTCCACCAGCACCGGCGTGGCGATGAAGATCGACGAGTACGCACCCGAGATCACGCCCACCAGCAGCGCGAACGCGAAGTCCTTCAGCGTCTCGCCGCCGAACAGGAGCAGCGAGCCCACCGGCATCAGCACCACGAAGCTCGTGGCGAGCGACCGGGTGAACACCTCGGACATCGAGCGGTTCGCGATCTGGGAGAACGTGGCGCGCGGCATGCGCGGCACGTTCTCGCGTATTCGGTCGAACACGATCACCGTGTCGTAGAGCGAGTAACCGAGGATCGTGAGCAGGGCGGCGACCGTGGCGGTCGTGACCTCCCGCTCGAAGAGCGCGTACGTGCCGGCCGTGATCAGAAGGTCGTGCGCGAGCGCGATCAGGACCGGCACGGCGAACTTCCACTCGAAGCGGAAGCCGATGTAGAGCGAGATCAGGAGCAGCGACGCGATCACGGCCAGCACGGCCGTGCGCGCGATCTGCTCGCCGAAGGTCGGCCCGACCGAGGTCGCCGAGAAGTCCGCGCCACGCACCTGGTAGTCCTCGTTGAGCGCCTCCTCCACCTCGTCCACCTCGGCCGGTTCGAGCTGCGCAACCTCGATCTGCACGACGTTCTCGCCGAGCTCCGGGTCGTCCACCGCCTGGACCTCGGCGTCGCCGTAGCCGAGCGGCTCGAGCGTGGAGCGCACCTCGTCGACGCTCGCCGCCTGCTGGAGCGGCGCGGTGATCCGCGTGCCGGACTCGAAGTCGATGCCGAAGTTGATCCCGAACGTGGCGATCGCGATCGCGCCGGCCGCGAGGATCACGCCGGAGAACGAGAAGAACCAGCGCGAGTTCCCCATGAAGTCGAACTTCCAGCCCTTGGTCTCCTTGGTGGCGACGCCCAGCGCGCTCGGCCGCCGCAGGAGCCGCGTTCGCGCCAGCGTGCCGAGGATCGCCGAGGTGGCGAGCACGGCGGTGAACAGCGACACGAGCGTTCCGACACCCAGCGTGAAGGCGAACCCCTTGATGCCCGCCGTGGCGAGCGTGAACAGGATGAACGCCACGCCGATCGTCACGACGTTTGCGTCGATGATCGTCCTGAGCGCCTTGGTGTAGCCGGCGGAGATGGCGGCCGGGACCGACCTGCCCGCGCGCACCTCCTCCTTTATTCGCTCGTACATGACGATGTTGGCGTCGGCCGCCACCGCCAGCGTGAGCACCATTCCCGCGATGCCCGGCAGCGTGAGCGTGATCGGGATCACCTTCACGAGCGCGAACAGGAGCGCTGCGTAGATGAGCAGCGCCACCGTCGCCACCAGGCCGAGCACCCGGTAGAAGAGCAGCAGGAACAGGATCGTGAGCGCGAGGCCGGCGGCTGCGGCGGTGAGGCCCTGGTCGAGCGCCTGCTGGCCGAGCGTGGCCGACACCTGGGTCTGCGAGATCAGCTTCAGGTTGATCGGCAGGGCGCCGATCCGCAGGCTCTCGGCCAGGTCCTGGGCCTGCTGGATGGTTCCGATGTTCTCGATCGAGGCGCCGGTGCGGCCGTCGATGCCCTCCGGGTTGTCCTGGTAGTCGATCGTCGCCAGCGAGACGATCTGGTTGTCGAGCGTGATCGCGAAGCGCTGGAAGAAGTCCTCGGGCGGCGAGCCCTGCGGCACGTTCGGGCAGTCCGGCGAGACCCCGGCGAGCGTCTCGCAGTCGCGGCCCCTGTCGGCGAGGCGCTTCGTGACGCGCGCGAAGGCCTCGCGGCCCGTGTCCGTGAACTCCATCGTCACGAGCGGGGCCTGGGTGTTCGGGTCGAAGTTCTGCTCGGGGTTCCTGATCTCCTTGCCCGAGAGCTCGGAGTCGTCCTCGATCACGAAGAAGCGGTGGACGCGCGCGGACTGGTTCGGCGCCTCCTCGGCCTCCACCACGACGATGCCCTGCGGGACCTTGAAGACGCGCGAGCCGTCCGGCGGACCGGCGGGGCCGAGCTCCTCGAGCTCCGGCAAGCACTCGGTGCCCTTCGCGTACTTGTTCGGCGGGCCGTCCTGCGGGTCGTAGTCCGAGAGGAGGTCCTCGCAGTTCGCGGACGGGTCGTAGTCACCCTCGCGGAGCGGCTGCTTGTCCGGCCCGATGGGGAGGCGGTCCGGTCCGAACAGGTAGTACTGGTCGCTCGTGGAATCGTTGTCCTCGTCGGCCTCCTGCGGCGACTCGTCGGAGCCCTGAGGCACGTCCTCCTGCTCGGCCTTCGGCTTCTGCTTCGAGGCCACCTCCACGGCCTCGAAGAGCGCCTTGGAGCCCGCGTACGGCGCCTCCGTGCCGCGGTCGCCGAGCACGTTCGGCTCCCAGTCGTAGAACTGGAGCTGCGCGGTCGAGCCCACCTGGTCGATGGCGCGCTGGGCGTTCTGCACGTCCGGCAGGCCGATCGAGATCTGATCGCGGCCGGAGCGCTGGATCTCGGGCTCGGAGACGCCGAGGGCGTCGGTGCGCTTGCGGATCGTCTCGAGAGCGTCGTCGAGCGCCTGCGGCGTGACCGTGGGCACCTGCGGCGTCGGCTGGCCCTGGTAGACGAGCTCCGTGCCGCCCTTCAGGTCCAGGCCGAGGCGCGTGGACTTCGTGGAGATCACGAAGCCTGCCGCCGCCAGCAGCAGCAGCACGATCCCGAGGATCGAGAGGTTCCTGGTCCGGTTGGTCATCGCGGCGTCAGCACGAGGAGAAGGCCTCCGTCGTCGTCATACGCAGGAAAGATGTCAGCCTTCGCGGACTCGGGGCGGTCTCCCTCGGCGTGCACCACCACCGGCTTGTCCAGCACCCGTACGCCCCATTCGAGCGCCGTGGCGATGTGGTCGCCACCTTCGTCGAACTGGAGGTTGAGCACGTCGTTCACCGGGCGGCCGATCACGTCGAGGTCACCGAGCCCGGTGAGCTCCCGTGCGCCGCGGCCTGTGCCGATCAGGCGAGCCTGCTGGTCGAGGATGAAAAACGCCGCGTTCGGGGCCGGGTAGTAATCGTCCAGCAGCTCGAAGAGGAAGCCAAATCCGCAGCGCTTGCAGGCCTTCGCGCGAGTCTGGAAGCCGGCGGTGCGCTCGGCTGACTCGCTGCGGTTGCCGCAGTTCGGGCAGATGAAGATCGGCATGAGGGGTCAAGGGTAGGGGCTGGCCTAAAGCGCAGGTTAGAAGAGGCGCTGCGAGCCCCCGCGGGGCGGCTCGAGACCGAGATGGCCGAACGCTGCGTCGGTCGCGACGCGGCCGCGGGGCGTCCGCATGAGGAACCCCTGCTGGAGCAGATAGGGCTCGTAGACGTCCTCGATCGTGTCGGCCTCCTCCCCCACGGCGACGGCCAGGGTACTGAGGCCCACGGGCCCGCCGCCGAACTTCCCGCAGATCGCGCGGAGGATCTCCCGGTCGAGACGGTCGAGCCCGGCGGCGTCCACCTCGAGCAGGTCGAGGGCCTCCATCGCCACGTTCTCCTCGATGTGGCCCGCGCCGCGCACCTCGGCGAAGTCGCGCACGCGCTTCAGCAGCCGGTTCGCCACGCGCGGGGTGCCGCGCGAGCGCCGGGCGATCGCCTCGGCGCCCGCCGTGTCGATCTCCACATCGAGGATGCCCGCGGAGCGCAGCACGATGCGCGCGAGGTCGGCCGGCTCGTACAGTCCGAGGCGGTGGGTCACGCCGAAGCGGTCGCGCAGCGGGGTGGTGAGCAGGCCGGTCCGGGTGGTGGCGCCGATCAGGGTGAATGCGGGCAGGTCGAGCGAGACGACGCGGGCGCCCGCCCCCTGGCCCACCGTGATCGGCAGCTTGCGGTCCTCCATCGCCGGATAGAAGGTCTCCTCGAGCGCGCGCGGGAGCCGGTGGATCTCGTCGACGAAGAAGACGCTGCGCGGCTCGAGCGCCGTGAGGTAGCTCGCCACGTCGCCCTTGCGCTCGAGCGCCGGGCCGGCGGTGGGCACGAAGCCGGCACCGAGCTCGTTCGCCACGATCTGCGCGAGCGAGGTCTTTCCCAGGCCGGGCGGACCGGCCAGCAGCACGTGGTCGAGCGCCTCGCCGCGGGCCTGGGCGGCCTCGATGAAGATCGCGAGCTGCTCCTTCACGCGCTCCTGGCCCACGAAGTCCTCGAGCTTCTTGGGGCGCAGGGAGCGGTCGAGGTCGTCCTCGGCCGGCAGAGGGGCGGGCTGCTGTATTCGCTCCACGCCCGGCGTTCGGATCCCGGTCATCGTGCCGCCCTCAGTGCGCCCGCGATCAGGTCCTCGGGCGTCTCGCCTCCGGCCTGGTCGAGCAGCCTGTCGGCCTCCTGGGGCGTGAAGCCGAGCCCGAGGAGGCCCTCGCGCGCGAGCGTGCGCGGGTCATCGGAGCCGGTCCGCCGCACCACGATGTCGTCGGTGGCCTTGCCGGCCACCTTCTCGCGCAGCTCCACGATGATGCGCTCCGCGGTGCGCTTGCCGATGCCCGGCACCGTCTGGAAGCGGGCCGTGTCGCCGGAGGCGATGGCGTTCAGGAGCTCGCGCGGAGCGCCGCCGGACAGCACCGCCAGCGCCACCTTCGGGCCGATGCCCTGCACGCCGATCAGCATCAGGAAGAGCTCGCGCTCGGCCTCGGACGAGAAGCCGTAGAGGTGCATGCCGTCGTCGCGCAGGACGAGATGCGTCAGGAGCGTGGCCTGCTGGCCGGGGCTCCCGACCGAGCTGAGCGTCTCGGAGGAGACGGCGAGGCGGTAGCCCACGCCCGCGGCCTCGATGACGACATCGCCGGGCAACCTGGAGAGCACCTCACCGCGTATGGAAGCGATCACGCCAGGGCCGCCTTAAGGGGAGCGCCGTTCGCATGGCAGATGGCCACGGCAAGGGCGTCGGCAGCGTGGTCCGGGCTCGGCGGCTCCGGGAGCGAGAGCAGCGTGCCGACCATGCGCTGCACCTGCTCCTTCGCGGCCGAGCCGCTGCCGCAGACCGCCTGCTTGACCGCCTGAGGCGTGTAGGAGAAGCACGGGATGCCCGCCATGCCGGCGGACAGCAGCACGACCCCGCGGGCCTGGCCCACCGCGAAGGCGCTGTGGGCGTTGCGCCCGAAGTAGAGGTCCTCGACCGCGAGGGCGGCCGGCTCGTGCTCGCGGATCAGGTCGCACACGCGCGCGTGAATATCGGCAAGCCGGCGCTCCAGCGGAACGCCTGCGCGCGTCTCGATCACGCCGCCGTCCAGCGCGGCAAGCCGCGTCCCGTGCGAGAGCACCACGCCATAGCCGGTATGCGCGGTGCCCGGATCGATTCCGAGGATGATCACCAATAGCTGTGATTCTGCGCGGAGGTGCGGACGCCTCCCCCGCGGGGTTACTGCGTTCCGCGCCAGGTGAGCAACGCGAAGAGTCCCTGAACCGGCAGTCGCGCCCAGAGCGCGGCCGGCGGGATCTTCGGGAAGTCCTTCGAGTTCACGGCCATGTGGATGTTGGCCGGGTAGACCGCCACGAGCGTGGCCAGCAGCCACCAGCGCGCGCCGCGCCGGGTCTGGTCGGGCAGCACCGCGATTCCCCCGGCGATCTCCGCTATCCCGCTCGCCACGACGAGCTCCTTCTTCCAGCGCGCCAGGTACGGCGGCACGATCGCCTCGTACTGGCGCGGGATGACGAAGTGCATGCTGCCCGCGAACACCCAGAAGACGGCCGCGCCAACCCGGGCCCTCACACGGCGGCCACTCGCTCGA
The DNA here is from genome assembly GCA_963837445.1 of uncultured Thermoleophilaceae bacterium. Taxonomy (GTDB): domain Bacteria; phylum Actinomycetota; class Thermoleophilia; order Solirubrobacterales; family Thermoleophilaceae; genus JACVRW01. The sequence goes on along the minus strand of CAWINK010000002.1, from coordinate 465,124 downwards.
GCACCTCGGCGTCCACGTCGAAGTTTGCGTGCACGCCCTGCACGTCGTCGTTCTCCTCGAGCGCGTCGATGAGCCGCATCAGCGTGGCCACGCGATCCTCCTCGACGGGCGTCCGCGTGGTGGGCCGCTGAACCAGCTCGGCGGAGTCGATCTCCACCCCGGCGTCCTCGATCGCCCTGCGGACGGCGGTGAGCTCCGCGGGCCCGGTCACGATCTCCCATACGTCGCCGTCGAGCGCCACGTCCTCGGCGCCGGCGTCGATCGCGACCAGCAGGTCATCCTCGGAGTAGCGCGACCCGTCCACCACGATCTCGCCCTTCTTCTCGAAGGTCCAGGCCACCGAGCCGGGCTCGCCGAGGCTGCCGCCGTGCTTCGTGAAGGCGTTCCGCACCTCGGAGCCCGTGCGGTTGCGGTTGTCGGTGAGCGCCTCCACCAGGATCGCCACCCCGCCCGGTCCGTAGCCCTCGTAAAGGACGGCCTCGTAGGCGTCGGCGTCGGAGTCCGCGCCCGTGCCCTTGGCGACCGCGCGCTCGATGTTGTCCTTCGGCATCGAGGCATCGCGCGCCTTCTGGATCGCGAGCGCCAGAGCCGGGTTCCCATCCGGGTCTCCCCCGCCCTCGCGGGCGGCCACGGTGATCGCGCGGGTGAGCTTTGTGAACAGGGCGCCGCGCTTGGCGTCGACCGCCTTCTTCTTGTGCTTGATCGACGCCCACTTTGAATGCCCAGCCATGAACTTCAAGTCTATGGACAGAACGCCGATGGTCTCCAGAAGCATGCTTGGCTTCAAGGAGAGCCTCAGCCGCCCGCTCCACGCCGATGGGAATCCATGGGACGACGGCCCGCTGCCTGATTTCACGTCAGGATTGATGTGGACGGCCACCGGAGTATGCGGGGGCGTGGCGCTGGTGCTGCCGGGCTCCGAGCGAAGCCACACCGCCGTCGCGCTTCTGCTCGGGTTCCTCGCCGTGGCCTGGGGCGTCATGTCGCTCGCCATGGCCGCGAACGGCCGCGGCATGGCGATCGGCACGCGAGCCCTCGTGACGGCCGTGATGATGCCGGTCGTGGCCCTGTCGCTCTGGGCAACCGGTGGCGCCACCAGCTTCCTCCAGCCGGTGATGATCTTCACCGCTCTGTTCGTGTCGTACTTCTTCCCGCCGCGGCTGGCCTGGCCGCTGGTGGCACTGTTCGGCTGTGCGTATGCGACCCCGCTCGTCTACGACAACCGGGTGCTTGAAATGGGCTACCCAGCGCGGCTCCTGATGTTTGTGCTCGCGGTGGGCGGGGCGACCGTCGCCGTCCAGTTCCTCAAGGGCCGCCTCGTGCGCGCCGAGCTGCACCAGCGGACGATGGCGGAGCTCGACCCGCTCACTGGCGTTGCCAACCGGCGCGGCTTCGACCTCGCGCTCGAGCGGGCCGCGGCGACCGGGGACTCGTACGCGCTCGTCCTCATCGATCTCGACGACTTCAAGCGCGTGAATGACGAGCAGGGCCATCCCGCCGGGGATGCGGTGCTGCAATCCGTGGCGATCGCGGCGGCATCGGTGGCCCGTCAGGGCGACTGCCTGGCCAGAATCGGCGGGGACGAGTTCGCGCTCATTGCGCCGGGCGCCGGCCCGGCCGGGGTGCTGCGGCTGCTGCGCGACCTGCGCGACTCGGTCGAGCCCGCGGCCACCTTCGCGGCCGCCCTGGCCCCCGAGGACGCCGGCACGCCGGATCAGCTGGTGGCGTGCGCGGACGCTCGGCTGCTCGCGCAGAAGCGCGACGTGAAGCGCGCGAACCCGCTGGAGGCCTAGGCATTCGCGCAACTGTCGGCAAGCGCCGCCGCCCAAGCTAGCCTCAGGACGTGTGAGGCTCGGTGCCGTAGCCGCGGCGGTCTTCGTGGCCCTTGTCGCGGCGGGGCCTGCGGGCGCAGTCGAACAGCCCGTCGGGGACGGGGCCTGGTCGTGGTTCGGCGATCCACGGGCGGTCACGCACGACGGACGCACCTATGTCGGCTGGTTGGACCGCGAGGGCGACATCAAGGTCAGCTCCTACGATCACGGCACCGGTGAGCGCGTCACGGCCGTCCTCCAGGCCCGCCTCAACCAGGACGACCACGCGAACCCGTCGCTCCAGGTGCGCCCGGACGGGCGGCTCGTCGTCTACTACTCGGCCCACGTCGGGCCCGCGATGCACTACCGCGTTTCCTCGGAGCCGGAAGACGTGACCGCCTGGGAGCCGGCGCAGACGGTCGACGTGAACACGCCAGGCGGCTTCGGCTACACCTACCCGAACCCGATTCGGCTCGCGGACGAGGGCCGCTCCTACCTGTTCTGGCGCGGGGGCAACTACAACCCCACTTTCTCGCTCCAGAACGACGGCGAGACGACCTGGTCGTCGGCCCGCACGCTGATCACCAACCCCGGGTCGCGGCCCTACGTCAAGTACGACGCGAGCGGCGGCGACACGATCCACGTGGCGTACACCAACGTGCACCCCGGCGAGCAGGCGAGCATCGCGCGCGACTCCAACATCTACTACGCGCGCGTGCGTGGCGGCCGGATCGAGCGGGTCGGCGGCCAGCAGGTTGGGTCGCTCGACGATCCGATCGCGCCTGCCGAGGGCGATCTCGTCTGGGACGGGACGGCGCCGGCCTGGATCCACGATGTGGCCGCAGACCCGAGTGGCAACCCCGTGCTCGTGTTCGCCAGCTTCCCCACCGTGACCGACCACCGCTACCACTACGCGCGCTGGACCGGCAGCGGATGGCAGGTGAACGAGATCACCGCGGCGGGCGGCTCGATCGCGGAGGAGGCCGACAGATCGCCGCGCTACTCAGGCGGCATCACGCTCGACCACGAGGACCCGACGCGTATCTACCTCTCGCGCCAGGTGGGCGCGGGCGCCTGGCAGGTGGAGACCCGAACGACCGCCGACAGCGGCTTGAGCTGGAGCCCCCCGACGGCGCTGAGCGCGGGCGCCAAGAACGTACGCCCCGTCTCGCCGCGCGGCATGGCCGCGACCGGGGGCGATCTGAGCGTGATCTGGATGACCGGCGGCTACTGGAACTACGAGGACTACGACACCTCCATCCACGCCTTCATGCCGATCGCGGCGAACGTGCCGCCGATCGCGGACGCCGAGCCGAACGTCAGGAGCGGGCCCGCGGACCTCGACGTGACCTTCGGCACCGGCGGGGCACGCGATCCGGACGGGTCGATCGCGGGTTACGCGTGGGACTTCGACGCCGACGGCACCACGGACGCCACCGGGCCGGAGCCCACGCACACCTACACGGCGAGCGGCCGCTACTTCCCGACGCTCACGGTGACCGACACGGGTGGCGCGTCCAGCACGTTCGTCGACGAGATCCTGGTCGGGCTTCCGGTCGCGCCGGCCGCGCACACGGGCGGGGCTGGCGGCTCGACCGTCCACGGGGCCGTGGACCCGCAGAACCAGTCCACGACCTGGAGGGTCGACTACGGCCCGACGGAGGAGTACGGCGCCGAGACCAGCGCCCAGACGCTGCCCGGCGACGACGCCCTCCACCAGGTGAGCGCGACGCTGCCGGGGCTCGACTCGGGTCACGTCTACCACTACCGGCTCACGGCGGAGAACGCGACGGGCACCGTGTCGGGTGACGACCGCGTGTTCGTCGCGGGCAGCTCGCCCGCGTCGGATCCCTACCGCGACGCGGTTCTGGCGACCTCGGGTCTGGCCGACTACTGGCGGCTGGGCGAGCTGTCCGGAACCACGTCCAAGGACGAGACCTCGGCCACCACCGGCAATCTCATGGGTCGCTACGTGCTCGGCCAGCCCGGCGTCCTCGGGCCGCTGCGGAACACGGCGGCGGCCTTCGACGGCGTGGGCGCCGAGCTGGCCATCGACGGAAGTGCGCTGGGCGCGGGCGCCACGGTCGAGGGCTGGTTCCGCTGGCGTTCCGGGAGGACGGTCATGCGCGACAACACGGGCCCGAGTCGCGGCTGGATGCCCGCCCTCGCCAATCCGACTGACCAATTCCTCACATACCGGGTCGGCGGGCAGGGGTTCAACACGGGCCAACCCATCGAGTCCGTGCGTAACGGCGAGTGGCACCACATCGTCGCCACCAAGAACGGCAGCTCGGTGGCCCTCTACGTCGACGGCGCGCCGGTGCACACGGCTAACAACGCGACAGAGTCGGATCTTGCCGCGAGCCCCTGGCACGTGATGCGGAACGGCACCAATGAGGCCTATGCGGCCGGCGAGGCCGACGAGATCGCCCTCTACACGCGCGCGCTGAGCGCCGGCGAGATCCAGAGCCACTACGACCTGGCGAACGATTTGGCCGACGACCCGCTGCCGAGCAACCCCGACGAGCCCCCCTACGAGCCGCCGACCGCCGGCACCGGACCGAGCGGCGGCGTGCTGCCGCCCGTCCCGGACGGCCCGCCCGGCCCGTCGAGCGGCCCGGTCGCGATCAGCGGCGCGCGCCTCGTCATCCGTGGCGCGCCCGGCGTCAGAAACAGCCTCACCGCACGCAAGCGGGGGCGCCGCTGGGTGGTGCGGGACACGCTGGCCCGCCTGCGGCCGGGCCGCCGCTGCAGGGCGCTGGGCCCGCGGCTCGTGAGCTGCCGCGCCGCCGGCGTGCGGCGCATCGTCATGTACGGCGGGGCGGGCAACGACCGCATGACCGTGGTCGGCCGCATTCCGGTGACCTTCCGGGGCGGCCCGGGCCGCGACGTGACCCGCCGCGTCCGCTAGCGGCTACACCGAGAATTTGCCGTCGCGCTGCAGTTCCTCGCCGTCCACGGTGATCGAGCCGCCCCTGCGGAGGTCGCAGACCATGTCCCAGTGGACGGCTGAGCTGTTCGTGCCGCCGCTCTCCGGATAGGCCATCCCGACCGCCATGTGGACCGTGCCGCCGATCTTCTCGTCGAGCAGGATCTCCCTCGTGGCGGTGGAGATGCCGAAGTTCGTGCCGATTCCGAGCTCGCCCAGCCGGCGTGCGCCCTCGTCGGTGTCGAGCATCTCGATGAGGAACTCCTCGCCCTGCTCGGCAGAGGCGTCCACGACCTTGCCGTCCTCGAAGCGCATGCGCACGCCGGAAACGGTGCGGCCGCCGTAGCTCGCCGGGAACGAGAAGGCGATCTCCCCGTTCACCGAGTCCTCCACCGGCCCGGTGAAGAACTCGCCGTCGGGCATGTTGTGCTCGCCCACGCACGGGATCCACTTGCGGCCGGCCACCCCCAGCGTTATGTCGGTGCCCTCCGCCTGGATGCGCACCTCCTCCTTGCCCTGCACCCAGTCCGTGAGCCGCCGCACCTGCTCGGACTGGCGCTCCCAGGCGGTCACCGGATCGCCGTCGAGAGCGAGGCAAGCGGCGTAGTAGAAGTCTTCGTAGGTGGACAGCGACATGCCCGCCTCGCTCGCGAAGGCGTGAGTCGGGAAGAGCGTGAGCGACCACCGGTAGCCGCCCTCGGCGGCGCGCCGCATCGAGGTCTCCATGATCTGCTTGCGCGCCTTCTGCTGGCGGGCCTGCTTCTTCGGGTCCGCCGTGGAGAGCTCGCGCGTGTTGAGCGATGCCAACACGGAGATGTGCACGTCGGCGTTCTCGACCGTCCATTCCGTGGTCGGCGGAACCCAGTCGAGCTGCTCGTCGCTGGCCAGCTCGTAGAAGGCCGCCTGGGCGCCGCTCGTGGAGAGCTGCACGATCGGCAGGCCACCGGCCCGCAGGACCTCCTCGTAGATCGCCTGCACGAGCGGCTCGGCTGCGGCGGTGGACGCGATCGAGCACACGTCGCCCTTCTTCACCCTGGTCGAGTAGCGAACGAGGATCTGGGCGAGCGCTTCCGCGCGGTGGTCTCTCATGCGGGTTGGACCCTATCCAGAAGCCACTCGTGCAAGGTCAAATCGCTGCCCAACTCCGGGTGGAAGGCCACGGCGAGAATATTCCCCTGGCGGACGGCGACGGGGTGTCCATCCACCTCCGCCAGCACTTCCACGTCAGGCCCAGCCTCCTCCACCCATGGTGCGCGAATGAACACGGCTTCGAGCGGCGCGCCCTCGAACGAGAGCTCGGTCTCGAACGACGCAAGCTGACGGCCGAACGCGTTGCGCCGCACCTCGATGTCGAGGACGCCGAGATGGTCCCGGTCCAGCATGATCATTCCTGCACAGGTACCCAGGACGGGCTTGCCGCTCGTGATGAAGTCGATGAGCGGCTGACCGAGCCCCTCACGCTCCACGCCGAGCCCAATGGTCGTGGACTCGCCACCCGGAATGACCAGGCCATCGAGTCCGTCGAGGTCCGCGGGCGTGCGCACCTCGCGGACATCAGCGCTGAGCTCGGTCAGAGCCTTCGCGTGAGCCTCGAACCCGCCCTGGAGGGCGAGAACACCGATGAACGGCATCGCTCCGGTGCGGGCCACGCCCGCCCCCTCGCGCACTACCAGCCGCGGTTCTGGAGCAGCCCGCCGTTGTCCTGGAGCGTGCCGATCTCGATCCCCGGCATCGCCTCGCCAAGCTCGCGCGAGGCGGCCGCCACGCGCTCTGGGTCCTCGAAGTGGGTCGTGGCCTCGACGATCGCGCGGGCGCGCCGCTCCGGGTCTGAGGACTTGAAGATGCCCGAGCCCACGAAGTTGCCCTCGGCGCCCAGCTGCATCATCAGCGCGGCGTCCGCCGGCGTGGCGATGCCACCCGCGCAGAACAGCACCACGGGCAGGCTGCCGCGCTCGGCCACGTCCTTCACCAGCTCGAGCGGCGCCTGGAGCTCCTTGGCGGCGCTCGGGAGCTCCATCTCATTGAGCGACTGGAGCCGGCGCAGCTCGCCGGTGATCAGGCGGATGTGGCGCACCGCCTCGACCACGTTGCCGGTGCCCGCCTCACCCTTCGAGCGGATCATCGCCGCGCCCTCGCCGATGCGGCGCAGCGCCTCGCCGAGGTTGGTGGCGCCGCACACGAACGGCACCTTGAAGGCCCACTTGTCGATGTGGTGCGCCTCGTCTGCCGGGGTGAGGACCTCGGACTCGTCGATGTAGTCCACGTCGAGCGCCTCGAGCACCTGAGCCTCCACGAAGTGGCCGATGCGCGCCTTGGCCATCACCGGGATCGAGACGGCCTCCTTGATGCCCTCGATCATGGTCGGGTCGCTCATGCGCGCCACGCCGCCGTCGCGGCGGATGTCCGCCGGAACGCGCTCGAGCGCCATCACCGCGGCCGCGCCGGCCGCCTCCGCGACCTTCGCCTGCTCCGGTGTGACCACGTCCATGATCACGCCGCCCTTGAGCATCTCGGCGAGGCCCGCCTTGACTCTGAAAGTGCCGGTCTCCATGTGGCACCCAGAATAGCCCGCGGCGGACCGCGGCCGAGCCCGATGCCGCAAGTTGTGCCGCTGGGGCGGACAGCGCGGCGCGCCACTGGCCCACCCGGCCACCCGAACGGCGGGCGCTCAGGGTCGCTCGGCCCGTCGACCGTCCTGGTTAGGGCTTGCTACGCAAGCCCAGGGCAGGACGGTCGTCGCTTACTTCAGGCGGAAGGCCTTGATGCGATCCGCGTAGGCGGACTCGTCCAGCGCATAGACCCCATAGGCGAGTGCCTGGATCAGGGCCAGCAGGGCCGAGTGCGAGCGCACGTAGGCCGGGCTGTTGGACGAGTAGTACAGCTTGTGGTCGGCGAGCTTTGCCACCTCGGAGAGGGTGGCGTCCGCGATCGCGATCGTGGCCGCGCGGCGGTTGCGGGCGAGCTTCATCGCGCGCACGACGAGCGGATGCGGGCGGCCGGCCGAGAAGCCGACCATCACGGTCTTCTCGTCGACCCTGCCGAGCTTGGCGAGCCCCTCCTGGCTCGGCGAGGCCACCACCTCCGCACGCAGGTCGAGCAGCATCAGGAGGTGGCGCAGGTAGCTCGCGAAGAAGGCCATCTGATCGGTGCCGCAGAGCACGATGCGCTCCGCGCGCGAGATGAGGTCGACGGCGGCGGTCACCTCGTCGCGATCGACCTTGCGGGCGGTCTCCGCCATGTTGGCGTGGTCCGCCGCCAGCGCGGTCTCGAACTCGGTCTGGTCGATCGGGAACAGCGGCTGCGTGGTGAGGTCGGCCGTCGACGCCCCGTTCTCACGCGCGCGCCTGTATTCGTCGCGCGCGGCCGCCTGAAGCTCTGGGAAACCCTCGAAGCCGAGCGCCTGTGCGAAGCGCACAACCGTGGAGCTGGAAGTGTTCGCCCGGCGGGCGAGCTCCTCAGCCGTATGGAAGGCGGCCTCCTCCAGATGGTCGACGATGTACTGGCCCACGTCCTTCTGCGAGCGGCTGAACTCGTCGAAGCGCTGGCGAATCTCCTCGGACAGGGTGAGGGCGGTCGTTCCGGTACGCGTCACGAACGCGGTTTTCGGCGCAACCTGTGCAGTTCCTTCCAGGGAGCCCTGTCGGCCGCCCATAGATCGTTGAGCAGGACAGCATCCTTGTAGGTGTCCATGCAGTCCCAGAAACCCGCGTGGCGATAGGCCCTCAGCTCGCCTTCTGACGCCAACCGTTCGAGCGGTTCGCGCTCCAGCACCGATCCCTCGTCGAGGTAATCGAAGACGCCGGGCTCGAAGCAGAAGAAGCCGCCGTTGATCCAGCCGTCGAAGCGCGGCTTCTCCTCGAAGCCCTCCACCACGTCGTGCCCATCCAGGCGCGCCACGCCGAACTGGAGCTCGGGGCGCACGACCGTCATGGTGGCGATCGCGCCGTGGGCCGCGTGGAAGTCCACGAGCCCGGGGAGATCGATGTCCGCCACGCCGTCCGCGTAGGTGGCGCAGAAGCGCCGCCCCTCGACCTGGTCGCGCACGAGCGCCACCCGGCCGCCGGTGGGGGTCTCCTCGCCGGTGTCCACGCACTCGATGACGAGTCCCTCCGGGAGCCCGTTGTGCTCCACGAAGTCCCGGATGAGGTCTCCCCTGTGGCCCAGGCAGAGCACGAACCTGCTGAAGCCCTGGTCGGCGTAGATCCGGATCACGTGCCAGAGGATCGGGCGGCCGCCGATCTCCACGAGCGGCTTCGGGATCGTCTGCGTCTCCTCGCGCAGCCGTGTGCCCCGGCCTCCGCACAGGATTACGACGGTCTCGTCCACGGGCGGAACGCTATACCGGCGAGCACGACGCGCGACTGCGGTCCAGCAGTCTGCCGCTGGGCGCCCGGAACTCGAGCAGCGCGCGGCCCGGCCTGAGCACGATCCGCAGGGCGCCGTCGACGTTGTCGCTACCCCAGCCCAGCGTGGGGTCGCCGCGGTGCAGGCTGTAGCGCCCCCGGCCCCCGGCGCCGACGACGTACTGCGTGAGCCCGCGCTGGGGCCGGTGCCGCTGGAGGTTGTGGTCGTGCCCGGCCAGGACGACCTGCGCGTGGCCGGAGAGCCGATTCCACAGCGGGTTCAGGTCTGGAGCGCCGCCGTACCCACCCGCGGTGTAACGCGGACGGTGCATGAACGCGATGCGGCAGTCGCCCGGCCCCGCGAGTGCCGCCTCGAGCCAGCGCACCTGAGCCGACTTGCTCCCGTGTGGCGCCTGGGAGTTAAGACTGAGGATCTCCCACCCGGCAATGCTCGTCTTGAACCAGGGCGGCATGGGACGGCCCATGCGCCGGTACCAATAGCGATAGTAGCCCTGGAAGCGGTTGTCCCACTCGTGGTTGCCGATCGTGGGTGAGGTGATGCGGGCGAGGCGCCCGTAGCGCGGGTGGTACCAGCGCCGGAAGTCCTTCAGCGTGCCGGTCTCGTACACGTCGCCCAGGTAGATGAACCGGTCCGGCCGGCCACGGCGCACCAGCGCGGCCACCCGGTCCGCCCGCACGCCGGGGGTGGCCGCGTCGCCGAGGGCCCATACGACGGCGTGCTCGCTCTGCGCCGGCGAGGGCCCGGCGCCCGCGAGGAGTGCGGCTGCGACCAGGGCCCTCATGGCAGGGCGTATACCCCGTCGCTCACGGGTCGCTCACCACCGCGATCGGACGGCCGGCTCACGACCTCGCCGCGCACCGTCATCGTGCTCGAACCGCCGCCGTCGAGGTTGAGAGCGTCGCGCGCGCCGAGCGAGCGCATCAGCCGTGCCGCCTCGGGGAGGGTCATCCCCACGCTCCAGCCGGGACGCCGGCCGTCGACCGTCACGAGCAGGATCGTGCCGTCGGCGCGCACGCCCGCGAGCGTTCGCGGCTGGCGTGCGGCCACGAATGTGCCGTAGAAGGCCGGTGCCTGCGGGGGCGCGAAGCCCTCCAGTTTCGCGCTCACGGCCACGCGCCCGGCGCGCAGCAGCCGCGGGCCCCCGCCCACCACGAGCCTCTGCTGCGCGAGGTCGAGCCGCCTGCCCGCGGCGCGCAGCCCCAGCGCTACATCCGCGCGGCTGCGGGGCAGCGCCGCGTTGCGGAGGAAGCGTGCGGCGTCACCGGTGCCCGTGAGCAGCAGCCCGTCGCGCGGCACCGGCCCCGTGCCCGGCCCCCGGACCTTCGCCACCACCCCCTCACGCAGCACGGCCTCCACCCCGCCCTCTCGGGGCGGCCGCGCCCCGTAGCTCGGCGAGAGCAGCACGAGCTCGCTCGCATCCGTGCACGTGAGCGCTGCGTTCGGCCGGCTCGTCGGCACGTCGCCACCGCGCCCGCCACAGGCCGGGATCAGCCCGCGGGTGCGCTCGAGCCCGTCGATCAGGCGAGTCACCCCGTTGATCGTGACGGAGCCGGTGAAGCGCAGCGGCGCCACCGTGGCCTTCTCCGTGCCGACGACCAGCGCGCTGCGCCGATCGACGGGCTCGCTCAGCAGCGCGCCGTCGATGGCGAGCGCGCCCACCGGATCGCCGCTCGGGGCGAAGTAGCCGCCGTTCACGCCGGCCACGGCGCCCACGCGCCGACCCATCGCGCTCACGCGCTCGCGCCTCGCGATCCGGCCGTTCGAGAGCACGCCATGCACGACGGCGGGATCGAGCTCGAGCACGTTGATCCTCACCGGGCCGGCTGCCCGCACGATCGAGGTCCACTCCACGCCAGGCGCCACCTCCACCGCGGACGCCGGCGCGGGCAGAGCCACCGCGATGGCTGCCATTAGCAGGACTATTCGTCTACGCACGCGTCACAGGCTAGGTTGCGCACGTGATTCTGTACGACCACGCCGCGTCGGGGAACTGCATGAAGCCCCGCATCCTGCTCCGCCAGCTCGAGCTGCCCTACGAGCGCGTGCAGGTGGATCTCTTCAAGGGCGAAACGCGCACCGCCGAGCATTTCGCGCGCAATCCGGATGGGCGCGTGCCGGTGCTCGAGCTCGACTCGGGCGAGACGATCGCCGAGTCGAACGCGATCCTCGTCCACCTCGCCCACGGCACGCCGTACCTCCCGACCGACCATCTCGCGCTCACGCGCGTGCACGAGTGGCTGTTCTTCGAGCAGAACCGAATCGAGGCCGAGCTCGCGTACGCCCGCTTCCTGAGGCTGTCAGGTCGCCACGAGCAGATGCCGGAGGTGTACGAGAGCCGCCTCGACCGCGGCCGCGACGCGCTCGAGGCGCTGGACCGCGGGCTCTCCGATGGCCGCGAGTTCGTGGCGGGCGGCGCCTACTCGGTTGCGGACATCGCCCTGTACGCGTACGTGCACTGCGCGGAGGACGCCGGAGCGGACCTCCGCCGGCATGAGGCGATCGGCGGCTGGCTGGGGCGGGTGGAGGCGCAGCCCGGCTTCGTGAACGACATGGAGCCGCTGCCGGCCCACGCGCTGTCGCGGCCGCTCTAGTTCGGGCCGAGCCTGTCCGCGACGCGCCGGACGAGCGTGGCAGCCGGCTGCCCGATCACCGGTGCGCGCGGCAGTTTCCACGGTCCCGCTCGAGGGCGGCCACCTTGCCCTGGACTTCGTGAACACGATCGGCGGGTTGCGTGACGTGCCGCCTTCGCCGGAGGACGAGCTGCTCGACAGCTACGAGGATCTCGTCGTCTGGTGTGTGAGGCTCGGCGTCGTATCCGAGCCGGACGGGCGTGCGCTCGCGCGCGCGGCCGGCGCTGACGAGAAGGGTGCGCGCCGTACGCTCCAGCGCGCAAAGGAGCTGCGTGAGCTCGTCTACGCGATCTTCCGCCCGATCGCTGACGGCCGGGAGCCGCCCGCGGCTCTCCTGGACGAGCTGCGCGACGCCGAGCGGGACTCGCTGGCCAGCGCGCGCCTCACGCCGGCCGGCGCCGCCGCGCCCCACGGCGCGATGCGCTGGACCTGGCCCCCGCCCCGCGAGCTCGCCGATCCCCTCCGCCCGCTCGCCCACGCAGCCGTGGAGCTGCTCACGGCCGGCCCGCTCGGCCACCTGAAGATCTGCGGGAACTGCCGCTGGCTCTTCCTCGACCAGAGCCGCAACCACAGCCGCCGCTGGTGCTCGATGGACGAGTGCGGCAAGCAGATGAAGCAGCGCCGCTTCGTGGAGCGCCGCCGGTCCGCCGGTTTGCGTTCTGCGTAGAGCCCTCCTACCCTGCGAAAGTGAGACTCGCTGGGCCCCTGGTCGGGGCCGTCCTATGGGCTGGGTTGACGTTCGCGGCACCAATCGCCCAGGCCGATGAGGCCGCCGCGCTGTTCGACCCCACAACCGTGGTCGAGATCGACCTGGACCTCCCGTCAGCCTCCCTGGACGCTCTGGCAAGTGATCCGGATGAGTACGTCGATGCGACCTTCTCGCTCACAGGGCCGGATGGCAGCTACGGCCCCCTTGCCATCGGGGCGCGCCTCAAGGGCTCAGCCTCGTTCAGGCCACTGTCGGCCAAGGCGGCATTCAAACTGAAGCTCGCCCACACGGTGAAAGGGCAGCGCTTCCTCGGGTTGAAGACGCTGACGCTCAACAACATGGTGCAGGACCCGTCGATGGTGCACGAGCTGCTCGCCTACGAGGCGTTCCGCGCCGTCGGCATTCCCGCTCCGCGCACCGGCTACGCCTTCCTGCGCGTGAACGGGACCGACTACGGCGTCTACCTGAACGTCGAGACACCCGACGACGTGTGGCTCCCCCGGTGGTTCACCTCGACAGGCCACCTCTACGAGGGCGAGGCGGTCGATGTGAAACACAACGCTGCCGAGCGCTTCGAGGTGGACGAGGGCGACGAGTCGGACCGCGCCGACCTGGAAGCACTGATCGCGGCCGTCAACGATCCAGCCGAGGGTTGGACCGAACGCGTGGCGCCGGTGGCCGACCTCGACGAGCTGACCCGCATGTGGGCCGTCGAGAAGTACATCGGCCACCGGGACGGCTACGTCGGCAACCACAACAACTACTACCTGCACAGCGACACGGCCGGCCGATTCTCGATGATCCCGTGGGGCACCGACCAGGCCTGGACCGAACGGCTCCCATTCGGCAGCGACTACGCCCGCGGCCGCATGTTCACCAGCTGCCTGGCCGATTCCGCCTGCGAGGCGACGTACCGCAGCGCTCTGGACGACGTCCGGGCAAGCATCAGTGGGCTCAACCTCGAGGAGCGGGTCACGAGCACCGCGGAGATGCTGCACCCGTGGCAGCTCGCCGATCCGCGCAGCGAGCACTCGCCCGCCCAGACCGAGGCGGCCGTGCTCGCCATGCTGGAGTTCATACGCGCTCGGCCATTGGACACGAACTGGCAGTTCCAGGCACCCGATCAGGGCTCTGAGGTGCCGGGCACGGCGGAGCCCGCCACCCCGGCACCGCTGGTGTCCAGCGCCGTGACCCCACTCACCCCATGGGTCCGCGCCACAGCCGACCGGGTCAGGACGCTGGTGCAACGCCAGGGGCTCCGAGGGCTGGCAAACGGCTTCAGCCACATGCTCTCGCCCGACCGGGCCGGCCTCGCGACCGAGGAGGTGCTTGCGCCGGGCGCCCGCGGGCGCGTGGTCGTGGCGCGGGGCGTCAAGCGCTTCAGCGCTCCCGGCCGCAGCCGGATCTACGTCCGGCCGACCAAGGCGGCCGCCCGTACCTTGCGCGGGAAGAAGGCCCTCGAGCTCGTCGTGCGCATCACTTTCGACCCAATCGGAAGCGACAGGCCGACCCGGAGATCAGCGACGGTGCCGTGACTGACGGATCATGAGTCGCGGCGATGTCGTTCCATTTCGGGGCGTGGAGGTGTACAACGGTCCCTATGACCTCTTCGCCTCTTCGTCGCACGCTCGCGATCGTGGTGGTCTTCGCCTCGGTTGTGGCCCTGCCCGCCTCGGCCGCCGCTGTCCTCTCCGGCCGCGACGGCCGGATCGTCTTCGTCAGCGGACGGGAGAACACCGACGGCGACGACTCGCAGGCGAGGATGTACTTCTGGAGGCTCCCGCCCGACGCCTTCTCGCCCTCGGTCGGTCCGGCGCTCGACACGGCGGTCGGCCAGCACAGGCACCCGACCTGGTCGCCCGACCGCACGAAGATCGCCTACGCACGCGGCACCGCGGACTCCAACCCGGCGACACAGAACTTCGACATCTACATCAAGGATCTGGAGACCGGGGCCGTCCAGCCGCTCACGAACACCGGTGACAGCCTGAGCGCGGACAGGCCCGCGTGGTCGCCCGACGGCACGCGGATCGCCTACGAGCACCAGCCCGCCGACGCCAGCACCGACCGGATCGTTCGCGTCCAGACCGTCGCGGGCGGGGGCATTCTCGACCTTACTCCCGCCGGCACGGGCATGGAGACCAAGCCGGCCTGGAGCCCGGACTCGCAGACCCTCTACTACGCGGTGGGCGACGTCAACATCGCCCCGAACGGCAGCAACAACGACGTGAAGATCTTCCGGGAGCCGGCGGACAACACGGGCAGCCCGACCGAGCTGATCCATACCGGCGGCGGCCACTCGTTCCAGCCGTCGATCTCGCCCGACGGGACCAGGATCTGCTTCACGCTCAGCACGGGGTTGGGACTGAACGCCACCGCGTCCATCCTCGTCGCAGAGATCGCCAACCCGGCCGGGGCGAGCGTGCTCGCCTCGAGCGGCAGCGGCGACTACAACTGCACGTGGTCGCCGGAGGGCTTCACGATCGCCTACGTGTCGGGCGTCTTCACCGGCGGCGCGCTGGTGGCGGAGGACTCCGACTTCAGCGACATCGTTCCGCAGACGCTCACCGACGACGCGGGCAACTTCGACGGCAACCCGGACTGGGCGCCGGACGCCGCTCCCAGCTGCCAGGACAGCACGGCCACCACGTTCGTGAACACCGCCGTCTCGATTCCGCTCCCGTGCACCGACAACGGGCCGGCGTACGAGCGCACGCAGGTGAACAGGAGCATCGTCGATCAGCCGGCAAACGGCACGGTCAACCAGCCGCAGGTGGGCGAAACCGCCGTCACCTACACACCGAACCCCGGCTTCGTAGGCACCGACACCTTCACCTTCCGCAGCCGCGACGGCTTCGGGTTCGCCCCGACCCTGAACACGATCACCGTAACCGTCGCGCAGCAGACCGTCGTGCCGCCGCCGACGTGCTTCGGGCGCCCGGCGACGATCTTCGGCACGAACGGCGTCGACGCCCTGACCGGCACGGGCGGGGCCGACGTGATCGCGTTGCTCGCAGGGAACGACTCCGTCCGCTCGGGTGGCGGCTCGGATTCTGCGTGCGGCGGCGCCGGAAACGACCGCATGCTCGGCGGCAGCGGCAACGACCGGCTGCTCGGCGAGTCCGGCAACGACCGGCTGACCGGCGAGTCCGGCAGGGACCGGCTCAGCGGCGGGTCGGGCCGGGACCGGCTGTCGGGCGGCACCGGCAACGACCGCCTCACCGGCAACTCGGGCAACGACCGCATCACCACCGGCCGGGGCAGGAACGTCGTCTCAGCGGGCGCGGGCAACGACGTGGTGAGCGCCCGCAACCGCCGCCGCGACCGGGTCAACTGCGGCGCCGGCCGGCGCGACCGCGTGACCGCCGACCGCGTCGACCGCCTCCGCGGCTGCGAGCGCGTGCGCCGCTGAGCGGCTCGCTCGCACCTTCCCGCTGATGGGCCGGCCTGGATTCGAACCAGGGACCGACGGATTATGAGTTGGGCTGGACGACCTCAGGTAGCCGTCGATTTGGCTGCGGTTAGGGGCGGTTGCTTCGGTACGGCCGGGCGGGCTAGAGACCAGGTAGGCACGCGCGAGCCTCCGCGCATTCCACGCCGTCAGCCGAGCGAAGGAGGAGCAGGGGCGCTGCCGGCATCACGCCCGAAGGCAGAAGCGCGACGACTCGGAGCTCTACGCCGCCCGTTTGCGGGCGACCACGAGCAGGTACTCGTAGGTGTACTCCGCCGGGCCTTCGGGGGCGCCCCGTTGCGAGCGTGTCGCGAACTCGAGGAAGTCCCTGTCGAGCGCTGCAAGACGGTCGGGCTGATCGGCGAGGCTCGCGTAGAGGCCTACCACCGGCCCGAAGGTCTCTTTGAAGAGCTCGCAGTAACCACGCGGGCTGTCGGCCCTCTCCACGTACTCCCGGCGGGTCAGCTCGAGGGATTCAACGCGCTCCCCGAAGAGCTCCCGCACGTGCTCCTCGTTGCCCCAGAGTGGCGGCGGCGATCCAGAGGGCGGCGGCCCGTAGGGCGCCAAGACCCCGAAGAAGTCTGAACTCAACCCCTCAGGTGTGAAGTTGAGCATCCCGATCCTGCCCCCGGGCCGGCACACGCGCACCAGCTCGTCGGCCACGGTCTGATGGTTGGGGGCGAAGATCGCGCCGAACGAGGAGGTGACGACGTCGAACTCGCCATCGCCGAACGGGAGTGCCTCTGCGTCCGCCTCGATCCAGTCGAGCTCGACCCCGCACCTGCGGGCTTCGCTGCGACCCGCGTCGAAATTCTCGGGCGTGAGATCCGAGGCGACGACGGTCGCCCCGGCCTCGGCGGCGCGGATGGCCGTGTTGCCCGTGCCGGCGGCCACGTCGAGAACGCGCTGGCCCGCCGAGATCCCACACGCCTCGACGAGCACCGGGCCGAGCTCCCAGACGGTCTCGGTCGCGAACCCGTGGTAGTCGCCGAGCGCCCAGGCCGCCCGCGTCGCGTCCTTGAGCTCGCGGTCAGCGCCCTCCGCCGCCGGCTCGTCCGATGTCCCTTCCGCCGTCATGTGCGTCCTCCGTTCTCCCATCTCCTTGATCCTGGCGAGCGCCGCGAGCTCCGTCATGAGCTGCCTGGGCTCAGTCCGACGCTCCATGCCCGCCACCGTAGCCCGGTCCGCGGGTGACGACTTCGCCAGGACCGACCATCTTCGGCCGACCCGCGGGTAGCCGGTTTTGGCTACGCCCCCCGATCGTCGAGCAGGCCCGAGCGCACCGCGTGGGCGGCCGCGGCCGTCCGTGAGGGAAGACCGAGCTTGCGCAGGATGTTGGTGACGTGCCGGTGGACGGTGTGCTCGCTGACCACAAGGCGCTCAGCGATCTGCCGGTTCGTGAGTCCGTCGGCGAGCAGGCGCAGCACCTCGCGCTCGCGTGGCGTGAGCTCCGGAAGCGGAGGCCGGGCGTCGGCGCAGCGAACCGATCCCTCGAGCAGCCGCCGCGCCCTGTCCGCCTCGACCTCGGCCCCGAGCTCGACGAGTTGGTCCAGGGCCGCGGCAGCCTCGCGCTCGCCATCATCGGTGCGACCGAGCGCGACGAGGATCGTGGCGAGCTCGATCCGCGCCTGGGCGGCCTCGAACGGTCCGCCGCTCCGCTCGAAGCGATCGATCGCGTCCTCCAGCAGCGGCCGCGCCCGATCGTGGTCGCCGCGGCTGGCCGCGAGCCTGCCGGCGGCCAGATCCGCGCCGGCCTGCAGCGGCGCTGTCCCGACCAGCCGCTCGACCTCCCGCAGAGCCTCCAGCGCCGAGCCGGCCTCCACCAGCTCGCCCCGTCCAGTTCGCGCCCGGACGAGCAGTTCGAGCGCCGGAGCACGGTCCACCTTGAGATGCGCGGGCACCTGCCGCATGAAGCGCTCGGCAAGCTCAACCGCCCGACCGCTCTCCCCCCGATCGAGCGCCAGGCGGGCACGGCAAAGCTGGCCCGTCGGGGAGGGCCCCGCTTGGTCGAGCAGCAGCGCCGCTTCCTCCGGTCGACCCTGCCGCCGTCTCAGTTCCGCCAGCGCCACCAGCGGGCCACCCACCATCGCTGGGCGAGAGCGGGAGAAGTCCTCGACCGAAGCCTCCAGCACCGTCTCCGCGTCCGCCCATCGGCCCCGCCAGAGGTGCACCGAGCCGTACTCCGCCCTGCAGAACGCGAGCATGTAGCGGCTCCCGTAGCGCTCCGCGAATTCGGCGATCCGGTCGCACCATTCGAACGCCCGCTCGTAATCGCGTACGGCAACGCACGCGGTGACCAGGAAGCAACAGGCCCATGCGCCCGAGATCGGGACCGTGGCCTCCTCCTCCAGGGCGGTAGCGGTGGCCTCGTCGAGATGGCGCATGCCCTCCCGCACCCGCCCGCAAGCCACCAGCGTCGCGCCCTCCAGAGCGAGACCGAGCATCTCCAGGTCGGCCACGGCGAACCGTCGCCCGAGCTCGGTTGCCAGGCGCGCGAGCTCAGCGGCCTTCGCCATCTCGCCGCCCGCGTGCGCCATGTAGCCCTCAAGAAAGGCAAGCCAACCGTGGTCCGGTCCAGGCTCGAGCGGGTCGAGCAGGCGATGCGCGCAACCGAGCCAGCCGCCAGCCACCGCAAACGCGCTGTGGAAGTCGAGCTGATCGCAAGCCAGCCACGTGGCCATTCGGGCCGCGCCAGCTGGGTCTCCACTCTTCTTGTAGAGGCGGTACGCGCGCTCCCGTGCAGCGAACACCACGTCGGCGTCGTCGAGCCACCATGCCGCCCAGCTCAAGCCCTCGAATGCCTCAGGCGTCTCTTCGGCGGCCACGGCCTCCCCGAAGCGCGCCCTCGCAACGTCCCAAAGTCCCTCGCCCAGCGCAGCCCAGCCGTCGCCGACACGATCGGACACCAGCCTCTTCATGCGTTCGCCACGACACGCATTCTCCTACCTCGAGCCGGCGCGGTCGAGACTGTCGACCAGACCAAGGGTCGCTTCGTCGCTCCCCGCGCCTCCTTGCGCGACTTGCAGCAGCTGCGGCGCAACGCCACGGCCCCCAGAGATCCGCATCCCCATGAAAGCAGCCCTCACTCCCACCGTGCCGTGGCCGACTCGCCGCCCAGCGCACGAGGTAGGAGACCGCAGGATCTCGGCCTGACCCCGTTCTTCAAGGGGCTGCCCGACGCAGGTGCCGTACCCTGGGCCGATGACCGAGCCAGTCCTGACCGGCGAGTGCGGCTGCGGCGCCGTGAAGTTCGAGATCGACGAGCCGCTCCTGGCCGCCGCCTACTGCCACTGCACGCGCTGCCAGCGCCGCAGCGGCACCGCGACGCAGGCGTCCGCGAGGCTCGCACCCGGGTCGTTGCGGGTCGTCCAAGGCGAAGACCGGCTCCGGGGCTGGGCGCCCGAGGGGGGCCTGGAGAAGGTCTTCTGCGGCGACTGCGGCTCGGCACTGCTCGGGCGCGACGCGGGGACGGGGAAGGTCATCATCGTCCGGCTGGGGGCAATCGACGGCGACCCGGGCATCCGGCCGCAGGCGCACCAGTACGTCGCCTACGCCGCGCCCTGGGAGCCGCTCCCGGACGACGGCCTGCCGCGCTTCGACGAGCGCGCCCCGAGCTAGGCCCTGCTCTTCCACTCCGGCGCGCAGGCGTGGCCTTCGGCCACGATCGAGGGCCGCTGACCGGCGGATTGAGCACGTCGCCCATGAGCCCACGATGCAGGCTTCTCCGGATATCTCGGGACATGGTCTTGATCTCCCACCGTCCCTGATCCCCAGATATGCGCATTTTGCTGGGCTTTTGATGGGCCGGCCTGGATTCGAACCAGGGACCGACGGATTATGAGTCCGCTGCTCTAACCAACTGAGCTACCGGCCCGTCGGGGTTCAGCCTATTCGTCCAGACGGCGCGTCAGGAGCTAAACGCGGCTCAGTTTCCGCTCCAGATGGCCGATAGATCACCTTAGACAGGTAATGGACACGCGACCGCTATATAGGTGGATGACCGTGGCTGCAATGGTGGCCATCTCCGGCTGCGCGGTTGCGACCCATTCCGGCGTGCGTGCGCACCGGACCGCGGTGATCAGCCAGGCGAGCGGCACCTTCCAGATCACGAACTCGCGCGACGGGCAGGCGATCTTCCAGGCTCAGGGCATCGCCCCGGGCCGCTCCGTGACCGGCACCGTGCAGCTCTCGAACACCGGCACGCTCGCCAGCGACCTCGACGTCGAGCAGCTCGATGTGGTCGACCAGCCGGGCGCGAACGGCGGCCTGCTCTCCAACGCAGTCCATCTCGAGATTCAGGACATCACCGGCGGCAACCTCATTCCCGTCTTCGCCGGTCAGCTCGCCTCTCTTCAGAGCCGCGCGCTCGGGAGCCTCCCAGGCGGCCAGGCGCGCACGTACCGCTTCACCGCCTCGCTCCCCGACGGCGGCCCTCCGCCGGGCCCCACGACCGGCGACAACGCATACGCAGGCTCGGCCCTGTCCGTGAGCTACACGTGGAAGGCCACCGCGCCAGATACGGGTGGTGGCGGCGGCAACGGTGGCGGTGGCGGCAACGGTGGTGGCGGTGGCGGGAACGGTGGCGGCGGCGGCACCGGCCCGAGCGGTACCGATTTGAAGGTCAAGTTCCGGGTGGTCTCCAAGAAGCTTCTGAAGAAGGGCTGGCTCGACGTGATGGCGAGCTGCGACCAGGCCTGCACGGTCGTGGCCTACGCCCAGCTCCCGAAGAAGAAGAAGCGTGCCCGCAAGTACCCGTCGACGCGGCGCAAGGCGGCCTCCCTCACCATCCCGAACAGGACGGCGCGCATCCGGCTGAAGCTGAGCAAGAAGAACAAGGGCCAGCTCAAGAAGGCGCTCCGCAAGAAGAAGAAGATCGCGCTGAGGGTGAGGCTCAGCGTCGGTTCCGCGAACGGCGGGCCGATGAAGCCCTACAGCAAGAGGGTCATCGTCAAGCGGCCGAGGCCGAAGGCGAGCCACGCCGGTCCGCGCAAGCCGGGCCGGCGCCCCTAGCCGGTCGCCGTCGAGATCGCCTGCTCGAGCTCGCGCTCGCTGAAGGCGCCCTCGATCCGCGCGGCCACCTTGCCGGAGCGGTCGAACACGAACAGCCACGGCTCGGTTTGGAGGCGGAAGGCGATCATCTGCGGCCGCACGCCGTCGTCGATGCGGTTGTTGCGGAAGACCTCCATGTGGATGAACTGGACGTCGTCGCCGACGCTCGCCTTGACCTGCTCGGCCACGTCCACCACCGGCCCGCAGACGCGGCTCTGGCAGAGCTGGGGCGTCGCGAACAGCAGCACCACGGGCTTCTTGCCGAGCACGTCTGCAAAGTCCGCGTCGTGCATGGAGGACGGCGGAAGGCGGGTGTCGATCGAGGCGACGTCGCCGCCCACCTCGGCCACGGTGGGCGTGTGGATGCGCGGCGGGCGGGTGCCCACCGGCGGGATCGGGTCACCCGACTCCTTCTTGACCACGACCCCCGGCGACGGCGTCGTGGCCGCCACCAGCTTGCCGCCCTGGCGCGCGATGCCGAGCAGCTCATACCTGCCGGGCGCTTCGAAGGGGATCTCGGCCGTGTAGATCGACGTGGCCGCGTCGGGATCCGATGCGGTCTGCCGGCTCTGGAACTGAGGTCTCACCGCGATCGACTCCCAGCGGGCCAGGTACGGCCCCTTCGCCGGCCCGCCCCCCACCGGCGCGGTGTAGATCGCCACGCTCGCGTCGGTGATCTGCTCGCGGGAGGGGCTGAAGAGGGCGAAGCCGAAGCGCTGCTTCCCGGTGCGCAGCTCGAGGCCGGAGGGCGCCAGCACGGGGCCCTTCCCCCCGGTCTCGTTCAGGAGCTCCGCCAGGGACTTGCCGCCGGGCTTCGGGAAGTCCTTCGCCTGCGCCGCGGGCGGCGCCTGCTCGTCACCCGAGGACGAATCGTCCCCGCCGCAGCCGGCGAGCAGCGCGCAGACGAGCAGTACGGCCGCTGAGATCTTTCGGGGGCTCACGGGCTGGGAAGGGTAGAGAGTTGAAATAGAGTGCCCGCGCTATGGACCGGGCGGCACTCATAACTGGAGGATCCAGCGGGATCGGGCTTGCGATCGCCCGGGCGCTGGGTGAGGACGGCTACAGGCTGACGATCTCGGCCCGACGCCCCGACAAGCTCGAGGCGGCGGCACAGACGCTGCGCGACGAGGGCCTCGAGGTGGAGGCCGTGCCCGCCAACATGGCGGACGAGCAGGAGATCTCCAAGCTGGTGGCGGCCCATCGCGAGCGCTGCGGCCGGCTCGACGTGCTGATCAACAACGCCGGCATCGGCATAGGCGGCGCTGTGGCCGACGCCGAGACGAAGAAGCTCGACCTCCAGCTCGACGTGAACCTGCGCGCGGTCTACCTGACCGCCCGCGAGGCGATTCCGATGCTGAAGGAGGCCGGCGCCGAACATGGCAAGGCCCTGATGACGAACACGGCGTCCTACGCCGGAAAGCACGGCCAGGGCTGGCTCGCGGCCTACTCCGCGACCAAGTTCGGCGTGGTCGGTCTGAGCCAGGCGCTCCACAAGGAGCTCGCCAGTGATGGCGTGCAGGTGACCGCCCTCTGCCCCGGCTTCGTGGCCACGCCGATGACCGACTGGGTCGAGGGCGAGGTTCCGAAGGACGAGATGATTCAGCCGGAGGACATCGCCGAGGCGATCAGGTTCCTGCTCAGGACCTCGCGAAACTGCGTGGTGCCTGAGGTGCAGTTCGTTCGTCCTGGGGATTCAGAGCTCTGACCACGCCGAGCTCGGCCACCGCGCGCTCGTACTCGTCGAAGCGGTGGAAGAGACGCGGGACGCGCCGCTTCTGCGCCTCGCGCGCCACGTCCTGGAGCTCCGGCAGCTCGTCCAAGGCGATGCTCGCCTCGAGCATCGCCGTCAGCGTGTGCAGCTCGCGGTCGCTGGCCGGCCGCGGACGCCCGCGGGCGCCGGTGTAGCGGTCCCAGGCGTGGGCGAAGCTCGCCAGGCTGGTGCGACCGCCGTTGCGGTGAGCGGCGAGCATCGGGCAGACGCCGCCCTTCCGGTCCGTGTACGCGCCGACGATGATCTTGTTCGCCTCGACGCCCGTCAGCATCGCCTTGCGCGTCTCGAGCGGAAGGCAATCGATGGCGGTGCGGAGGTCTCTGGCGGGGCGGCGTCTCATGGCGTCTTACATAGGATCGGCGATTAGGGGCAAAACTTGCAACCTGCGATCGGAGATTTGCAGTGCAGCTGGGCCTGAACGTGGGCTACTGGGGCCTCGGCATGACCGCCGCGGACCAGCTCGAGTTGGTGAAGGAGGCGGAGGGCGCGGGCTTCGACTCCGTCTGGGCGGCGGAGGCCTACGGCTCTGACGCCGCCTCCGTGCTGGCGTGGCTCGCGGCGCAGACGGAGCGCATCAGGATCGGCTCCTCGATCTTCCAGATGCCGGCGCGCTCGCCCGCGATGACGGCCATGACCGCGGCGACGCTCGACCAGCTCTCGGGCGGGCGGATGCTGCTCGGAATCGGCACGTCCGGGCCACAGGTGGCCGAGGGCTGGCACGGGCAGCGCTTCGGGAAGCAGCTCCAGCGCACGCGCGAATACGTGGAGATCCTCCGCAAGACGCTCGCCCGGGAGCGGCTCGAGTACGACGGCGAGACCTACCAGCTCCCGCTCCCGGACGGGCCCGGCAAGGCGCTGAAGCTCACGATCGCGCCGGTCCAGGAGCGGATCCCGATCTACATCGCGTCGATCGGCCCGAAGAACACGCAGCTCACCGGCGAGATCGCCGACGGCTGGCTGCCGATCTTCTTCTCCCCCGAGCATGTGGATGGATCGCGCGCGCTGCTCGAGGAGGGCGCCGCGCGGGCCGGGCGGACGCTGGGGCCGGACTTCGACGTTGCGCCGGGAGTGAACGTGGCGATCGACGACGACGTGGACCGGGCGCGTGACCAGATGCGCCACTTCATCGCCCTCTACGTGGGCGGCATGGGCTCGCGCGAGCGCAACTTCTACAACTCGCTCGTGCAGCGCTACGGGTTCGAGGACGCGGCTCGCGAGATCCAGGACCTGTACCTCGAGGGCAAGAAGGACGAGGCGGCCGCGGCCGTGCCCGCCGAGCTGATCGACACGATCACGCTGGTGGGCCCGCGCGACAGGGTGCGCGATCGGCTCGAGGTGTATCGCGATGCGGGCGTCGGGACGCTGATCGTCTCGCCGGTCTCGTTCGACACGGGCGAGCGCCGGCGGATGGTCCGCGAGCTGGCGGAGATGCTCTGAGCCGCCGCTTCCTGCTCGCGGCGTTCGGCGACCCCGGGCACGCCTTCCCGGCGATCGCCCTCGGCGCGGAGCTCGCGCGGCGCGGGCACGAGGTCACGCTCGAGACCTGGTCGCGCTGGGAGGAGCACGTGGAGCGCGAGGGAATGCGCTTCGCGGCCGCCCCGGAGTACCAGGTGTTCCCCACCCGGGAAGTGCCGCTGAAGCCCTACGCCGCGGCCGTGAAGGCCTCCGGCTCCACCCGCGAGCTGATCCGCGCCTTCGATCCCGAGGTGGTCGTGGCGGACATCATCACCGTGGCGGGCTCGCTGGCGGCACAGGCCGAGGGCCGGCCGTGGGCGACCCTGATACCCCACGTTCTGCCCACCGGGGAGCCCGGCTTCCCGGTGTACTCGGTGGGCGCGCTGTACCCGCGCACCGCGGTCGGGCGGCGGATGTGGGCGCTCCTGCGGCCGATGGTGATGACCGGCGAGGAGCAGGGACGCGTGGAGCTGAACGGGGCGCGCGAGCGGGTGGGCCTGGCGCCGCTCGACGACGTCCACGGCGGGATCTCGCGCGAGCTCGCCATCGTCGCGACGTTCCCTCAGCTCGAGTACCCGCGGGACGCCGGCTGGCCCGGGATGCGGGTCACCGGCCCGCTCCTGTGGGAGCAGCCGTTCGGAGACGTCGAGCTGCCTCCCGGGGACGCACCGCTGGTGCTCGTGGCGCCGAGCACGTCTCAGGACCCGGAGCACCGGCTGGTGCGGGCCGCGCTCGAGGGGCTGGCGGGCGAGCCGCTGCGGGTGCTGGCCACCACGAACCGGAGGGAGCCCACGGAGCCGCTCGACGTGCCGGCGAACGCCCGTGTCGTCGACTGGGTGTCCTACGCGCGGACGATGCCGCTCTGCGACGCGGTGGTCTGCCACGCGGGCCACGGCACGCTCGCGCGGGCGCTTGCCAGCGGCGCGCCGGTGGTGGCGTGCCCGCACGCGGGCGACATGGCGGAGAACGCCGCCCGCATCCGCTGGGCGGGCGCGGGCGTGTCCCTACCCCGCCGCTTCACGACGCCGCGCGGCGTGCGGCTCGCTGTGCGCCGCCTGCTCGGAGATCCGCGCTACCGGCGCCGCGCCGAGGAGCTGCGCGACTGGGCCACCCGCAACGACGGGGCACGGGCGGCCGCCGACGCGCTCGAAGAACTCGCCGATTTCCACAAAAATTCGCAAAGAGCGGGTTGATTGCATGTGGAGCGCTTGACGCTCGCCCCGCCCGCTGCTCTACTCATTCTCGAGACGCGGACGGAGCGCAAAGAGCGAAGCCATGAAGTTGTAAGGCTCGCCCCGGAGAAGGTCAACTTCGGTTGACTGGAGCGGACTTCAAAGCGCGAAGTTCGCGTCTCGTTTACGTTCTGGGACCGGATCCGTCCGGGTGCCATGCGAACATCTGTTCGTGTCCAAGTACGCACCGCGCGGAGCACCTGACCGGCCCACTCTTGAGCAGCTTGCAGATCAAGGAGCCACCCTCAAGGAGATCGCGCAGGGCCGTGGATCGATCCGTGGCGACGGTGCGCTACTGGCTACGGCGTTGGAACATTGCACGACCCGATGCAAGACGGAGGCGGTTTGACCCCGCGACCGCCCCGCGCGAGGTCATGCGTATCTGCTCGCGTCACAGGCGAGCGGTCTTTCGCCTAGACGGTCGCGGCACCTACCGGTGCGTGCTCTGCGCACAGGAACGGGTTGCGGAGCGACGCCGGCGTATTAAGCGCATCCTGGTCGAAGAGGCGGGCGGCTGCTGCGCGGCGTGCGGATACAACCGGCTGCCGGCGGCTCTGCACTTCCATCACCTCGACGCCACGGAGAAGTCGTTCGGGCTCGCGTCGCGAGGTCTGAGCCGCGGTATCGAGCGGGCCCGGGAGGAGGCCAGAAAGTGCGTGCTCCTCTGTGGGAACTGCCACGCCGAGGTCGAAGGCGGGGTCCGCGTGCTTGAGGCTCCCCGGGGTGGATTCGAACCACCAAGAACTGATTAACAGTCAGTCATGTTGCCGTTACATCACCGGGGAACGGCGTTGCCGAGCATAGCGCTCAGCTCGGCTACGGATGAGCCGAGCTACGCCTCGTCGGCCGTTCCTGCGAGGCGGTCTGCGCCGCCCGAGCTCTTCAGCATCGCCAGTGTCTTCGACTCGATCTGGCGCACTCGCTCGCGGGTGACTCCCACCTCGTGGCCGATGTCCTCGAGGGTCATCGGTCCTTCGTCGCCCAGGCCGTAGCGGAGCTCGATCACCTTGCGCTCCCGCCAGCCGAGTGAGTCGAGCACCTTCTGGAGGTCCGCGTCGCGGATTCGGTTGGCCACGATCTCGAGCGGTCGGTCGGTGGCGGAGTCCTCGATGAAGTCACCGAGGGAGGCATCGCCCTCCTCGCCGCCCACGGGTGCTTCGAGCGAGACCGGCTCCTGGCCCAGCTTCAGGATCTCCTCGACCTTCTTGGCCGGCATCTCCACCAACTCGCCGATCTCCTCAGGCGTGGGCTCGCGGTTGTGCTTCTGGATCAGCGACCGCTTCGCGCGCGCCACCCGGTTCATCCGCTCCACCATGTGGACCGGGATGCGGATGGTGCGCGACTGGTCGGCCAGGGCCCGCGTGATCGCCTGGCGGATCCACCAGGTCGCGTAGGTCGAGAACTTGAAGCCGCGGCGCCAGTCGAATTTCTCGACCGCGCGGATCAGCCCGAGGTTGCCCTCCTGGATCAGGTCCAGCAGCGTCAGCCCGCGGCCGGTGTAGCGCTTTGCGATCGAGACCACGAGCCGCAGGTTCGCCTCGATCAGCGAGTTCTTCGCGGCCATGTCGTTCATCTCGATCCGCTTCGCGAGCCGCACCTCGTCCTCGCGCGTGAGCAGCGGCACCCGGCCGATCGAGCGAAGATAGAGCCGGACCGCGTCCTCGGCCCCCTGCTCGGGGGGTGCGACGACCAGGCCGGCGGTGACAACACCGCCCTCGTCGTAGAGGTCGGCTGCCGTGGGCTCCTCCTGCTCCTCCTTCTCCTCGGCCTGCCCGTTCGCGGCGGCCGCGGGCTCAATCTCGCGCGGCTCTTCCGGGTCCTCACCATTCACGTCAACCACCCGCTCCGTCATGCCGTCTGGCCTATCGAAATGGATCCCATCTCCGTGCGGATCGACTGCTCCGCAGTGGCCAGTTCCGTCTGGCGTCCGAGCTCGCCATCCTGCGCCGCGCGCCGAATCTCGCGCTGAATGCGGCGGAGCTCGAGTTGAAGCATGCTGAATTCAAGCGTGCGCTCGTCTGTCGGCGGCCGCTCCTGTGCCGCGAACGCGAGATCTGTGACAAGAGCGGCGAGCCGCGGATCGTCCTGTGGCACGGTCGCAACCGGGTCATCGAACTCGCTGACGAAGTGCTCACGGGCGCGGCGAGTGAGCTCCGAGGAGAACTGCTCGTCGTCGGGCTTGCCGAGGAAGTCGTGGCCGAGATCGCCGCTCGAGAGGCACCTGATCAGGAACTCGCGCTCCCAGCGCAGCGACAGCTCCGCGGGCGATGCCTGCGTCGGCGCGTCCGGTGTGGCTGCGGGAGCGCGGGCCGGCGCCAGCACATAGTCCACGGGAACGTCGAGCCGGTCCGCGGCTTCGCGGACGAGCGCATCGCGTGTTGCGGTCCGTTCAGGTACTGCTGAGATCAGCTCGCGCGCCTCCCCTAACGCCTTGTCCCTGCCTGCTGGCGTGTCGAGATCTGCATCGGCAAGTACTCGTCTCACCTGAAACTCGATCATAGGCACAGCACGCTCCATCCGCTCTCCAAACGCCTCGGACCCCTCCTTAGTTACGAGGTCCGCTGGATCTGTGCCCTCCGGCATCTCGACGACGCGCAAATCGATTCCCCGATCCTCGGCGAGCCTCGACGCCCGCAGCATGGCGTCCCGTCCGGCTCGATCCGCATCGAGGGCCATATAGACGAGGCCACGGCGGTTGCCGTCGCCGACCTTCGCGAGCTCGGCGAGCTGCTCCTGGGTGAGCGCCGTGCCCATGATGGCCACGGCCTCGCGAATCCCCGCCTGGTGTAGCGCAAGCACATCGGTGTAACCCTCCACGACCACGAAACGAGCGGTCCGCATCGCCTGCTTGCGGGCCACGTCGATGCCGAAGAGCTGGCGACCCTTGTGGTAGAGGTCGTTCTCGGAGGTGTTGAGGTACTTCGGCCCGCGCCCCTCCCCCATCTGCCGTGCGCCGAAGCCGAGCACCCTCCCGCGCGAATCCGCCAGCGGGAACATGATCCGGCCTCGGAAGCGGTCGTAGAGGCCGCCGTTCTTACCGCGCTGGGCCAGTCCGGCCGCCACCAGCTCCTCCTCGCTGAAGCCGCTCTGGCGGGCCCCCAGGATCATGCGGTCCCAGGCGCTCGGGGAGTAGCCCACGCGAAACTCGGCAAGCACCTCGTCCGACAGGCCGCGTGAGGACAGGTACCCGCGCGCGGGGGCGGCCTCGGCCGACTCGAGCAGGTAGGTGGCGTAGAAGCGGCTCGCCCGCTCGAGCAGCGAGTGCAGGCGCTCGCGCCGGCGGCGGCGCTCATCCGCTCGCGGGTCGTCGGCCTCCCGCTCCACCCGCACGTTGAATTGCTCCGCCAGGAGCTCCACGGCCTCCTGGAAGTCGAGCGCCTCGGTCTGCTGCACGAACTTGAAGGCGTCGCCGCCCTCGCCGCAGCCGAAGCAGTAGTAGAGCTTCTCCTCCGGATTCACGGAGAACGACGGCGTGCGCTCGTCGTGGAACGGGCAGAGCCCGCTCCAGCGCGTGCCCACCCGCCGCAGGTCGGTCTTCTGGCCCACGAGGTGCACCATGTCCACGGCGTCGCGCACCCGGTCGATCGTGTCCTTTGTGAACAGCGCCATCAGAAGCCCTGGGGTACGGACAGGTTCTCGAATTCGCGGATCGCGTAGCGGTCGGTCATCCCGGCGAGCCAGTCCACCACCTGCTGCTCGTCATCGAGCTCGTCCGCGTAGTGCTCGAACAGCGCCCGCAGCATGCGCTCGATGCGCGGGCGCTCGCGCTGCGCGGCGGGGCCGAGGTAGACGTGCTCGAACATGAACTCGCGCAGGCGCAGCATCGCCGCGCCCACCTCCTCCCCCTGGACGATGTCCGCTGCGTCCTCGGAGTGGCGCAGGAGGTCCTGCACCAGCGTCTCGATCCGATCGGAGCCCGTGGTGCCCAGCAGCTCGATCTCGGCGCGTGGCAGGTCCTCGAAGCGGAGCACGCCCGCTCGGATCGCATCGTCGATGTCGTGGTTGATGTACGCCACGCGGTCCACGAGCCGCACGATCCGCCCCTCGAGCGTCTCGGGCGGCTCCGGGCCGGTGTGATGCAGTATCCCGTCGCGCACCGGGGCGGTGAGGTTCAGCCGTTCGATTTTCTCGACCACACGAAGTGAATGCTCGTTGTGGCGGAAACCGCTCCCCCAGCGCTCACGCATGCACGAGTCGAGCACCCCCTCGCCCGTGTGCCCGAAGGGCGGGTGGCCGAGGTCGTGGCCGAGCCCGATCGCCTCCGTGAGGTCCTCGTTCAACCCCAGCGCGCGGGCCACGTTGCGGGCGATCCCGCACGCCTCGAGCGTGTGCGTGAGCCGCGTCCTGTAGTGGTCGCCCTCGGGCGCGATGAACACCTGGGTCTTGTGCTTCAGCCGCCGGAACGACTTGGAATGCACGATCCGGTCGCGGTCCCGCTGGAACGGAGTGCGATGGTCAGAGTCCGGCTCGGGCTCCTCGCGCACGGCCGGATACGAGCGGGTCGCGAGCGGAGAGAGGGACTCCTCTAGTCGCTCGATCCGCTCCCTGAACGAGGTTCGGGCGAGCTGGGCCACGCAATCGATTGTGTCAGTTGCTGGAGAACGATTCGAAGCCTGCGGCACGGATGTAGAGCTCGTAGAGGAGGAAGCCCCTCGCAAAGTCCGGCTTACATCGAGCGTCGAGCGTCGTGTACGCCAGCTCGTCGGGAAGCGTGTTCCCCTCCTTGCGGGGTCCGGCCACGGTTCGTTCGAGCTGATCCACCGCGGACTGCCTCTGCTGAGGGGAGGACTCGCGCCAGTCCGTGCAGGTGGCTGTCTGGAGCTTCACACCGAACGGCTGCGGCGCGGCGGCCTCGCCGCCGCACCCGGCCAGCAGGATCGCCGCCGCCGCGACTAGGGCCGGTCGAGTAGCCCGTTGCACGACAGCGTCGAGCCCGCGAGGCCGCAGTCACCCGCCAGGAGGGCCACCTTTGGAGCGCCCGAGGCGCGTACCGGGAGTCCCATCCCGCTGCTACCGCCCTCCGACGGCTTCTCCGGCGTGCGGAACCACGGACAGGTGGTCGCGTCGTAGGTGCCGCCCGCGATCGAGCCCGCACATGGGCCGAGCTCGCCGCTGAGCTTGCCACCGTACGTGACACCCGTGCTCGTGTTCTCGCAGTTCGACGGCATGAGCGGGTCCGGTGGGTCCGTGGTGACGGTGCCGTTGCCGAACCAGCAGTTGTCCTCCTGGGCGGGCGCCTCGTCCCACCAGAAGTCCACGCCGTTCGGCAGCTTGGTCCCATCTGGGGCGAGACCCATCACGTTCTCGTGGTAGCGGTTGCGGTGCGACACCGTGTTGGCCGTCGTGGCGTTCTCGTTCGAGAACGAGTCCGGCACGTTGATCAGCATCGTGCCGCGGCGCCAGTTGTCCCAGATGCGATTCCCGCGGACCTCGTTCCCGTTGCCGCCCGCGATGAGGATGCCCACGCCCACGGGCACCGGCACCTTCGGCTCGACGTCGGACTCCGGCAGGAAGCTGTTGAAGTTGTTCGAGTAGATCCGGTTGTTCTCGAACCTGGCACCGTCCTGCGGATAGCCGGGGTGGCCGCCCGCGTAGAACGAGTCGGTCGCGATGGCGGTGCTGTTGTCGTAGAAGTCGTTGTTCAGGACTCGCGTGCCGTTCCCCATCGTGCCCGAGTAACCGAGCGTGTTGTGGTGGATGTCGCAGCGCGTGATCGTGTTGTTGACGCGTCGGCTCGCCTCGGTGGTCTGCTCGGCCGTCTCGGGCGCGGCTCCCGGGTAGATCGCGGAGTCTCCGTGGCCGACGCCCTCGCAGCCGGTGGTGAGGCCGTGGTCTGACGTGAACATCAGCCCGCCGTACTCCTTGTTGTAGAAGAACTTCACCCGCGTCATCAGGTAGCCGTCGGTCTCGTGGATGTAGATGCCGTGCTCGGCGGCGTGCGCCGCGGTGAGATTGCGGATCACCACGCCGTCCCCGCGGTCGACCCGGAGGCCGACCTCCTTCAGCGGCTCGGACGGGCCGCGCAGCTTGGCCTTCGTGTCCTTGGCGAGATCGATCACCACGTCCTCGGGCTTCGCGCCCGTGCCCTCGATCTGGACGTTGCAGCGGATGCAGCGGCCCTCGTCGGGGATGCCGCGCCGATTCTCAGGCGGCGGGAACGGCACGGCCTTGTCCGTGAGCGCGCGGCCCTGGAGGTAGATCAGGTTCTGGTCGTTCGGGCAGTTCACCTGGTACCGGTAGGTCGCGGCGCCCTGGCCGTCGTCCGACTCCTCCTTGTACTTGCGCGCACTTCGGGTCGTCCGTCGGCTTCGCGCGCGACTTCGGCTCGAGGTACTTGCCCGGCATGATCACGACGCGATCGTTGTTGCGCGACTTCGTGATCGCCGTCTGGATGCTCTTGAACTTGCAGCGGCGGTAGAAGCGGCGGTTGAGCCGCTTCAGCCTGCGTGCCTGCCCCGCCGTGAGCTTCTTGGTCCCCTGCGAGGGGCGCAGGACGGTGCCCTTCTTGCGCGCTGAGTTGATCGACCGGATCGCCTTCTTCAGCGAAGCGCGCTGGCAGACCACGCGCGTCTTGCCGCGCGGCTTCGCGCGCAGCGCCGAGGCGAGGCTGCGGGCCTTCGGAACCTTGCCGCCCGCCGCCGGCTTCACGCTCTTGTCGGCCGCCGGGTCCGGCCAGTAGGAGCTGCGCTCCACGTGGCCGACGGCGGTCGCCGTGGCGATGGCCATGGCGAGGGTGAGCGAGGCGAGCAGGGCGAGCATGCGCGTGGCGTTCATCACAACGGCGGACCCTACCTGGACTCGACGCTCGCCTGCGCTGCTGCCACCCTTGCGATCGGGACGCGGTAGGGCGAGCAGCTCACGTAGTCGAGCCCGGCCATCTGGAAGAAAGCGATCGAGTCCGGGTCGCCGCCGTGCTCGCCGCAGATGCCGAGCTTGAGGTCGGGCTTGGCCTCGCGACCCGTCCAGGCAGCCAGCCGCACGAGCCAGCCCACGCCCAGGCGGTCGATCGTCTCGAACGGGCTCCGGTCCACGATCTTGGTCTCCACGTAGCGGTTGAGGAAGCGGCCCTCCACGTCGTCGCGCGAGAAGCCGAGCGCGGTCTGGGTGAGGTCGTTCGTGCCGAACGAGAAGAAGTCCGCGTGGGCGGCGATCCGATCGGCCACGAAGCACGCCCGCGGCAGCTCGATCATCGTGCCCACCGAGAAGTCGACCTCGGAGGCGCCCTCCTCCTCGGCCACGCGCTCGACCAACCCGCGCATCAGCTCGATCTCCCGCTCGTAGGCCACGAGCGGGATCATGATCTCGAGCCGGGGCGGCTCGGGGATGGCGAGCGCGGCGCGGAAGATCGCTCGGATCTGCATCTCGTAGATCTCGGGGTGGAGCACTCCGAGGCGCACGCCGCGCGTGCCCAGCATCGGGTTCGTCTCGGCGAGCGAGTGGATGCGGTCGAGCGTGTGCTCGAGCTCGTGGAGGTTGTCGCTTTCCTCGATGCGCGCCCGCTCCAGGTCCTGCGCCACGTCCTCGGCCCCCGGCATGAACTCGTGGAGCGGCGGGTCGAGCAGCCGGATCGTGACCGGCAGGCCCTCCATCTCCTTGAAGAGCCCCTCGAAGTCCTCCTGCTGGTGCGGCAGCAGCTCGTCGAGCGCGGCGCGGCGCTCCTCCTCGGTCTCGGCCATGATCATCGCGCGCATCTTCGGCTGGCGGTCCGCGGCCATGAACATGTGCTCGGTGCGGCACAGGCCGATGCCCTCCGCGCCGAACTCGCGCGCACGGCGGGCGTCCTCCGGTGTGTCGGCGTTGGTGCGGACACCAAGCGTGCGCAGCTCGTCAGCCCAGCGGAGCACCGTGTCGAACTGGTCCGATACCTCGGGCTCCTCGAGCGGCACGTCGTCCGCCGTCACAACTCCCGCGCTGCCGTCGATGGCGATCGTGTCGCCCTCGCTCAGCTTCGTGCCGTTCACGGTCATGGTCTTGGCGTGCAGGTCGATGTCGAGCGCGGCGGCACCGGACACGCACGGCTTGCCCATCCCGCGTGCCACCAGCGCCGCGTGGCTCGCCTTGCCGCCCTCGGCGGTGAGGATGCCCTTGGCGGCATAGAAGCCGGCCACGTCGTCCGCCTCTGTGAACGGGCGGACGAGGATCACGTCGCGGCCGTCCTCGGCGGCGCTCACCGCGTCGTCGGCGGTGAAGACGATCGCTCCCTTGGCGGCGCCTGGCGACGCGGCCACGCCCTCGGCCAGGACGTGAAAGTCGGCGTCGGGCTTGAAGCCTGGGTGGAGCAGCGCGTCGAGCCTGTTCGCGTCGATCGTGGCGATCGCCTGCGCGCGCTCGAGCAGGCCCTCCTCCACCGCGTCCACCGCGAACCTCACCGCCGCCTGCGCCGGCCGCTTGGCGTTGCGCGTCTGGAGCATGTAGAGGCTGCCCTCCTCCACGGTGAACTCCGTGTCCTGCATGTCGCCGTAGTGCTTCTCGAGCGTGCGCAGGATCTCCATCAGGTCCCCGTAGGCGTCGGGCATCGACTCCTTCATCTCGTGCAGGTCGCGCGGGGTGCGCACGCCCGACACCACGTCCTCGCCCTGGGCGTTCGGCAGGAAGTCCCCCGACGGCGTGGGCTCGCCGGTGATCTCGTCGCGCGAGAAGGCAACGCCCGAGCACGAGCTGTCGCCCTTGTTTCCGAACACCATCTGCTGCACGTTCACGGCCGTGCCCCACTCGTCCGGGATGTGGTTGATGCGCCGGTACTCGACCGCGCGCTTCCCGGTCCAGGAGTCGAACACCGCCGTGATCGCCTGGCGCAGCTGCTCCTTGGGGTCCTGCGGGAACGGCTCCCCGGTCTCCTCCTGGAAGAGCTCCTTGAACTGCTGCGTCAGTGCCCTGAGGTGATCCACGTCGAGCTCGACGTCGTCGGTCACACCGGCGTCCGCCTTCTGCTCCTTGATCAGGTCCTCGTAGCGCTTGCCCGGGATGCCGCGGCAGACGTTCCCGAACATCTGCACGAAACGCCGGTACGAGTCCCACGCGAAGCGCTCGTTTTCCGTTGCCTTCGTGAGCCCCTCCACGGACTCGTCGCCCAGACCCAGGTTCAGGACCGTGTCGAGCATGCCGGGCATCGACTCGCGCGCTCCGCTGCGCACCGACACGAGCAGCGGGTCGGCCGGATCCCCCAGCCTCGTGCCGGCCTGCTCCTCGAGCCGATCGAGGGCGGCCGCGATCTCCTCGTCCGGCACCTCGCCGGTCTTCATGTACTCGACGCAGGCCTCGGTCGTGATCGTGAAGCCCGCGGGCACGCGCTCGGCACCGAGCACGCGCGTCATCTCGGCGACGTTCGCGCCCTTCCCTCCGAGCAGGTCGCGCATCTCGCGCGAGCCCTCGCTGAACTCGTAGACGAGCTTGTCGCTCACCGGCGGAGAATCTACGCCACGCGCCGCAGGCGGACGTGCGCGTGGTACTCCATCGTCTCGGCGATCGCGCGGTCGGCCTGGGAGAGCACCCGCTCGGCCGCGTCGGGCGCTTCGGAGAGCGGGCGGGCGATCGCCTGCACGAGGAAGGCGTGCGCCTCGGCGCCGAGAGGGAAGGAGCCGGCCTCGCAACCGGCGCAGACCACGCCACCCGCGCTCGGCGAGAAGCCCCCAAGGTGCTCAGCCTCGCCGCATGCCGCGCATGAGGCCAGCTCCGGCGCGAAGCCCGCCGCCAGCAGCAGCTTCAGGCGGAAGGCGAGCGCCTGGGCCCTGCTCGCCTGCTCGGGCTGGGCGTCGAGCAGAGCCAGCTCGTTGCAGAGCAGGTTGTAGGCGGGCGGGTTGGGGTCGGTGGAGTCGAGCAGCCGCAAGACCGCCTCGCATGCCTGAGCGCCGCGCTCGAGCGAGGCGCGGTGCTCGCGCAGGCCGGCGTGGGCGTGCACCGTGTCCGCCTGGCTGATCGTGCAGAGCTCGCCGCGACCCTGGTGCAGCACCAGCCGCACCCTGCTGAGCGGCTCGAGGCGGCCGCCGAGGCGCGATTTCACCCGCCTCACGCCCTTGGCAACAGCGCCCACGCGGCCGCGGTCGGCCGTGTAGAGGTGCAGCACGCGATCGGCCTCGCCGTAGCGGATCGAGCGCAGCACGATCGCCTCTGTCTTAAAAGAGCCGGGCATGGGGGTAAATACACTTTGATCGGGATGGCGGACGAGAACGGGGTCGTGCTCTACACGACAGAGCCCTGCGGCTTTTGCCTGCAGGCGAAGACGCTGCTGCAGGCGCGCGGCGTCGATTACCGCGAGATCAACCTGGCGAAGGACCCGGTCGGGCGGGCCGATCTGGTGGCGCTGACCGGGCAGATGACGTTTCCGCAGATCGTCGTGGGACAGCGCTCCATCGGCGGCTTCAGGGAGTTGCTCGAGGCGGAGCGGGCCGGCACGCTCGAAGAGCTGCTGGCGGCTTAGCGGCCCCAACTGCGGCATTGAGAGGGCCTCCCGTTGGGTGTGGCGCTTTCCGTTGCGAGATGGAAACGAAAAGCGCCACACCCCCTATGACCGGGGCCGGCGCTGGCAGCGGGGGCACACGTAGGTGCCGCGGCCCGCTGCTCGCAGCTTCTGGATCGTGGCTCCGCAGCGGACGCATGGCTTGCCCTTGCGCAGGTGGACCAGGAAGCGGTCCTGGAACGAGCCGCGCGCGCCGTCCACGTGGCGGTAGTCGTCGATCGAGGCGCCCTTGGCGTCGATTCCGGCGCTCAGCGACTCGACCACCGCGTCGCGCAGCGCCTCGATCTGGGGCCTCCGCAGCGTTCCCACCGGTCTGAGCGGGTGGATCTTCGCCCGGAACAGCGCCTCGTCGGCGTAGATGTTGCCCACCCCGGCCACGCGTTCCTGGTTCAGCAGGAACGCCTTCACGGGCTGCCTGCGCCCGCGCGCCTGCTCGCGCAGGGCCGCGGCGGTGAAGTCGGGGCTGAGCGGCTCCACGCCGAGCCGGGACGCGAAGTACTCCGCGAGCGCGTCACTCCCCAGCAGCACGTCGCCGGTGCCGAAGCGGCGCACGTCCACGAACAGGAGCTTCTGCCCATCGTCGAGCTCCATGCGCACGCGGGTGTGCTTCGGCTCCTCGTCGGTGAGCAGGAGGTTGCCCGTCATGCGCAGGTGCATCACGAGATGCACGTCGTCCTCGAACGACATGATCAGGTACTTGCCGCGGCGACCGAGCTGCTCGATCACCCGCCCGTCGAGCGCGTCGGCGATCGCCTCGGGCGGCGCCGGATCGGACCAGCGCGGATCGATCACCTCGATGTGCTCCAGCCGCCGCCCCTCGAGCGGGGGCGCCAGCTGGCGGCGAATCGTCTCTACCTCGGGGAGCTCAGGCACTCACCCGGTTCTAGCAGGAGCACCGAGACCACAATGGCCAGGTGGCAGAGATACGGTGCGGAATCCGCACCGATTTCATGCCACCTGGGAGGCGCGGGGCTTGGAAGCCGGTCAGCTGGCGGTCGCGCGCGGGTGCGCCTTGAAGTAGACGTCCTTCAGCCGCTCGCTCGAGAGGTGCGTGTAGAGCTGGGTGGTCGAGACGTCGGCGTGGCCGAGCATCTCCTGGACCGAGCGCAGGTCGCAGCCGCCGGCGAGCAGGTGGGTCGCGAAGGTGTGGCGCAGGGTGTGCGGGCTCATGCGGTCGGCGAGCCCGGCGGTGAGCGCGTGGCGGCGCACGATCTTGTAGAGGCCCTGCCGGGTGAGGCCGCCGCCGCGAAAGTTCACGAACAGATGCGGCTCCGCCGAGCCCTTCACGAGCGCCGGGCGGCCGCGCTCCAGGTAGGGCCGCAGCGCGCCGATTGCAGTCTGCCCGATCGGCACGATCCGCTCCTTCGACCCCTTTCCGCGCGCCCGCAGCACGCCCTCGTCTGTGTCCACGTCCATCAGCTCGAGCCCGATCGCCTCGGAGGCGCGCAGTCCGCAGGCGTACATCAGCTCGAGGAGCGCCCGGTCGCGCAGCGCGGACGGGTCGGTGCCGCGCGGCTGGGAGAGCAGCTTGTCGATCTCCCCGCGTGTGAGCACCTGGGGCAGCTTGCGCGTGCGCCGCGGGGCGCTCAGGGTGGCGGTGGGATCCGTGTCGAGCAGCCCGTCGCGACGCAGGTGGCGGTAGAAGCTCCGCAGGCAGGCGCTCTTGCGGTGGATCGTGGCGGGCGACGCCGGAGCGCGGGCCGGCGTCTCGCCGTGTGCCTCGCTGCCGACCGCGAGCTTCTCGAGGAAGTCCGACACGTCGGCCGGCGTCGCGTCCAACGCCGACAGGTCGCGCTCCTCCAGGAAGCGCCCGTACTGGAACAGATCGGTGCGGTACGCGTCGAGGGTGTTGCGGGCCAGGCCTCGCTCGAACTCGAGGTAGGCGAGGAAGTCGAGCACCAGGTGCTCGAACCGGCGCTCGACGGCGGGCTTTTCGATCGTGGCCACGCTTGCTTGGTTCGGGCGCCCGGCCGGCATCCCTTGACGCTGCAACGTGAGCGTCAGCGGTTCAGTGCGGCCCGCAGCCAGAGCAGGCCGACGAGCGTCTTCGAGTCGCGGCAGTCGCGGATCACGCGGTCGAGCTCCGACAGCGGCACGGCCACGGTCTCGATGCGCTCGTTCTCGTCAGCCTCCGCGTGCTCGTCGTACAGGTTCGTGGCGATGAAGAGGTGGCACTCCTCGTCTGTGAAGCCCGGTGAGGTGTAGAAGCTCGTGATGTGCTGCCAGGTGCGGGCGCCCTTGCCGATCTCCTCCGCGAGCTCGCGCTTCGCCGTGTCGAGCGGGGCCTCGCCCTCCTCGTCGAGCTTCCCGGCCGGCAGCTCGAGCAGCGCTGGGTCGTTCACCGCCTCGCGCGGCTGGCGCACCAGGTAGAGCGTCTCGCCGTCGTGCGCCACGACGCCCACCGCTCCGGGGTGCTCCACGATCTCCCGCTCGGCCTCCTCGCCGTCCTCATAGCGGAAGCGATCGACGCGCACCTTCCCGATTCGGCCCTCCCAGACGACCTCGCCGCCGATGCGCTCCATCAGTCGCCGAGCCGGCCCTGGGCTGCCACGCGCGGCGCCTGCGACACGAGCGACAGCGTCACGTCGAGGATCGTCTCGAGTGCCTCGACGGTCACCGACTCGTCCGGCTGGTGGTTGCCCTCGGTCCCGTTGGCCAGGTTCACGACGTGAAGGCCAGCGGTGACGAACACGTTCGCGTCGCTGCCGCCGCCGGTGTTGATGTACACGGGTTCGATATCGGAGTCCCGCAGCGCTGCCGCAGCGACCTCGACGGCCGGGGTGGTGCGGGGCAGCCGGTAGCCCTGGAACATTCGCTCCACCGAGGTCTCCACGTCGCACTCGGAGTCGGTGGCTGCCGCGGCGAGCGCGTCGACCATCTCGCTCACCACCTCGCCGGCGCGCGTGTCGTCGAGGCTCCGCGTCTCGAGCTCGACGAAGCAGCGCTCGGCGACCACGTTGGCGGCCGTGCCGCCCTCGATCCGGCCGACGTTCGCGGTCGTCTCGGGGTCGATCCGGCCGATCTGCATGGCAGCGATGGCGCGTGCCGCCGCGGCGATCGCGTTGTGGCCAGCCTCGGGGCGGATGCCCGCGTGCGCCGCCTTGCCCTTGAAGTGGGCCACGAGCGAGTAGTAGGTCGGGGACGCGAGCACGATCTCGCCGATGGGAGAGGCGTGGTCGAAGACGTAGCCGAAGTCGGCACCCAGGCGGGACATGTCGAACGCCTTCGCGCCCTCGAGCGCCTGCTCTTCCCCGGTCGTGAACAGGATCTCGACTCCGGCCGCGGGCTTGCCGTGGCGCACGATCCGGCGCGCGGCGCCCATGATCGTGGCGACCGCGGCCTTGTTGTCGGCGCCCAGAATCGCCTCGTTGCGGTTCGTGAGCAGGCCGTTCTCGCTCACCACCTCCACCGGCCCGTCGAGCGGAACCGTGTCCATGTGGGCGCACAGAAGGACCGTGGGCGCGCTCTCTGGCCCCGCGATGCGTGCGAGCAGGTTGCCGGCGGCGTCCTCATCGACCTCCAGCCCGAGCCCGCGCAGATCCTCCGTCAGCGCGTCCGCAATTCCGCGCTCGCGTCCAGAGGGGCTCTCGATCTCGCAGTAGCGGACGAAGTCGGCGAGAAGCCGCTCGCGCTCCTCGGTTGATGCGGCGTGGATCACACGCCGAACGCTACCGCTCGACGGGCCAGCCCTCCCGCTGCCAGCGCGGCACCCCGCCGTCGACCACATGGATCACTTCGCGCGCGCCGAAGCGCTGCAGCAGGCTCGCGCCCACGGCCGAGCGCTGTCCCGAGGCGCAGATCACGGCCACGGGTGTCTCGCCTTCGATCTCGTCCGGGAGCGCGCGGATGTCGTGGTAGGGCCGGTGCACGGACCCCGGGATGTGGCCGGCATCCCACTCCCCCCTGTCGCGGACGTCGAGCAGCTGGATCCCACCCTGGCCATCCGACCAGCGCTCGTGCAGCTCGCTCACGGTCAGCCGCTTCACGGTGTGCACCTCGAGCCTGTCCTCCCGCCACGAGGTCATCCCGCCGGCGAGGAAGCCGCCAATGTTGCGGAGTCCGACCGCACCCGCCAGCTCGGCAGCGTCGCAGGCGTCCTCGTCGTCGCGACCCACCAGTACGAGCGGCTGCTCCGGGTCCGCCAGCCAGGCGAGCCTCGACCCGAACCCGGCGCGCCGCGCCGTGATGCAGATGGCCCGCGGGATGTGCGCGTCGTCGAACTGGAGGTCGGTCCGCACGTCCACCACCAGCGCACCGTCCGCCTCGGCCTGCTGGACCTGCCGCGGCGTGAGCGGGTGGGCATCCACCGTCTCGATCATCAGAGGCCCACGGTTGATCGCCACGATGTTCTTGAAGTTGGGCGGCTGCGGCCCGAGCGTCGACGTCGTCCGCTTCACGAACTCGGCCTCGTCGACGATCTGGAGCAGCGGCTGGTTCGCCTTTTCGTAGCCGATCGTCGACGAGATCTTCAGGTCCATGCCGGGACCGCCGCACATCGACCCGCCGAGATGCCCCGGCCACACCTCGCACACGTCGGGCAGCGGCAGCAGCTTCTCGTGCAGGGAGCGGAAGATCCCTCGTGCGCCCTCCTCCTTCTCGACCGCGAGGTCCGGCCGGGCGACGTCCCCTACGAACAGCGTGTCGCCGCTCAGCACGGCCCACGGCTCGGGGCTGCGGGCGGTGTCCACGAGCGCGAAGGCCGTGT
This sequence comes from uncultured Thermoleophilaceae bacterium, assembly GCA_963837445.1. Classification (GTDB taxonomy): domain Bacteria; phylum Actinomycetota; class Thermoleophilia; order Solirubrobacterales; family Thermoleophilaceae; genus JACVRW01. The sequence goes on along the minus strand of CAWINK010000002.1, from coordinate 424,561 downwards.
GCTCCGGACGATGCCCTGGCGTGTGCAGTGCACGCACGCTCAGCTTGCCGAGGGCGAGCTCCCAGCCGTCGTCGAAGGGCTCGTGGTCGTACTCGGGCTGGGCATCGCTGTGCACGTGGATGACGGCGCCGGTGGCCGCCGCCAGGCGCCCGTGTCCCGACACGTGATCCGCGTGATTGTGCGTCTCGAGGATGTGCTCGATCCGCACGCCCAGGTAGCGGGCGGCACGCAGGTAGTCGTCGATGTCGAGGCGCGGATCCACGACACCGGCCACGCCCGCGTGCTCGTCGCCGATCAGGTAGCTCGCGCAGCCGAGGTCGTCGTGGACGAACTGCCGGAAGATCACCCGCCCACTCTACGGGCGCGCAGGCGAGGGATGAACTAGGAGTGCGACTCGGCGTGAACTTCCGGCTCCACCTCGGGCGCGCGTTCGCGCTCCGCGTCTCGCTCGCCGCCCCGCTCGCGCGCGTGCTCCAGGGCCGTGCCCACGAAGTCGCGGAAGAGCGGCTGCGGGCGCAGCGGCCGGGACTTGAACTCCGGGTGGTACTGCGACGCGACGAAGAACGGGTGGTCGGGCAGCTCGACCACCTCGACAAGGCGATCGTCCGGCGACGTGCCGCTGAACACGAGACCGGCCTGCTCCAGCCGCTTGCGCAGGTGGTTGTTGACCTCGTAGCGGTGGCGGTGGCGCTCGTAGATGACCGCCTCGCCGTAGATCTCTCGGGCGCGCGTGTCGTCGTGGAGCTTCACCGGGTCCGCCCCCAGTCGCATCGTGCCGCCCATGTCGCGGACCTCCTTCTGCTCCGGCAGGAGGTCGATCACGGGATAGGGCGTCTCGGGGTCGAACTCGGTCGAGTTCGCGCCCTCCATGTCGGCCACGTTGCGGGCGAACTCCGCGACCGCGATCTGCATGCCGAGGCAGATGCCGAGGTACGGCACCCTGTGCTCGCGCGCGTATCGCGCGGCCTGGATCTTGCCCTCGATCCCACGCACGCCGAACCCGCCCGGCACGAGGATGCCGTCGCATGTGGCGAGCTCGCGCTCGACCTCTCCGTCGGTGAGCCGCTCGCTGTCCACCCAGTGGACCTCGACGCGGCCGCCGTGGTGCGAGCCCGCGTGCTTGAGGGCCTCGATCACGGACAGGTAGGCGTCGGCCAGCTGGTTGTACTTGCCCACGAGCCCGATCCGCACCGGCTCGGTGGCGGACTCCACCCGTTCCACGAGGCCCTGCCAGTCGGACATGTCCGGGGGCGGCAGCTCGATGCCGAAGTGCCTCAGCACCGCCTCGTCGACGCCCTCGTGCGCGAACTCGAGCGGGACCTTGTAGATCGAGTCGACGTCGCGCGCGGACACCACCGAGCTGACCGGCAGGTTCGCGAACAGCGCGATCTTCTCGCGGATCTCCTTGCCGAGCTGCTCCTCGGAGCGGCACATGACCATGTCCGGCTGGATGCCGATGCGGCGCAGCTCCTGGACCGAGTGCTGCGTGGGCTTCGTCTTCAGCTCGCCCGCGTGGCCGAGGAAGGGAACGAGCGTGAGGTGGATGAACATGCAGCGGTCGCGCCCGACCTCGGAGTGAAACTGGCGCAAGGCCTCGAGGAACGGCAGCGACTCGATGTCGCCGACCGTGCCGCCGATCTCCGTGATCACGATGTCGACGTCCGTGGTCTCGGCCACGAGCTTGATGCGGTTCTTGATCTCGTCGGTGATGTGCGGGATCACCTGGACCGTGCCGCCGAGATAGTCGCCGCGCCGCTCGCGCCGGATCACCGAGTTGTAGATCGCGCCCGCCGTGGCGTTGGAGGCGCGGCTCGTGTTCGTGTCGGTGAAGCGCTCGTAGTGCCCGAGGTCGAGGTCGGTCTCCGCGCCGTCCTCGGTCACGAACACCTCGCCGTGCTGGAACGGGCTCATCGTCCCAGGGTCGACGTTGATGTACGGGTCGAACTTCTGGATCGTCACGGACAGCCCGCGCTCGACCAGCAGTCGACCCAGAGAGGCCGCGGCAATGCCCTTCCCGAGTGCGGAGACGACACCGCCGGTGATGAAGATGAAGCGGGTTTCCGGGCGGCTCTGGGGCATTAACTCTCTGGGAAGTCGAGTGTACTCATCGAAGCGGCGGACGACTGGCCGGATTCTGGCGCCGCTCGCTCACGCCGCCGCCAGCAGTTCCTTGGCGTGCCGGCGAGCGGCCGTGTCGGAGGCCTCCGCGCCGAGCATCCGGCACAGCTCCGCCACGACGCCGTCGCCCTCGAGCGCCTCCACGGTGGTGAGCGCCGTTTCGGTCTCGGCCGACTTCTCGATCCGGAAGTGGGCGCTCGCGAGCGCGGCGATCTGCGGCAGATGGGTGATGCAGAGGACCTGGCGCGTGTCACCGAGCGCGCGCAGGCGCTCGCCCACCGCCCGCGCCGTCTGGCCGCCGACCCCGGCATCCACCTCGTCGAACACGAGCGTGCGCGACTCGCCCGCGCCCGCCACGGTCATGAGCGCCAGCATCACGCGCGAGAGCTCGCCGCCGGACGCCGCCTCGCGGATCGACGCCGCCGGCACTCCCAGGTTGGGCGCCAGCATGAATTCGACGCGCTCGGCTCCGCTTGGCCCGACCTCCTCGCGCGGCTCCAGCACGACCTCGAACGACGCGCCCTCCATCGCCAGCGTGGACAGCTCCTCGAGCACCTGCTCGGCGAGCTTCGGCGCCGCCTTGCGCCGGGCCGCTCCGAGGCGGGCGGCAAGCTCGTCGCGCTTCGCCCGCGCCTCCACGAGCGCCGCCTCCGCCCGCTCGGTCTCGACCTCAGCGCGCTCGAGGCGCGCCCGCTCGGCACGGCAGCGCTCCGCGTGCGCGAGCACCGCCGCCACGCTGCCGCCGTGCTTGCGCTCGAGCCGGTCGTAGAGCTCGAGGCGCTCCTCGACGACGTCGAGCCGGCCGGGCTCGGCCTCGAGCGAGTCGGCGTAGCGGCGCAGCTCGGCGCCGAGATCCTCCGCCTCGACGCGCAGCGTGGCGAGCCGCTCGGCCAGGCCATCGAGCTCAGGATCTGCGCCGGCGACGGACTGGGCGAGATTCTCCGTGCCTGCCAGCAGCGTGGCGACCCCGGGCTCGTCGCCGCTTGGCGTGATCGCCTCCGCCCCGGCGCCCGCGGCGGCGAGGAGGCCATCGAGCTGGCGCAGGCGCGAGCGTTCCACCGCGAGCGACTGCTTCTCCTCCTCACTCGGGTCGAGCTCCTCGATCTCCTCGATCTCGAACGCCAGCAGGTCGAGGTCGCGGTCGCGCGTTCCGGCGCGCTCGCGCAGCTCCGCCAGCGCTCCCTCCAGTTCGCGCATACGGGCGTGGGCGGCACCCAGCCCGGCGCGCAGCTCGAGCTGGTGGCGCCCGCAGAAGCCGTCGAGCAGGTCGAGCTGCGCGGAGGCGAGCGTGAGCCGCCTGTGCTCGTGCTGCCCGAAGAAGGCCACCATCCGGCCGCCGAGCGCCTGAAGGTCGGCTGCCGTGGCGGAGCGGCCCTGCACGAAGGCGCGCGAGCGCCCTTCCGCGCTCACGCGGCGCGCCAGCACGATCTCGTCGAGCTCCTCCCCCACGCGCTCGCGCAGTTCCGCCAGCTCAGGCTCCTCGAGCAACCCGGGCGGCAGCTCGAACACGCCCTCCACGTATGCCTCGGACGCTCCCGGCCTCACGATCGCCGAGCGCGGCTTGCCGCCCAGCAGCAGATCGAGCGCGTGGGCGAGCACGGTCTTCCCGGCACCCGTCTCCCCCGTGATCGCGGTGAGCCCGCCGCCCGGCCGCAGCTCCGCCCTTTCGATCAGGAGCAGGTTCTCTATGCGCAGCTCGAGCAGCACCGCTCAGGTGTACCAGCGCCGCCCGACGGAGCGGCCCGGCTCCGAGAGCGGCTCACCCCACCTGCGCGGGGTGCCGATACACGAGTAGCCGCGCCTTTTCGGGCGCGGGCGCATGACCGACCCCAGATTCCAAGACCTGACCGAGCTGTCGCGGCGCATGACGTCAAGCCTCGACCTGCGCGCGCTGACCGAGGACCTGGTGTCGTCGGCGATCGACGCGACCGGCGCGGTAAGCGCCGCGATCACGCTCTGGGATCGCGAGCGCAACGTCCTGGTGTCGCTGACTCACCTGGAGAACATGGATCTCGGCCTGACGGTGCCGTCCGGAGAGATCTACGCGCGGCTCGACGAATACCCGGCCACCCGGCAGGTGCTCGAGGAACAGCGGGCGCTCAGCGTGGTGGTGGGTCACCCCGCCGAAAACCTCCAACGAGCAGGGCTGGCTTCGCGACCACGGGCTGACCGCGGCGATGGTCCTGCCGTTGGTGTCGAACGGCCAGGCGATCGGCACGATGGAGTTCGCGCGCGCGGAGGGTGCCTTCACCGAGGTGGACGTGTCGTACTGCGAGCTGGTCTGCCACATGGCGGGGAGCGCGGTCCAGAACGCGAAGCTCCACGGCGAGCTTGAGTCCACGCTGGCTCAGTACCAGTCGCTGATCGAGCGGCTGCCGGCGGTGACCTACCTGGACGATCTCGAGACCGGGGACAGCCAGTTCGTCAGCCCGCAGGTCGAGGAGCTCTTCGGAATCACTCAGGAGGAGTGGTTGGCGAGTCCCGATGCCTGGCTGGCGAGCGTTCACCCCGACGATCGCGAACGGGCCGGCAGGGTCTTCACGGACGCGAGCAGGTCCCGGCAGCCGGTGCGCCAGGAGTACCGCGTCGTGTCCCCCGATGGAGTCGTGCGTTGGGTGCTCGACCGAACCGTGGTCCTGCCGGGCGGCGACGGGCACCGCGCGCTCACCCAGGGCGTCATCTTCGACATCAGCGACAGCAAGCTCGCCGAGAGCGAGCTGATCCATCGCGCCAACCACGATCCCCTGACGGGTCTGCCCAACCGCGACCAGTTCCGAAGCCGGCTCGACGACGCGATCGTGCATGCTCGAGGGGAACGGCCGGGCGGTCGCCGTCCTCTACGTGGATCTCGACGACTTCAAGCTCGTAAACGACAGCTTCGGCCACGAGGCCGGCGACGAGCTCCTGGTGGCCATCGCGGGACGCCTGCGCAGCGCCACCCGAGCGAACGACATCGTCGGCCGAGACGGTGGCGACGAGTTCCTCCTGCTGATGGAGGACCTTCCGGGGATGATCCCCGACGCCACATCGGCAGCCGAGCAGGCGGCAGAGCGAATCCGTTACGCATTGCAGCACCCGCTCTCGGTCAGCGGCGTGGAGCTCGACATCCATGCCAGCGTCGGGATCAGCCTGTTCCCGTTCGACGCCGCCGACGCTCAGACGCTGCTCCAGCACGCCGACGCCGCCATGTACCAGGCGAAGGCAGCAGGGCGTGACGCCTCCAGCATCTACCAACCCGGCGGGCGGGACGCCCAGGAACAGCTCGAACTGGCCCTGCGCCTGCGCAAGGCGATCACTGCCGACGAGTTGGTGCTCCACTACCAGCCGGTCGTCGAGCTCAGCTCCGGCACCATGACGGGTGCCGAGGCGCTCATTCGCTGGGAGGACCCGATCCGCGGGACGATCGCCCCGGACGATTTCATTCCCCTGGCCGAGCGCACGGGCCTGATCCGGCCGATCAGCGAGTGGGTGATCGCCGAGGCCAGCCGGCAGGCCGCGGTCTGGCAGGCCGCAGGTAACGACCACGCGATGTCGATCAACGTGCCGCCGGACACCTGCCAGCAGATCGGTGCAGAGGCGATCGCCGGCTTGATCAGGACCGCCGGCGGTGAGCCGTCGCGACTCACGCTCGAGATGACCGAGTCCTCGATGATGACCCCGCGGCGCGGGCAGATCGACGAGTTGGCGGCGCTCCGTGCGCTCGGGATCCGGCTTGCCATCGACGACTTTGGAACCGGTCACTCGTCGCTTGCGCGGCTCGGGCAGCTGCCCGTGACCTTCCTCAAGATCGACCGCTCGTTCGTACACGGCCTGCCGGAGATCGACACCGCGCGCATGCTCGTGACCGCGATCATGTACCTCGCAAAGGGGTTCGGCCTCGAGGTCATCGCCGAGGGCGTGGAGACCGAGGCCCAGCGCGAATACCTGCTCGAGAGCGGCTGCCGCTACGCCCAGGGCTACCTGTTCTCGCCCGCCGTCGAGCCGGATCAGATCAGCAGCGACTGGCTGTCCGGAGCGGCGTCAGTAGGCCAGACGGCCGAACTTCTCGCGTAGGCGGTGGTAGAAGCTCGCGCCGGGGGCCTGGGCCAGCAGCGCGCAGCCCGCCTGGAAGCGAACGGAGATGGTCTGCTCACGCGGGAGCACGCAGACCCTGCGGCCGTCCGTGGTCATCTCCACGTCCTCCTCGCGCGAGCGGTTCGTGACCGACAGCACGTCGCCGGGCGCGACCACGAGGGCGCGTGCGGTGAGCGTGTGCGGCGCGATGAACGAGACCACGTACCCCTCCACACCCCAGGCGAGCACCGGCCCGCCGTTGGCGAGGTTGTATCCCGTGGATCCCGCGGGCGTGGCCACGACTAGGCCGTCGCAGCGGACCTCACCGAGCTGCTCCCCCTCCACCGAGTAGGCCAGCTCCGCGACCCGCCCGGTGTGGAGTCGGTGGAAGGAGATGTCGTTCATCGCGAGCTCGTCGCCGTCGGGAGTGGCGGCGATCAGGCCCGGAAGCTCGAGCACGTCGAGCTCCCCCGCCAGCGCCATGCGCACGCCCTCCTCGAGCTCCGAGGGGTCCACGGTCGCCAGGAAGCCGATCGTCCCGTAGTTCACGGCGAAGATGGTCACCCGCCGCCCGGCGTAGAGGCGAAGCGTGCTCAGGATCGTGCCGTCGCCGCCCAGCACCACGGCGAGGTCGGTGTCGTCGGCCGGGTCGGCGCCGAGGCGGCGGCCGTCGGCCGGCTCGATGCCGTGCTTGTCCACCTCGGCCTGCGGGACGTTCACCTCCACCCCGGCCTCGCGCGCCAGCTCGATCACCTTCCGCAGCGCCTCGTCGGTCTGGTCCGGTCGCGCGTGGGTGAACACGCTGAGGCTGCGGGGCGGGCGGCTCACGGCTCAGCCCTTCGTGCGGCGGCCTCCAGGTCCTCCAGCGCGCCCTCACGGCCGGCCTCCGCGATCCACACGAAGCTCTCGCGGTTCCCGGCCGGCCCGGGCAGTCCCGAGGACGCGTAGCCCAGCACCGACGTGTCCAACTCGCGAACGGCGTGCTCGCCGACCGCGAGCAGCGCCGCGCGCCTGTCGTCGGGCGAGCGCACCACGCCGCCCTTGCCCACCAGCTCGCGGCCCACCTCGAACTGGGGCTTGACCATGGCGAGCAGGTCGAAGCGCGGCGCCGCGGCCGCCACCACGGCCGGGAGCACCTTCGTCAGCGAGATGAACGACACGTCGGCCACGATCAGGTCCGGCGCGTAGGGCAGCTCGGCCGCCTCGAGCGAGCGGGCGTTGCTGCGCTCGATCACCGTCACCCGGTCGTCGGTGCGCAGGCGCCAGTGGAGCTCGCCGTACGCCACGTCGTATGCCACGACCGCCAGCGCGCCGCGCTGGAGCAGGCAATCGGTGAACCCGCCCGTGGACGCGCCCACGTCGAGCGCACGGCGGCCACTCGGGTCGATCCCGAACGCGTCGAGCGCGTTGGCGAGCTTCACACCCCCGCGCGAGACGAACGGCGGCGCCTCCGTCACGGCCACGTCGGCCTCGTCGGTCACGAGCTCGCCCGGCTTGCGTGCCGGGCGGCCGCCCACACGAACGTCGCCGGCGATCACCGCGGCGGCAGCGCGCGAGCGCGATTCGAACAGACCGCGCTCGGCGAGCAGGGTGTCGAGCCGCCGCTTGGCCACGGCCGGAGAGTATCTGTGACCGACCTCACACAGCCCTGGAGGGGTCGGCGTACCCTCGACTGGGATGAGTTCGAAGCATGTGATTTCGCACGCGCTGCGCGCCGGCCTGCTGGTGGTGGCCGGAAGCGCCCTGATCGCCGGGCCCTTCCTGATGGGGCTCGACGCCCCCGCGCTCGTGACCGGCGTGCTGGTGGGCACCCTGGCGATTGCGCTGGGGCTTGCCGGCACCGAGCCAGGCGCCCGCGGCACGCTCCCGCTCTCCGCCCAGGCCGTCTACGACCGCGGCCTGGCCCTCGGCCTGCTGCTGTCCGCCGGCATCTTCGCCCTGGCCGGCGAGTTCGGCGCCGTGGCCCTGTTCGCGGCCGCCGGCATCGCCGCGCTCGTGATGACCTCGGTCACGCGCTACAGCGCGCGAGCAACCTAAGACTTCCTCCAACAACCCCCATACGCAACACTCCTCCCTCAGAAACGGCTCCGCTCTCCCGGCGGGGCCGTTTCTACGTCTGGGGGCGGCCCACGGCGTCGAGCGCCTCCTCGACGGTGCGGTACTCCTCCACCCGCACGATCATGCCGTCGCGCACCAGTACCGCGTAGCTCTCGGACACGTCGATCTCGATGCCGCTGCCGTGGCCGTGCAGCCGTCCGCTCCAGGGCGTCACGACCCAGTCGCCGCGGTCGATGAAGTCCTCGAAGTGGATCGCCTGGCCGAAGCGGTCGGTCCACGGGTCGGCGAGATGGGCCACGAAGGCCCTCAGCTCGGCCAGGCCCGTGTAGGTGCGCGAGTCGGGCTCGTCCTCGGCGGTGCACCACTCGACGTCGGGGTCGTACGCGGCGAAAGCGGCGTTGAAGTCGCCACGGCCGAATGCCTCGAAGCTGGCGCGCACGAGCTCCACGTTCCGCTGGGACACGCCTTCTATTCTGCACCGATGGGCACGCACCGGTACGAGACCCGGCTGAACTGGAGCGGCTCCACCGGGCTCGGCTGGGACCACTACGACCGCGCGCATACGGCTGTGGCTCCGCCCGCCGGGCAGGAGGTTCGCCTCACCACCGGCGAGTCACACGGCGATTCGAGCATCCTCAACCCGGAGCAGCTGCTCGTGATGGCCGCCTCCTCGTGCCAGATGTTGTCCTTCCTGCACCTGGCCGCGAAGGCGCGTATCGACGTGGTCGCCTACGAGGACGAGGCGGTCGGGGTGATGCCTGAGGACGACGAGCCGCTCCGGATCACCGAGATCACGCTGCGGCCGCGGATCACCGTGGCGGGCGACGCGAGCGAGGACCGCATTCGCAAGCTCGTGCACACGGCGCACGAGCACTGCTTCATCGCGAATAGCCTGACCACCGAAATTTCCATCGAGCCGACCGTCGCGCGCCGCTAGCCTCTTCGCGGATGGCTGCCCCTGACCTTCTGCTCAGCTTGCTCACGGCTCCCGGCCCGCCGGGGCACGAGGCCGAGCCAGCGCGCGTGTGGCGCGAGGCCGCGGAGGCGTTTGCCGACGACGTCTCGGTTGACCGCCTGGGCACGACGGTCGCGCGCGTGGGTGGCCGCTCCGAGCACCCGCTGCTGGCGATCGTGGGCCACGTCGACGAGATCGCCCTCCTCGTGAGCCACGTGAGCGACAAGGGCTTCCTGCACGTGGTGCAGTCGGGCGGCTGGGATCCCCAGGTGCTCGTCGGGCAGCGCGTGCAGGTGTTCACGCGCGACGGGATCGTGCCTGGCCTCGTGGGCCGCAAGCCGCCGCATCTCACCGACGCCGAGGAGCGCAAGAAGGCGATGCGGCTGAAGGACCTGCACGTGGACATCGGCGCGAAGGACGGGGACGAGGCCCGCGGGATGGTGTCCCCGGGCGACCAGGTGCTGCTCGCCGCCGAGCCGCTCGAGCTGCCGAACGACCGGCTCGTCTCGCGCGCTCTCGACAACCGCCTCGGGGTGTACGTGGCGATCGAGGTGGCGCGGCGGGTGAAGGAGGCAGGCGGTGGCGGCGGCCCGGTGGCCGGGGTGGCCGCGGTGCAGGAGGAGATCGGCGCCCACGGCGCGCGTGTGATGGCGTACGGGCTCGAGCCGGACCTCGCGGTGGTGGTGGACGTGACCCACGCCACGGACGCCCCCGGCGTGGACCCGGGCGAGGTCGGGGACCACGGGCTCGGCAGCGGGCCTGTGATCACGCGCGGCGCGATCGTGAGCAGGCCGCTCAACGACCTGCTCGACGAGGCGGCCAAGGCGGAGGGAATCGAGTGCGCCACCGAGGCCGCGGGCCGAGCCACGGGCACGGACGCCGACACGGTCCACTTCAGCCGCCTCGGCGTGCCGACCGCCGTCGTATCGATCCCGCTTCGCTACATGCACTCGCCTGTGGAGATGGTGGACCTGGCCGACGTGGAGGCCACGATCCGCCTGCTCACCGCCCTCGCGCTGCGGCTCGAGGCGGACTCGAGCCTCACCCGCTGGGGCTAGGCCAGCGAGGGCTCGAGCACGGCCTGAGCCACCCGCTCGGCCACGGCCTCGGGCGTGAGCCCGACCTCCTCGCGCAGCAGCGCGGGCTTGCCGTGGGTCACGTAGCGGTCGGGGAGGCCGAAGCGCATCACGCGCGTGCCCCCGATCAGGTCGTGATCGGCGAGGTGCTCCAGCACGCCTGAGCCGAAGCCGCCGGCGAGCACGTTCTCCTCCACGGTCACGAGCAGGTCGTGCTCGGCCGCGAGGCGCTCCACCAGCTCGGCGTCGAGCGGCTTGGCGAAGCGGGCGTCCGCCACGGTGGCATCGATCCCGTGCTCCGCGAGCCTGTCGGCGGCGCCGAGTGCCACGCTCGCTCCGTAGCCGTAGCCGAGCAGCGCCACGGTCTCGCCCTCGCGCAGGAGCTCGCCACGTCCGATCTCGATCGGCTCGGGGCGCACCGGGAGCGCCACGCCCTCAGCCTCGCCGCGCGGGTAGCGCAACGCGATCGGGCCGTCGTCGTAGAGGAGGGCGGTGTGCAGCATGTTCACGAGCGCGGCCTCGTCGCGCGGGGCCATCTGGACCATGTGCGGCAGGCAGCGCAGGTAGGAGATGTCGAAGGCTCCGTGGTGGGTGGGGCCGTCGTCGCCCACGAGGCCGGCGCGATCCATCGCGAACACCACGTTCAGCTTCTGGAGGCAGACGTCGTGCACGATCTGGTCGTAGCCGCGCTGGAGGAAGGTCGAGTAGATCGCCGCGACCGGCTTCGCTCCCTCGAGCGCGAGCCCAGCGGCGAACAGCACCGCGTGCTGCTCGGCGATGCCCACGTCGTAGTAGCGATCGGGCAGGGCCTTCTGGAGCAGGTTGAGCCCGGTGCCCGAGTTCATCGCGGCGGTGATGCCCATCACGCGCTCGTCGCGGCGGCACTCCTCCACGAGCGCCTCGCCGAACACGGTGGTGTACTGAGGCGGGGCCGCCTTCGAGAACTTGGTGCTCCGGCTCGGCTTCTTCGTGGGTGCCGCGCTGCCGTTCACGATCGACCCGGGCTTGGCGGCGTGCCACTTCTCCATGCCCTCGAGCCCGCCCTCCTCGGCGGGCACGAAGCCCTTGCCCTTCACGGTCTTGCAGTGCACCACAACCGGCCGCTCGGCCTCCAGGGCCTCGCCGATCGCTTGGCGGAGCGCCTTCACGTCGTGGCCGTCGATCACTCCCACATAGGCGAGGTCGAGCTCCTCGAAGAAGAGCCCCGGCGCCCAGTACGCCTTCAGCGACTCCTTCAGGATCGGCCCGAGCCGCTCGATCTTGCTGCCGATTCCCGCGGGCAGCCTGGTGAGCGTCTCCTCGGCATCCTCGCGCGCGTGGTACAGCTTCGGGTTCAGGCGCATCCGGTTGAAGAGCCGCGACAGCGCGCCGACGTTCGGGGCGATCGACATGCCGTTGTCGTTCACCACGATGACCATCGGCATGTCCATGCCGCCCGCGTTGAGCAGAGCCTCGAACGAGACGCCGCCGGTGAGCGCGCCGTCGCCGATCACCGCCACGACCTTGCCGTCGGGAGCCACGCCGCGGCGCATGGCCTCCTTGATGCCGACCGCGTAGGACACGCTGGTGGAGGCGTGGCCCGCGCCCATGATGTCGTGCTCCGACTCGTGAATGGCGCAGAAGGGCGCGAGTCCGTCGTACTTGCGGATGGTGTGCAGCTCGTCGCGGCGGCCGGTGAGGACCTTGTGCGGGTAGGCCTGGTGGCCCACGTCCCAGAGCACCTTGTCGCGCGGGGAGTCGAGCAGCGAGTGGATCGCCACGGCGATCTCGCACGCGCCGAGGTTCGCCCCGAAGTGTCCGCCGATCTCGCCGATCGTGTCGATGATCAGCTCGCGGACCTCCTGCGCGACCTGCATGAGCTGCTCGTCGTCGAGGCCCTTCAGGTCGGCCGGGCTGTCGATTTTGTCGAGGAGCTTGGTCATGTCGTGCGCGTGAGGATGTAGTCCGCGATCTGGCCGAGCCGGCCTGTGGCGCCCTCGGCCTCCGCGAGTGCGGCCCTGGCTGAGGCGTGCGTTTCCTTCGCCAACTCCCGTGCCCGGTCCAAGCCGAACACACTCACATAGGTCGCCTTTCCGTGGCGTTCGTCGGAGCCGCGCGGCTTGCCGAGCTCTGCCTCGTTCCCCGTCACGTCGAGGACGTCGTCGACGATCTGGAAGACCACGCCAAGCTCGGCCGCGAAGCGCCGGAACGGGATTGTGGCAGGTCCGTCCAAGCCCTCGAGCGCGAGGATGCAGCCGACCGACGCGGCGATCAGCGCGCCGGTCTTCAGCTCGTGCAGTCGGCGCAGGGAGAACGTGGGCTCGCGGGCACCGCCCGCTCGCGGGTCAGGAGCCTCTCCGCCCGCCACGTCGAGGAACTGCCCGCCGACCATCCCATGGGTGCCGGCGGCGGTCACGAGCTCCCGGACTGCGGCGAGCACATGGGCCGGCTCGCCCTGCTGCTCGGCGAGCGCGAGGCCGAGCGCCTCCGCGAAGAGGCCGTCGCCCGCGAGGATCGCCACGTCCTCGCCGAAGGCCACGTGACACGTGGGCTGGCCTCGGCGCAGCTCGTCGTCGTCCATGGCAGGGAGGTCGTCGTGGATCAGCGAGTAGGTGTGGATCATCTCGATGGCCGCGGCGAGTGGAAGTACCTCGTCGGCCTGCCGGCCGAGCGCCTCGGCGGTCGCGAGCGCGAGCACCGGGCGGATGCGCTTGCCCCCGGCGAGCAGCGAGTAGCGCATGGCCTCCTCGAGGCGGGCCGTGCCGGGTTCCGCGGCGAAGCGGAGCCCCTCCAGGTACTCGTCCACCCTCTCCTGAAGCTCGACCGGGTAGGCCGCCGTGCCGGTTGACGTCAAAGGAGCCGCTCCTGGCCCTCCGACTCGCTCGCGCCGCGCGCCCGTGAGTCGATCTCCGCGCCGAGACGCGCGGCGATCTCGGCACAGCGCTCCACGAGGTCGGCGGCCTCGTCCGAGTCGACCGCGTCTGCTCGCAGCTTGTCCGCCACGGCCTCGAGCTCCTCGGCGAGCGCGCTCAGTGTCTCCGGCCTGCTCATGCCACCTGCTCCCTCTGCACAGCACCGAGGATCCCGTTCACGAAGCCGGGCGCGTCCGCGGAGCAGAGCTCCTTCGCAGCCTCCACGGCCTCGTCGATCGCCACCTCGTCCGGCACGTCAGAGCGGCTGCGCAGCTCGTGGACCGCCACGCGCAGGATGTTGCGCTCGAGCGGGGCGATGCGGTCGAGCGACCAGCCGGTGGCGTGGCGCGCGATCGACTCGTCGAGCTCGCCGCGCTCGGCCTCCACGCCCTCGACCAGCTCGCGCGTGAACGGCGCGGCGCCGCGCTCCACCAGATCGGCAGCTGGCCGGCCGGTCACGTCGGCCTGGTACAGGGCCACGACGGCGGCCCTTCGCTGGTCGGTGCGCCTGGACACTGCGGCCTCACGCGCGCGAGACGTATTCGCCGGAGCGGGTGTCCACGCGCACGCGGTCGCCCACGTTCACGAAGAGCGGCACGCGCACCACGACGCCGGATTCGAGCGTGGCGGGCTTGTCGCCGCCGCCGCTCGCGGTGTCGCCGCGGAGCCCAGGCTCGGTCTCGGCAACGCCCAGCTCCACGGCGCTCGGCACCTGGATGTCGGTCGGCGACTCGTCGACGTAGAGCATCTCGACCGCTTCGTTCGGCAGGACCCACTTGAGCGACTCGGCCACCGACTCCTCCGGTATGGCCATCTGCTCGTAGTTCTGTGTGTCCATGAAGTGGGCATCGGTGCCGTCGGTGTAGAGGAAGGTCATCGTGCGCGACTCGGTCCGCACCGGCCGGAACTTCTCGCCCGCCCGGAACGTCTTGTCGATCGCGGCGCCGTCGTCCACCCGCTTCAGCTTGGTGCGAACGAACGCGCCACCCTTGCCGGGCTTGACGTGCTGGAAGTCGACGATCCGGAAGATCGTGCCGTCGACCTCGATGTGAGTCCCGTTCTTGAATTGGTTGGTGCTGATCATGCGCGGAGGAAGGTTAGCCGCGCAGGAGCAGCCGCCGCAGATCCGTCTCGACCAGGTCGGCCTCCCGCTCGAGTTGCCGCCAGGTGATGCGGATCACGCGCCAGCCGGCCGCCTCGAGCCTGCGGTCACGCGCACGGTCGAGCTCGAAGGCGTAGGTGGGCGAGTGGGTCGCGTGGCCGTCGAGCTCGACGATGAGGCGCTGCTCCGGCCACACGCAGTCGACCTCGAAGCCCTCGATGACCACGTTCGTCTGCGGAAGCGGGAGGCCGATGCTGATGAGGAAGTCCTGAAAGCGCTCTTCGAGCTCGCTGCGGATGATCCTGGCGCCGATGCTGGCCTCGCTGAGCAGGGCCTTGATGGCCTTGAGGCCTGGCCGGCGGGGGTAGCGGGCGATGAGGTCATGCAGTGAGAGCGGGTCGGTGAGTCTCAGGTGCTCAGCCTCGCGCAGCGCGCCACGCAGGTGGCGATTTCCAACTACGGCACTGAGGTCGAGGAGTGTTCTTGGCACCGTCGTGGTCGGTATGCCTCGGTGCGTGGTGCGTTCGTCCTCTGGAAGCTTGCTGCGATGCACATGGATTCCGTTTCTGCCGTGCCGCCCGCTTGGCACGGTCACCTCCACCCACGAACCGCCGCGCATGCCCCAGAGCGCAGCGGCGGCCCGATGGCTGAGCGCGGCGCCGGGCCCGTACGCGAGCACGGCCGCCATCCAGCGCCCGTGCTGGGTGAGGTGCCGAGGGCCAATCGTGTAGACGCCGCGCTGCACTGGGCAGAGCAATTCACGCTTCAGCCTGCGGTCGATCGCCCCTGCACCGGCGCCAAGCTCTAACAACTGCGCCCGGCTCACCACCCCGTGCTGGCTTTCCGCCAACGCCGCGATCGCCCGATCCATCGCACTCCATCCAGATTTGCCCCGCATATCCGGGGCTAAGTGAGATGGAGTGGAGGTTCGCCCCGGGTTAGCCGGCGTCGCTGGGCAGCCGGCCCTCTTCACTGAGCTTTTCCAGGTGCGCTGCGAGCGTCAGGGCGGCGGCCGGGCGGAGCTCCGCGGGCGCCTCGGACCAGACCGTGTCGAGCAGCTCGTCGCGGCTGCGAAGCCCGGACTCCAGGGCCTCCACGAGCCGGCGCTCGCGGTCGAGCCGGTGGGCGATGTACTCGTCGAGCTTTGCGGCGGGGTCGCGGACGTAGGGGCCGTGCCCTGGGCAGAGCACCTCCAGATCGAGCTCGCGCAGGCGGCGAAGGGAGTCGAGGTAGGCGGACAGGGAGCCCTCGCCGGGCGCGATGAACACGCTGCCCTCCCCGAGCACGGTGTCGCCCGTGAAGCAGACAGCACCGACGAGCAAGCAGACGCTGTCGGCGGAGTGCCCGGGCGTGCCGAGCGCACGAAACGGCCCCACCGCCTCGCCGTCGACCGGAAGCGTGACGGGCGCGCCCAACAGCTCGGCCCCCTCGGCGTGATCAGCATGAGAGTGCGTAAGAACAACCCCCTCAATGCCGCCGTCGGCGGCCCGCCGCACCGCCTCGAGATGCGAAGGAAGAGCCGGCCCCGGATCCACGACCCATGCCCCAACGACATACGAGTTCGTCCCATCCAGAGTGAGCGGCGAGGGGTTCGCAGCGCGAACGCGCGTGACCCCCTCCGGATCGTTGTCTTGAACCGACACCTCCGGGCTTTCTAGCGCAGTATCCTCGCCCAAGTTGGGCTCGCATCTGAATTCGGGGGACCTTGCCCGCAGCCGCAGGACGGTTCTGCTGGCGCTGGCTGTGATGGCCGTGGTGTTTCTCATCGACGCCGCGCTCGGCGACGAGGCGGTGCTCGCCGAGTTGCTCGTGGCGGGTCCGCTGATCGCGGCCACCGGCGCGACCACTCGTCACACCGCCGCCGTGGCGCTGCTCGCCCTCGTGGTCTCGGTGCCGGCCGGGCTCGCGTCCGACGCCTTCGGCAGCGACCTGCACGCGATCGGGATCGTCGTGGTGGCCGTGGGCGGCGTGGTGTCGGTCGTCATCGCGCACCTTCGCACCCAGCGCGAGCGTAACGCGGCCCGCCTGGAGGTTCAGTACGGCGTGGCGCGGGCGCTCGCCGAGTCGGAGACCTTCGACGACGCGGCCCCGCGGCTGCTCGAGGCGATCGCCCGGCCGCTCGGTCGCGAGCTCGCCCAGTTCTGGACAATGCAGGACGACGAGAAGCTGCGCCGCGTCGCCCTCTGGCGCGAGCGGGACCTCAACTTCGAGGAGTTCGAGCGCGTGAGCGGCGAGCTCCCGTGGGCCAGCGGGGTTGGGCTACCGGGCACCGTGTGGGAGCGGGGCCATCCGTGCTGGCTCGGCGACGTCCTGGCGAGCGGCGCCTTCATCCGCGAGAAGGAGCTGAGGGCCGTGGGCCTGCGGGGCGGGCTGGCCTTTCCGGTTCGCAACGAGGACGAGCGCATCGGCGTGATCGAGCTGTTCTCGCGCGAGATCCGCGAACGTGACCCCGAGCTGTACGCGCTAACGGAGGCTCTGGGACGCCAAATCGGAGAGTTCATGGAAGCCGTGCGCGCCCAGCAAGCCGTTCGCGTGAGCGAAGCCCGCAAGCGCGCCATTCTCGCCTCCTCCCTGGATGCGGTCATCACGATGGATCACGAGGGCCGGATCGTGGAGTTCAACCGCGCCGCCGAGCAGCTATTCGGCTATTCCGAGGACGCGGCCGTCGGCCAGGAGATGGCCGTGCTGGTGATACCGCCGTCGCTGCGCGAGCGTCATCGCAACGGCCTGCGCCGCCACCTGGAGACCGGTGAGAGCACGATCCTCGGCCGGCGCCTCGAGCTAACCGGCCAGCGCGCCGACGGCGAGGAGTTCCCGGTGGAGCTGGCCGTGAACCGCATCGCCGAAGCCGACCCGCCGATGTTCACGGGCACGATCCGCGACATCACCTCGCGCCTCGAGGCGCAGCAGGAACGCGAGGAGGGGCGCGCACAGCTCGAGGCCATCCTCCAGGGGGTCGCGGACGCCGTGACCGCCCAGGGGCCCGACGGCCGACTGCTGTTCGCCAACGAGGCCGCCGTCAGGACGCTCGGCTTCGCCTCGACGGAGGAGCTGCTGAACGCCCCGCCCGCCACGATCCTGGACCGCTACGACATCCTCGACGAGGACGGCAGACCCTTTCCCCCGGAGGCACTGCCGGGCCGCCGCGCGCTCTCGGGCGAGGATGCGCCGGAGGCGGTGGTGCGCTTCCGCGTCCGCGAGACCGGCGAGGAGAACTGGTCGGCGGTCAAGGCCACGCCGATCCGGGACGCGGACGGCAACGTGACGATGGCGATCAACGTGATCGAGAACATCACCGAGCACAAGCGCGTCGAGCTGGCCCAGCGCTTCCTGGCCCGCAGTGCCGAGGTGCTCGCCTCTTCGCTCGACCCCGACGAGCTACTCGCGGAGGTGGCAAATCTCGCCGTGCCGGAGGTGGCCGACTGGGTCGCGGTAGAGCTCGTGACCGACAGCGGAGGGATCGAGCGCAAGGCGCTGGCGCACGCCGACCCCGAGGTGCGCGAGTGGGCGCTCGAGGTGAGCAAACGCTACCCGCCCGACCCGGACGCGCCGGCCGGCGTCTACCAGGTGATCCGGAACGGCCAGGCCGAGTTCTACCCCGAGATCCCCGACGAGCTGCTGCGCGAGGGCGCCCAGGACGACGAGCACTACCGGATCCTGCGTGAGTTCGGGATGCGCTCGGTGATCATCGTGCCCATGACCACGCGCGGGCGCACACTCGGCGCGCTCACCTTCGTGAGCGGCAACTCCGGGCGGCGCTTCGACGAACAGGACGTGGAGCTCGCGCAGGAGCTGGGCCGACGCTGCGCAACGGCGGTCGACAATGCCCGCCTCTACACCGAGCGCTCGTACATCGCGCGCACGCTCCAGGAGAGCCTGCTGCCGGTGGAGCTGCCGGACATCCCTGGCATGGAGGTGGCGGCGCGCTTCCGGCCGACGGGCGAAGGAAACGAGGTGGGCGGCGACTTCTACGACATGTTCGAGACCGGCGACCATGGCTGGACGGTGGTGATGGGCGACGTGTGCGGCAAGGGCCCGGACGCCGCGGCGGTCACGGCACTGGCCCGCTACACGCTGCGAGCCGCGGCGATGCGCGAGCACCTGCCGAGCCGCAGCCTGGCCGTGCTGAACGAGGCGCTCCTGCGGCAGCGCGACGACCGCCGCTTCTGCACGGTCGCCTACGCCTACATCGAGAAGCTCGACGTGGGCGCACGCGTTGGGGTGGCGTGCGGCGGACATCCGCTTCCCCTCCTGCTGCATCCCGACGGCAGCGTCGAGACCCTCGGAGTGCCCGGCACGCTGCTGGGCGTCGTCCCAGACCCAAACCTGGAGGACCGCGCGGTCACGCTCGAGCCGGGCGACGCGCTCGTCTTCTACACCGACGGCGTGATCGAGAGCCGGGGCGATTCCCCGGTTTTGGACGAGCGCCGGCTGGCCGAGCTTGTGGCCACCTGCGCCGGCACCGGGGCCGACGCCATCGCCGCCAAGATCGAGGAGGCGGCGGTCCTGTCCCAGGCCGGCCGGCCCCGGGATGACATAGCGGTGCTCGTGCTGCGCGTCGCGGGATAGGTCTTGCAGATGTTGGGCCTGACCGGGCCCCGGGTACATTCCGGCGGATGGCCACCCAAGCGCGCATGGGCGCGGAGGTGCAAGGTCGCGATGCGCTGAAACTGCGCCTTGGGAGCGATCCCGCGGCGGCGGCTTCGGCTCGCAGCGCCATTGCGAAGCTGCGAGCGGACCTCGATCCACCCCTGCTCGAGACGCTGCGCCTGCTCGTGACCGAGCTGGTCACGAACAGCGTGCGCCACACCGCTGCCGACTCCCTGACGCTCACGGTCGCTATCGGCAAGACGGCCGTTCTCACCGAGGTGGCCGACACCGGACCGGGCTTCGACCCGCAGTGCGTGGAGAACTCTGGGGACCACGACACCGGCTGGGGACTCTTCCTCGTCGAGCGCCTGGCGGACAGGTGGGGCGTGAGGCACGACGGTCCGTCCAAGCGCGTCTGGTTCGAGCTGCGCCGCGTCTAGAGGCTTAGCTGCCGGCCCTCCGGCTCCGGCGGCGCCTGTCCGAGTAGCGAGCGGAAGCGCTGGGCCGCCGTGGGTGCGTAGTCATCGCGATTGTTGTTGAAGGCCACGTGCACCTCCCCGGCCTGCTCGGCCATTCCCCTGGCCCGATCGGCGATCTCCTCGAGCTCCTCGTCGGAGTACTGCCACGCGAAGCGCTCCGCCACGGACTTCCCGGTTAGGTAGCCCTCGGTGTTGCGGCCGTGCGCACGGAGGTATGCGATCGACGGGTTCGTGACCGCGTCGATCGGCGGCATGATCTGGAAGTTGTCTCCCGGTGGCGCGTCCACGCCCACGAACGACACGCCCCGGTCCGAGAACCAGTCGAGCGTGCCCTCGCGGCGCTCATCGTCGACCCAATTGCGGTTGCGGAGCTCCACGGCGAGTCCGTGCGGGCCGAGGATCTCCACGACCTGGTCGAGCTCCTCGAGCTCGTGCTTTTTGGGCGAGAAGGCTGGCGTGAGCTGGAGCAGGTAGGCGCCGAAGCGGCCGGCGTCCCGAAGCGGCGCCGTCTCCTCGACGAGCCGCTCGGCGAGCGGGCGCTCCAGCTCCGGCGTGCCGTGCAGCTCGCGCAGCTCCGGTGGCAGCGACTCGACCGGCGCGGCATGGCGCGACAGCGCGCGGTGAGCCTTCACGTCGAACGTGAAGCCGGACGGTGTGACCTCCACCCACGAGTGAACGGTGTTGCGGTCGGGGATCGCGTAGAAGCTCGAGTTCAGCTCGACCATGTCGAAGTGCTGCGCGTACCAGGGCAGCCGCTCCTTCGCCGGCATCTTCGGCGGGTACCACTCCTTCACGAAGCCGGGGTCCGCCCAGCTCGAGGTTCCTACGCGAATGCGGCCGGCCATTGCGGATAGTCTGGCGTGATGGAGCACTTGGAGGGCGCCTGGAAGCTGGATCAGATCTCGCCGCGGGCGTATCAGCACCCCGCTGACCGCGCCGCCACCGCGGCCCTGCAGAAGGTGCCGTACCTCGACCAGGTGGTTCGCACGCTCGTCTCGCTCGGGTACGAGCGAGCGCTGCGCGCCTTCTCACTCGGCTCTGCCGTGCGCCTCGGGCAGGAGCAGCTGCCCGGCATCTGGGTGCTCCACCGCCAGGTCTTCAACACGCTCGACATGGACAGCGTGCCCGACCTCTACATGACCCAGTTCCCGCTGGCCAACGCGTACACGATCGGCACGAAGAAGCCGATCGTGGTTCTGAACTCGGAGCTCGTCCGGATCCTCGACGACGACGGCCGCCGAGTCGTGCTCGCGCACGAGGCCGCTCACGTCCACTCGGACCACGTGCTCTACCGGACGGCGCTCATCATCCTGCTGCAGATCGGCTCCTCCGTGCGCCTCCCGCTGCTCGCGGGCCTCCCGCTGCTGGCGATCCGGTACGCGCTGCTCGAGTGGTTCCGGGCGGCGGAGCTGTCCTGCGACCGCGCCGCGGCGCTCGTCACGCGCGACCCGAACGCCGTCTGCCACGCGCTCATGACGATCGCGGCGGGCGAGGCGGCCGAGGACCTGAACCTGGACGCCTTCATCGCCCAGGGCATGGACTACAGCGAGGGCGGCAGCGGCCTCGACCGGTTGACCAAGCTGCTCCAGGATCTGGGCCTGACCCACCCGATGCCCGTGCGCCGCGTGCGGCTGCTGCTCGACTGGGTCCACGACGGAAGCTACGACGCGATGGTGCGTGGCGAGTACATCCGGGTGGGCCAGGAGGGCTCGGCGCGCGAGGAGGCCGACGCCGCGAGCGCGTTCTATGGGGAGCGGATCGCCGGGGCCTTCCAGCAGGCGGGCACGTCGGTCGCCGAGGCTGGCCAGCAGTTCGGCGAGTGGCTGAAGAAGCGCCAGAGCTCGGACGAGTAGCTCACCCGCGCCTGCCGAAGCTGTGTGCCCTGGGCACGACGGCGCTGAGCTCCCCGGCGTCGCTCGACCACACCCTCCGCGGCTCGATGTGCTTGACCTGGGCGTTCGGCAGGTCCGGCCGGTCGAGGCGCTCGATCCGGTCCACGATCACGTTCGAGGTGCCCTCGCGGCACTCGAGCCGCCCCGATGCCAGCACGAGCGGCTCCGAGCGCACCGCCAGCCGGAAGCGGTCGTGAATCGGCGGGGGGATGATCAGGTTGATCGTCCCGAGCTCGTCCTCGAGCAGCATGAACGTGACGCCCTTCGCGGTGGCAGGGCGCTGGCGCGCGATCACGAGCCCCGCCACGCGCACCCGACGGCCGTGCGGGTGGGTCTCCAGGTCGGTGCTCGTGCTGAGGTCGGGGGGCAGCGCCGGCCGCATCAGCTCGAGCGGGTGCTCGCGCAGCGTCACCCCCGTTGACCCGTAGTCCGCCAGCATGCGCTCCCAGGCGCTGAGCGCGCGCAGGTCGGGACCCTCCTGGGGCTCCAGCGGCAGCGAGAGCTGGGTGCCCTCCGGCACCTGGGTGCCCGGCACCGCCACGCCCAGCATCCAGAGCGCGCGCCGCCGCCTGCCCTGCACCTCCCCGTGCACGAGCGCGTCGCAGGCGCCCGCCCAGGCGAGCCGCCCGAGCGTCTCGGCCGAGGCTCCGGAGCGGCCGGCGAGGTCGCCGAGCGAGCGCCAGCCGCCGCCCCGCTCGGCGGCCATGGCGCGCACCTCGGCCTCCTTCACACCGGTCACGTAGCCGAGGCCGATCCGCACGGAGCCGTCCTCCACGCGGCACTCCGCCCCGCTCCTCACCACGCACGGCGGCAGCACCTCCACCCCGCGCCGCTGCGCCTCGTGCACCAGCGCGTCCGGCGGGTAGAAGCCCATCGGCTGCTCGTTCAGGAGGGCGCAGAGGAACTCCGGGTGGTAGTGCACGCGCAGCCAGGTGGACTGGTAGGCGAGCAGCCCGAAGGCCGCCGAGTGCGCCTTGGGGAAGCCGAAGCCGGAGAAGCCGACGATCTGGTTCCAGACGGTCGCGGCCGTCTCGGGCGAGGCACCGCGCTCGGTTGCCCCCGCCAGGAACTTCTCCTCGTAGGCGCGGATCGCCGCCTCCGAGCGCCGCCGGCTCATCGCCCGCCGCAGCCCCTCCGCCTCCCCCGCGCTGAAGCCGGCGAACGCCATCGCCACCTCGAGCACCTGGTCCTGGAAGACGATCGTTCCGAGCGTGTCGCGCAGCACCGGCTCGAGCGACGGGTGCTCGTAGAACGACAATGGCAGCCGGGGGCTCGCGCCCCCGGACCCCCGAGGCACCTGGCCGGTGGTCCGTGCTTCCATCTCCCGCAGCGCCTTGCGTCGCTCTATGTAGGGGTGCACCGCCCCGCCGATGATCGGCCCGGGTCGCACGAGCGCCACTTGAACGGTGAGGTCGTCGAGCGTCTCCGGCCTGGTCCGCTTCAGCATCTGCATCTGCGCGCGCGACTCGATCTGGAAGACGCCGGTGGTCTCCGCCTCCTGGATGCGCGCGTAGACCTCGCGGTCGTCGTACGGGATCCGCGACAGGTCGATCCGCTCGCCCCGCGTGCGCGCGATCTCGTCGATGCAGCGCTCGACCGCGGAGAGCATCCCCAGCCCCAGCAGGTCGATCTTGAGGAAGCCGGCGTCGCCGCAGGAATCCTTGTCCCACTGGACCATCTGGCGCCCCTCCATCGAGGCGGGCTGGACCGGGCAGAGGTCGATCAGCGGCTGGGTCGCGATCACCATCCCGCCGGGGTGCTGCGACTGGTGGCGCGGCAGCCCCCACGCGTCGCGGGCGAGCTTCACGAGCGCGTCCCAACGTGGCGAGCCACCGCGTGGCACCTCCTCACTAATTTCATTTCGGTCCTTCCAGGGATCCACCTGGCGCGCCAGCCGTTCGATCTCACCCGGCGGCAGCCCGAGCGCCTTTGCGAAGTCGCGCACCGCGGAGCGCACCTGGAAGGTCGAGAAGGCGGCCACGAGCGCGCAGCGGTCGCGCCCGTAGCGGTCGTGCACGCGCGGGATCAGCACGTCGCGGATGTCGCGCGGGAAGTCGAGGTCGATGTCCGGAAGAGCCGTCAGCTCCTCGTTCAGGAAGCGTCCGAGCAGCAGCTCGTTGGCGATCGGGTCCACGTGCGAGAGCCCGGTGAGGTAGCAGACGATCGACGACACGCTCGAGCCGCGCCCGCGCCCCGGGGGCAGCAGGCGGCGCGCCGACTCGATCCCGCGAACCTCCGCCGCCACCTCGCGAGCGAGCTCGAGCAGGTCGCGGTGGAGCAGGAAGAAGCCGGACAGCCCCAGATGGCGGATCACGCGCAGCTCCTCGTCGAGCCGGGCGGCGGCGTCCGAGCTCCTGCCGTAGCGCTCCTCGAAGCGCTCGCGGCAGAGGGCGGCGAGCTTCGAGTCCGCCTGCGGGTCCTCCGAGCCCGGATAGCGGTAGCCGAGGTCCGCGGTGAGGTCGAAGGCGAGGCGTTCGGCGAGTCGCCCGCTCTCCTCCACCGCGCCCGGGTGCTCGCGGAAGCGCTCCGCCATCCGCTCGGGAGGGGCGAGCACGTGCGAGGAGTTGCCGCGCCGGCTGGGCTCGGTCTCGTCAAGCGTCTTTCCCAGCCGCACCGCAACCATCGCGTCCTGGAGCGAGATCCGCGCGCGCTCGTGCACGTGGACGTTGCCGGTGGCGACCGTGGGCACTCCAAGCCGTTCGGCCAGCTCCGCGAGCAGCCTGTTGCGGCGCCGGTCGTGGCGCCAGAACGGGCGCTGGAGCTCGATCCGGAAGCGCTCAGGGCCGAAGACCCGCACGAGCCGTCGCGCCACGGCCGCCGCCTCGGCGTGACGCCCAGCCTCCACGCGCGAGGCCACCGCGCCGTCGCGCGCGCAGCCGGACAGGCACACGAGCCCGGCGGCCAGCGGCTCGAGGGCGTCGAGTGAGATGTGCGGCTCCCCGTCGAGCGGGTCCTGGCGCCTGCCTGCCTCGGTCCAGCCCTCGCGCGCCCAGCGACGCGTGTGCCAGTGCGAAGCGGTGAGCAGCCGGCAGAGATTCGTGTAGCCCTCGCGCGTCTCGCACAGGAGTGTGAGATGGGTGCCGTCGTCGAGCGTGACCTCGGCGCCCGTGATCGGCCGCACCCCGAGCGGCTTCAGCGCCTGCGCCATCTCCATGGCGCCGTGCAGCCCGTCGTGGTCGGTCAGCGCAAGGGCGGCGTGGCCCTGCTCACTGGCTGCCCCGGCCAGCTCGGCCGGATGAGACGCCCCGTCGAGGAACGAGTAGGCCGAATGGCAGTGAAGCTCGACGTAAGGCACGAACACATGTTCGCATACCTGTTACACATGTTCGCCCACCGTTACAAACCCTCCGAAAAGGGTCAGACCCTTCCTTGAGGGTTTAGGCGACGCTTTCGCGGCGGCGGCGCTTGGCCTCGTAGAGGATCGCGTCGGCGCGGGCCACCAGGCGGTCGGAGGTCTCCCCCGGCTCGTAGACGGCGAGACCGAAGCTGGCCTCGATGGTGGCGATCGGCGGGCGCGCGGCGCGTGAGACCGCGTGCTGGAGCCGGCGCATGACCCGCTCGGCGTCGAGCTCGGAGGCGCCGGCAAGCACCACCGCGAACTCGTCGCCGCCGAGGCGGTAGGCGTCGTCGCGGCGCAGCCCGGTGCGCAGGGCGTCCGCCAGCAGCCGCAGGGCGAGGTCGCCGGCCTCGTGGCCAAGCGTGTCGTTCAGCCGTTTCAGGTTGTCCATGTCGCAGAGGATCAGCGAGAACGCCGCATCCTGCTGGGCGGCCTCGAGCGCCAGCCGTGCGCGGAAGGCGCGCCGGTTCATCACGCCGGTGAGTGCATCGTGGGTGGCTTCGTGGCGCAGCTTCAGCGCCTGGTCCGCGGACTGGAGAGCTGCCACAGCCTGGTTGGCGAACAGCCGCAGCGCCTGAAGGCGTGCGCGTGTCGGCAGCAGCCGATCGTGGGGGTCATCCACCCAGATCAGCCCGAGCGTGCGGCCCTGCGGCTCGGCCAGCGGCACGAGCAGCCAGTGGCGCGACCACGCGTGCGGGCCGCGGCCGTTCAGGTCAGAGCGGTAGTCCACCGGGTTGCGCCCGAGCCGCTCCTCCGCCACCTCGGTGGGAACGAGGTAGCAGCCGGCCACCTCGAACTCGTCGGTGAACAGCGGCGCGAGCGTCTCGAGCGAGATGCCGTGATTCACGGCATCCGACTCCATGTCCCAGCCGGAGGCGGCGTACGGCGTGAGCGGCGCGCCGCGCGCGGGCGCCAGCTCGATCACGACCTTGCCGAACCCCAGCGCGTCGCGGATGCCGTCGCAGACGGCCTGGAGGATCTCCTCCGGCTCGTCCGCCTCGGCCACGCGCGCAGAGACCTCGAGGATGCCCTCGAGCATGCGCTGGTGCTGGACGTTGTTTGCCGTGTCCTGCGCCATGCGAAGTGCCAGCGCCGCGTGGTGCGCGATCGCCACTAGGGCGTCTAGCTCCTCGTCAGTGGGACGGCGCCGCGGTCTCGGGCTCGTCGACCGAGATCACGCCGATCAGGAGGCCCTTGGGGTCGCGCAGCGGCACGAACAGGGCGTCCTCTGCAGTCCAGGCGTTCGGGTCCTGGCTCGCCTCGATCGCGGGCACGTAGCTCTCCAGGCCGACGGCCTCCCAGTCGAAGTCGCCCCCGGGCACGAAGTAAGCCCCGCGGCGCTCGAAGCGCTCATTGAGCAGCGGCGCCCAGGTCTCGCGCGGGGAGCTCCTGCCCACGAGCTGCGAGACCGATTCCTCTGAACCGACCGCAGCGGCGGTGAGCATGTCGTCGAAGGCCGGCCGGTACACGTTCACAACCACGGCGCGATAGCCGACCAGCTCGGCGATGGTGCGGCAGACATCCTCGAGTACGTCATTGAGGTCGTCCTCGTCGCGGACGTCCGCGGTGCGCTCGAACATGGTGCCGAGGCGCGCGATCGTGGGGAGCTTCCCGGCGTGCATCAGGCGCCCCTCCGCGAATTCTTGCTCGCGGTGGTGCCGCTTGCTGCGGCAGCCAAGATCAGCGCGACGCTGTCCGGCACGCGGGGGCTACTGACGGGGGTCACTCTCAGTTTGTATCGGCGGAGGTCGGCGAGAGCTAAAGCCCAATAAGGCCCAAACTTGGCGAGCTTCGGCCGCGAATCAGCGCAAAGTGCGGGTTCTTGCGGTGTTAACCGCGCCGATCGTTAGGAACGCTGGAGAAACCAACCACCTCCGACGAGGTCCCGGAACACCACCACGTTGCGGCCGTCGAGGAGGACCACCTCGAAATAGCGCCGCCGCAGCGGCCGGCCGGTCCACCAGCGGTCCTCCACCACCCATTCCTCACGCACGGAGTCAACATCCCGGCCGGCGATGTTGCGGGGTGAGCCGCCATCCCCCGGGATCACGGACGTGGGCTTCGGCGTGCCGAGCCGGCGCGTCCGCCTGCGCTCGTCCGGCGTCACGACGCGTCCGGGAACGGCGCGAGCACCGCACGGCGCTCGGGAATGCGCGAGTCGGGATCCACGTCGAGGACGCGCAGGGCGGCGTCCGCCCCGGCCGCCTGACGGGCCTGGCGAACTGCCTCTCCCAGGCGCGCGTGGCGCACCGAGTCCGCCTCGTCGAGCAGGCGCCCCTGGTCTTGCGCCGGCGGGCCGAACGCCTCGACCTCGAGCGCCAGCGACTCCGAGGGCGCCGGCAGCTCGGCCAGCTTCTGCGCCAGCGCCAGCCGGATGCGGGCCGGCTCCGCACTTGCGTGACGCAGCGTGACCGCCGTGCGCCAGGTGCCGCCGGCCACGAAGCGGGCGGACACGGCGAGCGCGCGCAGCGAGCGCCCACGGCGTTCGCGCCGGGCGAGCACGCGCGCGATGAGCAGCTCGAGCGCTCGCTCCAGCTGCTGGCCCGAGGCAGCCTCCGGCAGGTCGAGCCGCTCGACCACCGGCTCGGACGGCCGGCGAGGCTCGAGCGGGGTGTCCCGACCACGGCTGAGGTCGAGCGCCAGCAGCCCCGGGTGCCCGAAGCGCTCGGCCACCGCGCGCGACGGCAGCGCAGCCAGCTCTCCGAGCGTGCGGATGCCGAGCCGCTCGAGCACCTCGGGCAGCGCCTGCAGCTCGGGACGGGTGCGCAGGAGGCCGACCGGCAGCGGGGCGAGGAAGTCGCGCGCTTGCTCGGGCTCTACAACCACAGCATTGAAGGTGGTTCGAGGCCGCGAGGCGGGGCTGGGAGCGGACCCGGGGGGTCCGCCTCGACGCCGCGCCCGCGCCTGGAACGCGGCCGCGTGCGCCGCGAAGCGGCTCGGCGCCGCTCCGAAGCGGGCGCCCGCCCCGAGCGCCCGGCGGGCGGCCGCCAGCACGCCCGCGAGATCACCGCCGTGGATCCCCTCGAGGCCCCCGGCCACGAAGAAGGCAGCACCCGCGTGGTCGGATTCCAGCTCGGCCCCGATCCCCTCGAGCCGGTCGAGCACCGCACCCCAGAGCGAGCGCACCCCCTCGGGGTCTGGAGGCACGAGCCGCAGCCCATGGCAGCGCGACATGGCCTCCCCCAGCCGCATCCCGCGCACCACGCCGAACGCCTCGGCGGGCGCGGACACCTCGCCCACCACCTGCTCCCGCCCCGCCTCGGGCGCCAGCGCGGCCGGCTCGGATAGCAGGGCGCGCCGGTCGCCGAGCGCCGCGAGGAGCTCGAAGCGGGGGTAAAGGACGCAGACCACCATGATCGAACACATGTTCGCATCCAGGTCGGCGGCGTGCAAGGTGGGTTGCGAGGTGGGTGGCGTGTCTAACAGCAGCAGTGAAGGGGTGGTCACCCTCAGGTGGGGCATCCAAGTTGCGCTATGCGCAACCGAGATGCCCCACCTGGCATCGGGCCATCCCTCAATGCTGCTGTTCGAACCGCCGCGCGGGCGCGGCTACTTCGAACGAGTGCAGGCGTTGCCGACGTTGGCGCGCTGGCCGCGGTCCACGATCACCTGGCGCGTCGCCTTGACGCGACCGTTTGCGTCCAGGCAGGAGAGGGTCCAGCTCTCCTTGGTCCCGGTCACGACCTTCGGGTTCGGCGAGCTGAAGCTCACGCGCCCGCCCGTCCAGTCGTCGGGCGCCTTCGAGACCTGGTCGTAGTTGATCACGTGCACCGTGTAGTTGCCCGGCGGCGGATCAGACAGCGACGCGTCCTCGTTTGTGTCTCCGAAGGAGGCCGACTGCGAGACGATCTGGCCGTTCGGGCCGATCACGTAGATGTCCCAGTCGGTTCCCGGGTTCGCCCACTCGATGTGGACGGTCATACGTCCGTTGTCGATCCCGTCGGCCTGCCCCTTCACCGTGAAGGGGATCGCCTCGACCGCGCCGCCCGGCGGGTAGTTCACGTTCTCCGCCGGGATCCCGGCCGGGTTCGCGAACGTGATGCCCGCCTGGGGCGGCCCGGTCGGGTCACGCCCGTCGCGTCCGGCCACGATCGGCCGCGTGGACGGGTTCACGTGCCACGCGAACGTGGGTCCGGTCGTCTGCAGCTCTGAGGTCAGCGTGTCCGTGAACTGAATCGGGTCGCGGATGATGTTGCCGAAGTCGTCCTGCCACACGGGCGAGGTCGACGTCCGGAACGTCTTCGATATCCGCAGCGTGGAGCCGGCAGGCGCCGCGCCCTCGATCACGGAGTGAAGCGCGGCGTTGGCGGTGGCCTGGAGCATCGTGTAGTACGCCTCCCGGTTGCCGCCCTTCCCGGCGCCCGCCGCCGGGGCCAGGCCGACGTACTCGGCCTCCACCCCCCTCGCGTACGGCGGGTGGAACTCGTCCGGGCCGATCTCGAACGTGAACGCGAAGCCGCCCGTGGACCAGAAGCTCCAGTCTTCGGTCGACCCGGTCGTGTCGTAGAGGCCGAAGCCCGGATTGTTCGAGTAGCCGTTGTGCGCCGCCAGCGACGCGCCCAGCGCCCTGTAGGCCGGCTCGTCGAGCGGGAAGCCGAAGTCGGCCACGCCCGGCGGGCGCAGGACCAGGTTCGAGTACGTGTGGTTCGTGATCAGGTTGGTCACCTGCCGCGAGGCGATCAGCTCGCGGACGTTCTGCACCTCCGGCTCCGAGAACGGAGCATCGCCGCGGAACGTCTCGTCGGACCAGTTCAAGCTCGCGCCGCTGCCGCCCCAGAGCCCGCCGTAGTTGCGGTTCGGGTCGGTACCGCGCAGGCTCCCGGCCTTGCTGTCGTCACATGTGCCGCGCGTGTACTTCTTGGGGGTGGTCTGCGAGACACGGCAGTTCTTGCGCTTCATCTCGTAGTCGAACAGCGAGAAGTCGCCCAGCGGGGCCGCCTCGCGCGAGATGTTGAACCCGTCCGGGTTCACGACCGGCACGACGATCGTGCGCGTGGTCTGGACCAGCTGCGTCGCTCGCGGGTCCCTCCCGTAGCTGCGCAGCAGGTCGTAGGCGAACTCGATCGCGTGCTCCGACGAGGGCCACTCGCGGGCATGGTGCACGCCCATGTTCAGGAAGATCGGCTTCCCATCCCCAGGGCTCTGCGCATTGGTGGTGATCTCGAGGCCGTTCACGTCACGGCCGAGCACGCTCTCGTGGTTCAGCGTGATCGGCCGCACGAGCGACGGATACCGCATCGCCAGCTGCTTCATCTCGAGGTCGTAGTCCGGCAGGCGCCGGTAGCTGTCGCGCCTGCTCGGAAGGCGGGACGCCGCTGTCGCGCGGGCGTGGCGAGCGTCGAGCCGCTGGTTGCGACGGGTATGCGCGGCCAGGTCCGCAATGCGGACCGTGTACCGGAATCCCGCACGGCGCAGCCTGCGGGCGTCGGCGCGGCCATGAAGCACGACCTCGAGCGACTTCGCGCCACCGTGCTCCGTGAGGTCGAGCCCGAGCGTCTGGAGGCGCTCCTTGTCGGTACGCGTGCCGGTGGCCACGTCCACGACCTGAAGGGCGCCGCGCTGGCGCTTCACGAGGCGGGTGAAGTGGATCGACACCCGTGCGCTTCCCGCGTTGCCGCGGAAGCGACAGGACTGGATGGTGAGGCGCTCGCCCTTGCGCACGAATCCCTCCGCGAGCTCGTTGCCCCCGAAGGAAGCCGAGCCGGCCACAAGGCGGCCCCTGGCGCCGAAGATCGCGATGTCCCAGTCCCCATGCGAGGCGAGGCGCGCGCTCACGATGCTCCGCGACCGTGCCCTCGTGCGGACCAGGTCGCGGCCGTTCGCCGAGGAGGCCACGTCGCGGTGGCAAGGGCGCGCCACGGAGCTGGCCGCGGTCACGGTTTGGCTCGCTCCTGCAGACGCCGCAACCAACAGTGAGCCGATGATTGCCGCAGCGGCCGTGCCCGTCCTTGGGCAGTAACCCATAGGCGATCGAGCGTAGTCGCGATTCGAGAGCTACGCCAGCCCGGCCACCACGCTCGCCGCGCCGGTCACGAGCACCAGCACAAGCACCACCCTGTAGAAGCGCTCGTGGTCGAGGCGCCGGAAGGCGAACGCCCCCAGCACGTAGCCGGCGAGCACCAGCCCGAGCAGCAGGAGCAGCTCACCGGGATCGGCCGTCGCGTCGCCCGCGATGCCGAGCACCGCCCAGCCCGCGAGGTTGAGGGCGAGGAACGCTGCGGCAAGCGTGGCGCGGAACTCGGCCGGCCGCAGCTCCTGCGCCTCGAGCCAGAGCACCAGCGGGGGACCGCTGATGCTGATCGAGGTGGTGAGCACGCCGCTCAGAAATCCCGCAACGGTTGCGGGCACGCGGGCCGCGGCGGCGCGGTGGCGCAGCTGCCACAGCCCTGCCGCGATCACCGCCACCCCCACCCCGACCTGGAGCGCTTCGCGCGAGAGCGCGGCGAGTATCACGGCGCCGACCGCCAGCCCCGGCAGCGCGGGGAGGATCAGCGGCGGGAGGCGTGACCAGCGTGCGTCGTGGCGCTCGAGCAGAACGAGCACGTTCAGCGCGGCCCCGAGCGCAAGCAGCACCGTCACGGCCTCGGCGGGCTCCATCACCGCGAACAACGCCGGCGAGAGCACCAGCGCGAAGCCGAAGCCGCTGGCCGACTGCACGGCTGCCCCGACCAGAGCCGCCAGGGCGGCCAGGACCATCAGCCGACTGTGACCAGTTCCTTCGGGAAGCCCGTGAGGATGTCGGGCTCGCCGTCGGTCACGATCACGAGGTCCTCGATCCGCACGCCGAATTCGCCGGGTAGGTAGACGCCCGGCTCAACGGTCACGGCGTTGCCCGCCACGAGCGCGCCCTCGGCAGTCTTTCCGAGCCGCGGGGCCTCGTGCACCTCGAGGCCGACACCGTGGCCCAGCCCATGGCCGAAGTGGTCCTTGTGGCCCGCCGCGTCGATGATCTCGCGCGCCACGGCGTCCACGTCCCTGTACGCCGCGCCCGCCTTCGTGGCGCCGAGCGCCTCCGTCTGGGCGCGCAGCACGAGCTCATAGGCCTCGAGCGCGCCGTCGTCGGGCGAGCCGGTGGCCAGCGTCCGGGTGCAGTCCGAGCAGTAGCCGTCCACCATCGCACCCATGTCGATCACCACGAGGGTGTCTCTCGGGATCTCGAGGTCGCGTGGGACCGCGTGCGGACGCGCCCCGTAGTCCGCAGCCGCCACGATCGGCGGGAAGGACGGGCCCTCGGCCCCGGAGTCCTCCATGAAGCGCACGAGCTCGATCGCCACCTCGCGCTCCGTGCGCCCGGCCAGCCCGCGCTCGCGGAGCAACTCGTACGCCGCGGTGGAAAACTCCGCCGCGGCGCGCATCGAGGCCACCTCATCCGCGTCCTTGACGGCGCGCAGTTGCTCCACGAGCCCACCCGCCGGCGCCAGCTCCACGTCGGGCCCGGCCTTATCGGCGAGCTTGGCGTGGGCGGCCACGCTGAGCTCGTCGTCGTCGAACCCGGCGCGTCCGCGCAGCCGGCCCGACAGGTCCCCGAGCATGTCGCGGCCGGCCTCGATGCGCTCGTACTCCGGCACCTGGCTGCGCGCCTGCTCCACATACCGGAAGTCCGTGAAAAAGAGGCGCTCGTCCGGGGTGACGACGCAGGCGCCGTTTGACCCTGTGAAGCCCGTGAGGTAGCGCACGTTCATCAGGTCGGTGACCAGGAGGGAATCCAGGCCCTTCGCCTCGAGGAGCTCGACGAGCCGATCGGTCCTGCTCATGCCTCGAGCCGCTCCTTCAGCATCTCGAGCGCATCGCGGTAACCGTCCACGCCCCTCCCCTGGATCGCGCCTATACAGAGGTCACGGATCACCGAGGCGCGCCGCCACTCCTCGCGGTGGTCGACGGCGGACAGGTGCACCTCGACTGCCGGTAATCCGGCAACCTCGAGCGCGTCACGGATCGCGTACGAGTAGTGCGTCCAGGCGCCCGGGTTCAGCACGAGCCCATCGGCGCTCTCGCCCGCGCGGTGCAGCCGCTCGACGTACTCACCTTCGTGGTTCGTCTGGGAGAAGCTCACCTCCATCTCGAGCTCGCGCGTGAAGGCCTTCACCTTGACCTCGAGCGCCGCGAGCGTGAGGCCGCCGTAGTGGTCGGCGTTGCGGCTGCCGAGCACGTCGAAGTTCACTCCGTGCATCACCTCCACGCGGTGCCTCATTCGGCGTGCACCTCCTCCACCGCGATACGCAGGTCGTCGGGGGCGACCTCGTGACCCGGGCTGACCTCTCCTGGAGCCTCCACGAGCACGAACGGTACCCGCCCGCCGGAGCGCTTCTTGTCGCGGGCCACCAGCTCCACCACATCGTCCACGGACGCGCCCGAGAAGGTCGTCGGCAGCCGGCGCGCGGCGAGCAGCTCTGCCACCTCGGTCCTCAGGGCCTCCCGTCCGGAGAGCCGCAGCGCCGCAAGCATGCCGATCGCCACCGCCTCCCCGTGCCGGTAGCGCGTGTATCCGGTGGCGGCCTCGATCGCGTGCCCGATCGTGTGGCCCAGGTTGAGCACCTGGCGGCGGCCGGCGTCCCGCTCGTCTTCGGCCACCACCGCGAGCTTCGTTCGAACGCAGCCGAGGATCACCTCGGCATCGACCTCGCCGCCCTGCCGCACGCGCGCCCACAGCGGCCCGCCGGCGATCAGGGCGGTCTTCACCACCTCTGGGTAGCCAGCGGCGAGCTCCTCCGGCGGCAGGGTCTCGAGCGCGGCCGGGTCGCACAGCACCGCCGACGGCTGGTGGAAGGCGCCCACGTAGTTCTTGCCCTCCGGGAGATCCACGCCCGTCTTGCCCCCGTAGGCGGAGTCCACCTGCGCCACCAGAGTGGTCGGCACCTGCACGTGGCGCATCCCGCGCTGGTAGACGGCTGCGCAGAAGCCGGCGAGGTCCCCGACCACGCCCCCGCCCACCGCCACGACGATGTCGCCTCGCTCGGCCCCGGCCTCCGCCAGGGCGCGGAGCACGAACTCGGCCGCGTGGATCGACTTGTGCTCCTCGCCGGCCATCGAGACGATCCGCCCGTCCCCCGTGAACGGCTGCGCGCGCGCAACATTCTCGTCCGTGACCACCAGCCGGCGGCCATCGCCCGGGTGGAAGAAGCCCGAGGCGATCAGCCCGTGGCCCAGGAACACCGGGTACTCGCCCGACGACGCCGCTGCCCACACGAGCCGGGTGCCGGCCGGCGCCTCGCCGAGCGCGCGCAGCGCCGGCAGGGCGCGCCGAAGGGCGTCGCGATCGCAGGGCGGCAGCACCGCGTCGGCCACCGAGGCGTAGACGGCGGAGCGGTCGCCGTGCAGCTGGGCGAAGCGGCCGCGGTCGCGCGCGAGCGGCCGGCCCTTGCCGGACGCCCGCCGCCACGCCTCCTCCGGCTCGACCTCCAGGTGCACGACCGTGTGCGACGCGAGCGCGCCGCGAACCCGCTCCGAGCCGAGGGCACCGCCGCCCAGCGCGATCACACCGGCGTCGGGTCGGGACAGAAGCTCGAGCGTCACCTCCTCCTCACGCGCGCGAAACGCGTCCTCGCCCTCCCTGTCGAAGTAGGACTCGACCGGCTCGCCGAGCCGCCGCTCGAGCTCGCGGTCGCAGTCGAGCGCCTCCGCACCGAGCTCGGCGGCGAGCGAGCGGGCGCCCGTGGACTTGCCGGCGCCCATGAAACCCACGAGCACGAGTGCTATGCGCGCCTCCAGCCGATGCGCTGTTCGTACGCTCCGAGCGCTGCCTTCGCGTCGTCCAGGTGATCGCCGCCGAACTTCTCGCGATACGCCGCCGCAAGCACGAGCGCCACCATCGCCTCCCCCACCACGCCGGCGGCCGGCACGGTGCACGAGTCGGTGCGCTCCCGCAGCGCCTGTGCGGGCTCCTTCGTCTCGGTGTCAACCGAGCGCAGCGGCTTCGTCAAGGTCGGCAGCGGCTTCATGGCGCCCACGACCACAACCGCGTCGCCCGTCGTCATTCCGCCCTCGATCCCGCCCGCGCGGTTGGTCTCGCGGTTGTAGCCACGCTCGTCCGACCAGAAGATCTCGTCGTGCGCCTTCGAGCCCACGCGCTCCGCCAGCGCGAAGCCGTCCCCGATGCCGACCCCCTTCAACGCCTGGATCGACATGATCGCCTGCGCGAGCCGCCCGTCGAGGCGCTCCTCCCAGGAGATGTGCGAGCCGATGCCGGGCACCAGCCCGAAGGCGATCACCTCGAACTCGCCGCCGAGTGACTCGTTGGCCTTTCGCGCGGCGTCGATCTCCGCCACCATCGCGTCGCTCGCGGAGGCGTCCAGCGAGCGCACCGGCGACTCGTCCACGCCCTCGAAGTCCGCCGGGCGCAGCGACTCGCGGGCCGGCGCCGTGACGGTGCCGATGCGCGTGACGTGCGAGCGCACCTCCACGCCGAGCTCGCGCAGGAACGTCTTGGCGAGCCCGCCCGCCGCCACCCGCGCGGCGGTCTCCCGCGCCGACGCGCGCTCGAGGACGTTGCGGACGTCGGTGTGCCCGTACTTCTGGATGCCGGCGAGGTCGGCGTGTCCGGGCCGCGGGAGATGGACCTCGTCCACCTCGGCGTCCACCGGCCACGGGTTCATCCGCTCCTCCCAGTTCTGGTAGTCGCGGTTCTCGATCCACATCGCCACCGGGCTGCCGAGCGTGCGCCCGTGGCGGACTCCCGCTGTGACCTTGGCGCGGTCCTTCTCGATCTTCATGCGCCCGCCCCGGCCGTGCCCGAGCTGTCGCCGGCCGAGGTCCCGGTCGATGTCCTCCGGGCGCAGTTCGAGCCCGGCCGGGAGGCCCTCGACGATGGCGGTGAGCCCCGGACCGTGGGATTCGCCCGCTGTTGTGAAGCGCAACGACATGGCGCCCACACCCTACTTATGAGGGTGCGGGCGCCAGGTTGGAGGAGGGACTGCTTGGGAGGGGTGGTCAGCCGTTGGGCGTGACCGGGTGAACGTCTGGGTAGCCGGCCGGGGGATTCGGGCCGACCGGTGTGACCGTGTCGCCCGTGTAGTAGCCGAACGGCGGGTGAGCGTGGCAGCGCTCCGAGTTGTAGGGCTTGCAGGGGTTGAACGGGTTGACGTATGCCCAGGCGTTCGTCGTCTCGAACGTGGTGAGCCAGTCGCCGGGCCGACGGACCTCGAACTGGTTCGTGAGGCCGTCGTGGTCGCTGTCGTCGGCGCCGTCCAGCACGCCGTCCCCGTCCATGTCAGCGTCGATGTGGGCGTTGAACGCCGGGCCTGTGTCCTCGTTGTCGAGGTAGTCGAGCTCCGGGTACTTCGACTCCTTGGGCTCGTTCGTGCCGTCGTGCTGCGCGGGCCACCAACCCTCGGTCATGCGGCCGCGAATCTCGTCCCAGTTGCCCAGGCCGTCTGCGTCCACGTCGCGCTCGTCATCCGCCAGCACGCCGTCCGAGTCGATGTCAAGCGTCCAGGCCGCGAGCGTGCCCGGCGCGGGTGCCGCCGGCGGCGGCGAGTCGACCGAGAACTGAAGGCCGTCGCTGTACACCAGGCCCGAGAGCGAGCCGGGGCGCGAGGGACGGAGCACTCCGTCGCTGGAGTAGCGCAGCCACATCGCGAACTCCTCGCGCAGATTGAGGCCGTCACCGTCGTAGTCCGTGCCGTTCGCGACGCCGTCGCCCGGGTCGAGCGGGTTCGGGTAGGGCCGCTTGCCGGGGTACGGCAGCGGCGCCGAGCGGGGATTGTGGTTCAGGTCGAGCGCGGACTGGTACTCGTACCCGTCCTCGACCGAATCCCCGTCCGTGTCAGCCATGCAGGGGTCGAGATTGATGGACTGCTCGAAGGAGTTCGAAAGCAGATCGTTGTCGTAGTCGTCTCCGGGACACCCAGCGGAGCCACCGGGGCCGTTGCCGCCACCCGGTGCGTCGCTGGCGCCGGTCACGACCGGTGACAGGCGGCGCGGGGTGAACTTGGAGAACTTGCCGGCGAGCACGCGCAGCCTCAGCCGCGTGGGCTGCTGGCTGCTGGCTGCCACCCGCAGGAGACGCGAGACCGAGCCCGGCACACGCACGACGAGCTTCCTCGTGCTCGCGCGCAGCGGCTTCGCGAAAGCGGTGCGGCCATTGCCTGCACGGAAAATCACTGTGTTCTTGCCGCGCTTGGCCTTGAAGTTGCGGCCGGAGATCGTGAGCTTTCCGCCCACGGCCACGCGCATCGGCTGGACGCGCGTGATCTTCGGGACCTTCGTGGCCGCTGCCTGGCCGCGCGTCTGCGCGCCGGAAGTGACCGGCACCACCAGGAGAGCCGCGGCGATCAGCGTCAGAGAGGTGATGATGATGCGTCGCATTGCTGTCCTATCGACTTTCCGTATCGGTGTCTGAAGTTTGCGTGGTCTCACTGGCCACGACCACGAGGTCGGCGACCATCGGAGGAACGAAGCGGCGGTTGGGGCCAACGGAGGCGCGCGCCTTGGAGCCGCCCGCCTTGGAGTTGCCCGCCTTTGCGCCCTTGCCACCGGCGCCGACCTCGACCTTGCGGATCTCGTCGATCCGCACGGTGTAGGTGTCGCCGTTGTCCTCGGTGAACATGTACTCGGAGCCGGCTCCGATGACTGCGAAGGCGCACTCGGCCTCGCTCGGCTTGCAGCGGCCCTCGCCGGCTGCCTCGAGCGTCGAGTCCACCAGGAACACTGCGTCCGAGCCCTTGGGCGTGACGCCCATGAAGATCAGCAGGGGTGCGTTCGGGCTCGGCAGCATCTCGAGCTTTTCCATGCCCTTGATGCGCCGCGTGCGGCCGTTCGCGGTGAACGTCAGGTCGACCACGTACTTGTAGGTCTTGGTCGTCGTGGTGGTCCCGCCACCGGGGTTCGGCGTGCCACCCGGCGTCCCGCCAGGCGTCGTCGGCGTTCCGCCGCCGGTGCTGCCTGTGTCGGAGCCGTCCTCTGAACCCGGGATCACGCTGTCGCTCCCGCTCGGTCCGGAGTTGTTCCCCGAGGTGTCGTCGTCCTTCTTGATGGCGCCCTTCGGCGGCTTGAACGGGTCACCCGGGTTGAACACGCCCAGGGTCGAGCCGTCACCCGGAACGTCCTCGCCGAGCTTGACCTTCGCGAGCTGCTTCAGCACGTCCGGCTTGGGACCTGCGGCGTTCGCCACCGGAGCGGGCCCGGACGGCGCCGACGAGGGCTTCGCCAGCAGGACCGGGACTGCGACCAGCGCGGCGAGGAGCACGACGGCCACCGGCCAGAGGCGCTTGTCCTTGAGGTCCTGCCAGAGGTCGAGCATGAAGATCTTCATCACAGAGTCCTAAGGAGTCGCTGTGGCGGTCGGGGCAGGCGAAGGCGTGGGCGACGGTGCGGGTGCGGCCGCCGGCGTGGTACCCGGCGTCGTGACCGCGGGACCCTGCGGGCTCGCGCCCGCCGTGGCACCCTCGACCTTCGGCGAGAGGAACACGGTCGCCGAGATCGAAGCCCGAATGCGCGGGAACAGGAGCGGGTCGCTCGAGTAGCTGACGCTGTCGACCGTAACCAGGCGGCCGTTCACGACCACGTCCGTGTTCATGACGTGGACGAAGCGCTTGATGTCGTGGAAGAAGTCAGCGAGCTTGAAGAAGTCGCCGGTGAACTCGAGCTCGAGCGGCACCGTTTCAAGTCCGGACGGAGCGGCCGTCGTCGTACCGTCGGCAGCGGTCGCCGGGGCACCGCCGCCCACGGGGAGGCTTCCCTCGCTCGCCGTGGTCGAGGTGGTGGCATCCACGCCGGACTGAGCCGCCGCGCCGTCAGCCTGAGCAGCTGTGTTGTTCGCGCCCTCGGCTGCCTGGCCGGGAGGGCTCGCCGCCGGCTGGCCTCCGGCCGCGGCGGGCGGGGTGCCCTCCGGGCTCTCGCCGTCGGCGGGCGGGGTCGGGGGCGCCGCGGGCGCCACGGGGGCCCGCTCGCCGGTCGCGATCTTGGTGAACTTGATGCCGGTGCCCTTGGCCGCGCCCTCGAGCTGCACGAGGAGGCTGGGCATGTCGACGTCGGCCGGGATGGCCTTGCCGAGGCGCACAATCTGGGTGTAGTCGCTGCGGAAGTCGGTCTTGGCGCTGGAGGCCTGTGCCAGCTCGGCCTTGGCCGCGTCGCGGCGCGTCTCCTGCTCCGTCAACGAAGCGGACGCCGCGGTTGCTTCCTCGCGCTTGGGAGCAAGCAGCAGGAACCAGTACGCCACGATCACGACGATCGGGATGATCGCGAGCATGAGCTTCCGGTCGCGGTCGGACATCGAGGCCATTACGAGCCACCTCCGAGTGAGGCCGGGACCCGCGTCTCGCCCTTGGGCGCCTCATTGGCGGGCTCCATTGGGCTGAAGGTGACCGTCAGGTCGAACTTGAAAAGGTCTCCGCAGCTCTCGACGCTGGTATCGCCACCGGAGGCCTCCTTAGAGGACTCGTTCAGGGCGACGTCCGTCACGCGGTACATCTGCTCCAGGCGCACCATCATGCTTGCCACCTGGGACTGGCGCGGCGTGCAGCCGACGAGGTTGGCCTTGGGGACGGCGACCGTGGTCTCGGCGGGCGTCGCCGCGACGTTGGCACCGCTCACTTCCCCTGTCACCGAAGCGTCTGCCGTATGGACCCAGCTGTCAGCCGGCATCACACGCGAGAGCTCTCTCATGAAGCGCTCCCAGTCGAAGCGGGTCTGCGCAGCCGCCATCACCGAGGCGAGGCGCTGGTCCTTGATCGAAGCGAAGTCAGTGAAGGCGCCGAGCCGCTGGGCCTTGTTCTCGGCGGCGACAGCCTCCTGCTTCGCCTGCGCGGCCTTGCTCTTGCTGTCGTTGGCCGAGTTGCTCACCGTCACGTACGCGACGGCCATCACGAGCAGCACGGCGAGCACGCCGAGCACGACGTAGGCGCCGCCCGAACGTTCGCCGGTGGCCTTCGCGCGGCGCTGGTCATTCGGGGATCAGGTTTACGGCCTTCATGCGGCCTTCCCCATGGCGAGTCCGGCGGCAACCGTGAGGCGGTGCGGATCAGCGCCACCCTCGAGGGCCGACGGGTCGAGGATGCCGAGAGGCGCCGCGACCTTGGTCGGCAGGCCGAGGTGGACCCCGAGGCTCTCGACGAGCTCGTCGTCGACCGAGCCGACGCCGGAGAGGACAACCTCGCCGACCGGCTTCGCCTGCGCCTGGGTCATGTAGTAGTCGATCGAGAGCCGGATCTCGTCGGCGAGCCGCGAGCCGGCGTCCTCGTCGTCCCAGACCGCGGACAGCGGCCGGGTGAAGAAGCAAGCCGTACCGACGGCGATCGCGAGGTTGCTCACGCCGCCGAGGTGGCAGTAGACGCGCGCGGTGTCCTCCGGCCCGGCCTCCGAGGCGGTGGCGAGCGTGCGGACGAGCGCGAAGGCGTCGAGGTCGATGCCCTCCGGCTTGAGGCCGGCGTGCTTGGCGGCCTCGAGCAGCGCCTCGATCATCGAGCGCCGCGCGGCCACGAGCACGACCTGCATGCGCGGGGAGCCGTCGGGCGCCTCGCTGTAGGAGGCAATCTGGTGGTCGAGCACGGCCTCGTCGAGCGGCATTGCGATCGCCTCGGCCGCCTGGAAGCGGACGGCGGCGTCGCGCTGCTTCTCGTCCTCGATGCGGGGAAGCTCGACCACGCGGACGACGATCTGCTGGTTGGCCACTCCAAGGCGAACGTTCTTCGGCAGCCCGGCCTCGGCGACGAACTTCTTCAGCGCCTCGGCGAGGCGATCGCCGTCGAGGACCTCGCCATCGCGGACGATGCCTTCGGCCAGCTCGAGGCTTGCGCCACGCACGACGCGTCCGCTTTCGACCTGGGCGGCTGCGAGGTAGCGACCGTCGATATCCAGCCCGACGGTGCCACCAGAGGAGTTCTTACGGAGGGAGAGACTCATGGGCGTACGCAAGGGGTATCGGCTGTACGTTGGACACCCTTAACGTCCGCCCGAAAATGTCCAGGGATGCTGGACGCCTGCTGGACTTAGTCGGCCGTTAGTCGAGGAAGTTGCTCTCGTAGAGGTCGATCAGCTCTGGACCGGCGAGTACCCCGACGATCCCGCCGAGCGCCAGGAAGACGCCGAACGGGACCGCTTTCTTTCGTCCCGCGGCACCCTCGCGCGCGAGGATCACGATCCCCACGAGCGAGCCCGACAGGAAGGCCACCAGCAGCGCCGGGATCACCGACAGGCCCAGATAGAGGCCCATCGCGCCGGCCAGCTTGACGTCGCCCATGCCCATCCCCCGCGGGTAGGCGATCACCGCCACGAGCAGGAAGAGGAACGCCCCAGCACCCGCGATCAGGTTCTCGACGAGGTCGTCCTGGTCCACGAGCAGTGTGGCGATCACCCCGTACGCCGCAAGCGGGTAGACGATCTTGTTCGGCAGCAGCTTGTGGTCGAAGTCGATCGCAGCCAGCGCGATCAGCGTGGCCACGAACGGCAGCTCGAGCACGAGGTCGTTGTCGAACCCCCGGACCCCCACCACGGCGCCGAATGCGACCGCGGTTATCAGTTCCACCAGCGGGTAGCGCGGCGAGATCGGCGCGCCGCAGCTGCGGCAACGGCCGCGCAGCAGGAGCCAGGAGACGACGGGCAGGTTGTCGTATGGCTTGATCGGCGTGCCGCACTCCGGGCAGCGCGAGCCTGGGCTGACGAGCGACTCACCGCGCGGGATGCGATGCGCAACCACGTTCAGGAAGCTCCCGATGACCGCGCCGGCGGCGGCTGCGGCGGCGATCTCCGGCACGGACGCCATCGGACGGGCAACCTAGCGCCCGGTCCGGCTATCTTGACGCCGCAGAACGACGAAGGGCGGGCCCGGGGGCCCGCCCTTCGACGTCAAGCAGTGCTGACTAACTACCAGCTGGTACCGCCGTCTGCGTTGCCGCAGCCGCCTGTGCTGGCCACGGTGCAGGTACGGGTCACGGTCGACCCTGACTTGGTGTAAACGAACACGTTGTCGGACTTCGACGTCGACGTGATGACGTAGCCCGTGTCCGTGTCGCCCGTGATGACGTTCGAGGTGAGATTGATACCGCTCTGCGT
The DNA here is from genome assembly GCA_963837445.1 of uncultured Thermoleophilaceae bacterium. Lineage (GTDB taxonomy): Bacteria > Actinomycetota > Thermoleophilia > Solirubrobacterales > Thermoleophilaceae > JACVRW01. The sequence goes on along the minus strand of CAWINK010000002.1, from coordinate 383,024 downwards.
AACGTCCTGGGACCCCGCGCAGCCGGTGTAGGTCTCCTTGTTGGTGAAGCAGGACTCCATGTGGGACGCGAGGTTACGAGCGTCCGACTTGGCAGCCGAGTCCTGGCCCTTCTGACGCTGACCAAGGAAAGCCGGCAGCGCGATGGCCGCCAGGATGCCGATGATCAGAATGACGACGAGCAGCTCGATGAGGGTAAAACCCTCCTGCCCGTTGTGGATACGTTCGCGAAGCTTCCGCATGTGTCTCCTCCTTGAGGTGACAGATCTTGGTCTGGGTGCCAGTTACCGCGGAAGCCGCCTGTGTAGAACCCTTGGTGGTAGCTCAGCCGACTCCCTCCGGACGAATCCGTTGGGAGCCCCGGGAGCTTTGCGACCCCGCCTCACGACGGGAGTGCCTTTACACCGTGGCTCTGGCCTGTGGCACGTAATCGACGCAAACGGCACAAACCTTGACTGTGCATCCGTCTAGAACGACGAAGGGCGGGCCCGGGGGCCCGCCCTCGCGACGTAAGCAGTGCTGAGTGACTACCAGCTGGTACCGCCGTCTGCGTTGCCGCAGCCGCCTGTGTTCGCCACGGTGCAGGTACGGGTCACGGTCGACCCTGACTTGGTGTAAACGAACACGTTGTCGGACTTCGACGTCGACGTGATGACGTAGCCCGTGTCCGTGTCGCCCGTGATGACGTTCGTGGTGAGATTGATGCCGCTCTGCGTAACGTCCTGGGACCCGGCGCAGCCGGTGTAGGTCTCCTTGTTGGTGAAGCAGGACTCCATGTGGGACGCGAGGTTACGAGCGTCCGACTTGGCAGCCGAGTCCTGGCCCTTCTGACGCTGACCAAGGAAAGCCGGCAGCGCGATGGCCGCCAGGATGCCGATGATCAGAATGACGACGAGCAGCTCGATGAGGGTGAATCCCTCTTGCCCGTCATGGATACGGTCGCGCAGCTTCCGCAGCATGTGTCTCCTCCTTGAGGTGACTCTGGGGTTATCTGGGTGCCAGTTGCCGCGGAAAGCCGCCGTTTAGGTGAACCTTCGGTGGCAGCTCAGCCGACTCCCTCCGGACTAGTCCATTGGGAGCCCTGGAGCTTTGCGACCCCGCCTCACGACGGGAGTGCCTTTACACCGTGGCTCTGGCTTGAGGGAATAAATCGACCTGAACCACAGAAACCTTTACCTCGCGTCGGCTTAGGACATACGTCCAGCGATCTAGGATCAGTGCAGTGCACATACGACGCGCACTCCTGCTCTTCGCGATCGTCCTGGGGATGGCCGCACTCGTCGCGTCGTTCTCACGCCCCCCCGAGGAACGCACGACAAGCGAGCGGAGCCAGGAGCCGGGCCCGGGCACCGGCGCGGAGCCTGAAGCGGTTCCGGGCACCGCAGCGCCGGCCCCCGTGGACAACCCGCCCCGGCCGATCTCGTTCGACGCGAGCTCGCGTGACCGCCGGCGCCTCGCCGAGGGCCGGGCCGCGACCCTCGAGATCGCGGTCGACGAACCCGGCAGCATCGAGGTCCCGGACCTGGGACTGACCGCGAACGCCGACGCGCACACGCCCGCCCGCTTCGAGGTCTTCCCCACGCGCCCGGGCGCGTACGCGATCCTCTTCACGCCCGCGGATGGCGACGAGAGCCGGCCCGCCGGCACACTGGTCGTGACCGCCGAGGGCTGAGGCCAATCCCCTCGCTCGCCACGATCGGCGTGTACGGCTTCGACCTCGAGACCTTCCTGGGAACGCTCCGGAAGGCCGACGTGCAGCTGATCCTCGATGTGCGCCAGCGCCGCGGCGTGCGCGGTCCCGAATACGCCTGGGCGAACTCCAAACGCCTCCAGGCGGCTTTGGCCGAGGCCGGGATCGGCTATCAGCACCACCCGGAGCTTGCACCCACCACCGAGCTCCGCGAGCTCCAGTACCGCGAGGACGACCGGCTCGGCGTGGGCAAGCGCTCGCGCGCCGAGCTCGCTCCCGAGTACCGGGAGCTCTACACGCGGGAGATCCTCAACCGAGCCGACCTCGACGCGCTGGTGGCCGAGCTCCCCGACGAGGGCACAGCGGCGCTCCTCTGTGTCGAGCGCGATCCCGAGGCCTGCCACCGCTCACTCGTGGCCGACCGCATCGCGACGAACTACGCCGTGCCGGTCACGCACCTGCGTCCATCCTGATGGCGCTGCCGCGCAACCGCTGCCCAGCTTTCGGCAGAATCCCGTCCATGGATCCAATGCGAGCAGCGGACCGGGCGTGGCCCGTCCTCAACCGTTTGATGGGCGGTCATGCCTTCGTCTACCGCGCAAGCGGGGGCCGGGTCGGGCACCGCCTACCCGGCGCGCCACCGATGCTGTTGCTCGACCACGTCGGCGCCAGGAGCGGAGTGCAGCGGACCGCCGCGCTTGCTTACGTGAGCGACGGCGACGACGTGGTGCTGGTGGCCTCCAAGGGCGGGCACCCGAAGCATCCGGCCTGGTTTCACAACCTGCGCGCAAACCCCGAGACGACGGTGCAGATCGGCACTGAGCACCGCACGGTGCGGGCGCGGGTCGCCACGCCCGAGGAGCACGCCCGGCTGTGGCCGAAAGCGGTAGCGGCCTACAGCGGCTTCGCGTCCTACCAAGAGCGCACCACACGCAAGATCCCGCTCGTCATCCTGGCACCACGAACCCCGAGCTAGGGGATGCAACTCCCCAGGCGGTGGCGCCCACTTGTCGCTGGTACGACCGGAAGCGTCACGGAGGCCATCTCACGCCCACTACATCGTCAAGGGTCGCAACCGCGATACCGCGTGGTTTCGCATCGTCGAGCGCGAGTGGCCTCGGGTTCGTGAGCGGCTCCGCCACAGCTTGCAAACGTCACGGCCCTAGGGCGTCGACGTCGCGCACCAAGGCATTGCGCCACAATCGGCGCGTCCGAGCGGCCGTCAAGGTGTCGGTCAGGGACGCCGCGGGCGGGCTAGGCGTCGTCGCGTATCAGGTGCTCGGCGCACGCTGAGCGTCGCGACCTTAGACCTCAGGCGCTACTTGATCGAGTCGTAGACCTTGAACATCGGCAGGTACATCGCGATGACGATGAAGCCGACGATGCCACCCACGAAGAGGATCATGATCGGCTCGAGGATCGATGTGAGGGCCTTGACGGCCGTCTCCACCTGCTCCTCGTAGAAGTCGGCGACCTTGGCCATCATGCCCTCGAGGGCACCGGTCTCCTCGCCAACGCCGATCATCTGGGTGACCATGACCGGGAAGGCCTCGGGGACCTGTGTCATCGGCTGCGTGAGCGAGCCGCCCTTCTTGACCGACTCGCGGACCTGGTGCATCGCGTTCTCGACGACCTTGTTGCCGGACGTCTTGCCCGTGATCTCGATTGCCTCGAGCATCGGCACGCCGGCCGCGATCAGGCCCGAGAAGGTGCGGGAGAAACGCGCCAGGGCGACCTTCTGAACGATGCCCCCGATCTTCATCGGGAACTTCAGCTTGATCCGGTCCCACTGCAGCTCGCCCCGCTTGGACCGCTTCCACTTCTTGAAGAGCCACACGATCCCGAACGTGACAGCGACCATCACATACCAGCGCTGCGTGACCATGTGCGACAGGAAGACGGTGAACTTCGTGATGGCGGGGAGCTCGCCGCCGAAGTCCTTGAAGATCTTCTCGAACACCGGCACAAGGAAGGCCACGAGCGCGAAGAGCACCACGAAGGCGAACCCGCCGATGAGCGAGGGGTACATCATCGCCGCCTTGATCTGGCGGCGGAGCGCGGCGTCCTTCTCGAGCTGGTCCGCCACGCGAAGCAGCGTGTTGTCCAGGATGCCTCCGGTCTCGCCGGCCGAGACCATCGCCACGTAGAGATCGTTGAACATGTCGGGGTGCTTGCGCAGCGAGTCCGACAGCGAGAGGCCCGCCTCGACGTCCTTACGGACGCTCACGAAGATGTCGCGCAGCTTGTTGTTCTCGGTCTGCTCCTCGATCACGTAGAGCGAGCGGAGCAGGGACATTCCCGAGTTCACCATCGTGGCGAGCTGCCGGGTGGCGATCACGAGCTCGTCCGCCTTGACGCGCTGGAAGCGAGCCAGGATGTCGCCCGCGTTCGCGGCAACCTTCTCCTCGATGTCGATGACGATCAGGCCCCTGCCGCGGAGCTGCGCCGCAACCGCCTGCTTGTCGCCGGCGTCCATCTCCCCCTTCGAGGGCATGCCGGCCAGGTCGAGTGCCTTGAATGCGAAGGTGGCCATCAGGCGGCCCTCACAGTGCCGCCCATGAGGCGGCGGAGCTCATCGGGTGCCCCTGAGCGCGACTCGGCCAGCTCGCGGCTGATCTTGCCTGCGCGGACCAGCTCGACAAGCGAGGCATCCATGGTCTGCATGCCGTGCGAGCCGCCGGTCTGGAGGGCGGAGTAGATCTGGTGCGTCTTGCCCTCGCGGATCAGGTTGCGGACCGCCGGGGTCGGTACGAGCACCTCGACCGCGACACAGCGTCCCTTGCCGTCAGCGGTCGGCAGGAGCTGCTGGGTGATGATGCCCTGGAGGGACACCGACAGCTGCACGCGCACCTGCTGCTGCTGCTCGGGCGGGAACACGTCCACGATGCGGTCCACCGTCTGGGCGGTGTCCTGCGTGTGGAGCGTCGCGAAGACGAGGTGGCCGGTCTCAGCCGCGGTCAGCGCGGTCGAGATCGTCTCGAGGTCTCTCATCTCGCCGACGAGGATCACGTCGGGGTCCTGGCGAAGCGCGGCCTTGAGGCCGAGCCCGAAGCTCTGCGCGTCCGCGCCCAGCTCGCGCTGGTTCACGATGCAGCGCTTGTGCTTGTGCAGGAACTCGATCGGGTCCTCGATGGTGAGGATGTGCTCGTGGCGGGTGTCGTTGATCAGGTCGAGCATCGCCGCGAGCGTCGTGGACTTGCCGGAGCCGGTCGGCCCGGTCACGAGCACGAAGCCACGGGGCTTCTTCGTGAAGTCCTCCAGGATGGTGGGCACTCCCAGCGACGCCAGCTTCGGCATGTCGTGCGGGATCAGGCGGAAGGCCGCCGACAGCGCCGCGCGCTGCATGTATGCGTTCACGCGGAAGCGGGCCTTCCCCGGGATGGAGTAGGCGAAGTCGATCTGCCAATCGGTCTCCAGCCGCTGTCGCTGGTCGTTCGTGAGGATCGAGTAAACGACCTCACGAGTGAGCTGCGGCGTCAGACTTGGGTAGTCCAACGCATGCAGCCGGCCGTGGTGGCGGATCATGGGCGGTGAGCCTGCTGTCAGATGGAGATCGGAGGCATTGCGCTCCATCACCTGCAGCAGGACTTCTGCGAAGTCAAACTCCATCAGGACTCCTATCGGCTGGAGGGTTCATTTACGTGACCCTTGCCACTTCGGCAATGGACGTGACGCCGTTCTTGACCTTCTCGAAGCCGTCGGCGCGCAGCGGGCGCATGCCCTGCGCGACGGCAACCTTGCGGATCTCCTCTGACGAGGAGCGCTCGATCGTGAGGTCGCGAATCTCGTCGCTGATAGCCATGACCTCGTAGAGGCCGGTCCGGCCCTTGTAGCCGGTGCCGCCGCAGCGGCTGCAGCCGATGGGCTCGTAGGCCTCCAGGTCGAAGGCCACGTTGAAGCCGGCCGCCTCGAGCGATGAGACGCTCAGCATCGTGCGGCTCTTGCAGTAGGTGCAGAGCTGCCGGACGAGCCGCTGCGCGACCACGCAGATGATCGCCGAGGCGCTCAGGAACGGCTCGATGTTCATCTCGGTCAGGCGGGTGATGGCCGAGGGCGCGTCGTTGGTGTGCAGCGTCGACAGCACCAGGTGGCCCGTGAGGGCGGACTCGATGGCGATCTTCGCCGTCTCGCCGTCCCGGATCTCGCCGACCATGATCACGTCGGGGTCGGCGCGCAGCATGGCGCGCAGGCCACCCGCGAACGTGAGTCCGGCCTTGAGATTCACCTGAAGCTGGTTCACGCCCGGGAGCTGGTACTCGACCGGGTCCTCGATCGTGATGATGTTGCGCGACGGCTGGTTGATCTCGTTGAGCGCCGCGTAGAGGGTCGTGGACTTGCCCGAGCCGGTCGGCCCTGTCACGAGCACGGCGCCGTAGGAGCGCCGGAAGGCCTCCTCGAAGATCGCCTCGCTGCCTTCCGCCATGCCCAGCAGATCGAGGCCGATGAGGGCCTGCGACTTGTCCAGGATTCGCATCACGATGCCCTCGCCGTCCACGCGCGGCATGGTCACGACGCGGGTGTCGATGGCGTGCTTCTCGACCGTGAGCGATACGCGTCCGTCCTGCGGCACGCGCTTCTCGGCGATGTCGAGGTCCGCCATGATCTTCACGCGCGAGATCACGCCGGCGATCATGCGGCGCGGGATCTGGGTCGTCTCGCGGAGGATGCCGTCCACGCGGAAACGCACACGCATCTCGCGCCCCTCGGGCTCGAAGTGGATGTCGGACGCCCCCTCCTCGACCGCCTGGCCGATGATGGAGTTCACGAGCTTGATGACCGGGGCGTCGTCCGCGGACTCGCGGATGTCTGAGACCTCGGCCAGCTCCTCCTCGCCCATGTCGATCGCGGCGGCCACCGCGTCGTCGTAGCGGCTCATGCGCCCGATCAGCCCGGCGATGTCGTCGGGGGAGGCCACCACCGGCACGACCTCGTTGCCGGTCATGAGCTTGAGGTCGTCCAGAGCGAGGACGTTCGACGGATCGGACATGGCCACGAGCAGCTGCTCGTTCTCGTCGGTGCCGACGGGCACCGCGTTGAGGCGGCGCGCGGCTTGTGGCGTGATCGAGTTGAGCGCGCTGACGTCCGTCTTGTAGATCGTCAGGTCGATGTGGTGGAGGCCGAAACGCTGGGCCACCGCGCGTGCGAGCTGGTCTCCTGTGATGGAGCCGGTCTCGAGCAGCACCTGCTCGGGCGAGCGGCCCGAGGCCTTGCCCTCCTCGACTGCCGCATCCACGCGCTCGCGCGCGAGGAAGCCCATCTCGACGATCACGTCGGAGATGAAGCGGGAGCTGGCCTTCTTGCTCGGAGGAGTGAGCCCGTTTCCGGGGGTGGGCGCGGGCTTGTCCTCGCCCTCAGGCACGGCACGCAACGGCGCCGCCGCACCCTCCTTCTTGGTCATCGCGCGTCGGCGACTACCTGGACAAGCGACTCGGCGTCGATGTAGCCCTCGATCAGGCTCGCCTTGCCGCTGCGCCCGATCACCACGATCGCCGGTGCCTGGTTGACGCCGAGATCCTCCACCATGGACCCGTAACGGTCCGCGTTGCGCACGTCGTCTGTGAGCACGACCACGGACTTGGTGCGACGGTCGAGCGACCGGACCGACCTTGCTACGGCCCTGTCGTCGATGCCCTTGGGGTTCTGGAAGAAGATCACGACCTTACGCTTATCGGCGACAGCACGCTCGGCCTTCAGGTGCGAGTTCGTGGTCGGCACGTTAAGTTGCAGATCGTCGGCCTTTACTCCCACGCTGCGGCCGAAGCCGGTCACCACGCCGGAGGCGAGCTGGCCGAAGGCGCCGTTGGGCAGGGCCTTCTTCACCTTGGCCGGGGCCGCGATGTCCTGCGGGTCGTTGACGCCGGAGAGCTCGAAGTTGAGGTCCATGTTGACCGTCTGGCCACCGTCGCCCTTGCCGGCCATCTCGAGCGAGATGCGGCGCATGATCTTGTCGTCGCCGACCCATGCATCGAGGTGGCCGTCCTTGACCACGCTCTGGAGGCGCGCCTCGGCGCCCGCCGGCACCTGGCCGGTGCGGTCCATTGCCGTGACGATGTCGCTGATCGCCTTCGCGGACTTCACGTCGGCGGAGATGTGCGTCACGTCGACGCCGTCCATCTTCTCGGTGCCCTCAGACTTGACGTTGCGCAGCCAGCTGCTGGGGTCCACGTCGGTCGTCGGCGTGTTGGCCGGCGTTGTGGCGCCGCTCTCAACCGCGGCCACGATCTTCTTCCAGGCCTGCTGCGGGACGGCGTAGCCGGTGTCACCGCGCGTGAACCAAGCACGCTCGCCGGTGGTCACGAAGCCGCCGTTCCCGTCGAAGCCGGGCACGTCGAGGCTCACCTGAACGTCAATCTCGGGCATCTCCTTGGCGCCGCCGAGTTCGAAGGCGCCGGAAGTCTTGATCGTGTTCTTCTTGTCCTGGAAGCTGAAGGACAGAGCGCCCTTGAAGCTGGCGCTCTCGAGCGCGTCAGGGGTGAGGCCGGCCGTGAGCAGCTCCTGGGGAGCGGCGGGCGACGCCGGCTCAGGCGTGGCCTGACCCGGGGAGGCCGGGTCGGCCGTCTGCTGCGCGACGGGCGCCGAGTCATCGGCGGCCTTGTTGCGGGCGTTTGAAACCGCGAGGACGGTCGCTCCGAGGAGCGCGACCCCGAGGAGGGCGAGGAGGAAGGGGCGGGAGAGCGCCATTGCCTGGCATATCGGCAGCCGTCCGCCTCTTGTTTAGACCTGGGCGTATGTACTAGACGACGGACTGGACAACCGCTCGGCGCATGGAGTCCACGGGAGGCTCCTTCCCGGTCCAGATCGCGAGGCTTCGCGCCCCCTGGCGCACGAGCACCTCGAGCCCGTCGACGATGCGCGCACCGCGCTCCTCGGCCCAGCGGGCGAACGGCGTCTGAGCGGGTCCGTAGACGAGGTCGACGACCACCCTCGCGTCGACGAGCGGCAGCCCGTCGAGCGAGTCCGCGGGCTGAAGCCCCACGGAGGTGGCGTTCACGAGCAGTTCCGCAGGACCGGGACGCTCCGCGGCCGTGACCCCGAGGTCTGCCGCGAGCGTGGCGGCGCGCTCGGGAGTCCGGTTCCAGACGGTCACCTCCACCCCAGCCTGGGCGAGCGCCCACGCCGCCGCGCGCGCGGCCCCGCCCGCTCCCAACACGAGCGCAGTGGGTGGCGGCGGCTCGCCCAGCGCGTCGAGGAGGCCGCCCGCGTCGGTGTTGTCTCCCGCGATCCGCCCGTCGTCGGTGAACGTGAGCGTGTTCACGGCGCCGATCGCTCGCGCGGGGTCGCTCAGCTCGTCGGCAAGGTCGTGCGCTGCCACCTTGTGCGGGATGGTCACGTTCGCTCCGCGGTAGCCGGAACCTGGCACGGCCCTCACGGTCTGCTCGAAACGCTCGGGGGGCACCGGCAGCTTGAGGTAGCGCCAATCGAGGCCGAGCTCCGCGAAGGCCGCATTCATCATCAACGGCGAGCGGCTGTGTCCGACGGGAAAGCCGAGGAGGCCGGCGAGCGTGCTCAACAGGTGGTCGGCGACTTGCCGCCGTTCTTGTCCCGGGCCCGGTTGTACTCGTTCACGTAGCCCTGGAACTCGGCGTCGGTCTTGGCGAAGTTGTGCTCACCGCAGGTGCCCGGCTTCACCACGTAGAAGAGGAAGCCGGTCTTGGCCGGGCGGGCCGCGGCCTTGATCGAGTCGAGGCCCGGGTTCCCGATCGGGCCCGGCGGCAGGCCTGGGTGCACGCGCGTGTTGTAGGGGCTCTGGTTCTGAAGCTCGGACACCCTGAGCGGCCGCTTCCAGTTGCCGACGGCGAAGCGCGTGGTGGCGTCGATGTCGAGGCGGATGTCCCTCTTCAGCCGGTTGTAGATCACAGACGCGATGATCGGGCGCTCTTTGGCGAGCATCGACTCGCGCTCCACCAGTGACGCGATGATCAGCACGTCGTAGGCGGTCAGGTTCTTGCGCTTGGCGTAGCTCAGGTTCACCTTCTCGAAGTTGGTCTTGAAGAGGGCAAGCTGCTGGTCACGAAGGCGCGCCACCCTCTGACCCTTCTTGAGCTCGTAAGAGGCCGGGAACAGGAAGCCCTCGAGGCTGGTCGCGCGCTCCGCGCCATAGTCGCGCGGGTTGAGCGCCGGCGAGCGGCGTGTGGCGCGCACGTATTTGCCGCGCAGGCCCCCGGTGAGAGGGGCGATCTCCTTGCGCGAGAGCCCCTCGGGGATGCTCACCTGAACGATGTTCGGAGGCACGCCCTCCTGCAGGGCGTCGAGCGCCGCAGCGAAGCTCATGTCCTTGCGCAGCTGGTAGCTGCCGGGCCTGAGGTCGCCGGCGTGGCCGGCGAGCCGGGCGCGAAGCTGGAAGAAGCCGGAGTCGGAGATAACGCCGTTCTGCTCGAGGCGGTCCGCGATCTCGGAGAGGCTCGAGCCCTGAGGAATCGCCACGCGCACGCGCTCGCCGTCGCCGTCCCCCTTGAACGGCTGGAGGAGCGAGACGAGGAACCAGGCGATCCCGAGCACGATCAGTAGGAGCACGCCCAGAGCGATCACGCGCCCGGGCCCGCGGCGCCCGCGCGCGGTGCGCCGGCCGCCCGGCCCGCGCCCGCCGCCGTCGCCACTGTGCGTGAGCCGGCGCGCGTCGGCGAGCCAGTCGCGGCGATCGCCGTCGGTTGCCGCGGGCGGCGTCTCCGCCGCCGGCCGCGGCGTGGTCGCCACGGATGGCTCGGAGGGGATGGCCTCGGCGCGGAGCGCCTCGGCGCGGTCGGGCTGCGGCGCGCTCCTCCCCTCGCGCGCGGCCCTGCGCGCCTCGCGCTCCAAGCGCGCGGCCTCCCGCTCCTCGGGTGTACGGCCGCCCGGAACGGGCGGCGGGCCGGAGCTCACTCGGGGGCGCCCGCTCGACTACGGGCGAGATAGCTCTCCAGCAGATGGGCGGCGGCACGCGAGTCCGCGTCGCCCTCTCCCCCGGTGCGCTCCGCGAGTCGCGTCGTGAGGCGCTCGTCGTGAAGCTCCACCGGTACCGAGACTCTCCGCTCGAGCCGTTCGGCAAACGTCCGGGCCTCACCCGCCTGGTGACCCTCGTCACCCCTGAGGGTGAGCGGCAGCCCCACCACCACGCGCTCCGCGCCCTGGTCCTCCACGAGCCGAGCGAGCGTCGCGAGGCCGCGTTTCGTGTCGGGGCGCTCCACAACCGCCAGCGGCGTTGCGAGCGTGCCGCTCGGGTCGGAGATCGCGCAGCCGCAGCGGGCCGATCCGTGGTCGAGCGCGAGGATGCGCGCCATCAGGCGAGCGCCTTCTCGATCTCGGCCCTGGCTACCGCGAGCGCTTCGGTCAGTTTCTCGGGATCGCGGCCACCTGCTTGGGCGAGTGTGTCGCGCCCCCCACCACCGCCCGCCGACAACGGCCGCGGCTGCTCGCACGATGTCCCCAGCCTTTATCCCGCGCTCAACCGCCGAGGGCGCCACGTTCGCCACCAGGTGCACCCGCCCATCGCAGCTCTGACCCGAGCACGACCGCCGAGTTGCCGAGCTTTTGCCGGACCGTGTCCGAGAGGTCCCTCAGGGAGTTTGCATCTAGGCCGGACTTCACTTGAAGCACGAGCAGCACGCCATCCTGCTCTTCTGCGCTTTGCACGATTGCGTCGACGCCGTGGTCCGGCGCAACATTCGGCTTTCGCTCCAGCTCCTTCACCCGCTCGCTGAGGCGCTCCACGGCGTGCACGACCTCGTGCTCGGGCACCTTCAGCCGCGCCGCGAGCTCGTCCAGGCGCTGGGTGCGCTCCTGGAACAGCCGCGCGGCCTCCGGCCCCGTCAGGGCCTCGATGCGGCGGACGTTGGAGGCGCTCGATGTCTCCGTCGTCACATGGAAGAGCCCGATCTCGGACGTGGCCGACACATGGGTGCCGCCGCACAGCTCGCGCGAGACGCCTTCGATCTCGACCATGCGCACGCGCTCGCCGTACTTCTCGCCGAACAGCGCCATCGCACCGAGGCGCTCGGCCTCGTCACGGGTGGTCTCGATCGCGCGCACCCGGTGGTTCGACCGCGACCCAGCCGCCCACGAGCCGCTCCACCTCGGCCAGGTCGTCGGGCGAGAGCCGCTCGCCGTGCGTGAAGTCGAAGCGCAGCTTGTCCGGGCCCACATACGAGCCCGCCTGGCGCACGTGGTCGCCCAGCCGTTCGCGGAGCGCGGCGTGCAGCAGGTGCGTGGCCGTGTGGTTGCGCATCGTGGCGAGCCGCGTCTCGCGCTCCACCAGAGCGCGCACCGTCTCGCCCGCGCCGATCTCGCCGTCCACGGGCTCGAGCGCCAGCGCCTGGTCGTCCCCCACGCGATACACGTCCACCACCCGGGCCCGGCCCGAGGGCGTTTCCACGAACCCGCTGTCCGAGATCTGGCCGCCGCCCTCCGGGTAGAACGGGCTCTCCTCGAGCTTTGCCAGCACCCAGCCGTTGGCGCGCTCGGCCGCGCGCAGGACGGTGTCCGCCTCGGTGGTCTCGTAGCCCACGAAGCGCGTCTGGAAGCCGGCCTCGCGCGCAAAGCGCATCACGTCCTCGTGCTCCACGTGGACCTTCGCGCCGCCGCCCGCGTCCGCGGTCGCGCGAGTGCGCGAGCTCCCGGCGCGCGAGACCTCTCGGGCGCGCTCCATCAGCTCCTCGAAGCCCTGGTCGTCCACCGAGAGGCCCTCCTCGGCGAGCAGCTCCTTCGTCATCTCGTATGGGAAGCCGAAGGTGTCGTGCAACCTGAAGGCGTCCTCCGCCGAGACCCAGGAGGTGCTGTCCGCCTTCGCCTTTGCGATCAGCTCGTCGAGCAGTCGCTCGCCCTGCTCGAGAGTGCGGCTGAAGCTCTCCTCCTCGGCGCGCGCCCAGCGCTCGATGGTGGGCCACTGGCGCTCCAGATCGGGGTAGGCCTCCGCCGTGACCTCTCTCACGCGCTCGCACAGACGGACGAGGAACGGCTGGTCGATCCCGAGCACGTGCCCCTGCTGGATCGCGCGGCGCATGATGCGCCGGAGGACATAGCCGCGCTCCTCGTTCGAGGGGACCACGCCGTCCGCAAGCAGAAAGGTCGCACCGCGTCCGTGGTCGGCGATCACGCGCAGAGCACGGGTCGTCGCGAAGTCGTCGCCGTACTTCTTCCCCGAGAGCTCCTCCCCCAGCTCGATCAGCGGGGCGAAGAGGTCGGTCTCGTAAACCGACGGGACGCCCTGGAGGATGCTCGCCATGCGCTCGACCCCGAGGCCGGTATCGATGTTCTGCGTCGGCAGCTCCGGCAGCGAGCCGTCCGCCTGGAGCTCGTACTGCATGAAGACCAGGTTCCAGAACTCGAGGAAGCGCTCGGTGTCGTCGCCTGGGCGGTCCGTGTCGGGGCCGAAGTCGGGGCCGCGGTCGAGGTAGAGCTCCGAGCAAGGGCCGCACGGGCCGGTCGGGCCGGACTGCCAGAAGTTGTCGTCGGTGCCGAGCAGGACGATGCGCTCGTCCGGCACGCCGGCCGCGCGCCAGTGCTCGATCGCCTCCCCGTCCGGGCCCAGGCCGAGCCCCTCGTCGCCCCCGAAGACCGTGATCCAGATGTCGTCGAAGTCGAGTCCGAACCCGTATTCCTTCGACGTGGACAGATCGAGCGCATACCCGATCGCCTCCTTCTTGAAGTAGTCGCCCACCGAGAAGTTGCCGAGCATCTCGAAGAAGGTGAGATGCCGGAGGGTGGTGCCGACGACCTCGATGTCCACCGTACGAAACGACTTCTGGCACGAGGTCAGCCTCCGTGACGGCGGCTCCTCCTCGCCGCGGAAGTACGGCTTGAAGGGCTGCATGCCCGCCGTGGTGAGCAGCACGGTGGGGTCGTAGCTGCTCGGAACGAGCGACGCGGACGGCACGCGCAGATGCCCGTTCTTCTCGAAGAACGACAGGAACCGCTCCCGGATCTCGGCAGCCTTCATCGGCGTTGGAGTCTAGGCGTCAGGCCGCCGGGGCTGAGCCTCGACCCCCACGCGGTGCAAGCCCACTGCACGGCCTGGTTACCTGCAATTTACGTCCAGTTTCCGGCTGAAGCTGCTGGTCGCTTGCAGCTTTAGGGCCCAAAGGTGTGCATTGCATGTGCAGGCATGCGATTCGCGTGCATATACGCCGACGATGCCCCGTAATGCTGCTCGCTGAGCAACTAGTGGGAGAAGCACGCGCTCGGCGGGCGCGCTCTATGGACACGCGCGAGCGCGCGGTCGTGGCGGCCTTTGCCGCCCTGTACTGCGTCGCCGCTGTCCTCGTCGCGCTGCTCCTGCCCTCTGAGCGCGACGTCAGCCTGCTCCTGATCGCCGCGCTCCTGCTCGGACACGCCGCGGTCTCACAGGTGCGCTTCGAGTTCGGTGTGGGATTCGTCGTACCCGAGCAGCTCGTCGTGATTCCGATGCTGCTGCTCTGCCCGCTTCCGTACGTACCGATCCTGATAGCGGCAGCGGGCGTGCTGGGACTCCTCCCGGACTTCATCAAGGGAAGCTGGGCACGTGACCGCTGGCTGAAGCCGATCGCGGACTCCTGGTCCTACCTCGCGCCGGTCTTGGTCCTCGCCGCCTTCGCCCCCGGCCCGCCCGAGCTGTCGTTGGCGCCGGTGTACGCCCTGGCGATCGCAGCTCAGCTCGGCACCGACTTCGCGCAGACGGTCATCCGCAACTGGCTGCTCGACGGAGTGCCGATCATGGAGCTTGCCCGGGGCTTCGTGGGCGCCATCCGTGTCGAGCTGGTGCTCTCCCCGATCGCGCTCGTCGCGACGCTCGCGGCCTACGAAGAGCCGCTCGTGCTCGTCGCGGTGATCGCCCCGCTCGTGTGGCTGCTCGACAACTTCTCCAAGGACCGCGCGGCGAGATACGCCTCGGCCCTCGAGCTGAACCGCGCCTATCGCGGCACGGTGATGCTGCTCTCAGATGTGCTCGAGTTCGAGGACGAGTACACGGCGCAGCACTCGCGTTCGGTCGTTGACCTGGTCAACGCCGTCGCGGACGAGCTCGGGATCGCGCCGGACGAGCGCCAGGAGCTGGAGTTCGCGGCGATGCTCCACGACGTCGGCAAGATCTCGATTCCCAAGGAGATCCTGCACAAGCCGGCCGCACTGACCGCCCAAGAGTTCGAGATCATCAAGCACCACACGATCGAGGGCCAGTTCATGCTCGACCGTGTTGGAGGGCTCCTGGGTCGGGTCGGCGAGGTCGTGCGTTCCTGTCACGAGCGCTGGGACGGACTGGGCTACCCGGACGGGCTGGCCGCCGAGGAGATCCCGATTGCCGCTCGCGTCGTGTTTGGCTGCGACGCCTACAACGCCATGACCACGGACCGGCCGTATCGCCAGGCCATGACCCGCGAGGCCGCGGTGGCCGAGCTGGTCGCGAACTCGGGTACCCAGTTCGATCCGAAGATCGTGGCCGCCCTCACCAAGGTCGTCGAGCACGGCGAACCCGCCCCGGTCACGAGCATCGACGGGGTCCGTGCCGTTCTCGCCAGCTCTCCGGTTCCGCAGAGCGCCGCCGCGAGCTAGTCCGCGGCGGGTACGCTCTCACCCGGCCGCACCTCCCACGCGTGGCGCAAGGCAATGCTCGACAGGACCCACACGAGTAGGGCTCCCGTGCCCGCGACGAGGAGAACCGTCCTCACCCCCAGGGCCTCGATCAGCCCTCCGGCGGCGATGAACGCCGCGGCGAACGCCCAGGCACTGAATCCATCCCTCACCCCGAACGTGCGCGCCATGACGCTGTCGTCGACGGTCGTCTGAATCAGCAGCCGCTCGTAGACGAGGAGTAGTCCGTTGCCGATGCCGGCCAGGGCGAAGGCGGGCAGGGCGGCCGCAAAAGTGGGCGCGAGTCCGCAGGCGATGAACCCCACACCCACCAGTGAGAGGCCAATGAGGAAACGACGTTTCAGCACGGCCGCCGCCCCACCCCGCGAGCCGGACAACGACCCCCCGACGAAGCCGAGTCCGTAGACCGCCGTCAGCGCCCCGAAGCCGGCGTTGCCCGCGTCGAGCTCGTCGAGCGCGTACGGCACCTCGGCGACATTGAAGAGGCCCGCAAACAGCAGCATTGCCCCCGACGCCACGATCACCGCCCGGATGCCCGCCATGCCGGCGATGATCGCCAGGCCCTCTCGCGCTTCGCGAAGAAGGCCGGGGCGAGGGATCGATTCGTCATCGACCGGAGGGGCGGCCCCAAACCGGAGTCGAGTCAGGATCACCGCGGACACCGCGAAGCTCACGGCGTTGGCGTACAGGATCACCTCGGGGCCCCCGAAGAGGAGCACCAATGCGGCAAGCGCCGGCCCCACGATGAAGCCGAGGTCGGTGATGGCGCCGTACAGCGCTGTCGCCGCAGGCAGCCGCTCCGGCTTCACGAGGCTGGGCAGGGCGGCCATCGACGCGGGATTGAACAGCCCGGTCCCAGCCCCGGCCAGGAGCGCGAGCCCGACCGTGGCGGCGAAGCTGTCCACGACCGCTATGCCGAGAAACGCCACGCAACGGACGACGTCGGCGGCGATCAGGCATTTCCGCCGCGACCACCGATCGGCGGCGGCCCCGAACACGGGGCCGAGCAGCATGGCCGGCACGAAATCGGCGAGGAGGATGAGGCTGATCGCCCACGCCGAGTACAGGCGGTCATAGGCGACGACGAGGAGCGCGATGTAGGCGGCGCCGTTCCCCAGCGCCGACTGAGCCAGAACCGCGTAGTACACGCGGGCCACGCGCTCGTGTCGCAGTAGATCGAGGGTGCGGCCCACTCAGGAAAAGTAGAGGCTATTGAAAGGCAAAGGGCCGCACCATACCGGCGCGACCCGTGCTGCCAAATCATCCTACTGACGATCCTTAGTGACGGTATGCCATCGGGTTCCTCCCGGTGCCTCGGCCCATTTTGCAGAGGTTTCAGCGTCGAAACGTGCGAATCTGCGTCCGACTATCGCACGTTGGGCGGCGGAATGCGAGCCTTTTCTGCAATTAGTTGTGCAAAAGGTGTTCAAAACGGACCGTTTCGCCTCAGCGACCGGGTTTGAGGGCTCAGGCGTTTGGCGCTGAGCTGCTCGCCTCGGATGCCGAGGGGAGCTCGTCGCCGGCCGTGAGCGGGCTGGCGGGGTCTCGTACCGCGCCGCTGATCTCCTCCGCGGAGACGTTCAGCGGGTGGTGGCAGGCGGCAACGTGGCCGCTGGGGTAGCGCGTCAACGGCGGCTCGACCTCGCTGCAGATATCCGTTGAGCGCGGGCAGCGAGGATGGAAGACGCAACCGCTGGGAGGGTCGATCGGGTTGGGCGGCTCGCCGCTCACCACGATGCGTTCGCGGTCGCGGTTCTCCTGGGGATCCGGAATCGGGATCGCCGACAACAGGGCGAAGGTGTACGGGTGGATCGGCTTCGTATAGAGCTCCTCCGACGGCGAAAGCTCCATCAGCTTGCCGAGGTACATCACCGCGATGCGGTCGGATACGTGCCGGACCACCGACAGGTCGTGCGCCACGAACATGTAGGTGAGGTTGAACTCCTCCTGGAGGTCGTCGAGCAGGTTGATGATCTGGGCCTGCACCGACACGTCGAGCGCGGACACGGGCTCGTCGAGCACGATCAGGCGCGGCTCGAGCGCCAGGGCGCGCGCCACGCCGATGCGCTGGCGCTGCCCGCCGGAGAACTCGTGCGGGTAGCGGTTCAGGTGCTCGGGATGGAGGCCCACCAGGCGCAGCAGATCGCGCACCCGGTCCTCGACCTTGCCGCGAGGTGTCCCGTGCAGCTTGAGCGGCTGGCCGATGATCTGCACCACGCGCTTGCGCGGGTTCAGCGATGCGAACGGGTCCTGGAAGACCATCTGCATCTCGCGCCGGAGCGGCTCGAGCTCCTTGCGGCCGGCGTGGGTGATGTCGTCGCCGCGGAAGCGGAGCTGCCCGTCGGTGGCGTCGATCAGGCGCATGATGGCGCGGGACATCGTGGTCTTCCCGCAGCCGGACTCCCCCACCAGCCCGACCGTCTCGCCCTCGGAGATCGAGAGCGTCACGTCGTTCACGGCGTGCACGCGCGCCACCTCGCGCTCGACGACGTAGCCCTGCTTGATCGGGAAGAACACCTTCAGGTGCTCGATGTCGATGAGCGGCGTGCCGTTGGACGGCTGCTCCGCGGTGCCCGGCTCCTGCCCGGCGCTCACGCCGCGTCGACTCCGGTGGCCTTGTCGGCCAGGCCGATCTCTCCGGGCCTCACCTCGCGCAGATCCTTCTTCTGCTCTGGAGTGAGCCAGCAGCGGTCGCCGTGCTCAGCATTGCCCTCGATGCGCGCCTCGAGCGGCGGAACCTCGACGCACCGCGAGAACTCGTGCGGGCAGCGCGGGCGGAAGTGGCAACCCTTCGGGCGGTCTGCAAGCGACGGCGGGAGCCCGGCGATCGCCGGCAGCCGCTCCGGGCGCGGGCGGTCGATCCGGGCGATCGACCCGAGCAGGCCCCACGTGTACGGGTGCTGCGGGTCGTAGAAGATCTCGTCGAGCGTGCCGTGCTCCACGATCCGGCCCGCGTACATCACGGCGATGCGATCCGCGATGTCGGCCACCACGCCGAGGTCGTGGGTCACCAGGATGATGGCCGCGCCGGTCTCGTCGCGCAGCTCGCGCATGCGCAGGAGGATCTGTGCCTGGATCGTCACGTCGAGCGCAGTGGTGGGCTCGTCTGCGATCAACACGCTCGGGTTGCACGAGAGGGCGAGCGCGATCATCACGCGCTGGCGCATACCGCCCGAGAACTCGAACGGGTAGTTGTCGATCCGCTCCCGCGCGCGCGGGATCCCGACCTTCTCGAGCAGCTCGATCGCGCGCTCCTGCGCCTGCTGGTCGGGGAGCGCCTCGTGCTCCTGGATCTGCTCGACGATCTGGGCCCCGATCTTCATCACCGGGTTCAGCGACGTCATGGGGTCCTGGAAGATCATCGCGATCTCCGCGCCGCGGATCCGCCGCAGCTCGTCCTCCGACGCGTTGATCAGCTCGGTGCCCTTGTAGTGCGAGCTGCCCTCGAAGCGTGCATTCGGCGAACGCGTGAGCCCCATCAGTGTCATGGCGGTCACGGACTTGCCGGAGCCGGACTCGCCCACCACGGCGAGCACCTCGCCGGCCGCCAGCTCGAGCGACACCCCGTCCACGGCCCGGACCACGCCCTCCTCGGTGGCGAAGGACACGCGCAGGTCCTCGACCGTGAGGAGGGGGTCGCCGCTGGGCACCGGGCCGGCGCTCACTGCAGGCGAATCCGTGGGTCGAGGTAGGCATACATGATGTCGACGACCGTGTTGAGCAGCACGATGAAGAACGCGGCGAACATCGTCGTGGCCAGCACCGGCGGAACGTCGAGCTGGCCCACCGCCTCGGCCGCGTACTGGCCGACCCCCTGAAGGTCGAAGACCGTCTCGGTGAGGATGGCCCCACCGCCCACCACGGCGCCGAAGTCGAGGCCCCAGAGCGTGACGATCGGGATCATCGAGTTGCGCAGGACGTGACGGATCATGATCTGCCGCTCGCCGAGCCCCTTGGCCCGGGCTGTTCGAACGTAGTCCTCGTTGATCGTGTCCAGCACGTTCGATCGCAGCACGCGCGAGTAGAACCCGATGAACAGGATGGCCAAGGCGGTCCAGGGCAGGATCAGGTGGTAGGCCCAGTCGACCGGGTCCTCCGAGAACTCCACATACCCCCCGTTCGGGAACCAGCCGAGCTTGTAGCCCAGGTAGTGGTTCATCATCGCGCCGATCCAGAAGACCGGCATCGATATGCCGATCAGGGCGATGATCGTGAGGAAACGGTCCGCGAACTTGCCGGCCTTGACCGCGCTGTAGAGGCCGAAGCAGATCGCCACGAACATCCACAGGAGCGCCGCGCCCACCGCGAGCGACAGCGTACGCGGGAGCCCCTTGATGATCTCCTCGCCCACAGGGAGCTGCGTGAAGTACGAGACGAGGTCGCCGGTGAAGACCTTCTTCATCGTGGTCAGGTACTGCACGACGATGTTCTCGTCGAAGCCCCACTCCTCGCGGATCGCCTCGATCTGCGCCTCCCGCGGCTGCTTGCCGGCCATTCGCTCGGCGGGGTCCCCGTTAGGGATGACGTTGAAGATGGCGAACGTCAGCACGGAGACGGCCCACATCACGAACGCCATCTGGAGCAGCCGGCGGAAGATGAAGCGACCCATCCGCTAGTGCTCCAGGCGGACCTTGGCGCGCGGGTCGAGCGCGTCCCGCACGCCGTCGCCGAAGACGTTGAGGGACAGCACAGTGAGCACCAGCATGATGCCGGGCACGATTGCCAGGTGCGGCGCGGTGGCGATGCGGTCCACGCCGTCTTCGATCATCGTGCCCCATGAGGGGTTCGGCGGCTGAACGCCGGCGCCGAGGAACGACAGCGCGGCCTCGAGCAGGATCGCGTTCGCGATCAGCAGCGTGAAGAAGACGAGGAGCGTCGACGCGAGATTCGGCACCACCTCCGTGACCATGATCCGGATCGGGCCCGCTCCCTGCGCGCGCGCCGCCTCGACGAACTCCTTCTCGCGCAGCGACAGGACCTGACCGCGTATCGGGCGGGCCATGTAAGGCACGTAGACGACACCGATGATGAGGATCGGGATCGCGAGGGAGTCGCCGGCGATCTGGATGGGACCGATCTTGAGGCCGCCGAGGGCGAGCGCCACGCCCAGCGCCACGGCGAGGATGATCACAGGGAACGACCACATGATGTCGAGCAGGGTGCGGATGACAGCGTCCGTGGCACCGCGGAAGTAACCGGACACCACGCCGAAGGCGATCGACAGGAAGACGGTGATGAACGCTGCCGTCATCCCGATGATTAGCGAATTGCGGCCGCCGTAGAGCAGCCGCACCATAATGTCGCGGCCGTTGCCGTCGGCGCCGAGGAAGTACCTGCCGTCGGCCTTCATGTATTGCGGGCCGATCGGCACGCCGTCGAGGCCGACCACGTTGACGGTCTCGCCGTCGACTTGGATCGTGTCGGTCAGGTGGTTGGTTGTCGGGCCCGTCTTCGCCACGTTGTCCGCCCAGAGCGGCGCGGCGGCGCATACGGCCACGAGCAGGATGAAGACGAGCCCGAACAGCAGCGCGACCTTGTTGCGCCGCAGTCTCCGGAGTCCGAGCTTCCACGGTCCGAGGCCGTGGACGTGCTCCCGCTCAGCCTGTTCCTCCCAGGCTGCCGGCCCCTGAAGGGTCGTCTCGGTTGCCGGCTCGGTGGCCAAATTCTTCCCTCAGCTCCCTCGAGAAAACACACTACCCGACGGGGAGGGCGCCGAAGCGCCCTCCCCGTGGGAAGCGGTTCAACGTGCTACTTGAGGCAGAAGCTCGAGTAGTCGTTGAAGTACACCGCGTGGAAGCGGGTGCAGTTCTCGAAGTCCATGCGCTCCGAGACGAACGTCGCCAGCTTCCTGTGGCCGTAAGGGACGATCCAGCCCCGCTCGACCAGCTTCTTGTTCAGGTCCTTCCAGTCCTCCTCAGCCTCCGTGAGGTCCGCGACCTTGTTCAGGTCGGCGATCCCCTTCGTGATCTCCGGGTCGTCAACGTTCCCGAAGTTCTGGTTGTTCGTCGGCTGAATCGACTTGCCGTCCACGAGGAACATGAAGTTCTTCGGGTGCGGGAAGTCCTGGAACCAGTTGGCGAAGCCGGTCTGGGCCTTCGTCTTCTGGTTTCCGATCGTCTGGAAGTAGACACCGCCGTCAAGGATCTTCGGCTTGGCGTTGAAGCCCATCTTGGTGAGCATGTCCGCGTAAGCCTCGGTGACCTTGTCGGTGGGGTCGTCGTTGTTGCCGTAGACGGTCACGTCTGTGCCGTCCACGCCGGCTTCCTTGATCAGCGCACGCGCCTTCTCGAGGTCCGGCGGCTCGTTCGGGTTGCCCCACGGGCACTCATCGACGTCGAGTGCCTCGTCGAAGCCGGGCACGCCCGGCGGCAGGAACGAGCATCCAGGTGCGACCTCGCCCGCGAACAGACGCGCGAGCCCGGGCTTGTCGACGCCCCAGTTCACGGCCTCGCGGACCTTCGGGTCGTCGAACGGCGGCACCTGCGTGTTCATGAACATGTAGTACGTCGAGGCCGCCGTGATCTCCTCATAGCGGTCCGAGTACTTCGCCTTGACCTCCGGCTTGATGTCAGCCGGCGGCGGGTCCTGCATGTAGTCGAGCTTGCCCGAGATCACGTCCTGAGCCTGACGCTGGGCCGACTTGATGATCTTGGTCGTGATCGTGTCGATGTTGCCCGACGGAATGCCCTCGATCGGGTTCTTGTCGTACTCAGTGCTGCGCTCCATCACGAACTGGCGGTTCGGGACGGACTCGGTGTACATGTAGGGACCGACGCCCGGGGGCGGGTCCTCGGTCATGTTCTTGAACGGCGTGTCGCTCGGGACGAGCCCGGCGAACCACATGGCGAGCACGTGCGTGAACGAGCCGTCCGGCGAGGTCAGCTTGATCGTGATCTCGCCGGTCTGGTCGTCCGTCGTGATGCCCGCGATGTCGCCGTCGGCCTTGCCGGCGTCGAGATAGTCCTGGGCACCATCGATGACGAGGTAGAACGCCGAGCCGCCCGACTCCAGGTTGAGAACACGCTTGATCGCGTGCTCGAAGTCGGCGGCCTTGACGGGTGTGCCGTCCGAGTAGTTGAGTCCTTCGCGCAGCTTCAGTGTGTAGGTCAGGCCGTCTTCTGAGATCTCCGGCAAGGCCTCGGCCAGGCCCGGAATCAGCTCGGCTCCAGCCTGCCCCTCCTCGCGCGCGTAGGTGATCAGCGGCGTGTACACGAGCCAGCTCGGCTCGATGGCGTTGACCGTGTACATCAGGGCCGGGTCCAGATAGTCCGGCTGCGAGGTCTGCGAGATCGTGATCGATCCGCCCTTCTTGCCCTCACCGGACGAGCCGCTACTGCCACTGTCTCCGTTGTCGTCGTCGCCACATGCGGCGATGACGAACAACGACAGGCAGGCGACGAGCAGCACCAGCGCACGTCTACCGAGCTTCCCCATTCAATCCCTCCAGCGGTTGTTTCGGCAGGCAGAACTGCCCACCGAGGCCGCAAGATACCCGCTGACCGGGGGAATTCGGTCCCGTTCCCGGCAACCAAATGTGCGCTTAACGAGGATCAGGCCGCGCCGGGCGGCATCCGGAGCAGCTCCTCGCGCATGATCGTGAGCGACTTGCGGATCAGGCGCGACACGTGCATCTGCGAGAGGCCGACGCGCTGGGCGATCTGCGTTTGCGGCAGTCCCTCCTCGAAGCGCATGCGAAGGATCTCGCGCTCGCGGGGCGGCAGCCGGTCGAGCGCGGGCTCGAGGGCGGCCCGGTGCTCCGAGCGCTCGAACTCCTCGTCCTCGCCGCCGATCGTCTCGAGCGGGTCGAGCTCCTCGTCGCCGCCCGGGCCCGTCGAGAGCGAGACAGTCGAGTACGCCGAGCCCACTTCCATGGCCTCCAGCACCTCTTCCGGCGAGGTCTTCAGCTCCTCGGCGATCTCGGCGATGCTCGGCGAGCGGCCCAGGCGGCCGGTGAGGCGCTCGATGGCTCCCGACATCGACGCGTTCAGCTCCTGGAGCGCGCGCGGCACGCGGATGGCCCAGCCCTTGTCGCGGAAGTGGCGCTTGATCTCGCCGACGACGTTGGGAGTGGCGTAGGTGGCGAGCGAGACCTCGCGCTCGAGCTCGAAGCGGTCGATCGCCTTGATCAGTCCGATCGCGCCCACCTGCTCGATGTCCTCGAGCGCCTCGCCGCGGCCGGCGTAGCGGCGCGCCAGCGAGCGCACGAGCGGGAGATGGCGCTCGATCAGCTCCTCGCGCGCCGTCGTGTCGCCGCCTTCGTGGTAGCGGCGCAGCAGCGCGCGGTCTTCCTCGCGCGCCTTCTCCGAGGACAGGGTCGAACGGCGCTGCGGGGTCGTCACGGATCTCACAGGCCCTTGAGCTTCTCGAGGCGCACGACGATGGCGCCGTCGCCGACGTCCTCGACGCCGAAGGAGTCCACGACGGTTTGAAGGATGCGATGAAGCGTGAGCCGGCCGGGGGGCGCCTCGCCGTCGCGGAGCGCCTCAGCCACGGCGGTCTCCGAGAGCGGCCCAACGCGCGTGCGGATGCTGTTGGACCCCACCTCGAACCTGAGGCGCACGCTGCCCACCTGGCCCGCCTCGGCGAGCAGGCGCTCGACGGCGAGCTGAAGGTCGTCGATCTCCTCGAATGCGAAGTCCACGCGCTCGGCGATGCCGCCGATGATCAGCCGCACGACGGCCTGAAAATCGCCGGACAGCGGCGCCTCGAGGTCGATGCGTTCATTCAGCTCGTTCACGTGGGCTCTCCGATGGTTCCCTCTCCGACGACACGATCCTGACGCATCAGGCATGCGAGCTGCCCGGGGGCCACGGCGTCGGCATCGCTGTCCAGCTCCAGCAGCACCTGTCCGTCGCGCTCGAATGCTCGGCAGGCGATCGGCTCGGCGTGGTAGCGCAGCCGCACCTGCTCGACCTCGGACGCAGAGCGGTGAAGCGTGGCGTCCTCGACGATCACGGTCCGCGTGGCGAGCTCATGCTTAGGGCCGACCACCACGCGGTTCGTTGTCGCGTCCTTCTCCAGCACGTAGACCGGCTCGGGCGTGGCGAGCCCGAGGCCGCGGCGCTGGCCGACCGTGTAGTTGTGGTGGCCCTCGTGACGTCCGATCACCTGGCCCTGCCTGTCCACGATCTCGCCGGGAGTGCGCAGGCGCGGTCCCCCGTGGCGCTGAAGGAACGCGCGGCCGCCGAGGCCGGCGACGAAGCAGAGGTCCTGGCTCTCGCGCTTGTCGGCCACCGGCAGGCCCGCCTCGCGCGCGAGCTGGCGGACGGCGTCCTTGGTGAGCCCGCCGAGCGGGAAGCTGAGCCGCTCGAGCAGCGCTGGGTCGAGCTTGGCGAGCATGTAGCTCTGGTCCTTGGCGGGGTCTGCGGCGGCGCGCACCAGCGGGCCGTGCTGGTCGCGCGCGATGCGCGCATAGTGACCGGTGGCGAGGCGAGCGGCGCCGAGGGCGTCGGCCAGCTCGAGCATGGCGTCGAAGCGCACCTCGCCGTTGCAGCGAACGCACGGGTTCGGGGTGCGGCCAGCGGCATAGCCGTCGAGGAAGTGGTCCACCACCTCGGCGCGGAAGCGCTCGCGCAGGTCGAGCGTGATGTGCGGAATGCCCATCTGCTGCGCCAGCCCGCGCGCGCCGAGCACGGCCTGCGGGGAGCAGCAGCTCTTGTCGCCGTCGGTGGCCGGGTCGGCCCAGAGCTCGAGCGTCACGGCCACCACCTCGTCGCCGGCGTCGAGCGCGAGCTGGGCTGCGGCGGCGCTGTCCACGCCGCCGCTCATGGCCACGAGCGTGCGCCGGGCGCTGCGCTCGATCCTCACGGCACCCTGCTTCGCCGCCGCGCCGAGCGCTCTGTGGAGCGCGTCCGCTGTGAGCTCCGCGGCGTGGCGCTTCCCCGGCACCAGCCCTCCAAGACTCCGCGCCACCTCCTCCGCGCCCAAACGACAGGCACTGAGGAAGGGCTTTCCCTCGATGCTCTCCACAATCGCGCTCGCGGCCGCGGTCACGGCGCCGCAGCCCTCGGCGTCGAAGCCCGCCTCCACGATCCAATCACCTTCGATGCGCACCGCGATGCGCACAAGGTCACCGCAGGCGGCACCACCGGCGGCGCCGGTGTGTGGCGCCCCGGCGAGAGCGCCCTTCCCCGAGGGCGCACCGAGATGTTCGGCGAACGACCGCACTGAGGGCGAAAACTATCGGGCGCCCAACCCCGTCGCCCGACTCTCTCTGCATTTGCCCCGGATACCCGGGGGAAAGTGCGATCGAGTGGAGAGAGTGGCCCCAGCCTGCCGTTGTCGGATCCGGTAGTTGGGCCTGCTGTCGTAGCAAGTCCGGGTGTCCTCCGGGGCGGGCCACGGCCCTACCTCGAGTCGGACTCCCTTACCGGTGGTATTCGGCTCAACATGTGCGGCCGACTGGCGTACAGGCTCGGGCCGAGATCGAGGCTACCACCGGGTCCGGGCGGCCGCTAGGGCTGGCTCGGCGGCGGCGGTGGCGGCGGCGCGACCACCTTCACGCCGAGCTCGTCGAGCTGGGCCTTGTCCACCGGCGCGGGGGCTCCGGTGAGCGGGTCGACCCCGCTGGCCGCCTTCGGGAAGGCGATCACGTCGCGGATCGAGGGGGCGCCCGCGAGCAGCGCGACGATCCGGTCGATGCCGAACGCCACGCCTCCGTGCGGCGGGGCTCCGTAGGTGAGCGCCTCGAGCAGGAAGCCGAAGCGCGCCTGTGCCTCCTCGGCTCCGATGCCGAGGAGCTCGAAGACCCGCTGCTGAACCGCCGGGTCGCTGTTACGAATCGAGCCGCCTCCGATCTCCCAGCCGTCGAAGACCACGTCGTAGGCGCGAGCGCGCCACGTGCCGGGCTCGGCATCGAGGTCACCCGCCGGACTCGTGAACGGGTGGTGCACCGCCTCCCAGCGAGATTCGTCCTCGTTCCAGTCGAAGGCCGGGAAGTCCACGACCCAGAACACGTCGTGGCCCTCGGGCTCGCCCTCCGCCACCTCCGGTCGTAACGTGCCCAACACCCGGGCAGCGACATCAGGGGTGTCCGCAACGATGAGCATGGCGTCGCCCTCACTCACCTTCAGTGCGTCGTTCGCGCGCGCAATCTCATCCTCCGAGAGGAACTTCGCGATCGGCGAGCGCCACGCCCCACCCTCCTCGACGACGGCCCACGCAAGGCCCTTGGCTCCAAGGGCCTGTGCCTTCTCGGTGAGAGAGTCGAACCGGCTGCGTGGGAACTCTCCGCTTGCCTTCAGTGCTCGTACGACGCCGCCCGCCTCGACCGCGCCGGCGAACACCTTGAACTCGGAGGCAGCGAACACATCTGACAGGTCCACGATCTCCACGCCGAGGCGGCGGTCGGGCCGGTCGGAGCCGTAGCGCAGCATCGCCTCGTCGTAGGTGATCCGCTCGAGCGGCAGCGACACCTCCACGCCGCCGAGCGCGAGCACGCGCTGGAGCAGGCGGTCGACCACGTCGAACACGTCCTCCTCCTCGACGAAGGAGAGCTCCATGTCGAGCTGCGTGAACTCAGGCTGGCGGTCCGCGCGGAAGTCCTCGTCGCGGAAGCAGCGCGCGATTTGGAAGTAGCGCTCGTAGCCCGCCACCATGAGCAGCTGCTTGAAGAGCTGCGGCGACTGCGGCAGCGCGTACCAGGAGCCGCGCACCAGCCGGCTCGGCACGAGGAAGTCGCGGGCGCCCTCGGGCGTGGAGCGGGTCATGATCGGGGTCTCGATCTCGAGGTAGCCCTCCTCGGAGAGCTGGTCGCGGATCTCTCGGATGACCTCGTGGCGCAGGATCATCCGGTCGCGCATGCGCTCCTTGCGCAGGTCGAGGTAGCGGTAGCGCAGGCGGAGCTCCTCGCCCACAGGATCGTCCTCGTCGATCTGGAACGGCGGCGTCTCGGCGTCGGCAAGCTGCTCGAGCTCCGCGGCCACGACCTCCACCTCACCGGTGGGCAGGTCCGGGTTCACGGCGCCCTCGTCGCGACGCACCAGCTCGCCACTCACCGTGATCACGTCCTCGCCGCGCAGGTTGCCCGCCGCCGCGTGAGCCTCCGGCGCCTCCTCGGGACGGAACACGAGCTGAAGCAGGCCCGTGCGGTCGCGTACGTCGATGAAGATGAGGCCGCCGTGGTCGCGCCTGCGATGCACCCAGCCGGCCACGCGCACCTGGTTGCCGACATCGTCGGCCCGCAGCTCACCGGCCCAGTGCGTGCGGTAGCGGTTCGCGCGCGGAGGCCTCACGCGAGCAGCTCCTCGACCATCTCGAGCGCACGCTCGGGACTCTCCGCCGCGCGCTGCTCGCCGCTGTCCATGTCCTTCACTTCCAACTGCTCTCCCACGATCACGACCACGCGAGCGCCGATCCGGTTGGCGTGCTTCAGCTGACCCTTCATCCCACGGCCGGCCTGCTCCAGCTGCGTGCGAAGCCCGGCACTGCGCAGGCGCTGCGCGAGCGACAACGCGCCGGGCGCGTTGTCGGCCACGGCGACGAAGACCTCCGCGCTGGCCTCGCCCTCGGCCTCGCCGGCTGCCAGCAGGATCCGCTCCACCCCGGCGGCCCAGCCCACCCCCGGTGTCGGCGGGCCGCCCAGCTCCTCGACCAGACCGTCGTAGCGTCCACCGCCGCCGAGCGCGGCCTGCGCGCCGAGGCGCTCGGACTCGAACTCGAACACGGTGCGCGTGTAGTAGTCGAGCCCGCGCACGAGCGTCGCGTCGATCTCGTACGACAGGCCCGCGTCGTCGAGCAGCGCGCGCACCTCGGCGAAGTGCTCGGCGTCCTCGGGGCTGAGCCGGTCCACGAGGCGCGGTGCCTCGGCCATGACGGCCTCGGTGCCGGGGTGGTCGGCGTCGAACGCGCGGAGCGGGTTCTGCTCGAGCCGCGCACGCACCTCCTCCGAGAGCTCGCCCTCCCGCGCGCGCAGGTATCCCTTGAGCTCCTCGATGTAGTCCGCGCGGGTCTCGGGGGTGCCGAGGCTCGAGAGCCGCACCCGTGACGGCCCCGTGCCGGCCCGCTCGAAGATCTCGGCGAGCAGCAGGATCAGCTCGGCATCGAGCGTGGGGTCGTCCGAGCCGAGTGCCTCGGCGTCGATCTGGGTGAACTGGCGGAAGCGGCCGGCCTGCGGCGCCTCGTGTCGAAAGAAGGGCCCGGCGCACCAGACCTTCACCGGCTGCGGAAGCTTGTGCATCCCGTGCTCGATATAGGCGCGGCAGATGCCCGCGGTGGCCTCGGGGCGCAGCGTCAGCGAGCGGCCGGCTTTGTCCTCGAAGGTGAACATCTCCTTCTGGACGATGTCCGTGGACTCCCCCACCCCGCGCGCGAACAGCTCGGTGTCCTCGAAGACCGGGGTCTCCATCGGCTCGTAGCCCGCGCGGTCCAGCACCTCGGCCGCCATCTCCACGAGCCGGAGCCGTCGGCGCGCGTCTGGCGGCAGCACGTCCAACGTGCCGCGCGAGGCCTGGAGCTTCTTCACCTCGCCAGCTCGGCCAGGAACGGGTTCGTGGCCCGCTCCGCCGCCAGGGTGGTCGTGCCCATGTGGCCGGGATAGACGGCGGTCTCCCCGGGAAGCGAATCGACGAGGCCGCGGATCGACTCCAGCAGCGTGCCGTGATCGCCGCCCGGAAGGTCGGTGCGGCCGATCGACTGCTGGAACAGCACGTCGCCCGAGAAGATCGCCTGCTCGTCCGGGATCGAGAAGGTCACGTGGCCGGGGCTGTGGCCCGGTGTGAACAGCACGTCGATCTCGAAGCCGGCCAGCTCGAGCCGCTCCCCGCCCTCGAGCGTGTGCTCCGCGTCGTACGACTCGAACGGGCCGAAGCCCGACCAGGGCACGAAGCTCATGATGTCGGCGAGCACGAACGCCTCGCTCTTCGGGACCCAGACCTCGGCGCCGGTCGCGCGCGCAACGGGCGCGACCGCGCCGACGTGGTCGAAGTGCGTGTGCGTGAGGAGGATGGCGTCGAGCTGGACGCCGAGCGCGTCGATCGCGCCGAGCAGCTTGTCCGCCTCATCCCCGGGATCCACGATCACGGCACGCTCCGAGCCGTCGCGGCGGAAGATGTAGGTGTTCTCCGCCACCGGCCCGACGGTGAACATGCGCACGTCCATCGTTAGTCGCGCTCCGCCTTGCGCCGCTGCCGGAATCGGTAGACCGCCATGTCGGTCATGTAGCCGAGCGGGATGTAGAGCAGGAACATGAAGCCGGCGAGAATCACACCGGAGGCCACGTCCTTGTTGAACACGAGCACCACGAGGACGCCGAAGACGGCGGCCGCGATCGCTGCACGGTTGATCGCGCTCCTCCAGGCGGGCGGGCTGTCGAGCCGCTCGGCGCGGCGCTGGCGCGCGATCTGCTTGGCGTCCTCGCGCGTCTGAGGGCGGCCCGTGCGGCCCGCTCGCTCGATCGTCCCCGCCGGCGTGCCGCGGTGCTTGCTCTTGCGCTTTCGCTTGGTCTGGGCCATCTACCAGCGACGTTACCGGACCGCGCGCAGCGCCTCTTCGAGGATGTGCCGCTCGGGATCGAACCCCCGCAGCGGCACGTCATCCGGAAAGCCCTCGAAGGCAGCGCGCGGGGCGAGGCCGATCAGCTCGGCCTCGGCCACCTCGGCGTGCTCGCGCACGTATTCCACGATCTCGCGCAGCGGCACGGCGCTGTGGTCGTGCACGTTCGTCGATACCTGCGCCCTGTTGCGTTCGGGGAGGTACAGCCCAAGCGCGCGCACCCCGGGCATGCCACCGCCCGACTCGCGCAGGCCGGCCGCGATGTTCTTCGCCACGGCGAGGTCGTCCGTGACCAGATCCACGTTGAAGGCCACCAGCGGCCGGCGAGCGGCGGCCAGCACGGCGCCCGCTGTCGGGTGCGGCGTGCGCGGGCCGTAGTCGGGCACGAGCTCGCCGGTCTCGATCCGGCGCGCGAGCTCCTTCGGGCCGCCGCGCCGGATCCAGGCGCGCTCCGCGTGCTCCGGCCGCGTGGCCAACTCCCCGTAGAGGAACACCGGCACGCCAAGCTCCTCGCCGATCAGCGCCGCCGCGGTGAGCACCTCGCTGATCGCCGCGCCGTGACGCTCCTCGTCCAGGTACACCACCGGCATCACGTCCAGCGCGCCCACGTGGGGATGGATGCCGGTGTGAGCGCTGATGTCGATGCGCGCGACGGCAGAGCGAGCCCCGCTCAGGAGCGCCTCGGCCATCTCGCCCTGGCGCGCCGCGAGCGTGAAGACGGCGCGGTCGTGATCGGGATCGGTGTGGAGGTCGAGGAAGCGCGCCGGCGCGAACGCCCGGCCGATCGCCTCGATGGTGGCGAGATCGCGCCCCTCGCTGATGTTGGGCACGGTCATGAGCAACGGTCGGGGATCCACGCGCTGAAGGCTACGAGACAGCCTCTAAACTCGGCCGCCGCGGCTCCGTAGCTCAGCGGTTAGAGCGCACGACTCATAATCGTGAGGTCCCTGGTTCGAATCCAGGCGGAGCTATCGCAGATCGAGCGTGCTCGAGACTCGTGAGCGCCGCCGCGACGCTGTCCGGAAGCGGCCGGGGCGGGCGACCAGCGAAAACCTCGGCCACGAGCAACGCCGGCTCGCCGAACTGGCCCGGGCTGCGCGCCGCCGCGATGGCGCGGACCGGGCACGTCGAACAACGCGGAGTGGAGCGACAGCACTGCTTTATCAAGCTGCGGCCTCCGCGCGCGATAGTGTCTCACGCGCATGGCTTCCGAGCGATTCATTGACGCGCTGAACGCCCAGATCGCGCGCGAGTTCACCGCCGCGCATCAGTACGTCGCCGTCGGCAACTACTACGCGGCGGAGACCTACCCGCGGCTCGCCGCGTTCTTCCTCAAGCAGGCCGAGGAGGAGCGCGAGCACGCGATGAAGATGGTCAACCACCTGCTCGACCGCAACGCGACGCCGGACATCGGCGCCGTGAAGGCGCCGCGGCAGTCGTTCGGCGACCACATCGAGCCGATCAAGGTCGCGCTCGAGCAGGAGCGGCTGGTGACAGTCCAGATCAGCGAGCTCTTCGAGATCGCTCGCGAAACGCGTGACTACCAGGGCGAGCAGTTCATCCAGTGGTTCCTCGAGGAGCAGGTCGAGGAGGAGGCGTCGATGAGCGATCTGCTCGCCGTCGCGGAGCGCACGCGGACCGTGCCGATGCTGCTCGAGGAATATCTCGCGCGGGACACCCCGGGCGAGCGGGCGGACGACTGAGCACCCGGGTCGACGTCTGCGCGTCACGTTAGGGCACCCTAACACACAGTTAGGGTTTCCTAACTCCGGACCCCAGCTGGCCCTACGAGCCGGGCGCTTTGTACTGGATCTCCCCCGCCTTGCGCAGGGCATCCAGCGTTTCGTCGACGCTCAGGAGGACTGTCGTCTCGAGCGAACTGAGCGCACCGCCGCCACTGATCGCCAGGGCAACCGCAGCCATGGACACGTTGTCGGGTGCCTCCCACAGGGTGTGGCCGTCGTGCGTCCCGAAGCCGTACCAGAACCCATGGAGCTTCCCACCGACCGACTCGATGTACTCCTGGGCGGCCGTCCGGCGGTCCTCTGGGTTGTCGACCAGCCTGGCCCAAGTCTCCGGCGTGTAGCTGAACCTCGATAGATAGAGCGGCATATCTCCCTCTCGTTCGCCCATTCGCGCGTCGCCGTTTGGATCGCGCGCAAGGCGCAAGATAACCCGCCATTAACCCGCTCAGGAGATGATGGTTTCGTGACGCTCCGTCGGCTCGCGCTCCTCGGCAGTTGCGCAACGGGCCTCCTCGTCGCGGGTTGCGAGTTCGGCAGCTCCGCTCAAGTTAACAGCGCAGGGTCCTGGCAGCGGCTGCCCGACCCGCCGCTGAGCGCCCGCGAACACGCCCATGGAATTTGGACCGGGCGCGAGGCGCTCGTCTTCGGCGGGAGCGATGCTCCACCGATTCCCCCGAATGCGAGCGGGTCCGGGGAGCGCAAGCCGCCGCTGCGCGACGGCGCGGCGTTCGACCCGCGGAGCCGGTCGTGGCGGCGGATCGCCCCGGCTCCGATCGGAATCGAGTTGTTCTCCCCCGCGACCGTTGCCGGCAACGGCGTCTACGTCGCCGTGCCACGCAACCCGGGCGTGCGCCACACGCGCATGGACCTGCTCGCCTACCGGCTTCGCACCGACCGCTGGCACCGGCTTCCTTCTCCCCCGCGTCGGAACTACACCGTCATCGGGGTGGGCAACAGGTTGCTGGCGGCCGGCCCGGAGCGGGGTCCGGTTCCGCTGAGCCTGTTCGTGCTCGGGCGCGGTGAACGGCGCTGGACTGAGCTGCCCCGGCCGCCCATGCGAGGGGCGTTCGTCTTGGACGGCCGCCGGCTGGTCCTCATCGGCTACGACCCCGCGGCGCGCAATTACAGGAACCCGCCGTTGGCCCGAGCCGCGACTCTGGAGCTTGGGGACAGCGCCTGGCGGCGCCTGCCCGACTCCGACCACGTTCTCTGGGGCCACGGCTTCTGGGTCAAGGCCGGCAGCCGTCTGGTGAGCCCCGAGCTCGGAACCGGCGGAGAGGACTACGACTACGGACGGCCCTATGGGGGCATCCTGGATCCCGAGCGCGGCGTCTGGTCCGAGCTGCCGAACGTGCCGCAGCCCAGCAAGGAGTTCGGCACGGAGTTCGGCAGCGGGGTGCTCACGCGAACACGGCTCGAGGGCGGAAGACCGAGCCTGCTGGTTCTCGACATGACCCGCGACGACTGGATCCGCGTTCCTCCCCTCTGGCGAGAGCGCGCGGCGCCGCTTGGGTTCACGGCCGTCAACACCCGTCGCAGGCTGATCGTGTTCGGAGGCGCTCGCTGGAACGATGCGCACCCCGAGGGCGAACTGCTGAAGGACGCCTGGATCTGGACGCCGCCGCCCCCGCGGGACTAGGTCAGCTCGAGCAGGGCCACGCGACCGGCGATCACGGTCGCGCCGACCATCGGCACCCCCGGCCGGTACACGAGGTGCGTGTACGACGGCGCCTCGAGGATCACGGCGTCGGCGCGGGCGCCCGGTGCGAGCCGGCCCACGTCGTCGCGCGCGAGCGCGCGGGCACCTCCCGAGGTGGCGGCCAGGAGCGCCTCCTCAGGCGTCATACGCATGTCGCGCACCGCCAGGGCGATGCAGAACGCCATCGAGGTCGTGTAGCTCGAGCCGGGGTTGCAGTTGGTGGCGATGGCCACGTGCACGCCGGCGTCGATCGCGCGGCGCGCGTCGGGGTATGGCTGGCGCGTGGAGAAGTCCGTTGCGGGCAGGAAGGTGGCGACCGTGTCGCTCGCGGCCAGGGCCGCCACGTCCTGGTCGGTGAGGTAGGTGCAGTGGTCCACCGACGCCGCGCCCATCTCCACCGCGAGCTGCACCCCCGGGCCGAAGCCGAGCTGATTGCCGTGCACGCGCAGGCCGAGGCCCGCCTCGCGGCCCGCCTCGAGCACGGCGCGTGACTGGTCGGCGTCGAAGGCGCCCTCTTCGCAGAACACGTCGATCCAGCGCGCGTACGGGCGGCAGGCGTCGAGCATCTCGCCGCACACCAGCTCCACGTATTCGTCCGCGCGCCCCTCGTACTCGGCCGGGACGGCGTGGGCTCCGAGGAAGGTCACGTCGTCGGTCAGCTCGGCGGCCACGGCGCACGAGCGGCGCTCGGCCTCGGGCTCGAGCCCGTACCCGGACTTGATCTCGAGGTGGGTGATCCCCGCCTGGATGGCCTCTCCGCGCCGGGCGCGTGCCAGTGAGCGAAGCTCATCCTCGCTCGCGGCGCGGGTGGCCTCGGTGGTGACCCTGATCCCTGACGCCGCGTAGGGCCGGCCGGCCATCCGGGCAGCGAACTCGTCGGCACGGTCGCCCGCGAACACGAGATGCGTGTGGCTGTCTACGAACCCAGGAATCACGCAGCGGCCGGCGGCGTCGAGCCGCTCGTCGCCCGCGGCGCCGGCCCGCTCGATGGAGGCGACGCCTTCGCCCTCGATCACGACGGCGGCATCGCGCACCAGTCCCAGCGGGCCCTCGCCGAGCGACGGGTCGCACGTGACGAGCAGCCCGATGTTGTCGATCACGAGCGCGCTCACGCCATGCCGCCAAGGATGGCCGCGTGATGCTCCTTTGCGTCGATGTGCGTGTGGCGGCCATCCACGACCACCTCGCGGCCGTCCACGAGCACGTGCTGCACGTCGCGCGCGGAGCCTGCGAACACGACCGAGGCGAGCGCGTGCTCCGGCTCCCAGCCGGCCAGCCCGACCGCGTCGAGCGAGACGGTCACCAGGTCCGCCCGAGCGCCCGGCTCGAGCCGCCCGGCGTCCGGCCACCCGAGGCAGGCGTGCCCGCCCTCCGAGGCCGCCCGCACCAGCGCGGAGGTGGTGTGGTGCCCGCGTTCGCCGCTCGCAAGGCGCTCGTCGAGCTCGACCGCCCGAGCCTCTTCGAACATGTCGATCACGGCGTGGGAGTCACTGCCGAGCGAGAGCGAGGCGCCGGCGTCCACCAGCGGGCGCATCCGGCCGATGCCGTCGGCCAGGTCGCGCTCCGTCGTGGGACAGACGCACGCGCAC
The DNA here is from genome assembly GCA_963837445.1 of uncultured Thermoleophilaceae bacterium. Taxonomy (GTDB): domain Bacteria; phylum Actinomycetota; class Thermoleophilia; order Solirubrobacterales; family Thermoleophilaceae; genus JACVRW01. The sequence continues at coordinate 348,277 of CAWINK010000002.1, read as the reverse complement.
GAGCCCGAGCCGCCGAGCATGGTCACGTCCGTATCGTCGAGGTGGGTGGCGTGAACGGCGGTGAAGGCCGCGTCGAGCGCGCCGGCATCCGCGAGCAGCGCGGTCGGGGTGCGCCCGTACGCCGCCAGGCAGGCCTCGTTCTCGGCCGGCTGCTCTGAGACATGTGCGTGCAGAGGACGGTCGTGCTCCCGAGCCCACGCCGAGACAACCGCCGCCTCCTCTGGGTCGACCGCGCGCATGCTGTGAATCGCCGCTCCGATCCGCACTGATTCGCTCTGCTCGACCTGATCCACGCGTGCCGCCCACGCCTCCGCGCTGCCGTCCGAGAAGCGCCGCTGCGCCCCCTCCGGCGCCGCGCCGATCCCGCCGTGCAGATAGCACGAGTCGATCAACGTGATGCGCACGCCCGCCTCGGCGGCCGCGGCGATCAGCATGCGGCCCATCTCGTTCGGGTCGCCGTAGGGCGTGCCGTCGGGACCGTGGTGCACGTAGTGGAACTCGCCGACGGTCGTGATGCCGGCGAGCGCCATCTCGGCGTAGGTGGCACGCGCGAGCGCGAGGTAGCTCTCCGGGTCGAGCCGCTCGGCCAGTGCGTACATCTGCTCGCGCCAGGTCCAGAATGAGCCGGTTCCGTGCTGGGTGCGGCCGCGCAGCGCGCGCTGGAACGCGTGCGAATGCGCGTTGGCGAGGCCCGGCAGCGTGAGCCCCGCGAGGCTCTGCGCGCCGTCGGGCGGGGTGGATACCCCGGCGGACACCGCCGTGATCCGGCCCTCCTCGACCTCCACCACGACGCCCTTGTCCGCGACGAGCCCGCCGAGCCACGCCAGCTCGCACCAGTAGGTCGTCACGATCCGACCCGCTCCACGAGCCGGCGTGCACGCTCCTCGAACGCGTCCCGGTGGAAGCGCTCGAACTGCTCCCACGTGCTCAGCGTGGAGGGATCGCCGACGCGGTCAACGAACAGCGTGCCGTCGAGGTGGTCGAGCTCGTGCTGGAAGGTCCCGGCCGTCAGCCCGCGCCGGACCTCATCGTGCTCGGTTCCATCGCGGTCGAGATAGCGCAGCCGGATGTTCACGTGGCGCGGGACCTCGCCGCGCAGGTTCGGCACCGACAGGCAACCCTCGTTGATCTGCGCGATCTCCTCGTCGAGCGGCTCGATCACCGGGTTCACGATCACGGTCAGCGGCACCGGCGGCTTGTACGGATAGCGCGGGTTGCCGGGGCGCACCTCCACAACCGCGACGCGCACGGTTTCCCCCACCTGGTTGGCAGCGAGTCCGGCCCCGTCGGCAGCACGCATGGTCTCGACCATGTCATCGATCAGCTCCTGCACGGTCTCGGATGGCAGCTCCTCGGGCGTGACCTCGCGGGCCCGCTCGCGCAGGACCGGATGCCCGATCTCCACGATCGCGCGCCGGCTCACCCGTCGTGCTCGCGCATCGGGATGCGGACACCGCGCTCCTCCGCGACACGGGTCGCGCTGTCGTAGCCCGCGTCGGCATGGCGTATCACGCCGGTGCCGGGGTCGGCGGTGAGCACGCGGTCGAGCTTCTCGGCGGCGAGCTCGGATCCATCGGCCACGCACACCATCCCCGCATGGATCGAGCGGCCGATCCCCACGCCGCCGCCGTGGTGAATGCTGACCCAGGAGGCCCCGGCGGAGGTGTTGACCAGAGCGTTCAGAAGCGGCCAGTCGGCGATCGCGTCCGACCCGTCGAGCATCGACTCGGTCTCGCGGTAGGGAGAGGCGACCGAGCCCGAGTCGAGGTGGTCGCGCCCGATCACGATCGGCGCGCGGAGCTCACCGCTCCTCACCATCTCGTTGAAGCGGAGCCCAAGCCGGCGGCGCTCGCCGTAGCCGAGCCAGCAGATCCGCGCCGGCAGGCCCTGGAAGGCGATCCGCTCCCCAGCCATGCGGATCCAGCGGGCGAGGCTCTCGTCCTCTGGGAACTCCTCGAGCACGGCACGGTCGGTCGCCGCGATTTCCTCGGGGTCACCCGACAGCGCAACCCAGCGAAACGGGCCCTTCCCCTCGCAGAACAGCGGTCGTATGTAGGCGGGCACGAAGCCCGGGTAGTCGAACGCCCGCTCGAAGCCGCCCAGCTTGGCCTCGGCGCGCAGGCTGTTGCCGTAGTCGAACACCTCCGCGCCGCCGTCCATGAAGCCGACCATCGCGAAGCAGTGGGCGGCCGCCGACACGCGCGCGCGGCGGATGTACTCCTCGGGATCGTCCTGCCGCAGGGCGTCGGCCTCGGCGAGCGTCAGGTCGGCGGGCACGTACCCCACGAGCGGGTCATGCGCGCTCGTCTGGTCGGTCACCACGTCCGCGTCGAAGCCCTGGCGGAGCAGCTCCGGGAGGACCTCGGCGGCGTTCGCGCACAGGCCTACGCTGAGCGGGCGACGCTCGCGCTTGGCGCGCATACAGCGATCGACGGCGTCGGCGAGGTCATCGGCCTCCTCGTCGAGGTAGCGCGTCTCGAGCCGCCGCCGGATCCGATCGCGGTCGACCTCCACGCAGAGCGCCACGCCCTCGTTCATGGTCACCGCGAGCGGCTGCGCTCCGCCCATGCCGCCGAGGCCGGCGGTCAGGGTGATCGTGCCGGCCAGCGAGCCGCCGAAGCGGCGGCGCGCGATCTCGGCGAAGCACTCGTAGGTGCCCTGCACGATCCCCTGGCTGCCGATGTAGATCCACGAGCCCGCCGTCATCTGGCCGTACATCGTCAGCCCGAGGGCCTCGAGCCGGCGGAACTCGTCCCAGGTGGCCCACTCACCCACCAGGTTGGAGTTCGCGATCAGCACGCGCGGCGCCCATTCGTGGGTGCGGAAGACTCCCACCGGCTTCCCGGACTGGACGAGCATGGTCTCGTCGTCCGCGAGCGTTCGCAGCGTGCGCACGAGCGCATCGAACGCCTCCCAGGAGCGCGCGGCGCGTCCGGTCCCGCCGTACACGACCAGATCGTCCGGCCGCTCCGCCACGTCCGGGTCGAGGTTGTTCATCAGCATCCGCAGCGCGGCCTCCTGCCCCCATCCGCGGCAGGACAGCTCGGCGCCGCGCGCAGCGTGGACGGCGCGGGCGCTCACTCGAGGCTCCCGATCGCGCCCCCGACCGCGTCGAGGACTGCGCCCGACGCCACGAGCGCCTCGACCTCCGCCAGCTCCGGGGAGAGCCAGCGGTCGGCTCCCGGTCCGGGGATCACCGCCCGCACGGCGGCACGCGCGGCCGCCGTGCCGGGCCCCGGCTCGAGCGGGGCGCGCAGGTCCAGCGCTCGCGCCGCGCAGGTGAGCTCGACCGCAAGGATGCGGCCCAGATTCGCGACCACCGTGCGGAGCTTGCGGGCCGCGCCCCAGCCCATCGACACGTGGTCCTCCTGCATCGCGCTGGTGGGAAGCGAGTCGGTGCTCGCGGGCACCGCGAGCCTGCGGTTCTCGGCCACCATCGCCGCCTGGGTGTAGTGGGCGAGCATCACTCCGGAGTTCACTCCCGCGTCCTCGGTGAGGAACGGCGGCAGGCCATACGAGCGGGCCTGGTCCAGCATGCGGTCCGTGCGGCGCTCGGCGATCGCGCCCACCTCGGCGGCCGCGATCGCCAGGAAGTCACAACCCATCGCCACCGGAGCGCCGTGGAAGTTCCCGCAGGACTCCACGCGGCCGTCGGGAAGCACCACCGGGTTGTCGATGGCCGAGCGCAGCTCGGCGGACGCAACGGACTCCACGTGCGCGTGCGTGTCCCTCGCGGCGCCGTTCACCTGCGGCGCGCAGCGCAGCGAGTAGGCGTCCTGCACGCGCGGGTCGTCGTAGCGGTGGCTCGCCACGATCTGGGAGTCGGCCAGCAGGCGCGTGAGATTGGCAGCGCTCCGCGCCTGGCCGGGCTGCGGGCGCATGGCCACGAGGTCGGGTGCGAAGGCGCGGTCGGTACCGAGCAGCGCCTCCGTGGACATTGCCGCCGACACGTCCGCTGTCCTCAGCAGCCTGGCCACGTCGTGGAGGGCGAGCAGCAGCATTCCGAGGATGCCGTCGGTGCCGTTGATCAGGGCCAGGCCCTCCTTCGGCGTGAGCGTCAGCGGCTCGATGCCGGCGCCGGCCAACGCCTCGGCGGCCGGCACGCGCTCGTCCCCCGCCGTCCAGACCTCTCCCTCACCCAGCAGCACGAGGCCACAGTGAGCCAGCGGCGCGAGGTCGCCGCTCGCGCCCAGCGAGCCGTACTCAGGGACCACGGGATCGAGCCCGGCCGCCAGCAGGGCGAGCATGGTCTCGGCAACGACCGGGCGCGCGCCGGAGCGCCCCATCGCCAGCGAGCGCGCGCGAAGGAACATCATCGCGCGCACCGCCTCGCGCTCGATCGGCGGCCCCATGCCGGCCGCATGCGAGCGGATCAGCGCCCGCTGGAGCTCCTCGCGACGCTCCGGCGGAATCCAGGTGCCGGCAAGGGAGCCGAACCCGGTGGACACGCCGTAGACCGGCTCGTCCGAGCTGGCGAGACGCTCGACCACGGCCGCGCTTTCCTCCATGGCGGCGCGCGCCTCGTCAGACAGCCGCGCCTGCACTCCGTGGCGCGCGACGGCCACGACGTCGGCCGGCTCCACCCGGTCGCCGGTCAGCTCGATCGTGGCCGTCTGCATCCCGGCCATTCGATCACATGCGGCAAGCGTTCGAGCATGCGCACCAGCCGGCCGGGTGTGGCGCTTTATGTTTCCGTTTCGCAACGGAAAGCGCCAGACCGACGGCGGGCGGACTAGGCGGGCGGGCTAGGCGGCCACGGCGGGGGCGGCCGCCGGAATGGGCGCCGCGACCGGAGCGACTGGTGCGCCTGGTGCGGCGTTCGCCGCCGCGCGGGCCTGGACGAGCTCGGTGTGAACCCGGCCCGCCGGGAGGCGGCCGGACAGGAAGCACGTCAAGACGCGCTGCTCGGCCGGGCTCAACCGGTGGATCACGACTGGTGCCGGGGTCCGTCCCATCACCACGTTGTTCTGTTTCCCCCCAATGCCTCCTGCAAAACAGAAGCGCGGCTCTAATGTTGATTGGCTGTGAGGACCTTCTGGCGTCTGCTCGGCTTTCTCCGCCCCTACCGCCGCGGGGTGATCCTGTCGTTCGTACTCGCGACCGCGGCCATGGGCGTGAGCGTGCTGATCCCCTATCTCGTCGGGCGCACGGTCGACGACATCGGCAAGGAGGGCGCCAACCTCTGGCCTCTGGCGATCGCTGTGGCGCTCGCCGGGGTGCTGCGGCTCGCGTTCAGCGTTGCGCGCCGAATCGTGGCGGGCACCGTCTCGCTGGGCGTGGAGTACGACCTGCGCAACCGGATGTACCAGCACCTCCAGTCGCTCGAGCTCGCCTTCTTCGACGGTCAGCAGACGGGGCAGCTGATGTCGCGCGCCACGGTGGACCTCCAGGCAGTCCGCTTCTTCCTCGGCTACGGCCTCATCTTCCTCGTGCAGTCTGCGATCACAATCGTTATCGCTGCGGTCGTGATGGTGATCCTCGACCCGAGGCTGGCTGCGGTGGCGCTCGCGCCGACGCCGTTCGTCATCTGGATCGCCTTCCGCTATGGACAGCGCAACCGGCCGGCCACGCAGGAGGTGCAGCAGCGCATCGCCGAGCTGACCGCCGAGGCCGAGGAGAACATCGGCGGCGTGCGCGTGGTCAAGGCCTTCGCGCAGGAGCCGCGCCAGCTGCGCCGCTTCAGCAAGGCGGTGGCACGGGTGTTCGACCAGTCGATGATCTCCACGCGCCTGCGTGCGTTCTACTCGCCGTTCATCGGCTTCCTCCCCCAGCTCGGGCTGGCGGCACTGCTGCTCGTGGGCGGCAGGGAGGCGATCGACGGCACCATCACCGTCGGCCAGTTCATCGCGTTCTACGGCTACGTCCTCATGCTCACCGGTCCGATGCGCTGGCTCGGCATGGCGCTGGGGATGGCGCAGCGGGCGGTGGCGAGCGGCGCGCGCGTATTCGAGCTGCTCGACCGCGAGCCGCGCCTCACGGCGGCGCCTGACGCGAAGCCGCTGCCACCCGGCGGCGGGCGCGTGGAGCTCCGAAACGTGAGCTTCGGCTACGACGGCGCGGAGCCGGTGCTGCGCGGGATCGACCTCGACGTGGAGCCCGGCCGCACGGTCGCGATCGTCGGCCCCACGGGCTCCGGCAAGACGACGCTCGTGATGCTGATCCCGCGCCTCTACGACGTGACCGAGGGCGCCGTCCTGGTGGACGGCGCGGATGTCCGCGCGGTGGACCCGGCGTCGCTACGCAGCGAGGTGGCGGTGGTGTCGGACGACGCGTTCCTGTTCTCGGCCAGCCTCGGCGAGAACATCGCCTATGCCCGCCCGGACGCGACCGAGGAGAAGATCGTTGCAGCCGCCGAGCGCGCCGGCCTCGGGGAGCTGCTCGAGGAGCTGCCGGACGGCTTGGAGACGATGGTCGGCGAGCGCGGGCTCACGCTGAGCGGCGGGCAGCGCCAGCGCGTGGCGATCGCCCGTGCACTGATCGCGGAGCCGCGCATCCTGATCCTCGACGATGCCACCTCGAGCGTCGACGCCACCACCGAGAACCGGATCAAGTCCGCCCTCTCCGACGTGATGACCGGCCGCACGACCTTTGTGATCGCACACCGGCTCTCGACCATCGCGCTGGCCGACGAGGTGGTCGTGATCGAGGGCGGCGAGATCGTGGCCCGCGGTACGCACGCCGAGCTGCTCGATAGCTCGCCGCTCTACCGCGAGATAGCCGAGAAGGGCCTGCCGGACCAGGTCTTCCTCACCCGCGAGGATCCGGAGCGGGAGGTGGCCGGACTATGAATCGCGCCGGCCGCCTGCGCCACCTGATCAGCCTGCTGCGCCCGTATCGCGGGCGCGTGATTCTGATGTTCATCGCACTCGTGATCGCCACCGCGGCCGCGCTGGCGCCCCCGTACCTCGCTGGCCGCGCGATCGACGACGGCATCAAGCAGCAGGACATGAACGCGCTCACCGTAATCGTGATCGCATTCGTGGCGGCGGCGATCCTGAACTGGGTCGCGACCTACCTGCAGACGTACCTCATCAACTGGGTGGGCCAGCGCGCGCTGCAGGACCTCAGGGTGGAGCTCTTCGAGCATCTCCAGCGCCTGTCGATCGGGTTCTACTCGCGCAACAGGGCGGGCGTCCTGATCTCGCGCCTGACGAACGACATCCAGGCGCTCGACCAGCTCGTGACCGAGGGCATCTCGACGCTCTTCTCAGCCACGCTCACGCTGGTCGGCACCGCGGTGATCCTCGTCATCCTGGACCCCGGCCTCGCGCTGATCACCTTCCTCACCTTCCCCGTCCTGCTGGTGGCGAGCGTGGCGTTCCGGCTGGCCTCGGCGGGCGCGTACCGGCTCACGCGCGAGAAGATCGCGCAGGTCACGGCGTACCTCCAGGAGACCCTGTCCGGGGTGCGCGTGGTGCGTGCGTTCGGCCAGGAGCCGCGGCACCGCCGCCGCTTCGCGGAGCTGAACGACGAGCACCGCGAAGCCAACATGAAGACCGTCTACCTGAACGCGGCCTACTTCCCGTCGGTCGAGCTTCTGTCGGCGGTGGCGACCGCCGCGATCCTGATCTACGGAGGCCAGGGAGTGGTGGACGGAACGGTGACCATCGGCGTGCTCGCCACGTTCGTCTTCTACCTCCAGAGCTTCTTCGACCCGATCCAGTCGCTCTCGCAGCTCTACACGACCTACCAGGCCGGCATGGCCGCGCTCGACAAGATCTTCGAGCTGCTCGACGAGCGGCCGGACGTGGCCGACAAGCCGGACGCAGTGGAGCTGCCGCGCGTGCGCGGCGAGATCCGCTTCGACCGCGTCACATTCTCCTACGGCGGCGACGCGCTGGCCCTCGACGAGGTCACGCTCGACATGCCGCCGGGGCAGACGCTCGCGCTGGTGGGCGCCACCGGCGCCGGCAAGTCGACGCTCGCCAAGCTGGTGGCGCGCTTCTACGACCCGGATGAGGGGCGCGTGCTGATCGACGGACACGACCTCCGCGACGTGACGGAGCAGTCGCTGCGCTCGCAGCTCGGCATCGTGCCGCAGGAGAGCTTCCTGTTCTCGGGGACGATCGGGGACAACATCGGCTTCGGCAACCCGGACGCGACCGACGAGGACGTGCGGGCCGCAGCGCAGGCGGTCGGTGCGCACGACTTCATCGAGCGGTTGCCGGACGGCTACGACACCGAGGTGGGTGAGCGCGGCGGGCACCTGTCGGCGGGCCAGCGCCAGCTCGTGGCCTTCGCGCGCGCCGCGGCGGCAGACCCGCGCATCCTGATCCTCGACGAGGCCACCTCGAACGTGGACGTGCGAACCGAGTCTCAGATCGAGCGCGGCCTGCGCCGGCTGCTCGCCGGACGCACGGCGATCGTGATCGCGCATCGCCTCTCGACGATCCGGAACGCCGGCCGCATCGTCGTGCTCGACCACGGCGGCATCGCCGAGCAGGGCACGCACGAGGAGCTGCTCGACGCGGGTGGGGCATACGCGCGCCTCTACCGCGACTGGGCGGAGCAGTCGGCCGCCTGACACAAGGTAGTCTCCCTCTTGTGCGGACGCGACTGGCTCTGGTCCTCGGGCTCGCGGCGCTGCTCGTGCTGCCCGCATCTGCCTCCGCGAACGTAACGATGACGGACTTCAAGGTGGAGCCGGCGTCCAAGCAGGGCGGCGGCCACCCGAACGTCACGATCACGCAGGCGTTCGACTACGGGGCAGACGGCGACGACAGCGTCAAGGACGCCTTCCTTCGGCTCCAACCCGGGCTGCTGGGAAACCCGCAGAACGCCGGCTTCTGCACGCAGCAGCAGTTCACCGCTGACGCGTGCCCGGCGGACTCAACCGTCGGCTCCGTGGTGGTCAACGCGAAGGTGCTGGTCCCCCTCCCGCCGAACAACGGCACGGTCTACAACCTGCGACCGACCGGCGACGAGCCCGCGCGCCTCGGCATCGTCGTCGAGGCCGGGGGCGGCCTGTCGAAGATCTTCCTCCAGGCGCCGGTGTACGTTCGGCCCGGCGCCGATGGCTACGGGCTCGAGTCCACGTTCGCCGACCAGCCGCGCGACCTGAACGGCGTTGCGCTCCAGATCACGAAGCTCGTGGTGACGCTCAACGGGAAGGCGAGCAAGGGCCCGTTCATGCGCATGCCGACATCGTGCGCGGAGGGCACCTCGGTGAGCCGTGCGAACTCGTGGGATGCGCAGACGGCGTTCTCTCAGAGGGAGTTCAAGATGACGCCCACGGGCTGTGACTCCCTGCCGTTCAACCCGAAGGCCGAGGGCACGATGGGAGCGCCCGGGGCGACGAAGGCACACCAGTTCCCGCCCGTCAGCACCACCCTGAAGTTCGACCCCGAGGAGGCCGCGCTCAAGCGGGCAGAGGTGATCCTGCCGCTGTCGCTGGGACCGAACCTCCCAGGCGCCCAGCGCGCGTGCTCGCGCCCTCAGGCCGACGCGAGCACCTGCCCGGAGAGCTCCCGCGTGGGCACCGCGATCATCGACTCGCCGCTGCAGGCGGAGCCCGTGCGCGGACCGGTTTACGTGGCGTTCAACACGCCGAACGCGCTGCCGGGTCTGATCGTGATGCTCCCGGCACCGGTCAGCGTGCGGCTGGACGGCCTGGTCGAGCCGATCGTCCAGGGAACCCGGAACACGTTTGCCTCTAACCCCGACCTCCCGGTGAGGAGCTTCACGCTCGCCTTCGAGGGCGGGCGGCCTGACGCTGCGCTCGTCCTGACCCAGGACCTCTGCGCCGCGGGCAGCGACCTCACGATGAGCGTGAGGCTCGTGGCGCACAACGGCAAGGAGTCATCGTTCGAGCAGGCGCTCGCGACGCCGGGCTGCGACCCGCGCGCGAAGGTGTCGGTGCGGCGCCGCGGCAAGCTCGCCACGGTCGTGGCGCGCGTGACCGCGGCGCGCGACGGCCCGGGCGTGACCGGCGTGAGCCTGAAACTGCCCAAGAGCCTGAGGCGCGGCAAGCCCGGAGCGATCGTCCTCGCCGGCGGCCGGCGCCTCCAGCCGCTCAGGACCGGGAAGCGCCGCGTGAGCATCCCCTTCGCCGGCGCCGGAGTGCGGTCGGCGAAGGTGGTCTGGCGCGGGCTCCGCACGAACCGCAGGTTGCGGCGCACCACGCGGATCGCGCTGGCGATCAAGGATGCGCGCGACCACACGACAAAGCTGAGCCCGCGTGTGCGAGTGCGCGGCAAGCGCCCGAAGCGCAGCCACTAGCGCGCACGCAATGGCTATCCTCGACCTCCCGCGTTGGGGGGTCGTCTAATGGCAAGACGCCAGCCTCTGGAGCTGGTTATCGGGGTTCGAGTCCCTGCCCCCCAGTAACGCTTGTATCATCTGTAGCAAGTAGCACTACAGAGAGCAGGCTGTATGGAACCGCTCGCAATCGCGTTCGTCCTGTTTTTCCTCGTAACGATCGTGCTCGGGCCCATCCTGGGCGCCGAGGACCGGCCCGACTTCCTTCGCCCGGACAGCAAGTTCCGGAAGATGGTCACTCCGCTGCGGCGTAACCGCTAGAGCGAGCCGAGGTCCGTCTCTGGGTCCGCCAGCGCGGCGGGGTCGACCTCCGTGTGCTCCTTGAGGAAGCGGCGCGCGTGCTCGAGGTCGTCGGAGCGCCCGACGGTCAGCGCGGCCTTCATGCGGCCGTCGTCCACGTAGAAGGCCGTGAAGTCGTGCTCCTCCATCGAGCCGCGCACGACCGGATCGCCGGAGCCGGGGCCCACGTACTCCATCGACACCCAGTCCGCGAGGTCCGAGAAGAAGTAGGGCACCACGTCGTGCTCCACGCCGCGTCCGAGCATGTTGAGGGCGGCGGTCTTGCCCTGGTTGAAGGCCACGTCCCAGTGCTCGATCCGCATCGGCCCGCCGTGGATCGGGCTGTCGTATTCGCAGATGTCGCCGGCCGCATAGATCCCAGGCACGGAGCTCTCGAGGCCCGCCGAGCAGCGCACGCCGCCCGCGTCCCCGAGCTCCAGGCCGGCCGCGCGGGCGAGCGTCACCTCCGGCATCACTCCGATCCCGGCCACCACGAAGTCGCACTCGAGCTCGAGCCCGCTCTTCGTGACGACCCTGGTCACGCGCTCGCCGTCGCCCTCGAAGCGCTCGAGCTCCTGTCCGCCGTGCACGGTCACCCCGTGCTCCTCGAGCACGTCCTGGAAGAAGCGCCCGACCTTCTCGCCGAAGAACGGCTCGAAGGTCACGTCCTCCATCATCACGATGGTGCAGTCCACGCCGTGAGCCGCGGTGAGCGACGCGGCCACCTCGCAGCCGATGTAGCTGCCGCCGATCAGGACGGCGCGCTTGCGGGTCTCGGCGTCCGCGCGGATCGCGTCCGAGTTCGCGAAGGCGCGCAGGTAGTGGATCCCGTCGAGGTCGCAGCCGTCCACGCGCAGGCGCTTCACGTTGGCCCCCGTGGCGAGCAGCGCCGTCTCGAACTCGATCTCGTCCTTCGTGGAGAGCGTGGCCACGCGCTCGGCGGTGTCGAGCTTCATCACGCTCGTCCGCTGGAGCCGCTCGATCTTCTGCTCCTCCCACCACTCGTCCGGGCGGAACAGCACTTCGTCGCGCGACTCCTTGCCCTGGAGGTAGCCCTTCGACAGCGGCGGCCTGTTGTAGGGCGGATCCGGCTCGCGCCCCACCAGGAGGATCGAGCCCTCACCACCCTCCTCGCGCAGCCAGCGCGCGCAGTTCGCGGCGGCCATGCCACCGCCGATCACGAGGTGGTCGACCTTGCGCCGTGCCACGGCTACGCGGCCGTGCGGGCTGTGAACAGCTCGGTCACCCGCGACTCGATGCCCACGTCGAGCACCACCAGCACCTCGTCATTCGGCTCGATGACCGAATCGCCGGTGGGCACGAACCCGCCGCCCTCGCGCAGGATCGAGATCACGAGCGATCCTTCGGGCAGCCCGAGCTCCTTCACGGCCCGGCCGGCGGCGGGCGAGCCCTCGGCCACCTCGAGCTCGATGATCTCGAGGCGCTCCTCCGGCAGGTCGAGCAGGTGCACTAGGCCGTACTTCGGCACCTCGTGCTCGATCAGCCGCAGGATCAGGTCCGTGGCGGAGATCACCGGGCGCACGCCGAGGAGCTCGAAGTGCTGGAGGTTGCGCGGGTTGTTGCAGCGTGCCACCACGCGCGCAACCCCGTACTTCTCGCGCGCCACCTGGGAGATCAGGATGTTGTCCTCGTCGTCTCCCGTCACGGCCACCACCAGGTCCGCGCGCTCGATGCCGGAGCGCTCGAGCACCCACAGCTCCGAGCCGTCGCCGTACATCGCGCTGTGCTCGAGCTCCTGCTCGACGACCGCGAAGCGGTGCTGGTCCGTCTCGATCACCGTCACCTCGTGCCGCTTGTTGATCAACTCTCGGGCGAGGTTCCAGCCAACCTTCCCGGCGCCGACGATCACCACGTACATGGTTACCCCGCCACTCCCTCGAACCGGATCTGCCCGCGGACCGCCGCCTCGAGGAGCTCGATGGCGGTCTGCGTGGGGCAGACGGTCTGAAGGCCCTGCTCGGCGTACCAGCGCGCTCGGGCCGGATCGAGCACCCGCACGACCACCCTGTCGACGTTGAAGCGCCGGTGCGCGATCTGCGCGATCACGAGGTTCGTGTTGTCGCCGTCGGTCGAGGCCACGAAGGCGTCCGCCCCTTCGATGCCGGCCGCAAGCAGGGCGTCTATCTCGAGCGCGGTGCCCTCGGTGAACTGGCCGCCGCGCTCCTCCCAGCTGTTGGCCTGCCCACGGTCGAGCAGCGCGATGGCCTCCGCGTCCTCATCGAGCACGGAGACCTCGTGGCCCTCTAGAAGCATGGAGTTGGCTATTGCGGACCCCACGCGCCCGCAGCCAACGATCAGAACGAACATATTGGTCCCACAATACATCTGGCTGGGCCTAAAGCCGCGCCAGTTGCAGCCCCGCTCTCAGCGCTAGGGCAGGACGCCCTCGCGGGTGCCCACCTCGCCCGCCGGCGGGGCGGTGAGAATCACCTTGCAGGGGGCCTTGTCGACCACGTACCGGGTGGTCTCCCCCACGAAGCGGTCGCGCGCCCGCCCGCGCCCTCCGAGGATCGCTCCGCCGCGCAGGCCGCTGGGCTCCTCGGCCCCCAGGACGATCGCCTCGACCCCCCGGCGGCGCGCCTCAGAGACGATCGCCTGGCCCGCGGAGCGGCCACGGACCATCGCGGTGGCCACCTCCACGCCGGCGTACTCCTCCCCCACCTCCTTGGCCCGAGCGAGCACGCGCTTGGCCTCCTTCACCCGCTCGTCGGGCACGCGCGCGTCGATCGGCAGCGACATCGGGATCTCGAACACGAACAACGCCTCCAGCACCGCGCCGCCCTCCTCGTCCTGGCTGGCGGACGCGGCGAGGCGCCCCGCCGTGCCCACGATGTCGTCGTCGAGCTCCTCGCCGAAGACCGGCACCAGGATGCTGCCGTACTGCTGAGTTCCTCTCCCCTCCTGGAGTGCTTCGGCAGGGATCGTGAAGCGCTGCGTGAGCGACTTCCCCTGCCCGCGCCGATAGACGACGTAGAGCGTGATCCCCGCAGCCATCCAAGCCGTGCCGATCACGCGGGCGCCCTCGTGGAACGTCACGACGCTCAGCCAGACGGAAATCGCGAACAGGGCCCCGAATACGGCCGGGAGCGGCACCCGCGCGCCGCGGATCGGAACCGAGAGCGGCACGCGGAAGGCGCTCGGGCGGTCGGGCTCGCGGAAGCGCAGCGCGATCACCGACAGGTGCGCGAGCGCGAAGGCGATCATCGCGCCGTAGGCGAACAGGCCGGCGAGGAACTCGACGTCGTGCGGAAGCGCGAGCGCGAAGGCGATCAGCGCGGCCATCACGATCGTCACGTAGGGCGTGCCGCGGCCCCGGTGGAGGCGCCCCACCGCGCTCGGGATCTGCCGGTTCGTGGCGAGCGAGTAGGCCAGGCGCGCGAGGCCGAGCATCTGGCCGTTCATCGCCGCGAGCAGCATCGCGGCGGCGGTGAGACCGACCAGGTAGCGGCAGATGTCGAGGAGCGCACCCGGCTCGTAGGCCGACACGATGGCCAGCACGGGGGCCTCGATGAAGCGCTCGCCGAGCGCTGTGCGGTCCCCCACGACCGGAGCCGCCATCAGGCCCGCGATCGATACGCACACGAACAGCAGCATCACGGCGGCGATCGACGCGAGCACCACGCGCCGCAGGCCACGGCGGCCCACGCGGATCTCCCCGGCAAGGCCCGACGCGGCCTCCACCCCGATCACAGCCACGGTCGCGATGCCGGTGGCGAAGATCAGCTCCTCCCAGCGCGGGGCCACGCCCAGGTCGATGGACGAGGTGATCGCGCCCGGATCCCAGTACTGGGCGAAGCCGATCACGGACACGCCGACCAGCACCGCAATGCTGAAGAGCGACAGCCGCAGGACGGCGCCGAGCCTGCTTGCCGACAGGCCGCGCACGTTCTGCACGGCCACCAGCAACAGCGCGGCGGCCGCGATCACGAGCGGCAGGACGCCCTCGTCGAGCTCGTTCCAGAAGACGGCCAGGTACTCGGAGATGACGACCGCCCCGATCGCCATCACGATCAGGTAGTCGAGCAGGATCGCCCACCCGGCAACGAAGCTCCAGAACTCGTCGAAGGCGTAGCGGGCGAAGGTGGACGCGCCGCCGCGCTCCACGTGAAGCGAGCTGCCCTCGACGTAGGTGGCCATCGTGACGGCGAAGAAGACCCCGGCGAGGAGGAACACGACCGGCGTGAGCCCGAGCGCGTGGTGCGCCACCACGCCGAGCGAGAAGAAGATGGCGGAGGTGACCGCGCTGAGCGTGATCGCGAACAGCGCGGGCTCGCCGAGGCCGCGCGTGACCAGCACGCGAGCGCGCTCGGACCGCCGCCTGAGCCCCTCCCGGGCGCGCTCCGACATCTGAGCGGCTCGGCGCTCCTCGCCCGCGCGACCGTCTTCGCCGGAGCGGCTCACCGCTGCCCGCCGCCGCGGGCCAGCCAGAGACGTCCGGCACCCAGAAGCGTGAAGCTCGTACCGAGCACGACACCGAACGCCAGCGCGCCGCCGCCGCGCGCGAGCGCCGAGACCACCATGACGATGCCGATCACCATGAGCAGCGCGCTGAGCACGACGGTCGATGCGAGATAGGCGCCCTTCACTGCCGGGCCTTCGACGAGTCGACGCCCCTGGACGAGTCGATGATCACGCGGCAGGGGCGCTCGGCCAGCACGGTCTCCAGCGTACGCCCGAACAACGAAGCTCCGGCGCGCCGGGGCGGCAGCGGCATCACGACCGCGCGCGCCCGGATCTCCCTCGCCTCCTCGACCACGCGCCTGCCCGCCTGGCCGGGTCGCACCTTCTCCCAGTGGCCCGTCACGCGCCGGCCGCCGCGCACGCGGGCTGAGTCGATCACTGAGGAGGCAAGCCGCTCCTGCTCGTGCATCACGGCGTCGATCGGCGAGTTCGGCGGCACGGTGATCGTGACGAGCACGTGTATGCCCCGGCGCCGCCGCGCGGCGAGGCGGACCGCCGTCGATATCGCCTCCGGCGAGTAGTAGTTGTCCTCGAACGCCACGAGAATCGACTCGTACTCGACCTCGTGCTCCACCACCGGCTTGGGCGTCACGATCCGGTGAGTCTCGGTGAGGCTCAGCCCGAGGCGGCGGCGATAGACGAGGTAGGTGCCCATCCCGATGGTCAACCAGACGAACCCGGCGATCAGCGTCTCCAGGTTCAGGACGCTCACCACGATGAACGCGATGCCGGTTCCGAGGGCACCGAGCACAGAGACCATTGGCACCGAGTGGCCGCGAACGCTCACGTTCCACGGAGCCCGGTATGGCCGCTCGCGCTCCGGCTCCTTGACCCGCAGGGCGATCACGGACAGGTGCGCCATGGTGAAGCTCAGCATCGCGCCGAACGCGTAGATCGTTCCGAGGAACTCGGCCTGGCCGGGCAGCATCGTGAGGCACGCCACGCCGCCGAACAGCAGGATCGCCACGTACGGCGTTCCAAACCGGGGATGGAGCTGCGCGCACCGCCTCGGGAAGCTGGCGGTACTGCCCCATCGAATAGCTGAGCCGCGAGAGGCCGATCAGGCCCGCGTTGGTGGCTACGAGCAGGATCGTCGCTGCGAGCAGCCCTACGTAGAGCTCTGCCGCACCCTGGAAGATGCCCAGCTCCATGTTGTTCGACCACGCCGAGGATCGGGTTGTCCGCATAGCCACCCTCGTCAGACGGCTCGGCCAAGTCGGTGGTTCCGTTCTCCACCGGCATCGCGGAGAGCGCCACCGCCGGGAGCGTGAGCGAGATCGTCATCACCGCCACGACCACAGCCCGCATCGCCTGAGGGATCGTCTTGCCGTAGTCGCGAGCCTCCTCGGCCATGTTCGAGATCGTGTCGATACCGGTGAAGGCGACCATGCCGACCGGGATCGCGACGAGGAAGTCGGCGAGCGTGGGCGAGGTCCCGAAATCCACGTTCTCGACGAGCGTCTCGGGAGACAGCACCAGAACGATGCCGAGCGCCACGAGGGCGACCTGCGTGACGAAGTCAGCAATCGCCAGGACGATGTTGAGGTTGGCGGCCTCCTTGACCCCGACGACGTTCACGCAGGCAAGGAAGACCACGATGCCGACCCCGACGAGGATGTCTGCGGGAGACGTGAGCAGCGGCTCCCACAAGATCCCCAGGTAGTGCGGCAGGAAGAACGCGGAGATCGCGACCGTGATGATGTAGTTGAGCATCTGGCCCCACGCTGTCAACGCAGACCAGAACTCGTTGAACGCCTGCCGCGCGAAGGACGAGGAGCCGCCGGCCTCGGGGTACATCGTCGTGGCCTCGGTGTAGGTGAAGGCGGTGAAGATGAAGATGACGCCGGCGATCGCGAATACCACGGGCGTCATGCCCAGGGCGAGCACCGCCACCAGGCCGAGCGCGTAGTAGATCGAGCTGCCCACGTTGCCGTAGGCGGTCGAGAACAGCGCGCCGGTCCCGAGCACGCGCTCGAGCCCGCGGTTCTTGGGCCTGTACTCAGCCATCAACTCTCGAACGCTAATGGTCCGAGAGGCGGTAGCAGCGCGCGATTTGCGCTCGACACGCGGGATTCACGTCGTCGCGTGAGGCGGCTCGCCATGACGCGTGGGCCAGGCCCGGGCTGCGCTACTGCCGCAGCCGCCCTGCCAGCCGCCTGGGCAGGTCGCCTACACCTCGGGGGTCGAGGTGGTAGCGGAGGCCGGCGCGGCCAATTAGGCGCCGCCCGCCAGCTTTGTCAGGAAGGACGGCATGCGGCCAGCACCGAAGTCGAAGAACCGCGCCCATACCGGCTTGATGGAGATACGCGCCATCCGGTCGTACGTCGACCTGACCTGGCGCTCGAACTCCCCGATCTGGTCTGCGCCCAATGCCTCCGCCGACGCCGCCACGAACTCGTCGGGAACGCCGTCGACGATGTCCACGCTTGCGAGCCCACTCACCAGGAGCGCCCTCGCGTCCGCCGGCGTGTCGCCCACATCGATCGTCATCGCGACGTCCTGACGCGACGACAGCGCCTTCACCTTGGGCGCGGTCGCCGCCGTGCAGACGACGATCCGGTCCCCGTTCCAGTAGAAGCCAATCGGGATCACTCGCGGGAAGCCATCTGATCCGTTGTATACCGCTGTCCGCGAATCACTCATCTAGCTGTCGAAGCCGGCGCCGATCCGATCCAGCCCGCGCAGCAATGGGCCGCGCTTGCCGCCGCGCTCGTCGGCGCGGGCGAGCGCCCGCCGGGTGGCCTGGATCACGGCGTAGCGGAGCGGCTCCGGCGGGAACGGGATCGGCCGCCGGCGCACCAACTCGAGCCGCGTGAGCTCGGTGTCTCGGTCGTGCAGGAGGTCGAGCGCCACGCGAGCGCCGAAGCGGGTGGCGGCCACGCCCAGGCCGGTGTAGCCGACGGCATACGCGGCACGTCCGCCGAGTGCGCGGCCGAAGGTCACGCAGAAGCGGCTCGAGGTGTCGATCGCGCCCGCCCAGCGGTGGCTGAAGCGAAGGCCCTCGAGCTGCGGGAAGGTCTGGGCGAAGTTGCGCGCCAGCAGTTCGAACGTCGGCGCGTGATCCTCGAGCTCCGGCCGCATGCCGTTGCGGAAGTGATAGATCGCCTCGTAGCCGCCCCAGAGGATGCGGTCATCGTCCGTGAGGCGGTAGTAGTGAAAGCGGTTGCCCGAGTCGGCAACGCCCTGGCGGCGCTCCCAGCCGATCGCCCGCCGCTGCTCCTCCGACAGCGGCTCCGTGACCAGAACGTAGTCGTAGACCGGAACCACGTAGCGCCGGATGGAGCGCACGAGCGGCGGAAAGGCATTCGTCGCAAGCAGCACGCGCCGAGCGCGCAGCTTGCCGGCGGCCTTGGCGCCGCCCGCTCTCGTGGCGCCCGCGGACGCGCGGCCCGCGGCCGGCTCGGTCTCCAGCACCACGCCGTCACCATCCCGTCGCAACCTCGTCACGTTGGTGTGCTCGTGGATGCGCACGCCTTCGCGCAGTGCGGCCTCGCGGAGCCCCCACGCCAGCCGCGCCGGGTCCACCGTCGCGTTGCCCGACCGCTGCCAGAGCCCGGCCAGGTAGGTCGGGGAGCTCACCTCCGCGCGGACGGCCTCGCGGTCCAGGAGCCGTACCTCCTCCCCGTGCTCGCGCTCGAGGGCGGCCGCCTCGGCCAGCCATCCCACCTCGTGCTCGCGGGTGGCCACGCCGATCACGCCGGTCTCATCCCAGGCGGCGTCGATGCCGCGGGCGCTCAGCGTGTCGCGAATCGCGGCGAAGTTCTCGCGCCCGAGCCTGAGGAGCGTGTCGATCTCATCGGGCCATCGCGCCAGCCCGTTCGCGAGGCCGTGGCTCAGCGAAGCCTCCACGAACCCGCCGTTTCGACCGCTGGCGCCCCAACCGCAGCGCTCGCCCTCGACCAGCACCACGCCCTCGTCAGGAGCCGCCAGCAGCGCCGCCCATAGGCCCGTGAAGCCGCCGCCCACGATCGCCAGGTCGCATCCCGTCTCGCTCTCGAGCGGCGGGAGCGGCTCTGGCGCAGCCGGCGAGTCGAGCCAGAAGACGCTCAGCTCGGAATCGGCAAGCGCGCCGCTCAGCCGCTGCGTAGCCAGTCCAGCACCTCCGCTGCGTGACCGTCAGGCGGGAAGACGGGATAGAAGACGTGCCGGATCGTGCCGTCGTCGATCACGAGCGTCAGTCGCTTGAGGAGCGTCCAGCCGCTGGTCTCGAAGGTCGGGAGGCCGAGCTCTCGAGTCAGCTCGAGCCGTTCGTCGCTGAGCACGGGGAACGGCAGGTGAAGGCGCTCAGCCATCTCCCGCTGGTAGGCGCTGTCCTGGGTGCTGAGCGCGAGGACCCGCACGCCGAGATCCGTGAATTGCGCGTACGTGTCGCGAAATCCGCAGGCTTCCGGCGTGCATCCGCGTGCGCCGGGGATGGCGTTCCATCCCGGCGGGAGCTCCTGGTCAGGCCGGCCGGTGCGGGGGTAGCAGAAGAGGACGGTCCGGCCTAGCTGGCTATCGAGCCTCACCTCCTCGCCGCTCGTCGCTTTCAGGGCGAGCGCTGGAACGGCAGCACCGAGGAGATGGCCTGCCGCGCCATCGTCCTCCGGGACCGGTAGGTCGTCTGGGATTGTGTGGATGTCGTCGGTGCGTGGCACGGCTCGCTCAGCCTATTTGGCCGCGAGCCGCAGCCGCCGCAGCGTGCGCTCGCCATGCACGGCCACGTCATCCCATGTCAGGCGCATGACGCGATGCCCGACCAGTTCGAGATCGGCATCGCTGGCCGCATCTCGCTCGCGGTCGCGACGCGTGCGGTGGAACTCGAAGCCGTCGAGCTGGACGGCGAGCCTGTGTTGCGGCCAGAAGGCATCGACCTCGTGGGTGCTTTGTTCTCCCTCAACTGCAGCATTGAAGAGTGGGCTCGGGATGTCGGTGGCTTTCTCTATCAGTGCCTTGAAGCGCCGTTCCAGCTCGCTCTTCTGGGTGCTCGGCTCGTAGGCGGCGATCGCGCGCCGGAGCGCGACTGCGCCGCGGCGGCCGTTGGCGCGCTCGAGGACGTCGTTGATTGCCTTGAGATGAAAGAGCCGGAGCCGCTCGGCACGGTCGATCGCTTTCGCCAACTCGTGCGGTCTAACGACAGCACTGAGATCGAGGAGGGTCCGGGCCACGCTGGTCACGGGGATGGCGTCCTCAACGGTGAAGTCCTGCGGAGCCAGGATCCGTGTTCGATGCACCCGGACGCCACGCGGCCCCTGGCGATGCCGCGGAGCCGTCACTTCGAGGTGACCCGCGCTATTCGGGCGAAGACCCCAGACATCACCTGCTGAGCGGTGACTTAGCGTGGCCCCGGGACCTGTGGCGAGCACGGCAGCGAGGTAGCTGCTTCGACCCGAAACGGTCGGCAACCCGACCGCGTAGACACCCCGATACACGGCATGCAATAGGCCCGCCCTCACCCTTCGCCCGACTCCGGCCTTGCTCAAGCCCAGCGCCCGGAGCTGTCTGAATGACACAACCCCATGCTGCCGCCCCGCGAGCTGTGCGATCAGCTGGCCTATTGGGGGTGCGTCATCTCGGTCTCGATATGCGCGTCCAGGATGACCCACCTGGCGAGGGTGGCAGTCGGGGTGTTACGGGTGGGTGACTTGTGTGGCAGGGGCGTTACGGCCGTGGCGCGCGGGCCGTAAGGCTCGCCGCGCGCCGCGGCCACGGCCGCTTGGCGGCCGGGCCGTCCGCCGAGTGGTGTTTGTGCTTAGACCAGGAACGGGATGATCAGCAGGGCCACGATGTTCGCGACCTTGATCATCGGGTTGATCGCCGGGCCGGCGGTGTCCTTGTAGGGGTCGCCAACGGTGTCCCCGGTGACCGAGGCCGCGTGGGCCTCTGAGCCCTTTCCGCCGTACTCGCCGTCCTCGATCAGCTTCTTGGCGTTGTCCCACGCGCCGCCGCCGGCGGTCATCGAGACCGCCATGAAGAAGCCCACCACGATCACGCCGATCAGGAGGCCGCCGAGTGCCTGGGTCGAGAGCAGTCCGACCACGAGCGTGACCACGATCGGGATCAGCGCCGGGAGGATCATCTCCTTCTGCGCCGAGGCCGTGACGATCGCGACGGCCTGCGCGTAGTCAGGCTTCTCCGTGCGGTCCATGATGCCCGGCTTCTCCCTGAACTGCCGGCGCACCTCCTCGACCACACCGGCGCCGGCCCGGCCGACGGACTCGATCGCCAGCGCGGCGAACAGGTAGACCATCATGCCGCCGACAATCAGCCCGACGAGCACCTCAGGTTGCGAGATGTCGAAGCTCACGACCTCGGCGCCCTCCTTGGCCGCCTCCTCCCGCAACTCCTCCACGAAGGCTGCGAACAAGACCAAGGCCGCAAGCACCGCGGACCCGATCGCATACCCCTTCGTGACCGCCTTGGTGGTGTTGCCGACCGCGTCGAGGGGATCGGTGACAGCGCGCACGTCCTCGGGCAGGTTCGCCATCTCGGCGATGCCGCCGGCGTTGTCGGTGATCGGGCCGAACGCGTCCAGCGCCACGATCAGGCCGGTGAGCGAGAGCTGCGCCATCACGGCCACGCCGATCCCATAGATGCCGGCCAGCTCGTTGGCGAGCAGGATGCCGCCGACGAGCAGAAGCGCCGGGGCCGCCGTGGACTGGAAGCCCTGGGCGAGGCCCTGGATGATGTTCGTGGCGTGGCCCGTCTGCGAGGCCCGGGCCGTGGTGCGCACCGGCCGGAAGCGCGTGGACGTGTAGTAGTCCGTGATCACGAACAGGCCGGCCGTGACACCCACGCCGACGAGCGTGCAGAGCCAGAGCTTGATCGCGGTGGGTGCGTCGGTGCCGGCGCGAAGCAGGTCGGAGACGCCCTCCTTGTAGGTGAGGTCGTCCAGCATCAGCAGCGTGATCGGGAGGAAGGCGAGCGCGGCCAGCACGCCGGACACGATCAGGCCCTGGTAGAGCGCCCGCTCGACGTTCCCGGCGCGGCTGCGTACCGCGTAGGTGCCGATGATCGAGGCGATCAGCGACACGCCGCCGATCACCAGCGGGTAGGTCGCCACGGTGCCGATCTCCTGGAAGGTCAGGACACCGAGCAGCATCACCGCGACCGCCGTCACCGCATAGGTCTCGAAGAGGTCGGCGGCCATGCCGGCGCAGTCGCCGACGTTGTCGCCCACGTTGTCCGCGATCACAGCCGGGTTGCGCGGGTCGTCCTCGGGGATCCCGGCTTCGATCTTGCCGACGAGGTCGGCGCCCACGTCGGCAGCCTTGGTGAAGATGCCGCCGCCAAGACGGGCGAAGACGGAGATCAGCGAGCCGCCGAATCCGAGGCCGAGGAGTGCGTCGATGGCGTCGCGCTCCTCGGTGCCCGCGGCGATCAGGACTCCGTAGTACCCCGCAACGCCGAGCAGGGCCAGCCCGGCCACGAGCATGCCCGTGACGGCGCCGCCCTTGAAGGCCACCTCCAGCGCCTTCGAAACGCCGGAGCGTGCCGACTCCGCCACCCGCGCGTTCGCGCGCACCGAGACGTTCATCCCGATGAAGCCGGCAGCGCCGGAGAAGGTCCCGCCGATCAGGAAGCCGATCGCCACGAGGATGCCGTTGGCGTCCTGGGCCTCGAGCCCGATCGCGAGCACGATCGCCAGCACCACCGCAACGCCGGCGATGATCGTGTACTGCCGCCGCAGGTACGCGGTGGCGCCCTCCTGCACGGCCATGGAGATGTCCCGCATCTCCTGGTTGCCGGGCGAGAGCGCGAGTAGCCAGCGCGAGGTAACGACACCGTAGATCAGGGCGCAGCCAGCACAGGCGAGCGCGATTACCACGCCCCAGTCAGTCAGGAATTCCAAGGGGTATGTCCTCCGTCTTGATTCAGAAGAGTCAGCGCGCGGCCCCCGCTAGTGGTGGACGATTGCGCTGTCCAGCGCCGTCGCGCAGATGTCGTCCGGCTGTGGGCCGATTTTCGGCACCGCCCGGAACAGGAGCGCGCGCAGTCTATCGAGGTTCTCGCGAAACACGCCGAACGCCGTGTCGGCCGACACCGGCGCCATGTCCGGCCTGCCCTTGAGCCCCACGTCGTAGTCGGTGACGAGCGAGACGTTCGCGTAACAGAGCTCGAGCTCCCGGGCGAGCCAGCACTCGGGGTACTGGGTCATGTTGACCACGTCGAATCCGGCGTCCGCGTACCAGCGCGATTCGGCCCTGGTCGAGAAGCGCGGGCCCGGGATAACCACCACCGTCCCGCCCTCCACCACCGGAATGTCCTCCTCGCGCGCCGCCTCGGCCAGCACCCTGCGCAGATCCGGACAGTAGGGGTCGGCGGCGGAGACGTGCGTGGTCTGCGGCCCGTCGTAGAACGTGCTCTCGCGGGCCGCGGTGCGATCCACGAACTGATCGCAGAGCACGAACGTCCCGGGCTCGAGCTCGAGCTTGAGCGATCCGCTCGCGCACGGTCCGATGATCCGCCGGACCCCCACCTCCTTCATCGCCCAGATGTTGGCCCTGTAGTTGATGCGATGTGGCGGCAGGGTGTGCTCGTCGCCGTGGCGTGGCATGAAGGCGACCTCGCTGCCTTCGATCGTTCCGACGCGCACCGGCGCCGAGGGCGGCCCGTACGGCGTGGCCACCGGCACCTCCGTCATGTCATCGAGGAATCGGTAGAAGCCGGAGCCTCCAAAGATTCCGATCACGATCCGGGCGTCCAGATCTTCGAGGGCGGCGGCTGCTCCGGCGGTTGGTCGCTCGACGGTCCCTGGCTCTCCTTCGCGAACAGCATCTGGACCTGGTCGAGCGCGTTCTGAATCGGCCCCACGGCCTCCTCCGGGACGAGCGGAAGCATCTGACGCGCCGCATCGATCGCCCTCTTCGCCTCGGCCGGATCCTTCGCGCCCTCCACGGACAGCTTCTGGCCCGCGAGGTTCACCAGGGTCGCGACTGTCTGCAAAACCACATCCTCGGTCTTGATCTGCTTCAGGGCCTCGAGGAGTTGCTCCTCTGTCGGTTGCTGCGGCTCGTTCACGTGGCCACCTCCTCGGCCGCGTAGGTGCGCTGAGTGAGCGCCACCTCGGCGGCATAGATGTCTTCCATAGTGGCCCCTTCCGCCAGCGCGCGCTTCTGGCGTTGGGACCCGTTCTGCTCCGGTAGGGCAGGATCGATGCCGAGCACGCCGCGCGCCGGCGCAGTCCATGCCAAGAGCCTGTCGAGCGCGGCGGTCGCCGGGTACTCCTCCCCCCGGTCCAGGTCGATCAGCTTGCCGTCGAGCCCGTTGCGGATCGCCCTCCAGAAGTTCTCCTCGATCAGGCGGCCGGGAGGATCCTCGAACGGCACCCCCTCGTCATGGTCCAGCGCGGCCTGCGCGATGCAGGCCGTGATGAGCCCGGCCAGCGCCGTCGAGTCGTCGGCGCTCGTCTGCGCGTCGCAGATGCGCATCTCGACAGTCCCGTACGAATGGTGCGGCCGCACGCTCCACCACACCTGCGTGAACTCGATGATCGATTTGGTCCGGACGAGGAAGTCGATGTAGTCCGCGTACGCCTGCCAGCGTCCGAACGCGTCCGGGATCCCGCAGCGCGGGAAGCTCTTCGTGAAGATCTGGCTGCGCGCCGAGTGGAGCCCCGAGTGGCGTCCGTCTAGGAACGGCGAGTTGGCGGAGATCGCGAGCAGCTCCGGCATCACGGCCCTCAGCCGGTCACACACCCGGATCGCCCGCTCCGCGCTGCGCACACCCACGTGCACGTGCAGGCTGAAGGTGTTGTTCCGCCACGCCACGTACTGGAGCGAGTCCTGCACGCGCCGGTAGTGCTCGGTGTCGATGATCTCCTGCTCCTGCCACGGGCTCCACGGGTGCGTGCCCGTGGCACCGAGCTGCGCGTCGAGGCCGGCGGCCAGCGCGAACAGTCGCGAGCGCGCCTCGCGCTGCCTCGCGACCGCGTCCGCGAAGTTCTCTCCGCGGCCCGAGCGAATCTCGATCTCCGACTTGATCAGCTCGCCGGCCACGGACTCGGCCAGCACCGCGTCCTCCTGCGCCGCCGACCGCAGCTCCTCGAAGCGCTGGTCGAGCGACAGCGTGCGCGGGTCGAGAATCGCGAACTCCTCCTCCAGCCCGACCGTGAAGTCTGTCGAAGCCTCGAAGACCTCCCTGACCCTCGGCATGTCCAGCATTGGATGAGGTCTTAGGTGAGGTAGAAGTAGAGCGCGTAGAGCAGGTCCACGGCGGGGCTCGAGGTGTGAACCGTGACCTCGGGCGGGACCTGCAGCAGGGCTTCCGAGTAGTTGAAGATGATCTTCACGCCGGCCTCGACGAGGTCGTCGGCCACCTCCTGCGCCGCCTCGGTCGGCACCGCGAGCACGCCCACCACCACGTCCTCTTCGCGGATCACCTTCTCGAGCTCCTCGTACGGCCGGACCATGAGGGCGTCGCCGATCTCGCTCCCGACCTTGTCCGGGTCCTTGTCGAACAGCGCCACGACCCTGAACCCGTGGTCCGCGAAGATGTCGGAGCCCGCGATCGCCTGGCCCAGATTGCCCGCCCCGAACAGCGCGATGTTGTGCTTGCCGGTGGTTCGCAGGATCTTGCGGATCTGCGAGACCAGCGAGTCGACGTTGTAGCCCACCCCGCGCTTGCCGAACTTGCCGAAGCCGGACAGGTCCCGGCGGATCTGCGTGGAGTTGACGTGCGTGTAGTCCGCCAGCTCCTGGGACGAGATCGTCTCGCGTCCCATCTTCTTGGCCTGGGTGAGGACTTGCAGGTATCGCGACAGCCGGGCAGCGACCCCGAGCGAGAGCCGCTCCGAGGCCACCGGCTCGCCCTCGGGCCGAACCGGTTGAAGCCCGACGCCGCCCACTGTGGGGTCATCGAACGTCACGAGCCGTCAACTCTATCTAGCCGCTCCAAGAGCACCGCCTCTTCGACGTGGAATTCGAACAGCTCCACCCCGTCCAGGGCAAGTACCGGGATGCGCTCGCCGTACTCCCGATGCAGCGTTGGGTCGAGCGTCACGTCCACCTCCTGGAGCTCGAACGACCGCTGCGCGCGGACCCGCTCGACGATCGCGCGCGCGTCGTCGCACAGGTGACAGCCGGGCTTGCCGTAGAGCGTGACAAGGGCCATGCCTAGAGCCGAGCGGCCGCGTCGAGGCTCAGGTAGTGCGGGTATTCGACGGGCTCGAGGAAGCGCGCCGCGCCGGCGATCATCGCGGCGTTGTCGGTGCAGAGCTCCACCGGCGGCACCCAGACCGCCACGTCCAGCCCCCCGACCGCCGCGCGCAGCTCGGAGTTGGCCGCCACGCCGCCGCCTATTGCCAGCCGCTCGAGACCCTCGCGCCGAAGCGCCGCCCGCGTGCGCGAGACGAGCGCGTCGACGATCGCCCGCTGGTAGGAGGCCGCCAGGTCCGCTGCCCGTGACTCCGCGCCGGTGCCGAGGTCGCGGATCACGTACAGCAGGGACGTCTTCAGCCCGCTGAAGCTGAAATCGAGCTCGCCCGGGGCGCTGCGCGGGAAGTCGAAGGCCTCCGGGTCCCCCTGACGCGCCAGCCGGTCGACCTCAGGGCCGCCCGGATAGCCGAGCCCGAGCAGGCGGGCGCCCTTGTCGAATGCCTCGCCCGCAGCGTCGTCGAGCGTCTGGCCGAGCACGGAATAGCCCGACGGGTCGTCCACGCGCGCGACGAACGTGTGCCCGCCGCTGGCCACGAGGCACAGGTAGGGCGCCTCCACCGGATCCGGGCCGAGCGTGCTCGCCACCACGTGTCCGTGCAGATGATCCACGGGCACCAGCGGCAGCTCGCGGGTGGCCGCAAGCGCCTTCGCCGACGACAGCCCCACGAGCAGCGCGCCGATCAGCCCGGGCCCGCGCGTCACGGCCACCGTGTCGATGTCGTCGAGCCGGGCCCCAGCGCGCTCGAGGGCGTCCGCCGTGACGGCGTCCACGAGCTCGAGGTGGTGGCGCGACGCGATCTCCGGCACCACGCCGCCGTAGCGCGCGTGCAGCAGTCCCTGCGATGCGATCACGTTCGACGCGATCCGGCCGTCGCCGCTCACGACTGCTGCGCAGGTGTCGTCGCAGCTCGTCTCGAGGGCGAGAATCACGCGGTGGTGCGTTCCTCCACGGTCCGCCACATGATGAGCGCGTCCTCGCGGTTGTCGTGGTAGTACGCGCGGCGGCGGCCCGCAGCGCGAAAGCCGAAGCGCTCGTACAGGCGGATGGCCGCCTCGTTGGAGGTGCGCACCTCGAGCGTGTACTGCTCGTTCGGCTTGTCCGCCTGCTCGAACAGCCGGTCGAGCAGCGCGGTGGCGATTCCCTGGCGGAGCCTGCGCGGATCCACGGCCACGTTCATCAGGTGCCACACGGTGTCGTAGCGCGAGCAGACGAGGTAGCCCACCATCACGTCCTCCTCGAGCGCGGCGAGGCAGATGCCGGCCGGCTTCGAAAGCTCGAGTACGAACATCGCGAGCGACCACGGCGTGGGGAATGCGCGACGCTCGATCGCGATCACCTGCGGCAGATCTGCGTAGGCGAGCTGGCGGATCTCGAGTTCGGGGTTCACTGTTGCGGCTTCGCGTCCGGGTCTCTCAGATAGTCGGGCAGAACGGCCTCCGGCGGCTGATCGGATACCCCGGCCCCCAGGCGGCAGACGTGCAGCGCACGGACCACGTGGGCTTCGGAGTCGTCCGGCGCGACCGAGACGCCGGCCTCCTCGAGCAGCTCCCGAAATCGTACCGAGCCGTCTCCCGCTGCCAGTGGCGTGAATCCCTCATCCCGCAGGCGCTTGGCAAGCTCCTCGGGCGGAGCGGCGAACGGCGGCCAGACCCGCTCGTGGCCCTCGTAGAGTGCGCCGAAGACCTCCCCCCTGCGCGCGTCGATGAGCGGGAGGCGAAACGGCGCCTCGATCCCGGCGGCCAGCGCGGCCAGCGACGACACCGGGCGCAGCGGCAGGCCGTTCGCACCTGCCAGCGCGCGGGCTGTCGCTATCCCGATTCGCAGGCCGGTGAACGTGC
Source organism: uncultured Thermoleophilaceae bacterium (assembly GCA_963837445.1). Taxonomy (GTDB): domain Bacteria; phylum Actinomycetota; class Thermoleophilia; order Solirubrobacterales; family Thermoleophilaceae; genus JACVRW01. The sequence goes on along the minus strand of CAWINK010000002.1, from coordinate 320,285 downwards.
CCGGCCCGACCCCGACCGCGATCGCGTCGAGCTCGCGCCAGCCGACCCCCGCGCGGCCCATGACGTCCGCCACGGCTGGCATCAGCTCGCTCGCGTGCGCCGGCGGCCGCTGAAGACGCTCGGGCCGCGGCGCGACCTCGAAGGGCGTGCCGTCCGCCAGCAGAACGCACGCGCTCGCCGCCGAGGTGGAGGTGTCGAGCCCGAGGAGCGTCACGCGACCGTGATCCGGCGGCGGTCGCCGCCGGCGTGCTCCAGGAGGACGCGCGCAGTCACGCGCTCCAGGGCGGGCTCCGCCACAGCCGGCCACTCCACGAATCCGACCCGCTCAGGCGTGAGGTAGTCGTCGAGCAGCGCCGGGTCCTCTCCAGCCAGGGAGCCCAGCCGGTAGAGGTCGAGGTGCGCGATCTCGGGAGCGCCGCCCAGCACCTGCCCGATGGTGAATGTGGGGCTCGTGACCGGTCCCTCCACGCCAAGCGCGCGGCACGCGCCGCGCACGAACGTGGTCTTGCCGCTGCCCAGCTCCCCGCTCACCAGAACCACGTCACCCCGGGTGAGGCGGCCCGCCAGCTCCGCGCCGGCCCGCTCAGTGTCCTGCGGGCTGTTCGAGTGTTTGACCGTTGGAAGCATCGGATATGCCTTTAGAGAGCCTACGAACCTTGGCAGGGGGAGATTGGAATGCGTAGCTGGACACTCGCGGCCGTCCTGGCCGCCCTCATCGTGCTTGTGAGTACCACGGCCGCGTCAGCGGCCACGCCCACGGTGGGCTCGTCACCTGACTGGCGCACGGTCGACGGTGCCGTTCGCTACGGCCTCGGACATGCCGTGCCACTCAAGGCCGCCACCCCCGCCTGGTTCACCGACGCGCTCGCGGCTCGGGTGCGCGCCGCGAACGGCGCTCCCGTGGCCGCTCCGCCTGAGGCACCGCTTCCCGGTGAGGTCGGCATCCGCCCCGGTTCGTGGATGATCGCGCCGGCCGGCTGCACGATGAACTTCGTGTTCGGCTCTCCCGGCAGCTACTCGATCGGCACAGCGGGCCACTGCGGCAACGCCGGCCAGGCCGTCACGCTGCTGACGCTGGCTCCCGGTGGCGCCAACCCCGTCCTGGTCGATGTCGGCACGATCCAGAGGAGCGTGAACGGCGGCATCGGCAACGACTTTGCGCTGGTGTCCATCCGTCCCGAGCTGCAGAGCTGGGTGAGCCCGACGATGGCCGTCGTGGCCGGTCCCTGCGGCTCGTACTCGGGCTCCGGGCCCGAGCCGGTCTTCCACTACGGCCACGGGCTCGCGGTCGGCACCGGCGGCACGCCGCGCGCCGGCCTCGCCCTGAAGTGGGAGAGCGCAGCCTTCGGCTGGTCCGGCGCCGCCGCGCCCGGCGACTCCGGAAGCGCCGTGCGCGTGAACACCGGGATGCAGGCGGCCGGCGACCTCACGCACCTCGTGGTCGACACCACGTGGCTGCCGAGCTACATCGCCGGCACGCGCATGAGCCGCATCCTCCAGATCGCCGGACAGCCGCTGGCGAACAGCCCGCTCTGCTGACCTGACCCAGTTTCCCCCCGGGCGTCGGCCGGCCACCCCCGTCCGGCCGTCGCCCGCCCCCCTTCAGTCGAACAGCGTCGGCGGAGTCTCCTGCTCCGCCGGCGCTGTGGCGGCCGCGGCGGCCACCGGCGCCACCGCGCCGATCGGCACGGGCGGCGGCTCCTCGAGCAGCGACGGGAGCCGAGCGAAGTCCTGGCGCAGCTCCTCGAGCGTCTTGGTGCTGCGCAGCGCCGCCGCCGGGTGGAAGAGCGGGTAGACCCGCAGCAGGCGGCCGCCCAGCTCGTGCACCTGCGGGCGGCCGTGAACGCTCGTTATCCCGCGCTGCGAGCGGGTGAGCAGCTTTGTCGAGAAGTTGCCCAGGGTGCAGATCACGCTCGGCTCGATCAACTCGATCTTGCGGTGCAGGAACGGCCGGCAGGCGTCGATCTCGTCCGGCTGGGGATCGCGGTTGCCGGGCGGCCGGGACTGGAGCACGTTCGCGATGAACACGTCCTCGCGGGCGAGGCCGATCTCCTCGAGCAGCTTGTTGAGCAGCTGCCCTGCCCGCCCCACGAACGGGAGTCCCTGCTGGTCCTCGTGCATCCCGGGCGCCTCCCCGACGAACATCAGGGCGGCGTCGGCATGCCCCGACCCGAACACGACCTTGGTGCGGGTCTTGAACAAAGGGCAACGCTCGCACGCGGTGGCTTCCCGGTACAGCTCGACGAGTTCCGCGCGGCGCTCCTCTGCGCTGCGTGACTGCATGTCCCCAAGCCTAGGACCTGGGGTTGACGGCAACGCTTGTGGGTATCCTCCGATCATCGGCCGCTACCCGACCACGGAGTGGACCGACGGGGGTATGAACCCAGATCAGACGAGCCTCAACGGCCCACTGCGTGTGGGCATTGTCGGCCCCGGGCGGGTCGGCACCGCGCTGGCGCGGGCGCTTCGCGACGCCGGAATCACGGTCGAAGGGCCCGTGGGCCGTGGCGAGCGGCCGCTGGGCTGCCACGCCATCCTGCTCTGCGTGCCCGATGGCGAGATCGCCGCGGCCGCGGAGGTAGTGACGGCGGCCGCGCCCTTCGTGGGCCACACGAGCGGCGCCACGCCGCTGTCCGCGCTGGCGCACGCCGGTGTCGCGGCGTTCGGGCTCCACCCGCTCCAGACGGTCGCCGATCCCGGCGTGAGCTTCGAAGGCGTGGGCGCCGCGGTTGCTGGATCCACGCCCGAGGCCATTGCCTTCGCCACCGGGCTGGCCGAGCGGCTCGGCATGACGCCGTTCGAGATCGACGATGACGGCCGCGCCGCCTACCACGCCGCAGCATCGGTGGCCTCGAACTTCCTGGTCACGCTCGAGGCCGCGGCGGAGGCGATCGCCGTGGGAGCCGGACTCGAGCGCCACGAGGCGCGCGCGCTTCTGGCTCCGCTCGTGCGCCAGACGGTGGAGAACATCGCCGAGCTGGGGCCGGAGGAGGCGCTCACCGGCCCGGTGGCCCGCGGCGACGAAGCCACCGTCGCGGCGCAGCGGGCGGCGGTCGAAGAGGTGGCGCCGGAACTGCTCGAGTTGTTCGACGAGCTGGTGCGCCGGACGCGTGACCTGGCCGCACAGAGGGCGACCGCATGAAGACGGTCCGCACGGTTGCCGAGCTCCGCGAGCTGCTCGCTCCCGAGCGCCGAGCGGGGCGCGGCATCGGGCTGGTGCCCACGATGGGCTTCTTCCACGACGGCCATCTGTCGCTGATGCGGCGCGCCCGCGGCGAGAACGACGTGCTCGTGGTCTCGCTGTTCGTGAACCCCGCCCAGTTCGCCCCCGGCGAGGACTTCGCCGCGTACCCGCGCGACGAGGAGCGCGACACCGAGCTGGCCGAGGCCGAGGGCGTGGACATCCTGTTCTCACCGCCGGTCGAAGAGGTCTACCCCGATGGGTTCGACACGACGGTGGTCGTCGGCGCCCTCACGGAGACGCTCGAGGGCGACGACGCGCAGCGCGGCCCGGAGCACTTCCAGGGCGTGACGACCGTGGTCACCAAGCTCTTCAACATGGTCGGGCCCGACGTGGCGTACTTCGGCCAGAAGGACGCCCAGCAGGCGCTCGTGATCCGCAAGCTCGTGCGCGACCTCGACATCCCCGTGCGAATCGAGGTCTGCCCCACGATCCGCGACCCCGACGGGCTGGCGCTCAGCTCGCGCAACGCCTACCTGAGCCCGGAGGAGCGCGAGCGCGCGCTCGCCCTCAACCGCGCCCTGCGAGCGGCCGAGGCCGCGGTGGAGGACGGCACGCGCGAGGCGGCCGCTGTGGTGGCCGCGGCGCGCGAGGAGCTTGCGCGCGCCGGCGTGGAACCGGACTACCTCCAGCTCCGCTCCGCAATGGACCTTTCCCCCGTCGAGCGAGTGAACGGCTCGACGCTGCTTGCCGTGGCCGCCCGCGTCGGGCGCGCCCGACTGATCGACAACGCCATTCTCGGAGGCGAGAAATGAGTCACCGTCCCACCCAGCGTCCCGCCATCAGCCTGAGCACCCTCGCCGAGAAGAAGGCGCTTGGGTGAGCCGGTCGTGATGGTCACCGCCTACGACTACCCGAGCGCCCAGGTGGCCGAGGAGGCCGGCGTGGACGTCGTGCTCGTGGGCGACTCGGGCGCGATGACCGTACTCGGGCACCCGTCGACCGTTCCCGTGACGCTCGCGGAGCTGCTCATGCTCGCGCAGGCGGTGCGCCGAGGGCTGAGCACGCCCCTGATGATCGGCGACATGCCGTTCGGCTCGTACGAGGCCTCCAACGAGGAGGCCATCCACAGCGCCCAGCGGTTCATCAAGGAAGCCGGCTGCGACGCCGTGAAGATCGAGCGCGGAGGCACGTCCGTGGAGCGGGCGCGGGCGCTCGTGGGTGCCGGCATCCCCGTGATGGGCCATGTGGGGCTCACGCCGCAGACGGCCACCGCGCTCGGCGGCTATCGCTCGCAGGGGCGCACCGCCGAGCGGGCGCTCGACGTGCTCCACGACGCGCTCGCCCTCCAGGACGCCGGCTGCTTCGCGCTCGTCTTCGAGGCGATCCCGAGCGCGCTCACCGAGGCGATCATGCCTCGCATGGAGATCCCGGTGATCGGCATCGGGGCCGGTGGCGCCACCGACGGCCAGGTGCTCGTGTTCCACGACCTGCTCGGCATCTACGACGGCCATGCCGCCCGCTTCGTGAAGCGCTACGCGAACGTGCGCGACGAGATGATCAAGGGCGTCGCGGCGTTCGCCGACGAGGTGCGCGAGCGGCGCTACCCGGAGCCCGAGCACGGCTACACGATGGCCCCGGACGAGATCGCGCGCCTCCACGAGCTGCTCCAGGAGCAGACCGGCGAGCCGTTCACCGGCGGGTTCTCGCTCTGACGGTCCACAGCGGGCAGCTCCGCTTCTCCACCGAGGGGAACGGAGACACGATCGACATAACCGCCGGTGTGCAGAGCGTGGTCGAGCAGTCCGGCGTGGACAGCGGCCTTGTATCCGTGTTCGTGCCGGGCTCGACGGCCGCGATCACGACGATGGAGCACGAGCCCGGCGGGGTGCACGACCTGCGCGAGACGCTCGGCCGGCTGATCCCGCAGGACGCCGACTACGACCACAACCGGCTGAATACGGATACGAACGCACATGCACACATTCGGGCGGCGATCGTGGGCCCTTCGGAGACGTTTCCCGTGCGCAGCGGCCAGCTTGCGCTGGGCACCTGGCAGCAGATCGTGCTCGTGGACTTCGACGATCGCGCGCGCGAGCGCACGGTTGTCGTGCAGGTAGTCGCGTAGCACCGAAACCCCCGCGCGCCAGTGGGGTTCAGTTGTCCATGACCCGATTCCGTCGTTTCATCCCGTCGCCCGCGATGGTCGTGGCGCTGCTTGCGCTGTTCATGGCCATGGGGGGCTCCGCCTATGCCCTCGTCATATCGAGCGGGAGCATCAGGAACAACACGATCCGGAGCGTTGATGTGCGCAACGGCGGCCTCCTCGGCAAGGACACCCGCCGGGACGGCCTCGGCGGCCGGGCGATCAAGGAATCGACCCTCGGCACGGTGCCGAGCGCGTTCGTGGCACACGGCAGTGCCCGCTTTGCGGTCGTGAACGCCGGCGGTCAGGGCGTTCGAGGGCGTGGGACCACATCAGTGTCCCGCACGGCCGAGGGTCGCTACCAGGCGATCTTCGAGGCGGACATCCGCGGCTGCGGCTACTACGCCACGATCGGAGGCCCGACGGCGGCCGCGCCACCCGACAACGGCCAGATCACGGTGAGCGGGCTCGGCTCAGACGTGAGAGGGGTGGACATCCGGACGACCGGAGCCAACGGCGTTGAGGCCAACAAGCCGTTCCACCTAGTCGTTCTCTGCTAGCGACGAGTCGCCGGGGGGCGCCTTGTCGTACTCCACGCGGCGGAGCACCTTCGCGGGTGCTCCGGCCGCGATGGAGTAGGGCGGGATGTCCTGCGTGACCACGCTGTTCGCGCCGATCACGCTGCGCTCCCCCACGGTCACGCCGCTGGTGACCACCACATTCGCCCCGCACCAGACGTTGTCGCCGATACGAGTCGGGCCCTTGCTGGTGAAGCCCTGCCAGGTGATCGGCTTGCCGGGGTCGTCGAAGCGGTGGTTGGAGTCCGTCACGAAGCAGCCGTTCGCGAACATGCAGTGATCGCCGATCTCCACGAGCTCGGCGGACGCCACCATGACCCCTATGTTCAGGAAAGTCCCCTCGCCGATCCGGATGCGCGCGTCATCGGGCGCGGTCAGCCAGACGTGCGGCTCGAGCAGCGTGCCCTCGCCGATCTCGAGGCGGCCCTCGCGCAGCGCCTCGAGCACGTTCCCGTGCAGCGGCCAGCGGGCGAACGCCCGCCTCCTTGCCAGCTCACGGTGGATGCTCAGCCGGTTCCAGGGCAGCGAGTTGCGCTCGTACCAGCGCCACTTCTGCCACCACAATCGAGCGTTCTGCACCGGCGCAGCTTGCCAGACATGACCCCCGTGCCGGTCCGCCTGGAGCAAGCGCCCGGCTCGGCCGGGCGCGCAGCAGTGCTATTCGACCCCGACTGCGGGTTCTGCCGGGTTTCGCTCGCGCTTCTGCTTCGATGGGACACGCGCGGTCGGCTGCGGCCCGTGGCGCTTGGCACTGAGCGAGGCGGACGCCCTGTTGGCCGGCATGTCGGAGGAGGAGCGGATGGCGTCTTGGCACCTGGTCGAGCCTGGCGGCGTGCACTCCGGAGGCGCGGCCTTTGGCCCGGTCTTCGCGCGGCTGCCCGGAGGGCGTCCGCTCGCGCGGGCCAGCGAGCGCTTTCCGGGCGCAGCGGACCGCCTCTACCGCTGGGTGGCGGACCACCGTTCGCCGCTCGGGCGGCTGTTTCCCGCGTTCGCCCGGCGGTGGGCTGATCGCGTGATCTCAGGGTCTTGGCCAAGCGGCCGATGAATACCGGGATGGGAATTGACCCACTCATCGATCTGCCGACCGCAGACGACTTCCACGCCCTGCTTGCCCGGGAGGAGCTGCGCCGCGCCCGCACGGGCGAGTTGCTCACCGTGGCCATGCTCGACGTGGACGGCCTGCGCTGGGTGAACGCCCACCACGGCGCCGGCACCGGCAGCGACATCCTGCGTCTCTGCGTGTCCACGCTCCGCTCGAACCTGCGGGCGGTGGACGAGCTGGCCCGCATGGGACCGGACGAGTTCGCCGTGCTGCTGCACGCCACCGACTCGCGCAAGGCCAGCATCTGGGCGGACCGCTTCGAGGACGAGCTGCAGGCCATCTCCTTCGAGATGGAGGCGGGCCCGGTCACGTGCTCCGTCGGCCTGGCGGACACCTCGAGCGGCATCACGGTGATGGAGGCTGCCACCCAGGCTCACCGGCGCATGGAGGTCATCCAGACCATGCGCAAGCTGCGCCGCACCCGCGGCGGCGACGCGCTGGGCCCTGCCTAAATCCAGGTGGCAGGGATTCGTGGCGGAAAACGCACCGATTTCCTGCCACCTGGCGCCCGAGTGTCTGAGGCCTAGGCCGCCGCGGGCACCTTTGCCCGCGTGCCGCGCTTCTTGCGCGTGGGGGCCGGCTTCACGATCTCGGCCAGGAAGCGGCCGGTGTGCGAGCCCTCGGTGCCGGCCACCTGCTCCGGTGTGCCATGCGCCACCAGCCTGCCGCCCTCCTCGCCGCCCTCGGGTCCGAGGTCGATGAGGCGGTCTGAGGTCTTGATCACGTCGAGGTTGTGCTCGATCACCACGACCGTGTTGCCCTGGTCCACCAGCCGGTTCAGCATCTCGAGCAGGCGCTGGACGTCCGCGAAGTGCAGCCCGGTGGTGGGCTCGTCCAGGATGTAGAGCGTCCGGCCCGTGGCCACCTTCGAGAGCTCGCTCGCCAGCTTCACGCGCTGGGCCTCGCCGCCGGACAGTGTGGTGGCCGGCTGGCCCAGCTTGATGTAGTCGAGCCCCACGTCGTGCAGTGCCTGCATCTTGCGCTTGATCTTCGGGATGTGCTCGAAGAAGCCCACCGCCTCCTCGACGGTCATGTCGAGCACGTCGGCGATCGTCTTGCTCTTGAAGCGGACCTCGAGCGTCTCGCGGTTGTAGCGCTTTCCGTGACATTGCTCGCAGGGCACGTACACGTCCGGCAGGAAGTGCATCTCGATCTTGATCTGGCCGTCGCCCCGGCAGACCTCGCAGCGGCCGCCCTTCACGTTGAACGAGAAGCGACCGGGCTTGTACCCGCGGGCCCGCGCCTCCTGCGTGCGCGAGTAGAGCTCCCGGATGTGGTCGAACAGCCCGATGTACGTGGCCGGGTTCGAGCGCGGCGTACGACCGATCGGCGACTGGTCGATGTTGATGATCTTGTCGATCTGGTCGAGGCCGCTCATGCGCTTGTGCGCGCCGGGCCGCTGCTTCGCACGGTGCAACCGGTTGGCGACCGCCTTGAAGAGCACCTCGTTGACGAGTGTGGATTTGCCCGACCCCGACACACCGGTCACGGAGCAGAAGACCCCGAGCGGCAGCTTCACGTTGATGTTCTGGAGGTTGTGCTGAGCGGCGCCCTCGATCTCGATGTACCCGCTGGGCCGGCGGCGCTTCTTCGGGATCGGGATCGAGAGCTTGCCTGACAGGTACTGGCCAGTGAGTGACTTGGTGGACTTGAGGATGTCGGCTGGAGTGCCCTCCGCCACCAGCTCGCCACCGTGCTCACCGGCGCCCGGGCCGAGGTCCACCACATGGTCGGCCGCCCGCATCGTGCCCTCGTCGTGCTCGACCACGATCACGGTGTTGCCGAGGTCCCGCAGCCGCTGGAGCGTGGCGATCAGCCGCTCGTTGTCGCGCTGGTGCAGGCCGATCGACGGCTCGTCGAGGATGTAGAGCACTCCCACCAGCGAGGAGCCGATCTGGGTGGCCAGCCGGATCCGCTGCGCCTCGCCGCCGGACAGCGTGGCGGCCGCGCGCTCCAGCGACAGGTAGCCCACGCCCACGTTGTCGAGGAAACGCAGCCGCTCGTCGATCTCACGCAGGATCATTCGGGCGATCTGGCGCTCGGTGTCCGACATCGACAGGTCCTCGAGCCACTCGATGGAGCGCCGCGCGGACATGCGCGTGAACTCGTGGATCCCGAGCCCGCCGACCTTCACCGCGAGCGACTCCGGCCGCAGCCGCGCACCCTTGCAATCCGGGCACGGCCGCAGCGTCATGTACTCCTCGATCTTCTCCCGCGACCAGTCGGATTCCGTCTCGCGGTAGCGGCGCTCGAGGTTGGGGACGATGCCCTCGAAGGTGGTGGTGTACGAGCGCCGGCGGCCGTAGCGGTTGCGGTATGAGATGTAGATGCGATCGCCGTTGGTGCCGTACAGGAAGCAGTTGCGGACCTTCTCGGCGAGGTCCTCCCAGGGGCGGTCCATGTCGACCTCCCACTTGTCCGCGATCGCCTGCGTCATCTGCTCGTAGTAGTTCGATGCGCTCGTGGACCACGGCAGGATCGCCCCGTCGTTCAGCGACAGCGAGGGGTCCGGCACGATCAGCTCGGGGTCGATCTCCATCTGCGAGCCGAGCCCGGTGCAGCGCGAGCAGGCGCCGTGAGGCGAGTTGAAGGAGAACATCCGCGGCTCCATCTCCGGCATCGAGGTGCCGCAGTGGAGGCACATGAAGCGCTCTGAGTAGGTGGTGACCTCACCGCTGTCGGCGTGCTCGATGTCGACGATGCCTTCGGCGCGCGCCACCGCCGTCTCGATCGAGTCCGCGAGCCGCTTGCGGAGGTCGTGCCGCATCACGAGCCGGTCGATCACGACCGAGATGTCGTGCTTGTACTTCTTGTCGAGGACGATCTCCTCCTCGAGCCGGCGCAGCTCTCCGTCGACCTTCACCCGCGTGAAGCCGTCGGCGCGGAGCTCGTCGAAGAGCTTGCCGTACTCGCCCTTGCGTCCCCTCACGACCGGCGCCAGCACCATGAACTTGGTGCCCTCGGGGAGCTGCATCACCTGGTCGATCACCTGCTCCGCGGACTGGGCGGCGATCGGGCGGCCGCAGTTGTAGCAGTGGGGATGCCCGACCCGGGCCCAGAGGAGGCGCAGGTAGTCGTAGATCTCGGTGACCGTGCCCACCGTCGAGCGCGGGTTGCGCGACGTGGTCTTCTGGTCGATCGAGATGGCGGGGCTGAGACCCTCGATCGAGTCCACGTCCGGCTTGTCCATCTGGCCCAGGAACTGGCGCGCGTAGGCGGACAGCGACTCGACGTAGCGGCGCTGCCCCTCGGCGTAGATCGTGTCGAAAGCGAGGCTCGACTTACCTGAGCCGGAGAGGCCCGTGATCACGATCAGCGAATTGCGCGGCAGCCTCAGGTGCAGGTCCTTGAGGTTGTGCTCGCGGGCGCCGGATACGACTATCTCGCCACTCGGATTCACGCGAATAACGAGTGTAGAGCCGCTGACGGATCGAACACCCGTTCGTTTGGTGCAGATTGCGGGGTTCGAGGACTAGGGTGACGGGCGATGCGGTTCGGCTACACGATCCTCTACGTCTCCGACGTCGCATCCAGCCTGGAGTTCTACGAGCGCGCGCTGGGGCAACGGCGCCGTTTCCTTCATGAGAGCGGGCAGTACGCGGAGTTGGACACCGGCGAGACCGCCCTCGCATTCGCCGCCCACGAGCTGGCCGCCGCGAACCTGCCGGGGATCTACCGGCCGGAGGAGCGGCCCAGCGCCCGCCCGCCGTTCGAGGTCTGCTTCGTGACGGACGACGTCCAGGCCGCCTTCGACCGTGCGGTCGAGGGGGGCGCCGCGGCGGTCAGCGCGCCTCAGACGAAGCCGTGGGGCCAGGACGTGGCATATGTCCGCGACCCGGACGGCAACCTGGTTGAGCTGGCCTCGCCGGTCTAGCCCGTCAGCTGCCCACGCGCGCGTAGACCTCGTCGAGCAGCGCGTCCGGGTTCTCGAGCTCGAAGTTCTCCGCGAGGTAGCGGGCGGTCTCATCGCGGGGAGACCCGCTCAGGGCCATGTTGAGGGCGATCACGCGCGCGCCCTCGTGGCCTTCGCCGGCGGGCTCAGCGGCCGTGGGCTCCGGGTCCGGCTCAGGCTCTGGCTCGGCGGGCTCCGGCTCCGGGGGCTCCGGCTCGCCGCCTCCCCGCCGGCGCGACCTCGGGCTCCGGCTCGGCCGCCGCCGCCGCGCGGACCTCCGCCATGCCCTCCCCCACGGCGCGCAACTCCTCCAGGTCCGCCTTCAGCGCGGAGAGCTCGTCGCGGACGCTGTCGGCGAGGCCCTGAAGCGAGCGTTCGATCTGGTCGGCGCGCTCGGAGAGCCGGGCCGTAACCGCGTCGGCTCGCTCCAGCTGGGCATTGATCTCCCGCGCGGCCTCAGCGCGCAGCTCGGCCGCGCTCTGCTCCGCCGCCTCGAGGACGGCGCGCACCCGCTCTCCTGCTGCGGCTCCGGCGGACTGCTTTCCACTCATTGACGGGAGCGTACAGCGGGACTACTGCTTGACCCGGAAGGACCCGCGCATGAATGGGTGGATGCGGCAGAAGTACGTGTAGGTGCCCGGCTTCAGATTGGTCGGCGTCTTCCACTCGAGCGCCCCGGTCGCGGGCGGAACGCCGGACCCGAGCGTGTTCGACTCGAACTGGACCGCACCGTCGGCGATCGGGTACGCGATGCCCGTCGAGCGGTTGCAGGGGGCCTTGCACGAGGTGATCGAGTGATAGATGCGCTTCTGGTCGTCGAGCTGGTTGCGGAAGTTGAGCGACTGGCCAGGGCGGATCACCGGCGGGAGGCCTGCCTGGCCCGGCAGGCTCAGATCGCCGAACTGGTACTTGAAGTCGACGATGTCGAGGTTGCCCGGATTCTCCGGACCGTCCGGCAGCTGGCGGGGTCCGGAAGGCTCGTGGGGCGGCCGCCGTGATTGTCGTTCTCCGCCAGGTGCCCGTGGGTGACAGAGCCCCTGTAGTTCACGCGCTTCTTGAACGGGTTCTTCCCGGGCCCGCCTCGGCCATGTAGGCGACCATGATGCCCATCGACTCCCACCACGCACCGCGCTTCGTCTCGTAGGTGGCGCTCGTGGTGAGCACGTCGCCCCTCCGCAGCTTCACCCGCCAGTCGAGCCGGCGTGCCGGTCATCGCCACATCCCAGGACACGGCGCCCGCCGGCTCGTAGTACTTCGCCACCGAGCGGAACAGGTGCGCGGTGTTGCCCCGCCCTCGCGGCGCGTTCGGCTTGCGAGACGATTTGACCCTCGCTCCGGCCCGTCGCAGGCTCAGATCCGTGTGCAGTCCGCCCGGATGCAGGTGGCCGGCGGTGGCGACGAGCACGCCGGGCCTGTCCACGACCCATTCGTTCGCCTTAGTACCGCCGCGGTACGGGTTCCTCGCATCGTCCGGAAACGTGTAGCTCCCCCGGCTGCCGGAGCCCTTCTTCACGTTGAAGACCGGATAGGTGCTGCCGTTCCGGACGTCCATCCATACGGGCCTGACGGGGCGCATCCCCCGAGCGGCACGTGAGTCGGCCGGCACGAAGTCGATCTCGTAGACCATGTAGACCCTGGTCGGCACCGGCGTCAGGTTGTGGATCATGTGGTTCAGGAGCAGGTTGTCCGAGCCCTTGACCGCGTAGCCGTAGCCCTTCGGCAGGCGCATATGCGTCTTCTCCTCGCCGGCGGCGAAGAAGCGTTCCGGGAGCCCCGGCATCGATATGTCCTGGCGCGAGAGGTTCAGCCAGACGCCGTGGTGGAGGTGGATCACGTCGACACCGGGCACCCGGCCGTCGACGTAGGTCAGGTCGGGGCGGATGCGGGTGATGTACCCGTCCTCCTGCGGCTTCTCCCTGATGACCTCGTACCCGATGTCGTTCTGGCCGGGAATGATGTTGAAGGGGCCGATCTTGTACTTGATCCGCTTCGCGCCGTTCGCCAGCGAGCTCACGGCGACGGCCCGGCCCTCCGGCGCGGCCATCGTCGCGGGAGCGGCGACGGCGACCAGAACCAGCGTGGAAATGAGCGCGCATCCGGCGCGCCTCATCACGGGTGCACGCCCTCCATCCTATCTATTTGCGCTCATCCTGCAAATTACTGAGCCTGGGTCGCGGCGGCGGCCAGCTGCGCCTCCGCGCGCGTCACGGCCTCGGCCGCCGCGGTGAACCGCTCGCCGGCTCCGGCCTCGGCTGCCCCACCGAGTTCCTCGTACGCCAGCTCGGCCGCGCGCGCCGCCGAGGCCACTCGGGACGATTCGGCCGCGCGCGCCGCGCGACCGTACGCCGCGGCCAACTCAGCCGCTGCCGCAGCCTGCTCGTCCGGCGTGGAGCTGGCCGACAGCGCCGCTCTGATCGGGGCGCGCCGATTGTCGAGGCGCTTGAGCGCTTGTACGTCGGCGCTTGGCCCTGCGGCGGATGGAGCCTCCTCGAGTGGATCGATCACTGCACCGGCCGCGAGCCCAGCGACGAGCGCCACGATGATGGCGCCCACCAGCAGCGCCGATCCACGCGGGCGAGGTAGGGCACGATGCCGGCGGCGAACGCTCGACCGCACCGGCAGCTCCGCCTCTGGGGCGGGTAGCGCGATTCCGAGAGCGTCAGCGACTTCGCTCAGAAGCTCGCCGGCTGAGCTGGGGCGGTTGTGACGATCCATCGCCAGCCCTCTGCCGATCACCTCATCGACGGCGACGCCCAGGCCGAGACTGCGCCGCTCAGCGCCACCGATGGTTCCATCAGCTGCAGGTACTCGAGAGCCCGCGTACGTCCTCCGGGGTCCCGACTCGTCACTGAATGACTCCACGAGGAGGCACGCGAGTGAGTACACGTTGCTCGCCGGGCTCAGCGCTACGCCGTAGAGCTCCTCGGGCGGGGTGTAACGGACATCTCGAATGTCCCACGCCATCGCTGATCGCTTAGGGGCTCCGCCAGCGACCCCGAACGCGTCCAGGACCAACGCCCCGCTGTCATCGAGGAGAATGCTCGTGCTGGACAGGTTCTGGTGGACCAGACCGTTGGCGCCGGCGAGGTCCAACGCGTTGCACACGGGGGCGAGCAGAGTGAGCACGGCCTTTGGTGAAAGAGCCGACCGGTCCAGAAGATCGGCGAACGTCTCCGCCGGATACGGATCGGTGGCCAGGTACGGCCTGCCGTCATGCGTTCCGACGGCTCTCACCGGCAGCAGCGCGCTGTGTTGGAGGCCTGCCCTTGTCCGCGCCGACCGACGGAATTGCGACCGCCCGTGGCGCCCGCGCATGGGCGAGACGGCCATCACGAGTGACACCGCCTCACCGTCCGGCCCAACGGCGTCGTAGATCAGCTCGCGTTCGCCATAACGCACCGGCGACCCCTCGACGACGTAGCCATCGATGGGACCGTCCTCCACGAGCTCAAGCGGCGGCAGGTCTTTCGTGGCCAGCCTCATCCGGAATCGTCGAACGTCTCCGGGGGCGGCGGCGGGGGCGCAGGGGGAGCCGGGATGACCGCCGCTGGGGGTGGCTCCACGGGCTCGGGCGGCTCGTTTGCTCAACGGGATCTCCTCGGGCACCGCCGGGGCGGTCTCCCTCGCGGCTGCCCGGCGCGCAGCCGCGCGCCGGCGCTTCGCACGCACGCGCTTCGCACGCACGCGCTTCGCACGCAGGCGCTCGCGGCGGGCGGCCCTGCGTTCCGCGACCAGGGCGGGATCCTTTGCAATGGCTGGAAGCTTCGCGACGGCGCTCAACCGGACGTGGATTGAGCGGTCGGTCGCCTTCTGATCCGCCTCGCCGCCCACGGCGACGCTCGCCACAAGAAACGCGCCCACGAAGGCGAGCGCAGCCGCGCCGGCAATCCACCGCCGTGTCACGGGCAACGTCCCGGGGAGCGGCGTGTCGGGAGCAGGCACAGATCCACGCGCTTCGGCGGCTCGCCGGCGCGGATCAGGAAGCGGGTGTACTTCCCGATCCTGTTCGCCTGCCGCACGAACACCGTGATGCGGATTCCCGCCCTCAGCCTGCGCTCGAACTTCCGGAACCTGACCAGCCGGGTGGCGCTCGTGGTGGCCACCGAGCCGACCGGGCAGCCCCTGCCGGCGCAACGCACTCGTATCTGGGAACCGCGCGGAGCGCGCACCGACAGCACGTCGATGAGGGCTCCTTCGGGCCAGCACGGTTCCCGCGATGCGGACGACCGGGAACGGACTCATCAGGCGCGTCCGGGGTGTGGGCGAGCGCGGCGGGGTCCCCCCGCTCGGCTCAGTGCCGCCCGTCGGACCGCTCGGAGGGGTCGGGGGCGGCTTGGGCGCCGGCGGCGCGGCCACCACCACCTGCTTGCGGACCGTGCTCACCGTGCCGTCTGAGTCGGTCACCTGCAGGCCGATGTCGTACGTGCCGGCCTTGGGGAACGGCTGGCGGATCTGCGCCTCGCTGCCGTCGCCGAACAGGCCATCGCCGTCGAGGTCCCAGCTGAGCGACGAGAGCGGACCCTCGAAGTCGCTGCTCGTGGAGACGAGATCGACGGAGCCACCGGCCACGGGGCTCGCCGGCTCCCACTCGAAGTTGGCCGAGGGCAGGCCGTTCACCCTCATGCTCCTGAGAGGCGACCACGAACTTGCCGTTGGTCTGCTCCACCCGAAGGCCAACGGCGTGCTCGCCCGGAGAGTCGAACGCCCACGTCGCGACGGATCCGCTGAAGTCGTCGAAGGCGCCGTCGCCGTCGAGATCCCAGTCGCGGCGCGCGATCGATCCCTGGGAGGCCTGCGAGCTCGATGTGAGGGTCACGGTCTCACCCGTGTCCGGCAAGGTGGGTGAGAAGTCGAAGGAGGCGGTGGGTCCCGGATCCGGCCTCACCGTGATCTGCCGCGTGACCGTGCTGCTGGCGCCGCGCGAGTCGGTTGCCTTGGCGCTGATCGTGTAGGTGCCCGCCGCGGCGTAGGCGTGCGTAGGAGCGGTGCCGGTGGCGGTCGCACCGTCCCCAAAGGTCCAGGTACGCGTGATGGGGTTGTTCTCCGGATCGCTGGCCTGGGAGCTGAACGCGACCTCCTGGCCGGCAAGCGGGCTGGAGGGCGCGAAGTCGAACGAGACGGTCGGTCGCCCGTTCACCGTGACCGACTTGCTGACGATGGTGACCTCGCCGTTCCGGGTCAGGCGCATGCGCATCGTCCGCGTGGCCACGGTCGAGAACGTGACCGTCGCGGTCGTTCCGCTCCTCTCGAAGCCGCTGCCGCCGGTGAGGTCCCACGCGACGCTGGTCGACGACGGACAGGGCTCGCACCGGAACACCGTCGGGTCGCCCTGGTTGGGCGGGTTCGGCGTGATCGTGAAGTCGCCCTGCGGCGGCACGGCAACGGCGGTCGCCGTTCCCCGGCACCCGCGCACGCGAGCACGAAGAGCCACTACCATAGCTCCCCCGCCCCCGTAACAACCTACCCGCCACCCGCATACCTCTAGGAAAACACGGAAATGGGCTCCCGTAAACCCTGGACGCTCAGGCGCTTGCCTCGGCCTCGTCCAGTTCGTGCCGCAGCGACTTGATCTCGTCGCGCAGCTTCGCCGCGTACTCGAAGCGGAGATCGTCCGCGGCGGCGAGCATCTCCTCCTCCAGCTCGACGATCGTGCGCCGGATGTCCTCGGCCGACATGCCCTCCGTGTCGCGCCTCCGGCGCCCGCGACCGGCCGGCACCTTCGACTCCGCCATCAGGAAGTCGCTGATGTCGGAGATGCCCTTCTGGATCGTCGCCGGCGTGATGCCGTGCTCCTCGTTGTAGGCCACCTGGATCGCGCGGCGGCGGTCGGTCTCGTCGATCGCGGTGCGCATCGCGGCCGTCTCCTTGTCGGCGTACATGATCACCTTGCCGCGCGATGTTGCGGGCCGCGCGGCCGATCGTCTGGATCAGCGAGGTCTCGCCGCGGAGGAAGCCCTCCTTGTCCGCGTCGAGGATCGCGACCAGCGAGACCTCGGGCAGGTCGAGCCCCTCGCGCAGGAGGTTGACGCCGACGAGCACGTCGAACTCGCCCAGCCGCAGCTCGCGGATGATCTGGATGCGCTCGAGCGTGTCGATCTCCGAGTGCAGGTAGCGCACCCTCACGCCGTGCTCCAGCAGGTAGTCGGTGAGGTCCTCGGCCATCCTCTTCGTCAGCGTCGTGACGAGCGTCGCGCTCGCTCGCCTCGACCGCGCTTGCGGATCTCCTCCATCAGGTCGTCGATCTGGTTCTTGCGTCTCGCGGACGTCGACCTCGGGGTCGACGAGGCCGGTCGGGCGGATGATCTGCTCGACGATCTCGCGCCGAGTGGTTGCGCTCGAAGTCGCCCGGCGTGGCCGAGACGAAGACGATCTGCGGCGTGTGCTCGAGGAACTCGTCGAAGCGTCAGCGGCCGGTTGTCGAGCGCGCTCGGCAGCCGGAAGCCGTGCTCGACCAGGGTCATCTTGCGCGAGCGGTCGCCCTCGTACATGCCGCCGATCTGCGGCACCGTCTGGTGCGACTCGTCGATGAAGCAGACGAAGTCGTCCGGGAAGAAGTCGAGCAGGCTGTAGGGCGGCTCGCCGGGCGCGCGGCCGTCGAGGATGCGCGAGTAGTTCTCGATCCCGTTGCAGAAGCCGAGCTCGCGCATCATCTCCATGTCGAACTGGGTGCGCTGGCGCAGCCGGTGCGCCTCGAGCAGCTTGCCCTGCTGCCTCGAGCTGCTCGCAGCGCGCCTCCAGCTCGTCGCGGATCTCCTCGACCGCGCGCTCGATCGTCGGCCGGCGGTGACGTAGTGCGTGGCCGGGTAGATCGCCGGCGTGCTCGAGCTCGTCGAGGACCTCGCCGGTGAGCGGGTCGAACTCGCTGGATCGCCTCGACCTCGTCGCCGAAGAAGACCGACGCGGTAGGCGGTCTCCGCGTAGGCCGGGAAGACCTCGAGCGTCGTCGCCGCGCACGCGGAACGTGCCGCGCTCCGAGCGCCGTGTCGTTGCGCGTGTACTGGATGTCGACGAGCTTGCGCAGCACCTCGTCGCGGTCGACCATCTCGCCCTTCTTCGAGCAGCGTGCACCTGCGCGTTGTAGTCCTCGGGCGAGCCGAGGCCGTAGATGCACGAGACGCTGACGCCACGACGATCACGTCGCGGCGCGCGAACAGCGCGCTGCGTGGCCGCGTGGCGCAGGCGGTCGATCTCCTCGTTGATCGAGGAGTCCTTCTCGATGTAGATGTCCTGCGCCGGGATGTAGGCCTCGGGCTGGTAGTAGTCGTAGTAGCTGACGAAGTACTCGACGGCGTTCTGCGGGAAGAACTCCCGGAACTCGTTGCAGAGCTGGGCCGCGAGCGTCTTGTTGTGGGCGATCACGAGCGCCGGCCGCTGGACCTGCTCGATCGTGACGCCATCGTGAACGTCTTGCCCGAGCCGGTGACGCCGAGCAGCGTCTGGAAGCGGTCGCCGCTCTCGATGCCCCGCGACAGCCCGGTCACCGCGGTCGCCTGGTCGGCTACGGGCTGATAGGCGGGGTTGAGCTCGAACTTCGGCACGACCTAAAGACGTTAGCGATGACTTCTCACCTCCTCAGCCCCTGCCTCCCTTTGGATATCACATGGCGGGTCCTGCTTTCTTCGCAACAACCGCCGCGCCTTGGGTTGAACTCGACCCGACGCGTCTTTCACTTGTTTCCGGGCGCCACCTACTTCGCGCGCCGAGCACTACCGCGCGCTTGGCTACTCGACGGCTCGCCCCGGAGGTGCTCGGGAAGCGCTGGCGAGGAACCACGCCGTCAGTTGCCTAGCGATGCCCCGTTCGTGCTCGACCGGGATGAACACGGACATCCCGTTGCCGGGCGGCGACGAACTACTCGCGCCCCGCGAAAACCGCCCCGACCGCCGCCTCAACCCACGCACGGGCCGCCCCCGCCCACCGGCAGCGGGCTCACCGGATAAGTGCCCGTCGCGCAGGCTCGTGCGTCCGGATCTCCCCGCAATCCGTTTCGTCACCGCCCGTCGCCGCTCTCGCGCCTCGCTCCACTCTACTTTCATACTCGCCACCGAAGAAATTTCCGTACAAGTCAACCCGTCCACCACTCGCCAGATAGAGCAGCGCCAATCCCGGGGAATGAACCAGTATAGTCCTGTGTGCCGCACATGAAATAACCGCACGTCACAGCCACTATCCCCCCCCCCCCCCCCCCCAGAAGAACCCCATTCAACTACCACAACCCCCCCCTCCCCAGGCGGCGCTTCTCGCGCGCCGGCAGGCGCTTGATGCGCACCTCCTCGCGCATCGCCTCGGAGCGCGTGGCGAACTCGCGCGTGAAGACGAGCTCCACCGGGCGGCGAGTGCGCGTGTAGCGGCTCGCGGTGCCGGCCTGGTGCTGGCGAAGGCGCCGCTCGGGGTCGGTCGACCAGCCGCAGTAGAGCGTGCCGTCGGCACAGCGCAGCAGGTACACGAAGGCGGCCAGCGGGGGAGCTAACCGCACCCCTCGGATGCCTGCTAGCTCCAGCGAAACCGCAGCCCTCCGGTGCGACGGTTCACTCATCGCAAATTACAACGCATCGGAGGAACTCGAAATGAAGAAGTCAAGCATCGCCCTCGTCGTGACCGGCGCCCTCGCCAGCCTCTTTGCCGTAGGCCTCCTGGCCGTCGGTGGACTTGCTTTCGTGGGTGAGTCGCAGAAGGACAGCGACGGCTACCTGTCAACCGACACCCACCAGTTCGAGGCCGGAACGCGTGCACTCGCGACCGAGAACCTCGATGTGGATCTCGACGCCGGCAACGCGGTCCTCGACACGGACGACCTCGGCAAGGTGAGGCTCCAGGTCGAGTCGCGCGACGACAAGCCGGTGTTCGTGGGCATCGCCCGCACGAGCGACGTGGAGAACTACCTCCAGGGCGTCTCGCACAGCACGCTCACCGACGTGAACACCTCGCCGTTCGAGGCGGACTACGAGAACCACGCCGGCGATCGCAGCCCGGTCGCACCCGCGGACTCACAGATCTGGGTCGCTTCCGAGAACGGCTCGGGCAAGCAGACGCTGAACTGGGAGATCGCTGACGGCGACTACTCGGTCGTGGTGATGAACGCCGACGGCTCCGCCGGAGTCGACGCCGACGTCAGCACCGGCGCCAACGTGCCGTTCCTCGACGAGCTCGGATGGACCGCGGTCGGTAGCGGCTCGCTCGTGCTCCTCATGGGCGTCGCCCTGCTGGTGATGGGCGTCCGTCGCCCGAGCAACCCGACCGGACCTGCTCCGGTCGCCGCGCCGGCAGCCGCCTAAGCCGGGAGGCAAGACGAACCACGGCCCCCGCGCACACCGCGCGGGGGCCGTTGCCGTTCAGGCAGGCTTGGCCTTGAAGGTGGCCTCGCCCAGGCAGCTGTAGATGCTGAAGGTGCCGATCGGGTACTTCGGGATGAGGAACTCGTATTGCCAGCGGAGGTGGCCCTTGATCGTGCCGTTCCGCAGCTTCTTCGAGGTGAAGCGGAAGTTCGCGGTCACCTCGTTGTAGTAGAAGGCGGGCTTGATCTTGGACTGAAACTCCACGGTCCGGTTGATCTGGAACGTGTAGACGAGCGGCTCCGCTCCCACGAACGGCTGGCCGCCGCCCTGGATCGGGATGCACGTCACGGGCGCGCCGGTCACGAAGTCGACCGCCTGCTTGCCGCGGACAAGCTTGAACGTGACCTTGTGGCCGCTGCTGGTCTTGCCCGCGTACTTGACCGGCTTGGCCGCCGAGGCCGTGGCCGGGAGAGCAACGAGGGCGACGAGACAGAGGAGGGCTGTCGTGAGCTTCTTCATGTGACCAGGATGCGTCGTTGCGCACGCAATCACATCGGGGACTTCCCCTATTCGTGCCCCTGATCTTTGCCCGCGCCCCTTAGCCTTGACCCCGACATGGCAGTGGTGATCGCAAGCGCTCTGGACAAGGACATGGCGGGGAATCCGCTGTTCAGGGGTGTCTCGTTCAAGCTCGAGCGCGGCGACCGGATGACGCTCGCCGGCCGCAACGGGGCCGGCAAGACGACGCTCCTGCGGATGGTGTCGGGCGAGACCGGGATCGACGGCGGGGAGCTGGTGTTCGAGAAGGGCACGCGGGCGGCCCTGCACGACCAGCGCCCGCCCAGGGAGCGCGATCTCACCCTGCGCGACTACGTCCTCTCCGGCTGCCGCGATCTCGTGGCGCTGGAGGCGGACCTGCGCCGGCTCGAGGACGAGATGGCCGAGCGCCCCGACGACGCCGCGCTGTTGCAGCGCTATTCGGGCGCGCAGTCACGTCTCGAGCATGCGGGCGGCTGGAACTGGCGCGCCCGCGCTCTCGGCCCGCTGCACGGGCTCGGCTTCGCCGACGAGCAGCTCGACCGCAAGCTCGCGAGCTTCTCGGGCGGCGAGCTCACGCGCGCGTCGCTCGCCCGCGCGCTCGCGGGCGACCCCGACCTGCTGTTGCTCGACGAGCCCACGAATCACCTCGACATCGTCTCGCTCGAGTGGCTCGAGGAGTACCTCACCGAGCTCGACGCCGCGGTGATCCTCGTGGCGCACGACCGCTGGTTCCTCGAGGCCGTGGGCACGTCGGTGCTGGAGCTGGAGGCCGGGCGCTCGCGCTTCTTCCCGGGCTCATGGCACGCGTGGCGCCGCGAGGCTGCCGCGCGCGAGATCCAGCTCGGCAAGCAGATCGAGAAGCAGCAGGCGGAAATCGCCCGGATGGAGCGCTTCATCGAGCGCTTCCGCTACAAGGCGACCAAGGCGCGACAGGCCCAGTCGCGGGTGAAGAAGCTCGACAAGATGGAGCGCGTGGAGCGGGATCCCACCGACAACCGCTCCCTCGGTTTCAAGTTCGGCGGCGCGGAGCGAGCTGGGCGGGTGGTGCTCGACATGGAGGGCGGGCGGCTCGAGGTGCCCGGCCGGACGCTGCTCGAAGACGGCGAGCTGTGGCTGGAGCGCGGCGAACACGTGTCGCTCGTGGGGCCTAACGGCACCGGCAAGACGACGCTGATCGAGGCGCTGGCCGGCCGCCGCGAGCTCGATGGCGGGCGGCTGCGCACGGGCCACAACGTTCAGCTCGGGTACCTCTCCCAGCACGCCGAGGAGCTCGGGTCCTCGGGCAACGTCCTGGAGACGACACAGCGCGCCACCGGCCTCACCCCGAACAAGGCGCGCGCTCTTCTCGGACGGTTCCTGTTCAGCGGCGAGGAGGCCGAGAAGCCGATGGATGGGCTCTCGGGCGGAGAGCGGCGGCGCGTGGCGCTGGCGATCCTGGTGGCGTCGGGGGCCAACGTGTTGATCCTGGACGAGCCGACCAACCACCTGGACATCGACGCGCGCGAGGCCCTCGAGGACGCGCTCCGCGGGTTCGACGGCAATGTCCTGCTCGTGTCGCACGACCGCGCACTGCTCGACGCAGTCGGCACCCGGACGATCGCGCTCGAGGACGGGCGGCTGCGGAGCTACCAGGGCGGCTGGGCGGAGTACTCGCGCATACGCGAGGAGCGCCGTGACGCGGAGCGCGCGCGCCCGGGGCGCGAGAAGCGAGCCACCGCGAAGGCAAAGGCCGCGAAGTCGGGCGGAAACGGCCGAGCGAAGCCCGCCGGCCCGTCGAAGAACGCGGTCAGGCGCGCCGCCCAGCTCGAGCGCGAGGTGGAGAAGGCAGAGGCGGCCCTGCGCGCGATCGAGGATGAGCTGGCCGACCCCTCCGCGTGGGCGAGCCCGACGAGCAGCGAGCGAGCGACCGCACGCCACGAAGCCGCCAAGAAGGCCGTCGCGGAGGCCTATGCACGCTGGGAGCAGGCCACGACGTAGTCGCCGGTCACGGCGGGCAGGGATTGGCGCTGAAGCAGTTCGGCTCCTGCGTCATCATCGGGCCCTCCCAGTCGAGCACCTCGTCGGTCTCCTCGTCCGGCGGGTCGGGCTCGCCTCCCTCGAACGAGTCCCTGCCCGCGCCGCCGATCATGGTGTCGGCCCCCGTGTCCCCGAAGATCGCGTCGAGCCCGTCCTCGCCCTCGATCCGATCGTCGCCCTCCTCGCCGCGCAGCTCGTCGTTGCCCGCGCCGCCAAGGATGGTGTCGCCGAACAACCCGCCGGTGATGAGGTCGTCGCCGCCGAGACCGTCGAGGTAATCCGGCAGGAGGCTGCCGATGAGCCGTGTCGTTGTTGTTCGAGCCGACGAAGCGCTCGAAGCCGGAGAAGGTCGTGTTCATTTCCACGCCCGAGTCGAGGCTGCGAGCCTCGCCCGCGGGCACGTCGATCCTCACGGGGAAATAGACGCGCGACGGGCTCTCGAAGGGCGCCGTACGAGAGCGTGTCGGTGCCGTCGCCGCCGTTGTGCGTATCGGTGGCGCGGTGCGGGTAGACGGTGTCATTGCCGGCGCCGGTGTTGAAGGTGTTGTTGTCGTCCCAGTTGTCCTCGATCACGTCGTTGCCGGAGCCCGTCAGGAAGATCTCCGTCGCCTGGCGGGTCGAGTCGTTCTCGCCGGCCTGGCCGTCGTCCTTCCCGCCGACGCCGATCGTGATCAAGAGGTCCGCCGTGCGGTCGCTCAGGTCGAGTGTGTCGATGCCGGAATCGCCCGAGATCTCGTCGGATCCGAGCGGGTCGCTCAGCAGGCGGTCGTCGCCGCCCATCCCGTCGAGCACGTCGTTCCCCGGGCCGTCGTCGAGGGTGTCGTTCCCGTTGTCGCCCTTCAGCTCGTCGTCGCCGGCGCCGCCGCTGAGCATGTCCGCCCCGTTGCCCGTGTCCGGTGCGCTGCGGCCGCCGTTGTCGCCCCAGAGGATGTCGTTGCCGTCGCCGCCCTGGAGGTCGTCGTCGTCGTTCGCGCCGAGCAGGTAGTCGTCGCCGGCCTCGCCCTGGATCGTGTCCTTGCCGGAGTCTCCCCAGAGCTCGTCGTCGCCGTCGCCCCCCTGAATGCGGTCGGCTCCCGTCTGGTCGCAGAACGTGGCGACGACGGACACGATGTGGCAGTCGCCCTGGATGTCGTCGTCTCCGGATCCGCCGAGCAGCACGTCGTTGCCGGCCAGGCCGGTCATCTTGTCCTTGCCCCCGCCCCCGACCAGCACGTTCAACGCGCTGTAGCCGGTGATGTCGTCGTCGCCGGAGCCGCCGATCGCCCCCTCGGTGGAGGTGATGTGGTCCTCCTCGCCGGCCTCACCGTCGTTGCGCGTGCCCTCGGACAGGGTCACGATCACCTTCTTCGAGCGCGTGGCGTATGAGACGGTGTCCGGCCCGCTGTTGCCACGCATCAGGTCCGCCGATGCGCCGCCGTCCAGCACGTCCGCCCCCTGCGCCCCGAGCAGCTCGTCCTTGCCGCCGCCGCCGAAGAGCGTGTCCGGCCAGGGGCCGCCGTTCAGCTTGTCCTTGCCCGGGCCGCCCAGCAGGTTGTCGGGTCCGCTGCCACCCGATAGCCGGTCCTTGCCGGTGCCTCCGAGCAGTGTGTCGAGCAGGCCGCCGTGGCCGCGAAGCCGATCGTTCCCGCTTCCTCCGTCGAGCGTGTCCGACCCCTTGCCGCCGATCAGGTCGTCGTCGCCCCCGTTCCCGCAGATGATGTCCCGCTTGCCGCGGCCGTCAACGCGGTCGTCGCCGCCGAGCGCCACGATCACATCCTTCTTCTTCGTGCCGCGGATGCGGTCGTCGTGCTTCGTGCCGACGATCGTGGCCTTCTTCCCGCGGCATCGCTTCGCTGCGTCGGCCGTCGCGGGAAGCGCCACCGCGACGAGAGCGACGAGCAGCGCAGGCAGAAACAGGCGTCTCACTGCGCCAGACTAACCTCAGTTCAGAGTCCGAGGTCGTCGGCGTAGTTGTCGCGGTACTCGCCGCGGCGGTCCATCACGTTCTCCACGTAGGCACGCGTCTCCGGGAAGGGGATGTGGTCGGCGGACTTGAACTCCGCGGCTCCCCCGGCCTTCGCGACCCATCTGTCGACGTTCCCGAGGCCCGCGTTGTAGGCCGCGACCGCGAGCCTCTCGTTTCCGCCGTAGTGGTCGATCAGGTAGCGCAGGTAGTAGCTGCCGTACGAGATGTTGATCTGCGGGGTGGCGAGGTCGGACTGCTGGAAGCGGTAGCCGCCCGAGTGCCGCGCGATGAAGTCGGCCGTGTCCGGGGTGACCTGCATGAGGCCGCGGGCGCCCGCGTGCGAGGTCTGGTCGCGGAAGCGCGACTCCTCGTAGATCACCGCCGCGATCAACGCGGGGTCGAGGCCCTTGTCGGAAGCCTGCTGGCGGATGATGTCGTCGTGTTTGAGCGGGAGCGTGATCTCGCGCACCGCCTGCTCCCCCAGTCCCGACACGATCGCAGCGCATAGCGCGCCCACAAGGGCGAAGACGACCACGAGCACGAGCCGCCTGCGCCGGACTCGGGCGCGGGGGCGGCGGCGGACTCTGCTGGCGGCCTGTGAGCTCACGGGACCGTTTCGAGTTTCGCAAGTACTCGGGACAGTGTTCCCCTCAACTCCTCGAGCGTGCCGTCGTTGTGGACCTCGAAGTCCGCACGCTGCGCCTTTTCCGCCTGCGAAAGCTGCCGTCCGGTCCGCTCGGAGACGGCGGCGTGCCCGCGGGCGCCGGCGCGCTCCTCGCGCACGGATTCGTCCGCGACCACGGCGATCGTGGCGTCGAACACGGCCTCCATCCCCGATTCGAACAGCAGCGGGACCTCGACGACCGCCGCCGGCGGCGCCGGGTCGAGCGCCTCGATCTCCTGCCTCCAATCCGCCACCCGCTGGCCCACGCGCGGCCACAGCTCGCCCTCGAGCCAGGCGCGCGCCTCGTCGTCGCCGAAGACCCGCTCCGCGATCAGCGAGCGGTCGAGTTCGCCGTCCGGAGCCACCTCGCGGCCGAGCCGCTCGACCACGATCTCGCGCAGCTCGTGGCCCGCGAGCAGCTCATGGACCACCGCGTCGGTGGACAGCGTGGCTGCGCCGAGCTCTTCGAGCGCGCGCAGCGCCTCGGACTTCCCCGCGCCCAGACCGCCGGTGAGCCCCACGAAGGGGACTCCGGTCACTACTTGTCCTGGGACTCTTCGTTCTCGGCGGGAGGAGCCGCGGGCTCCTCCTCGGTGGCCTCGGCGGCCGGCTCGGCCTCCGGGGCTGCGTCCGGCTCGGCCTCGGGGGCGGGCTCGGCGTCGGGCGCGGGCTCTGGGTCGGGCGCGGGCTCGGCGTCGACCGCGTCCGGTGCGGGCTCGGCCTCCGGGACCTCGGTCTCCGGCGGAGCAGCGTCGGCCTCGGGCGCGTCGGCCTCGGCCTCGGGCGCAGCAGCCTCTGCCTCGGGCGCCGCAGCCTCAGCCTCGGGCTCGCCGGCCTCGGCCTCGGGCGCCGCGGCCTCAGCGGGCGGAGCCTCCTCGTCAGCCGGCTCCTGCGCGTCCGCCGGCAGGTTGCGCAGCGCGTCAAGACCGCCGATCGACGGTCCGGCGAAGACGTCCTCGGACAGACCCAGGTCGGGCACGTCGCCGAGCTCCTCGGCGTTCGCCTCCGCGGCGGCCGCGCCGGCCTCGGCGGCCGACTTGATGTGAGCAAGCTGCTCCTCGACCCGCTTCACGCTGAGCGAGAGGCGGCGGCGCTCGGAGTCGATCTCGAGGATCTTCACGCGCACGTCCTGACCCGGCTCGACGATCTCGCGCGGGTTCTCCACGTGGTGGTGGGCCAGCTCGGAGATGTGCACGAGCCCCTCGACGCCGTCCATGATCTCGACGAACGCGCCGAAGGTGACCACCTTGGTGACCTTGCCCTCGAGCTCGTCGCCGATCCTGTAGGTGTCGATCACCCGCTGCCACGGGTCCTCCTGGGTCTGCTTGAGGCCCAGGGAGATGCGCTGGCGGTCGCGGTCGATGTCGAGCACCTTGACCGGCACCACGTCGCCGATCGAGAGGATCTCGGACGGGTGGTTCACGTGGCTCCAGGAGAGCTCCGAGATGTGGATGAGGCCGTCGATGCCGTCCAGGTCCACGAAGGCGCCGAAGTCGACGATGTTGGAGATCGCGCCCTCCACGACCATTCCGGGCTGGAGGCGGTCCAGGATCTGCTGGCGGACCTCCTTGCGCTCCTCCTCGAGGACCGCGCGGCGGCTCAGCACCACGTTGTTGCGCGAGCGGTTCAGCTCGATGACCTTGCACTCGATCTTGGTGCTGAGGAACTCGTCCAGGTTCTGTACGCGCCGGATGTCCACGAGCGAGGCGGGCAGGAAGCCGCGTACGCCGAGGTCGATGATCAGGCCGCCCTTGACGACCTCGATCACGGTGCCCTCCACGGGCTCACCGGACTCGGCGGCGGCCTCGATCTTGCGCCATGCCTTCTCGAAGCGCGCGCGCTTCTTGGAGAGGACGAGGCGGCCGTCCTGGTCCTCCTTGGTGAGGACGAGAGCGTCGACCTCCTCCCCCAGCTCCACCTCGTCATGCGGATCGACCGACTTGCGGATCGAGAGCTCATTCATGGGAATGACGCCCTCGCTCTTGTAGCCGATGTCCACCAGGACCTCGTCCTGGTCGATTCGGACGACCTTGCCCGAAACCACGTCACCCTCGTCGAAGGGGACGATGGTGGCGTCGTAGTTGGGAACGATCTGCCCGTCGATTTCGAGCAGCATGCCGCCCGAACCCTCGACGGTGCGAGGTGGTGTAACGGTCTCTGTATCCGGCACTGAACGCACTAGCCTAGCTAGTCTGCCCGCATGCCGACTCGTCGCACGACGCGTGGCGCCGAGCGTACGCCGCTCGGCGGAGAATATGACGTTCTGATCTGCGGCGCGAGCTTCGCCGGGCTGACCGTGGCCCGCGAGCTGGCGGGCACTGGGGCCCGGGTCATGGTGCTGGATCGGTACGAGATCGGCGAGCGCCAGACCTCTGCGTGCGGGATCCCGACGGAGTGGCTGCGCGCCATGGGCCTGATGGGCTCCCACCGCCAGAGGTTCGGTCGACTGGTGGTCCACACGCCGTACGGCACCTCCCGGCTGGAGCTGCCCTGGACGTTCTCGACCTTCGACTATCCGACCCTCTGCGAGCTGCTCGCCGCCCAGTCCGACCACGACTTCGAGACGGCGAAGGTCGACGGGCGCACCGGCGACGTCGTGCACACGGACCGCGGCGACCTGTCCGCGCCGGTGATCGTGGACGCGCTCGGCTGGCGCCGCGTGCTCGGGAGCGGCTATCAGCCGCCCGAGGCGCCGCTGTCGCGCGGGCTCGAGGTGCATCCGTGGGGCGTGGGCGATGACATGGAGCTCTGGATCGACCGCAAGTACGTGCCCGCGGGCTACGGCTGGAGCTTCCCCGCCGGCGACGAGACCCGCATCGGCGTGGGCTCCTTCGACCCCCGCTTCCACGTGAAGGACACGACGGTGATGCTGGCCGAGGACCTCCAGCGCGATCCGGTCCGCTACCAGGGCAACTGGATTCCGCACAAGCTGCGCGCGGCGACCGCCGACGGCGTGTTCTTCGTGGGCGACAGCGCCGGCCACTGCCTTCCCCTGACCGCTGAGGGCATCCGGACCGCGTTCTACTTCGCGATCGCCTGCGGCCGCGAGCTGCGCGCGGTCGTGGAGGGCAAGCAGCCGATCGCGTCCGCGCTGGCCCGCTATGGCGATTTCTCGGAGGCCCACCGCTGGAAGTTCGAGGCGATGCTGGCGGCGCAGAGGCTCGTGCCGCGCGTGCCGCCCCGTCTCCTGCACCGCTCGATCAGCGCGATGCAGTGGAAGCGCTTCGTGGACTGGAGCTTCGGCCACTACCTGGACATAGCGCCGCCGGAGTTCGCGGCAGGGGGACCGCCACCGCGAAGCGCACGCCGGGCTGCGGAGCCGCTGGCGGCCTAGTCGAGCAGCAGGTTGCCGAACTCCGCCAGCGCCCGCCACGCCCGGCCCTGCGACCGTCTAGACGTTGCGACGTACCAGCTCAATGTCGTTTGGGTCGGGTCAAAGACGATGGCTGTCGTCCACCGATGCTGTGGTCTACATCGCTCCGCGTGCGGCAACGGCGCGAAGTATTCGTTCTGCAGCAACATGCGGGTCCTCGTGCTCCCAAATTCGAATGACTTCCCAACCCGCTGCTCGCAGGGCAGCATCATTTGCTCGATCACGGACGACGTTCCGGTCGAGTTTCTTACGCCAGTACTGTGCGTTGCCGACCGGATAGCGCCCATGGCGGGGGCATCGATGCCAGAAGCAGCCGTCCACAAAGACGGCCACCCGGGCGCGACCAAAGACGACGTCCGCCGTGCTGCGCAAGCTCGGGACAGGCCGCCTGTGCTTCCGAAACCGGAGCCCGCGTTGATGGAGGGCCGACCGCAGTAGGACTTCCGGCGACGTATCCTGGCTTCGGTTGCCGAGCATGACCCGGCGCGCCGCTTCGCTCGTCGGGTGCGGGTACTCAGGATCGCCCCGACGCACCGTGCCCTCCGGTCGGGCTGCCAACTCCAACGTTCGGCTGTAAACGCTTAGGGGGTTGGAAGAGGCGCTCCTGATCAGGAGGATCTCGACGGAGCGCAGATTGGTCGATCAATGGCGCCAAGAGTGCCTCGGCGAGATCAGGCGGAACGGCGTTGCCGACCAACTCGTACTTCCGCATCAACGAACCAGGGGGGACGAAGTCAGCGCGGAGCGTCTGCAAAAGGGCACACTCACGCCACGACAGCCTCCGCGGACGAGGCAGAGTAGGCCGCTTCTGATCCGCATCGAGGTGTTCGTATTGACCGGTAAACCGCCACCGCTGTTTCCAGCCGTCACTCAGGTCGGACCACTCAAGCTCCATCGTTGACGAAGCCGGGTGAAGCGTCACATGACGGCCATTGGCCAGCACCGTGTATGCGGGATCGTCCCAGCGAGCCTTCCTGTTACGCGAGACGTAGTACCAAGGCCAGACGCCGTCTTTCTCCTCTGGTCGCGTGTAGAACTCGCCTTCTGGCCACATCGGCATGTCCTTCAGGACGTCACCGTGACCCTTTGCCATCGGGAGCGGGGATGGCTTTGAAGTCACCCCACGATGAGTCGCGGACGGAAAGTGGTACCACTGCTTCAGATCACGTCGGACGCCGACGAAAAAGACTCTTCTGCGGCGTTGTGGGATTCCGTGCTCCTCCGCCTTTACGACCGCGACGCTGACGTTGTAACCCCGTTCCCCGGCCATCGCGAAGCGGTCATGCTGGTGCCATAGCCACCGGCGAGCATCCAGCCCGCGGAGCCCGGGGACATTCTCGGCCAAGAAGAAGCGGGGTTGAACTCGATCTAGACACCTCGCGAACTCCAGATAAAGGTTTGTTCGCGGATCCGCTTCCGGTCGGCGCGCCCCACCCATTGAGAAGCTCTGACACGGATAGCCGGCGAGAACCAAATCGGCTTGCGGGAACCGCGTAAGTTGCTCGATCGGGCCACGCACAAACTCAGCTTCTGGGAACCAGGTCGCGAAGATTTCCTCGGACTCAGCGAGTTTGTCGTTGGCGAACACCACTTGCGCGCCAGCAGCTTGAGCTCCGAAATCTATGCCACCAGCGCCGCAGAACAAGGAAAGAGTACGCACGGGCCAATGAAATCATGGCGGCAGCAGCGGCGGATTCGGAGAACCGCTGATACCGTCGCGCCGTGCCCGAACCGGTTGTCGTTCCAGTCCAAGTAAATGATCTCGCGTTCGACCCTGCGAACCCGAGGCTCCCGCGGTCGGTCGACGCGCACGATCAGGCTGCGGTCCTCGCGTGGATGCTCGACGACGCAACCATCATCGAGCTCATGGGGTCGATCGGGTCCCAAGGATACTTCGCGGGCGAGCCCCTGCTGATTTCGCCAGATCCTTCTGTTCTCCCGGCCACGGCCGCGGTCATCGAGGGCAATCGGAGGCTCGCAGCGCTGAAGCTGCTTCTGGACCCGGACCTCGCCCCGGTGCGTGAGCGTGCCGTAAGGCAGGCGAGCGAGGAGGCCGAGTTTAAGCCGGAGACCGTCGCATGCATCTCGTTTGAGGCTCGCTCCGAGGTCTTGGACTATCTCGGATACCGTCACGTAACCGGGGTCAAGGAGTGGGATCCCCTTGCGAAGGCTCGTTACCTCGACCAACTCGCGCAGCGCGATGGACTGCAACGAGACACCGCGGCTCTCGCGGCCCTCGCGCGCCGGGTCGGAGCTGGCCGGAGGACAGACTACGTCAGGCGCTTGCTCGACACGCTTGACGTGTACGACTTCGCGTATGCGCGGGATTTTTTCGGTCTCGACGTCGCCGAGGAGGATCTTGAGTTCTCAGTCCTCTCAACAGCCCTGAGTTACAGCGCAATCGCGACCTTCGTCGGCGTCCCGTCCGGGCTGGACGCCGACGCTCTGCGAGACCTGCTCTCCTGGCTCTTTGTAGAGCATGACGGTCGAAAGGTTGTAGCTGAGTCACGGAGGCTCCGTGGCTCGCTGACGTCGTAGCCAGCCCTGCGGCCCTCGATGCGCTGCGCGCGGGTGCATCGCTCGAGGACGCGCACACCCTAACTGCGGGCCCTCTGGAAGCCTTCCGGGAACTGGTAGCTGCTGCGCGGACCAGCTGGCCACAGCCCAGGGTCAGTTTGCACGCGTGACCGGAGTGGAGACCAACGACGAGGAGCAGCTCACCGAGGTCTTCACTCTCGCTCGGGACCTACGCACCCTCGTACGAAGCCGCCTTAGCACGAGCGACGAGGACGAATGACACCGAGCCTTACACGTGCGCCAAACAGCAACGACAAGCACCTCTGGGCGGACTACTTCGAGCTTGTGTGCCTGCTGAGCCAAGAGGGTCGGCTGTCGCGCGGCGATGTCGAGGAACATGCGGAGCAGCTCACCGACCTTGAAACAGACTCGCTGCAGGCCGAGCCTCCGGCGGGCGCCACAGCGGCCGAGCTTGTCGACGGCCGAAAGCTTGCGGTAAGCGACCTCTTTCGTCACCTGAAGTACCGCGAACGCGTTTTCGGAGCGGCGTACCCGTTTCGGTTGGCGTCAGGGGGTCGCGCCCTCGAGCTCGCGGAGCTCGACAGCGAGACCGCGGATGCTCGTTTCTTGTATGTGCTGCTGCTAATCGCCTCTACGCTCGAGCATCTCGGAGGACGCCAGGGTGAGGCAATCGCGGCCGCGTTCGAGGGTGTCGCGCACGATGCGATCCGCAAATGGGTTCCGGACTCCGCCGAGGTGCGCCACTTCGGAACCCGTGCGTGCAACAGGGAGGGGTTCACCGGCAACCTTGAACAAAAGGTGAAGCTGCTCGCAGGTGCGCTTAGCGAGCAGGCGTCACAGCGTCCCGGTCTGTATCGCGATCCCAACCTGGGCGATGGTGGGCTGGACGTAGTCGCGTGGTTCCCTTTTCAAGATCAAGCCCGGGCCGCCCTCGCAATCTTCGTCCAAGCAACCTGTCGGAAGGACTGGGTCGATAAGCCGGGCGAGATCCGGTACGACAAGTGGAAGCAGCGACTCACTCTGCTCGCACAGCCCCCGAGCGTACTTGTCATCCCCTACTGCTTCAGGTCGCCAGACGGGGACTGGTACCTCGACGGTGACATCACGTGCGTGACCCTGGATCGGCAAAGGATTCTGGGCCTCCTTGCAGACGCTGAGGTCGAGCTCGAGGACCAAGTCGTGTCGTTGGTCCGCGCATTCGGTGCCGGGACGCTCGGAGCCCCGTAGGGCAGCTCCACACGGTGTGCGCGGAGCCGGCCGCCGTCTCCACGGACTAGTACGGACTGAAGTACCCGCACGCGGTGCAACGTCCGGCGCGGTCTAGCCCGGCGACCGAACCACAACGGGCGCATTGCTCTGCGTCGCGACCGCCGGCACGAGGATCGGGATGGCTGGCAGTTCTTCCACCAGGTGGGCGGCGATCTGCGTGACTTTCCATCGGGCACTGGCTCCATCCGCATCGTGCCGTCGATCAGCTGCCACCAGTACCGACCTCCTGCCGATGTCGGAGTCTGTCTCCTCGTTATGGCTGTGAACCAGGAGGCCAGAGCCCCAATTGACCACGCGTCCGAGGCGGGCGTAGCGCTCGACGGATCCATCAAGACCTCGGGGGCCGAGAAAAACTCTGTCCCGATCCGCGTGCCGTGCTCAGTCTTAAATCCGGACGCTCGACGCGGCAACACCAGTCCGAAGTCAGACATACCGTCGTTCGCGGGCGCACCGTCCTCAGCGGTTGTGGTTCACGAGCTCGACGCTGTTGCCGTCGGGGTCTAGTACGAACGCCGCGTAGTAGCCCGCGTGGTACTCGGGGCGCTCGCCTGGCCTGCCGTCGTCGGGGTAGCCGGCCTCGAGCGCGGCCTGGTGGAAGTCGTCGACGGCCTGGTTTTCGCTCGCCGGAAAGGCCATGTGCAGGTTCTCGGTCAGGTGGTCGCCCGATAGGACCGAGAAGGAGCCCCGCTCTCCGTTGAACCCCGCGCGCTCGGCTGTGTCGGTGCCGAGCCCGATGCGCGCGTGCGGCGCGATCGTCTCGTAGAAGCGCCTCGAGGCCTCCACGTCGGCCACCCGGATCCAGAGGTGGTCTACGCCGCCGGTCACCGAGCCCTCGAAGTGCACCGCCTCGATGCTGTTGCCGTCCGGGTCGAGCAGGAAGCCGCCGTAGTAGTCGTGGCAGTAGACCGGGCGCGGGCCGGGCTCGCCGTCGCTCTCGAAGCCGGCCTCCACCCCCGCGCGCCAGAACGCGTCAACGTCCTCCCTCGACCTCGCACCGAAGCCGGCGTGCAGTCCCCGCGTGACCGGCTTCTCGGCGCTGGCCGCCGCGAGCGAGAAGTCGTCCCACTCCGCCGCAGCGGTCTGGTCGATCCCGATCGCGCCCAGCACCGTGTCGTAGAAGCGCTCCGACGCCCCGCGCTCGGAGACCCGAATGGTCACGTGGTCGAACACGCGGCGACTATGCCACGTCAGCGCACGCGGACGAGGGCGACTCGCTCCACGTCTCCCCTGAGCCCCTCCTCGGCCGACACGAGCCGCGCCACCACCCGGCGGCGTGCGACGGCCGCTGCTGCCTTCCGCGACAGGCGCAGCGTGGCCGTGCGCTTTCCTCCACGCTTGATCGAGAACTTCGCGGCGCGGCTGCCCGACCGCCTCCCGGCCAGCCGCAACGTGCCTCGGCACGTGCGGCGCGCGGCGCGCGGGCAGGTGAGCTTCACGTGCAGAGCGTCGCCGCCCGCGCGGCGAGCGCTGCTTGCGATCCTGATCGCCGCCGGCTCGTCCACCGCCATGTTCACGAGGAGCTCGCAGTCGCCTGGCTTCGGGTCGGCGAGGTCCTTCTCGAGCCTGTCGCTGCCGGACAATGCGGTGATCACCCCGAAGCGGGTTGTGGTGGTCTGGATCGGGGTTGGAGCGCCGCAGCTGATCACGTCAGGTGTTCCCGAGCCTGCGCTGGCGGGCTCGCGGGCGATGATGGTGTCCTCGCCGCTGCCACCGGTGAGCGTGTCCACGCCCTCGTCGCCGAAGAGCACGTTCTTGAAGCCGTTGCCGATCAGCCGGTCCTCGCGCTTCGTGCCGTTCACGTCCTCGACGTCGCTGCCGAGGTTGTCGCCCTCACCGAGAACCGCCGAGTCGGTGGGATCGATGTTCGGGTCCCCGTCGTTCGCCTGGCCGTCGAGCGTCACGTGCACGCCGGCAGCCCCGGGCGGGCCGATCGTGAACCGGTCGACATAGGTCGCCAGGTCCGTGCCGGTGCCGCCGGTGATGATGTCGCGCCCGGTCCCGCGCGTGAGGAGGAAGGTGTCGTTGCCGCCGCCTCCATTCACGATGTTGCGGTTCGGATCGTCGAGGGAGACGGTGCCGCTTGGAGGGAATGTCTCCTGGCCCTTGTACGGCGCGCCGCCCGCATCGATCATGTCCCGCTCGTTGCTCCCGGTGATCCGATCCCCACTGTCGCCGGTTTGGATCCTGTCGGCTCCCTCGCCGGCCGCGTTGCCAGAGTTGGACCTTGTCGTCACGTTCGTCGGGAGATCGATGCTGCTGTACCAGCCCTGCCCGCCGAACCTGAAGCTCTCAAGCCGTCCCTCGACTATCCGGACGTTCGTGAGGTCACAGGTGGCCACGAACACCGGGTTCCCACCGGGGAAGCCGCTCGGCATGGCCGGGGCGTTCCCGGTGCCCACCGACTGACACCCTGCGCCCACGACCCGGTCGTTCGGGTTGACGCTGCCGTGCAGGGACACCATCGCGCCACCGCCCGTCAGCGGGTGGACCTGCGCGCCGTTCGCCGATGTCGGCTGCTCCGGCAGACCGATCGTGACACGCAAAGTTGCGCCCACGACCTCGATGCCGGCCGCCTGCGCTGCCGACGGCAGGGCCAAGAGCCCGGCCGTCGCGACGATCGCATGAGCCAGCCGGAGCCTCGGAGCCAGATGCACGAGGCGCGAGCCTATTCCGGCTGGAGCCCTATTAGCAACCTCGGGGCTACCGGAGGGCGAGGCCGCGGATGCGCACCGCCACGCGGGTCGGCCGAGTCGGCTCGGCGAGCGACAAAAAGTCGCGCACCGTTCCCTCGTGTCGGCAGAACCCGCACGACAGGTGGTCTGCCGGGGACATCGCCCCGGGGCCAGGCAGAACGGGGGCGTCACAGGAAGGGCACGCGAGCGTCCCGGTGGCCAGGTGCCAGGTGGTCTCGGCCGGACGCAGCTCGTGGCGGCCGGCCACTCGCTCGACCGGCTGGGCCCGGCCGGGCTGTGCTCCCTCGATCTCGCGATGTAAGGCCACGGAACGAGTCTAGGGACGCAGCGCGATTAGTTTCGACTCGAAGGGAGGTCTTCTTGGGTTGAGTAATCCTCAACGACCTGGAGCTGAGCCATGCCCAACGACAACGAGCAGATCCGGACCTTGATCGAGCAGTGGGCCGTGGCCGTCCACAGCGGCGACATCGACGGTGTCCTCGCCGACCACTCCGACGACATCGTCATGTTCGACGTGCCGCCGCCCTACGACGGCGTTCGCGGCATCGACGCCTACCGTGACACCTGGCCGCCCTTCTTCGAGTGGCAGGTACGGGGCGCCTCGTTCGAGATCGTGTCCCTCGACGTGACCGCCGGCGACGACGTGGCCTATGCCCACGCCCTGCTGCGTTGCGGAACCCAGCAGGAGCTCGCCGAGCAACCTGAGAACCGCCTGCGCCTCACGCTCGGGCTGCGCAAAGAGCAGGGTCGATGGGTGGTCGCGCACGAGCACCACTCGTTCCCTGCCACGGACTAGTCGCGCACGATCAGCACGGTCCCGGCGGCCAGCAGGGCGATCCCGAGCACTTTGTCCCAGGTGATCGCCTTCTCGTCCAGCCCGAGCACGCCGAGCCGGTCGAGCACGACGGACAGCGTAAGCTGACCCGCGATGGCGGCGGCCGTCACGCCGCCCGCGCCGAGCTCGCGGACGGTGATCAGCGAGGTGAGCACGATCGCCACGCCGGCGATGCCACCGAAGAGCCAGTAGTACCAGGCCGGCGAGTCCGCGGCCGGGTCCGTGTCGAACCCTCCCGCGAACGCGAAGGTGATCAGCAGGACGAGCGAGGTCCCAACCACGAAGTTCACGGTCACCGCACCGAGGCTGCCGACGCGCTGCGAGACCATGTTGTTCACCGGCGCCTGCGCCGCCACCAGCCCGCCGGCCATCCCGGTGATGACCACCGCCAGCTCCTTGCTCACTTCGCCTCCAGCCAGTTCTCGCCGGCGCCGACGTCCACCCCGAGCGGCGGATCCATGTCGAAGGCACCGGCCATCTCGCGCTCGATGATCTCGCTGGCGGCGGACACCTCCTCCTCCGGGCCCTCGAACAGCAGCTCGTCGTGGATCTGGAGCACCAGCCGGGTCGAGAGGCCGGCGGCGCGCAGCTCGTCGCGTGCCCGCACCATCGCCATCTTGATGATGTCCGCCGCCGTGCCCTGGATGACCATGTTCACTGCCAGCCGCTCGCCCAGCGACCGGGTCTGGAACTGGCGCGAGCGCAGCTCGGGCACGCGCCGGATCCGGCCGAACAGCGTGGTCACGTGGCCCTCCTCGCGGGCGCGCTCGATCGTCTCCTCGATGAAGGCCTTCACGCGCGGGAAGCGCTCGAGGTAGGCGTCGATGAACACCTGCGCCTCCTCCTGCTCGATCTGGAGGCGGTCCGCGAGCCCGTAGGCGGACAGGCCGTAGACGATCCCGTAGTTGACCATCTTGGCCTTGGAGCGCGTGCCCGGGTCCGTCTTGCCGCCCAGGATTGCCTCGGCGGTGGCGGTGTGCACGTCCTCGCCGCGCCGGAAGATCTCCTTCAGCACGGGCTCGTCGGCGATGTGCGCGAGCAGCCTCAGCTCCACCTGCGAGTAGTCGGCTGAGATCAGCCGGTTCCCCGGCTCCGCCACGAAGCACGCGCGGATCTCGCGGCCCTGCTCGGTGCGGATGGGGATGTTCTGGAGGTTGGGATCGGTGCTGGAGAGACGCCCGGTCGCGGTGGCGGTCTGGTTGAAGGTCGTGTGCAGGCGCCCGTCGTCGCCGATCAGCTCGGGAAAGGCGTCGAGGTAGGTCGACTTCAGCTTCGTGACCTCGCGCCACTCCTCGATGGCCGGGATGATCTCGTGCTCTTCGCGGATCGCCTGGAGGACGCGTGCGTCCGTGGAGAAGCCGGTCTTGCCGCGGCGCTTGCGCGACAGACCGAGCTTCTCGAACAGGATCTGCGCCAGCTGCTGCGGCGAGCCGATCGTGAACTCCTCGCCGGCAAGCTCCCACACGCGCCGCTCGAGCTCCTCGCTGCGGGCGCCGAAGCGCTCGCTGATCTCGGCGAGGCGCTCCACGTCGAGCTTCACGCCCGCGCGCTCCATCTCCACGAGCACGTCCACGAGCGGCAGCTCCACGTCGTGGAAGAGCCCGGTGAGGCCGTCCTCCTCGAGGCGCGCGCGCTGGCGCTCCGCCAGCACCCGGGTCACCACCGCGCGCTCCGCGATCCCGTCCGCGCCGTCCACGCTCGCGGCGATGCCGGCCTCGGTGGTGAGCTCCTCGAGCGGGTAGCCGCGCCGGGCCGGGTCGATCAGGTACGCGGCGATCATCGTGTCGTGCTCGAGCACCGCGGCGGGCGCGGCCTCCTCGCTCACCGCCGTGGTCTTCCAGTCGTGGTACACGAGCGGGCGCTCGCCTCGCGCCATGGTGAGAGCGGCGAGCGTCTCGCACTCCGCCACCAGGACCTCTCCGCCGCCGTAGGCGGCCGCGCGCATGGGTCCAATCGGAGGGCCGCCCACGTCGAGTGTCTCCTGCCCCTCGTGCTCGCCGGCCGGCCGCGGCCGCTCTGCCGCGATCGCAACCAGCTCGCCCTCGAGCGATCCCAGCTGGGCGAGCGGGACCTCTCGCGCGCTTACGGAGATCACCTCCTCCACACGCTCCGCGGGCGCGGCCACCTCGCCGTCCCCGAGCGCCTCCTCGAGACGCTCGAGCGGGGCGCGCAGCTCGAACTCCCGGAAGGTCTCGCGCAGCCGCGAGCGGTCGGGCTCGCGCGCGGCGATCTTGTCGAGGTCGATGTCCAGCTCGATGTCGCGGATCGCGGTGGCGAGCTGCTTCGAGATGCGCGCGTCCTCGGCGTAGTTCAAAAGGTTCTCCTTGCGCTTCGCGCCGGAGATGCTGTCGATGTTGCCGAGCACGCCCTCGAGGTCACCGTGCGCCTGGAGCAGCTGCGTCGCCGTCTTCTCGCCGATCCCCGGCACGCCCGGGATGTTGTCGGAGGTGTCGCCCTTCAGGCCCACGAAGTCCGGGATCAGCTCCGGCTCGATGCCGTAGCGGTCGAGCACGGCGTCGCGGTCGTACACCTTCGTGTCGGTGATCCCTCGGCTGGTGGCCATCACCCGGACGCCCGGCTCGATCAGCTGGAAGAGGTCGCGGTCGCCGGTCACGACCATCACGTCGAAGCCCTGGTCGCGCGCCCGGCGGGCCACCGTGGCGATCACGTCGTCGGCCTCGTAGCCCTCCACGCGCACGTTCTCGTAGCCGAAGCTGTCCACGAGCGGCTGGAGGTGAGGCCACTGCTCGGCGAGCAGGTCCGGCTTCGAGTCGCGCTGTCCCTTGTACTCCTCGTAGACCTCCTTGCGCCCCGACATGCCGGCATCCCAGACCACCAGCGTGGGCTTCACGCCGTACTCGGAGATGATCTTCACGAGCATCGAGGCGAAGCCGAAGATCGCGTTCGTGGGCTGTCCCTTCGACGTAGCGATCGACTCGGGAAGCGCGAAAAACGCGCGGTAGACGAGGCTGTTCCCGTCGATCAGGAACAGTTCTTTCGGCTGCTCGGCGGCCACGGCTCAACCCTATCGAGGGAGGTGGCGGCCACGGCGGCGCTAACTGCAGCGGTGAAGGGGTCGGTACCCAGGCGCCTTCGAGGGTTTGGCGCTTTCCGTTGCGAAACGGAAACGGAAAGCGCCACACCTATGATGGCGTGGCGATGGCCACGCCCTCCGCACAGTTCTCGCTGACGCTCCGAGTTGCCCTGCCGTCCCGGCCGGGCGGCGTGCTCGGGAAGGTCACGGCTGCGATCACGCGCGTGGGCGGCTCGATCGTGGCGGTGGACACCGTGGACGCCAAGGGCGACCGGACGATCCGCGAGATCACGGTGGAGTGCGGCAGCGTCGATCACCGCGGGCAGGTCATCTCCGCAGTCCAGTCGGTCAAGGCGGCCGAGGTCGTGGAGATCACCGACCGCACGTTCGAGGTGCACCGGGGCGGCAAGATCCACACCGGCCTCAACATCCCGCTGAAGAGCCGCGACGACCTCTCGATGGCCTACACGCCCGGGGTCGCGCGCGTGTGCACGGCCATCGCAGAGAACCGCCAGAAGGCTTTCAAGTACACGATCAAGGCGAACACTGTGGCCGTGGTCTCAGACGGCACCGCAGTGCTCGGGCTCGGCGACATCGGCCCCGAGGCCGCCATGCCCGTGATGGAGGGCAAGGCGATGCTGTTCAAGGAGTTCGGCGACGTGGACGCCTTCCCGATCTGCCTCGCCACCAAGGACGTCGACGAGATCGTGGACACCGTGATCCGCATCGCGCCCACCTTCGGCGGCATCAACCTCGAGGACATCTCCTCCCCGCGCTGCTTCGATATCGAGCAGCGGCTCCAGGAGGCGCTCGACATCCCCGTGTTCCACGACGACCAGCACGGCACCGCGATCGTCACGCTCGCCGCGCTGATCAACGCAAGCCGGCTCACCGGCCGGCGCATGGAGGAGCTCAAGGTGCTGTTGGTCGGCGCGGGTGCGGCTGGAGTGGCCGTGGCGAAGATCCTGATGGACGCCGGAGTGACCTCGATCGTGGCCTGCGACCGCTTCGGCGCGATCCACACCGGCCGCGACGACTACCAGGCCGGCTCGATGAACACCCCGAAGAGCTGGCTCGCGGAGCACACGAACGACGCGGGCCGCGACGGCCAGCCGCGCGAGGTGATCGAGGGCATGGACGTATTCATCGGCCTCTCGGGGCCGGGCATCATCGACGCACATGACCTCCAGAAGATGAACTCGGATCCGTTCGTCTTCGCGATGGCCAACCCCAATCCCGAGGTGAAGCCCGAGGAGGCGGCGCAGTA
The DNA here is from genome assembly GCA_963837445.1 of uncultured Thermoleophilaceae bacterium. Taxonomy (GTDB): domain Bacteria; phylum Actinomycetota; class Thermoleophilia; order Solirubrobacterales; family Thermoleophilaceae; genus JACVRW01. The sequence goes on along the minus strand of CAWINK010000002.1, from coordinate 279,937 downwards.
CGTGCGGGTGATGGCCACCGGCCGCTCGGACTACCCCAACCAGATCAACAACGTGCTCGCCTTCCCGGGCATCTTCCGCGGCGCGCTCGATGCTCGCGCCACCGCGATCACCGAGGACATGAAGCTGGCGGCCGCACGCGGGATCGCCTCGGTCGTGGGCGATGACGAGCTGGACGAGGACTACATCATCCCCAGCGTCTTCAACCGTGACGTCGCCCGCGAGGTCGCGGCCGCCGTGTCCGAGGTGGCCGAGCCCACCGCCGAGGCGGGTGAGCCCGACCAGCCGACGGTGGAGCGGGCCACGGTCAGCTGATGCGGATCGCGGTCACCGGTGCGACCGGAATGATCGGCAGCGCACTGGTGCGCGCCCTGGTGGAGCGCGGCGATGAGGTCACGGCGCTCTCGCGAAACGCCGAGCGAGCGCGCGAGGCGCTTGGCGTGTCCGCCGAGACCTGGGCCGACCCGGAGGCGGATCGGCCGCCGCTCGACGCGCTCCGCGGGCGCGACGGCATGGTGCACCTGCTCGGCGAGGTGATCGCGCAGCGATGGTCGGATGAGGCCAAGCGCGAGATCCGCGACTCGCGCGTGCTCTCCACCCGCAACCTCGTGGCCGCCCTGGGGGAATTGCCCGCGGAGGAGCGCCCGCGCGTGCTCGTATCGGGCTCCGGCGCCGGCTGGTACGGCCAGCGGGGTGACGAGCGGCTCGACGAGTCGGCGGCAGAGCACGGCGACGACTTCCTCGCGCAGCTGACCGTCGACTGGGAGGCCGAGGCTCGCGGCGCGGAGGAGCTGGGGGTCCGCGTGGTCCTGAACCGGACGGGCGTGGTGCTCTCCGACTCCGGCGGGGCGCTCGAGAAGATGCTGCCCTTCTTCAAGGCCGGCATCGGCGGACCCGTGGCGGGCGGACGCCAGTACGTGCCGTGGGTGCACGTGGACGACGTGGTGGGCGCCACCATGTTCGCGCTCGACAACGATGCGGTGAGCGGGCCGGTGAACGTAACCGCCCCGGAGCCCGTGACGAACAAGGAGCTGTCGCGCACCCTCGGCCGGGTCCTGCATCGCCCCGCCTTCGCACCCGTGCCGGCGCTGGCAGTGAAGGCGCTCTACGGCGACATGGCGCAGATCGTGACCACCGGCCAGCGAGCCGTGCCGGGCCGCCTCACCGAGCTCGGCTACTCGTTCAGACAGCCGGACCTGGAGCCGGCCCTGAGAGACGCCACCGGCCGCTAGTCGAGCGCCTGGCGCTCGGCGCGCAGCTCGGACATCGTCTTGCCGCCGGTCGCGCGCTGGATGTCGATCGTGTAGATGAGCGCAGCGGCGACCACCAGCACCATCAGTCCCACCGCGACCAGCCCGATGCGGCCGGCACTGCTGGCGTCGATCTGCGTGACGAAGTAGATGGCCGCCGCCAGGATGATGACCTCGACCACTATCAGGGTGGTCCGCGCCGACCCGCTGAGCCCCTCGTGCAGCTTCCAGCGCGAGATTTCCCGCGGCGGCCAGACGGCCCAGGCGAACGCGCCCAGCACGCTGAAGATCGTGCCCGTCACGAGGCCCACCTTCTCGCCGTAGCCCTTGGCGTCCGAGAGCAGCGAGGCGATGATCGCCGACCCAAGCCACACGAACGTGAGCCAGAGAGCCACGGTTCCGATCACTGCAAGCAACATCAGCTCACGCTCCCAGGTACGCCTTCTGGACCTCGGGGTTCTCCCGCAGCGCTGCGGACTGATCGGTGAGCGTCACGGCCCCGGTCTCGAGCACGTACGCGCGCTTGGAGACGTCGAGGGCGAAGTTCGCGTTCTGCTCGACCAGCAGAATGGTGGTGCCCTGCTTGTTGATCTCCGCGATCGTCTCGTAGATGCGCTCGACGAGAATCGGCGCGATGCCCATGGAGGGCTCGTCGAGCAGGAGAAGCGTCGGCTGAGCCATCAGCGCCCGGCCGATGGCGAGCATCTGCTGCTCGCCGCCGGACATGGTTCCGCCCTTCTGCCGCTCGCGCTCCTTGAGGCGCGGGAACAGCGTGAACACGCGCTCGAGGTCCTCGTTGATGCCGCTGTCGTCGCGGCGCAGGTAGGCGCCGAGCATCAGGTTCTCGTAGACGGTCATGCGCGGAAACACGTGCCGGCCCTCTGGCGAGAGGGCCACGCCCATGGACACGATCTCCTGCGGCGGCGTCTCGGTGATCTCGCGGTCCTTGAACCGGATCGACCCCTGCCGCGGCGGCGTGAGGCCGGATATCGAGCGCAGGGTCGTGGACTTGCCGGCGCCGTTCGAGCCGATCAGCGTGACGCACTCGCCCTCCTCGACCTCGATCGAGATCCCCTTGAGCGCCTCGATGTTGCCGTAGAACGTGTGGACGTCCTTGACCTCGAGCAGCGCCATTAGTCGGACTCCCCCTGGTCGCGCCCCGTCTGATCGCGCCCCGTGTGGTCGCGCTCCGCCTGCTTGCCGAGATACGCCTCGATCACGCGCGGGTTCTTTCGCACCTCCTGTGGCGTGCCCTCGGCGATCTTCGTGCCGTGGTCGAGCACGGTGATGTACTCGGAGGCCTCCATCACGACCTGCATGTCGTGCTCGATGAGGAGGATGCTGAGCCCGCGCTCGTCGCGCAGCCGGCGCATGAAGTCGGTGAGTGCCTTGGACTCCTGCGGGTTCATCCCCGCCGTCGGCTCGTCGAGCAGCAGCAGCTTGGGCTCGGACGAGAGCGCTCGTGCGATCTCCAGCCGTCGCTGGTCGCCGTAGGACAGGTTGATCGACATCTGGTCGTGAAGGTTGTCCTTGAGCCCGACGTATCGGAGCTCCTCGCGCGCCTTCTCGGCCACGCGCTCCTCCTCCTTGCGCACGCCCGGCGGCCGGAGGATCGAGCCGAACAGTCCGGCCTTCATGCGCGCGTGCTGACCGACCATCACGTTCTCGAGCGCGCTCATCGTCGCGAACAGGCGGATGTTCTGGAACGTCCTCGCGACTCCCAGCGCCATGATGCGATCGGGCCGGCGGCCCGTGATATTGCGTCCGTCGAACTCGACCTGCCCAAAGGTGGGCTTGTAGAGCCCCGTGAGCATGTTGAAGAAGGTGGTCTTGCCGGCCCCGTTCGGTCCGATGATCGAGACGATCTTCCCGCGCGGAATCTCGAACGACACGTCCTCGACCGCGACGAGGCCGCCGAAGACCTTCGTGATGGACGTCGTCGACAGGATCGCGTCGCCGCCCGCACCGGGCTGCGTGGCGGCCGTCTGACCGGTCTCGTCCGCAGCGCTCATGCGCGAGCCTCGAATACGTCGGTCTCCGGGCCGCCCACGCCGGTCGTGGCTCCCACGCCCACGTGCTCGGACAGCTCCAGCTTCCGTCTTCGCTCAGGGAGCAGGCCCTCGGGTCGCAGGATCATCATCATCACGAGCAGGAAGCCGTAGATCGCCGCCGACAGCTCGGAGAGGTCTAGGTCGAGGTTGAACCACTCGCGCGGCTTGGCGTTCGCGTCAGGAATGAACTTGAAGTTGATGTAGACCAGCGCCGCGGCGCCGATCAGCACTCCCTCGATCGACCCGAGCCCGCCCAGGATGACCATGGCGAGGATGAAGATCGAGAAGAAGAACTGGAACTGGTCCGCGTTCACGGTGTTGAGCAGCGAGGCGAGGAACACGCCCGCCATCCCGCCGAAGGCCGCGCCGGTGCCGTAGGCGAGCAGCTTCGTCTTCACGAGCGGCACGCCCATCGACGCGGCGGCCACCTCGTCCTCGCGCAGCGCGATCCAGGCACGTCCCAGCCGGGAGTCGCGCAGGCGGTAGTTCACGAACAGCACGAGCAGCACGAGCGCCAGCGCGGTCCAGAACCAGGGCCGCAGGTCCAGCGACCTGAACGGATCCGCGAAAAGCGGAGGGTCGATCTTGTCGATCGGCGTGATGCCCTGCCGCCCGGCGGAGAAGTTGGCCCCCTCGCCGAACACCGACTCGATGGGACCGCCGAGCACCGGCACGTCCTTGTAGTGCAGCTCGTCGCCGTTGATCACGATGCGGCCGATGATCTCGCCGAATGCGAGCGTGACGATGGCGATGTAGTCACCGCGCAGACGCAGCGTCGGCAGGCCGATCAGCATGCCTGCGATCGCGCAGATGATGATCGCCAGGACCACCACGAGGACGAAGTTCAGGTGAATGCCCGGCAGGTCAGCCGCCGGCGACGAGACGAGGAAATGGATGCCGTTGCCGCCCTCGCCAGCCTCGGAGTAGAAGCCCGACATGAACCAGCCTGCCGTGAGCGCGCCGAGCGCGAAGAAGGCCACGTAGCCGAGGTCGAGCAGCCCCGCGTAGCCCACGATGATGTTCAGGCCGAGCGCCATCACCGAGTAGGCCAGGATCAGCACTGCGATGCCGAGGAACTCGCTGTTCTCGTCGTGTGCGAGTGGCAGGTAGATCGCCCACGCGAGGATCGCGACCATCACAGCGATCGTCACGCGCCGGTCGTGCGCGAACAGCAGGCGCAGCAGGATCAGCACGCCCAGGATCAGCGACATCCCGGAGCTCATGTCGAGCAGCTGGGACGTGAAGATGATCACGAGCGGCACGGCCACGGCCGCGCTGAGGAGCGTCTTCGAGTCTGTCTTCGGCCTCGGCATCGCTAGCCGGCTTCCCTCGTCTCCTCACCCAGGAGGCCCTGGGGCCGGAAGACCATGATCAGGACCAGGTAGGCGAACACGATCGCGGGGGTCCATTGTCCGCCGATCCGGTTGTCGGAGGTCTGCTGGATGATCCCGATGATGAATCCGCCGAGCACGGCCCCCTGGAGGTTGCCGATGCCGCCCATCACGGCCGCCGTGAAGGCGATCAGGCCGGCCTGGAAGCCCTGGAAGTACCAGATCGTGGTCTGGTAGAGCGCGTAGACGAGGCCCGCGGCGCCTGCCATGAGGCCGCCCAGCAGGAACGTCAGGGAGATCGTGGTGTCCACGTTGATGCCCATCAGCCGCGCCGCCTCGGGGTCCTGCGCGGTGGCGCGCATGGCGCGGCCCATACGGCTCTGGTTGATGAAGGTGGTGAGCAGGAGAACCAGCGGGATCGTCACCGCGATCGCCAGCACGTCGCCCTGGTTCACGACCACGCCGCCGACCTCGAAGAGGTCCTTCTGTGGTTCGACGAGCTGGGGCACACCCTCCTGCGAGCCGCCGATCCAGAGGATGCCGACGTTCTGCAGGATGAACGACATGCCGACGGCCGTGATCAGCGGCGCGAGCTTGGGCGCCGATCTCAGCGGCCGGTAGGCCACCCGCTCGATCATCACGTTCAGCGTCCCGCTGACGAGCATCGCAACGATCAGCGATGCCAGGAGGCCGACCACCAGACCGAGGAGTGCGGTCGCCTCGGTGAGGCCCACGACTTCCCAGAACCACGCCGCCGTGACCAGCGAGCCGATCATGAACACCTCGCCGTGGGCGAAGTTGATCAACTCGATGATTCCGTAGACGAGCGTGTAGCCGAGCGCGATCAGCGCCCAGATGGCCCCGTTCGAAAGGCCGGCGACCAGGTTGTTGCCCAGCCGGGTCAGGTTGCCGTCCGTGGCGAGGTCATGAAGCCCGAAGGTCACGGGCATGATCAGGAGAACGGCAATGAGGCCGTATTGGCCGATGTACTTCCTGACCTGGTCCCGGGTGTTAGACCGGACGGGCAGGCGCGGTGCTTCGCTACTGGCCTCCAAGATTCCCCTCGGTGCGACTTCTACCACGGAAAGGGGGCGGACCGATAGGCCCGCCCCCTTTTACCGCATTAATGCAACGTGACGATCAGCCCGCTTCGGCCTTCACCGTCTCGCCGAACGACAGCTCGCCACCGTCGATCGTGTAGACGCCGTAGTCCGTCAGCGTCGTGTCGCCGTTCTCGTCGATGTCGTAGGTGCCGAGCACCGACTCACGACCCTTCGTTGCGAACAACCCGTCGATCATGGCCTGCTTGTCGGAGCAGTCCGGCCCGAGCTCCTCACAGGTGTCGAGGACCAGCTTCATGGCCTCGTACCCGTAGATCGCGTAGGGGTCGGGGTTGTCCTCGCCGTACTCGGCCGAGAAGTCATCGAAGAACTTCTGGCCTTCCGGCGGGTACTCGTCCGGCGACAGCGTCGCCACCGTGACCTTCACCCTGCTCGCGACGTCGGCGGGGATACCGCCCTCCTTGGGATCGGCGAAGCCGGACTCGGCAACACCGTCAGGCCCGTAGAGCTTGGCGTCCGGCACCGCAGCGGCAACGTCCTTGTACAGCTGGACCGCGCCGTTTGCGGTGATGCCCGAGAACACGAAGCAGTCGGCGCCCGCGTCAGCGATCGTCGATGCCTGTGAGCGGAAGTTCGCGGCCTTCGGGTCGATGCCCTCGTTGCCCGACACCTCGAGACCCTGCTCCTTAGCCGAGTTCTCGATGTTCCGCGACAGGCCTGCCCCGTACACCTCCTTGTCGTTGAGGATGTACGCGTTCGTGCAGCCGTCCTTCTTCATGACGGTCGCCAGGGCAGCGCCCTGGATGGTGTCCTTCGGCACGATGCGCAGGTAGTGGCGCGCGCCCGTGGGGTAGTACTTATCCGGCTCGCCCTTGTCGGCGCCCGGCTCGTCCGAGGTCAGGCCAACGGCGGTGTTCGCCGGGCTGATCTGGGCGATCGGGACCTCGTTCAGGATCGGAATCGAGACTGCGCTTCCGCCTGAGTTGAACTCGCCGATGTAGGCAACGGCCGCGTCATCGCCGGCGACCTTCCGCGCGTTGGCCCCTACGGCCTCCGGCGTCCAGCTGCCCGCCTGCGCGGTTGAGTCATCGAGCGAGGTGTACTTCACCGTCGTCTCGCCCGCCTTGCCCCCGACCTGCTCGAGAGCGAGCTTGATGCCGTCGACCATCGCGGTGGTCTGCGGCCTTGAGGCGCCCTGAAGCGGTAGCGACGAGTAGACGTTGACCGTCCCTCCGCCTTCGCTAGAACTGCCTGAGTCTCCGCCGCTGCCTTCGTCGTCGTCATCGCCGCAGGCAGTCATGCCCAAAGCGAAAGCGCCGATGAGGCAGGCGAACAGTGCCAGCCAACGTACTTGCAAAACGTCCCTCCTATGGAGTGGCTCCAACCTTGGCGGGATCCTAAACACGGTTCGAGATCCCTGCCGGGCACCGGTCCCTGCTTAACGAGGAGAAAATCTCGCTGCAAGTGAGCTCTCCGGGGCCGCTTCGGCCTCGTGATCGGGGCGCCGCGACTGCACCCAGGCGACCGCTGTGAGCACCGCCATCCCGCCCCCGATCTGCACGGCGGCGAGCGCCTCGTCGTGGATCACCCAGGCGAAGACGGCCGCCAGGACCGGCTCGAGCGTGGCCACCACGGCGGCTCGTGGGGCCGCTATGTGCCGCAGCGCGGCCACCATCAGGATGAACGGCACGAGCGTTCCCCCCACCACGATCGCGGCGGCGAGCAGGGCGTTTCGGGTGGACGCGAGGCCCTCGAACGGGAACGACCACCAGGGCGTGACGAGCGCCCAGAACAGGCTCGCGAACGCGAAGGCCCAGAACAGCGTCGTGACCGGCTCGTGCCTGCGCCCCTGGCGCTCGGACCCCACCATGTAGATGCCGAAGGTGAGCATCGCCGCGAAGGCGGCCACCACCCCGGCGGGGTCGAGGGAGCCGGCGTCGTAGGCGCGAACCACGAAGAAGCAGCCCACCAGCGAGAGCGCCACCGCGCCCCAGAGGCTCGGCGGGAGCTTGCGCCCGTGGAAGACCGCCAGCCACACGAGCAGGCCTAGCGGGGCGAGGTACTGGATCGTGACCGCCGGGCCGATCTCGAGCCGGTCGATCGCAACGAAGAAGGTGGCGTGGACGGCGGCAAGTCCGAGCACGCCGAGCACCGCGAGGCCGGGCAGCTCGCTTCGCTCGACCCTGAGCAGGTCACGCCGGGTCAGGCCGAGTATCACGAGCAGGATCAGGCAGGCACCGGCCGAGCGCAGCTGCGACAGGCGTGCGGCGTCGACCCCGTCGTCGAGCAGGTAGCGCGCCATGCTGCCGTTCAGAGAGAACAGTGCCGCGCCGGACGCCGCGAGGAGATAGCCCCGGGTCGGGTGGCGCTCGAAGGCGGTCAGCGCGCGGCCCCGACGCGATCGAAGCGCCCGTCGGGGCCGGGTCGGTAGAGGGCGAGCCGACTCGCGGCCACCATCGCCCGAAGCCGCAGCGCCGCCGCGATCACGTTCCGGCGGTTGCGCCGCCCGTCCTCGATGGAGTCGAGCACGAGGCGCATCGCCTCGTAGCCCGCGCGCTCGGGCGCGAGCGCCGGGCCGACGGCCTCGATCCGTGCCGGGCCGGTGGGGAGCGCCAGGCTCTCCTGCGCGAGGAGAATCCCGCTCGATGCGAACAGCGGTACAGCGGGCAGCACGGCATCGATCTCGCTCAACAGCCGGCCGGTGCCGGGGTTTGCGACTCCGAGGTAGATCACCGCGTCCGGCCGCGCCTCGGCGAGCTCCCGCGCGATCTCGGGGAGCTCGTCCGGTTCTCCGCGGAACTCCTCCGATGCCACCGGCTCGATCCCCGCTCGGCGCGCGAGGGTCGCGATCTGCCCTGCCAGCTCCCGTCCGTAGATCTCGCGGTCGAACACCGTGGCCAGGCGGAGCGCGCCGCTCGCGCGGATGCGGTCGACGATCCACTCCGCCTCGTCCAGATCGGAGGGACCGACGCGCACGAAGCTGCGCTCGTCCGACGGGTAGTAGCGCTCCGGTCCTGCGCGTGGGCGCCCCGGAGGCCGTTGCGTGAGGCTCGTGAGCCCGTCGCCGGGCGACACCTGGAGCAAGCCCGCTTCGTTTGTGATCGGGAGCGACACCGCGCTCGCGCCGTAGTCGAGCTCGCCCAGGTAGGCGATCGCACTCGGGTCGTCAGCGGCCCGGTGCGCGTTCGTGCTCACGAGCGCCGGATCCCACGGGTGGTCGCGCCCGTCCTCGGTGGTCGGCAGCTCGCGTAGCCGGATCCGCAGCCCGCCGGCGCTCCCGCCGGCGTCCGCGAGTGCGCGCCGTTCGCCGGTCACCACGGCGCGCGCGACGGCGGCGGACACGCCGTGGTGCGGGACGCTCGTATAGACCGTCGCGGTGCTTCCCTCGATGCGGGTGGGCCCATCTCCCCCGCCGCAACCGCACAGCAGCGCCGCGAGCGTCAGCGCCCCCCAGGTTGATGTGCGTGCGAGTTCCAAGGGGCGGCATTCTGACGGGCCTGGGTATCGTGACGAGCGTGCGGATCGGCGTGCTCACGGGGGGAGGCGACTGCCCTGGCCTGAACGCGGTCATCCGCGCCGTTGTGCGCAGGGGGATCGACGATCACGGACACGACATCGTCGGCTTTCGGGACGGCTGGCGCGGCCCGCTCGAAGGCGTTCACGAGGACCTCAGCATCGAATCGACGCGCGGCATCCTGCCGCGCGGGGGCACGATCCTGCGCTCGTCGCGCACGAACCCCTTCAAGCGCGACGACGGCCCCGAGCTGATCCGCGCGACGCTCGAATCCGCGGGACTCGCCGGGCTGATCGCGATCGGCGGCGAGGACACGCTCGGAGCCGCGGCGCGCCTGCATGGCGAGCACAACCTGCCGGTGATCGGGGTGCCGAAGACGATCGACAACGACCTTGCGGGAACCGACATGACCTTCGGGTTCGACACCGCCGTGCAGATCGCGACGGACGCCATCGACCGTCTGCATACCACCGCCGAGTCGCACAACCGAGTGATGATCGTCGAGGTGATGGGGCGTCACGCGGGCTGGATCGCCCTGCACTCCGGGCTCGCGGGCGGCGCGGACGTGATCCTGATCCCCGAGCGGCCCTTCGACATCGACGAGGTCTGCCGCCTGATCCAGCGCCGCCACTCGCGTGGGCGCTTCTTCTCGATCGTGGTCGTGGCCGAGGGCGCGGTGCCCGAGCAGGGCACGATGGAGACGATGAGCGGCGGGCGAGGACGAGTTCGGCCATGCTCGTCTGGGCGGCATCGGACAGCGCCTCGAGCGCGAGATCGAGGAGCGAACGGGCTACGAGTCGCGCGCCACGGTGCTCGGCCACATCCAGCGCGGCGGCACCCCAACCGCGTTCGACCGCGTCCTCGCCACGCGCCTCGGGCTGGCGGCGGTGGACGCCGCACACGAAGGGCGCTGGGGTGTCATGCCCGCCCTGCGCGGGACCCGCATCGAGCTGGTGCCGCTGTCAGAGGCGGCCGCGGGCCTGCGGACCGTGCCGGTCGAGGACTACGAGGCCGCGGCCACGTTCTTCGGCTAGCGGGCGAGCGGCCGCCGAGCTAGAAGCCGGCGCCCTGCTCCTCGGGCGCGGCTACCTCACGCCCCAGCAACTGATCGATGAACGGCTTGGTGATCTGGAACGCCGCGGCGCCCACGACAAGGGCGGCGGTGAGCATGAACGCGTCGAATGCCTTGATGCCGAACGCCCAGGCCGTGATCCACCAGACCAGGCCGACAGTGAGAGCAACGAGCACCGCCATCAGGCGGTTTTGCGCTCCGCGACGGCGCGCCGCAACTTCGTGACGGCGTTGAAGGCGCTCTTCATCGCGCGATCCGCGCTGGAGCCGTCCGCCGGCAGCATCCCGATCTGGCGCGCGAACGAGGCTCCGTCGAAGTAGCCGGTGTTGCTCACGATCTCGCCGTCCTCGAGCTCGAAGAGGTCGAGCCCGCGAACCTCGATGTGCGTGCCGGTGGGCTCGATGCCCAGATACGGCTCGCCGTCGAACGTGCCCTCGAAGCGCCACTCGACCGCACAGCTCTGCTCGCCGGCGACCAGGCGGGTGACGGTCGTGGTGGCGTCGGACGTGGACGCGAACAGCGACTTGAAGTACTGGCGCATCTCGTCGCGGCCGCGCAGCAAGCCGACGGGCACCACGTCGTCGACGCCGTCCTCACGCCAGTGGGCGACCATGGCTTCCACGTCGCCACGTCCCATCGCCTCGAAGTAGCTGCGCACGTGCTGCTCGACCGCCTTGCGCCTAGTTATGCGCTTGCGCTGGGGCTTCGCGTCCGACTTTGCGGGGGCCTCGGGCGCGGTCTCAGAACCGGTGCGCTCGGCTGTCTTTGAGTGGGCCATAGTGCGGTCAGACTAACGCAAGCCCGTCCGCCCAGGTGGGTCATCGCAGTCTCGCTATGCGAGCCCAAGATGCCCCACCCAGCCCTCGGGCCACCCTCGATGCTGCCGTTTAGGCCCGCAGCGCGGCCGCGAGCTCGCTCACCACCTGCCCGACAGCCTCGGCGCCGCCCTCGCCGGCTGCGCGGACCACGCGGCTTCCCACGATCACACCGTCGGCGATCTCGGCCACCGAGCGGGCCTGCTCAGGCGTCGAGATGCCGAAGCCCACCGCCACCGGCACCTCGGTTGCGGCGCGCACGCGGCTCACCGTGTCGGCCAGGCCGGGTGGCAACTCGTTGCGCTCTCCCGTGGTCCCCCTGAGGGAGACCGTGTAGACGAAGCCACGCGCGTCGGCGCCGATGTCGGCGATCCGCTCGGGCGTGGTCGTGGGCGCCACCAGAGGCACGAGCGCCAAGCCCTCGGCATCGCACGCGGCCCGCAACTCACCGGCCTCATCGTGCGGAAGATCCGGAACGATCAGCCCGGACGCCCCCGCCGCGGCCGCCTTCAATGCAAAAGCGTGGACCCCGGCGGTGAGCACGATGTTCGCGTAGACCATCAACACCACAGGCACCCTCACTGCAAGCTGTTCACAAACGCCAAGCACCGCGTGCGGCGTGGCCCCCGCAGCCAGCGCCTCGGTCCCAGCCGCGTGGATCACGGGCCCATCGGCAAGCGGATCCGAGAACGGAATCCCCAGCTCCAGCAGATCAGCACCGGAATCGACAGCCGCCAACCCGGCGGAAACCGATCCCTCAATGCTCGGATAACCGCCCATCAGATACGGCATGAGAGCGGCGCGCTTGCCGTTCTGAGAGAAGGCCGATTCGATGCTCATGCCAGGCCGAGCACCTCAGCCAAGTCCTTGTCCCCTCGGCCCGACAGCGTGATCAGGCTGAGACCACGCGACGGGTTGGCCAGCACCCAGGCGACCGCGTGCGAGGACTCGAGCGCGGGCAGGATGCCCTCGAGCTCCGCCACCCGATGGAACGCGTCCACTGCGGCGCCGTCCTCGACGGCCTCGTAGCGGACGCGCCCGGAGTCGCGCAGCCAGGCGTGCTCGGGGCCCACGCCCGGGTAGTCGAGGCCCGCCGAGATCGAGTGGGCCTCGAGGATCTGGCCCTCCTCGTCCTGGATCACGCCGGTGAGCGCTCCGTGGAGCACGCCACGCGCGCCCGTGGTGAGCGGCGCGGAGTGGCGCTGCGTGCTGAGCCCCTCCCCCGCGGCCTCGACGCCGATGAGCTCGACCTCCGGGTCGTTCACGAACGGGATGAACGTGCCGATCGCGTTGGAGCCCCCGCCCACGCAGGCCACCGCGCGGTCCGGGAGGCGTCCGGCCTGGTCGAGCAGCTGGGCGCGCGCCTCGTCGCCGATGCGGCGCTGGAGGTCGCGCACCAGCGCCGGATAGGGCGCCGGCCCCACGCACGAGCCGATCACGTAGTGCGTGGACTCCACGTTCGCGACCCAGTCGCGGATTGCCGCCGAGACGGCCTCCTTGAGCGTGCGCGCGCCGGCGTCCACGCCCTCCACCTGAGCGCCCAGCAGGCGCATGCGCTGCACGTTCGGCTCCTGGCGGCGCATGTCCTCGGTGCCCATGTAGACGACGCACTCCAGCCCGAGCAGCGCGCAGGCCGTGGCCGCCGCCACGCCGTGCTGGCCGGCGCCCGTCTCGGCGATCACGCGTGGCTTCCCCATGCGCTTGGCGAGCAGCGCCTGGCCCAGCGCGTTGTTGATCTTGTGCGAGCCCGTGTGGGTGAGGTCCTCGCGCTTCAGCCAGACCGCGCCGCCCACGACCTCCGAGAGCCGGTGGGCGTGGTAGAGCGGCGTCGGGCGCCCCACGTAGTCGCGCAGGAGCGCGTCGAGCTCCGCCATGAAGGCCGGGTCCGCCCGGGCGGCCGACCACTCGCGCTCGAGTTCGTCGAGCGCCGGGATGAGGGTCTCCGGCACGTAGCGGCCGCCGTAGGGGCCGAAGCGCCGCTCGAGCGGCGGAGCGCTCAACCCATCGCTCCGTCGCGGGCATCGCCCGCGACCTCACGCACGACCACCACGGGGTCGGCGGCCTCGACCGCACGGAAGAACGCGGTCAGCTTGGCTTCGTCCTTGCGGCCGGGCTCGGCCTCGGTGCCGCTAGCCGTGTCGACCGCGAAGGGATTCACGGCGGCGATCGCCTCGCCGACGTTGTCAGGCGTCAGCCCGCCGGACAGGATCAGCGGCGGGTTGCCCGGGTGCAGACGGGCCAGCGCCCAGTCGAAACTCTCCCCGGTGCCGCCTGGCGCCCGATCGGAGTGCGCGTCGAGCATGTGGAGGTCGGTCCGGTAGGCCCGCAGCGCCTGGACCTGCGCGGCGTCGCGCACGCGCGCGGCCTTGATCACCCGGCAGCCGGTCCGGCGCGCCGCCTCCTGGCAGTAGGCGGGGCCCTCGTCGCCGTGGAGCTGGAGCAGGGTGAAATGGCAGACGTCCGCGGTCTCCGCGACATGGTCGAGCGTGGCATTCACGAACACGCCGGTGAGCTCGACGCGCCGATGGAGCTGCGCGCCGATCGCCTCGGCCTGCTCGAGCGGACACACGCGCGGGCTGCCCGGCCAGAAGATCATGCCGAGCGCCCAGGCGCCGAGGTCCACCGCCCGGTGGGCGTCCTCGAGCGCCGTGATTCCGCAGATCTTGACGCGGGTCATCGCCCGCCTATCGTGGCAGGCGCGCCGCTAGGGCAACAGCCCGCCGCCGTCGCCGTCGCCGCCCTCATCCGAGGAGGGCTGATCGGCTGACTGCGGGCGCTTGGCGAGCTCGACCGTCACGGTCTTCCTCGAGTCGCCGCGGTAGTAGGTGATCTCCGCCTTGTCGCCTGGGCGCTTCTCGGCGATCGCGCTCGCGACCTCGCTCGAGTCGCTCACCGCCTTCCCGTCCACCTCGACGATCAGGTCGCCGCCGGCCGGGACCCCCTGGGAGGTCTCGGTGCGACCTCCGCGGAGGCCCGCCTTCTCAGCGGGGCTGTCCTCCGTGACCTCGACCACGAGCGCGCCCTCGTCGGCCGCCAGGTTGAGGTCCTCGGCGAGCTGGCTGCTCACGTCCTGCATCTGCACGCCGAGGTAGGCGCGCTCGATGGTCTCGCCGGCCTTCAGGTCCGGCAGCAGGTTCTTGGCGGTGTTGATCGGGACCGCGAAGCCGATACCGACCGAGCCCTGGCCGCCGCCGGTGGCGATCTGCGAGTTGATGCCGATCACGCGCCCGTTCGCGTCGAGCAGCGGACCACCGGAGTTGCCCGGGTTGATCGAGGCGTCGGTCTGGATCACGTCCGGGATCGTGAAGCCGTTGGGCGCCTGGATCTCGCGCTGAAGGCCGGAGACGATGCCCGTGGTGACCGTGCGGCTGTAGCCGAACGGATTGCCGATCGCGATCACGGGATCGCCGACCTCGGCCTTCGAGGAGTCGCCGAGCGGAATCGGGGTGAGGCCGCCGTCCACGTCCGACGGATCGACCTTCAGCACCGCGATGTCGGTTGAGGTGTCGACGCCCTTCACGTCGGCGTCCACGAACTCGCCGTTGTCGCCAAACCGCACCTGGACGCTGTCCGCGCCCTCGACCACGTGGGCGTTGGTGATGATCGTGCCGGCGCTGTCCACCACGAAGCCCGAGCCGGTCGCGGTTCCCTCCTGAGGAGCGCCGAACGGGGACTCGCTGTCCGACGAGACACCCTGGGACTGGACGAAGACCACCCCGCGCCCCTCCTCCTTGTAGATCTCGCCGGGGGTGCGGCCGGTGGTCGAGGTGGAGGCGTTGGTGGGCTGCGCGGCGGCACCCTCTCGCACAACGGTCTTGGTGTCACCCGTATCGATCACGTTGGTGGCGATCAGGACCGCGCCGATGGTCAGCACGATCAGGCCGCCGAGTGCACCTGCGAGGAGGTTGGCGAGCGGGGTTCTTGTGGTCATGCACTGAGGTTTAGTGCGCGGACCTTACGCTTGGGTAAATGTCTACGAGCGCGGCGCGCCCGGCGGGATGGCCACGAGCCCGCGCAACCTGTCGAAGATGCTGCCCCGGCTGAGCTCCCTGCGCACGGCCCTGCGCTCGCTGAGTGCGGGCGCGGCCGGCGCACGCGGGTCGTAGCGGTTCGCTCGCAGCGCCTCGGCATATGCCTCCGAGGCGGGTCCCGCGAAGCGCCCCAGCCGCCGCTCGAGCCCCAGCAGCGTTGTCGACGCAGGAAGCTCCCAGTCGAGCCGCACGAGCGCGCGCCGCAGCTCTGAGAGCTGGACCTCCGCGAGCTCATCGGGCCCGAGGCCGCGAAGCCGGCGAACGCGATTCCCGAGCACGAGCGCGCCCGCCGCGAGCGGCGCCGCCAGCAGCAGCAGGAGCACCGGCATGAGCCAGCCGTTACCGCCATCGGAGCCGAGGCCGGCGCCCGTATCCGTGCCGCGCTCGGAGGCGGCCACGCCCTGGCGCGTCTGCACCTCGCCCGCGTCTGCGGCCGCTGCGCTCGTGGCGAGCGCACTCGACTGCGACTGCGCCGGTGAGCGTGCGGGAGTCGGGTCGAACGGCACCCAGCCGATGCCCGTGAACCAGACCTCCACCCACGAGTGCGCGTCGAGGTCCCGGACGCGGTACTCCTCGGTGTCCTTGTTGTAGGAGCCCGGGGAGAAGCCCGCGGCCACGCGCGCCGGGATGCCGGCCATGCGCAGCATCAGCGCCATCGCGCCTGAGAACTGCTGGCAGTAGCCGCGCTTGTCCTCGTAGAGGAAGCCCATCAGCGGGATCGGGCGCGTGGGCACGCGCTCGGAGTACGTGAACGTGTTCTGCAGATAGCGCTCCACGTTCTTCACGGCGGCGTAGGCGTTCGGCTGGTCTGACGTGAGTCGCTGGGCGAGGTCGTACATGCGCCCGTAGGGCGAGCGCCTTATTGCAGCCTCGGCGTCGGGACCGGAGCCGCTCGTGGGGTCGGCCCGCGGGGGTACGAACACGTTCTCGCGCGCCAGGGCCGCCTCCGCGCGCGCGGCGTCGCCCTGAAGACCCAAGCCCTCGGTTGCGTCCTCGCCAGGGTTGGGGAGCTGGATCTGTGTGTAGATCCTCAGATCCCGCGAATAGCCGTCCGTCACGCCCTCCAGCTGTTCCTTCGTGGGGTTCGGGGCATAGGAGCGGACGACGTACGAGTCACCCTTCTCCAGAATGAACCCTCGCCGGAGGCGCGTGGTCCCGTCCGAGCTCGGCCTCGCGCCACCCACGCCCTCGACCCGGAGGGTCAGGCCCGCGCCCACGACCATGCTGCTGGAGAGCGAGCGCACGGTGAAGCGGATGCGCTCGTCCCAGTCCGGGTTGTACTCGTGGTAATCCCAGCGGCCCTCCGGGATCGAGGCCCCGAACGCCACCTCGGCGCCGAAGCGGTTGTCGTCGGCCGCCGCGGAGCGCACCCAGCGCAGGCCATCGAACGAGTCGAGCACCTCGGCCTTCCAGTAATGCGGCCGGTCCGACTTCACGTTCAGCACCGTGGCCCCGGCCCGGGACCACTCGAGCGGCCCGTACTCGTGGGACCAATCGAATGTGATCGCCTCGCCCTTGCCGAACACGCTCCACGCCCCGTAGTCCCACCAGGCGCGCTCGCCGTCGAGAGCGGCAGCCACCGGGAGCGACAGCACCCCGACGCTCGCCACCACAGCGGCCCCGACGGCCGCCTCGCGCCTCGGCATCCGCGGCAGCCACAGCCAGCCAGCCACCAGGAGGAGGAGCGCGAGGCCGCGCAGCGCCGGCGTGCCCGGATCGTTCTCGGTCACCGGGGTGCCGTACAGGAGCAGCAGTGTCACTAGTCCCGCTATACGCAGCCCCGCGACCCCGCGACGGGCCGGCCAGAAGGCGAGCGCGACCGCGGCCGTGAGGAGCGCGGGCACGCCGAACAGGATCGTCCGGCGGATCCAGGTGTCAGGGCCGTCGTAGGGCCACGACACGTCCTGCATGCCGGCAAGGCCCCGGTCCAGGCCGTCCGCAAACTCGCTCCAGTGCGCCGGGAGCAGCAGGCGGCCGGGAAGGCCCGCCGCCATCAGCCCAAGGGCCAGTGCGGCGACGCCGATCGCGGCAGCGAGCGCGTGCAGCGCCGGGCGCGGCAGCGGGGCCCGCGAGAGCAACCCAAGCGCCGCGGCGGCGCCGGTGGCCACCAGCAGCACCAGGAGCGTGCGGCCGACTGGTGCATCCTCGACCAGCAGCCCCCAGTGCGCCGCGCTGAACGCGGCCAGCGCTGCGAAGGCCACCAGCCGCATCTCAAGCGAGTCGTGCGTGACCGCTGCGGCGGAGCGCGCGCTGCCGGTGGAGGCGGGCGGGGCTCCTGCCGCGGCCGGCGCGGGGGTGCGGCCAACCACGCTCATGCCGCGCTCCGGGTGCCGGTGGCACGGCGCGCCCGCTCGACGAGGCAGCCGGTGCAGCCGGCCACCTCGAACGCGGGCCGCACACCGGGTAGCGCACCGGGCGCGACCACGTAACGCGACCCGGCGGGCAGCCGCTCGAGGGCGCGCGGCGTGGTCCGCAGATCCGCCCCGGTGACCCAGATCACCGCGCCGCCGCGCGGGCCGAGCACGCCCCCGGCCGGGGCGGCACCCTCCTCCACGAGGGCGAGCCGCGCGTGCACGGCCGGCCAGGCTCCGAGGTCATGGCTGATGTCGATCGGGCGCCGGGCGCCGGGGAGGAGCACAGAGCAGCCCTCCTGCCGTGCGAGCCATACGCACAGCGAGGCGGCGGCCCGCACCGCCTTGTCCAGGGCCTCCTCGTCCGCGGGGCCGGAGGGGTCCATCACGATCAGCGGAGCGGAGTCGAGCTCCGCGACGAGGCGGCGCTCCAGGATCTCGCCGTGGCGAGCCACGGAGGGCCAGTGGATGCGCGAGGCGGGCGCGCCCTCCCGGTAGGCGCGCAGCCCGTCGATCTCGAGCTCGGCGGCGGACGCGTCGAGCCGCCTCCCCGAGAGGCTCGGCTGCGCCCCGAGCCCGGCCTGCGAGCCGGCGCCCGCGCCGCCGCTCCCGGGGGCGGTCACCGGCTCGACCCGCGGAAGCACGAGCACCTCCTCCCCGCCACGGCCCTCGATCTCGCGCGCGTAGAGGCGCATCGGGTCGCGGATCACGAGCAGCTCGGGCTCGAGCACCCGCCGTCCGCGACGGGAGAAGCGCACGTTGATGCGGAGGCGCCGCGACCAGCGGCCGGCCACCGGTACCGGCCAGCCGAGCAACGGCTCGAGCAGCTCGCCTCCGGGCGGCGGCAACAACCCGCTCCGCACCTCCACGCGCAGCGGATAGGGCTCCTCCTCCCCGACGGTGTGCGGCCCCGGCACGCGCTCGACCGTGGCGCCCTTGGCGGCCAGCTCCACCCAGACGACCGAGCCCAGCGACAGCACGATCAGGCCCACTCCGGGCACGTACAGCGACGCCGTGTCGAACGTTCCCCCGGCCAGGCACAGCGCCACTCCGAGCAGCGCCGTGAAGAGGGGGCGGAGCATCAGCCCGTCAGAGCGCGGGAACCCGCTCCAGCGCGTCGCGCACGACCACGGCGCGCTCGTCGGCGCCGGTGCCGGGAGAGAGCAGCAGGCGGTGCGTGAGCACGGCGCCGGCGAGCTTCTGCACGTCGTCGGGGAGCGCGTGGTCGCGCCCGTCGAGCGCCGCATAGGCCTTCGCGGCGCGGAACAGCATCAGTCCGGCACGCGGGCTCGCGCCCAGCTCCACACGCGGGTCCGCGCGCGTGGCGTCCAGGATCGCGACGACGTAGCGGCGCAGCGCCTCGCTGCCGTGAACCGCGCCGGCAGCGGTCTGCGCGGCCAGTATGCCGGCCACGTCGGCAACGGACTCGAGGTCGAGCACGCGGTCGCTCTCGGCGTGGTCCATCAGCATCTGGCTCTCCTGGACCGCGGAGGGGTAGCCGAGCGAGACGCGCACCATGAAGCGGTCGAGCTGCGCCTCGGGCAGCGGGTAGGTGCCCTCGTACTCGACCGGGTTCTGCGTCGCGACCACGATGAACGGCCGGGCGATCTCGTGCGTGTGCCTGTCCACGGTCACGTGCCGCTCCTGCATGCACTCGAGCAGGCCGGACTGCGTCTTCGGCGAGGCGCGGTTCACCTCGTCCACCAGCACGACGTTCGCGAACACCGGGCCGGGACGGAACTCGAAGCGGTTCTCGCGCTGGTTGTAGACGTTCGTGCCGACCACGTCGGCGGGCAGGAGGTCGGCGGTGCACTGGATGCGGGCGTACTCGGCATCGATCGAACGGGCGAGCGCGCGGGCGAGGGCCGTCTTGCCCACCCCCGGGTAGTCCTCGATCAGCACGTGGCCCTCGGCGAACAGCGCCACGAGCACGTCGCGTATGACCGAGTCCGGAGCCTTGACCGCGCGAGCGATGTTGTCCCGGAGGCGCGCGCCGAGCTCGGCTACGGCGGGCGGGTCGAGCTCAGGGACGGTCGACATGCTCCACCATGGTAGGGATACGCCTAACCCGGGCCGATAGGTTCAGCGCCAGGATCTGCCGAATGCGTGAGCTCGCGTGCCGCGGCCTCGGGGTCGCGCGCGCGCATGAGCGCCTCTCCGATCAGCACCGCGTCCACCCCCACCTGCTCCAGCTCGTCGATCTGGTCGCGGTGGTGGATGCCGGACTCGGACACCACGACCTTCCCCGCCGGCACGTCGGCGAGCAGGTCGAAGGTGCGCTGAATGTCGACGCTGAAGTCCTCCAGGTTGCGGTTGTTGATGCCGATCACGTCGGAGTCGAGCTCGAGCGCGCGCTCGAGCTCGTCGTCGTCGTGGATCTCCACCAGCGCGTCGAGGTCGAGCTGGCGCGCCTGCGCGTACAGCTCGGCGAGCTGCGTGTCGTTCAGCGATCCCACCACGAGCAGCACGGCGTCGGCCCCGGCGAGCTTCGCCTCGTAGAGCTGATACGGGTCGATGGTGAAGTCCTTGCGGAGGATCGGTAGCTCGGTCGCCGCGCGGGCCTCGCGCAGGTCTGCCAGCGATCCGCCGAAGTGCGCCTCCTCGGTGAGGATCGACAGCGCAGCCGCCCCGCCGCGCTCGTACGCGCCCACGATCTCGGCGCAGCTCGCGCCCTCGCGAATTGCGCCCGCGGACGGCGAGCGGCGCTTGTGCTCCGCGACCAGCGAGGTGCCGGGACGCGACAGCGCCTCGGCGAACGGGCGGCCCTCCCGCCCCGTCTCCACCTGCGCCTCCAGCTCGGAGAGCGGGTGCTCGCGCTGCCGCTGCCTCAGGGCGGTGCGGGTGGCGTCGACGATGTCGTCGAGGCGCGGGATCACGCGGCGGTCGCCTCCACCCAGCGCTCGAGCACGCTCGCGGCGGCTCCGTCGTCGATCGCGCGCTCCGCGGCGCGCACGCCTTCGGCGAGCGAGTCGGTCCGGCCCGCCACGTATATGGCCGCGCCGGCGTTCACGACGGCGAGCGAGCGCTCCGTGCCGGCCTTCCCGGACAGCACGTCGCGCAGCACCTGCGCGTTCTGCTCGGGCGTGCCGGCGCCCACAGCACCGTCGGCCGAGAGCTCGATGCCAACCTGGTCGGGCGTCACCTCGTAGCTCGAGAGACGGCCGTCTCTCAGCTCCACCACGCGGGTTGCCCCGGAGACCGAGAACTCGTCCAGGCCATCTGAGCTCGACACTACCAGGGCACGTTCCGCCCCAAGCTCTCCCAACGCGGCCGCGATGGTTTCGATCTTCTCGGGATCGGAGACCCCGATCACCTGGCGCAGCGCGCCGGCCGGGTTGGTGAGCGGGCCGAGGAAGTTGAAGACTGTGCGCACGGCGAGCTCCCTGCGGACCGGGACGATGTGCTTGAACGCCGGGTGGTGGAGCGGCGCGAACATGAACCCGAAGCCGATCTCGCGGATGCTGTCGGCCACGACCTCGGGCGCCATGTCGATCCGGCCGCCGAGCGCCTCGAGCACGTCCGCCGACCCGCACTGGCTCGTGGCGGAGCGGTTGCCGTGCTTCGCGACCCGGCAGCCCGCTCCCGCCGCGACGAACGCCGCGGTGGTGGACACGTTGAAGGTGGGCCGGCCGCCGCCCGTGCCGGCGGTGTCCACGAGGTCGTCCCCGGCATCGACCTTGACCGAGCGCTCGCGCAGCACCGCGGCGAGGCCGGCGATCTCGCCCACCGTCTCGCCCTTCGTGCGCAGGGCGATCAGGAACGCGGCCGCCTGGGCCTCGGAGGCGTTGCCGTCCACGATCTCGGCAAGAACCGCGGCGGCCTCGGGCGCGTCGAGGTCGGCGCCGCTCGCCACCCGGTCGATGGCGCGTGTGAGCACGTCGTTGGGCATCAGCGGTGGCGCCGGGCGAAGCGGATCCTCATCCCCGCCTTGGCCACGACGTGGGTCTGCGCATCTCTCCCGTCGTAGTTGCGCTCCCCACTCGAGACGCTGAACGAGCGGCCGGCCACCAGGCTCTGAAGCGGACGCGAGCGGCCCTGGGCGAAGAAGTCTCCGCTCAGGGCGATCAGCGGCGGGAACAGCTCGCCCCCCGCGACGCGGTAGGGGTCCTGGAAGATCGGCACCGTCCCGTGACCCGCGGGGCCGTCGAACACGCTCGCGTTGCCCTGGCCGCCCTTGTCGCAGGGAACAGCGCGACGGTCGACGAGGAGCTTCGCGAGCGCGTCGCGCTGGCCGGGCGTCAGGCGGCTCGCCACGGACAGGGACGACCCGCGGCCTCCCGGGATGAGCGCCGAGTCCTTGATCTGGATCGTGGCTCCGAGGGAGTCCACCGAGGTGAGGAAGTCACACGGCGACGGGGTACTGCCCGCGTTCGGGTCCGCGTTCCTGACGCTGTCCGCCCACTTGTAGTTCGAGAGCTTGCCGGCCCCGCGGCCGCGAGCCCGGACCTCGATCTCGCCCGTGCCGCACTCGTGCTGGACGACCGCGGCCACGCGCGGGTAGACGACCTGGTACGCGTAGGAGATCGAGAGGGCGCCCTGGAGCTCGAATCTCGGGTCCCACTCCTCCGTGAATGACTTCGTCGCGTTCACGGTCACGTGGTAGAGGAAGACCTCACGGCGGTCGCAGCCGCGGCCGCGGGGGCGCGGGCGGCGCACCTCGGCACCCACGATCACGATCGCCTCCGCGACGGTGCCGGGGATCGTGTAGCGGTAGCGGCCCACGGCGTTGAAGCGACGCTCGCCCGCGCGGCCGGCGTCGACATCGAGCGACCGGAAGCGCGGCCTGCCGAGGCTCTGGATCCGGACTGCGGCCGGGGAGCTGTTCTCCCAGCGCACGGTGCCGCCGGGGGCCACATGCGCCCGCCTCGGCTGGACACCGTCGGTCGAGACCACGACCACCTCCGCCGCGGCCTCTGAGGCGGCGCCGAGCGAGACGACGAGCGCAGCGAATATGGCCGCGCGTCTCATCCGAGGAAGTTTGCCAGCAGGCGCTTGCCGTGTGGCGTGAGCACCGACTCGGGGTGAAACTGCACGCCCTCGAGCGGCAGCTCGCGGTGGCGCAGGCCCATGATCACGTGACCCGATCGGGCGGAGACCTCCAGCTGGTCCGGCAGCTCCGGGTCCACGACGAGCGAGTGGTAGCGGCCGACCACGAGCGGTGATTCGAGGCCGTGGAAGATCGTCCTGCCGTCGTGCTCCGCCTCGGCGGTCTTGCCGTGCACCGGCTCGCCGCGCACCACCCTGCCGCCATAGGCCGCGGCGAGCGCCTGGTGGCCCAGGCAGACGCCGAGCACGGGCACGCCGGCCTCCGCGTAGCGGCGGATCGCGTCCTTGGAGAGACCGGCCTCCTCGGGTGTGCACGGCCCCGGCGACACGATCACGCGGTCGGGGCTGCGCTCGAGCAGCTCGGGGAGGTCGTTGCGGACCACCTCCACCTCGGCCCCGAGCTCGCCCAGGTACTGCACGAGGTTGTATGTGAACGAGTCGTAGTTGTCGACCACGAGCACGCTCGTCATGCCCAGTCCCCCTGCTTGCACGCGAGCCTGATGGCGTCCATCACGGCGCCCGCCTTCGCCTCGGTCTCGCGCACCTCGTACGCCGGGTCCGAGTCCGCCACGATCCCGCCGCCCGCCTGGAGGTGCACCTGGCCGCCCTTCACGAGAGCGGAGCGGATGTAGATGCAGGTGTCGAGGTCGCCCGTGTACGAGAGGTAGCCCACGGCGCCGCCGTACGGGCCGCGCCCGACGGGCTCGAGCTCGTCGATGATCTGCATCGCCCTGATCTTGGGTGCGCCGGAGAGCGTGCCCGCCGGCAGTGACGCACGCAGTGCGTCCATCGGGGACACGCCCGGGCTGAGCGTGCCGGACACCGACGACACGATGTGCATCACGTGCGAGTAGGTCTCCACGGTCATCAGCTCGTCGACCGTGACCGAGCCGTACTCGCAGACGCGCCCGAGGTCGTTGCGGCCGAGGTCCACGAGCATCACGTGCTCGGCCCGCTCCTTCGGGTCGGCGAGCAGCTCCCGCCCGCGCTCGAGGTCCTGCTCGACGGAGTCGGCGCGCGGGCGCGTGCCCGCGATCGGGCGCTGCCGCACGTTGCGGCCCGTGACGGTCACGAGCGCCTCCGGTGAGGCGCCCGCGATCTCGAAGTCCTCGAAGTCGAGGAAGTACATGTATGGGCTCGGGTTGATCGCGCGCAGCCCGCGGAAGATCGAGAAGGCGTCCACGGGGCAGTCGGCGCTCCAGCGCTGGCTTGGGACCACCTGGTAGACGTCGCCGGCGCGGATGTACTCCTTGGCGCGCTCCACGGCCTCCGCATAGCCATCGGAGCCCAGGTTCGAGCTGAAGGTGGGCGGGTCGATGCGGCCCGCGCCCACCTGCGGAACCGGCCCGCGCAACCGTTCGCGCACGTCGGCGATCGCCGCGGCGGCCTGATGGTAGGCCTGCTCCACGTCGCCGCCGTGCGCGAGGGGGCGGGCTTGGCCCGCACCGGAGCGTTGCCCATCGAGGATCACGTTCGCGAGCACGGTGACCTCGTGGCGCAGGTGGTCGAACGCCAGCAGCACGTCGGTGACCATCACCGCCAGCTCCGGCATCCCGAGGTCGTCGGGGTTCGGCTCCCCGACGCTCGGCTCGGCGCTGCGCACGAGGTCGTAGCCGAACATCCCCACGGCGCCGCCGGCGAACGGCGGCAGCCCGTCGAGCGGCGCGATCCGGTAGCGCGCAAGCTCCTCGGCGACGGCCGCGTACGGATCGGGATGCTCGCCCCGGGCGAGGCGGATCACCGCGCGCGGGCGAAATCCGAGGAACGACCAGCGCCCGACGCGCTGGCCCTGCTCCGCCGACTCGAGCAGGAACGAGGGCCCGTCCCCGCGCAGCTTCAGGTAGGCGGACACCGGCGTCTCGCAGTCGGCGATGAACGTGTGCCGCAGCGGCACGAGCGTGTGCTCGCGCGCGAGCTCGCGCGTCTCGTCGAGCGACGGCGTCAGCTCGAGGTCAGCCGCGGCGACGCTCATTCAGGACCTCGTAGACGTCGGCCAGCTCGACCCCGCGGCCGGCCAGCAGCACGGCGAGGTGGTAGAGCACGTCGGCCGCCTCCTCCGCCAGGCGCTCGTCGGACTCGTCACGCGCCGCCCGGACGACCTCCTCGGCCTCCTCCCGGACCTTCGCGCCCACGAGCTCGCCGTCCGCCAGGAGGCTCCCCGTGTAGGTGTCGGCCCCGCGCCGAGCCTCAATCGTGCGAGCCAGCACGGCGAGCGCCTCCGCCGGGACCGGCTCGAGCTCGCCGTTGTGGAAGCAGGTGCGCTTCGCCCGTGTGGCACGCCGGCCCGGCGGGCTCGACGAGCGCGAGGATCGCGTCCTCGTCGCAGTCCAGCCGGAGCTCCTTGAGCTTCTGGACGTTCCCCGAGGTCTCGCCCTTGTGCCAGAGCTCGTTCCGCGAGCGCGACCAGAACCACATCTCACCCGTCTCGCGGGTGCGCTTGAGCGCCTCGTCGTTCATGTAGGCGAGCGTGAGCACCTCGCCGGTGCGGGCGTCCTGGACTATGCAGGGGAGCAGATCCACACCGACGATTATGGCCGTGAGCTGATTGAGAGCTTCAGGAACTCGTAGGTGGCGCCGATCTCGTCGAAGCCGAGGCGGCGGTAGAGCTCCTGGGGCCAGTCGGCGGCGTCGGTGACCATGAACACCTGCTCGCAGCCGTTCGCGGCGGCCGCGTCAGCGGCGGCGGCGACCGCCGCGCGGGCGTGGCCGCGGCCCCTCCGCGCTTCCACGGTACCCACCTCGTCCACCTGGCCGAGTCCATCGTGTGTGTAGAGGCGGCACGCGCAGGCGGGATCGTCGGGCGGCGAGGCGAAGTCGCGCGCGGCGAGCACGCTCGTGTAGCGATCGTCCATCGCGGCGAGCTGACGCACGGCTTCGTCCTGCCAGCCGAACGGCTGCTCGCGGCGAAAGGCGGCGAGCGCCGCCGCCCCCACGTCGCGGCTCACCTCGGCGCCGGCGCCCGGCGCCTCTGGACGATCGGCCGGGCGGCGCCGGAGCATGATCAGCACGCGATATGGGTTCCAGCCGGCTAGGACGAGCTCCGGGGCCAGGCGCTCGCCCAGCTGCTCGTCGTGCATCACAAGCTTGCGATGGCCGAAGCCGGCCTGGACGTCGTCGGCCTCCGCCACGAGCTGCGCGACGCTCGCCTGCGGGTCCTCGACCCGGATCGCGTTCACCTGCCACACGAGCGGCAGGGTCGGCGTGAGCATGGCGGTGCCGTGCGCGGTCTTCACCACCTCGTCGCAGACGCTCTCCTCGGCACGCCGCATGAACGCATGGATCCGCTCGATCACTCGATGCCCAGCCGGTCCAGTAGGCCCTCGTCGCGGCGCCAGCCCTTGCGCACGCGCACGTTCAGCTCGAGGTGCACCTGCCGTTCGAGCAGGCCCTCGATCTCCTTGCGGGCCGCCGTGCCAACGGCCCTCACCATCCGGCCGCCCGATCCCACCAGGATGCCCTTCTGCGACTCGGTCTCGGCCCACACCCGTGCCCGCACCACGAGCAGGCCGTCGGTTTCACGCTCCTCGATCTCGTTGACCTCGACCTCCACCGCGTGCGGCAGCTCCTCACGCGTGCGCAGCAGCACCTGCTCGCGCACCAGCTCGGCGAGCCGTATCTCGAGCGACTGGTCGCTCGTCTCGTCAGGCGGATACAGGAACGGACCCTCCGGCATCATCGACACGAGCTGCTCCACCACGGGGCCGACGCCGGCTCCGCTGATCGCACTGATCGGGAACAGCTCACCCTGGACGTCGAGCTCGGCGGCGGTGGACAGCGCCTTCACGGTACGGGGCTTGTCGAGCCGGTCGACCTTGTTCAGCACGGTCACGGTGGGCACGCCCGAGCTCTTGAGCGCGTCCGCGATGAAGCGGTCGCCGGGCCCGATCACCTGCTCGCCGTTCAGCACGAACAGCGCGGCATCGGCGTCCGCGAGCGTGCGCTCCACCTGGCGCTGCATGCGCTCGGTGAGGGGGTCGCGCGGCCGCTGCACGCCCGGGAGGTCCACCAGCACGAGCTGCCAGTCCTCGCCGGTGGCCACGCCGCGGATCTCGCGCCGGGTCGTCTGGGGCTTGTCGGACACGATCGCCACCTTGCCGCCCACGATCTGGTTCACCAGCGTCGACTTACCGGTGTTAGGCCGCCCGGCCAGGGCCACGAAGCCGGAGCGGCTCACAGCTCCTCCAGCACGCGGCGCTGGAGCGCGAGCATCTCGCCGCCGTCGGTGTCGTGGTCGTATCCGCACAGGTGGAGCACGCCGTGGACCACGGCTTCGATCAGGTCCTCCGTGTGCTCCGGGCAGATCACCACGTCACCGAGCTCGCGCGGCCCGAATGACGGGCCGCCCTCGTCCACGGGGAAGGACAGCACGTCGGTGGGGCGATCGAGGTTGCGGTGCTCGCGGTTGAGCGCGCGGATGGCCTCTTCGTCCACGAGCTGCACCGCCAGGTGGCCATCCTCGACCCCAGCCGCCGCGAGCGCCGCGAGGGCCGGCCTGCGGAACTCCTCCGGAGCGTCGATGAGGTCCAGCTCGACCAGGTGTTAACCCTGCTGGCGGCGTGCCTGGCGAAGCGGCGGCGCCTGCTTCTCTGCGTACTCGCTGTAGGCCGCGACGATCCGCTGCACGAGCTTGTGCCGCACCACGTCCTCGCCGCCGAAGCGCACGAACTCGATGCCGTCCACGTCCTTGAGGATGTCCGCGATCATCACGAGCCCCGAGCGCTGATCCTTCGGCAGGTCGATCTGCGTGATGTCACCGGTCACGACCATCTTGGAGTTGAAGCCGAGCCGCGTCAGGAACATCTTGATCTGCTCCGGGCTCGTGTTCTGCGCCTCGTCGAGGATTATGAAGGAATCATTGAGCGTTCTACCCCGCATGAAGGCCAGCGGCGCGACCTCGATCACGCCGCGGTCCAGGTGCTGGTTCACCTTGTCGGGCTCGAGCATGTCGTAGAGGGCGTCGAAGAGCGGGCGCAGGTACGGGTCCACCTTCGCCGCGATGTCGCCCGGCAGGAAGCCCAGGCGCTCGCCGGCCTCGACGGCGGGCCGCGTGAGCACGATGCGGTTCACCTCGCGCCGCGACAGGGCCGCCACGGCCATCGCCACTGCGAGGAAGGACTTGCCCGTGCCGGCCGGGCCGACGCCGACCGTGATCGTGGACCGCCGGATGGCGTCCACGTATAGCTTCTGGTTCACGGTCTTCGGGGCGACCTTCAGGCCGCGGTGGCGCCAGACAACGTCCTCGAGTATGCGGCTGGGGCTCTCGTGGCGGTCGAGCGCGCCGGCGATCGCCTCGATCGTGCCGGGCGCGATCTCGTGACCCTGGCGAACCAGGTCCGACATCTCGCGAACGACCGTGCGTGCGGTGGCCACCGCGTCGTCGTCACCGTCGAGAGTGAGCACGTTCCCGCGCAGGAAGACCTCGCAGTCGAGGTGCTCCTCGAGAGTCTTCATCACCGCGTCCCCGGGCCCGGCGAGCTCAGCGGCAACCTCATTGGGAAGCTCGAGTTGGATTCTCACGAGGTGGAGGCCACTTAAGGGGTGAGCATCTCCTTCACCGCCGCGCTTACCCGTTTTCCGTCGGCGCGGCCCTTCACCTGCGGCATCACGAGCGACATCACCTTCCCCATCTCCTGAGGAGACGAGGCTCCCGACTCGGCCACGGCGTCGCCCACGATGGCGCGCAGATCCTCGTCGGAGATCTGCTCCGGCATATACGAGGAGATGATCTCCGCCTCGCGCTCCTCGGCCTCGGCGGCATCCTTGCGGCCGCCGTCGCGGTACGCCTCGGCGGCCTCCAGGCGGCGCTTGCGCTCGCGCTGGAGCACCTCCACCGGATCCGCGCCGTTGTCCTTCTCGGCCTTTTGGAGGGCGTCGGCGATCATGCGCAGCGCATGCACGCGCTCGCGCTCGCCCGCCTTCATCGCGGTCTTCACGTCATGCTGCACCTGATTCAGCAACGACATCCACTCCAAGTGTAGGTATGGAACCGATTCGAGTCGCGACATTCGACTGCTACGGCACGCTGATCGACTGGGAGGGCGGCGCGGCCGCCTTCCTCTACGAGATCGCACGCCGACACGAGCCGCAGCCGCCGCCGGCGCGCGAACTGCGCGCGCGCTGGGAGGAGATGCAGTTCGAGCGCCTCCACGGCGACTACCGCAGCTACCGCGACGTGCTGACCGACAGCCTCGCGGCCTGGGCGGGCGAGCGGGGCTACCGCTGGAACGAGCGGGACGGCGAGGCACTTGTGCGCTCCATGGAGAGCTGGCAGCCGTTCCCGGACACCGTGCCGGCGCTGCGCGCCGCGAAGGAGGCCGGCCTGCGGCTCTGGATCATCTCGAACACCGACCGGGAGATCATGGAGCACTCGCTGCGCCACCTCGAGGTCGAGTTCGACGGGGTGACCGTGGCCGAGGACTGCCGCGCCTACAAGCCCGGCGACGAGCCGTTCGAGCACGCGCTGCGCGGGATCGGCGCGGCTCCCGAGGAGATCCTCCACGTGGCGTTCGGCTTCAAGTACGACCTGGCCGCGGCACAGCGACATGGCATGCGAACGGCGTGGGTGAACCGGGGCGGCATGCCGGCGCCGGGGCCGGAGCAGCCCGATTACGAGTGGCGGGACCTGTGGCCCTTGGCGGGAGTGGCCAACGAAGCGCCTGAACAGCAGCATTGAGAGGGAGCCCGGGCCGCCTGGCAGAGGCTCAACACGTTGCGTCCCACTATGGGACGTTTCGTGTTGAGCTTCGGTCGAGGCACCCTTCAATGCTGCCGTTCAGTCCGGGACGATGCCCACGACCCGCGAGGGCGCGGCGCTCGCGCCCACGATCTTCAGCGGGAAGCAGGCCACCTGGAAGCCGGTGGGCGGGAGCTCGCCGAGGTTCACGAGGCGCTCGATCTGCGAGTAGGGCAGGTCCGCCTGGTGCGCCGCCCAGAACACGCCGGACTCCTTCGACTCGAGCGCGGCCTGCGCCTGGAGGTGGAGCGGACCGTCCCAGCCCCAGGCGTCGATGCCCATCACTCGCACGCCGCGCTCGTAGAGCCAGCGGGTGGCCTCGACCGTCACGCCCGGCCCGAGCGCCATGTAGCCCGGCTCGTCCACGTACACGTCGCGGCCGGTCCGGACGAGCACGATGTCGCGCTCGCGCAATTCATGGCCGACCCGCCCGAGCTCTGAGGCGACGTCCGCCACGTCGATCGTCTCGCCCTCGTCCTTGGCCGACATGTCGAGCACCACGCCGGCGCCGAAGAACCAGTCGAGCGGAAGCGCGTCGATCGTCTGCGCCGGCTCGCCGCCGATGCGCGAGTTGTAGTGCCAGGGCGCGTCCACGTGCGTGGAGTTGTGAGTGCCGAAGCGGGTGAACGTCTCGACCGCCCAGCCCTCGCCGTCACGCAGCAGGCTGGCCGGCACGCCGAGCAGCGATTCGATCATCGCGGCGCCCTCGGCGTGCCCGCTGAACTCGATGTCGGTGCGCAGCACCTCCGGGGTTTCCGGCGGGCTCTGCCGGATCGGAGCTGACAGGTCCACGAGGCGCACGTGCCGCAGCGTATCCGGCCAGAACGGCCTGGACGGATGTCCTAGGAAGGTGGTCTGACCGCCTGCCGATACCGAGTCCGACTGCGGAGGAGAATCGCCTGCAAAGCCCTAGCTACGGGGGCAACGTCTAGGGCAGGGTCAACAGGAGGGCGCTCCACCCCTGTAGTCGTACGCGGCGGCGTTCGCGCAGCGACGCGAACGCCGCCGCCACCTCTTCCTCCTCGCCTTCGAGCAGCCCCGAGACGATCAGCGTCTCGGGCTGCTCGGGCAACAGCTCCGCCACGCGGACCAGCAGCGGGCGCATGAGGTTTGCCGTCATGACCGGCGCCACCGGCGCGGCCGCGCTGCGCAGGTCGTGACGCTCCACGCGGTCAAGCGTTACGCCGTTCGCACGGGCGTTGTCGAGCGTGGCCTCGATGGCCGCCGGGTCGTGGTCGAAAGCGGTGACCGGGCGTGAAGCCGAGCTTCGCCGCGGCGATCGCGAGCACGCCGGAGCCGCAGCCGAGGTCCACGAGCGGGCCCGCCGGTGTGACCTCGAGCAGCAGTTCCAGCGACAGCCGTGTCGTCGGATGAGCCCCAGTGCCGAACGCCTGCCCCGGATCGATGACGATGTCGATGCTGTCCTTGAGCGGCTCGCTCCACGGCGGACGCACGTGGAGGTCGACCGACCTGTACGGGCTTGTGAAATTCGCGCCAACGATCGGCCCAGTCGTCGCCAACCTCGGCTCGTCGAGACGTGGACGGGGCTGCCGGCGACGAGTGCGGCGCCCTGGGGAAGGTCTGGGCAGCTCGCCGGGTGCCCCGTAGAGGCGAACTCCACGAACCCGTCGCCGTCGACCTGCTCGAAGCCCGCGGGCGCCAGCTCGACCAACTCGGCGAGCACGGTCTCGGCGTGCTCGGCGGGCGCCCTTACGGCGAGGCGGATCAGCGGAGCGCCCGCCTGACCTTCGAGAGCAGCGACTCGTCGGCCTTCTCCTCGAGGTTCTCGGCCGTGAGCGAGGCGCGCAGCTCCTCGAGCAGCTCGCTCTGGCGCGCGCTGAGGTTGCGCGGGATCACCACGTTGAGCACCACCTGCTGGTCGCCGCGGCGCCCGCGGCCGAGCGTCGGCATGCCGCGCTCGCGCAGCGTGACCACCGTTCCGGGCTGCGTGCCGGCGGGCACGTCGATCTCCTCGTCTCCATCCAGGGTCGGCACCGACACCGTCGTGCCGAGGGCGGCCGCGGGCGCGGGCACGTCCACCACGGTCACGAGGTCGCTGCCGTCGCGCAGGAAGCGCTCGTCCTCGCTCACCCGGACGAGGACGTAGAGGTCGCCGGCGGGACCGCCGCGCTCGCCCGCGTGGCCGCGCCCGCTGAGGCGGATGCGCTGGTCGTCGGCGATCCCGGCCGGCACGTCCACCTGAAGCGTCTTTCGCAGCGCGCGCCGGCCGCGCCCCTGGCACTCGTGGCAGGGCTTGGACGGGATGCGGCCCTCGCCGCCGCACGGCTCGCAGGCCTGCTCGCGGACGAGCTGCCCGAAGGCCGTCCGCGTGACCGCGCGGATCCGCCCGGCCCCGCCGCAGGTCGGGCAGGTCTCGATCGGCGTGCCCGGCTCGGCGCCGTTCCCGTGGCAGTGCTCGCAGCTGTCCACCAGCTCGTAGGCCACCTCGACCGTCTTGCCGGCAGCAGCCTCGGCGAGCGAGATCTCCACCTCAACGGCGAGGTCGCCACCCTGGATGCGTCCGGCACCGCCGCGCCCGAAGGCGCCGCCGAAGGGGTCGCCGCCGAAGAAGGCGTCGAAGATGTCGGCGAACGAGCCGAAGCCGTGCGCCTGCGAGCTGAAGCCGCGCGAGTCGAGCCCCTCGAAGCCGTAGCGGTCGTAGGTCGCGCGGCGCTCGGCGTCCGAGAGGATCTCGTACGCCTCGGCGGCCTCCTTGAACTTCTCCTCCGCCTCCGGGTCGTGCCGGTTCACGTCAGGGTGAAGCTCGCGCGCGAGACGCCGGAACGTCTTCTTGATCTCCTGCTCGTCGGCGTCGCGCGCGACGCCGAGCACCTCGTATGGGTCGCGCCTCATTCGTCGTAGACCTCGGCGACGAAGCGCGACAGCTCGGTGGCAGCCTGGCGGACGGCGATGATCGCGCCCGGGTAGTCCATCCGCAGGGGACCGATCACGGACACGGAGCCGAGGTTGCGCCGCGCCAGGCCGTAGTTGGCCGCCACCAGGCTGAGCGAGCGCAGCTCGGGCAGCCCCGGCACCTCGTTCTCGCTGCCGATGCGCAGGTAAACGCTCGGCTCGGCCAGCGACTGTCGTAGCACGCCGAGCAGCCCGCGCCGGTGCTCGAGCACCTCCATCAGGGCGCCGATCTGGGACAGCTCCTGGAAGCGGTGCTCGGACAGGAGACGCGCGGCGCCCTCCATGAAGAGCGTGTTCTCGGCGGTGTCCTCGAGCTCGGTGAACGCCGGGGCCAACGTGGCGAGGAAGCCCTGCTCCCGCGGGCTGAGCTCT
Organism: uncultured Thermoleophilaceae bacterium; assembly: GCA_963837445.1. Classification (GTDB taxonomy): domain Bacteria; phylum Actinomycetota; class Thermoleophilia; order Solirubrobacterales; family Thermoleophilaceae; genus JACVRW01. The sequence goes on along the minus strand of CAWINK010000002.1, from coordinate 247,399 downwards.
GACGCCGCCACACGCGACTGCAGGACCCGCGAGCCCACGTCGAGGCCGCCGAGCGCCTCGTTCAGGTAGCTGCCCGCCCAGTCGACGAGGCCGGGGTCGACCGGCGAGTCGTAGGAGATCACCCGCTTCGTGACCCCGCCGGTGGACGTGATCACCACCACCATCGCCACCTGCGGCTGCAGCAGCAGAACCTCCACGCGCCTGATCGTGGCCGCCTCGATCGGCGGCGCGGTCACGAGCGCGAGCAGGTTCGTGACCTGCGAGAGCTGCTCGCTCGTGGCACGCATCGCCTCGTCGACCTCGCGGCGCATGGTGGTGAGCTCGAGCGGCTTGCGCGGAACCGGCAGCTTGCCCGTCGCGAGGATCTCGTCGACGTAGACGCGGTAGCCGCGGTCCGTGGGCACGCGACCCGCGGAGGTGTGCGGATGCTCGAGCAGCCCGGTCTCCTCCAGCTTCGCCAGCTCGGCGCGCACCGTCGACGGGCCCCAGGGCACGTCGTCCTGCTCGGCGATCCACTTCGACCCCACGGGCTGGTCGAGATCGCGGTGCGCCTCGACCACCTTTCGCAGGAGGAAGCTCTGACGGGGCGTTATGGCCACGTCCCTATTGTGGCGACCGCCGCGGCTCAGCCGGTTTCGAGCTCTGCTTCCGCGTTCCGGATGATGCGGTTGCCGCCCTGCTCCGCCTGGGTCTCCACGATCACGCGGCCATCCTCGCGCTCCTCCTTGACCTTGCCGGTCACGGTGATCTCCTGCTCGGGGAAGCCCATGCCGCGGAACTGCACGGACAGCCGCTTGAGGCTGCGCGGGTCGCCGCCGGCGGCGTTCACGTTCGCGCGCGCCACCTGAGCCATCGTGTAGAGGCCATGGAGGATGTTCGAGGGCATGCCCACCTGCTTCGCGAAGTCCACGTCGATGTGGATCGGGTTGAAGTCCCCCGACGCGCCGGCATAGCGGTGCGGCAGGTACTTGTCGGGAGTGACCTTCAGCTCGACGTTCACGACACGCCCCTGACGATGTTGGTCCAGGTCCCGCGCACCACCTCGGTGCCGTCCTGGTTGGTGGAGACCGTCTCGAAAACGTAGAAGCCCATCCCGCCCTTCTCGGAGATGTCCTTCACCGAGGTCACGGTGCTGATCACGTCGCCGGAGCAGACCGGCTCGGACCACTCGAACTCCTGCGAGCCGTGCACCATCATCGCGAAGTTGATGCCGACCTCGGGGTCGAACAGGGCCGGCGCGAAGGCGCCCGCGGAGTAGACCACCGCGAACATCGGCGGCGCCGCGATGTCGCGGAAGCCCGCCTCGGTCGCGGCCGCGCGCTCGAAGTAGATCGGGTTGTCCTCACCCACCGCGTGCGCGTACTCGCGGATCTTCTCCTTGCCCACCTCGTACTCGAACGGCGGGTAGGTCTTCCCGGTCGCCTCTGCATTCACTGGCACGGCGCGGCAGTCTATGACCCGTGAAGCTGCGCCGCTACCTCGAGGTCCTCCGCACCCCCGGCGTGGCACGGGTCGCGCTGTTCGCCACCACGGGACGGCTGCCGTTCGCGATCGTGCCGCTGTCCGTGGTCCTCCTGATGCGCGAGGAGGGCTATCAGTACGGCGCAGATCGGGATCGTGGTGGGCGCGGAGGCTCTGGCGGTGGGCGTGACGGCCGGCTTCGTCGGCCGCCTCGTCGACCGCATCGGCCGCCGGCAGGTGATCCTCGTGATGGGCGCCGTGACCACGCTGGTCCTCTGCGCCGTGGCCGTCGGCATCCTCTCGGGCGCCGCGGTCTGGCTGCTCGTGGCGCTCGCCGCGCTCCATGGCGCCACGATCCCGCCGATCTCGGCGTCGATGCGCTCGCTGTGGTCGCAGCTCGTGCCCGAGGAGACGCTCGAGAGCGCGTTCGCGTTCGATGCCATCCAGCTCGAGCTCGTGTTCGTGGTCGGACCGCTGATCGCGGCGGGCCTCGCGACCGCCCTCAGCCCCGCAGTCGGGCTATTCCTCTGCGCGGGCTTCTACCTGGCGGCCTCGGTCGGCTTCGCCACGGCGCCGGCAGCACGCAGCGCCGCCGCGCCGGACGAGCACCGGGACCGCACCCGCGCTGGAGCGCTGCGCTCCGGCGGCATGCGCACGCTCGTGTTCGCGGGCGCCGTCACGGCGGTCTCGTTCGGGGCGCTCGAGGTGGCGCTGCCCGCCTTCGCCGAGGCCGAGGGCTCACGCGAAGCCGTGGGGCCGCTGATCACCGTCTGGGCGCTCGGCTCGGTGATCGGCGGGCTCTGGTACGGGGCGAGGTCCTGGGACTCCTCCTTGGAGAAGCGCTTTCTGATCCTCATGGCGCTCCTGGCGCTCGGCTCGGCGCCGCTGCCGTTCGCGCCGTCGATCGGCGTCATGGGCGTGCTGCTGGTGCTCACCGGGGTCGCGCTCGCGCCGCTCGCCACCACGGAGTACGCGCTGGTGGACCGGCTCGCGCCCCCCGGCACCGAGACCGAGGCCTACTCCTGGCAGATCGTGGCGAACGTGATCGGCGCCGCGGCCGGCTCGATCATCGCCGGCCTGCTCGCGGAGGAGGTGAGCGTCGAGTGGGCGCTCGCCACCGCCGGCATTGCCTGCGCAGCCGGGTTCGTGGTCGCGGTGGCCGGACGGCGCTCACTGCGCCCCGCGGCACCCGCCGTGTCGGCGGCTCCCTAAACGCGGTCGCGGCGCGCCCGGCCGAGCCGGGCGCTTGCGCAACTACGCCGCTTCGCGCAGCGCCTGCGCGTCGGCCAGCGTCGAGAGCTTGCGCAGGGCAGCCTCCTCGATCTGGCGAGTGCGCTCGCGCGTGAGCTGGAACAGCTTGGCCACCTTGTCGAGCGTCTGCGGCCCCTCGTCGCAGAGGCCGAAGCGCAGCTCGATGATCCGCTTGTCGCGGTAGGGCAGGTTGTCGAGACACGCCTTCAGGCGCTCGTCGCGCATCGACTCGACCGCCTCGTCGAACGGGGAGGCCGAGTTCTCGTCGGGGATCAGGTCCCCGAACTGGGCGGCGTCCGAGTCGTCGCCCACCGGCTTGTCGAGCGACACGAGCTGCTGGGCGGCGCGCATGATCACGTCCGCCTCGCCCGGATCGACTCCGGCCATGTCGGCGATCTCCTCGATGGTGATCTCACGGTCGCCCTGGGCCTCCAGCTTGCGCTGGGCGCCGTCGAGCTTCTTGAGGATGTTGTCGATGTGGATCGGGATCCGGATCGTCCGGCCCTTGTCCGCGATCGCGCGTGAGATCGCCTGGCGAATCCACCAGGTGGCGTAGGTCGAGAACTTGTAGCCCTTGCGGAAGTCGAACTTCTCGACCGCGCGCACCAGGCCGATCGTGCCCTCCTGGATCAGGTCCAGGAACGGCAGGCCCTGGTTGCGGTAGCGCTTGGCGATCGAGACTACGAGCCGCAGGTTCGCCCGCGTCATGTGGTCCTTTGCGACGAGATCGCCGCGCTCGATGCGCTTCGCAAGCGCGATCTCCTGATCAGCCGTCAGGAGCGGCGTCTTGGCGATGCCGTCGAGGAACTGCTGGAGCGAATCCAGCGTGGGGTCGGGCGCGGGCGCCGTCGGAGTGAGGGTGTCCGTACTCATCGCGCGGCAACTTACGACCGCCTCTTAAGGGACACCTAAATGGTTTTTCTTCCTTTGAGGAAGCGGCGTACGAGCGCTGCGGTGGCCTCCGGGCGCTCCAGCGAGGGCAGGTGGCCCGCGTCCGCGATCACGGCAAGCTCTGCGTCGGGGAGCTCGCGCGCCAGCCGTTCGGCGATCACGTGGAAGTCGCGCTTGTCGTTCTCACCCACGGCCACGAGCGTGCGCGCCCGGACGGCGCTCAGGTCGACTTCCTCGATCTCGTCGACGTCGAGCTCGAGTGACCACCGGGTCATCGGCCGCAGCCGATCCGCCAGCGTGGGAGCCCAGAAGGAGAGGTTCAGCTCCGTGGCCGCGTCGAGGTCGCCCGCCTCGAGCAGCCGCTCCTCCTCCTCCGCGTAGCGAACGACCTCATCGGACCAGTCGTGGTCCGGCAGCGGGGCATCGAGCAGCACGAGCTCCGTGACCAGATCAGGGTGCCGGGCCGCGAAGTCGAGGCAGACCAGACCGCCGTAGGACGCGCCCACGAGCGCGACCGGCGCCTCGACGGATAGGGCGTCGGAAAGCTGATGACGCCGCACCTCGCCCGGCAACTCGAAGCCGTCCCACATGTCCGGGCTCGTGATGCCGGAGTGCACGAGGACGATCACGGGTTGCCGTCCCCGGACAGCTCGAGCACCGCCAGGAACGCCTCCTGCGGCACCTCCACGCGGCCCACCTGCTTCATGCGCTTCTTGCCGGCCTTCTGCTTCTCGAGCAGCTTGCGCTTGCGGCTGACGTCGCCGCCGTAGCACTTGGCGATCACGTCCTTGCGCATCGGCTTCACCGACTCACGGGCGATGATCTTCGCGCCGATGGCCGCCTGGATCGCCACCTCGAACTGCTGGCGCGGGATCTGCTTGCGCAGGCGCTCGGTGAGAACGCGCCCCGCGGGGTAGGCCTTGTCGCGGTGCACGACCATCGAGAGCGCGTCCACCTTGTCGCCCGAGAGCAGGATGTCGAGCTTCACGAGGTCCCCCTCGCGCATGCCGGTCAGCTCGTAGTCCAGCGACGCGTAGCCCTTGGTGCGCGACTTCAGCTGGTCGAAGAAGTCGAGCACGATCTCCGCGAGCGGCAGGTCGTAGTGGAGCTGCACGCGCTCCTGGGACAGGAAGGTCATGTCCACGTGCGTGCCGCGGCGCTCCTGGCAGAGCTCCATCACGGCGCCCACGTGCTCCTTCGGCGTGAGGATCGTCGCGCGGATGTATGGCTCCTTGATGGCGGCGATCTCGGCACGGTCCGGCATGTCCGACGGCGAGTGCACCACCACCTCGCGGCCGTCCGTGAGGGTCACGTCGTACTCGACCGTGGGCGTGGTCGCCAGCAGCTCGAGGTCGTACTCGCGCTCGAGCCGCTCGCGCACGATGTCCATGTGCAGCAGGCCGAGGAAGCCGCAGCGGAAGCCGAACCCGAGCGCCTCGCTCGTCTCGGGGTCCCATGTGAGCGCCGCGTCGTTCAGCTCCAGCTTCTCGAGCGCGTCACGCAGGTCGGGGAACTGGTTCGTCTCCACCGGGAAGAGGCCGCAGAAGACCATCGGCTTGATCTCGCGATAGCCCGGCAGCGGCTCGCTCGCGGCGTTCGCCCTGGTGGTGAGCGTGTCGCCCACGCGCAGGTGCGAGACGTCCTTGATGCCCGTGATCACGTAGCCGACCTCCCCCGCGTGCAGCGCGTCGACCGCCATCATCTGCGGGCCGAAGAAGCCGATCTCGTCGATCTCGGCGTGCGTGCCGCCCTGCATCGCCACGATGGCATCGTCCTTGCGGAGCGTCCCGTCGACCACCCGGACGTACGCGATCACGCCGCGGTACTGGTCGAACTCGGAATCGAAGATCAGTGCGCGCGGCGACGCGTCGAGGTCGCCCTCGGGTGACGGCACCTGGGCCACGAGCGCCTCGAGCAGCTCGACGACGCCGTCGCCGGTCTTGGCCGAGATGCGGAGCACGCCGTCCGGGTCCACGCCGATCAGCTCAGAGATCTCCCCCGCCACGCGCTCCGGCTCGGCGCCCGGCAGGTCGATCTTGTTCATCGCGGGGATCAGCTCGAGCCCGGAGTCGACGGCGAGGTATGTGTTCGCCACCGTCTGCGCCTCCACGCCCTGGGAGGCGTCCACGAGCAGGAGCGCGCCGTCGCATGCCGCGAGCGAGCGCGACACCTCGTAGGTGAAGTCCACGTGCCCGGGCGTGTCGATCAGGTGCAGGCGGTAGAGCCGGCCGTCCTTCGCGGTGTATTCCACGCGCACCGCCTGGGCCTTGATCGTGATGCCGCGCTCGCGCTCGAGGTCCATCGAGTCGAGCATCTGGGGCTTGTGATCGCGAGCGTCGACCGCCCCGGTGATCTCGAGAATCCGGTCGGCCAGCGTGGACTTCCCGTGATCGATGTGGGCGATGATCGAGAAGTTGCGGATGTTGTCTCGCGGTGATGCCACTGCGGCGTACGAGTATGGCGATGAGTCATAGTCCCGACTGGACTCGTGATTGCGACTGACATCGAAGTCGTCAAGGCGATGTTTGCCGCCTTCGCGGACCGTGACCTCGAGACCATGCTGGGCCTGGCGCACCCGGACATCGAGTTCTCGGCCGTGACCGGGGTGCACGCCGGCCGCACCGAGCCCTACAGGGGTCACGCCGGCCTGCGCGAGTACTTCCGCGACGTGGGCGCCGTGTGGGAGGAGCTGTACCTCACGCCGCGCGAGTTCCGCCCGGAGGGCGACCTCGTGCTCGTGACAGGAAAGGTCAGCGCGCGCTCGCGCTCGCGCACCGTCAGCGGCTCGACCGGCTGGATCTGGCGCGTGCGGGACGGCAAGGTGGTCTACGGCAAGGTGTACGCGTCCGCGGCCGACGCGATCGCGGCGTTGGAGGGCGGCTAGCGCGGGCGTCGCATGCGGCGCATGCGTCTACGGCAGCGGTGAAGGGGTAGTCGACAACTCGCCACTCGACCACTTTCGGGCGGGGGGTTAGGCGTCTTGTCCTCCCATTCGAATGACAACGTGACCAACCCCCTTCGGGAAGCAGGGGTGTGGCGAGTTGTCGACCCCGACCCGGCCTACCCCTCAATGCTGCCGTTGAAGAAACGCTAGGGCCTGCGCCGAGCACGCAGCAGATAGTCCACCTGCTCCTGCTTGCGCATGATCATGTGCTCGAGCCGGTGCTCCACGGCCTCGGACGCCGCCTCGCGCCCGGTCGGCTCGATGGCCGCCTGAAGCGCCTCGAGGGTCTCGGACTCGCAGTCGATCAGGCCGTCGATCGCCCTGTCCGGGTCGGCCACGAACTCGATCGGCGCCATTTCGGTGGTCGGCTCCCCTCCAAGGGCGGTGATCTTCTCCACGAGACGGGTGGCGTCCTCGAGCTCGGAGAGCGCGTGCTCGCGCATCTTGTCGGCGTGCGCCTGGTACTCGAGCCCGATCACGCTGCCCGCCACGAGCGAGTACTGGAGCACCGAGCGGTGCTGGAGGCGGAGCGCCCTGTTCAGGCACTCGATCTGCTTCTCGACATCCATCTTCTCGTCGGCCATGCGGCGCTTCTACCCCTCGGAGGTGCCCCGGCTAACGAGCAGGCGCCGGATCTGACGGGCCTCGGGCACCCGCAACACCCATACGGCGGCGCCGTAGGCCGCCGACCCCGCGGCGATCGCGGCGAGCACCGACACGGCCTGGCCGGCGAGGGAGCGGCCCAGGAGGTCGTCGAGGCCCTTCCAGCTGAAGTACGCCACGGCTGCCAGCAGCGCGCCCGCCGCGAGCATCCGCAGCGAGGTCGAGAGCAGCCGCCCGCCCTCGATGCCCGCCAGCTCCCTGCGCAGGATCCAGCCCTGCGCCACGCACATCACGACCGTGCCGGCCACCGTGCCGAGCACGATTCCGGCGATCTCGAACGGGCCGTAGAGCGCCGCGGAGAGCGCGGCGTTCACGACCAGGTTCACGCCGGCGAGCGCCGTGGTTGCCCAGGGCCGCTGGAGGCTGAAGAACGTGCGCGAGAACAGCAGGCTCACGCCCTGGAACGGCAGCGAGATCGACCACCAGAGCATCGCGGTGGAGGTGAGGTCGGTGGCCTGGGCGTCGAACGCGCCGCGCTCGTACACGAGTCGCGTGATCGGCTCGGCGAGCACGGCCATCAGCACCGCGCTCGGTATCAGGAGCAGGGAGATCTGGCGCACTCCGGTGCCCATCGTCCGGCGCAGGTCGTCGCGCGCTCCGCGCGCCGCCAACCGCGACATTGTCGGGAACAGGATCGTGGCGATCGCGATGCTGAACAGGCCCTGCGGCAGCTGGTAGATCCGGAACGCCTTGTCGATCGCCGCGGGCGCCTCGTCGGACACGAGCGTGCCGAAGACCGAGTTGATCAGGAGGCTTACGTTGATCAGCCCGAGAGCGATCGTGACCGGCAGCATCAGCTTCAGCACGCGCCGCACGCGCTCGTCGCGCCAGTCGATCTTGAAGGTCAAGCTTCCGCCGCGGCCGCGCAGCCACGGCAGCGGCAGCAGGAACTGGACGACCGTGCCCACCAGGATCCCGATGGCGTACGCGTAGATCTCGTCGTCCTCCGGCAGCACCGGCACGAGGCCGACCAGGGCGGCGATGATCACGAGGTTCCACGCCACCGGGGCGAGCGCCGGGACGGCGAAGTGGTCGAAGGAGTTGAGCATCCCGACCACGAGGCCGGAGAGGGCCAAGAGCACGACGATCGGGAACATCAGGCGCGCGAGGTTGACCGTGAGCTCCTGGAGCGCCGGGTCGTCGTCGAAGCCGGGCGCGAACAGGCCCATCAGCGGCTCGGCGAACAGGATGAACAGCGCCGTGACCGCGGCGAGCACAAGGCAGATCAGGAAGAACAGGCTCGAGGCGACCCGGAACGCCTCCTTGCGCTCGCCCTTCTCGAGCAGCTCGCTGAAGACGGGCACGAACGCGCCCTGGAGCGCGGAGTCGGCGAACAGGGCGCGCACGAGGTTCGGCACCTGGAAGGCGATCGTGAACGCCGACATCGCGCCGGTCACGCCGAAATAACCCGCCGCGACCACCTCGCGGGCTAGGCCGAGCAGGCGCGAAAGCCCGGTCGCGAACGAGAAGAACGCGGTGTTGCGCGCGAGGCGCCGTCCCTGTCCGGGCCGGCCGGCTGCGTCGGTGGCCACTGGGCGCTGCCCGCTACACTCGCGTCGGTTCCATGGCCAACATCGCCTCACAAGAAAAGCGGATTCATCGGGCGGAGCGCGAGCGCCTCGAGAATCGGCGCCGTACTTCCCAGGTGAAGACCTGGTTCCACCGCCTGGAAACGGCGGTCAGCGAGGGCGACGCCACCAAGGCCGACGACGAGTTTCGCACGCTCGTCTCGCGGATCGACAAGGCCGCGAAGTCGGGTGCGCTGCACCGCAACAACGCCGCCCGCAAGAAGTCGCGCGCGGCGCGCATCCGCAGCCGCCTCTCATAGAACCCGTGGAGACCCGGCTGCTCATCCGCGGTGAGCAGGTCTCCGGCGAGGGCGACTCCCTGGCCGTCGAGAACCCGGCCACCGAGGAGACGCTCGTCTCGATCGGTCTGCCATCGGCCGAGCAGCTCGACGCCGCCGTGGTGGCCGCGAATGAGGCCTTCCCGGGCTGGGCGGCGACCCCCGCGGTCGAGCGCGCCGAGCTCCTGCACGAGATCGCCACCCGCCTGCGCGCGCGCACGGACGAGCTCGCGCACGTGATGACACTCGAGGGCGGCAAGCCGCTCGTGGAGAACTCGGACGAGGTCGGCTGGACAGCGTCGGCCTTCGACTACTACGCCGAGATGGGCCGCAACTTCGCCGGCCGGGTGATCCCGTCGATCGAGTCCACCCAGCTCGCTCTGGTCGTGAAGGAGCCGATCGGGGCCTGGGGCTGCATCGTGCCCTGGAACTACCCGTTGCTGCTGCTCTCCTGGAAGCTGGCGCCCGCGATCGCCGCCGGCAACACCGTGGTGGCGAAGCCGTCGGAGCTCACGCCGCTGTCGACGCTGATGCTCGCCTCCTGCTTCGACCATCTCCCGCCCGGCGTGGTGAACATCGTGGCGGGCGCGGGCGAGGTGGGCTCGGCGATCGTGAACGACGAGCGCATCGCGGGTGTGGCATTCACGGGATCGGTCGAGACCGGCAAGAGCGTGGCCGCCGCATGCGCCTCGCGCGTTGCGCGGATGAACCTCGAGATGGGCGGCAAGGACCCGTTCATCGTCTGCGCCGACGTGGCGGCGGACGTGGACGTGGCCGCGAAGGGCGGCGCGTGGGCGGCCTATCTGAACGCCGGGCAGGTGTGCACGTCGGCGGAGCGCTTCTACGTGGCGCGCGAGGTGTACGACGACTTCGTCTCCGCCTTCGTCGACTACACGAGCTCGCTGCGCGTGGGAGATCCGCTCGACGCCTCCACTGACGTCGGGCCGATGGTGTCGGCGCCGCAGCGCGCGAAGGTGGAGGCGCAGCTGGAAGCGGCGGTCACGGCGGGCGCGACGCTCGTGGTGGGCGGCGACCATGCCGGGCAGGAGCGCGGGCACTTCCTCTCGCCCGCGGTCGTGACGGGCGCGCCGGACACCACCGAGCTGCTCCGCGAGGAGACCTTCGGGCCCGTTGCACCGATCGTGCCCGTGGACTCACTCGACGAGGCCATCCGTTTGGCGAACGCGACACGGTTCGGCCTCGGCGCGAACGTCTACACGCGCGACCTCGAGACCGCGGTGCGCTGCATGCGCGAGATCCGCGCCGGCACCGTGTGGATCAACGACCCGCTCACCGACAACGACGCGGGGCCGTTCGGCGGCATGAAGCAGTCGGGCCTCGGCCGCGAGCTCGGCCAGGAGGGCCTCGAGGCGTTCCAGGACACGAAGCACGTCCACATCGAGACGAAGATCGCTGCGAAGGAGTGGTGGTACCCGTACGGATAGGGTCGCTCCGCGCCGGGCAACGCCCGGCGCCTCGCGCACGGCGGCGTTAGCGGGTGGCGCGCGCCAGCGCCAGCGAGAACGCCGTGTCCTCGCCCAGCTGGAGCTCGCTGCCGCCGCGTAGCTCGACCTCGAGGTCCGCGAACACGCAGAGCGCCCGCTCGAGCGTGGCCAGGTCGGCCTTCTTCGCTCGCGCGATCACCTTCTTGCTGGCCCACGGAGGGCCCTTCAAAGCGGCTGCGACGTTGGCGTCCGGCATCCCCGCTCCCAGCATCGCGGCGGCCTGGTGGACCTCGCGGAGCCTGCGCACGATCGGCCAGACGAGCTTGCTGGGACGCTCGCCGTGCTCGTCGAGCTGCTCAGCCAGCGCGAGCGTGCCGCGCAGGTCGCCGGCCACGAGCGCGTCCGCGAGGTCGTATGCCCCCGGCGCGGTGTCCGTGGCGGCCAGCTGCTCCACGTCCGCCGTCGTCACGTTCGCGGACGGGTGCACGGCGAGCGCGATCTTCTCGAGCTCCCGCGAGAGGCGCTGCTGGCTCGTGCCAACCCGGGCGACGAGCTCCTTCGCCGCCTCCTGATCGAGCTCCAGGCCGAGCTCGCGTGCGTGGCCGACGCACCACTTCGGCAGCTCCCACGGCTTGGGGGCGGCGTACTCGCGGACCTCTCCCCCGGCCTTTTCGACTGCCTTGGCCAGCTGCTTCTGGTGCTTGCCGCGAGCAATGAGGACGAGGACGGTGTCGGGCGGAAGCTCCGTGAGCGCCTGTTCGAGCGGGGCGAGCTCGGCCGCCTTCCAGGCGCCGACGTCGTCCGCCAGCAGGTAGCGGGTGGCGGTCTCGAAGCTCAGCATCGCGAGCACACCGGCAACCTCGCCCGGATCGCTCTGGCGGGCGTCGAACGTCTCGAGCCCACCCGGCCCGCGCTCGTCCTCGGCCCTGCGGCGCACGCGCGCGCGCCAGGCGTCGATCTTGGCGTCGTCGTCTCCGCAGACGAGGTAGGCGGGCTTCAGCGCGGCCACACCTCCAGTCTACGAAGCAGCCAGGCGGTGCCACGGGTCAGCGCTCGGTGTCGACGGCGATGTCGCCGTTGCGTACGGTGAGCGTCACGGTCCCGTCACGGTCGGTGCGGTAGACGTGCGGGACCGCTGCGCGGAGGGCCGCGAGCGTTCCGGGCGTTGGGTGGCCGTAGGAGTTGCCGGCGCCGACCTCGATCGCGGCGACGCTGGGGCTCAGGCGGTCGAGGACCTCGGGCAGGCCGGGGTCGGCACTGCCATGGTGCGACACCTTCATCGCCTCCACCGGACGCAACGGCAGCGGCAGGATCGCGTCGCTCTCGGCGTCCGCGCTGAGCCAGAGGTCGAAGTCACCGGAGCTCACGATCGCGGCGACCCCGCGCGGATTCGGGTCCTCCGGCCGCGGGGCGCCCGGCGGCAGCGGCGCCGGGGACAGCAGCTCGATCTCGAGCCGGCCGACCCGCAGATGTTGCCCGGCGTGGGCCCGAATTCGGCGGATCCCGCGGGCGTCCGCCCCGGCGAGCAGGCGCCTGAAGTCTCGATCCCTCGTGCCATCGGAGTTCTCGAGCAGCAGCGAGGTCGGGATCCGCTCGAGTACCTCGGCAAGGCCGCCCTGGTGGTCGCGCGACTGGTGGGTGGCCACCACGAGGTCGAGCCGCCGCACGCCGGCGGCGCGCAGGTGGCGGTAGACACGCGCCTCGGGTGGGCCGCCGTCGAACAGGGCGGCGGCGCCCGCGCCGTCCTGAATCAGGGTGGCATCGCCCTGACCGACGTCGAGGAAGCGGATCGTGAGGGCGCCCGGCGGCGCCGGTGTGGCGAGCACCGTTGCCGCGGCCAGCACGAGCAGAGCCGTGACGAGCACGGAGAGGGCGGCGCGCAGGGAGCGGGGGCTTCGTCGCCAGGAGGCCGCGAGCTCGAGGGCACCGGGGCGGGTGCGGCGCGGTCGCCGGATCGAGGCCAGCCTTGGCGCGTAGAGGAGGGCTGTCATTGCCCCGTAGGCGGCCACGACCGACGCCGGCGAGTGCAGCGGCAGCCGGAGGCTCCCGCCCGGAAGGGTCGCGCAGCGCTCGGCGAGACCGTCGAGGTAGGCGATCGGCACGCGCGTGAGCGGGCCGAGGAGCTCGGCGAGCCGGTCGCCGAGCGGCAGCAGCGGGCCGGCCGCGCCGAGCGCCGCCTTCACCATCCCGAGCCACATGGCGGGCGCCACCGCCGGAAGCGCCAGCAGGTTGGCCGCCAGTCCGGCCAGCGGCACCGCTCCGAAGTGGTACGCGAGCAGGGGCGCCGTCGCGATCGTGGCGGCAACCGTGATTGCGATTCCCTCGCAGAGCCCATCGCCCGCGGCGCGAAACAGCGCACCCCGCTGCGCCGGCGCCAGCTCGCCGGCAATCCGCCGCAGCCAGCCCGACAGCGGCCGGCCGGCCACCAGGATGCCCGCCACCGCCACGAACGAGAGCTGCCAGCCCGGCTCGCCGCACGCGCGCGGGTTCAGGGCGAGCGTGGCGGCGGCCGCGAGCAGCAGCGCGTACCAGCGCGACGACGGCCGCGACAGCGTCATCGCCGCGATGCCGGCGGCACCCATTACGCCCGCGCGCTGTAGCGACGGTCCCGCGCCAGCCAGGGGCACGTAGAGCGCCACGAGGCACAGCAGCGCGACGCCTCGTCCGCGCGGCCCGAGCCCGGCCGCAACGAGCAGCGGCAGGGCGAGCGCCATCAGCAGCATCACGTTCTGCCCGCTCACCGCCAGCAGGTGAGCGAGACCGGCGTCGCGCCAGTCGTCGCGCGTGGCGTCGTCGATCTGCTCGTCCTCGCCGAGGACCATGCCGAGCGCCAGCGCCGCATCCCCGTCCTGGAGGCCGGCGGCAACGGCCCGCTCGGCGCGGCGGCGCAGACCGTCGAGGGCACCCGCGATGCCGCCGCGCCGCACGCCGGTGAGCCGCACGCGCTCGAGCAGCTCGCCCATCAATGCGGCACGACTCCGCAGCGCGTGGACGGTACCCCGGACCCGCAGCTCGGCGCCCACGCTGAGGGCCTCGGGCACAGCCAGCGATTGCGGGGCACGCGCCAGCAACCTGGCGCCGCGCCCGGGCCCTGACGCCACGCGTACTTCGGCCTGCGAGCCGAACGCCGAGACGCGCGGACGCTCGAGAAGAATGACGCGCAGCGACGTCGTCTGGCCAAGCGGGAGGTGCCGGAACGGCTCCTCGATCGCGTGAATCCGAGCGGCACCGATGGCACCGCCAAGGAGGACGCACGCAGCGCACGCCGCCGCGAGCGTCCAGGCCCGGAGGGCGGCGAGTGCCGCCAGCGTGACGGCGGCGGATGCCCTCACCAGAGACGGTGTGCCGGCGGCGACGCCCGCGCAGCCGATTCCCCAGGCGAGCGCCGCGACCGCGGCGTGATACGGACGCCGGGCCATCACGCCCCAGGACGCTAGGCCTGCGGCGCAGGCGCCTCAGCAACACGCGTGCAACAACTCTGCTCCTACGAGCCGCCGCGATGCGGAGCCTCGGCCGCACGCTGCCGAACGCTCGATGACGCGTAGCGGAGCCAAGCCGTGCCGCGGAACTTGCTCGGCGCGCGCCAGGAAAGCGCGCCGTTGCGGCGATTTATCCGGACGTGTTGAGCTGCCCGGGACCGCTTCAAGACCCGAACTCGCAGGCGGTCGCCGTCGGGATCACGGTCGTTTGCGAGCAGCCCGTGACGCCCAGCGAGCCTGATCGAGCCACCGTCCCGGAGCCGATCAGCTCTCGGCTCGCTCGTCCGGCGCCCGGTTCGGGAGCACGACGCCCGTCCCCAACAACGTAGGAGGCGGATTGTCGGCGACCAGGGTGACCCCGGTCGGGTCGTAGCGCACCCGCCAGACGAGCCCGTTGCCAATCGCGGCCCCGGTTACGTCGCTGAACTCGCCGCTGCGCGAGCCGTACTCGATCACCTTCACCTCGGCATTCAACGCCGGCGAGAAGCCGGTGGTCTCGATCTCGAGCGTGCCGTTCAGCCTGGCCTTGCCGGGCACCTGGAGCACCCCGAAGTTCGTGCCCGCAAGCGGCCCTCGCACCTGCACGTGCTGCAGCCCGTCGCGCGTCTGAGAGTGCGCGTTGCCGAAGGACTCGTCCACTCTTAGCCGCCCGCTGCGGACGTCGAGCAACCCGTCGTTGATCAGGGGCACGGTGACGTTCACGGTGCCGGTGCCGGTCGTCTTCGTGAGCGTGCCGCCGTTGAAGAACTCGGCGTCCCTCGAGGCGAACGCCGTCATCTGCGCACCGTCGGCGCGCGCATCGAAGACACCGAGGTTCTCGATGCGGGCGGCATCGTCGAGCCGCACCGCGCCGTTCAACCAGGTCGCGTTGCCCTCCACCCGCAGCGTGCGGCTGTCCTCGAGCTCCACTCCGAACGAGGCGGCGGCTTCGATCGACAGCTGGCCCGACCCGCGGATCGCCGTCGTGCCGGTGCCGGCCATCGATCCCCCGACCCAGATGAGCTCCCCGGTGACCGAGAGCGTCCCGGTCCCGAGGATGTCGCCGCTCGAGATCTTGTTGCCCTGCCCGCTCACGGTGACCGGGCCGGAGACCGTGAACACACCGAGCACCAGCTCGACCCCGCCCGTCAGGCTCGCTCCGGGGCCGAGGAGGAACTGGCTGAACAGAGCCCCGAGCCTGACGTGTGCCGAGGCGTCGGTCGCCCCGAACGAGCCCGTTTGGACGGCGGTGGGCACGCCACGGTCGAGTCGAAGCGTTCCGGTCTGCGCGCTGACGGTCCCGTCGTTGTCGATCAGCGCCCCGATCACCGTGGTCCCCGTGCCAGTGTCCTTGCGCAGCGTGCCCCCGACGTGCACCTGGGCGTCGAGACCGCCCGAGTTGCTGATCTGGCCTGTCTCCGAGTTTGCTCTCAAGGTCCCCGCACGTCGAACAGCGAGGTCCCCTGAAGCGCGATGGCGCCGGTGGACCAGGTTGCCATACCGGCGACGCGCAGGGTCCGGCCTCCGTCGAGGAACACCGTGCCCCCGGCGGGCCCGATCAGGAGCGTCGCCCCGATCTGTACTCCGTGGTCCCCGAGCCGGCCAGCGACCCGCCGGTCCACGAGAAGTCGCCGCTCACGGCGAACCGCCCGGCGCCCGTCAGCGTCCCGAGCTCATCTCCAAGTGTTGGAGCGCAGCGTCAGTGTCAGCGGTGATCGCGAGGCTGCCGCCACCGAGCAGCACCGTCCCACCGCCCTGGAGGCTCGCGATGGTGGTGGTCCCGCACGTGTGCTCCGCGCGGCCGCCGGCGGGGATGCACACGTTCGCGCCCGCGCCTGGCAGGACGTTGGTGTCCCAGTTGGCCACGCGGTTCCAGGAGTCCGTCGCGCCCTCGCCGTCCCAGGTACGGCTGCGACGGCGGCGAGGGCGAGCGGAGCGTGCCGAGCGTCAGCGCCAGGGCCAGCCCGGCGGCGACGCGCGCATTGTGGGAGTGCTCGTCTCATCCGAACATGTGGGACACGCAGCCCCTGATCGCCGCCGAGGCTTCTCCGCCCAACTTGAGCGGCGTGTCGAACACCGAGCGCGTCGAGATGTTGCCCTCTATGTCGAATCCAGCGCGGCCCTTCACGTAGGGACCGTAGTTCCCTCCACCCATCTCGAAGGTCCCAACCCCGCCGCAACCGACCACGAGGTTTTCTGGCAGTTGTCCAAGGGGAAGTTGAGCTTCACTCCGACGCGCGCCGGTCCGAAGTTCAGTCCGGCCTTCCGTCCATGGACAGCCCTGGCTCGCGCGGAGCGCCACCCGGGTCTAAGTCCAGGCCGCCTCCGAAGCCCACCCCTCCCTTGATGCAGGTGCTCACTCCGGTGGCGTCGGCACAGAATCCGCGCCGCCGCCCTCCACCTGGAAGGCCTCGAAGCCGATGCAGACCATGCCGGTCGGATCGCGGTGGTTGACCGGATCGCTCCCCGCGTACTCGAAGAGGTTCATCGGACTGCCCTCGAACAGGATCGGGTCGCGCGCCGTGAAGCGTCCGGCGCGCGGGTCGTAGTCGCGCAGACCCAGCCTTACGAGCCCGGTGAGCGGGTCGGCTATGCCGCCGCCGAAGCCGATCGGCAGCGAGAACGCGGGTGCGCTGTCGGCGCTCACCCCGCCGAACGCGTCGTAGTCGATCTGCTTCACGACTGCGCCGCTCGAGTTCGCCACGACGTGCGGCGTGCCTACCTGGTCGCTGCCCACCAGATAGCGCGTGCCGCCGCGCTCCATCGCGTGAAGCATTCCCTCCTGGTCGTAGAACAGGCGCGTGAGCTCGCCGCCAGGCTCACGACCGCGCTAGCAGGATCGGCTCGGCGGCGCCGTCGAGTACTGCGTTGTGGCGCCGCTCTCTGTGCGGCTCACGCGTTGCCCCATTCCGTCGTAGCGGTAGGTGGTCGTGTAGCCACCGACGGTCTCCGACAGCAGTTCTCCTCGCGCTCCTTAGTTGAAGTTGTCTTCTCCTCTCTCTCTTAGCATCCCGTCAGCTTCGATCTCTTATGTCGTGGTTCTGATACTCGTGAGGCGGTCTTGCTGGTCGTAGGTCGGCGCCTCGGAGACGATTCTCACCTAGCTGCTCGTGCGGTTGCCGTTGTAGTCGTATGCGTACTGCTCCGCCATCTCCTTTCCTGTTCACTCGAGTCAGGCGGCCTTCCTCGTCTTACACGTAGTCTAGCCAGGTTTTGTCACCGTTCACCACGTCTACCTTGCGCGTGATCGTGCTCTCGGTCCCGCGCGTGAGTGTGGCCCTTAGAGCTCGTTGCTATCCGCGGTGCCGCCTCGCTGGCTGACGCGGCCTATTTTTTCTTTCTCTATCTCTTTTTCTTTTTCCTCTTCTTCTTTCTATTTCTTTTCTCCTTCTTTCTCTTCTCTCTTCTCTTCTTTCTTCTCTTTCTTCTTTTTCTTTTCTTCTTCTTCTTTTTTTTTTCTCTTTTTCTCTTCAGCTTCCTCTTCTTTTATCTTTTTCTTCTCTTTTTGTATTTCTTCTTCTCATTCTTTTTCTTTCTTCTCTTTCTCCTTCTCTTCTTATTCTTTTTCCTTTTCTATCTCTCCTTCTTTTCTTATTCTTTCTTCTTCTTCTTTTCTTCTTCTTTCTTTTTCTCTATTTTCTCTCTTTTCTCTCCTTGGCGCCCACGTAGGAGAAGGTGTCGTGAGCTCAGGCCCGCCTGACCCTCTAGCCGCCCTCCCGCGTCGTAGCCGTCGCCGATCGTACATCGCCGGAAGCTTCGTTCGTGAGCTTCATCTGTCGTCGTATGAGCGCTCGTACGAGGCCGTGCCGGCGTCATGTAGCTCACCGGCAGACCCACGTCGCTCCACTCGAGGGAGTCGCTGAACCAGTCCTTAGTCACGATGCTCGTGGTGCGGCGTTCTCGTCGTATGTGTAGCCGTAGTCGCAGCCGGACGGCAGCACGATCTGCGTGAGCCTGTCCGCGGCGTCGTACGCGTACTCGATGGTGTGCCCCGCCGCGTTCGTGCGAGTGAATCCGGTCACGCGAGTCGAACGTGTAGGCCAGAACTGGGGACCCTGATCCACGCCGGAGATGCGTCCCTCGCTGTCGTAGGTGAACTCCACCGGCGCCAGACCCGAGTCGCTCGTGTAGCTCACGACCCGCCCACGCGCGTCGAGCGCCGAGCTGTACACCCTCCCCTCTGACTGGTGTGGGTGAGAGTGCTAGTCGCGTCGTCGTACTCGGTGGTGACCGCGCGGCCGTTCACTGACACGTTGCTCTGTAGTCCTCTGCCGAGAGCAGGTCAGCAGGGTCAGTGAGGTTGCGAAGCAGCTCTGCTGTACCACGCGCTCAAGGCCGGCGGGGGTGTAGAGCGTGCGCCGTATGAGCGAAGCCTGGAGCCCGAAGCGCGGTTTCAGTTCGATCTCGTCGCGTTCGACCGAGCCGTCCGGGTACTCGATCGTGGTCGAGCCGTCCGCTGCCCGCGTCCGCACCGTCACCGCTCCAGCCGCGTCTGTCGTCGTGGTGCGCGAGCCTCCATCGGCGAGCCGCTGTAACCTGTAGACTAGCTCGTGGCCGTCGGAGGTCTCCTGCGTGACGCGGTGACCGTCGACGAGAGCCTGCCGGGTGAGCGTCGCTCGCCGTTGCCCGCATCAGTCTCTCCGGTGAGTCTGCCGAGGTAGTCGTTCTCGTAGGCGGTGTCTCCCCCGAGCGAGTCCTCTATGCCCTTCATGAGCCCCTTGGCGGTGTAGTCGAAGCTGACCGTCTCGTCAGCATCGTTCGTGAGCGAGGCGAGGAAGCCGTTCGCGTCCAGCGTGAGCTCCGTACGCTAGCCGCCGGCCGCGAGAGCGCGGTCTCGACGCCGCTGCCGTTGCGCTCGACCGTGAGCGCGCAGCCGTCCACGTCCGTGGCGGACAGGAGCCGGCCCTGCGTGTCGTAGCCGAACTACCAGCGCGCTTCCCCGCGAGGCTGTCTAGCGTGCTCAGGTGGCGGCCGAAGCGGTTGAAGCGGTAGACCTCCGTCCCGTCCTCGGACGGGATCCGCATGTCGCCCGAGCCGAAGCCGTCGAGCGTCGAGCGCGCGGCCTCGACCCAATCGGAGTCTCGCTCGGCGACGTAGAGCGTCCCGTCCGTAGCCTCGGCCACACCCATCGGAGCGCCTAGCACCTCGTCGGCCGCCTGGCCTCCTTCGCCGCTGAAGAATTCGCCGCCGCCGATCGACGTGTAGATCAGCCCCAGCGGCTCGAAGCTCCTGACCCATCGTTGCCGCGTCGGCCACGTGGATCGTGCCGTCGCTCGACACCACGATCGACGACTGGCCGCTCAGCGTCGCGTTCGTCGCGAGGCCGCCATCGCCCAGGTCCAGCGCTATCTTCCGCCTCCCGCCACCGTCGAGATCCGCCCTTCCGTGCCCACCTCGCGCACACGTCGTTCCCCGTGTCCACGATGTAGATCTAGCCGTCGGCCCACGGCCACGTGCCAGGGGCGTTCAGCCTAGCGCGCGGCCGGGCCGCCGTCACCGCTCGAGCCTTGCTCCGGCCCTCCGTCCACCGTCGTGATAGCGCCGTCGTGGTGACCATCCGGACGCGGTGATGCGCGCGGTCAGCGATGTAGACCGTCCCATCGGCTTCCTCGGCGACCCCGGTCGGGTCCGCGAGCCGGGCGCTGGTCGCCGGCCCGTCATCGCCGATGCCGTCCGCCGAGCTGCCCCCGCCGGCCAGCATCGAGATCTGCCGCCGAGCGCGACCCAGCGGATGCGGTTGTTCTTCGAGTCCCGATCAGCAGGCTTCCTTCGCTCGCCACGCGCAATGTCCTCCGGCGAGGCGAGGCGCGCGGCGCTCGCCGGGCCGCCCTCCCCCGAGAGGCCGAAGACGCCGGTGCCCGCAACGTTCGAGGCCGTTCCCGTTCGGCGCGACGCGCCTGATGCGCTCGTCGGTCGTGTTAGCGATGTAGAGGCTCCCGTCGGGGCCGATGGCGATGCCGTGCGGTCGCTCAGGCTCTCGGCGACGTGCTCCAGCGCGGTCGTCCCCTGGGCGTCCGCCTCCCTGCGCGTGCCGTCGCCCATGAACAGCGTCCTCCCGACCGGGTCATAGGCGTGGTCGGGCGACAGCGTCCAACCGCCCAGGCCGCTTCCGCGCGCGTCGATCGCGCCGATCATCGTCTTGGCCTCGGTGAAGAGCGTGACGCTCTGGCGAGAGCCGTTCGTCGTAACCGGGATCCCGTAGACGCGCGCCCAGCTCGAGCACCACTCCGCCAGCTGCTGGTACTCAGCGTCGTACTCGTAGCCCACGCGCACGTCGGCCGGCACGCGCCGTAGAAGACGCGGCCTTACGCGTCCCGGCCGTCCAGTGTCAGGCTGACAGACTGGTTCGGGAGCAGCGGAAGCTCCTGCTTGACGGTTTGGCCGGCGGCCTCGATCTCGACCTGGATCTACCTGACGTCCGGGGGACGACGCGCCGCTCACGAGCGTCTCGATCGTGTACTCGGCCTCGCGCCCGGGCGTGCGTCGCTCGAATAGTTCAGAGTCGCGTCAGTGCCCGGAATTGCCGCGGCCTGGCTGCGGTCTGATCCTGGCAGTCTGGTTGACCGGCTGACTGCTTGCAGTCGTCCGTGGTGTTGCCGCCGAGCCCCTTGAGCGGATCCCGCGCCTGAGCGTTCGCCCCAGGCCCGAAGGGCCAGTTGTAGTCCCCGGGCGAGAAGTGGAGGAGCGGCACGCGCCACAGGGTCTTACCGGCTCGTACAGCGACGCAAGGCGCTCGAGCTCCGCGGCGTCGATGTCGAGTCGGTGAGCTTCGCGCCGCCGTCGGCCTGTCCGTCGCCGTCCACTCGAGCTGCGCCTGGCCTCCCGTCTCGCCCAGGATGCGGACCACCCGCCCATTGAGAGAGCCAACCCACGCGCCATCCTCGCGGTCGTAGTCCCCACCGGCACGTCGCCGCCCACCGGGAAGCCGAGGAAGTCGTCGATGTAGTTGACGACCAGCTTGTTGAACCGCACTCCCACCGCACCGGCGGTCACGGCCTCGTCGACCGACAGCTCGAGCGCGTAGGTGAGGGCCGTCGTCTGCGGCAACTGGGCCGGCATCGCATCCAGGGCGGTCGGGCCGATCGTGTACTCCGTCGAGCGCACCGTGAGCACGTCGAGCGGCTCGGTGGAGCCGTCGAGCATCTCCATGACCGCGTCCGTCCCGGACTTGAAGAGAGCGTCGACCTCCGCGTACCGGCGGCGTCCGTGACCGGGTCCGAGAGCGCGACCTGGTTGTCGGCCGAGGAGGCCAGGTTGATGACGTTCGACACGTCCTCATAGGGGACCATCACGACATCGTCGACCGGCTCGTAGTCCTCCCAGGGGTGTCCGCGACCAGCCGCTGCACCGGGATGAACCCGGCCCGCTCGAAGAGAACGGTGAGTGCCCGCCTCCGTTGACCGCGATCTCGAAGCCGCCGTCCCGCTGCGTCGCGGTGCCGCCCAGCTCAGGGTGCTCGAGCACCGTCACGCGACGCCGCCGAGCGGTCCGCCGAGACGATTGCCAACCCGGCCCCAAGCACTGCGACCCTACGGCGTTGATCGTCCCTGCCGCACGTCCTTTTGTATCGGATTCGCTCCGGTGTAGAGGAACTGCGTCGCATCGACCAGCGGCGTGGCTTCCTCGCGATCAAGCACCGTGCGAGCCGGCGAGTTCGGCGCGGCAGCGTCTGTCAGGCCAGAGCCGGCGCGTTGGACGGCCCGGCCACGGCGGCGAGCGGCCCGCCGGGGCCTGCCGCCTGACCCGGCCGCCCGGCCCCGTCCGCCCGGTCCGCCCGGTCCCCCAGGCCCCGCCGCGCCGTGACCTCACGCGCTGCGTGAGGCCGCGCAGTTGTTCGTCTCCTTGGCCTCCCTGAGCTTCTTCCCGCTCTCTGCATGCCAGCATCCTAACCCCCGCTCTCTCTCACCTCACCTCTTCCGCGCGAGCGCTGCCCCTCCAAGGCCTTCACGGCGCCCCGGCCAGGTGGTTCGTCACGCGACTGCCTTGAGTCCCTCACAAAGTACCCTCGCCTCTTCTTCGCGCCTTGCGCCCTCGTTCTCTACTTTGTCCTTCACTCTAAAGCTCGCGCCTGCCTCAAGTCTCTAGCTTGTTCGAGACCTATGCGACCTTCAGATCTTGCCTGGCCACCTTCGCGGCTTCACCCACGCTGCCTGCGAGGCGGCCCCAGAGTGAGCGAGCCGAGCAGCGCGACCGCAACGGCCCACTCTCCGATGGGTCCGTGTGACCAGCGATAAGCGATGGCGGCGCGCAAGTCCGGAGTCAGTTCAAGGGCGGACGGCCGGAACGGGCCGAGTCTATGTCGATCCCGGTCCTCTCCGCTCACAGCTGGAGCGCTTCGCGCAGCGTGGCGAGCCTCTTCTCGCCGATGCCGTCCACCTGCGCGAGCTCCGCCAGCGAGCGGAAGCCGCCGTGCGCGTCGCGGTACTCGATGATGCGCTGCGCCAGCGTGGGCCCGATGCCATCCACGCCGTCGAGCTGCTCGACCGTGGCCGTCGAGAGGTGGATGCCGGTGGCGGCGCCGCCGGCCGCGGAGCCGCCGGTCGCGGAGCCGCCAGCGGACGGGTTGATCACCGCCCCGGCGCGCGGCACCACGATCTGCTGCCCGTCCGCGAGCCGGGCGGCGAGGTTGACCGCGGTGAGGTCCGCTCGCGGTGCCGGGCCACCGGCGCGCTCGAGCGCGTCGGCCACACGCGATCCCGCGGACATCCTCATCAGCCCGGGGCGGCGCACGGCGCCGGCCACGTGGACGTAGATACGCGAATCGTCGCGCTCGCCCTGGGTGGACAGCTTCACCGGCACGGGCGGCGGCGAGTCCCCGCCCCCGAGCAGGCGGACGGCTGCGAGCGTGGCCAGCACGGCGGCGAGCGCCCAGACAACGACGGTCGAACGCGAGCTCTCAGGCACCCGCCGAACGTATGAAGCGCCGCCCTACACGTGGGTGATCAGGGTGACAAGGCTGTGACCCTTCAGCGGACCTGGAAGCCGCTCATGCCCTCCGGCTCCTCGCCCGTCTCGTCCACCGAGTCCACCTCGGCGCCGCGCGGGCCGCGGCGACAGAACTCGACGAGGGCGGCCACGGCGTCGGGATCACCCTCGAACACCGCCTCCACGGCCCCATCGGGGCGATTCGTGACCCAGCCCGCCACCCCGCGGCGCTCGGCATCCCGGCGAACGGTGTCGCGAAAGAACACGCCCTGGACGCGCCCGTGGACCACCACACGGCTGCGAACCCGCTCACTCATAGAATCGTGCGCGCATTGGAGGGACGAGAGCTGACAGAGACCGCCTGGGGCGTCGACTCGGAGTATGGACGCCTGCTCGACGTGCTGCTGTGCCCGCCGGACAACTTCCACTGGCTGCCCGCGAGCGCGATCGCCCGGGCGACGCTCGAGAGCGGCGTGAGCTTCAGCCGCGAGGACGCCCAGCGCCAGCACGCCGAGATGGTGAGCGTGTACGAGGAGGCGGGCGTGCGTGTGCACCGCCTCGAACCCGACCCGGCCCTCCCCTACCAGGTGTTCGCGCGCGACTCGAGCATCAACGTGCCCCAGGGACCGATCGTGACCCAGTGCCACCAGTGGTGGCGGCGCGGCGAGTACGCGCCCGTGATCCGCTTCTACGAGCAGGCCGGGATCCCGATCCACCGGATGATCACCGCGGCGGCGCTCGAGGGCGGCGACTTCATGATCGTGGAGCCGGGCGTGGCGGTGATCGGGAACGGTGAGGAGCGCACCCAGGAGCCCGCCGCCAGACAGCTCGCCGGATGGCTCGAGGCCGACGGCTGGGAGGTCCGGATCGAGCGCATCCCGCCGCACTTCCTCCACATCGACGTGCTCGCGGCCATGCTCGGCGAGAAGCTCGCGGCCGTGTGCGTGGAGCAGGTCGGCACCGGCTTCGTGCGCTGGCTCGAGGACAAGGGCGTGCAGATCGTGCCGGTGACGCTCGCCGACGCCCTGAAGCTCGGGGTGAACGGGGTGTGCCTCGGAGGCGACCGCGTGCTCACGAGCGCAGAGTCGAAGGACCTGAACGAGCGCCTTCGCGCGCTCGGCCTGACGGTGTACGACCCGGAGCTCGCGGCCTTCACGCTCGGCGGCGGTGGCGCTCACTGCCTGATGCAGGCGCTGCGCCGCGAGCGCGTGGCCGCCTAGGAACTCCGAACGACAGCACCGAAAGGAAGGCCCGGCTGCGGGTGGCAGAGAAACGGTGCGTTTTCCGCACCGAATCCCTGCCACCTGGCCGGTTCGCGCGGTTCTGCCGGTCCTGGCCTACGGCTCGATAGCCACGCGCAGCGTCTTCAGCTCGCGGTCGCTCGCACCGCGCAGGCTGCCGCCGTGGGCGATCGTCTGCTCGATGTAGTCGAGCGTCTCCGCGCTCAGGCGCTCGCCCGGCAGCACGTTCGGGATGCCGGGCGGGTAGGCGGCGAGCGACTCGGATGCCACGCGCCCGACCGCCTCGCGCGCCGGCACGATCTCCTGCGGTCCCAGGAACGCCTCGCGCGGCGTCATCACGAGCTCGCCCCACGGCGGCGGCGGCGCGAATTGCACGTCCTCCGCGGGCTGCGGCTTGGCGCTCACCGTCTCCACCACCTGGCGGAGCGCCTCGAGCAGCCGCTCGCTCGCCGCTCCCGCGTTCTCGCCCATCCCGTAGACCGCGACCATCACGTTCTCCCCGGCGAGCTCCATCAGCACGTCGTGCTCCTCGCGCAGCAGGCGCGCCAGCTCATAGCCGCTCACATGCGTGCCGCGCACGTCGATCGCCAGGCGGAGCGGGTCGTAGTCGAACACCCCGGGGGCACCGGCCAGGCGCTCGTCGAGCACGTCGAGGCCTGGAATCTCGCGCACGGCCTCACGCGTCCTTGCAAGCGCGCGCAGCGTCTCGTCGAGCAGCTCGCGGCCACTGGTGGCGGCGCTGCGGCGAGCGGCATCGAGTGAGGCGAACAGCACCGCGTTCGGGCTCGTGGACTCCACGAGCGTCACGCAGCGATCCACGACCCCCTCCGAGATCAGCTCGCCGTGGCCCAGGTGAATCATCGCCGACTGGGTCAGGCTGCCGACGATCTTGTGCGTGCTCGAGATGACGAGGTCCGCGCCGAGGCTCAGCGCGTGCGCGGGCAGGTCCTCGTGGAACGGCAGGTGCGCCCCCCACGCCTCGTCCACGATCAGGGGCACGCCGTGCCGGTGCGCCACCTCCACCAACCCGGCCACGTCGGCCACCGCGCCGAAGTAGGTGGGCGAGACCACGGTGGCGCCGGTGGCATCCGGGGTCTCTCGGAGCGCTTCGTCGAGCGCCTCCGGCGTCATGCAGTGGGCGATGTGCAGCTCTGGGTCTAGCTCCGGCGCGACGAAGGTCGGGCGCAGGCCGGACATGACCAGCGCGTCGATCGTGCTCGAATGCGCGTTGCGCTGCGTGACCACGCGGTGGCCGCTGTGACCCAGGGCAAGCAGCGCCACGTGGTTCCCCTGCGAGGCCCCGTTCACGAGCCACCACGTCCGGCTCGCGCCCCACGACTCGGCCGCCAGGGCCTGCGCTGCCTCGAAGGGCGTGGGCTGGTCGCCCACGTCGATCCCGTAGGTGAGCGCCGGAATGTCGAGCTGGAGAACACCCTGGCCGATCGCCTCTACCAAGCCGGGATCGGCGCCGAGACCACCCTTGTGCCCGGGCACGTGAAAGCGTCCGGGCTTGCGCTCGGCGTAGGCGCGCAGGGCATCGAGATAGGGGGTGTCGGACTGGCCGGCCACGAACCGGCGAGTCTAGGTGAGCGACTCGCCGAGCACGGCCGCGACGGCGGCCGCCGGGTCGGCCACTGCGACCACGCCCTCGATGTCCCAGGAGTCGAGCCCCACGACCCGCTTGCCTGCCTTCAGCGCGAGCGCGATCTCGGACAGAGCGCCGTAGCCGCCGCCCACCGCGATCAGCGCATCCGCGGCGCGCACGACGAGAGCGTTGCGCGCCTCCCCGAGACCGGTCGGAATCGCGGTGTCCACGAACGGGTTCGCGGCCGCCCGATCCGTGCCCGGCAGGATGCCCACAGTGCGGCCGCCTCCTTCCTTCGCGCCACGACACGCGGCCTCCATCACACCGCCGAGGCCGCCGCACACGACCACCGCGCCGCGGGCGGCCAGTTCCCTTCCCACGGCCTCGGCAACCGGCGAGGAGCCCTCGCCCGCACCCACGACCGCGATCTGGGGCGTCAGGGTCGAGGCGCGTCCGAGACGGTGGGTGCCTGATCGGCGGGCGGCGGCGACGCGGCCGGTGGCGAAGCCCCCGAGCGCCGCGGCTCCACCGCGATGGCGATACGTGCCGTCGAGAGGATGGCGCCCGCAAGCATCAGCGCGGCACCGGCGAGGCCGAGCCAGAGGCCCGTCTCGACATCGTCTCCGATTCCCGCCGGCGGATGGTTCACAAGCTGGCTGACCACCACCACGAGCGCGATCACGCCGACCGCGAGCGGGGTGCCCGGCTTCAGCGGCGCGCGCAGCACGCCCAGCGCGCTGGCAAGCGTCGCGATCGCGATCAGGGCGAGCACCACCAGCAGCAGGTCGAGGAACTCGAAGCTGTTGAAGCCGGACAGATCCGCGTACCAGTCGAGCCCCAGGCTCACGATCAAGAGCACGGCGCCCACCGCCGCGACGAGCGGTCCGATCGGGATCTGGGCCTGTCTCCGCGCGTTCATCGGATCACGAAGTTCACGAGCTTGCCTGGCACAACAACAGTCTTCACGATTTCCTTGCCGTTCAAACGCGCGCTCAGCTTCTCCGATCCGCGCGCCAGCTCCTCGAGCTGCTCGCTGCTCGCCGAGGCGGGAGCCGCCAGACGGTCGATCAGCTTTCCGTTCACCTGCACCACGAGCTGGATCTCGTCACGCTCGAGCAGCGCCGGATCGGCCTGCGGCCAGGGCTCCTCCCACACGCGCCTGCCTGTCATCAGCTCGTAGACCTCCGAGCCCAGGTGCGGGGCGAACGGGAAGATCAGCGAGGCAGCCGTGGCGACCGCGAAGCGAACGTCGCCGGGCGGCGCGGACTCGCGCTGCCTGTAGATCTCGTTCGTGAGCTCCATCACCGCTGCGATCGCCGTGTTGAAGCCGAAGTTCGCCTGCATGTCGTGCGTGACCTTGTCGATCGCCCAGTGCGCCTTGCGGAGCAGCTCGCCGGCCTCCCCCGGCTCGCCGTCGGGCGAGCCGCCCTCCGGCGCCTCCACCGCGGCCGTCCAGAGCCGCGACAGGAAGCGGTGCACGCCGGCCACCCCGGCGTCCTGCCAGTCGGCGTCGAGCGACGGCGGCCCGATGAACAGGATGTAGCAGCGCGCCGTGTCCGCGCCGAAGCGCTGGACGTAGTCCTCCGGCGCCACCACGTTCCCCTTCGACTTCGACATCTTCGCGCCGTCGCGCGTGATCATGCCCTGGGTGAAGAGCCGGCCGAACGGCTCCTGGACGCCCAGCAGGTCCATGTCCGCGAGCGCCTTCACGAAGAAGCGCGCGTACAACAGGTGCAGGATCGCGTGCTCGATGCCGCCGATGTACTGGTTGACCGGCATCCAGGCGTCCACGGCCTCGCGGCTCCACGGCGCCTCGTCGTTGTGAGGGTCGCAGTAGCGCAGGAAGTACCAGGCCGAGTCGACGAACGTGTCCATCGTGTCGGTCTCGCGCCGTGCCGGCCCGCCGCACTCCGGGCAGGTGGTGTTCACCCAGTCCGTGGCCGTGGCAAGCGGTGGCTGGCCCTTCGGCTTGTAGTCCTTGACGTCCGGCAGCTCCACCGGCAGCTGGTCGTCCGGCACCTGCACCAGGCCATCCGTCTCGCAGTAGAGCATCGGGATCGGGCAGCCCCAGTAGCGCTGCCGCGACAGCAGCCAGTCGCGCAGGCGGTAGTTCACCGAGCGCGCGCCCTTGCCCTCGGACTCGAGCCAGTCCACGATCTGCTCGTAGGCCTCGCGGTTGCCCGTGCCGTCGAAGCGGCCGGAGTTCACCATCGGGCCGTCGTCGGTGCAGGGCAGCTCCCCGCAGTCGATCACGCGCCGGATCTCGAGCTCGAACTGCTCGGCGAACTCGAAGTCGCGCGCGTCGTGCGCCGGCACGCCCATCACCGCACCCGTGCCGTACTCCAGCAGCACGTAGTCCGCCACCCAGATCGGAATCTGCTCGCCCGTGGCCGGGTTCGTGACCGTGTGGCCGAGCGGCACGCCCGTCTTCTGCTTGTGCTCGTCGCCGCGCTCCTCGGGCGTCTCGTTGAGCGAGCGGTTCACGTAGTCGTGCACCTCGGGCGAGTCGTTCAGCCGCAGCACGTCCGGGTGCTCGGGCGCCAGCACGAAGAAGGTCGCACCGAAGATCGTGTCGGGGCGGGTGGTGAAGACGGGATAGTCGATCCCGAGCGCCTCGCAGCGGAACACGACCTCGGCGCCCTCCGAGCGACCGATCCAGTTCTCCTGCATCGTGACCACGTGCCGGGGCCACTCGATGGTCTCCATGTCCTCCAACAGGCGGTCCGCGTACTCGGTGATGCTGAAGAACCACTGCTCAAGCTGCTTCGCCTCGACCACGCTGCCGCAGCGCTCGCAGCGCCCGTCGATCACCTGCTCGTTGGCCAGCACGGTCTGGTCCTTGGGGCACCATTTGACCGCGGCCTCCTTGCGGTAAGCGAGCCCGCGCTCGTACATGCGCAGGAAGATCCACTGCGTCCAGCGGTAGTACGCGGGATCGTGAGTGCTCAGCTCGCGTGTCCAGTCGATCGAGATGCCCCACTCGCGGAACTGGCGCCGGAACTCGCGGATCGCCGCCTCCGTGGACTCGCGCGGATGCTGGCCGGTCTTGATGGCGTGGTTCTCGGCGGGGAGCCCGAACGCGTCGTAGCCCATCGGGTTGAGGACGCGGTTCCCGGTGCGGCGCGCGAAGTGAGCCACAGCGTCGCCGACGGAGTAGACCTTCAGGTGCCCGATGTGCGGCTCACCCGACGGGTACGGGAGCATCACGAGCATGTATGCGTTGGGGCGCTCGTCGGGCTCGTTCGAGACCTCCCAGGTGTGCTCGTCGGCCCAGACCTTCTGCCACTTGGGCTCGATCGTCTTTGGGTCGTAGCGCTCCATCATCCGGGCGCAAGCGTACCCAGCCGCTCAGACCTGGCGATTGGGCGGCTAGCGGCGGTGCGCCCTTGCGAGGTACGTGTGACCGGCGCGCACCAGCACGCTCCGGTGGCGCCGGAAGTCGCGGACGACCACCGCGCCGTCGGTCACGCGTGTGAGCGTGCCGTCGCAGCGGTCGACGGTCAGCCAGCGCGTGCCGCGCACGGTGGCGTGGCTGTGGCGGCCATGGCTTCGGAAGCGCCCGCCGTTGTCGCGTCCCCAGAGCCGGCGGACCTTGCGCGAGCGCGACGCCGAGGCAGTGCGCGAGCCGGCGCGGTGAGACGCCCGGCCGCAGCGCGCGAAGCTGCCACCGCGCAGGTACACGTCCACGCGCCCGCACGCCTCGCGGGGCTGGCGGACGGAGAAGACCCCGCCGCCGAAGACGCCTGTCCTGGACGTTGCCGCGGCAGCCGGCGGTCGTGATGTTGACCTTTCCCTCGGCGAGCGTCGAGAGCCACTCCCGACCGGGAGCTCCGCGCCCTCGTCGAGGTCCTGCCAGTCGCCGCCCGGCGCCTTGTAGCGCACGCTTCCGTCACCGTCGGCAACGACCGTCTTGCCGAATTCGGGCTCGGGCTTGCGCTCCGGCTCCGGCTCCGGCTTCGTCACCGGCAGGCAGCACGGGCTCGAGGCCCACCAGACGGGCGGTCTCGAAGACGCGGTCCGGCCCGACGGTGATCCCTGCGTCGTTCTCGGCCACGACGCGGTAGTGGTACTTCGTCTCCGCCAGCAGGCCCTCGACCTCGGCGAACACATAGTCCAGGTCGTAGGAGCTGCCGGCGTAGGCCGTGGCGGTCGTCATGCCGTAGTCGGCGCTGAGCCCGTACTCGAAGTAGTAGTCCGTGGCCTGCGAGTTCGGCCGGACCTTGCCGCGCAGCCGCGCGGAGTTGAGCCCCGATCTCGTCGGCGGCCACGTCACGCACCAGCGGCGGGAGCGTGATCCGCGCCACCAGCCCCGGGAGGTTGTTCCCCGTGAACCACATGTTGCCGTCGGGGCCCGCGGAGATGAACCAGGGGTTCGTGATCAGCAGCAGGCCGTTCGAGTACTCGGTGATGTCGCCCTCGGTCGTGATGCGGCCGATCCGGCCCGGGGCCGCGGACTCGGTGAACCAGAGCGCGCCGTCGGGCCCTGCGGCTATGCCGAGCGGGCGCGAGTTCATGGTCAGGTCGTCGCTGAACTCCATGACGTCGCCCTCGGGCGTGATGCGGCCGATGCCGCCCGGGTCCGCGTTCAGCGTGAACCAGAGGTTGCCGTCGGGTCCGGTCGCGATGTCCGCCCGGCTCGCCAGCCCCGGACAGTCCGCTGGTGAACTCCGTGATCATCACCGCCGTGTCGTGATCTTCCCGATGCGGCCCGGTGCCCTTCTCGGTGAACCAGAGCTTGCCGTCGGGGCCCTTGGTGATCGCGTTCGGCTCGGCGGCCGCGTCGAGGCCGTTCGTGAACTCGGTGATCGAGCCCTCGCGCGTGATGCGGCCGATCAGGTTCGCGGCCGGGTCCACGTACCAGAGATTTCCGTCAGGGCCGGCCGCGATGTCGGTGGGGTCGCCGGGCGTCGGGACCGCGAAGTCTGTGACCACGCCGGCCTTCGTGACCCGCGCGATCGCGCCGTCGCCGCCGGCCTGGGCCACCCAGAGGTTGCCGTCGGGACCGCGTGGTGATTCCGCGCGGGCTGCCGATCGGGAAGCCCGCCGTGAACTCGCTGATGATCGCGCCGGGCGTGATCCGCCCCACGCCGTTGTTGGTCTCCTCGGTGAACCAGAGGTTGCCGTCGGGCCCCTGGGCGATGCCCCAGAGCCCGATGCTCGGCGTCAGGCCCGTGCTGAACTCGGAGATCGACGGGCCGCTCGCCGCGGCAGCCGGTCGATCCCCGCTCCAAGGAACGCGGCCACGAACAGCGACGCGATGCGGATCGGCAGGCGCACAAAGGCTGCATCGACGCCACCGTCCGGTTCTTGATGGAACGTTTGTCCGCCCCATGGCCGATGCCGGTGAAAAGCGCGTTGCGCCGCTGGAACTGTTCTTCGACCTCGTCTTCGTCTTTGCGCTGACGCAGGTCACGGCGCTGATGGCGCGGCGACCCGACCTGGACGGGCCTCGGCCGCGGCATGCTCGTGCTCGCGGCGCTCTGGTGGGCGTGGGGCGCGTACGCCTGGCTCACGAACTACATCGCCGCCGACCAGGACCGCGAGCGGCTGCTGATGTTCGCCGTCGATGGCCGCGTTGCTGGTCGCGGCGCTCGCGGCGCCGGACGCGTTCGGCGACGACGCGCTGCTGTTCGCGGTCGCCTACGCGGTCGCCCGCTGGCTCCACATCTTCATCTTCGCCGAGGCGAACGACGACGTCGACGCCGCGCGCGCGATCCGGCGGCTCGCGCGCACCGCGCTTCCGGCGCCGGCGCTGTCTGCTCGCGGCCGCCTTCCTCGACGGGACCGCGCAGGCGCTGTCTGGGTCGCTGGCGCTCGCGATCGACTTCGGCGGCCCGTTCGTGTTCGGGGTGAGCGGCTTCCGGGTCTCGGCCGGGCACTTCGCGGAGCGCTTCGCGCTGATCGTGATCATCGCGCTCGGCGAGTCGATCGTCGCGATCGGCGTCGGCGCCGAGGGGGACATCGACGCCGGCGTGGTCGCCGGCGGCGCTGCTCGGGCTGGTGGTGGCGTGCCGCGCTCTGGTGGGCCTACTTCGACGTGGTGGCGCTCGTCTCCGAGCGCCACTTCCGCGAGGCCCGCGGCGAGCACCTGCTCCGCATCGCGCGCGACTCCTACAGCTACCTCCACCTGCCGATGATCGCGGGGATCGTCCTGGTCGCGCTCGGGATCAAGAAGGCGATCGGGCACGTGGACGACCCGCTCGAGGACCGTGCCCGGCGGTGGCCCTGTTCGGCGGCATCGCGCTCTACTACGCCGGGCACCTCGGCTTCCGGCTGCGCAACGTCCGCTCGCTCAACCGGCCGCGCGCTGGTCGCCGCCGTGGCCTGCCTGGCGCTGATCCCACTCGCAACCGAGGTCGACGCCATCTGGGCGCTGGCGCTGGCCGCGGCGGTGACCTCGGCCTGATCGCCTACGAGACGATCCGCTACGCCGAGGCACGCACAGCAGTGCGCCAAACGCACGCGCACTGAGCATCGAACGTCCGTCTGCGGCCCTTGCGCCATGGGGCGGACCGATGAGAAGGTCACTCGCCGGCCCAATTTCCTTGGAGGTCCCCATGCATGGATCCGGACTCATCTCTCGTCAGCCCACGTGATCGCGATGTCGCGCTGTTCGTGGCGCTTGGCAGGCACGAGCGTCGCGGCCGTCACGCTCACGAAGAACAGCGTCGGCGCCAAGCAGATCAAGAAGGAACGCCGTACGCGCGTCTGAGGTCAAGCGAAACGCGGTCGGCGCGTCCGAGATTCGCTCCAACGCGGTGGCCAGCGGCGACATCGCCGAAAACGGAGTGGGCGGCGCAGATCTCTCGGACAACTCGGTCGGGCTTCGGCCGAGGTGGCCAACGGCTCGATCGCCGAGGCGGACCTCGTGGCGGGGCTGCTCGCGAAGTCGCTCGAGGTCACGGTTCAGCGCACCGACGTCGCACTGGCCGACAACACCACGCAGGCGGTGGAGGCGGCCTGCCCCGCGGGCACCGTGGGCGTCGGCGGCGGGAGCTCGGTCGATCAGACCGGGTCCGACGACATCAAGCAATTGGTGTCGCGGCCCGGGAACGGAGCGGTCATTCCGAACGACGGCGACACGTCGAACGAATGGCGCGCCGTCTACCGCAACCCGGCCGGCGGCACGGGCGCGGCCGAGATCCGGGCGTTCATCCTTTGCGCCCGAGTCACGCCGTAGGCGGCTTGCGGTTCCGGCAAACCGATGAGAGGGTCAGCCGTAATCCGGCTGGCCCTCGGCCGTTGGTACTCGCGACAACCGCTACGCCCATAGGAGGCGTACATAGATGCAGTGGATCCGGACTCATCTCTCGTCAGCGCACGTGATCGCAATGATCGCGCTGTTCGTCGCCCTCGGCGGCACGACCTACGCCGCCGTCGTGCTGCCCAAGAACAGCGTCAAGGCGAAGCAGATCGCCACGAACGCCGTGGGGGCGTCCGAGATCAAGTCGCGTGCGGTCGGCACGTCCGAGGTTCGCAACGGCCGCCTGCTGGCGGAGGACTTCAGGGCCGGGCAGCTCCCGGCCGGAGCCAAGGGAGATAAGGGTGACCCAGGGGATCCAGGGCGTCCCGGGCGAGGACGCCGTCGCGCTGGACGCGTTCGCCCGCGTCGGGTTCGACGGGTCGACGCGACCTTAAGGCACGCTCGAGCCGAACGATGCGGGCCGCCCCCCAGAACAAGGGAATCGTGCAGGCCGACGTGGTTGCGGGCGAGGCAGGGGCTGCTACCGGCACCACCTGCTTCAACCTGCCGTCGCGGCCGGCGAGCGCGAGTCGTGTCGCTGGACAACGCCGATGCCGCCGTGGCGAACCGCAACCTGATCGCGAGCGTGGCTATCGACCGTGGTGAGGATCTAGGCGATTGCCCGGCGACGCACAACGACGCGCGCGTACGGATCGTGGACGGCAGCAGCGAGGCCGCCCAGAACGCCCGCTTCTTCATCTGGTTCGAGCTCTAGGCAGTTGCGGCGTCGGTAAACCGATGAGAGGGTGGGCCGTAATCCGGCTGGCCCTCGGCCGTTGGTACTCGCGACAACCGCAAACGCCCATTAGGAGCGTGGAGAAATGCAGTGGATTCGCAGTCATATGTCTTTCGCGAACCTGGTTTCGCTCATGGCGCTGTTCGTTGCCCTTGGTGGGACGACGTACGCGGCCGTGGCTTTGCCGAAGAACAGCGTCGGCGCCAAGCAGATCAAGAGGAACGGCGTCAGGGCTCCTGAGATCAATCGCAACGCGGTAGGCGCGTCGGAGATCCGCTCCAACGCCGTGGCCAGCGGCGACATCGCGGACAGCTCGGTCGGAACGAGCCGACGTGGCGGACGGGTCGCTCGGCGCGACCGACCGTTCAGGCGGGCCTCGCTCAACTTCCCGAGCATCACGGCGCAGACCGAGGTCGCAGCGGTGGCGCTCGCCAACAACAGCAGCGCGTCGTACACGCGTGACGTGTCCCGCTGGGCAGCAGGCAATCGGCGGCGTCGGCGGCAGAGGCGACGCCACCGACTCGGAGTACACGATCGTCACATCGTCGCGGCCGGTGATCAGTACGGACATCACGGAGCCGCCCGGTCGACGGCGGGACGTTCGACCGGCTGGCGAGTCACCGTCCTCAACCCGCTGACGCGCGCCGGGTGGCGCTTTCCCGGATCCGCCGCCGGGCGGCGACATCCTGCCTGCGGTCTGGGTGTTCTGCGCCCCGGCTTCCTGACGAAGAGCCTGAGCATGAGCATGCGACGGATCATCCTGACGGGGCCGCGTCGCTGCTCCTGCTCGTTCCACTCGGCGGGGCAACCCCGGCGGCGGCCAAGAAGGCGCCGTCGGCGAACAAGCAGGTGACCCGCGGATTCAGCCTCCTGATCCGCGACACCACGCAAGACACCCAAGAGCGCGGTCAGCAAGCGCAACCGAGCGGCGCTGCTGCGGACCGCCAAGAAGGCCCGCAGGCAGGCGCGCAGGCGGCCGTGCGCGTCGATCAGGACGCTGCGGAGGTTCAACCGGCAGCTGAAGCGCGTGCAGGTGCGCAGGAAGCGCACCCGCGTTCGCAGGCCCACCGCGGGCTCGCCGCGTGGCGTCCTCAGCGGCTCGCGTGGTGACGCTGAACGCGGCGCTGCTCCAGAGCCCGAAGGCGAGGCGCTGCGGCGGCAGGCGCAACCCGGTGACCGAGGCGAAGGCCAACGTCCTCTCCAGCAGCGAGAAGCGGCTCAGGATGCGGATCCAGATGCCGCCGCCGCAGTTCGTCTCACATCAGGTGGGCGGCAGGGACTTCCTCGAGATGGCCATGGAGGGCATGGACGTCTCCGGCGACGTCGGCAAGCCCGGCCTGCCCGATGAAGAGCACCTTCTTCGCCATCCCGGAGGGCGCGAACGTCGACATCGACGTGAGCAACGTCAAGAGCTACACGATCCCGGGCGTCGAGCTGTATCCGCTCCAGGAGCAGCCCGTGGACCAGCGGCCGCCGACGCTCGAAGCCGCCGATCGACACGTTCCTCGAGCCGCCGTTCGAGATCAACCGCAGGGCCTACGACTCGAAGCGCGAAGTTCCCGTCCTCACCGGTGGACGGCGGTGCGCTGGGCGCGATGCGTGACATCGCGACCGGGGCGGTCAGCGCGGCCGGCGGCCAGTACCAGCCCGAACAGCGAACAAGCTGAAGGTGTTCACGTCCATCGACGTGACGGTCAACTTCGGCGGCGACAACAAGGGCACGTTCGGCCAGCTCGGACCTGCTGAGCCCCTGGAACAACGCGTTCATCGACGACTACGCGACGCTCGCGAACTTCCGAACCGTGCGGGACAGGCTGGACATCGTCCGCCCGACCTTCTGCGGCGAGGAGCTCCTGATCGTCACGTCGGCCGAGCTGCGGCCGGCGGCGAACACTCTTCAGGCCCAGCGCACCGCGCAGGGCTACGTCACCCGCGTGGTCGAGGTGGGCGCAGGGCCGGGTCAGATCGGGACCACGCCCACGCAGATCCAGACGCTACATCCGCAGCCGCCTCAACGGCGCGTGCCTCATCCGGCCGTCGTACGTGATCCTGTTCGGCAACACGGCACACGTGCCCACGTTCCTCGTGCCGTGCTCGCCCGGCGGCAACCCGGTGGACTGCAACATCGCATCCGACCTCGACTACTCGACGAACGGGATCGGCACGGACCTGTTCGCCGACGTCCAGCTCGGGCGACTCCCCGCCCCGAGACCTGGACGCCGCGAACGCGCTCGTCACGAAGCTGCAGACCTACATCACGTCCAGTCCGGCTCCACCCGGCGACGACTTCTTCGACCACGCGGCGGTCACGTCGTACTTCCAGCCGCCGCTGATCTGCGTGCTCAACGAGGGCGCCAGTGGCACGCCGAACTGCGACGGCAACAACCCGCCTGTCACCGGCCACTGGGAGATCAACTACCCGGCCAACACCGATACGCGCGGGTTCACGATCACGGCCGAGCGGATCCGCAACGCCATCGCCGCCGACGGCTACACGGTCGACCGCCTCTACACGACGGACGACGAGGACGTCATCCCGCTGAACTACTGGAACGGGACGCCGATCCCGGACCACCTGCGGCGGCCGGCGTTCGACTGGGACGCGAACACCACCGACTTCTTCAACACCTACAACGACGGGCCGCTTCGTGATCCTGCACCGCGACCACGGCTGGCCCGACGGGTTGGCGGAGCCCACGCTCCACAGCGGGCACGTGCCCCTCTTCACGAACGGCACGCAGCAGCCGGTGGTGTTCGGGATCAACTGCTCGAGCGCGGCGTTCGACGACCCCGCGCACCCGAGCTTCGTGGAGCTCCAGGTGCTGCGGCCGGACGGCGGCGCGATCGCCGGCTTCGGCGACACGCGGGTGTCCCCGAGCTTCCCGAACAACCACATGGCACTCGGATTCTTCGACGCGCTGTTCCCGAGCGCGGTGGCGGACTACGGCGGCCCCGAGACGCGCCGCCTCGGCGACGTCCTGATCCGCGGCAAGCAGTACATGGCCACGCAGGAGGGCTTCGAGTGGCACGGCGCGGGCGACACCTACGTCGAGCACTACCTCTACCACCTGCTCGGCGACCCGACGATGCAGATGTGGGCGAACCCGCCGGTGCGCTTCGACCCCAGCCGCTTCAAGGGAGTGATCCGCGACTACCGCGAGATCAAGCCGTTCCCGGAGCCCGGCGACCCGCCCTTCTACATCCGCTTCGAGTTCGCGGGCGAGCCGCTCGCGATCGGCTCACTCATCACCGTGTTCCGCGGGGCCGAGGCCGTCGGGCGCGGGATCGTGGGCGGCGACGGCACCGTGAACATCGTGCCGGACGTGAACGTGCCGCCCGCGCAACCTGTCGCTGTCGCTCCAGCAGGACGGTGCGTTCCCGGAATCCGAGCCGGTGGAGAACCAGTCGCCGCGGGAGCAGACGTCGCTGACGTTCACCCAGCCGACCTATCAGCCCGCTCAATCGAACGAATCGAACCCGTTCGATGGCAAGCTCACGCCAACGCTTGTCGGGCGCCAGCATCCGCGTGGTCTATACGCCTGATGATCCGCAGAACCCGAACGGCGTGATCGAGCACACGGTGACGATCGATGCCAACGGCGAGTGGCATGACGATGTGGACTTCCAGTACCACGCCCCGACCGGCTGGACCGCGAAGGCCTTCTACGACGGCGACGCCGACCACGCCGCGTCGGAGTCCAACACGATTCAGTTCAACGTCGGGGACTAGGCGGCGGCCGCGCCGCGTGGCGCGGCCTCGTCCTCGCCGAAGCACTCGGCGTGGAGATCCGCGGCGAGCGGTAGGAACACGTCGACCAGCGCGGGATCCAGGTGCGTGCCGCGCAGGCTCGCGAGCTCCTTGATCACGTCGCCGAGCGGCCAGGCGTCCTTGTAGGGACGCGGCGAGAGCAGTGCGTCGAAGACGTCGCAGACCGCGCAGATGCGTGCGGCGAGAGGGATCTGCTCGCCCTGGAGGCCCTGCGGGTAGCCGCTGCCGTCCCAGCGCTCGTGGTGGCTCAGCGCGATCCCCTCGGCGAGCTTGACCAGCTCCGAGCGCGAGCCGGACAGGATGCTCGCGCCGATGGTCGTGTGCGTCTTCATGGTCGCCCACTCGGCGGGATCGAGCTTGCCGGGCTTCAGCAGGATGTCGTCGCTGATGCCCACCTTGCCGACATCGTGCAGCGCGCTGGCGTGCCGCAGCAGATCCGCCTCGACGACATTCATGCCGACCTCGCGCGCAAGTCGCTCGCACAGCCGGCCCATGCGCTCGATGTGCACGCCGGTCTCGGCGTCGCGCCATTCCACGGCCACGCCGAGCCGGTGGGCGATCTCGCGCTCCGCCTCGGCAAGGTCGGCGGTGCGCTCGCGCACGCGCTGCTCGAGCAGCTCGTTGTCGCGACTGACGCGATGGCGAACCCGGCGCTCCGCGAGCTCGCTCCAGGCGATCGCCCCGAACGCGCCTGTCAGGAGCGCCACGAGCGGGGCGGCCACGTCAACGATGCTGCCGCTCTCGAACAGGAACTGGGCAGCCGGCGAGGAACGCGGCACCGGCCACGACCGTCACGGCGCCCACGGCGCCCAGCGGGAGGCGCCAGCGCGTGAGCGGGGCGAGCATCGCCATCAGGGCGAGCAGCAGGAGGTCCACTCCCACGGGCGCCGAGCGCAGCGGCAGGCCGTGCAGCGCGGTCCAGATCGCATTCGCCTGAACCTCGGCGCCCGGCATCAGCTCCTCACCGCCCACCGGCGTGGAGTGCACGTCGCGCAGAGTCGGCGCCGTGGCGCCCACGACCACGATGTTGTCGCGGATCATGTCTGCCGGGACGCGCTCGTTGACGACGTCCGCGAACGAGACCGTCGGGATCGTTCCGGGCGGGCCGCGGAAATCGATCCACGCCTTGCCGTCGCGGAAGCCGGCCGAATCCGGCGGATGACCCTGGAGCCGCTCCGTGGTGACCACGGCGAGGCTGTCGAGCTTGCCCGCCGCACGCGGGAAGCTGGCGATCGCGCCGCTCGTGTCGTTGCGGAGGTCGGACGCGGCGGCGCGTGCACCGATGCTGCGCAGGTTGTCGTCGCCACCCAGGACGTTCGTGCTGCCGTCCGGCCTGCTCTCGCTTGTGGCAAGTACGGCGCCGCCAGCCTCGTCGATCGCGTCGAAGAGGGCGAGATCCTGGCGCGGCTGGGTCTGCTCGGTGAACTGGACGTCGTAGACGATCTCGCGCGCGCCCGCGGCGTGAAGCCGGCGCACGACTTGGCCGTGGAGGGAGCGCGGGAACGGCCACCTCTGTTGAAGCTCGCCGAAGCTCTTGGCGTCGATTCCGACCACGAGCATGCCCTTGACGGGCTCGGCGCCGCGCACGTCGAAGCGCGCCTTGAGGGCCTCGCGCTCCAGCGGTGCGAGGGCGCCGGACTCGCGCGCCGCGAGCGCGATGCCGAAGGCTGCGAGCGCGACCACGCCCAGGGCGAGGAGGCGACGAGATCCGCTGACTGTCTCGGGGGCGGCCGACACGGCGGTTTTTCCTAGCGGCGCCTGCGCACTGAGTGCGGGCCTCTCGGCGCGAGGTATGAGTGGCCGGCGCGCACGACGACCCTGCGTCGTCGCGTCAGGTCACGGACCACGACCGCGCCGTTCGTGACGCGCGTGAAGGTGCCCGAGCAGCGATCCTCGGTGAGCCAGCGGGTGCCGCGCACGGTGGCGTGGCTGTGCCGGCCGTGGGTGCGGAAGCGCCCGCCGTTGTCGCGGCCCCAGAGGCGGCGAACGCGGCGCACTGCCGAGGCGCCGGCCACGGCCCCTGCGCGCGCGGAACGGCCGCAGCGGGAGAAGCTGCCGCCGCGAAGGTAGAGATCCACGCGACCGAGCCCGCTGCGCGGCTGGCGGACCTTGACCACGCCGCCCCAGAAGTTGCCGGTCTGGATCTTGGCGCGGCGGCCGATGCTCGTGAGCTTGATGCTTCCGCGGCGCGTGTCGAAGGCCACGCCGACGGGCAGCTCGGCGCCCCAGGTCGGGCAGCGGCCGCCAGCGCCCGCCGGGGAGCTTGAAGCGCACGCGGCCCGTGGGGTCCGCCACGACCTTCCGAGCGAACTCGGGGTCGGCGTCAAGGGGTTCGGTGGTGAACTCGCGGCTGGGGCCGGTGCTGGTGCCGGAGTCGTTCGTCGCAACGACGCGGTAGTGGTAGGTCGTCGACGGCTGCAGATTGGCCACGCGGGTCATCGACCTCGACGTGATCCCAGCCGGCGCCCGCTGACGCGTACGCGCTCTTCTTCGTCCTGTTCTCGTTGCGCCCGTACTCGAAGTGGAACTCGGTGGCCTGCGCGTTCGGCCGGATCTTGGCGGGGAGCTGGGCCGAGTTGTCGCTCAGGTACTGAACGTCGCGGCTCCTGACCAACGGCGGCAGGCTGATGCGCGCGAGCACCCCCGGGTTGGCGTTCTCGGTGAACCACATGTTCCCGTCGGGGCCCGGCGTGATGAACCAGGGCGAGCGATCCGCAGTGAGCCCCTCGCTGTACTCGCTGATGTCGCCGCGCGTGGTGATGCGGCCGATGCGGCCGGGGCTGGCGGCCTCGGTGAACCAGAGCGCGCCGTCGGTGCCCTCGGCGATGCCCGGTCGGGCGCGAGTTGGCGGTGAGGCCGTCGGTGAACTCGGTGAAGACGCCCTCCGGCGTGATCCGGCCGATCGCGCCCGGATCGCCGTTCAGCGTGAACCAGAGGTTGCCGTCGGGACCCGCAACGATGTCGGTGGGGGCCATGTTCGGCGTGAGGCCGATGCTGTTCTCGGTGATCACGCCGGCCGGTGTGATGCGGCCGATGCGGCCCGGAGCGGCGGACTCGGTGAACCAGAGGTTCCCGTCGGGTCCGGCGGCGATGGCGCTCGGCTGGCTGTTGGGCGTGAGACCCGCGCTGAACTCGGTGATCGTTCCGTCGGGCGTGATGCGGCCGATGAAGGCCGGCGACTGGCTGACGAACCAGAGGTTCCCGTCCGGTCCGGCGGTGATGTCCCACGGGATCGCTCGGCGTGAGCCCGGTGTTGAACTCGGTCACGGCG
This sequence comes from uncultured Thermoleophilaceae bacterium, assembly GCA_963837445.1. Taxonomy (GTDB): domain Bacteria; phylum Actinomycetota; class Thermoleophilia; order Solirubrobacterales; family Thermoleophilaceae; genus JACVRW01. Next base: position 206,670 of record CAWINK010000002.1, on the reverse strand, counting down.
CCGGCCGGGGTGACCCGCGCGATGGCGCCGTCGCCGCCCGACTCGGCGATCCAGAGGTTCCCGTCGGGTCCCTTCGTGATGCCCTTCGGGTTGCCCGCGACGGTGAGGAGGCCGGTGAACTCGCTGATGAACCCGTCGCCGGGGCTCAGCGGTCCGAACGCGCTGAGGCTGTCCTCGGTGAACCACATTTTGCCGTCGCCGCCCGAGACCAGGTCCCAGGTGCCGTTGTTCGCGGTGAGGCCGGTCTGAAACTCGGTGACGCTCGGATTGTGGGCGCTCGCCGCCGAAACGGCCGTGGCAGAGCACGCCGCGACGAGCGACAGCAGCAGCAGCCCACGTGTAGCGCGCACCCGCACACGTCACTTGTCGGGCCAGACGGCGCCCCACTTGACTGGACGTTCGTCCGCTTGGGTCGGGTTATACAGCGGCTAGCAGCCGTGGAGCGACGGGAATCATGCGGGCGTAGGGCCGGCCGCGTCGGCTGATGAGGATCTCGTGGCCGTCGGCGGCGCGTTCGAGGTAGTACCCGAAGTGGTTGCGGAACTCGTGACAGCCGACATGGAGGACCTCCGGCGGGTCGGATGAGGAGGTGGAGCTAGCCGGACTCGAACCGGCGGCCTCTGGCGTGCCACGCCAGCGCTCTTCCAGCTGAGCTATAGCCCCATCGAACTCGAAATCAGAAGCAAGGTTAATGCAAGCACGCTGGCCGTTCTTAGGCGGCGTAAGCCTGAGAAAGACCGATGTCCGCCCGCAGGCCAACGAACTCGGAAGAAGGTAGCACCGGTCCAAGTCTCCGCAGTACACCGCGACGAGGTCGATCTCCTCGGGCGCGTAGGAATTCCGCACGTAGCCCGCCGGGGTGAGGTAGTTGGACTGGAGGGAAACCTTCACGATCGCCCCGTCGCGGTCGAGCCCACCCCACTTGCACTGGACACGCAGGATGTCCTTACCGATCTCGAACGCCAGGTCGTAGCGGGCGTGCTCGACGATGGGGCGCAAGACAGGGACGTCGAGTGCGGTTGCGGCTGCGGCTATCGCGGTCTCGGCGATTCCACCCTTGTGGTTCGTCGACAGCACGAACGTATGTTCGCACGACGACCGGACAGAAGGAGGTCAGCCGACTGAGCGCGCTGGTGCTTCGCCCCAGAGGTTCTCGAGGCGGTAGTACTCGCGGGCTTCCGGCGTGAAGATGTGGACGACCACGTCCCAGTAGTCGAGCAGGATCCAGCGGGCCTCGCGGTCGCCCTCGGTGCGGCGCGGGAGCAGGCGCTTGTCGCCGTCGTGCTTCAGCTCCTCGTAGATCCCGTCGTGGATCGCCTTTGCCTGGCGCTCCGTGTTTCCGGAGGCGATCACGAAGAAGTCTGTGTAGGAGACGATCCCGCGCAGGTCGATCACGCGGATGTCGATCGCCTTCTTGTCGGAGGCGATCGCCGCGATCCGCTCCGCCAGCGCCACGGAGTCCTGGGTCAGGTCCGCCGCGCTCATTTGGCCAGCGCCTCCTTGCGGCTTCCCTTTCCGCCGTACAGCTTGTTCGTCGCGATGTAGTCGACCACCGTGTCGGGAACCAGGAACCGGATCGGCACGCCCTCACTCACGCGGCGGCGGATCGCCGACGAGGAGACCTGGATCAGCGGCATGTCGAGGTAGCGCACGCGCTCCACGCCCCGCATGCGGCCGATCTTGATCACGATCGCGTTGCGGCCCCAGCTCATCCGCTCGAACACGGCCACGCTCGCCCGCTCGAGCACCTTCTCGGGCTCGTGCCAGGTGGGCAGCGCCGCCGCCTGGTCCCCGCCCAGGATCAGGAACAGCTCGTCGTCCGGTGCCTGCTCGAGCAGCTGCTCCAGCGTGTCCGAGGTGTACGACGGCCCCTCGCGCTCGATCTCGATCCGCGAGGTCGTGAAGCGGTCGTCGCCGGCTATCGCCAGCTCGACCATCTCGAGCCGCGCCTCCGGCCCGGGATCGTCCTCCAGCTCGCGGTGCGGTGCCTCGCCGACGGGCACGAACACGACCTTCTCCAGCTCGAGCTGCACCAACGCCTCCTGCGCACAAACCAGATGGCCGAGGTGCGGCGGGTTGAATGCTCCTCCCAGGATGCCTAGGCGCAAACCGGCTACTCGCGAACCTGGCCGGAGCCTTCGATCACGAACTTGTAGGTCGTGAGCTCGCGCAGCCCGATCGGCCCGCGCGCGTGCAGCTTCTGAGTCGAGTTGCCGATCTCGGCCCCCATCCCGAACACGGCCCCGTCCGTGAAGCGGGTGGAGGCGTTCACGTACACGGCCGCCGCGTCCACGCCCGAGCTGAACGCCTGGGCCGAGCCGGCCGAGCCGGTGACGATGGCCTCGGAGTGGCCGGTTCCGTAGCGGTTGATGTGCTCGATGCCCTCCTCGAGGGTGTCGATCACCTTCACGGACAGGATCAGCGCGTGGTACTCGGTCGACCAGTCCTCCTCGGTGGCCTCCGCGAGCGAGCCGCCGATGCTGCCCGCAAGCGCCCGCGTGCGACTGTCCACGCGCAGCTCCACACCCGACTCGCGCAGCTCCTTGAGCGCACGGGGCAGGAACCCCGGGGCGGCGTCGGAGTGCACCAGGAGCGTCTCGATCGCGTTGCAGACCGAGGGCTTCTGCACCTTTGCGTTCACCGCGATCGCCACGGCGTCGTCGAGGTCGGCCGAGGCGTCCACGAGCACGTGGCACACACCTGCCGACGCGTACAGAACCGGAACCGTGGCGTGCTCCTTCAGCGCATTCTTGAGCCCCTCTCCCCCGCGCGGAATGATCAGGTCCACCACGCCGTCCTGGGTCGCGAGCTGGCGCAGCTCGTCACGGTCGCCACCACTCACGATGGAGATCGCGCCGTCGGGGATGCCGGCCCATTGGACCGCGCCAGCCGCGACCTGGGCGAGCACCGCGTTCGAGTGCGCCGCGGTGGACGACCCGCGCAGCACGATCGCGTTCCCGGACTTCAGGCAGAGGGCCGAGCAGTCGACCGTCACGTTCGGCCGCGCCTCGTACACAACCGCCACCACGCCGAGCGGCACCCGCACGCGCCGGACGTCGAGGCCGTTCTCGAGCCGGTGGCCCTCGATGGTCGAGCCCACGGGATCGGGCAGCGCCGCGATCGCGCGCACGTCCCCCGCGATGCCCGCCAGCCGCTCCTCGTTGAGCATCAGCCGGTCGAGCAGCCCCGAGTGCAGGCCGGCTTCGTCGCCCGCCTCCATGTCGCGCCCGTTCGCCTCGAGGATCTCGTGCGCGCGCTGCTCGATCGCGTCGGCCATTGCCCTGAGCGCCACGTTCTTCGTGGCGGTGTCGAGCAGGGCGAGCTCGCGCGCCGCTCGCTTCGCCTGCGCGCAGACCTCGGCTACCGGCTGTGCGGTCGTGGCCATGCTCAGAGGGTACCTAGCCTCGCGTACCATGCCAGCGAGTGCTTCCGCGTACCTATGACAACCAGGTGTGCTCGGTTGCCCGCGCCCTCGAGGCGATCGGCGATCGCTGGACCATGCTCGTGATCCGCGACGCTTTCGTGGGCGTGCGCCGCTTCGACGAGTTCCAGCAGCGCCTCGGCATCGCGCGCAACGTGCTCACGGACCGCCTGTCACGGCTCGTCGACGACGGGATCCTGGAGAAGCGCGAGTACCAGGAGCGCCCGCAGCGCTTCGAGTACCGGCTCACGTCCAAGGGGGTCGACCTCTTCCCCGTGCTCGTCTCGCTGATGAAGTGGGGCGACCGCCACGCGCCCGACGAGAACGGCCCGCCCCTGACGGTAGTCCACAGGGACTGCGGCGGCGAGATCGACGAGCGCCTGCTCTGCGTCCGCTGCGGCGAACCGGTTACGGCGCTCAACGCCGAGGCGCGCCAACCAGTGCCCAGCGCCGGCTAGAGAAGCGCCAGCCACAGGTCACGAGGCGCACGGCGATCAGCCCGGCGAGGCCCGCCCAGACGCCCACGATCCCCCAGTCGAAGGCGAGCGACAGGAGCGCCACCGGCACGAACACGCCGAGCGCCGCCGCGATCATTCCGAACATCAGGAAGCGAGTGTCGCCGGCGCCGATCAGGATCCCGTCCAGGGCGAAGACCGCGCCGTTGACGGGCATCATGAGCGCGAACAGCGGCCAGATCTCCTGGGCGCGGTCGATCACGGCGGCGTCGCTCGTGAACACGCGCGGGAGCACGTCGATCAGCGCCAGCATCACGAGCCCGAACACGGCGCCGGCCGCCACCGCCCACTCGATCATCCGCCGCGCGGCGCTGTGCGCGGCCTCGGCGTCGCCCGCGCCGAGCGTGCGGCCCACGATCACCTGCCCTGCGATGGCGATCGCGTCCAGCACCAGCGCCAGGAACACGAACAGCTGGAATGCGATCTGGTGCGCCGCAAGCGAGTCCTTGCCCACCCGGGCGAGCACCGCGCTCGCGACCAGGAACGAGGCATACAGCGCGGCCGTGCGCACGAAGATTTCGCCGCCGATCCGCGCCAGCGGGCGCATCCGGGCGAGCGACGGGCGCCGTGAGTCGGCCGGCGCCGCGAGCAGCGCGCGCACGAACGCCGCGCCCATTCCGCTCTGCGCCACGACCGTGGCCCAGGCGGAGCCGGCCAGCCCCCACCCGAACCCGTAGATGAACACCACGTTCAGCACGACGTTCACCGCGTTCGCCACGACCACGATCACCAGCGGGCTGCGCATGTCCGACACGCCGCGCAGGTAGCCCTGCCCGGCGAGCGCGATCAGGGCGGAGGGGAGCCCCAGCGAGCCGATGCGCAGGTAGAGGACCGCGAGATCGCCGACGCGACCGTCGCCGCCCATGAGGCCCACCAGCGGCACGGCGAGGCCCGCGAGCAACGCGGCCAGTACGAGCCCGATCCCCGCCGACAGCCACAGCGCCTGGGCCGCGAGCCGTCCGGCCGCCACCTCCTCGCCCGCTCCGTGGAAGCGCGCTACCTGCGCCGTGGTGCCGTAGGTGAGGAAGTTGAAGAGGGTGAACGTGCCCGCGAGGAGCGTCGCCGCGATCGCCACGGCGGCGAGCTCGTCGGTGCCGAGGTGGCCGACCATCGCGGTGTCCACCAGCAGGTAGAGCGGCTCGGCAGCGAGCGCGCCGAGCGCGGGCAGGGCGAGCCGAACGATGTCGCGGTCGTACGGAGAGTGCCACCGAGCCCACCGCGCGCGGCCAGGCGTCACTCGAGGACGAAGTAGTCGCGGTGCACGGCCTCCTCGGTGGCCCGAGGGAGCACCTCCCGCACTGCGTCCGTCTTCAGGCCCTTGATCCGCCGAAGCTCGGCGGCCGAGTAGTTCACGATGCCCTTGCCCACCGCGCGCCCGTCGCAGCGGACCTCCACCGCGTCGCCCGCCTCGAACTCGCCCTCCACCTCCACCACGCCCACCGGGAGCAGGCTCGTGCCGCGCTCGCGCAGGGCGTGCTCGGCACCCTCGTCGACCACTAGGCGGCCCTGCGTGGGCTTCGCGTACTTGAGCCACAGCTTGAAGCTGGAGACGCGGCCCTCCTGCGGGTGGAAGAGGGTGCCGCTCGGCGCCCCGGCCAGAGCCGCCGCCATCGCCTCGCGGTCCACTCCGCTCGTGATCGTGACCGGTATCCCGGCGGCCGTTGCCATCTCCGCGGCCACCACCTTCGAGCGCATCCCACCCGATCCGAGCGGCGAGCTCGACAGCCCGATCTCGTAGTCCTCGAGCTCCTCGACCGAGCTCACCTCGTCGACGAGCCGGGCGCCCGGGTCGTTGCGGGGATCCGCGCTGTAGAGGCCGCCGGTGTCGGTGAGCAGCACGAGCCGGTCGGCCCCGATCAGGATCGCCACCTGCGCGGCGAGGAAGTCGTTGTCGCCGAACGAGATCTCGTCGGTGGTGGTCGTGTCGTTCTCGTTGATCACCGGCAGCACCCGCCAGCGCAGCAGCGTCTGGAGCGTGTGGCGCGCATTCAGGTAGTGCGTGCGGGCCGACATGTCGAAGAACGTGAGCAGCACCTGGGCGGAGGGCACGCCGCGCTGCTGGAGCAGCTCGTCGTACGAGCGGTAGAGCTTCCCCTGCCCCACCGCCGAGGCGGCCTGGAGCTCCTCCATCGAGCTCGGGCGCATCGGCAGCTCCATCAGGCGCATCCCGCGCGCGATCGCGCCGGAGGTCACCAGCACCACGTCGTCGCCGGCGCCGTGGCGCTCCGCCACCTCGTCGCAGAGCGCCGCCAACACGTCCGTGCGCAGCTCGCCGGCGTCGTCCGCGACGATGCTCGAGCCCAGCTTGACGACCACCGTGGCCATCTACTCCGCCGAGCCGGCCAGCTTCCAGTCGCCGTCTTCCTTCTTCAGGCGCAGCTTCTGCTTGATGCGCTGGCCCTGGCTGTTGATCGTCGCGGTGACCGTGGCGCTGTCTCCGTCCACCACGGTCTTCTCGATCCGCACCAGGTTTACGCGCAGGTCGCTCAGGGACTTGAACTCGCGCTTGCAGGACTCCTGCGCCTTGTCGCCCGTCGCCCCGATCGACTGCTCGAGGAACTCCTGGGTCACGAGCTCGTCGCAGAACTTGTCGGCGTCGCGCTCACGCGTGGCTTCCACGAAGTCGCGCACGGTCTGCTCGGCGTCCTCCTTGTCGTCACCGCCGCAGCCGGACACGGCCACGAGCAGGCAGATGAGGGCGATGCGGCGCACGACAGGACTTGTATCAGCCGGGGTCCAGCTCGAACACGATCCCGCGAATCTCCACGTCGTCGCCCGCCTCGAAGCCGGCCGACTCGAGCGCCTTGATCACGCCCAGCGCGCGCAGGCGCTCCTCGACGTACCGGAGCGCCTCCTCGTTGTCCACGTCGTGGCGGGCCACCAGCCGCTCCACGCGCTCCCCCTCCACGCGGAACGCACCCGGGCCGGTGCGCTCGACCCGGAAGGCGTCGCCGCGGCCCGGCCGGTAGACGCGGTGGGTGGCGGGCGCCTCGGCCGGCGCCTCCTCCGGTCGCTCCGGCGGCACGTGCTGGAAGATGGCGCCGGCCAGCTCGTCGAGGCCCTCGCCCGTGGCGGCCGAGGTGGCGATCACTTCCACGTTCAGGCGACGCGTCCACAGCTCGACGGCCTCGCGCGCGTGGTCGGGAGGCACCAGGTCGGCCTTGGACAGCGCGAGCATGCGCGGGAGCTCGGCGAGACCGTGGCCGTGCTCGCGAAGCTCCGCCTCCACGGTCTCGAAGTTCTCCCCCGGATCGGACCCGTCGAGCGGCTGGAGGTCGAGCACATGCACGAGCAGCCGGCAGCGCTCCACATGCGCCAGGAACTCGTGGCCCAGCCCGGCGCCCGCGCTCGCCCCCTCGATCAGCCCGGGGATGTCGGCCACCACGAGCTGGCGGTCGTCCCGCTCGAGCGTGCCGAGCACCGGCTCGATCGTCGTGAAGGGATAGTCGGCCACCTTCGGCTGCGCACGCGTGATCCTGGCGAGCAGGGACGACTTGCCCGCGTTCGGGAGTCCCACGAGGCCTGCGTCCGCCATCAGCCGCAGCTGAAGCTCGAGCGTGCGCTCCTCGCCCGGGAGTCCGCGCTCGGCGAAGCGCGGACTCTGGCGCGTGGCCGTGGCGAACTGCTTGTTGCCGCGCCCACCCCCTCCCCCGCGGGCCACCACCGCGCTCTGCCCGGGCGTCACGAGGTCCCAGCGGTCGCCGGTGGCGGGATCCTCCAGCACCGTGCCCGGGGGCACGCGCACCTCGAGCAGCTCGGGCGTCGCGCCGTGCTTGTTCGCGCCCTGGCCGTGTCCACCCCGCTTGGCTCGGAAGTGCGCGCCGCGCCGGAAGCCCGACAGGTCCCGTAGCGACTGGTCCGCCACGATCACCACGTCCCCGCCGCGGCCGCCGTCGCCTCCATCGGGGCCGCCCTTCGGCACGTGAGCCTCGCGTCTGAAGGAGACCACGCCGTTTCCGCCGTCGCCGCCTCGCACGTAGATGCGCGCGCGGTCGTGGAACACGCGCTAGAGGGCGGCCGGTGGCGGCGCGGACTGGGGCTCAGACACAGCCCTCGTGCCGATCAGCCGCGCGATCAACTCGCCGTCGTCCGGAAAGAGCCCGGCAGCCGGAAGCCGCTTGAGCAGCTCGATCCAGCCGGCGTGCGCCCCGAAGGCGCGGCGCAGGATCTGTGCCGCCTCGTCCTCGCGGCCGCTGGCCGCCAGCGCCACCCCGTGCCAGAAGGCGAGCTCGAGGTTGTCGGGTTGCGACCGGTGCGCGGCCTCGTACTCGGCGAGCGAGCCCTCCACGTCGCCGGCAGCCGCGAGCTGGTCGCCCACGTCCGCGCGCTGGTAGGCGCGCCGCAGGCTCAGCAGGCGGCGCAGCTCGCCGAGGGGGTCCGGGTGATCCTCCACACGCAGGTCCATGGGCCGGTCCTCCCCGGGGTTCCCGGTGGCGCGCGGCGACACGATCAGGAGCGCGGCGGACTGGCGTCCACGCAGGTCACCGCCCTCCCCCTGCGCCGCATCGAGGGCCGCGAGCAAGCGTTCGGCAAAGGAGACGTCGGAGGCGGCGGAGTACGCGCGGACCATCGCCGCCGGCACGGTGTTCCGCTCCATGATGTTCGCCTGCGCGCTCACCTGGTCACCGACCGCGTGGCCGGCGTGCGGGATGCAGCGCGCCCCGGTGTGCACGGCCACTCGCCCACCGCGGTCGATCATCGCCACCTGGCGGGCGGCCTCCTGCGGGTCGTCGCGCAGCAGCTGATCGAGCGCCGCGGGGGCACTCTTGCCGTCGCGCATGAGCGCGAGGCCGCGCGGCCCGTAGGCGGGCTCGACCACCGACTGGGTGGCCACGGCGCCCACGCCCGCGTCGGCCCAGCTCACGATCGAGCCAACGCCGAAGAAGTGCGACTGGACTGCTACGCCGAGCTCGCCGCTCGACGTGTCTCGTGCGACGATCGAGTAGGTCAGAGCGGGGAGCGTAGACGGTCGGTGCGCACTCGGCCGAGCCGAGTGCTTCCGCTACTCGGCGGAGGCGGCCGGTTCGACCGAGATCACGCGCCCACGACGGCCGGACGCGAACTGCACGGTGCCCGGCCGGGTGGCAAAGATCGTGTCGTCCCTGCCGATGCCTACGCCCTCGCCCGGGTGGAAGCGCGTGCCGCGCTGGCGCACGATGATCTCGCCGCCGGTCACGGCCTGGCCCGCGAAGACCTTGACGCCGAGGCGCTTGGCGTTCGAGTCGCGGCCGTTGCGGCTGGAGCCAAGGCCCTTCTTATGAGCCATCCGAGTCCTCCTTCTTGGCGGCAGCCTTGCGTGCGCCGGCCTTGATCGAGCTGATCTCGAGCCGGGTGAGGTGCGAGCGTGCGCCGTAGCGGCGCTTGTAGCCCCGCTTGGGCTTGAACTTCAGGCCATGGATCTTCTTGCCGCGCTCGTGACCGGTGACGACCGCCTGGATCTTCACCCTGCCGAGCTCACCGCTGTCGAGCACGGACTTGTCGCCGTCGGCGAACAGCAGCGGCTGGAGGTCGACCTTGTCGCCCTCGTCCGCGCGCATCCGGTCGACGAGGATCGACTGACCCTCCTCAACTCGGTACTGCTTCCCGCCCACTTTGACGATCGCGTAGCTCATCGCCAGCGGGCGAGTCTAGCGACGCAAGCGCCTCGAGTTCCGCGGCGGCCCGGTCCTCGGCGGTCTCCGCCGCGATCGCAGCGGCCATGCGCTCGGCGGCGGCCGCGAAGGACGGCTCGTCGAGCAGGCGCCGGACGGCCTTCGCGATCGCATCCGGCTTCGCCTTCGGCTTCAGCCGCAGGCCCGCACCGTGGTGCACCACGCGGGCGGCGTTGTCGAGCTGGTCTCGCCCGAGCGGCATCGCGACCACCGGCACGCCCGCCGCGAGGGCCTTGATCACCGTGCCGTGCCCCGCGTGAGTCACGACGGCGGACGCGTGCCGCAGCACCTCGCTGTGCGGCGCGCGCTCCACGACCGTCACGTTCTCCGGCGATCGAATCGTCTCGATCGGGATCGCGGGACCCGTGGTCACGACGCCGCGCACAGGCAGCTCGCCGAGGGCGGTGGTCACGCTCTGGAGCACATCCGCGTGGTCCATGTACGTGGAGCTCATGCCCACGAGCACGAGCGGGTCGTCGCCGGCGGGTGGCGTCCAGTCGCCGACCCAGGCGGGGTCGTCCAGGCGCGGGCCGACCACGCGAACGTTCGGGGGAGGCGAGAAGCTCTCGTACTCGAAGGCGCGGCTCGTCATGAGCAGGAGCCGGTCGGCTCGCTCGAAGTTCTCGAGCACCGAGGCCACGGGCCCGAGGCCGTTGGCGCGCCGAGCCTCGTTCAGGTCGTCAAGGCCCTTGTCGAACAGCCGCTTCATGACGCGGTTGAGCGTCGCATCGCGCGTCCGTCCGAGCGGCCCTCGGGCCGGCTTCAGCCCGGGGCCGAGCGGCGGCGTGCCCGAGTCCGGGAAGGAGAGCAGGTTGGAGACCAGGAACGCGAACGGCACGCCCTCCGCCTCGGCGGCGATCTGCGCGCCGAACACGAAGAAGTTGGCCACCACGGCGTCGGCGGGACGGCGCTGCAGCTCCGCGCGCACGTCGGCGGCGAATAGCCCGGCGGGGCCCGTCATCACGCCATCGCGCGCCCGGCCGAAGGCCTCGAAGGGCGACTTCGTGTCCCAGTCGCGGATGATCACGCTCTGCGGGTCGAGGTTGGGTCGCTGCGGCGCGCGCTCCCACGGCACGTGCTCGGCACCGGTGGTCTCGATGTCGGGCGCGAGCACCCGGTCGGCCAGCACGCGCACGTCATGGCCGCGCTCGACCATGGCGCGGATGACCGAGGTGTCGGCCGGCACGGTTCCGCCGCCGTCGATGATTGCGAACAGGTAGCGCTTGGGCTGGGTCATCGAGTCCTCCGTTCGAGTAGAGCTTGGACGATTCGCAACATCGCCGCCTGGGTCTCGTCGCGGGTCAGCCCCTGGTCACGGCGCAGGAGCTTCCAGGTGTAGACGTCGGTGGCCACCACCAGTTCGGGCACCAGCTCCGGGGCGAGGAACATCTCCTCCACCCAGCCGCGGTGGCCCTGGCGCCCATGGGCGAGCAGCGGCGCCAGCGTCGGCACCTTCTCCTCCAGCGCGAGCATGCGGATCGCGGCGTCGCCCGTGATCTCGTAGTCCTCGACGAGCACTTCGAGCGCGCCGCGCACGTCGCCCGGCTCGGGCGCTGAGCGCCGGAGCATGATCTCCCTGCTCATGTGCTCGTAGGCAGCGGTGGCTAGTTCCTCCTTGCTGCCGTAGTGGTTGATGACGGTCTGTCCCGAGACCCCCGCCCGCTTGGCGACGGCCGCGATCGTCACGTCGTCGTACCAGCCCTCGAGGAACGCATCGGCCGCCGCCGACGAGGATCCGCTCGCGCGTGGCCTCAGCGGCCGCGGCGCGCAGCTCCATGCTGTACGGCTTCTTCTTCGTTTTCATTTGATCGTCACCCAAACCATTTGAGTCACGATAAAACGAATCGTCTGGATGTCAAGCCTCGGCGGTGACCGCAGCGCCGGTCAGCGGGTCCTCGCACTCGTCGCGCTGACGGCGCGAGCGCTGGGCGATCAACAGGCCGGCGGCCACGAGCGCCGCTCCCCCGAGCGCGCGGGCCGTGATCGCCTCGTCGTAGAGCGTCGCGCCGAACACGAGCGCGCCGAACGGCAGCAGCATCGCCAGGAACGACATGGCCTGCGCGCTGATGTGGCGCAGCACGACGGTGAGCGTCACGAACGCCACGGCCGAGCCGAAGAGCGCCAGGTAGGCGATCGAGCCGATCGCCCCGGCGCTCCAGACGGCGTCGCCCCAGTCCTCGCCGAGCGCGGACGCCGGCAGCAGCAGGAGCCCGCCCACCAGCATGGCCCAGCCGTTCAGCACCACCGCGTCCAGCTCCGCCGCGCGGCGCTTCTGGGCGATGCCGCCCACCGCCGCCCCGAGCGGGGCGAGCGCGAGGGCCGCCGCGCCGAGCGCCGCCCTGTCGGCGGAGCCGAGCTCCACGCTCTCGAGGAAGGCGAGCGCGAGGCCGGCGATGCCGATCAGCACCCCGAGCACGAGCGGGGCAGCGCAACGGCTCGTCCGGCAGCAGCACGCCGGCGAGCAGCGCCGTGTAGAGCGGCAGCACCCCGAACAGCACCGCGGCGAGCCCGGACGGGACGTACTGCTCACCCCAGTACACGAGGCCATAGGCGAACGCGAACGGCGCCAGCGCGAGCACGGCAGCGAGCAGCCAGTCGGTGCGCAGCGGCCGCCGCTGCACCGCAGCGACGGCGAGCAGGAGGAGGCCCGCCGCCGCAAACCGGATCCCCGCCCCGAGCAGCGCCGGGCAGTCCTCGAGGCCGATCTTGATGGCCACCCAGGTGCTGGTCCAGATGATGACGAGCAGGGCGTATAACCCGAAGACCAGGGAGCGGCTCACCCGATCGAGGCTATCGACGGCCGGCCGCCGCTCCATGTCACACAATCTGCCTTGTGCCGAACAGAACGCCAACCTGGATCGCCGGATTCGTGGGGATACTGGGCGGGCATGTCGCAGGAGAACGTCGAGCTGGCTCGCCAGGCCTACCACGCGTTCAACCGACGTGACCTCGCTGCCCTCCTGGCACTCATCGATGCTGACGCCGAGGCGGTCCCGCGCCTCGCTGCCGTGGAGGGCATGTTCCAGGGCCACGATGGGGTCCGCCGCTGGTGGAATAGCCTGCTCGCCGCCTGGCCCGATTACCAGGTCGAAGTCGTTGAGGTGCGGGATCTCGGCCACATCACGCTGGGACAGATCGAGGCTGGGGGTCACGCCGCCGAGAGCCGCATCCCTGTGAGGCAACCGGCCTGGCACATTTGGCGCTGGCGGCGGGAAGAAGGCCGTCTGGTTCGGTTTCTTCCGGGATGAAGCCAGCGCCCTCGAAGCCGTGAGTCTGGAGGAGTAGGCGATGTCGCAGGAGAACATCGAACGGCTGAAGCGCGCCTACGCCGGCGAACGCGTTCCCAGCCTGCTCGCCCCGGACTTCGAGCTACACCAGTCTCCGTGCGATCGTCGACACCGTCGGCTCTTCCGCGGGCCGATCGCGCTCCGCGATGTCGCGCGTGAGCTCGCGCGAGTCCTTCGAGGACCTGCGTTACGAACCGCAGGCAGTTCCATGCCAGGTCGTGCCGCGACGATCAGGTCGCTGGCATCGAATGCGACCGATAGTCGCACGCTGACTTCCGAGGCGTTCGTGGCATCTACGTCGACAGCCAGACTGCCCGCGGCTTGGAGGCGATCGCAGCCGACCAGGTCGTTCTCCTATCCATCGTCCGCCCGGACAGCGCCAAGGCGACTTCGCAGCGGCCGGCCTGCAGCGCGGGCGGCGTGCGCGGCGTGGCTTCTTGGTGCCCAGCAGCCCGGCGCGGACCTTGCCCATCCGCATCCGCTGGGGGTGGTCGCCCACCTGGATGCGCGCGATCTCCTTCGCCTTTCGGTACGAGATCACCGAGACGGCGTCGTCGCCGCTGAACGAGACGAAGCAGTAGCTGCCGCGGCCGCTGTTCGTCGCCCAGTACGGCTTCGTGCCCTGGGCCGCGATCTTGTAGGCGAACGAGCGGCGCTCGACGATCGCGGCGTAGTCGGACATCGTCCCGGCCGCGCACAGCTTCGTGCCGGACGGGTTCATCGCGAGGCCGTGGTGGGCCGAGTCGAGCAGGTACTCGTCGCGCCGCTTTGCCTTCGCCTCGTCGCTCAGCGGGAGGTGCGCCAGCCGCAGCACGCGGTCCTGCTGCAGGTCGTACTCCACGAACCCGTGGAAGAACGAGACCTGGAAGTAGACGTAGCGCTCGTCGGGCGACAGCGCCATCGGCCGCACCGCAGCGCTCATGTCCGGCTCGCCGAACTCGTCGAGCTTCTTGCCCATGTCGATCTTGCGGATGACCTGCCAGTTGCTCGCGTCGATGATCTCGAACACGCGCTCGCCCTTCGTGAAGTCGAGCGCGGGATCGTCGCTCGGCGTGAACACGGTCCCGATACTGGCGTGGAACACGAGCTTTCCGTCGCGGGAGAAGTTGTTCTCGTGCGGCTGGTCCCCGCTGGGGATGTTGGCCACGATCGCGCCCGTCTTGGTGTCGATCACGTTGATGACCTTGGCGGTGGAAGCCGACACCAGCACATGCCGGCCATCCGGAGAGATCGCCATGTGGTCGGCGCGGTTCCCGTCGACCTTCGTGCGCCAGATGATGCGCTTCGTGCGCAGGTTGATCGCCACGACGTCGGCGAGGCTCGGCCGCGAGACGTACAACACGCGGCCGTTGTGGGACGAGAACATGTCGTCCACGAACTGGTCGTGACCCTCGCCGACCGCCTCGCGAACCCCGAGGAAGTAGCCGTAGCGCTCCGGGTCGGACTGGATCTCCTTCATCCGCTCCTCGATGTCCGGGATGATGTTGATCCGGGCGATGCGCTTGAACTTGCGCGGCTGGATGACGTCGGCGGTGCCGTCCCAGTTGTTGCCCACGTAGAGGACGCTGCGGGTCTTCGGCGCCTTGCGCGGCGCAGCCACCGCGGCGGCGGCGGGCAGCACCGCAAGCATTGCGGCAGCGATCAGCGCAAGAACCATCCGAGACATCGAGCCCATGAGTACCCCGTGGGCCCGCTCTCCATGCGCGCGTACGTAGAGTGTCCGCCGTGACCGACGGGGGGAATCCGGCGCAGGGTCGAGCTGCCGGGTGCCGAGCCGGGGCCAGTTCGCCGAATCCTCTGGCGCGTGGCGATCGCGCTCGGCCTGATCACGTTCGTGGCCGTGCTCACGTACATGGGGCGGGACGGATACATCGATCCCGAGGACGACTCCGTGAGCCTGCTCGACGCCTTCTACTACTCGACGGTCAGCATCACGACGACCGGCTACGGCGACATCCGGCCGATCACCGACTCGGCGCGCCTCGTCACCACGGTGCTGGTGACCCCCGCGCGAATCGTGTTCCTGATCCTGCTGGTCGGGACGACGATCGAGTTCCTCGCGGAGCGCAGCCGGCAGGCCTACCGACTGTCAAGATGGAGGAAGAACTTGAACGACCACGTGATCATCTGCGGGTACGGCACCAAGGGCCGGAGTGCGGTGCTGACCCTGATCGGCAGGGGCGGCCGCGCGAGCAGATCGTGGTGCTCGACGAGAGCGCCGAGGCCCGCGAGCGGGCGACGGCCCAGGGACTCGCGGCCGTGGCCGGCAACGCCACCTAGACCGAGGCGCTCAACGAGGCCGGCGTGCGCGACGCGAGCTCGGTGGTCGTGGCGGTCGACCGCGACGATGCCGCCGTGCTGGCCACCCTCACCGCACGCGAGCTCAACTCCGAAGGCCACGATCGTGGCCGCCGTGCGCGAGGAGGAGAACGTGCACCTGCTCCATCAGAGCGGAGCCAACTCGGTGATCACCTCGTCGGGCGCCGCGGGCCGGCTGCTCGGGCACGCCGTGCACGAGCCGGGGGTCACGGAGGTGCTCGAGGACCTGCTCTCGGTCGGCGAGGGTCTCGACATCGCGCACCGCCGAATCGAGGAGTCCGAGGCCGGGCCGCTATCCGAGCTGAGACTCGAGCGCGGCATCGTCGTCGGCCTGATCCGCGACGAGGAGCTGATTCGCTTCGACGACCCGCGCGCCGGCGATCTACTCGCGGGCGACCAGGTGGTCTACCTGCACAGCCACCGCACCTAGCGATGCGCGGGCTTGGAGAGCGGACTTAGCCGGGTTATCCTGGTCCGATGGCCACGACAGACACGAGCACGACAGACAGCCGCTGGGGACCCGGCGAGAACGCAGAGGCGATCCAGGCGTGGGACGGGCCTCTCTTCGACACGCTGGCTCCGCTTCCGCCACGTCGTCACGACGGGGCTCGGCGCCCACGGCGACGCGGCTCTGGCCCTCGTGCCGCCCCAGAAGGGCCAGCGCGTGCTCGACATCGGCTGCGGCCTCGGCGACACGACGCAGCAGATCGCTGACGCTCGTCGGCCCGGAGGGCGAGGCCGTCGGGGTCGATGCCGCCGTGCGCTTCATCGAGACGGCGACCGCGGAGACAAAGGAGGCAGGCGTCGCGAACGCGCGCTTCTTCGCGGCTGACGTCCAGACGGACCCGCTCGACGGCCCCTACGACATGGCCTTCTCCCGCATGGGGACGATGTTCTTCATCAGCCCGGTGGCCGCGCTCCGCAACGTGTGCAAGTCGCTCGTGCCGGGCGGCAAGCTCGTGAGCGTGGTCTGGCGCCGGCGCGAGGACAACCTCTGGCTGTACCGCGCCCAGCAGATCGTGGAGGGAATCGTCCAGAAGCCGGAGGAGTACGACGAGCCCACCTGCGGCCCCGGGCCGTTCTCGATGGCGAACGCGGACACGCTCACCGACATCCTGGTCCACTCCGGCTTCACGGACATCTCGCTGACCCGCTGCGACCTCGACATCCTGGGCGGCACGGACCTCGACGAGGCGATCGACCTCGTCATGTCGATCGGCCCGGCCGGCGAGATCCTGCGCCTGCAGGGCGACCGCGCCGCCCACCTGCTGCCTCAGGTGGACGCTGCCCTGCGCGAGGGCCTCGCCGAGTACGTGCGCGACGACGGCCAGGTCTGGGCGCCCGCCTCGACCTGGATCGCCATAGCCTCGCGGCCCATGGCCTAGCCCTCGAACTGGACGTCGCGGCCGACGGACCCGACGCTGCCCGCGGAGAGCAGGCCACGCCGAGGGGACCGCCGAAGACCGCGACGACGAATCCGACCACGACGGCGACCGAGTGCTCTGTGTCGTCGTTGTATCCCGCGAGGAACACGAGGAAGCCGATCGCGCCGAGGCAGAGGAGCAAGGCACCGGCCCAACCCATCCGGGCAGCCATCCGCCGCCCCGCCTCCGACGCCGCATCTTCGCTCCAAGCACGCCGCACGCGACCGACGCGGGAAACGACGCGAGGGCGAGACCGAAGTCGTTCGAGTCGCCGAGAAAGAGCAGTCCCGCAGCCGCTCCATCGGCGACCGACCACCAGCCCGCCGTGAGTGCGCCGAGCGCGAAGCCTGCGACATCGACGAGACCGGCCGCGCCAACGCTGTCGGCTCCGCGCAGCACGACCACCAGGCAGATATACGCGCCGACGGCGGCCACCCGCAGGACGAACGCCGCCCGGACGGCGAGGTTGGTCGTTCCTGGTCCACATTCTCGTTGGTCGGCGGCCACGGGGGAGCGCTTGAGGTGCTGGGCGGGTATGCGGGCTGTATGCGGATCTATCCCGACACACCAAACGAGCGCGGCCGGGCGGTCGCGCGGGACGCACTCACGCTGCTCGCGCTCTTCGTGCTCGCCTGGCTGGCGCTGAAGGTGCACGACACAGTGGACAAGCTCGCCGTGCTCGGCACCGGCGTGCGCGACTCCGGCAACGCCGTACAGGACGGCTTCGGCGCGGCCGCCGACGCCGTCTCCGGCGTGCCGGTGGTGGGCGGCGAGTTTGGCGACGCCCTGCGCGACGCCGGCTCCAGCACCGGCGGCAACGTGGCGGACGCGGGCGAAGCGGGCGAGGAACGGGTGCACGAGCTCGCCAACCTGCTCGGCTTCCTGTTCTTCGCAATCCCCGCCTCGATCCTCCTGCTGACGACCCTTCCGGGCAGGATCAGACAGGTACGCGGGCTGACCGCCGCCCAATCGCTCCTCGACACCTCCTCCGACGAGCGCTGCAAGCTCGTCGCGATGCGGGCAGCGTTCTCACTCCCCGCGAGTGAGCTGGCCCGCCACACAAAGGACCCGCTGGGCGACCTGGAGGCAGGCCGCTACGACCCACTAATCGAAGCGGCGTACGCGGCAGAGGGCCTAACCGCGCCTGTCCGCGGGTGGTGACGGCGACGGTTTTCGCGGGCAAGGCGCTGTGCGCCTTGAACGCCGAAAGCCGCCGCCGGAGACAGGCCCCGCGGCCACCAGCGCTAGAGCCCTAAGACGAAGAGGTCCCCGTCTGCGCCGGCGGCTTCCGCCGCCCCCGCCCCCCTCGCCGCCCCCGGCGCCTGCGCGGGCCGTTCGCGGACGAGTCCGACGCAGCCGCGCCGTCAGCCGAGCTTGCGGCCACACCCTCCGGCGGGTTCACCAAGGACGCCTCGGCCGCGCTGCGGCCCACCTTGTCGATCCGCACCAGCGTCTTCTCGCCCACCAGCGTCGCCGCCCCTGACACCGATACGACGTAGCCGTCCAGCTTCGCCACGGCGTCGTCCTCGTTGTACATGTGCGGCTCCTCGATGTGCACCAGCACCTCCTCGCCCACGCGGAACGGGAGCGCGCGCTCCTCGACCTCCTCGGGCGTGCCCTCGAGCACGACCTCGAAGTGGTCGATCGGCAGCGCCTCGGTGCCCTCGAAGTGGAAGTGCCTGCCGGTCTCCTTCTCGATCTCGTGGACTGGGCCGTCGACCCCGTGGCCACCCACCAGGATCGCCGCGACCTTCGGGTTCACCCGGATCAGGAACGCCGGCGCCTTCGAGCGCTCGGCCACGAGGTCGCGCAGCCAGCGGTCGACCTCGATCGCGACCGTCTCCTCCGAGAGCACCACGCCCTCGCCCTCGCAGACCGGGCAGGGCTTGGTCATGATCTCGCGCACCCCGTCGGTCACGTTCTGGCGCGTCATCTCGACCAGGCCCAGAGGCGAGATCTCGACGACGTATGTCTTGGTGCGGTCCTCGTCGAGCGACTTGCGCAGCACCTTGAGCACCGCGTCGCGGTTGCGGCCACGGGCCATGTCGATGAAGTCGATGACGATGATCCCGCCGATGTCTCGCAGCCGCAGCTGGCGCACGACCTCGTCGGCCGCCTCCAGGTTCGTCCGCGTGATCGTGTCCTCGAGCTTGGCGCCCTTGCCGCGCCCGGTGAACGAGCCGGAGTTCACGTCGATGACGGTCATCGCCTCGGCGTAGTCGATGATCAGGTAGCCGCCGCTCGGCAGGTCCACCCGGCGCTTCAGCACCGACTGGATCGCGTCCTCGACGCCGTACTTCTCGAACAGCTGCTCGTCCTTGTCGTCGTAGGTCTCGAGCCGCTCGAGCAGCTCCGGCGCCGTGCGGTTGAAGAAGGACTCGAGCCGGTGGTACTGGCCCGGGTCGTCCACGATCGCCTTCTCGAACTCGCCCGTGAAGATGTCGCGAGCCACGCGCACGGACAGGTCGGCCTCCTGGAAGACCATCGCCGGCCCGGGCGTGTCCTTCGCCCGCTGCTGGAGCACGTCGTGCAGCTTGTGGAGGTACTTGATCTCGCGCTCGAAGTCCTCGCGCGTGGCTCCCTGCGCCGCGGTCCGGACGATCACGCCGCCCTCGCCCATGTCGATCTTCTGCGCTGCGCGACGCAGACGGTCGCGCTCCTTGTCGTCCAGCCGGCGCGAGACGCCGACGCCCTCGCCCTGCGGCACGTACACGAGGTAGCGCCCGGCGATCGAGAGCTGCATCGAGAGGCGCGGGCCCTTTGTCTTCAGCGGATCTTTGATCGCCTGGACCAGGATTTCCTGACCCGGCTTCAGCAGCTCCGTGATGCGCTTGCCCTTGCCGCCGCCGCCGCCGCGACCGCCGCCGCCGCGACCGCGCCGCGCGACCTCGACGCCCGGGAAGACCACGTCGTCCGCGTGGAGGAAGCCGTTCTTGTCGAGGTCGATGTCCACGAACGCCGCCTCGAGGCCGGGCAGGACGTTGTCGACCTTGCCCTTGTAGACGTTCCCGACGATCGATCGGCTGCCCTTGCGCTCGATGTAGAGCTCGGCAACGCGCCAGTCGTCGGACTGCTTCTGCTGTCGCTTACCTCCGGAGGGGCTGCCCTCCGATTCCAGGATCGCGACTCTGGTTTCGCCTCGGTCCACCGAGACGAGCAACTGCTTTCTCAAGAAGTATTCCCTTCATAAAGGTCATAGGCGCTTTACAGCGGCCGTTTCGCGCGCCTGCGCGTGTATCGACTGAAGTAGTCCTATTGCCATAAGTGTGGTGATTACCGACGAGCCCCCATAGCTCATGAGCGGTAGGGGGATGCCGGTGATGGGCATGATCGAAATTGTCATGCCCACGTTCACGAAGACTTGGAACATCAGCATCGCGGTGATGCCGCCGGCGACTAGTGCGCCGTAAAAGTTCTTCGCCATCGTAAGAGTACGCAGTGCGCGCCAGATAAGCAGCGCGAACAGCGAAAGCACCAGCGCGGCGCCCACGAACCCGAACTCCTCGCCGACCACCGAGAACACGAAGTCCGTGTGGTGCTCGGGCAGGAAGTCGAGCCTCGTCTGGGTCGCCTCCTCGCCGCGGCCGGTCTTACCTCCCGAGCCGATCGCCGTGAGCGACTGATTGATCTGGTACGCCTCCTTACCCCGGTTCTCGCCCGGGTTGAGGAACGCCGTCAGGCGGTCCTTCTGGTACGGCTTGAGCACCTCGACTCCCACCGCGGGCGCCGCCACGAGCACGACGACGATCGCTATCGCCGCCAGCCCGCCGAGCGCGGCGAAGTGGGTCCAGGGGGTGCCCGCGATGAACAGGATCGCCCCCAGCACCGCCAGGTAGACGAGCCCGGAGCCGAGGTCCGGCTGCGCGATCACGAGCATGGCGGGAATCACCGCAAGCAGCGCCAGCCGGCTCGTGGTCTCGCGATCGGTCAGCCGTCTGATGCGGTCGACCGCGAAGCCCGCGAGCGCCACGATCAGGAGCAGCTTGCCGAGCTCCGATGCCTGGAAGTTGAAGAACGGGAACTCGATCGCACGGCGTGAGCCGCGGGCCGAGAAGCCAAAGGCATACACCAGCAGGATCGCGCCGATCATGAATGCGTAGATGCCGAGCTTCCACTCCCTCAGGCGCGAGTAGTCGAAGCGCGTCATCGCCAGCATCAGGATGAATCCCACCGCCGCGTAGCCGGCCTGGCGGTAGGCGAAGTAGTTCGGGTCGCCCTTGACGTCGTCCTGGGTGGCCGTGCCGACGGTGTAGATGCTCGCCGCGATCAGCCCGATCGTGGCCACCAGCATCAGCGGGTCGATGCGCAGGAAGCGCCCGCGTGCCTCGCGGAAGTCCTTCACCGCTGTGGTCGAGGCGTGCATCAGGGCGGGGCCACCATTAGTCGGGGGCCCCGCCGCCCTGCACGAGGGCGGTCTCATGCACGTCGAGCAGCTCCGCGAGGATGCGCCGGGCCATCGGCGCGGCCGTGTCGGCGCCGAAGCCGCCGGCCTCGTCGGTCACAGCCACGACGTACTTGGGGTTGGGGTACGGAGCCAGCGCGACGTACCATGACTGGTCGGGCCTGCCGACGTGCTCGGCCGTGCCGGTCTTTCCGGCAATTGGGATCGGGAATCCCTCGAAGACCGCCGTCGAGGTTCCGCCCGGCCCGTTGGCGGCGCCGTGGAGGCCCTCGACAATCGCGTCGCGATTCGCCTGGGAGACCTTCAACCGGCGGGCGGTCGGGGCATCGAGTTGCTGGAGCGCACGCCCGGAGGCGTCCTCGATCCGCAGGCCGAGCCGCGGCCGCAGCACGCGCCCGCCGTTCGCGATCGCCGCGTACGCGACCGCCATCTGAAGCGGGTTCGACAGCAGATCGCCCTGGCCGACGGAGAGGTTGATGTTGTCGCCGACCGACCATGGCCGGTCCGTGAGGTCCTGCTTGTACCAGCGGTCGCGCCATGCGGGCGTTGGCAGCCGGCCCGGCTCCTCGGCCGGCAGGTCGATGCCGGTCTTGCGGCCGATGCCGAGCTGGCGTCCCCACTTCTGGAGCGGCATGCCCTTCTCGTTCATGTACTGGCCGAGCTGGTAGAAGAAGACGTCGCTCGAGACCGTGAGCGCCTGCCGC
Organism: uncultured Thermoleophilaceae bacterium; assembly: GCA_963837445.1. GTDB lineage: Bacteria > Actinomycetota > Thermoleophilia > Solirubrobacterales > Thermoleophilaceae > JACVRW01. The sequence continues at coordinate 184,947 of CAWINK010000002.1, read as the reverse complement.
AGCGCGAGTGCCCCGTGCACGGCATCGCCGGCGTTCTTGAACTCCTGGGTGCCAACCCGCAGCACGCCGGGGTCATTCAGGACAGTTTCGGGTGTGAGGTGGCCGCTCTCGAGCGCCGCCGTGGCGGTGACCAGCTTGAACGTGGACCCGGTGGGATAGCCGCCCTGGATCGCCCGGTTGAAGAGCGGCTTGCCGAGGTCATCCGAGCTGAGCGCATTCAGGCGCTTCTGACTGATTGGCTTCGAGAAGATGTTCGGGTCGAACGAGGGCTGCGAGCCGAGCGCCAGCACCTCGCCGTTGTCCACGTCCATCACCGCGAAGGCGCCCCTGCCGGTGCCGCCTGCGAGCACCTGCTGGGCCACGCGCTGCACGTCGAGGTCGACGGACAGGCGCAGCTGGCTGCCCTGCTGCGTCTCCTCGCGCTTCAGCGTCTTGGTCAGGTTGCCAAGCGCGTCAACCTCCACGCGCGCCGCGCCGTTGCGGCCGCGCAGGAACCGGTCGTACTCGGCCTCGATCCCGGCCTGCCCCACGCGATCGCCGAGTGCGACACCGTTGTAGCGCTGGTCCTTCAGCTGCGTCTCGTTGATCTCGCCCACCTGCCCGAAGAGGTGCGCGCCGACAGGTCCATGGGGGTATTCGCGCAGGAACTCGCTCTCCGGCTCGACGCCCTGGAACTTGCTCTGGCGCTCCAGCACGAAGGCGACGACCTGCAATGGCGACGTCCTGCTTGATGGTGGGCTTGGCGAACGGCAGCGCCTTCAGCTCGGCCTCGACCCGCTTCTCGAGTCGGCGCGGGTTCAGGTTGAGCAGCTTCGCGAGCCGCCCGTAGACCTCCTCGCGCGCTCTGAGACTCTCAGGCAGTCTGTCGGGCGCGAGCTTGATCGAGAGCGAGGCGCGGTTATCCACGAGCACCTGCCCGTGACGGTCGACGATCGCGCCGCGCGGGGCCTGCACCTTGATCTCGCGCACGCGGTTCTCGCTCGCAGCGGCCAGGTACTTGTCGCCCGAGAGCACCTGGAGGTACCAGAGCCGGAAGAAGATGAGGGCGAACATCACCAGCGCCACGCCGCCCACCACGGCCACGCGGAACGCCAGCTGAGGCGTCAGCGTCGGACGGCGCTCGTTGTCCAGGTACACGGGCTAGACCTCCAACCCTCTGAGGCCGAGCGGGCCGGTCTCGCGCGGCGGCCGGCGGCGACGACGGCGCTCGAGCGGGTCCACCTTCAGCACTGGGCGCAGGAGCTTGCGAGCGCCGGTGAACACCGGCACGGCGAGCAGCGTGTTCAGCAGGACGGTCACGATCGCGTCGCGGATCACCAGCGGGCTGACGCTGGCACCCACGTCGAGCATGAACGACACGGCGGCGAACGCCACCACGAAACCACCCGTGGCCGCGGCGCCCACAGCGAGCGGAAGCAGCCCGTGACTGGGGTCGCGCACCTCGCGGAAACGGCCGACGCCGTAGCCGGTGGCCGTGAGCACGAGCGACGACACGCCCATGGTCGCGCCGCTCATGAGGTCGAGCAGAAAGCCGGCGGCGAAGCCGGTCGCGCACCCCGACACCGAGCCGCCGTAGTACGCGACGGCCGCCACCACGAGCACCACGAGGTCGATGTGACCACCGAGGATGCTCAGCTGGCTGAGGCCGGAGAGCTGGAGGACCACCGCGAGCAGCAGCAGGAGCCCCACGCGCAGGATCGCGCCCGGAGACAGGATCACGGGATGATCACCCCGGCGGTCTGCGAGCCGCGCGGGCGCCGCGTGAGCACCTGGACGATGTCGATCGACTTGAGGTCGGCGAACGGCTCGAGATGCACCCGCTGGTAGATCTCGACCTCGTCGAGGTTCACGTCCGTCACTCGCCCGATCGGGATGCCGCGCGGGAACAGCGACTGGCCCTTGTCGATCGTGAAGCCGGACGTGGCCACGGTGGTGTTCTCGGTCACGCGGCCACCCTCGACGAACTCCATGAGCAGGTCGCGGGGGTTGCCGACCGCCGGGCGCACGACGCCGGTGGCGCCCGAGGGCATCACCTGCGCGGCCACGCCGATCGAGGCATCGGTGATCAGGGTGACCTCGGCCGTCCCGTCCGTCACGGTCGTGACCTTGCCGGCGAGGCCGCCCACCTCGCCGCGCTCCGGGTCGCTCCCGGCTGCGATCACGGGCTGGTCGACCTTGATCCCGTCGCTCGAGCCCTTGTCGATCTTGATGCTCGAGTACCAGACGTTCGGTGAGCGGGCGATCACGCGCGCGGCCACGGGCTCTGTGCCGCGCGGGAAGCCCTCCTCCTGCCGGAGCCCCACGAGGCCCTTCAGCTGCGAGGCGTCGCGCTGGGCGGTCTGCGACTCGGCGAGGGCGGAGCGGAGGCGCTCCACCTCCCGCTTCAGGTCCTCGTTCTGATCCTTGGCGTCGAACGTGTCGCCGGCCCAGCCGAACAGGTCGCGCACCGGCTTGAGCGCCCGGCTCGCGCCGGTCTCGATCGGTGCGAACGCCTCCTGGGCGCCGCGCTGGAGCGCGTGGAAGAAGCCGCCGCTGGACTCGCCGAAGTAGGCGGTCAGGATTGCGATCGAGAGAGCCACGAAGATGGCAAGCGCCGCCCGCCGCCTGCGAACCACCTTCCTGTCGTACACGCCTAGCGCCCTCCGCGCGGCGGGGTTACCGCCGTCGGCTCGATCGGGAATTCTTGTTGCTGCGGTGGATCGCCTCGAACTCCTCGAGGCTGCGGCCGGAGCCCACCGCCACGCATGTGAGCGGTGACTCGGCCAGGTGCGCCGGCATCTGGGTCTCGTCGCGCAGGCGGTCGTCGAGCCCCTGTAGGAGCGCGCCTCCGCCGGCGAGCATGATGCCGCGGTCCATGATGTCCGACGCCAGCTCCGGCGGCGTGCGGTCGAGCGTCTCCTTGACGGCGTCGATGATCGCCTGGAGCGGCTCCTCGAGCGCCATGCGGACCTCTTCGCTCGTGAGCACGATCGTCTTGGGCAGGCCGGAGACGAGGTCGCGGCCGCGGATCTCGGCCTGCACCTCCTCGGCGAGCGGGAAGGCCGAGCCGATCTCGAGCTTGACCTCCTCGGAGGTCTGCTGCCCGATCATCAGCTTGTACTCGCGCTTGACGTAGTTGATGATCGCCTCGTCGAGCTCGTCGCCGCCGATGCGGATCGACTGCGACACGACGATCCCGCCGAGCGAGATCACCGCAACCTCGCTCGTGCCCCCGCCGATGTCGACGACCATGTTGCCGGTGGGCTCGCCCACCGGGAGTCCCGCGCCGATCGCGGCCGCCATGGGCTCCTCGATCAGGTACGCCTGGCGGGCCCCGGCGCTGAGGCAGGCCTCCTCGACCGCGCGCTTCTCGACGCCGGTGACCCCGGACGGCACGCAGACCACGACGCGCGGGTGCGCCCAGCGGTTCTGGTGCACCTTCTGGATGAAGTGCCGGAGCATCTGCTCGGTCACGTCGAAGTCGGCGATCACGCCGTCCTTCAGGGGGCGGATCGCCTGGATCGTCCCGGGGGTCCGGCCGAGCATGCGCTTGGCCTCGATGCCGACCGCGTGGACCTCGCCGGTGCGCGAGTCGATCGCCACCACGGACGGCTCTGAGAGCACGATTCCGCGCCCGCGCACGTAGACGAGCGTGTTCGCGGTGCCGAGGTCCACGGCCATGTCGCGACCGCCCATACCGGTGAGATAGCTGAAGAAGCCCATTTGCAATCGATGCTGAGGTTGGGGCACGCGTACGCGTGGCCCCGACGGCGTCCCGCAGTCTAGACGACTGCCAGGACCCCAACTATGGGTGCAAGAGGCCCGGCAGAAGCGCCAGAAGGGCCGGCACCGGCAGGCCGACCACGTTGAAGTAGTCGCCCTCGATCTCCTCGACGAGCATCGCGCCGAGCTCCTGGATGGCGTAGCCGCCCGCTCGGTCGCGCCACTCGCCGCTCTCCAGATAGCGCTCGATGTCACTTTCGCCCAGCTCTCGGAAGCGCACGCGGGTCACGGCCACGTCGGTGCGCTCCTCGCCCTGCTCGCGAATCGCGATCCCGCCCATCACCTCGTGCCAGCGGCCGGACAGCTCGCGCAGCCAGCGCTCCGCCTCGGCCGCGTCCGCCGGCTTCCCGTGGGCGCGACCGTCCCATACGACCATGCTGTCCGCGGCCAGGACGAGGTCCCCCGGAACCGCGCGCAGCTTCAGGAGAGCGTTCTGGACCACCAGCTCGCGCGGGTCGCCGTCGGCGAGCTCCTCGACCTCGGGCGCCTCCACGCGGAAGTCGACGCCAAGCTGCGCGAGGATCGCGCGCCGGCGCGGCGAGCTCGACGCGAGGATCAGAGTTCCGGGAAGAACAGGCCCGACTCGCGCTCTGCCGACTCGGCTGAGTCGGAACCATGCACCAGGTTCGTCTGCACCTCCAGCCCAAGGTCACCGCGGATCGACCCGGGCGCCGCCTCGATCGGATTCGTCGCGCCGATCACCTGGCGCGCCGCCTTCACGGCCTCGTGCCCCTCGAGGACGAGCGCCACGAGCGGGCCGCCGGTGATGAACTCCACGAGGTCGCCGAAGAAGGGGCGCTCGGCGTGCTCTGCGTAGTGCTGCTCGGCCAGCTCGCGCTCGACGGTCATGTGCTTCATCGCGACGATCGTCAGGCCCTTGCGCTCGAAGCGGGCGATGATCTCTCCGGTGAGCCCGCGCTCGAACGCGTCTGGCTTGACCAGGATCAGGGTTCGGTCCATCGCGGCATCCTGGCAGGTCGAGGCGCGCTGCCGAGGCGAGGCCGTCGAGTTAGCTCGCGCTGGCCGTCGTGATAGTCGAGCTGGGCGGCTTCGCCGTGGAGCTCGTGCGCCGCTAACTCCCCGCCTCGGTGCTGCTGCGCCTAGCCCGCGGACTGCGGGCGGTCACGGCTTGCGCGAGCGGGCCGCTCGGCGGTGGCGTCGGACGGCGGGCCCTGGCGGCCGGACCCCGCGGGCCTTGCCGGGGACGGCCGGGGTGGCCCGCCGCCGGCGGCCGCCCGGCGCGGGCGTGGCCGGCGCCCCTCCGCCGCCTGGCCGACCTCGGCCTCGCAGTAGGGGCAGATCTTCCAGCGCGGGTCGAGTGGCTTGCCGCAGACCGTGCACGGCTCCTTGAGCCGCCGCAGGCAGCTCGGGCAGCGCAGGAACGACTTCTCAGTCTCGAACCCGCAGTACTGGCAGTGCTGGTGCTCGAGCTGGGTGAGCCGGGCCTGGGCGGCGGCGATCTCGAGATCGCGCTCGCGGACGTCCTCGAGGTACATCGGCGGACGCACGATCAGGTAGACGATTGTCCCGATGAACGGGAACAGCGACGCCGCGGTGGCGCACGCGACCAGCATCGGATCCGCGATCCGGCGGTGCGCGTCGCTGTAGGTCCAGTAGACGAGCGCCAGCCAGATCACGACCAGAAACAGCAGGAGCAGGTTCACGGCCAATGCCAGCCCGCTGTTTTCAATGCCGAACATGGCAATCAGGCCCATTGAACGCGCGAGTGTATCGGCGCCGACTACAGGAAGAGCCGCCCGAGCGCGTACCCGATGCCGAAGAAGACCAGAATCACCGTGGCCACCACCACGGCAACCAGGCCGATCATCGCGCCGAAGCGTGGTCCGTCGCCGTCCATCGGTTTTGAATCCTACGTTTCCTGGGCCCGGGCGCCTAGAGCACCGGAGACCCGGCGGCACTAAAGCGTCGATGCCCGCGCGTCGGCCTCCTCGCGCACGAGGTCCGCGATCAGGTAGATCGAGCCCGTGGCGAGCACGGCGCCGTCCGGACCGGCCAGCTCGCGCGCGTGGGACAGGGCGGCGCTCGGCTCCGAAACCGTCTCGGCCGGCGGGCCGCCGAGCTTCTCGGCCAGCGTCACGAGGGTGGCTGGCGAGAGTGAGCGCGGGTTCGCCGGATGGGTGAACACCACGCGGTCGAAGTGCGGGAGGAGCGTCTCGAGCATGCCGGCGGCGTCCTTGTCCTCGAGCACGCCGATCACGGCCACGCGCGGACGGCGCGCGCCGATCATGTCGGGTAGCGAGGCGGCGAGGGCGGTGGCCCCGGACGGGTTGTGGGCGCCGTCGAAGAGCGTGAGCGGGCGCTCCCCCACCTGCTCGAGCCGGCCCGGCACCACGGTCTCGGCAGCCGCACTCTTCAGCGCCACCTCCTCCAGCGAACGCCCGAGGAAAGCGTGGGCGGCCGCCGCTGCCAGGCCGAAGTTCACGTGCTGGAACCCGCCCGCCGCGCGCAGCGGCATGTCGGTCGGCCCCGCGGAAGCGAGTGTGGCGTGGCGGACGGAGGCCGTGGTCCTGGCGATGTCGAGGACTTCCGACGGAACCTGTCCCACGACAAGGGTTCCGTGGTCGCGCACCACGGCCAGCTTCTCCCCGGCGATGTCCGCGAGCGTCGGCCCCAGCCAGCGCGTGTGCTCGAGGCTCACCGACGTGAGCACCTGCACCTTCGAGGGGATCACGTTCGTCGCGTCGAAGCGGCCGCCGAGCCCGGCCTCGATCACCGCCACCTCCACCCCGCGCCGCCCGAGCTCGTGGTACGCCGCCGCGGTCAGGGCCTCGAACTGCGTCACGTGGTCGTCGGCCTCGGCCGTGCGGTTCACCATCTGGGCCGCCTCGGCCGCGCGCGTGACCGCCGCGGCGAAGTCGGCCTCGGACACCGGCTTCTCCCCCACCTCGATCCGCTCGCGAAACGAGCGCAGGTGCGGCGAGGTGTAGGTCCCGGTGGCGAGGCCGTGCCGCTGGAGGATGGCCGCGCAGAAGCGGGCGGTCGAGGACTTCCCGTTCGAGCCCACCACGTGGATGGACGCGAAGCGCCGCTGCGGCAGGCCCAGCACGGTCATCAGCCGGTGCATGCGGTCGAGCCCGAACCGCATCCCGAACAGCTCGAGCGAGAGCAGGTACTCCTCGGCCTGGCGGAAATCCATTGCCGCCAAGTCTGCCAGTCAGTCCCTGCGCAGCTCCTCGCTGGTGAAGTCGCCGTGCGGATACGCGGGCGCGGTGGCCGGCGGCTGCGGCTGCTCCTGGGCGCTCGCAGCGGCCGGTGGCGTGCCGGCGGGCGCGCACGGGCCGGGATAGGGCTCGAGGCCGGGCGCGTCACCCAGGTTCGAGTTGCCCTCGAGGAAGCCCACGCCGTCAAGCTCCTCCTGGCAGGGTCCGCTGTAGCGCAGGATGTAGAGCCCGTTGCGGAGGTCGACGAGGTAGATCAGCCCGTCCTTCACGATCGGGTAGCTCCACATCACCACCTTGTCCCGGCCCGAGCTGAGTGCCGGGTCCTCCGTCTGGACCGCCGGAAGTGGCGTGGGCATGAACTCGGCGAGCTGGCGCGGCTCGCTTGGGTTCTCAGTCGAGACCAGCTGGAAGCCGCGTGAGTGCCAGGTCACGAGAGCGAGGTTCTGGGTCAGAGTCGGGTTGTGCGAGCTCTGGCTCGAGAGGTTCTCCTGGTCCGGTGGGACCTCATCGCAGTAGCTCTCGAGGTTGTGCGGCTGGACGCGGTACTCGCCCACCACCTCCGGTGCGGCCTCGTCCGCGATGTCGATCATGCGCACCCAGCCCCACGGGCAGCCGTGCGCCGGCAGCACCGCCCCGAGCTTGCCGTAGACCTCGTCGGTCGTCAGGGCCACGGGCCGTCCGGGCAGCTTCACCGCGCTGTGGGCTCCCGGATCGGTCCAGAAGACGCGCTGCTCCACGGGCGTGATCAGTCTGACCGCCGGGTTCGGCGCGGCATTCGCGAAGTCGCTTGTGTCCACGACCATGAAGCCGCCGCCCAGGTAGGCGAGGTAGCCGCGGGTGCCGTCGTTCGAGAGGCCGAGTGAGTGCAGGCGGTTGTCCCTGCCGTTGTCGGGGATCGTGACCTTGAACTCCGCGATCTCGTCGAAGTGGCCCTCGCGCGCACCCGAGATGTCGGTCACGATCAGCTCGCCAGGGTCCGTTGCGCTCGGGTTCGTGTAGTAGAGGAGCGCCCGCCCGGGTCGCGCGGGGTCGGCCCACAGGAAGAACTCGTGGGGCACCTGAGCGCGGGTGCGGCTCGGGAGGAATGTGGACACGAGCTGCGGGTGAGCAGCGTTCTCGCCGGAGATGTCGTAGAAGCGGATCGTCGAGCGCACCGTCGAACCGCCGGCGCAGCGGTGGATCAGCTCGCTGCAGCCGTGGTTCAGCACGAGCAGGAGGTCCTGCTCCGGCCAGATGCGCAGCTCGCGTGAGCTCTCGCCCGGATTGCCCTCGAGCGGCGGGCCGATCTCGTGGACGACCGTTGGGTTCGTCGGGTCGGAGACGTCCACCACCAGAACGCCGGGGTTCAGGTGCGTCCCGTCGGTGCGGTTGCCCACGTACGCGTAGTCGCCCTTCACCGCGAGCGCGGCGTTCATCCCGCGGTTCAGGAGCGGGCTGTGGCCGACCTGCTCGAGCGATCCGGGCGTGGAGACGAGATCCGCCACCAGGCCGGCGCCGGCCGCCGGCTGATCACTCGCGGTGGTCGCGAGCGGCTTGCCAGCTGCCTGGACGGCCTCGGCGATCTGATGGTCGGCGAGCGCTTCAGCCGGAAATAGGAACAGCGCGATTAGGAGCGCGCCCCCTGCGGCGCGTAGCCTCATGCTCGGAAGCTGCCCGGGGCAGCGACCGGCTGAACATGCGGTTCAGCCGCCGAGCCCCGCGAGCGCCTCGCGGTACTCGTCCAGCTTGCGGCGCTCCTCCGCCACCACGGCCGGTGGCGCCTTCGCCACGAACTGCTCGTTCGCGAGCTTCTTCTCGGCGCGGTCGATCTCCTTGCGAAGGTCGGCGCCCTTCTTCTCGAGCCGCCGCTCGGCCTCCTCCGGGTCGAACGCCTCTGAGGGCAGCACCTGCACCCCGCCGCCGGGAATCGGCACCGTGGCCAGCACATCGCCATCCGCCGTCTCCTCGTCCACCCACTCGAAGCGGGCCAACCGTCCCATGTGGTGGAGGCAGGCGTCGTACCCCTCCGCGGCCAGGCGCCCGCGGATGTCTGCGCTCGGCTTCGCACCCACCTCGTCGCGGTAGCGCCTGAGCGCCGTCACGGCCTCGATCACCCGCCCCAGCTCGAGCTCGGCGTCCTCGTCGAGCAGGCCGGGGTCGGCGGCCGGGAAGCCGGCCGCCGCCAGCAGTCCGCGCTCCTCGCCGGGCATCAGCGACCAGATCTCCTCGGTCACGAACGGCATGACCGGATGCAGCAGCCGGAGCGTGCGCTCGAGCGACCACAGCAGCACGGCCGACACCTCTGCGTTGTCGTCCTCGTAGAGGCGCGGCTTAGCGAGCTCGAGGTACCAGTCGGCGAGCTCCGACCAGAACCCCCCGTAGAGCTCGAGCGCGGCCGCGGAGAAGCGGAAGCCGTCGTAGAGCTCGGTCACCCGCTCGGTCAGGCGCTCGAGCCGCGAGACGATCCAGCGATCCTCGACCGTCCCGCCGGCGTGCGGGTCCGGCTCCACCTCCGAGACGCGCAGCAGGATCAGCCGCGCCGCGTTCCAGAGCTTGTTGGCGAGGTCGCGGCCCTGCTTCACGCGCTCCTCGTTGAAGCGCACGTCCTGCGAGGAGGACATCGCGAGCAGGCCGAAGCGCAGCGCGTCGGCGCCATACGCCGGGAACTCGCCGCCCTCCTCGTACACCGGCGGGCGCTCGCCGCCGTGGATCAGGTCGGACGGATCGATCCCGGTGCCGAGCGACTTCGACATCCGCCGGCCGTCCGGCGCCTGGATCACGGAATGGATGTTCACGTCCGTGAACGGGACCTGCTCGGTGAGCTCCTTGCCGAACATCACCATGCGCGCCACCCAGAGGAAGATGATGTCGCGCGCCGTGGAGTTGACGTCCGTGGGGTAGAACGCGCGCAGCTCGTCGGTGGCATTCGGCCAGCCGAGCGTGGCGAACGGCCAGAGGCCCGAGGAGAACCAGGTGTCGAGCACGTCCGGGTCGCGCTCCCAGCCCTCGCCGTCCGGGGCGCTCTCGCCCACGAAGGTCTCCTCGCCGCGGTACCAGACCGGCAGCTGGTGCCCCCACCAGAGCTGCCGCGAGATGCACCAGGGCCGGATGTTCTCGAGCCAGTTCAGGTACACGCCCGTCCAGGGCTTCTCCGGATGGAACTTGATCGTCCCGTCCTTGACCACGTCGATCGCCGGTCGCGCCAGCTTGTCCATGTCGCAGAACCACTGGAGCGAGATCAGCGGTTCCACCCGCCGGCCCGAGCGGTGCGAGTGCGGCACGTCGTGCACGTAGGGCTGGGTCCCGGAGATGAGGCCCTCTTCGCGCAGCTCGGCGACCACGGCCTTGAGCGCGTCCGCCGTCTCCATCCCGCGGAAGCGCTCCGGGGCGGCGTCAGTCATGAGGCCGTCCTCGCCGATCACGGTGATCTCGTCGAGGCCGTGCCTGCGGCCGATATCGAAGTCGCTCTGGTCATGGCCCGGGGTGAGCTTGAGCGCGCCCGTGCCGAACTCGGGATCCACGTAGTCGTCGGCGATGATCGGCAGCCGCCGGCCCACGAGCGGCAGGACCGCCGCCTCGCCTATCAGCCGCGAGTAGCGCTCATCCGCCGGGTTCACCGCGATGGCGGTGTCGGCCAGCATCGTCTCCGGCCGGACGGTCGCGATCGTGACCGAGCCCGATCCCGACTCGAGCGGGTAGTCGATCATGTAGAGCGTGTCATCCACGGTCCGCTGCTCGACCTCGAGGTCCGAGATCGCCGTGCGCAGGCCCGGGTCCCAGTTGACCATGTAGTTGTCGCGGTAGACGAGGCCCTTCTCGTACAGGTGCACGAACACCTTGGTGACCGCGCGCACGTAGTCGTCGTCCATCGTGAAGCGCTCGTCCTCGTAGTCGAGCGACGCGCCCAGCTCCCGGAACTGGCGGGTGATGTTGTCGCCGTACTCCTGGACCCACTCCCACACGCGCTCCACGAACGCCTCGCGCCCGATCTCCACGCGCGAGCTGCCCTCGGCCACGAGCTGCTGCTCCACGACCCGCTGCGTGGCGATCCCCGCGTGGTCCTTCCCGTAGATCCACTTGGCGCGCTGCCCGCGCATCCGTGCGACCCGGATCTTCAGGTCCTGGATCGAGGCGTTCAGCGCGTGCCCCATGTGCAGGTTGCCGGTCACGTTCGGCGGCGGCACCGCGATCGAGAAGTTCTCGGAGGGCGTCCCCTCGGGCTCCGGATGGAAGATGCCGGCCTGCTCCCAGCGCGCGAACACGCGCGGCTCCACGTCGCCCGGCTCGTAGCGCGTGCGCTCCTCGAGTGTCTTGAGACGGTCCTCGGCCATCGGGTCGGAAAGTCTCGCACGCGGAATACTCCAGTCCGTGGCGAGCCGCAACAGGGCCGTTGTGGAGGAGCTGATCGTGCTCATGAACCAGCGCGACAAGCGCCCGACGCACCTCTGCCATCCGGACATCGAGTGGCACTGGTCGCAGTCGACGCCCGGCGCATCGATCTACCGCGGACATGACGAGCTCCACGAGGGGCTCGACACGTGGGTCGAGTCATGGGACGAGCTCGTGATCGAGCCGAAGGAGATCCTCGAGGAGGGCGACTGGATCTTCGTGAGGACCGAGTACCGGATGCGCGGGGCCGGCAGCGGCGTCTACCTCGAGGCGCCCGTCGCCCATCTGCACCAGTTGGAGAACGGCCTGCTCAGGCGCTGGTGGATGTTCGGCGATGCCGACAAAGCCCGGAGGCGCTTCGTGGCCGGCGACCGCCCGGACTAGACCGAAACGGGGCTGGGGTAAGTCGATGTGTGTACCGGCGTCGGTTCGTAAATCGACTAACCCATCGATCCCGACTCGGGCCGGGTCGGCATAGCCGAGCGAAAACCGAGCGGCGCGAGGACGCAGGGAGGCCGTAGTGCTCCGCACACGGCCGACCGAGGACGACGCGACGCGAAGGTTTGCAGCCGGCTAGGCCGACTCGGCGTGCTGCTCGCCCGTGTCTTCCTCGGGCGCCGCTTCGGTCACGAGCGTCGGCTTCAGCTGCTTCTCGATCGTCTCCTTGGTCACGACGCACTTCTTCACGTCGCGCCGTGAGGGGAGCTCGAACTGCACGTCGAGGAGCGTCTCCTCGAGGATCGAACGCAGGCCGCGGGCGCCGGTCTCACGGGCGAGCGCCTTGTCGGCGATCGCCTGGAGGGAGTCGTCCGCGAAGACCAGCTCGATGCCGTCGAACTGGAAGAAGCGCTGGAACTGCTTGACGAGTGCGTTGCGCGGCTCGGTCAGGATCGTCACGAGGTCGTCGCGCGAGAGCTGGTGGATCACGGACGCCACCGGCAGCCGGCCGATGAACTCCGGGATCAGCCCGTACTCGACGAGGTCCTCGGGCAGCGCCTGCTCGAACAGGTCACCCGTGTCCTTGTTGTGCTTCGACGAGACCGTGGCGCCGAAGCCCACGCCCTTGTGGCCGATCCGCCGCTCGACGACCTTGTCGAGGTCCGCAAACGCCCCGCCGCAGATGAACAGGATGTTCGTGGTGTCGATCGTGAGGAACTCCTGGTGCGGGTGCTTGCGCCCGCCCTGCGGCGGCACCGACGCCACCGTTCCCTCGAGGATCTTCAGGAGCGCCTGCTGCACGCCCTCGCCCGACACGTCGCGCGTGATCGACGGGTTGTCCGCCTTGCGCGCGATCTTGTCGACCTCGTCGATGTAGATGATCCCGGTCTCGGCCTTCTTCACGTCGAAGTCGGCGGCCTGGATCAGCTTCAGGAGGATGTTCTCCACGTCCTCGCCCACGTAGCCCGCTTCCGTCAAAGCCGTGGCGTCCGCGATCGCGAACGGCACGTTGAGGATCTTCGCGAGCGTCTGGGCGAGCAGGGTCTTGCCGCAACCGGTCGGGCCGAGCAGGAGGATGTTGGACTTCTGGAGCTCGAGGTCCTGCTCCGCGTCCGACTGCATCATCTGCACGCGCTTGTAGTGGTTGTAGACGGCCACCGAGAGCGTGCGCTTCGCCGGCTCCTGCCCCACCACGTACTCCTGGAGGACCTCCCAGATCTCCTTCGGCTTCGGGAGGTTCTCGAGGTCGAAGGTGGGAGCGCCCGTCAGCTCCTCGTCGATGATCTCGTTGCAGAGATCGATGCATTCATCGCAGATGTATACGCCGGGGCCGGCGATTAGCTTCTTGACCTGTCGTTGAGACTTGCCGCAGAAGCTGCAGAGGAGTTGTTCGTTCGAGTCCGTTGGCCTGGCCACGTATCTTCTCCCTCGGCGCGAGGGTAGCGCACCTCAAGATACGCGGCGAGAGTCAAAGTCCCTTCTAGACAGTTGACCTAGACGACGGCCTCCGCGCTCACGGCGTGTCTAGTATGCGACGCAGGTAGGCGTGCTGGTCCGTGACGACCGGAGAGCCCTGAGGCACCCAGATCCCGCGAATGTCCGCCGGCGTCACGGGCTGAGCGAACTGAGCCCGGAACTCGAGCAGCGTGTCCTGCGCGAACCCATTGCTGTCGCCGTAGCACGTCGACTCCCGTGGCATCGGTTGGCAGAACTGGCCATAGGCGCACGACGAGCCCTGCGGGCCCAGGCAGTTCTGTCCTTGGTTGCCCGTCGGTGCCCGCAGTGAGAACACGTTCGTCGCCTGCGTGCAGACCATCTGCGCGCTCACCTCGTTCGGGCTGCCCTGGTAGCGCTCGACTCTCCCCGTGCAGCCCGGTACCGAGACGCCGAGCTCCCTGAGCTGACGGCCGGCGGCACTTGTCTCCGCCGGCGGCTGGTCCTGGCAGACCTCTGGGGAGAAGAGCACGCGAATCCGCCGCCTGGTGCCGGGAGTGCTGCCCCTGGACGAGTAGAAGCCCCTTCCTCTCCGGCGGGTCCTGGGACGCCGGGTAGGAGGCGGCCGGTCGCACAACCGAGTAGCAGCCCGGGACTCGCTCTCGGTCAGCGGCTCGGTGAGGACGTCGTCCGCGCGGCCCATCACCAGCAGCCCGAGCGCCACGCGGCCGATCGAGTTGAACGTGACCTCCACGAAGCTGTCGAACTGCGCCGCCCTCGAACCGCCCTGAGGGTTCACGAGCATCACCGTCACCTCGTGGCGGCGGCGGCTCAGTGGGCGCGTCGCGGTCACGACCATCGAGCTGCCGAGCCGGCGGGCGTTCCGGACGGTCAGGTTGTCCGGCTTCGCCGTCGTGACGACGTAGCGGGCGAACGAGATGCCGCCCTCGGCCGGCATCCGAACCTTGACCGTCTTGGAGCGCGCCTCCGCGATCCCCGGAACGGCCAGTGTGAAGAGCACGGCAAGGGCTGCGACCCCACGAGCCATCCGGGCGAGCCTAACCCGCCGCGGCGGTTCGCGCTAGTGCTTGTCGATCACGCGGTCGATGAGGTTGTACTCAACGGCCTCGTGGGCGCTCATGAAGTAGTCGCGCTCGGTGTCGCGCGCGACCTTCTCCAGATCCTGACCCGTGTGCTTGGCGAGGATCTCGTCGAGGCGGCGGCGCACGTCGATGATCTCCTTGGCGTGGATCTCGATGTCAGTGGCCTGGCCCTGGAACGCCGAGCTGACCTGATGGATCAGGATCTTCGAGTTGGGGAGCGACATGCGCTTGCCGGGAGCCCCGCCACCGAGCAGGAGCGCTCCCATCGACATCGCGATCCCGACGCAGATGGTCTGCACCTCGGGCTTGATGAACTGCATCGTGTCGTAGATCGCGAGACCCGAGTACACCGACCCGCCGGGCGAGTTGATGTAGAGCGAGATGTCCTTGTCCGGGTCCTCCGACTCGAGGTGGAGGAGCTGGGCCACGATCAGGTTGGCGATGTCATCGGTGACGGGCGTGCCGAGAAAGACGATCCGCTCGTTGAGCAGGCGCGAGTAGATATCGAAGGCGCGCTCGCCGCGAGACGTCTGCTCGACCACCATTGGAACGAGTGGGCTCATAAGGATCGAGACTCTAGCGCGCCGGTCAGCTAGCGCTTTCGGGGGTCCAGAGCTTCTCGCGCGCCGCCGCGCGCTCCGCGGCGTCCGTGGCCTCGTCCACCGAGATCGGCTTCGCGTTCTCGACCACGAGATCCACGGCCTTGCGCATGGCGATGTCCTCGCGGAGCGCGTCCTCCGCGCCCTGTGCGCGGGCACGCTTGAAGGCCCGCTTCAGCTGCTTGTCGCTCGCGTCGGGCGGCGCGGCGGCGCGCAGCGCCGTCTCGATCTCCTCGTCGGAGACCTCGATGCCCTCGGCCTCGACGATCGCGGCGAGCACGGCCTCGCGCTTGAGCGCGGTCTCGGCGTCCGCCTCGGACTCGACCACGAGCTCCTCCTCCGTCTTCCCGGTCATCGCGAGGTACTGCTGGGGATTCACTCCCTGCGCCTCCAGACGCCGCGCGGTGCGGTGCCACATCTCGTGGGCCTTCGAGTGCACCAGCTCCTGAGGGACCTCGATCTTGGCCTGGTCCACCACAGCATCCACGGCGGCCTCGCGGAACTCGGCCTCGATGGCGCGCTCCTCGGCCTGGCCGATGCGAGTCTCGATCTCGGCACGCAGCTCGTCCAGCGAGTCATAGCCGCCCGCCTCAACCGCGAAGTCGTCGTCGAGCTCCGGCAGGCGCTTCTCCTTGACCTCCTTCACCTCCACGGCGAACGAGGCTGCCTTGCCGGCGAGCTCCTCCGCGGGGTAGTCGTCCGGGAACGTGAGCTCGACCGTGCGCTCCTCGCCCGCCGACCCGCCCGAGAGCTGCTCTTCGAAGCCCGGGATCAGCCGGCCGGAGCCGAGCTCCACGACCTGGCCGCGGCCCTCGCCGCCCTCGAAGGCCGTCCCGTCGATGGACCCGACGTAGTCCATGACGATGAAGTCGCCGTCGCCCGCCGCGCGCTCGACCGTCTCGAGCGATGCGTGCGACTCGCGGATGCGCTCGAGCTCGGCCTGGACCTCCTGGTCGTCGACCTTCGGCTCGCGGCGGCCCACCTCGACGCCCCTGTACTCGCCGAGCTGCGCCGGCGGCACCACGCCGACCTCGATCGTGAAGGCGAGCGGGGAGCCCTTCTCCGGCAGATCCTCGAGGTCCACCTGCGGGTCACCCACGGTCTGGATGCCGGCGTCGACGACCGCCTCCTCGTACCAGCCCGGCAGGCCCCGCCTGACGGCCTCGTCGAGCACCGCCTCGCGACCGACCTGCTGAAGCACGACCTCAGCCGGCACCTTGCCACTGCGAAAGCCCGGCACGCGCATCTCCCGTCCCAGCTGGGACGCGGCGGTCTTCAGCTCGCGCTCGAGTGCCTCGGTCGGCACCTCAACTTCCACGCGCACGCGCGAGTCCGGAAGCTCCGTGGTTTTCGTCTTTACGGCGCTCGGCATTGGACGCGTGACTGTAGCGGCGTTAGCGTGGTGTGGTGCGCCGGGCCGCCGTCCTTGCCGTGTTGCTGGCCATGCTCTCCGCGGGCACAGTCGCGAGCGGTGCGGCCACCACGTCGGCGTCGCCGCGGGCCGAGGCCGGGAAGCGGCTCAACACGCTCGTCAAGCACACGCGCGCCCTGCCGAAGAGGCTCGTCAAGCGGCGTCACAAGCGGGCGCTCGTGCGGCTCGCCAAATCCGCGAAACGGACCTCGCGGCGTAGGCCCTGCAGGTCTGTGAAGACGCTGCGAACCTACCGCCGTCAGCTTAAGCGCGTGAAGAGGCCGCGCGTGAAGGGGCGCGCGCCGGCGGCCGGCTCCCTGCGCGGCCGGCTCGAGTCCGACACGCTGGCGGCGAACGTCGCGTTGCTGGCGCTTCCGCGTTCGCGGCGCTGCGGCGGCGGCGCGAGGGTCACGGTGACGCAGGCCACCGGCAACGTGCTCGAGAGCGACGAGCGCCATCTGCGCATGCGCATATCGCTGCCGCTGCCCACGTTCGCCGCCCACCAGGTCCGCGGGACCGAGTACCAGCAGATGTTCATGGACGGCACGGGCGAGTCCGGGGCCGAGGGCAAGCCCGGCCTTCCTGTCCTGACGAAGTTCTTGGGCGTGCCCGAGGGCGCCAACGTCTCGGTGACGGTGAACGACACGGACGGGTACGACCTGTCGGGGATCACGCTCTACCCGCACCAGCCCGAGCCGGTGGACCAGCGCGTGCCCGGACAGCCGCCGATTTCGGACTTCCTCGAGGACCCGTTCGTGAAATCGAAGCGGGCATACCGGTCGAACCGGCGCACGCCTGCGAAGCCAGCCGACGCCGCGCTGCTCGGGAACATGCGCGACCTGCGCATCGGCGGAGTGGAGGTCACGGGCGGCCAGTACAAGGCCCGCCGCGGAAAGCTCCACGTGTTCACGTCAATCGACGTGACGGTCAACTTCGGCGGCGCCAACCAGGGCACGTTCGGCGACGCGACGGTGATGAATTCGCCGTGGGAGGCGTACTTCACGCGCAACTACGGGCGCACGGTCGTTAACGCCGCCACCGTTGCCGACAAGCTGCGCGTGGGCCCCTTGAAGCCCTGGTGCGGCCGGGACATGCTGGTGGTGACCTCCCCAGCGCTCAAGCCGGCGGCGGACAACTTCGCGAACGCGCGCGAGGCGGCCGGCTACCACCCGCACGTGGCCGTCGTGGGATCCGACCCCGGGCAGATCGGCACAACGCTCTCGGCGATCCAGGCGTACATCCTCGGAGAGCTGAACGCGGACTGCGAGGTGCGCCCGAGCTACGTCGTGCTGTTTGGCGACACCTCGCACGTGCCGACCTGGCACGTGCCGTGCACTGATGGCGGCGACGTGGCCGAGTGCGACATCGCTTCCGACCTGCCCTACTCGCTCAACTTCCCCTCGGACCTGTTCGCCGACGTGATGCTCGGCCGCATCCCTGCGCCGGACCTCGCGAGCGCCAACGCGGTGGTCAGCAAGATCGTGAACTACGAGACCGCCTACCCGGCGCCTCCTGGCGACGATTTCTTCGGCCACGCGACCGTGACGGCGTTCTTCGAGCCGAAGTACCTCTGCATCCTGAACGAGGGCGAGACCGGCGAGCCGAACTGCAAGTCGAAGAACGGTCCCGTCACCGGTCACTACGAGCTGGACGAGACGAACACAAAGGACACGCGCGGGTTCACAAAGACCGCCGAGACGATCCATAACCGGATGACCGCCGACGGCATCATCACGGACCGCGTCTACACGACGCTCGACAGCATCACACCCGAGACCTACTACGACGGCACGCCGATCCCGGACCTTCTGAGAAAGCCGGCCTTCCCCTGGAACGGCACCGGCGCCGATCTCCTGGCCCACTACAA
This sequence comes from uncultured Thermoleophilaceae bacterium, assembly GCA_963837445.1. Classification (GTDB taxonomy): domain Bacteria; phylum Actinomycetota; class Thermoleophilia; order Solirubrobacterales; family Thermoleophilaceae; genus JACVRW01. Next base: position 166,783 of record CAWINK010000002.1, on the reverse strand, counting down.
CGCCGGGCGCTCCCTCATCCTCCACCGCGACCACGGGTGGCACAGTGGCTGGGCGGACCCGACGCTGCACAGCGGCGATGTGCCGTCGATGGTGAATGGCACCGAGCTGCCGGTCGTGTTCGGCGTGGACTGCTCGAGCGCGCAGTTCGACATCCCTGGCAACCCGAGCTTCGTCGAGCTCCAGGTGATGAAGCCAGACGGCGGTGCGTTCGCAGGCTTCGGCGACACGCGCGTGAGCCCGACATGGGCGAACAACAACATGGCCTACGGCTTCTTCGACGCCATGTTCCCGAAGCTCAAGCCGAACTATGGCGCCGAGGAGTCGACGAGGCGGCTGGGCGACGTGCTGTTGAGCGGCAAGGGCTACATGGCCACCCAGAACGGGGTCCAGTACCAGTCGGCGGCGGCCACCTACCAGGAGCACTTCCTCTACCACCTGCTCGGCGACCCGTCCGCGCAGGCGTGGGTGGACACCCCGGTGGAGATCGACGTGACGAAGATCGTGGCGGAACTGATCCCGATCGCCACCCCGGGCCCCGGGCCCGCCTTCCGCGTGCGCGTGGACATAGGCGAGCAGGGCATCGCAACGCCCACCGTCGTGACCCTCTACCACCGCGGTGAGGCGGTCGGGCGCGGCGTGGTCGGCAAGGGCGCTGTCGAGATCACCCCCGAGCTGCCGATCGGCCGGGACAGCCTCAACGTGGTCTTCGAGCAGGACAAGGCGCTGCCGGCCCAGAAGGCCGTTTCGCCGTAGCCTCAGTTGCGGGTGGTCAGCGAGTCGATGGCGACGGTGTCGCCGTCCCATTCGATCTCTCATGTCGGCGCCGTTCTCGGTCCAGTAGTCATCGCCGATCGAGAGCAGCTTCTCGCGCATCTGAAAGCGCTCGCCTTCGGGCCCGTCGTCACCACGTCGCAGGACACCCATGGTCCGAACGTAAGACGGCTGGCCGACCGGCGCATCGCCCGAACCGGGTGATGCCGGGTGCGGGCCACGTGGGAGTGCTGGCGGTGGTGTTCCACGAGGTCGCGTCGCGGCCCGCGGAGCTCGTGCTGTTCTCGGGGCAGAGCTCGCTGGGCGACGTGACGGCCGAGGCCGCCGGGGGCGTCCTGGTGGCGCTGGTGGTCGCAAAGGGGCTTGCCTACGCAATCTCCCTCGCCGTCGGCTTCCGGGGCGGCGGTGATCGCCGGCGTCACTGGCTGGCTCGTGGCTCTGCGACTCGACGTGCGGGCCCGCGCCACCTGATTGGCCTACGCTTCGCGCCGTGCGCAGACGGCCCAGGGAGCGACTCCAAGCCTGGATCGTCACGGGCCCGCTCGGCCACCTCTGGAGCGCGCTCGCCGACATGACCCTGATCTGGGTCCGCTACCTGGCGCACCGCGCCCGCCGGGACTAGGGGTGGCTGCCGTGCTGTGCTTCGCCTGATCAGCCGCGCCGGCGCGACACGAGGAAGCCGAGAGCCCCGCCGATCAGCATCGAGAGTGCGATCACCACGATCAGCGGGGTTTCCCAGGTGCCGAGGATCCAGTTGACCTCGACCTCGTCGACGTTGACGGCGCAGAAGGCAATGCCCACGCCAGCGAGACCCAGCGTGGCGATCTGTCGTTTTTCCACGCGTTCAGTCTTTCATGGCCCGGTAGCTACCGAAGGCTCGCCGGCGCCGGCAGCGCCTGAAGGCGCCGCCGGTAGACGTCCATCACCGCGCGCGGGAAGTCCGCGTGAGTCTGGTTGCGCAGTCGCGCCACGCGCTCCCGGTGGTGCGGGCTCGAGCGGTTCTCGTTGTGGCCGATCACATTGCGCGACCCGATCCCGTAGCGGCCCTGGAGCGAGCGAGTCAGCCGCAGCGATGCCGCGAGCTGGCGCCGATTGCCCATCACCTCCGAGTCGCTCTGCCCCACGTGCTCGATCCCGATGGCGGTCCAGTTGAGGCCGACCGTGTGGCGGCACATGATCGAGGTCGGCACGAGCCGGTAGATCGTGCCATCGCGGTCGATCACGAAGTGCGAGCACACGCCCGGCAGCTCGTGCAGCTCCGGATCGGGCTCGTTGCGCGAGAAGTAGTCGAACACCGGCTGGAAGCTGCTCGTGACGGTGTAGTGCTCCACGATCACGCGCGGGTTCCGCAGCCGGAAGTCGTGGATTCCGTAGTGACGCTGCGCGTAGTCGGACATGTCGGCCCTGCGCTTGTGGCCGAACGGGATCGGCTTCGAGACCTCGCGCGGGGGCGCGATCGCGCGCGCGAGCGCCAGCACGGCGTTCGCGTGGCGCCGCACGCCCGCGCCCGGCAGCGGGCCGCCCGGCAGCTCGACCACGAAGGCGCTGTCGCCCGGGAAGCCGTGGTTCTGCCAGGACACGGCGGTGCCGCGGTAGCGCGGCAGGCTCCTGCGCGGCAGGCCGCTGCGGGCGGAGTAGAGGCGCTCGAGCGCGGGGTCGCCCGTGCTCTTCACCACCATCCGGAGCGCCTGGTGGTACCAGAGCGTCACGCGCGGCCGCTCCCTCTCGATGAAGCGCTGCATCACCTGGGTCTCGGGCTCGGACGCGGGCCCCGCGCCGGACTCGTAGACCCCGTCCTGGGGCTGCCAGCGATAGGAGAAGTTGCGATTGAGGTCCACGCCGTTCGCGTTGTGACGCGCGCCGGCGGCCGAGCCGTCCGGGTTGGCGTCGTCCACGAGCCAGAGCGCCGTGCCGCGCGGCGGGCGCACGCGCCGCAGCCGGGCGGTCACGGCCCTGCCCGCCGGCTCGTTGCCGTGCACCTGGCCCACCACGAGCACCTTCACGCGCGCACGAGGGCTGCCCACCCGCAGCGCCCGGATCGGGCGGTCCTGAGCGGAGTGGCCGATCGTCTCCCAGCCGGCTGCCTGGGCCGGAACTCCGGGCCCGCTGGCTGCCGCGGCGGCCGCCATGCCTGCGAAAAATGCGGAGAGCAGCACCCGCCTCAGTATGGCGGCCACGCTAGGGTCACCCGCTCGTGATCGCAGAGCTGGCCGAACGCGCCTCCTCGGGTGGGCGGATTGCCATCGACACGGAGTTCGTCTCAGAGCGCCGCTATCAGGCGCTGCTCTGCCTGGTTCAGGTGGCCGTGCCCGACCCGGAAGCCGAGGGCGGAGTGCGCACCGAGGTGCTGGACCCGCTCGAGGGTGAGCTCGACTTCTCCCCCCTGGCCGGCGTGCTCGCCGACCCGAGCGTCGAGGTGCTGATGCACGCCGGGCGCCAGGACGTGGGGATCCTGCGCCGCACCTGGAGCACCGACGTCACGAACGTGTTCGACACGCAGGTGGCCGCGGGCTTCCTCGGGTTCGGCAACCAGGAGGGCTACGAGTCGCTCGTGCGCAAGGTGCTGAGGGTGAAGCTGAAGGGCAGCGAGGGCTTTACGAAGTGGGACCGCCGCCCGCTTACCGCACAGCAGCTCGAGTACGCCGGCGATGACGCGCGGCTGCTGCTGACGCTCGGCGAGGAGCTCGAGCGCCGCCTCGAGGAGCGTGGGCGGCTGGAGTGGGCCCGCGAGGAGTCGCGCGCGCTCGAGGACGTGCGCGACGAGCGCGATGCCGACCGCTCCTACGAGAAGCTCCCGCGCCTCGGCCGCATGAGCGACTCGGCGCGTGCGGTCGCGCGCGAGCTCGTGGAGTGGCGCGAACACGAGGCGCGCACAGCGGACCGACCGCCCGGAGCGGTGCTGCCCGACCAGGCGCTCGTGGAGCTCGCCCGCCGGACGCCGCGGGACAAGAACGGGCTGGAGCAGATCCGCGGTCTGCCTCCACAGCTGCTGCACCGCCGCGGCGACGCGCTCCTGGCCGCCATCGCCCGGGGCCGCGACCGTCCGCCCCCTGAGCCGCCGCCCGAGCCATCCCCACGCGATCCGGCGGACGCCCCGCTCGTCTCGCTCGCTCAGGCGCTCGTGCGCCACCGCTCGATGGAGTCGGGCGTGGCCGTGGAGCTGATCGCCACCCAGTCGGAGCTCGCCACGCTGGTGCACTCCGTGCGCCGCGGAGACCACGGCGACCACGTGCGCGTGAGCAGTGGCTGGCGCGGCGAGCTGGTCGGGAACGAGCTGCGCGAGCTCGTGGAGGGCCGCCGCGCGCTGAGCGTGGACCCGGACGGCGGCCTCGTCGTCCGCGAGGTCTGAACCCGAAGTTCACTCAGGTCGTGCTTAGGAGCTCCCCCATCGGGGAAGGAATCGCTCCAGGGGGGACACACGACGAACTCGCGGGGACGACCGATTCTCGCCGCGTCGATCGCGGCGCTGCTCGCGGCGGGGGCGCCCGCCACGCCGGCGCGCGCGCAGGCTGACCCGGCGACCGGGCCGAGCGTCACGTTCGAGTCCGGGCCGCAGGACCCGACCCCGACCAACGATCCCACCCCCACGTTCGGCTTCTCCGCCTCCGACCCGATGGCCACCTTCGAGTGCAGTGTCGACGGCGCCCTGCCCGAGACGTGCGCCTCCCCGTACACCACCGCCGCGCTCGGCGACGGACCCCATCGCCTTCAGGTGCGCGCGAGCGACGCCGTACAGAACCCGGGCGAATGGGCCGACCGAGACTTCACGGTCGACACGAGCGTCCCAGACGTCGTCTTCACGGAGGGTCCCGACGGGGCGACGCGAGCGCGGCGCCCCAGCTTTGCGTTCACGAGCGCGCCCGGCTCGTCATTCGAATGCCGGCTCGATGACCTCGCCGTGGACTGCCTCGCCGGCTCGTTCACGCCGGCCGCGGACCTCGGCGAAGGTCCTCACCTGCTCGTGGTGCGCGCTACGAACCCGGCGGGCACGACCGGCGGCTGGATGCCGCGCGGGTTCTCGGTCGACACCACCGGCCCCGAGACGGTTCTCGTGGCCTGGCCGCCCTCGCAGGGCGCTTCCTCGACCCCGCTGGTCGCCTTCCGCTCGGACGAGTCGAGCGCCACGTTCGAGTGCAGCGTCGACGGGAGCTCCTTCTCCGCCTGCAGCTCACCATGGCTTGCCGGCACGCTCGGCGCCGGGCGGCACTGGATTGCCGTGCGCGCCCTGGATGCGCTCGGCAACCCCGACGCCACACCCGCCACCGCGGAGTTCACGGTGGCAGCCGGCGGCAGCACGGTCATCGGCCCGGGCGTGCAGATGCTGGCCGAGCGCTTCGTGATGAACCTCGACATGACCGTGAAAAGGATCCGCGCGACCGAGCTGCCGACCCTGCTGCGCCGGGGCGCGGTGCGCGTGCAGGGGATCGAGTCACTCGTTGCGGGCACGTTCAGCGTCGTGGGCCGCGCCCGGGCTGCGCACGGACGCCCGATCGTGCTGCGCGGCAGCCTCGGATTCGATGGCAAGGGCTCGCGGACGCTCGTGCTGCGCCCGACCAGGGAGGGTCGTGCGCTGATGCGTCGCGGCCGCTCCGTACCGCTGGTCGTGGCCGGGCGCTTCACGATGCGCGGGCTTGCCCTGAGCGCGGTCCAGAGGGCCACGCTGGTGCGTGACTGGATCACCCCCGGGGAGGCGCGTCGCGCGGTGATCGCCACGCTGCGCCGCGCGCACGGGTCGGGCGCGAAGAATCCGATTGTGGACATCGGTGCTCGCTGCGGCAGCGGCTGCCTCGAGGTGCGCGTGCGGTGGTCCTCGCAGGGCCGGGCGTGGAGCGCGCGCGGACGAGCCCGTCAGGTTTCCGGCCGCGTTCGCGCGAACCTGGCAGAGGCGGTCCGCCGCTAGTCAGGCGTCCGCCGCCGGGAGCGATAGGCCCCCGGGCAACTCGCCGTCGTCGATCAGGCGGCGGATGTCGCCGCTTCGCTTCGGGCTCAGGTAGACGTGGCGCTGTCCCACGCTCGGCTTCTGCTCGAGCAGCCCGGCCTCGAGGAGCGCCTCGCCCACCGCATACGCCAGCGCGCGGTCGTGGCCGGCGAAGCCGCGCGCGAGGTGGTCGAAGGCCGTGTGGTAGCCGCCCCACTTCCCCATCCCGTCCAGCCGCTGGAGGATCCGCCGGGCCACGCGGCGCACCGGGTCGGGGTCCTGGTGGGCGCGCGACACGGCGCCCGACGGCTCGAGCAGCCGCAGCACCTGGTCCTCGAGCGCCTCGACGGTCTCGTCGTCGAGCGGGGAGCCGCCCAGGCGCGTCACGGCCTCGGCCACGCGCAGCGGGTGCGTGGCCCCGATCGGTGCCCGGAGGTCCGTGGCTCCCTCCAGCACATGGCCGGGGAACAGATGCGCCCGGGCGCGAAGCCGGTCGATCCGATGCTCGTCGAACTCCGCGTTGAGCGCCTCGTGCGCGTACTCCACCGCCTCCGCCGGCTCGGCCGCCGGGTAGGCCAGCAGGAGCATCCCGTCGAGCTCGCCGAGGCGCAGCAGCAGGTCCTCGCGCGATCGGGGTGGCCCGGGCGAGGCGGCCTCCACCAGCTGCTCCACGGCGGTGGCGGCGAGCGCCGCCGAGCGCTCGCCCACGGCGCCCGGGTCCGCGCGCAGCTCGGGCGTGACCGGCAGCACGGCGAGCAGCTCGCCGCCGGCCGCGGCCACGGCCACCGCGATCGGCGTCTCGTATCCGGTGCGCCTGTCGGCCAGCTCGCGCACGCCGCGCCCAAGCTCGGCGTCCAGCAGCGTGCGAAGGCGCGCGGACGAGTCGCGCGGCGCGTCGCCGCCTCCGGCGTCCGCCAGCGCCTGTTCGAGCTCGCTCGGAGAGCCGGCCATGAAAGTCAGCGTAGGGGTCTTTGCGTGAGGGGCTGCAGAACGGGTACCTTCGCCAAGGTGAACGAGAAGCTCGTGCGCATCTACCTCCAGGACCACCACGCCGGCTCCACCGCGGGGCTCGAGCTGGCACGCCGGATCCATGGCCACAACAAGGACAACGACTACGGCGCGCCGCTGGGGAAGATCGTCGACGAGATTGGTGCCGACCGGGAGTCCCTCGAGAGCATCATGGACGACCTCGGCTTCGGGGCGGACACGATCAAGGACCTCGGCGCGTGGTCGCTCGAGAAGGTGGGCCGGCTGAAGCTGAACGGGCAGATCTCCGGCTACTCGCCGCTCAGCCGAGTGGTCGAGCTGGAGGGCCTGATGACCGGTATCACCGGAAAGATCGGCCTCTGGGCCGCGCTCCTCGAGATCGCACCGGACGAGCCGAGGCTGGACGCGGCCCGCCTCGAGCGCCTGCGCGAGCGCGGCGAGAGCCAGCGCGCGACCGTCGAAGAGCTGCGCGAGCGCGCCGCGCGCGAAGCGTTCGCCGGCTGAGCGGTGGCGGGGTCGACAACACGCCACTCGATGCCCTGCAGACGGGGGTTTGTCCTCCCAGCGCTTGATGCGGCGCAGAAAGTAGGTAACCCCCTCCAGACGGAGCTCGAGATCGACTTTTTCGATGCGGGCTCCCCTCAGTGCTGCCGTTCTGGCGCGAAGGGGGCGAGTGCCGCCGCGGCGAAGACGCGCGGCCCGCGCCCATGATATAGTTGCACGCGCAATGAAACTCAACGGCATCCACCACATCACGGCCATCACCGGCGACTCCCAGCGCAACGTCGACTTCTACGTCGGCGTGATGGGCCTTCGGCTCGTCAAGAAGTCGGTCAACCAGGACGACCCGACCGTCTACCACCTCTTCTATGGAGACGAGCACGCCAAGCCCGGGCTCGACCTCACGTTCTTCGAGTACCCCGGCGCCGCCCCGGGCCGCGCGGGCGACGGGATGATCCACCGCGTCGTCTGGCGCGTGGGCTCCCCGGCAGCGCTCGACTTCTGGAGCGAGCGCCTCGCCGGCGCCGGCCTCGAGAGCACGCGCGAGGGCAACAACCTGCTCTTCACCGACCCCGAGGGTCTCGTCCACGAGCTGCTCGTGGCCGACGTGCCGGACGAGCCGCTGATCGCCGAGCACCCCGAGGTGCCTGCCGAGCACGCGCTTCAGGGCTTTCACGCGGTGCGCGCGTATGCAGCGGACCCCGAGCGCAGCCGCACGCTGCTCGAGGAGGGCCTCGGCTTCCAGAGCGGAGGAGAGGGCTGGGAGGCGCGCGGCGACGAGCGCGGTGGGCTCTACTTCTTCGACGCGCCCCCGGCCGATCGCGGCATCCAGGGAGCGGGCACGGTCCACCACGTTGCGTGGAACTCGGCCGACGAGGACCACGAGGCATGGCGCGAGCGCGTGACGAAGAGCGGCGCCCACCCGACGGAGGTGATCGACAGGCACTACTTCAAGTCGATCTACTTCCGCGAGCCGAGCGGTGTGCTGTTCGAGCTGGCCACCCCTAGCCCGGGCTTCACGATCGACGAGCCGCTCGAGACGCTCGGCGAGAAGCTCTCGATCCCGCCGCGGCTCGAGCAGCTGCGCGATCAGATCGAGGCGACGGTGCGCCCGCTCGAGAACCCGCGCACGGCGGCTCGCGCGCACAGCAGTTAGGGGCTAGGCTCGGGCGAGCCTGGCCCGACTCGTCCCCGTACTGGCAGCCGTCTCGATCGTGCTCAGCGCGAGCACGGCCGACGCCGCAACGCCTCAGCCCGACCCGCGCACGACCACGGCCAACGCGCTCACGCGCTTCTTGGGCGACACGCGCGGGCTCGCTCGCGGCGATGCGAGCGCGGGCACGCGCCGGCAGCTGCTCACGCTCGCCCTCAGGGTCGAGGGGAACGCCAAGGGCCACCCGTGCCGCTCGGTCAGGGCGATCCGCCGCTATCGGGCGCTTCTGCCCAAGGTGGCCGAGCGCGGGAAGGTGCGCGGGCGTAAGCCTGGGCCGGCGTCGGTGCGCGGCACGCTCGAGCGCGACGCCCTCGCCGTGGACGCCGGGCTCAAGCAGCTGCCGGGCACGCGTGGCTGCGGCGGAGGGGCCACGCGCGCCAGTACGAACCTGACCACGCGTGTCCGCCGGAGCAGCCGCAGGACGCTGAGGATGCACGTGACCCTGCCCGTGGCGCGCTGGGAGGCGCGCGGTGGCGGCGGTCGGGACTTCATAGGCCTGAACATGGACGGCGCGGAGTTCCTGGGCGCCAACGGCGACCCCGGCGTGCCGGCCTTCACCCGCCTGTTCGCGGTTCCGCGCGGCGCCCGCATGTCCGTGCGGGTGTCGAACGCGCGCGGCTACACGCTCGACGGCATCGAGCTGTTCCCCAAGCAGGACCAGGCGGTGGACCAGGAGCTGCCGCAGGACTTCCTACCCCCCGAGACGTTCGCCGACAAGCCGTTCCGAATCGACCGCGGCGCCTACAGGGAACGGGGCGCGATTCCGAGGCGGCTCGCCTTCGCGAGGATGCTCGGGCAGATGCGCGACCTGAGGATCGGAGCGGTGCAGGTGCCGGGCGCGCAATACGACCCGCGCCGGCGGCGCGCGCGCATCTTCACCTCGATGGACGTGACCGTGACCTTCAGGAGGTCCGGTGGCTGGCTGCCCAAGCGGGTGCGCACGGCCCAGGAGGCGCCGTTCCGGCGCCTGTACCGCTCGTCGCTGGCGAACTACGGAACGGTGGCCCGGGCGCGTGCATCGTCGGTAGCCCACCCGGCGCAGAGCTGCGGCGAGGAGTATCTGATCGTGACCTCGCCGGCGCTGCGCCCGGCCGCGGACACGTTCGCTGCGTCGAAGACGGCGGCCGGGTTCGCGGTCGGGATCCACGAGGTGGCCCCCAACACCGCGGCCGCGGACGTGCGCACCTTCATCCGCGGGGAGATGAACAGCACGACGTGCACGCGCCCCACCTACGTCCTGCTGCTCGGCGACACCTCCCATGTGCCGAGCTTCGTCGAGCCGTGGTGCGCCGACCCCCCGACATGCTCGGTCGCGACCGACCTCTCCTACTCGCTCGACGGCGTCGGCACCGATGCGTTCGCCGACGTGATGCTGGGGCGCATCCCGGCGAACACGCTTGCCGTGGCGCAGACGACGGTCGACAAGATCGTGACCTACCAGACGCAGCCCCCGGCGCCGCCAGGCGACGACTTCTACAACCACGCCACGGTCACGGCGAACTTCGAGGGCCTGGGCCCGCGCGACGCGCGCGGCTTCACCCTCTCGGCGGAGCGGATGCGCGCGGGGCTGCGCTCGCGCGGGCACGTGGTCACGCGCCTCAACACTGCCCAGGCCGCCGCGGACATCCAGATGTTCAAGGACAACACCCCGATCCCGGAGGAGCTGCGGCGCCCGGCCACGCCCTGGACCGACGGCCGCGACCAGGTGGTGAGCGAGCTGAACGCCGGCCGCTTCCTGTTCGTGCACCGCGACCACGGCAGCCGCCTCAGCTGGGCGAACCCCGGCATCAACATCAACGACATCGGCCTGCTGAACTCGAACAGCACCGAGCTGCCCGTGGTGCTGGCGATCAACTGCAGCAGTGCGGGCTTCCAGTTCCCGGGCAACCCGAGCCTCGCCGAGCGCCTGCTCCAGCGTCAGGGTGGCGGCGCCGTGGCGGTGATCGGCGACACGGACGTGAGCCCGACCGTGCAGAACGACCAGCTCACCGTCGGCTGGGCCGACGCGATGTTCCCGGCCACCGTTCCGACGTTCGGCGCCGCGCAGCCGCTGAGGCGAATGGGCGAGATCCTCAATGCCGGCAAGGCCTACATGGCCTCGCTCGCGGGGCCCACCCAGCAGCTCACAGGCCAGGTGTACCGCGAGCACCTGCTCTGGCACCTGCTCGGCGATCCGAGCATGGAGATCCGCACCGCCGCGCCGGTGGCGTTCGACACCAGCAAGCTCACCACGAAGTTCGTGCACCGCACCGGCTCGTTCCCGGTCGGCGACCCGTCCTTCCGCGTGCGGGTGACCTCCACCCAAGCGGGCACGGACGGCACGCTCGCGACGCTCTTCCACGCGGGCGAGATAATCGGCCGCGCCACCATGGCGGGCGGCGTGGCGGAGATCACGCCGACCAAGCGCACCGACTCCGCGAGCCTCAGCGTTGCGCTCGAGCGCGACAACTTCCTGGCAACGACCCTGCCGGTGTCCGCACCGGTGCCGAGCCTCACGATGACCTGCCCGCAAGAGGTGGACGTGCCGAGCGAGGACAACATTCAGGTGAGCGGCACGCTCTCACCCCGGGTGAGTGGCGCAACCATCAGGCTGCGCGCGACCCGCCCGAATGGCAGCGTGACCACCCACTCGACCACCACGGACAGCGCGAGCACGTGGAGGATCAAGCTCACTCCCATGAATAGCGCGCACATCGGGCAGGTGAAGGTCGAGGCGTTCTTCGACGGGGCGAACAAGTACGGCTCCGACGACGTCCTCTGCAGCGTGCCCGTGAACTAGCAAGTTTCGGGCTCCCGCCGCGTTGTAGGCGGTATGCGTCGATTCGCGGTTCTTGCATCTATGGCCCTATTCATCCTCGCTCTGGGAGCGCCGAGCGCGCTCGCGCAGGCAACGTCCGGCGAACACAGCGACAACATGGAGTTCGTCAAGAACCTCCCGTACGAGCTGAGAAACGGCGCCACCGAGATCGTCGGCACGGACATCGAGTTCACCCGCATCGGCGGGCGCCAGTACGCGCTGGCGGGCTCGTACCGCAACGGCATGCAGATCGTGGACATCACGAACCCGCGCGAGTCGCAGATCGTTTCCGTCTACGACTGCGGGGTCACCCAGGGCGACGTCCAGGTCTTCCGTCAGCGCAGCAAGCCCGGGCGTACGTTCGTCGCGTACGCGTCCGACACCTACGGCGACGGCACGTCCACGTGCTACCAGGAGGCCGCGGCGCTGGGCTTCGAGGTGCAGAAGTCCGCCACGGCGGGCAAGAACGGCACCTTCATCGCCGAGATCACGGACCCGCTCCACCCGGTGACGGTCTCGTTCGTGGACATCACGCAGGGCGCGCACAACCAGACGGTCCACCCGAGCGGCAACTTCCTCTACAACTCGAACTCGGACCTGATCACGTCGTTCCAGCCGGCGATCGAGGTGTTCGACATCCGCAACTTCGCCGCGCCGGTGAAGGTCAAGGAGCTCAACCTCCCGACGCGCCCCGGACTCGGCACCGAGTCGCACGACATCAGCTTCTCGAAGAACGGCCAGCGCGCCTACTCTGCGGCGCTGTCGCAGGGCGTGGTGATCAACACGGCGAACCCGGCCGACCCGACCGTCGTGTCGAGCTGGATGGACCCGGCGATCAACGTCTGGCACCAGATCGAGCCGTACACGACGACCGACGCGGCCGGGAACACGCGTGAGTTCCTGATCGCGGAGGACGAGTTCGCGGGGGCGGCCGGCGGGCCGGTCTGCCCGAGCGGCGGCTTCCACGTCTACGAGATCACGGGCGACCTCGAGGAGGCGCCTGAGAAGGTCGGCTACTGGAACATCGACGACGTCGGCTTCTCCGGCGACGCGGCCGGCACCTGCACGGCGCACGTGTTCCGCATCCACGAGCGCGAGCAGGTCATGACCGCCGCGTTCTACAACGGCGGCGTGCGTGTGGTGGACCTCTCCGGCCTGGCGGGCATCTCGCTCGGCAGCAGCCAGCTGGTCGGCGAGGGCATGAAGGAGATCGGCTACTACCGGATGCCGGACGCCGACTCCTGGTCCGCCAAGACGCCGCAGATCAATCGCAGGACGGGCGACTTCTACCTGTTCGGCAACGACATGAAGCGCGGCCTCGACATCTACCACTTCGATGGAGAGCGCCAGCGGCCGACGAGCCGCGGCCGGTGGATGAGCGCAGGGGAGGCGAAGGTCGCGTTGGCCGGCAGGGGGACGCCGGGCGTGGCCGGCACGACCTACGTCTGCCTGCTGGACGGCTAACGGCTGTCTAGATTCCCGCCGGTGCTCTTCACCGGCGGGACGATCCGAACGCTTGACCCAGCTGCCCCCGTCGCGGGGCAGCTGGCCGTTCGGGACGGCCTGATCGCGGCCGAGGCCGACCCCGGCGCCCGGACGATCGAGCTTGGCGAACGCTGCGTGCTGCCCGGCTTCACCGATTCGCACGTGCACTTCCCCACCTGGTCGCTCGGCCTTCACCAGGCGCGCCTCGAGGGCACGCGCTCGCTCGAGGAGGCGCTCGACCGCGTGGTGGCGGCGCGCGCCGGGGTCGCGCCCGGCGGCTGGCTGCGCGGGCTCGGCTGGCGAGAGGGAGACTGGACCGAGGCCCCCACCCGCGAAGCGCTCGACCGGGCCGTGTCGGACGTGCCCGTGGCGCTGATGTCAAAGGACTACCACTCGCTCTGGGTGAACAGCGCGGGACTGGCGCGCGCCGATGCGCCGCTTGAGGTGCCGGGCGGGGTGGTCGAGCGGAGCGGGATCCTGCGCGAGAACGCGGCCTGGGACTTCCGCGACCGCTACGTGCGCCCGACGGTGGACGAGATGGTGGAGGCCTCGCGCGAGGGCATGGGCGTGGCGGCGTCGCGTGGCGTGGTGGCGATCCACGACAAGGACGGCTGGCTCGGCGCCCTCGAGGTGTTCGAGCGCCTGCTCGAGGCCGGCGAACTCCACGCGCGCGTGTGGCAGTCGTTCCCGTGGGACCGGCTCGACGACCTCCGCGCACTCGGTCTGCGCTCGGGCTTCGGCAACGACATGCTGCGGATGGGCTACCTCAAGGGCTTCATGGACGGGACGCTCGCCTCGGCGACGGCGCGGCTCCTGGACGGCTCGGGGGTGGAGATCAGCTCGCGCGAGGTGCTGGAGGACGTGGTCCGGCGGGCCGCCGAGGCTCACTGGCCGGTGGCGGTGCACGCCATCGGCGACGGCGCCAACCGAGCTGCCCTCGACGCCTTCGAGGCCACCCGCGACGCGTGGGAGCCGCGCGGGTTGCGCCAGCGCATCGAGCACGCGCAGTTGCTCGACGAGGCCGACGCGCCGCGCTTCGCCGAGCTCGGCGTGGCCGCGTCCGTGCAGTTCAGCCACGCGGCCTCGGACCGCGACCTCGCCGAGCGGCTCTGGGAGGGCCGCCAGGGCGCCTACGCGTACCGCTCGCTGCTCGACGCCGGAACGCTGCTCGCGAACGGCTCGGACGCGCCGGTGGAGGAGCTGGACCCGCTAGCGGGCATCGTGACCGGCGTGCTGCGCACCATCGACGAGCGCCCGGCCTGGCGCCCCGAGCAGGCCGTGACCCTCGAGGAGGCGCTGCACGCAACCTGCGTGGCGCCCGCCTGGCTGGAGCACGCCGAAGACCGCCGCGGCCGTCTGATCCCGGGAATGCTGGCCGACCTGGTGGTGCTGAACCGCGACCCGCTCACCTGCCCACCGGAGGAGCTGCGCGACCTACGCGTGGAGGCAACGATGGTCGGCGGCCGCTGGACGTACGTGAGCGACGAAGCCTCTCCAACCTTTGTCTAGCGCCCGCGCGCGCGTCCGCTCAACACCGTACGGTGGTCGTGAGTGGTTTCGAGCGACCGCAGAGCGACGCGTCCGCTGGCTCCGCTCGCCGTCGAGCGCTGGTGCGCCACGGTGGTGTGGATCGCCGTGCTGCCGGTTGCCTTTGCGGTTGCAGACGACGAACCGAGGCTCGAGGTGGTCGACGGGGTGTTATGCGCGGCCGTGGCAGGCTTCCTCCTCTGGGGGCTGCGCCGCCAGCGTCGCGGCAGCCTCGCGGCCGCGCCACCCGTGCCAGCGGAGGTGCGGATCGATTCCACTTGGAGGACGGTCGTGCTCAGCGCCTTGTCCGCCCCGTTCGTGGCCCTGATATTCGCCGCCGGGAGCGCTGGTACTGGACCCGGGCTACCGGTTCTCCTTGCCGTGGTGGGGCAGTTGTTCGCCTGGGACGCACTCCAGATCCAGCGCTGGGAGAAGCGAACGGGCAATCGCACCTACCGCCAGCGCATTTTCTTTGCTCGCGGAGCCCCCTTCTTCTATCGCTCTTCCGCCCCCACATGAGCGAGGTCCTCGGCGGCCTCACGTGCGTTGCGCTCGGCGTCCTCGCAATCCGCTACCACGCGCAGGTCGGGCGGGGCATGCAGCGTGTAAACGAGGCAATCTACGGTCGGCTTCCCGGACCGCTTGGACGTCCGATGCTCAGGATCTCGCCGGTTTTCCACGGTTTCATGACGTACTTGGTCTTCGCGTGGGGACTGCTGTGCGTCCTAATCGGTGCGCTCATCGCCGTCTACGCGCTCGTCGGCTAATGCTCACGGGCTGCACCAGAAGCGAGGTGTGGCATCTCGGTTGCTATATCCGCAACTTGGATGCCCCACCCGGGGGAAAGCCCCGCTCGGGCCACCCCTCAATGCAGCCGTTCGCGACGCCCTAGGTTGCGTGGGCGGGTGGTCGGCGCGCGAGCCACAGCGCCGGTCCGGTGACAAGAGCTGCGGCGCCAAGCGCCAGCGCTGCCACGCCGAGGGCCTCGAGCGCCACTCCGCCGAGCAGGGCGAGTCCCGCGCCCGTGAGCCCGCTCAGCAGGTCGTTGAAGCCGATCAGGCGGCCGCGCTCCGAGGGGAGCGTGCTGTCGGCCAGCTCCGCGGTGGCGGCCACGAACGAGAAGTTCCATCCGAGTCCCAGGCCGAACAGCGCCACGGCGGTGGCCACGACGCTGTCGATCCACAGCAGCGAGATCACCGAGAGCGCCATCAGCACGAGGCCGCCGGATAGCGCCACCTGCCTGCCGATCCTGTCGATGATCCGGCCCACCACGAGCACGAGCGCGTACATGCCGATCACGTGCGCCCCGATGATCGGGAAGACGTTGTGGGCGGCGTGATGCTGGTGGTCCACGACCACCGCGCCGGTGAGCGTCATCACTCCGACCATCACGCCGAAGCTCGCCTGGGCGGCGAGCAGCGCGGGGATCACCCCGGGCCGCGCGATGATCTCGCGCAGCGGCACCTGCGTGGCAGGCGGCGGGTCGCCCGTGTGGAGGAGCTCCGCGATGCGCTTGGGGTCCGGGCGCACCATCAGCACCAGGACCAGCGCCACGATCATGAACCCGCTCCCGGCCAGCCAGAGCGGTGCGAGCGCATCCCCGTCGAGGTCCTTGCCGTGGAGCAGCGGGCTGAACACGGCCGGGCCGAGGATCGCCCCGAAGACCGCGCCGAACAGCACAAGGGCGATGCCGTGGGCGCGGCGCTCCCGTGGGTACATGTCGCCCGCGGCCGTCCGGGCGAGCAGAGCCGTGCCGCTCGCCATCCCCACCAGCACGAAGCCGCCCAGCACCAGCACGGCCACCTCGGCGGCGCACCCGATCGCCGCGAACACTCCGCCCACGGCACCGATCGCGAAGCCCGCGGCCAGCACGGGCACCCGCCCCACCCGGTCCATCGCGCGCCCGGCGAACGGCGCCGTCAGCGCGCCGGCGGCGAGCACGATCGCGGGCCCCAGCCCGAGCAGCCCGTCGATCCCCAGCACTTGGACGAGCGTCAACGAGGCCACAGCCGCCTGGAGCTGGAGCATCCCTGAGTTCGCCGCCAGAGAAGCGGACAAGAGCGCGGTGTTGCGTGCGATCGGCAGGTCGGTCATCGCGGAGCGGGCAGGCTACCCGGCCGGTCCTGTAGTGGTACCTCGCGATGAGGGAGCGCCTACGAGTTCTGCGCCATCCGGCCTTTCGCAATCTCTGGCTCGCCTCGAGCGCCAGCGTGATGGGCGACGGCATCGTGGTCGTGGCGCTCGCCCTGTTCGTGACCGACCTGACGGGCAGTGCCACGGACGTCGGCATCGTGCTCGCGGCGCAGATGCTGCCGCTCGTGGCCTTCCTCCTGATCGGCGGCGTGTGGGCGGACCGCCTGCCACGGGCCAGGCTGATGATCAGCACCGACCTGGTGCGCATGGGGCTGCACACGCTGCTGGCGATCCTGATCTTCACGGACGAGGTCGAGATCTGGCACCTGGTGGTGATCGAGGCGCTGTTCGGCAGCGCCGAGGCCTTCTTCCGCCCCGCCCACACCGGGCTCGTGCCGCGCACGGTCCCCGAGCACGAGATCCAGGAGGCGCAGGCACTCTCGAACCTCACGGTCAACCTGGCCGAGCTGATCGGCCCGGCGCTCGCCACCGCGCTCGTGCTCGGCGTCGGCGCCGGCTGGGCGTTCCTGCTCGACGCCGCCACCTTCGGGGTGAGTGCTTGGTTCCTCACGCGCGTGCGCACGGCGGACGCGCCCCCACGGCCGGATGAGCGCCGGACGCTGCTGGCCGAGCTCGCCGAGGGCTTCCAGGAGGTGCGCACGCGTGCGTGGCTCTGGGTCACGGTCGTGGTGTTCGCCGTGGCGGTCCCGCTCGGATACGCGCCGCTGTTCGTGCTCGGCCCGACGCTGGCCGAGGAGGGCTACGGCACGGCGGCGATCTTCGGGATCCTCACGACCGCATTCGGCGCCGGTGCTCTGGCGGGCGCGCTCCTGGGCCTGCGCTGGCGGCCGGAGCACCCGATGCGCGCAGCATTTCTTGTGATCGCCGCCTGGCCCGTGATGCTCGTGGCGTTCGCCGCGGAGGCACCCGTGGCGCTCGTGCTTGTGCTGGGCGCGGCCACCGGTTCCGGCTTCGCGCTGTTCGACATCTGGTGGGACACCGCGATGGCGGAGCGCATTCCCCCGCACGCACTCTCGCGGGCCAGCTCGTACGAGTGGATGGGCTCGCTCATCCTGCTGCCGGTGGGCTTCCTCGCAGCCGGGCCCGCGGCGGAGGCCACCAGCCCGGAGACCGTGATCGTGGTCGGTGCGATCCTGACCGCCGCAGTGCTGGCGCTTGGCCTGATTCCGCGCGAGACGCGCACCATGCGCCGCATCGAGCGTGACGGTTCTCACGTGTAACTAATCCGCTATCCGGAAATACCCCAAATGGATGAAACGAGAGTCCTGGCTACCCGCGGCGCCCGCCAGCGCCCCCGAAGCACGCGCCCTCGTGCGAGCCGCAGCCTCTGAGCTCCGGCTCGACGGATCCACCACCTGGGAGCTGATGCTGGCCACCACCGAGGCGGTGGCAAATGCGATCGAGCACGGGGAGCCGTGCGATCCGCGAGGCATCCTCCTCAGCTTGGAGGCTCTTGACGGCACGTTCGGCGTCGAGGTGTACGACTGCGGCGGCTGTTTCCCGGCTGACTCCCGCTCGCGGAAGCCGGATCAGCAGGGAGGTCGTGGAATCCCGATCATCGCCGCGATCATGGACAGCCTCGAGATCAAGCCGAGCACCGGCCTCACTCGTGTCCGCTTCGAGAAGCGGCTCGCGGCCGCCTAAGAGCTACGCAGCCGGCGCGGCCAGCTCGAACCACACGCGGGTGCGGCCCTCGTGCTCGACGCCCCAGCGCTCCGCCATCGACTCGATCAGCACGAGTCCCCAGCCGCCCTCCTCGTCGATCGGCTGGTCGCGCGGCGTGTGGTCGAAGCCGGTGCCTGGATCGGTGACCTGAACCGCCACGCCTCCGTCGTCCAGAGCGCCAAGCTCCAGCTCGATCACGGCGTCCTCCCCGGCGCCGCCATGGCGCACGGCGTTGTTCACGAGCTCACAGACGAGCAGCAGCAGGGTGCTCTCGAGCTCGGCCGGCAGCCACGAGGCAGCGCTCTCGATCCAAGAGCGGGCGCGCTCGGGCGCCCGGGTACCGCCCGCGATTGCTATCCGCAGACGCTTTCGCGTGCTGGTGACGGGGGGATGTAGGTGAAGTGCCTGAGAGGAGTAAGCCATGGGAGAGGCGCCCAAGAGGGGTCGGCCCGGGTCTAGGTCCATTGATCGCGTCGGCGTCCTGGGTCTCGCGCTTTAGCGATGCAACCGCGGATGTGGCCGCCTGTACGAGGAAAAAGCCGCAGTCGGGCCTAAGGCGCGAATACGATGGTCTCCGACGAGATGAAGGTCGAGGACACCGAGCAGGCGCTTACCGAGGCTGTGTGCTCGCGGGTGCGCGAGCAGCTCGGCTCGGCCGATGCCGAGCTCGCCGAGACCTTCGCCCGGCAGCTGTACCGCTGGGTTGCGGCAGAGGACGTGGCCGAGCGCGACCCGCTCGACCTGTACGGACTCGCGCTGGGGCACTTCAATTTCGCCCGCGAGCGTCCGCCGGGCACGCCCAAGGTGCGCGTCTACAACCCGCGCTTCGAGGAGCACGGCTGGCAGTCCACCCACACCGCCGTCGAGATCGTGACCGACGACATGCCGTTCCTGATCGATTCGGTGAGCATGGAGCTGAACCGGCGGGGATTCGGGGTCCACCTCATCATCCACCCGGTGCTCGGCGTGCGTCGCGACCACGACGGCGAGCTGCTCGAGATCCTCCCCCAGCCCCCCGGCGAGGCGCCCGAGGAGGGCGTGCTGGCGGAGTCGGTGATCCACGCCGAGGTGGCGAGGCAGACGGACCCCGACAAGCTGGGCGAGCTCGAGCTGCACCTGGAGCGCGTGATCGGGGAGGTGCGCGCGGCCGTCGAGGACTGGCCCGACATGCGCAGCCAGGCGCTCGACGCGGCGGCCGAGCTTCGGCGTGGGCCCTCGCCGGCGAGCAGCGAGGATGTCGACGAGGCGGTGGCGTTCCTCGAGTGGCTCGAGGCCCACAACTTCACCTTCCTCGGATACCGCGAGTACGACGACGACGGCCCCAGCGGCCCGGGCCTCGGAATCCTGCGCGGGCCGTTGGAGGGTGAGGACACCGGACCCTCGCCCGCTCCACGTCTCCTGACCCTGACGAAGGCGAACTCGCGCGCCACCGTCCACCGCCCCTCCTACCTCGACTACGTGGGCGTGAAGCGCTTCGCCGAGAACGGGGACGTGGTCGGGGAGCGCCGCTTCCTTGGGCTCTACACGCACACGGCCTACCGCGCGAGCCCGACCGAGATCCCGATCCTGCGGCGGAGGGTCGCCGTGATCCTCGAGCGCGCAGGCTTCCCGCCCGGGAGCCACAACGAGAAGGCGCTGCTCGAGATCCTCGACACCTACCCGCGCGACGAGCTGTTCCAGATCTCGACCGACGAGCTGTTCGACGTGGCGATGGGGATCCTGCACCTAGGCGAGCGGCAGCGGCTGCGGCTGTTCGCGCGCCGCGACCCGTTCGGCCGCTTCTTCTCGATGCTCGTGTTCGTGCCGCGCGACCGCTTCAACACGGAGAACCGGCGCCGCATCGAGGCGATCCTGCGGAACGCCACCAGCGCGGCGAGCATCGACTACACGACGCGCGTGTCCGAGTCCGTGCTCGTGCGCCTCCACTTCGTGGCGTACGTGCAGCCCGGCCTGATGCCCTCGTTCGACGACCGCGAGGTCGAGATGATGCTCGTGGCCGCCACCCGCTCCTGGGCCGACGACCTCCAGGAGGCCATCGTCGAGGAGCTTGGAGAGGAGCACGGCGGAGAGCTGTTCCGCCGGTACGCCGAGGCCTTTCCGGCCGCCTACCGCGCCGACTGGGTGGCCCGCTCCGCGCTCGCGGACATCCTCCACATAGAGGAGCTGCCCAGGCACGAGGGGCTCGGCATCAGCCTCTACCGCCCGCTCGAGGCCGGCCCGCGCATGCTGCGCGCCAAGCTGTTCCGCGCCGGCCGCGCGCTCACGCTCTCCGACGTGCTGCCCCTGTTCGAGAACATGGGCGTGGAGGTGGCGGACGAGCGCCCCTACCCGATCGTCCCGCACGAGGGTGACGGGGTCTGGATCTACGACTTCGGCCTGACCTACTCGGGAGCGGGCGATCTCGACACCGACGGCGTGCGCGAGAGCTTCCAGGACGCGTTCGCGCGCGCCTGGCGCGGCGAGGTGGAGAACGACGGCTACAACCGCCTCGTCCTGGGCGCCGCCCTCACATGGCGCGAGATCACCGTTCTGCGGGCGATCGGGAAGTACCTGCGCCAGGCCCGCATCACGTTCAGCGACCGCTACGTGGAGCTGGCGCTTGTGACCCACCCGGAGATCGCGCGGCTGATGATCGCGCTGTTCCAGGCGCGCTTCGACCCTCGACGCACCGACCGCAAGGATGCCGACGAGGTTGCGGCGCGCATCGAGGCGGCGATCGATGCGGTCGAGAGCCTGGACCAGGACCAGATCCTGCGCATGTTCCTCGACGTGATCCGGGCCATGCTGCGCACGAACTACTTCCACACAGGCCCGAGCGAGCAAACGTCGCACCTGTCGTTCAAGCTCGACCCGTCGGAGCTGCGCTGGCTCCCGCAGCCGCGCCCCCGCTTCGAGATCTTCGTCTACTCGCCGCGCACCGAGGGCGTGCATCTGCGCGGCGGCCCCGTGGCCCGCGGGGGCATCCGCTGGTCGGACCGCCGCGAGGACTTCCGCACGGAGGTGCTCGGCCTGATGAAGGCGCAGATGGTGAAGAACGCCGTGATCGTGCCCGTGGGCGCGAAGGGCGGCTTCGTTGTGAAGCGGCCGCCCGCGAGGCGCCAAGACCTGCCCGAGGAGGTCGTGGCCTGCTACCAGACCTTCATCCGCGGGCTGCTCGACCTGACCGACGACATCGAGGGCGGCGAGGTGGTGCCTCACCCCGGAATCGTGCGCTACGACGGCGACGATCCCTACCTGGTGGTGGCCGCCGACAAGGGCACCGCCAGCTTCTCGGACATCGCGAACGGGCTCGCCATGGAGGAGGGCTTCTGGCTCGGCGACGCGTTCGCCTCGGGGGGCTCCACCGGCTACGACCACAAGAAGATGGGCATCACGGCCCGCGGCGCCTGGGAGTCGGTGAAGCGCCACTTCCGCGAGCTTGGCCGCGACATCCAGTCGGAGGACTTCACGGCCGTCGGGATCGGGGACATGTCCGGTGACGTCTTCGGCAACGGGATGCTGCTCTCGCGCCACATCCGGCTCGTCGGCGCGTTCAACCACAGGCACGTGTTCATCGACCCCGATCCGGACCCGGAGCGGAGCTTCGAGGAGCGCCAGCGCCTCTTCGCGCTGCCGGGTTCGTCGTGGGCCGACTACGACCCGGAGGCGATCTCGGCCGGAGGCGGCGTCTATGACCGCACGGCGAAGTCGATCCCGGTCTCGGAGGAGGCCCGCGCTGCGCTCGGCATCGAGGACGAGGCGCTGAAGCCGAACGAGCTGATCCAGGCGCTGCTGCGCGCGCCGGTGGACCTGCTCTGGAACGGCGGCATCGGCACGTACGTGAAGGCCGGCTCGGAGGCCCACGCGGACGCCGGCGACAAGGCGAATGACGCGGTTCGGGTGAACGGCTCGGAGCTCCAAGCCAAGGTGGTCGGCGAGGGCGGCAACCTCGGCGTGACGCAGGCCGGCCGGGTGGAGTACGCCCTCGCGGGCGGGCGCGTGAACACGGACGCGATCGACAACTCAGGCGGTGTGGACTGCTCGGACCGCGAGGTGAACATCAAGATCCTGCTCGGCGCTGTGCTCGAGTCCGGCGACCTCACCGAGAAGCAGCGCAACTCGCTGCTCGTGGAGATGACCGACGACGTGGCCGCGCTCGTCCTTCAGGACAACTACGAGCAGGCGGAGACGCTCAGCCTCGCGGAGGCGAACGCCACCAGCATGCTCGACGTGCACGAGCGCTTCCTGCGTTTCCTCGAGACGCGCCGGAACCTCAACCGCGAGCTCGAGGCGCTGCCGAGCGAGGAGGAGATCGGCGAGCGCAAGCGCGAGCACGGCGGGCTCACCCGGCCGGAGCTTGCGGTGCTGCTCGCGTACAGCAAGATCGACCTGTACGACGCGCTGCTCGACTCCGACGTGCCCGAGGACCCGTACCTCTCCGCCGAATTGGAGCGCTACTTCCCGCCGCCGCTGCCCGAGCGCTTCGGCGAGCAGATGCGCGCGCACCGCCTCGCGCGCCAGATCGTGGCGACCCAGGTGGTGAACAACGTGCTGCACGGCGGCGGCACCACGTTCGCGTTCCGCCTGCACGAGGAGACGGGCGCGCCGGCGTCCCAGATCGCGCGCGCTTACGCGTGTGCGCGCGAGATCTTCGAGATGCGGCCGCTCTGGACCGAGATCGAGGCGCTCGACACGCGCTGCGAGAGCTCCGTGCAGATCGCGCTGCTGCTAGAGGGCCGCCGCCTGGTGGAGCGCGCCTCACGCTGGCTGCTCGGGAACCGGCCGCGGCAGCTCGACATCGCATCCACGGTCAGGCACTTCCGCCCGGGCGCGATGGCGCTGTACGCGTCGATCACGCGGCTGCTCGCCCCCGAGGACGCGGAGCCGCTCGCCCGGCGCGCGGACGAGCTGCGCGAGCGCGGCGTGCCCGAGGACCTCGCCACGCGCGTGGCGGCGCTGCCGATCATGTTCTCGGCACTCGACATCGTGACCGTGGCCGACCAGCTCGAGCTGGACGTGGAGCGGGTGGCCGCGGTGCACTTCCGCCTCGGCAACCGCCTCGGACTCCACTGGCTGCGCGACCAGATCGTGGCCCTGCCCCGCGACGACCGCTGGCGCGCACGCGCCCGCGCCGCTCTCCGTGACGACCTCTACGCGATCCACCGCCAGCTCACCCGCGAGGTGCTGCGCTCGGCGCCCGCTCGCGTCGAACCCGACGAGCTCGTGGACTCGTGGATCGAGGGGAACCCTGCCTCGGCACGGATGCTCCAGACCCTCGGCGACATCCGTGGCGGGCAGAGCTACGACCTCACAACGCTGCCAGTGGCAGTGTGCGAGGTGCGCAATCTGATCGGCAGCTAGGCGCTTTGGGTGAGCTCTTCGCTCACCTGCCACAGGCGGCGTGCGGTGTCCTCGTCCCGTGCCCGGCCGCTCGGCGAGACGATCGTGGGGTGGCCGCGCTGCTCGTTGGGGCCGTCGGGGCCCAGATAGGTGCCGCCCTCGAGGCCCGGCTCGGTGGCCGCGTACAGCGTGGGCAGGGTGCCCATCTCGTCGCTCTGCGCGATCACCGCGTTGGACACCTTCATCACGAGGCGGTCGAGGAGCGGCGGCGAGGCGCTCTGCAGGTTCGTCGCCGCGTAGCCGGGGTGCGCGGCGAGGCTCTTCACGGTCGAGCCCTCCTGGCGCAGCCGCCGGTCGAGCTCCAGCGCGAAGAGCAGGTTCGCCAGCTTCGACTGCCCGTAGGCGCGCCAGCGGAAGTAGTGCCGGTCGCCGTTCAGGTTGTCGAACGAGATCCGGCCGATCTTGTGCGCGGTGCTGGAGAGCGTCACCACCCGCGCGTCCTCCCGTCCCTCCATCGCGTCAAGCAGGAGCGTGGTGAGCAGGAAGTGGCCGAGGTGGTTGGTGCCGAACTGGAGCTCGAAGCCGTCCGCCGTCCGGCGTCGCGGCGGCGCCATCACGCCCGCGTTGTTGATCAAGAGGTCGAGGCCGTCGTGGGTGGACTTGAAGCGCTCGGCGAAACCGCGCACCGACTCCAGGCTCGCGAGGTCGAGCTCGTCGAGCTGTACCTGAGCATCCGGTACGGCCGCGCGCACCTGCTCGATCGCGGTGTGGCCCTTGTCCAGGTTGCGGCACGCCATCACCACGGCGGCTCCCGCCCGAGCCAGCTCCCGCGCGGTGACCAGCCCGAGCCCGCTGTTCGCACCGGTCACGACCGCGTTGCGCCCGGACTGATCGGGGATGTTCTCGACGTTCCAACCGCCCGCCATGCGACGGACGCTATCTCAGCGAATTCGTATCCGCGTGCTCGCGCGCGTGCTGCGATGGCACCACACCGATCCGGGGGTATGGCGCTTTCCGTTGCGAAATGGAAACAAAAAGCGCCACACCCTCCCGGAATGCTGCTCAGAAGCCGCGGCGCGTGCCCGGTGGGGGGCGCTCCCAGCGCGTTGCGAAGCGCGCGTAGCTGAGCGCCCGCGGGGCGTACCAGGCGATCGGCCGCCCCTGGCAGCGCTGCGCGTAGCCGGGGCGGTTGATCCACAGGTACGCGTCGACCATCGGATGGGACGTGTTCGTGGTCGGGGGGATGCCGAGCCCGCGCCGGCTCGGGTTGCACCATACGTTGATGCGGCGGCCGTTCGAGAGCCGGTAGTGGACCGGGCCGCGGCCGTTCTCCGCGGTGTTGATGATGAAGGGCTTGCCGCCCAACCGGCGCGAGATGTCGAGGCCGTGGCGGATGTTGGCTCGGGTCCAGTCGAAGTGGGTGGCGTTCAGCATGAAGCCGCGCACCTTCGCGATCCCGATCGCCCGCAGCTGGCGCGCGGTCCGCCGTGCCGGCTCCCAGTCGGACGCACCGGCCTCGAGGTAGATGGTCGCGCCCGGCAGCCGCGAGAGCCTGGTCACGCCGTAGCGCAGCAGGCGGATGCGGTCGTCGCGGCGACTACGGGCGTGGCAGTCGATCGTGCCGAGCGAGTCCGGCTCGAAAGCGATCACCACGCGGGCGTGGCCGATCGCGCGAGCGAGCCGGCGATACCACGCTCTCGTGCGGGCGTCCTCGGCCGGCCCGCCACCGGTGTAGCCCGGCCCGCAGGCCCTCGACTCCGCGCGCGCCACAGTGAACACGGGCACCGCGCCCTGGCGCCGTGCGGGCCGGATCAGCCGGCGCACCTTGTGCCTGAAGTTAGGCCGCGTGAAGCGCCCGAGCCAGAGCGCCTTCGGCTCGCGCGCGATCTTCCAGACCAGGGCGGCCTTGTGACGCTGGCCGCTGCGGCGATAGGCGCGCCACTGTTGCCAGGAGGGAGAGTGGTGGTCCACGAACAGCGGTACACCCGCGAGCGGGTTGCCGCTCTGAGCCGAGGCCGGCGGGGTGCTCCCTGCGAGCGCGGCAGCGCATGCGAGCAGCGCTGCAAGCGCGGTACGACGATTCGCCATGCGAAACGGTGGGTCGGGTTCCCTGCGAAGCGCCGGAGGCTAGCGAGGCGATCGGCGCCCCTTGCGCGAGGGCGCACAAGCGCCCAGCTTCAGGCGCAGAGTTCGTGCGCCGCCGCCACCAGCGCGTCGCTGCAGGCGTCGACGCTGGCAAGGTCGACCCACTCGTCCACCGCGTGGGCACCGAACCCACCCGGGCCGAACACGACCGTGGGGATGCCGGCGGCCTGCGTCAGCGCCGCGTCCATCCAGTAGGTCTCGCCGTAGACCTCGGCCGGCCTGCCGGTGATCGCCGCGGCCGCGCGGCTCACGGCCTGAACCACCTCGGCATCCGGATCGACCGCGAACGGAGGCCGGACCAGCCCCATCCGCACCTCGGCTCCGTCGATGCCGTCGACGAGCGCCTCGCATTCGCTCTGAAAGTCGTCGGCGCTCTCCCCGGGTGCGGTGCGGCGCTCGAGCGCGAGCCGGCAGCGGGCCGGATAGCTCGAGAGCTCCTGCCCGCCCTCGATCAGCGACGCATGCACCGATCCGGGTCCCACCAGCTCGTGCCCCGGAGCGGCGTCGAGAGCCGACTGCAGCTCCGCGAGGCGCGCCAGCGCGGGCGCCATCCGGGTGATGGCGTCCACACCCTCGGCGGGACGCGAGCCGTGCGCGGCTCGCCCCTCGGTCTCGATCTCCGCCCAGACGAAGCCCTTGTGCGCCACGCACACGCGCAGCCCGGTCGGCTCGGTCACGATCGCGGCGTCGGCGCGCCGGCTGGCCAGGACGGACTGCACGCCGATGCTGGCGTACTCCTCGTCGGCCACCGCGGTCAGGATCACGTCCCCGGACACCTCCTCGGCCGCAAGCCGCCGCGCGGCGAGCATGCAGGCCGCGAGGCTCCCCTTCATGTCATAGGCGCCACGTCCATAGAGGCGGCCGTCGCGCAGGACCGGCTCGAAGGGGCGCTCCATCCCCTCCACGCCCACCGTGTCCATGTGCGCGTTCAGCATGAGCGAGGCGCCACCGCCGCTCCCGCGGGCCACCGCCACCACGCTCGGCCGGCCCGGGGCCGCCTCGTCCAGCTCGACCTCGAGGCCCGCCTCACGCAGCCAGCCGGCCACGAAGTCCGCGATCTCGGCCTCCCCCGCCCCGCCCGGCACGAGATCGGGGTTGACCGAGTCGATGGCCACCAGGGCCGCCACGAGCTCCTCGGAGCGCACGGGCTACGCCACGACGCGGAGGTGCCGGAACGGCCGGCTCCTGAGCTCGCGCGCGACGGCGTCCACGAGGCGCTCCTCGTCCCGGACCTGGCCGTCGGTGACGGCGTCGATCAGGCTGCGCTTGCGCTGAAGCAGCTCGGCCATCGTCTCGTCGATCGTGTCGGGCGCGAGCAGATACCAGGCGGTCACGGCGCTGTCCTGGCCGATCCGGTGGAGGCGGTCCTCGGCCTGGTCGTGCCGCGCGGGTGTCCAGTCGAGCTCGAGGAATGCCACATTCGACGCTCGGGTGAGCGTGATGCCCTGCGACGCCGCCTTCAGTGAGCAGACGATCAGCTGCGGCCCGTCCTCGCTCTGGAATGCGTCCACGGCCTGCTGGCGCTTCTGGGACGAGTCCGCGCCCAGGATGTGGAGCGCGTTCGGGAAGCGCTCCATCACGGCCTTCTGGGTCGCGATGTGCTCGGCGAACACCACGAGCGGCTCGTCCGACTCGAGGAAGTCCGCAATCCACGCGAGCGCGGTGGGCAGCTTGCCGCGCGCGGCGAGCTGGCGCAGGTGGTTGAGCCGCACGAGCTGCTCGGCGCGCAGTGCGGCGGCCACCTTGGCGTCGATCGAGCGCAGGTCGAGCGGCAGCGTCTGGAGCCAGGCGATCACGTCGCGCTCGGCGAGCCGGTACTCGTGGTCGTTCGAGAGCAGCACCGGCACGGTGTCCTGGCGCTTGGCGGGCAGCTGCGGAAGAACCTGTTTCTTCGTCCGCCGCACGTAACAGTGCGCGCGGAGGTTCCAGTGCAGGCGGTCGTCACTGCCGGCGGCGCGGAAGCGTCGCGTGAGGCGTGCGCCGCTGCCGAAGTCACGCAGCCGGCCGAGCACGCGCAGCTGCGAGACGAGCTCCTCGGCGCGGTTCAGGATCGGCGTGCCGGTGAGGCCGAGCCGGAGGGCGTCCTCGGGCAGCCGCCCCGCAAGCTCGAGCGCCGCCTTCGTCCGTGCCGCCCGCGAGTTCTTCACGTAGTGCGACTCGTCCAGGATCAGCGCACGCGGCTCGAGCGATGCGAGCGTCTCGGAGTGCCAGTCGAGGATGTCGTAGTTGAGGACGACGATGTCCGCCGCGCGCGTCTTGTCGGTCCAGGTGGAGTCGGTGCGGCCCTCGAGCACGGCCACGGTGCGGTGCGGCAGCCACTTCTGCGTCTCGCGCTCCCAGACGAGCTTCATGCTCGCCGGGCACACGACGACCGTGGGGAACGCCTCGTCCGCCTCGATCGTGGCCAGCGCCTGAACTGTCTTGCCGAGACCCTGCTCGTCGGCGATGAAGGTGCGCCTGCGCGCGAGGGCGTAGCGCACCCCCGCGCGCTGGAAGGGGTGCAGCTCGCCGCCAAGCCGAAGGTCCTGGAGCTCGGCGTCGTCGGCGTAGGAGAGCGCCACGGTCTCCGACGCGCGCTCGTACTCCGCCAGCAGCTCCTCGATCAGCTCCTGCGCCGGCTCCTCCACGAGCACCCGCGGGTGGGCCTCGACGAACTCCACGAGCTGCGGTGCGAGTGCCGGGTCGGCCGGCACCGTGACTCCCCAGGGCGCGTCGCGCAGGAAGAACCGGCCCGGCCGGTGCACCGCGTGCGCCTCGGACAGCTCTCTGAAGTCGGTCGTGGGGGTCCGGTCCCACACGTGAAAGAGCGTGAGATGGGGCTCGCCGTCCTCCCCCATCTGGAGCGACAGCTCCGCAGGAGGCGGCTGCCTGCCGTCCCGCAGCTCGCGTACGCACATGCGCGCGAGGTCGTCGAGCCGCAGGCCTTCGAGTTGCTGCACGAGCTCGGCGCTCTCCTCGGCGAACGGGAGCAGCATGCGGCCGTCCCCCGCGTCCGTCGCATCGTCGAGCTCGGGCGGCGTCTCACCCTGGAGCGTGCGCACGAGGAAGTGTCCGCGTCCGTCGCGGGCGACCACGGTGCAGATCGCGCGCCAGCGATCCGAGTCGCTCAGCCAGGCCAGCACCTCCGGGCTCGGGACGAGGTCGGGGAAGCGCACCAGGAGCGCCTCCACTTCCTTGGCGACACGCGGGTGCGCGGGAACTCGCCACTGCTTCCGCCGCCAGTCGAACCAGCGCCTGGGGAGCTCCTTGACGGCCTCGTTCAGCTCTTCGTGAAAGGGGAAATCGAAGACGATTTCTGGCTCGCGGGGGTTGTCCGCGAGGAACCACACCCGCCCGGAGGCAGGAACCGGCTCAGGCTGAAGGGGGTCAGTGGCCAAACAGTTGAGCTTAGCTGGGTGCGGAGACTTCCAACAGGGGTACGCCGAATACGCTCTCGCCGATGGCACTCCGCTATCTCAGTCGCGCGGACGTCGAGAGCGTCGGGTTGTCGGCGCTGGAGGTGGTCGAGATCCTCGAGGGCGCCTTCCGCGCCAAGCGCGCCGGCGATGTGGAGATGCCGCCGAAGGTGGGCGTCCACCCGCGCGAGGACGCCTTCATTCACGCCATGCCGGCCTACATTTCCGACACCGACGTGGTGGGGCTGAAGTGGGTCGCCGGCTACCCGAGCAACCAGCCGCTCGGCATCCCCTACATCCACGGGCTGTTCATCCTCTCCGACGCTCCGACCGGCCGCCCACTCGCCGTGATGGATGCGACCTGGATCACGGAGGTGCGCACCGCGGCGGCGAGCATCCTCGGAATACGCGCGCTCGCGGGCCGGCCCGTCGAAACCATCGGGATCCTCGGGTGCGGGCGCCAGGGCCACGTGCATCTCGAGCTCGCTGAGCAGGTCTTCCCCACGCTGCGGTCGGTTGCCCTGTTCGACCGCCATCGCGACCGCGCCGAGGCGCTGGCGGCGGCGCACCCCAAGCTCGAGGCACAGGTGGCATCCGCAGCCGAGGAGATCGCAGCCGGCGCGGACGTGATCGTCTCCACCGCAGCGATCGTGCGCGAGCCCGAGCGGCCACTCCGGCGAGCGCACCTGCAGGGTGCGATGGTCGCGTGCGCGGTCGACTTCGACGCGACCCTCTCCGAGGACGTCTTCGAGGACGCCACCACGTTCGTCGTCGACGACCTGGCGCAGTACCGCTACTACCGCGAGCAGGGCTACTTCGCAGGCTATCCCGCGGATGCCCTGGAGCTCGCCGACGTGCTGGCGGACGAGGCCCCGAGGCCGTCCGGCCTGGCGGTCTACGCGCCACTCGGGATCGCGCTGGAGGACGTGGCGGTGGCCGCGGAGCTCAACCGCCGCGCCGAGGATGCGGGCGTCGGCATCGAGCTACCGCTCTAGTGTGCGCAACTCCGATGTCCGGTCGGGGTTCAGGGCCCATGCGGACCGCGCGCTCTGCGCTCCTGCTGGGTCTGGCCGCCGCGGCCCTCGCATGCGAGCCCGCGGCCGCCACCTTCCCGGGCCGAAACGGCGAGATCTTCCTCATCAAAGCGAGCGGCGGCAGGTACAACGAGGCGCCCCTGTTTCAGCTCCTCCGCTTCGCGCCACGGCTCGGTGAGCCCACACGCCGCGACGTCTGCGGCCCGCCCAGCCCCATACAGGCGAAGTGCAATGACCTGAAGGGGCCGGCGGTGAGCCCGGATGGGTCCCGCGTCGCCGTCTTCCAGTACCGGTCCCCGACCTCCTATCCGACGACTGCGCCACAGACCTTCTCGCTCTGGATCCTGGACCGGAATGGCACGCGTCTGGAGTCGCATCCGCTCGACACCTTCTACTCGGGGCTGCGCTGGGCTCCTGACTCATCGGCGCTCGTCGCGGTGCGGAACTACTACCCGTCGTCGGACGACGGCGACCCGGTCGTCGTGCTCAACGCCGACGGCGCGGTGCGCGAGTTGGTGACCGAGCACGCCTCACGGCCCGACTGGTGCGCCAACGGGCAGATCATCCTCGTCCAGTACGGCGAGCTTCGGGTGGTGGAGCCCGACGGGAGCCTCAGACGCCTCACCTGGCGCGGCGGCACCGAGCCGTCCTGCTCGCCCCACAGCCGAAGCGTGGCGTTCACGCGCGACAGCGAGATCTGGAGGATCCCGCTCGCGGGTGGACGGGCTCGCAGGTTGACCAAGGGCTACATGCCGGTCTGGTCGCCCGACGGAAAGCAGATCGCCTACCTGCGCGACGCGCCGAGCCCCGACGACGGCGTCGGCGAGACGTTCGTGTACCGCGTCGGCGTCCGGAGGCTGCGGGTGCGGAAGGTTTCCAAGACCTACGTGAGCACCGACGACCCCTACGGCGCCGAGCAGGTCCAGGGCATCGACTGGCGCCCGCTCCCGCGCAACTGAGTCAGTCGATCAGCCGCTTCTCCATGCGGTTGACCGCCACGCGCCACATCACCACGGCGAACACCAGCAGCACCGCCCCGCGCAGTAGGTCTGTCGTCTCGAATCCGAAGCACGCGTGTCGCACCAGCTCGACCAGGTGGTGGAGCGGGTTCAGCTGGGAGGCGACCTGCACGGCCTCCGGTAGCTGGTCGATCGGGAAGAACGTGCCGGCGACGAGGAACAGCGGCGTGATGAACAGGGTCGTCACGTAGTTGAACTGATCGATCTTCGCGACCGAGGCGGCCACGGCGATACCGAACCCCGCGAAGACCAGCGCCGTGACGAAGGCGAACAGGGGCACGAGCAGCATCCCCGGGGAGGGGTCGAGCCCGAAGAGCATCGACACGAGCAGCGGGAAGCAGCCGAAGAACCCCGAGCGCAGGCCGATCCAGAGCATCTCGGCCGTCACGAGCTCCTCCACGTCCACGGGCGCGGCGAGGATTGCGTCGTAGGTGCGCTGGAAGCGCTCCTTCACGAACGTGCC
Source organism: uncultured Thermoleophilaceae bacterium (assembly GCA_963837445.1). Classification (GTDB taxonomy): domain Bacteria; phylum Actinomycetota; class Thermoleophilia; order Solirubrobacterales; family Thermoleophilaceae; genus JACVRW01. The sequence goes on along the minus strand of CAWINK010000002.1, from coordinate 135,389 downwards.
GAACATGGCCGGGAAGGCGCTCGAGAAGATCACCGCCGTCGCGACCATGCCGGTGCCCACGTACTCGACGTAGTCGAGCCCCTCGACCTGGTCCACGATCGTGGCACCAAGCCCGAGGCCGAACGCGAGCAGGTAGACCACCGGCTCCAGCACGCTCGAGAAGGTTGTGGCCTTCCAGAAGGTGCGGAAGTTCGCGACCTCGCGGCTCATGACGCCGCCGATCGCGGCCGGTTCGAGGCGTCTCACTCCGCCTCCTCCCCCGTGAGCAGCACGAACACGTCCTCGAGCGTGGCTGCGCGGCGGATCGCACCGGGCGGAATCGCGCCGTCCGTGGCCTTCTCAGAGCCGACGATCGCAATGGCGGGACCGGCGGGACGCACGCGGAGTCCCTGAGCCTCGGCGTTCGCCCGCACCTCGGCGAGCCGCTCGGGCGGCGCGTACACCTCGGCCGTCTCGCGGCCCGCGTGCTGGGCGACGAGCTCGGACGGCTTGCCGCGGCTGATGATCTTCCCGTGCGCCATCAGCGCCACCTCGTCGGCGAGGCGCTCGGCCTCCTCGATGTAGTGCGTGGACATCAGGATCGTGGTGCCCTTGGTGCGCAGCGAGTCGATGAGGGACCACAGCTCGGTGCGGATCTGTGGGTCGAGGCCGACGGTGGGCTCGTCGAGCAGCAGCAGCGGCGGGTCATGGGTGAGGCCGCGAGCGAGCAGAAGCCGTCGGCGCATGCCGCCGGACAGCTCATCCACCGGATCGCGCCGGCGCCCGTCGAGGCGCGCGAGCGCCAGCCCCCGGTCCACCGCGGCCCTCACGTCCTTGACCCGGTAGAGGCGCGCGAAGACCGCCAGGTTGTCCTCCACCGTCACGTCCACGTCGAGGTTGTCGAGCTGCGGCACGACCCCCATCTGCGCACGCGCCTCCTTCGCCTCGTCCGGGAGCTTGTGCCCGAGCACCGTGATCGAGCCCTCGTCGGCGCGGGCCTGGCCGGTGAGCATGCGCATCGTGGTCGACTTCCCCGCCCCGTTGGGTCCGAGCAGGCCAAGGCAGATGCCCCGAGGCACCTCGAGGTCGATGCCGTCCACCGCGGTGATCGGCCCAAACCGCTTCACGACTCCATGTAGCTCGATCGCTGGCAAACCGCTCCCAGAGTACGTACTTGACGAAAGGCGAACGCTCTTTGCGGATCTTTAGACAGACGTACAAGGCGAAACTCATCGCGCGCGGTTAGCTTTGGGCTCGCCCGGAACCCCGCCAGGAGGCTCGCACACGACAATGCCTAGAACGCGCCAGCACAACATCACCGCAGCCCAGTGGAGCCCCAACGGCGGCTCGCTCGGAACGGTGGACCTCACCCAGCCGTCGAACTACCCCTTCGGCGAGGATGTCTTCTCCGGCGCGGTGCAGCGCCAGCGGCTCCCAAAGGACGCGTATCGGCGCCTCCAGCAGGTGCTGGAGCAGGGCGAGGCACTCGATCCTGCGCTCGCGGACGCCGTGGCGCTCGCGATGAAGGAGTGGGCGCTCGAGAAGGGCGCCACGCACTACACCCACGTCTTCCAGCCGCTCACCGGTCTCACCGCTGAGAAGCACGACTCGTTCTTCAACCCCGCCGGTGATGGCCTCGCGCTGGCCGAGTTCTCGGGCAAGGAGCTGATCCAGGGCGAGCCCGACGCATCCTCGTTCCCCACGGGCGGCGTCCGTGCCACGTTCGAGGCGCGCGGCTACACCGCCTGGGACCCCACGAGCCCGGCGTTCATCCTCCAGAACCCGAACGGCGCGCTCCTGTGCATCCCCACGGCGTTCGCGTCCTGGACCGGCGAGGCGCTCGACGCCAAGATCCCGCTGCTGCGCTCGATGGACGCCCTGTCGCGCTCCGCGATCCGGGCGCTGCGGCTGCTCGGCGACGCCGAGGCGAGCCGCGTGTTCACCACGGTCGGGCCCGAGCAGGAGTACTTCCTGATCGACCAGCAGTACTACTTCGAGCGCCCCGACCTGATCAACACCGGTCGCACGCTGTTCGGCGCCAAGCCGCCGAAGGGCCACGAGCTGGACGACCACTACTTCGGCTCGATCCCCGAGCGCGTGCTCGCGTTCATGATGGATTCCGAGCTGGAGCTGGCGCGCCTCGGCGTGCCGGTGAAGACGCGCCACAACGAGGTGGCCCCGGCTCAGTACGAGATCGCGCCCGTGTTCGAGAACTCGAACGTGGGCTCGGACCACCAGCAGCTCACCATGCAGGTGCTGCAGCGGGTGGCACGAAAGTACGGGCTCGTGTGCCTGCTGCACGAGAAGCCGTTCGCGGGCGTGAACGGCTCGGGCAAGCACAACAACTGGTCCATGAGCACGAACACGGGCCACAACCTGATGGACCCGGGCGAGACCCCGGCGGACAACATCAACTTCCTGTTCTTCTGCGCGGCCGTGATCAAGGCCGTGGACAAGCATCAGGGACTGCTGCGTGCTTCCGTGGCGAACATCGGGCAGGACCACCGCCTGGGCGCCAACGAGGCGCCGCCGGCGATCATCTCGATCTTCCTCGGCGCCGAGCTGGAGAAGGTCTTCGAGGCGATCGCCTCGGGCGAGGGCGACCCGCACACGCCCGCGTCGGTGCTTGGGCTCGGCACTCCGGTGCTGCCGCCGCTGCCGATGCACGGCGGCGACCGCAACCGCACGTCGCCGTTCGCCTTCACGGGCAACAAGTTCGAGTTCCGCGCCCTCGGGTCGAGCATGTCGCTCGCCTTCCCGAACACGGTGCTGAACACGATCGTGGCGGAGGCGGTCGACGAGCTGGCGGACAAGCTCGAGTCGGAGCTCGGCTCGGGCAGCGGCGACCTCGCCGAGGCCGTCACTGCCGTGGTGAAGAGCGCCTATGCGGACGGCAAGCGCGTGATCTTCAGCGGCGACAACTACTCGGACGAGTGGCACGCGGAGGCCGAGCGGCGCGGGCTGAAGAACCTGCGCACCACGCCGGACGCGCTTCCCGAGGTGCTGAGTGACCAGACGGTGAAGGCCTTCGAGAACTACGAGGTGCTCTCGCGCCGCGAGCTCGAGTCGCGCTTCGAGGTCTGGTCGGAGCAGTACACGATGACCGCGAACATCGAGGCGGAGACCGCCGCGATGATGGCCCGCACGATGCTGCTGCCGGCCGCGCTGCGGCACATCGCGCTGATCGACGCCGCCGGCATGGAGTCGCTGGCCGCCGAGACCAGGGCGATCGTGGACGAGTTCGCGGACGCGATCTCGGAGCTCGAGGAGGCGAACCAGTTCCCCGACGGCGTAGAGGGCCTCGACCTCGCGGTGTACGTCCGCGACCACCAGCTCACGGCACTCGCGAACGTCCGCGAGCTGGGCGACCAGCTCGAGAAGGTGGTGGCCGACGACCTCTGGCCGCTGCCGAAGTACTCGGAGATCCTCTTCATCAAGTAACTGGCGCTAGGCGGCGCGCGCGGCCGCGGTGGCGGCGCGCGCCGTCTGCATCCCGTTCTAGTCGCGCCCGGAGCGGTAGCTGCGACCGCCGGCGTAGGCGCCGAGGTCCGCAAGGAACGCCAGCACGACGATGAACCACTCGAAGCCGTCCACGGTGCGTGTGCCGACGTCCCACATCAGCGTGTAGGCGAGCGTCGTCCACGGCAGCAGGAAGAAGCCGAGCAGCGGCAGCAGCCAGCCGTCGTAGGCCCTGTCGATCATGTTGCTGAACACGAAGACGAAGAACAGCGCCAGCCGAGGTGAGATCAGAGCGATGGCAGCGGCCAAGCAGGGCATGGGCGCAATCTATCCCTCGTGCGCCGCGCCCTGCGCCAGGGCATGAGACGATCGCCACAGGGAGGGAGTGCGATGGACGAAGCCAAGCTTCGAGATGTTCCGCTGTTCGCCAAGCTCTCGCGCAAGCAGCGCAAGCTGCTCGCGCTGCGCGCCGACGAGGTGGACGTGCAACCCGGGAAGCTCGTCTGCCGACAGGGCGATAGCGCGAACGAGCTCTACGTGATCGAGGAGGGCACCGCCAAGGTGGTGCGCGACGAGCAGTACCTCGACGAGCTCGGGCCGGGCGACTTCTTCGGCGAGATGGGCCTGGTCGACGACGCGCCACGCAACGCGCATGTCGTCGCGACAACGCAGATGACGTTGATGATCCTCAGCGGCGCCGCCTTCAAGGATTTGCAGCGAGAGGAGCCCGAGCTCGCCCGGCGGATCAGCTCGACGATCGAGCAGCGTCGGCACTGGCTTGAGCCGGCGCTCTGACCGCCAACCCTCAGAAAAGGGTCAGACCCCTACTTGAGGGTTTGCGTATCTTGCGCGCATCGCCGCTGCCCACCTGACGATCCCGGAGCTGTTCGAGGCCGCGGTCGCGGACGTTCCCGATAAGCCCTGGCTCCTCTTCGAGGACGACTCGTACACCTACGAACGGGCGCGGGAGCGGATCGCGGCCGCGGCCGCTGGACTGGCCGCGCGGAGTGTGGGCAGGGGCGACCTCGTGCTCGCCACGGCCCGCAACGACCCGCTCTACCTGTTCCTGTGGCTCGCGGCGGCCTACACGGGCGCCATCCACGTGGCGGTTGATCCCCGCCAGACCGCTGCCGAGCTCGAGGGGTTGATGCGGCAGGTGGAGCCGAAGCTCTTGGTGACGGACGAGGAGCTGCCTGACCTGTTCGCTCAGCCCGGCGAGCTGGACGGCCCCGGCCCCGCCGGGCCCGACGACGCGGCGGTGCTGATCCCCACGTCGGGCACCACCGGTCGCTCGAAGCTCGTGACCCAGACGCACCGCGCGTATGCGATGGCCGGCGAGGGCTTCCCCTGGTGGCTCGGCCTGACCCCCGAGGACCGGCTGATGACGTCGCTGCCGCTCTTCCACATCAACGCGCCTGCGTACTCGGTGCTCGGCTCGGTGGCCGCCCGGGCGAGCCTCGTGCTGCTGCCGCGCTTCTCGGCGAGCGGCTTCCTCGACTCCGCCCGCCGTTACGGCGCCACGGAGTTCAACGCGATCGGAGCCATGACGGAAATCCTCGTGCGCCAGCCGGAGCGCCCCGACGACGCCGACAACCCGCTGCGCCTGGCCTACGTCGGGCCCGTGCCCCCGAAGGAGCGCCACCTCGCCTTCGAGCGCCGCTTCGGGCTCGAGATGACGTCGGGCTACGCGATGTCGGAGACGCCCTACGGCACGGTCTGGGCCCGAGGCACGCGGCCCTACGCCACGATCGGGTCGCCGCGCCAGCACCCCACGCTCGGCGAGGTGAACGAGGCGCGCGTGAACGCGGACGGCGAGCTCGAGCTGCGCAACCCTGCGGTGATGAAGGGCTACTGGGGCATGCCGGAGGAGACCGCGGCCGTGCTCGCCCCCGACGGCTGGCTCAAGACCGGAGACCTCGTCACGGAGAACGCGGACGGCACCTACACCTTCGTGGGGCGCAGGAAGGAGGTCATCAGGCGCCGCGGGGAGAACGTGGCGCCCGCGGAGATCGAGGAGGCGCTCGCGTCACACCCCGATGTGGTGGAGGCCGCGGTGGTGGGAGTCCCCTCCGAGCTCTCGGAGGAGGAGATCAAGGCGTTCGTGGTGATGCGCGAGGGCACGCCGCCGGACTTCGAGGCGCTGCGCCAGTGGGCCGCCGAGCGGCTGACGAAGTTCAAGGTCCCCGAGCACTTCGAGGCCCTCGACGAGCTGCCCCACACCGCCACCGGACGCGTGGCCAAGCATAAGCTGCCGCTATGACCTGGCTCCGCACAGGAGTCGGCACCTCCGATGCCGACTCGATCACCCTGATGGGACGCGACCTCGCCACGGACCTCATGGGCAACGTCACGCTCACCGAGCTGACGTTCCTGGTGGTCCAGCGCCGGATGCCCTCGCCTGACGAGGTACGCCTCTTCGACGCCGTCCTCGTCTCGCTGGCCGACCATGGGCTCACGCCGACCGTGCTGGCGGCCCGGCTCACCTACACGGGCGCCCCGGAGTCGATCCAGGGCGCGATCGCGGCCGGCCTGCTCGGCGCCGGCAGCGTCTTTCTCGGTGTGGTCGAGGACACGGCCCGCTTCCTGGATGAGATCGGCGACGACGTGGAGGCCGGCGTGACGGAAGCGCTGGCGGTTGGGCGGCGGATCCCCGGCCTCGGCCACCCCGTCCACAAGGTCGAGGACCCGCGCACACCCCGGATCTACGCGATCGCGGAGGAGACCGGACAGCTCGGCCCCCACTTGCGCCGCCTTCGCGAGCTAGCCGATGCCCATGCGAAGCACACGGGCCGGGAGCTGCCCATCAACGGCGCGGGCGTGGCCGGTGCGGCGCTTGCCGATCTCGGCTTCCCGGCGGCGCTCCTACGCGGCTTCGCGCTGCTGGCGCGCACGGCGGGGTTGCTCGGCCACCTCGCGGAGGAGATGGAGCACCCGCTGGGGATGCCTCTCTACCGCGAGGTGGATGAGCGTGCGAAGTACGACCCGCCGACTGGGGAGTAACGGCGGGGGGACAGCGACGAGCGAAGGCCGGCAAGCAGCGTCCACCGTTTCCGGTGGGGACGCGCACGCCTCCAGTCCGCGAGCGTTAGGCCCGGCGGAATGTCCGTGTGCTCGTACATGAATTCCATGCCGGCATCATCCGCCCTACCACGCGCGCGGGCATCGGGGAAAGACCCCACATTTGACCCTGATCTTTCGGTGCGGGACCCCTAGGGGTGCTTATAGAGAGAGAAAAAGCGGCGCGACGCCCCGAATCCGGGGCGCCGCTCCCGCAGAACGCCGCTAGAGCGGCGTGACGTTGACGGCCTTCGGGCCCTTGTCGCTGGGCTCGGCGTCGTAAGACACCTGTGCGCCCTCTGCGAGCGACTTGAAGCCGTCACCGGCGATGCCGGTGTGATGGACGAAGAGGTCCTTCCCGGGCTCGTCCGGCGTGATAAAGCCGAAGCCCTTGTCGTCGTTGAACCACTTCACAGTTCCGGTGGCCATGTATGACCCTCCACTGGTGTTCGTTGCTTTGCTGCGTACGCGGAGGTGCTTGTGAAGCGACAACCTACGGGCGCGAGCAGTGCCATTTCGCCGAACCGTAGTCCGGCCGTTACGCCTAACAGGCTAAACGACATCGACCCCCGGCGTCTAGCGGGGGCTACGGCTCGATCCGCGAGAGCGTGTTATCGGCCGTATTCACCACCCACGCGATCCCCGCCTCGTCGACCGCCACGTCGCTCGGCTTCTCGCCGACCGGGTACTCGTCGAGCTTCCTGAACGGGGAGTGCGCGTCGAGGCGCGTGACGCTGTTGTCGTCCTGGTTCACGACCCAGACGTTGCGGTCGTCGGCCGCCACGCCCTCCGGCCGCCGCCCCACGCGGAGCCGCTGGCGCTTGCTCGGCTGCTGCAGGTCGATGCGGGTGATCGCGTCGTCCCGGCGATTCGTGACCCAGATCATTCCGGCGCCCACGGCCATGTCGTCGGAGCGGGCGCCGATCGGGATCTGCGTCGGCGGGTTGCCGGGGCGCATCTTCGTGATGCTGTTGGTGGTGTCGCTCGTGGTCCAGACGGCGTCGAGCGCGAAGCGGACGTCCTCGGGGTTGGCCGCGATCTCGAAGCTGTCGACGACCTCGTTGCTGCTCGGGTCGATCTCGACGAGCTGAGCGGGCTCGGTGCGGAGCGTGACCCACACGCGTCCGCCACCCGCCGTCACGCCGCTTGGGCGGCCGTCCAGCGGAATCGGCGTCTTGTCCTTCGTGACCGGCGCGATGCGGATCACCCTGTTCGTCTGCACATTGAGCACCCAGAGGGAATCGAAGCCGGCGGTGATGCTCGAGAGCCGGGCGTCCGGCGAGATCTCGATCTGGTCCACCTGTTCCCTTGTCGCCGGATCGACCTTGGAGATGTCGCCGGTCACGCCCCGGTTGCTCGTCCACACGGCGCCCGCCGCCGCGGTCAGGTCGATCGGCTCGCTACCGACTTCGATCGTGGACCCAGCGCCGCCGCCACCATCGTCCCCGTCGCCGCCGCCCGCCAGGAGCGCCACCGCGAGCACCGCGGCAAGCAGGCCCACTCCCCCCAGCGCCCAGGGCAGCAGCTTTCGCCACTGCGGCGGTGGCTCCGGCTGTGGCTCGGGCTTCGCCTCCGGCTTCGGCTCCGGCTCCGGCTTGGGATCGGACTTCGGGTCCGGCTCGATCACCGGCAGCTCCTCGAGGAGCTCCGCGCCGTCGACGTCGAAGAGCTGCGTGCTCTCGCCGCGCAGGAAGAGCACGGGGGTGCCGAACTCCACGTCGCTGCCTGCCGCGAAGATCGCCTTGCGCGCCTGGGTGAGCGCAGCGTCGATCGGGAAGCCCTGCGCCAGGGCGGTGTAGAGGCGCTCGGAGAAGGTGATCGCCGCCTCGTCGGTGATCTCAGCCTGCATGCCCACCACCGCGGGGAGCCCGCAGCGGAGCAGGCTCGAGGCGACCCCCGAGAACGGGTCCACGTGCGAGGTGCGAGCCCCCTCGCACGAGTTCAGCACCACGAGCCTCAGGCTGCGCTCGTCGCGCAGCAGCGTGCCGAGCTCCTCGCCGGTCACCTCGTGGACTCCTCCCGTGCTGTCCTCGAGGACCAGGATGCCGCCCTGCGTGCGGTCGTCGTAGGCGCCGTGGCCGATGTAGTGGATCACGTGCAGTTCGTCCGGACTCCCCACGCGGCGGTCGAGCTCGGAGAGCGTGGCTGAGTCCAGCCATTCCAGTTCCACCGCACCGCGCGAGGTGAGCGGCTCGAGCGCGCGCGCGAGCTTTTCTCGCTCGTCGGCCACGTCGAGTCCCTGGAATCCCTGCGGCGCGCTCGCCATGCCCAGCACCTTCATGGGCAGCGTCAGCTTGCGCGGCGGCGACGCGCTCCGCAGATCGAGCGAGCGCACGAGCGGCGTGTACATCGACTGCGAGAGGAAGAAGGCGTCGCCCGGGTCGTAGAGGAACTCCCAGGGAATCTCCATCAGCTCGGGAACGCCGGTCAGATAGAGGGTCACCCGGAGCCCGCGGCTGCGGCTGTCGGCCACGCTGCGGGCGCCGTGGTAGAGGTCGCCCACATCGTCGGCCAACAGGCTCTCGAACAGCTGCGTGCCGAGCTGCTTGGCCTCCTCCATCTGCGACGAGCGGTACTTGCGTACGCGCCGGCGCGGCAGGCCGACCCTCAGGATGAAGTTGTCGAGCTCGACCTCGCTGATCGGCCGTGCGAAGCGTCCGCTTGCGGTGTTGCCACCGGGGCCGAACGCCACCACCCGATACGAATCCCCCTCGCCCGGCTCGATCCGCAGCTTGAGGTCGTCGTATTCGGGGATGTCCGTCATCTCAGGTTCCGCCGCGGGTCCAGCGCAGCGCGATCCGGAAGTTCGCCTCCCCCTCTGTGCGCGTGATGATCACGTTGGCGCCGGCGGAGAGCTTCACGGAGAACTCCACCTCGACCTGGTCCGGCCAGTCCGCTCCCTCCCGCAGCTTGGAGACGATCCCCTGGACGGCCGGACCGAGCTTGCCGAGCACCTGCTCGAGGCTCTCGCCGGCCGTGGTGACCATGTCCTCCGCACGCCCTCCGCGGGTGACCGGTCCGGAGCGCACTTCGTCGACCTCGACCAGAATCGAGCCGCCCTGTTCGAGCGGCATCTCGACCAGCTGGCTCACGTGCCCGACTATGAACCTGCCGGGCGGGCGCTGCAAGGGTGGTGGAGATATTGCGGCGCTTTGTAATACTCGTCAGCCGGTGGCCCGGACTCCGACTGCATGAGCTTCACGGACTCGCTCTGGCATTCCACTGCCGGAGAGTCATTCGCCGCGCGGCCCCCACTGCCCGGCGACATCGACGTGGACGTGGCGATCGTGGGCGCCGGCTACACCGGCCTCTGGACGGCGTACTACCTCCACCGCAGCGATCCGACGTTGCGGATCGCCCTCCTGGAGCGCAAGATCGCGGGGTTCGGCGCCTCGGGTCGCAACGGGGGCTGGTGCTCGGCGCTGTTCCCGCCGGCGTCCACGGGCATCGCGCGGCGGCACGGCCCTGAAGCCGCGGTGGCCATGCGCCGGGCGATGCACGAGGCGGTGGTCGAAGTGGGCCGCGTGGCGGAAGCGGAGGGCCTCGACATCCACTACGCCCGCGGCGGCACGATCTCGCTCGCGCGCAACCAGGCCCAGCTCGCCCGCGCCCGGGAGCTTGTGGAGGGCGAGCGGGGCATCACGGGCGATGTCGAGGGGCTGAAGCTGCTCTCGAAGGAAGAGGCCGAGGGACACGCGCGGGGCACCAGGGTGCTCGGCGGCACCTACACCCCTCATTGCGCGGCGATCCATCCGCTGCGCCTCGTCCGGGGGCTCGCCTCCCGCGTGGAGGCCCGCGGCGTCTCGATCTTCGAGCGCACCACGGCGTTGGGGATCAAGCCCGGTGCCGTGCTCACCGAACACGGCACGGTGCGTGCCGAGATCGTCGTGCGTGCAACGGAGGGCTACACACCGAGCCTGAGCGGCCAGCGGCGCAAGGTCGTCCCGCTCTACTCGCTGATGATCGCCACCGAGCCGGTGTCCGCGGAGGCGTGGGATCAGATCGGTCTACGCCAGCGCGAGACGTTCGCGGACCTCCGTCACATGCGCATCTACGGCCAGCGCACGGCCGACGACCGCCTGGCGTTCGGCGGGCGCGGTGCGCCCTACCACTTCGCCTCGAGGACGAGGCCGTCCTTCGACCGCGACAGGCGGGTGCACTCGGCGCTGCGAGAGGTGCTGGTGGACCTGTTCCCGGTGGTCGCCGACTTCGAGGTCACGCACGAGTGGGGCGGCGCGCTCGGCATCGCGCGCGACTGGCACGCCTCTGTCGGGCTCGACCGCCGGCGCGGGTTCGCCTGGGCCGGCGGCTACGTGGGCGACGGCGTGGCCACAACCAACCTGGCGGGCCGCACGCTGGCGCAGCTCATCAGCTCCTCGGAGAACGGGCTCACGGCGCTGCCGTGGGTCGGCCACTCCTCGCGACCATGGGAGCCCGAGCCACTGCGCTGGCTCGGCGTGAACGGCGGACGACTGTTGCTGTCGAGCGCCGACCGCTCCGAGCAGCGCTCGGGCAGGCCGGCCAAGCGGGCGAGGGCGTTCGCCCGCTTCATCGGCTACTGAGGAGGCGCCAACAGCTAGTGGTTGCGAAGGGCGTTGATGAGCTCGTCCTTGCTCATCTCGGAGCGGCCCTCGATGCCCAGCTCGCGAGCGCGCTCCTCCAGCTCTTCCTTGGTGCGCTCGTCGTAGTCCTCGGCCTCGCCGCCCTTCTTGCTTACGTCGGTCCCGCCGGCCTTGGCGTTGGCGATCCTGGCCGCCTTCTCCTTGCTCGCGCCATCCTCGCGGAGATCCTCGTAGAGCTCGTCGTCCTTCACGCTTGGTCCGTGGTCTTTAGCCATGCCCCTCTGATACCCGGGCACGCGCGCGTCACACGAATTCGAGCCAGCGGGAGAACAGCGTGCGCGCGTGCGCGATCATCTCCTCGCGGCGCCCCTCGAAGGCCTCCAGCAGCTCGTCGAGAGCACCGGGGCCGCGCACCTTCTCGAGGGCGAGGGCATACGCCGGCACCGTTGCCCACTCGGCCGCCATCACGCTCGTTACCTCGAGGTGGAACTGGACCGCGTACGCCCACGAGCCCACGCGGAAGGCCTGGTTCGCATACGCAGGTGAGCTGGCGAGCCCGACCGCGCCGGCGGGGAGCTCGAAGCTGTCGCTGTGCCATTGGAGGGTCGGGAAGCTCGTGGGGAGATCGCCGAGGACCGGATCTGCCCGACCGGCCTCGGTGAGCTCCACGTCGAGCACGCCCACCTCGGGCGTGGCGCCGGTGTACACGCGCGCACCGAGGCTGGCCGCGAGCAGCTGGCTCCCGAGACAGGCGCCGAAGAAGGGCTTCCCGGCGCCCACGGCAGCGGCGATGCATTCCCGCTCCGCGGCGAGCCACGGGTGGTCGGCGTCGTCGCACGCGCCCATCGGGCCGCCCATCACGACCATCGCATCGAAGTCGCGCCAGTCGGGAAGCGGCTCTCCCTCGTCCAGCTCCACGACATGCAGCTCGGCGTCGCGCTCGAGCATGGCGTCCGCGTACGCGCCCGGCGGCTCGCAGGCGATGTGCTGAAGGACCAGGATCGCGGGACCGTCGCTCACTGCGGCGATCGTAACCGCGGGGAAGCGGGAGATGAGTTCATGCGGCGGGCTTGGAACACTCTGGGCGTGGCCGACGACCTCTACGCCCTTCCGCCCGGTGATTTCACGCGTGCGCGCGACGAGCGCGCGAAGGCGCTCCGCAAGGAGGGCCGGCGGGAGGAGGCGGACGCGGTCAAGGCGCTGCGCAAGCCGACCGTCGCGGCGTGGGCGGTGAACCAGCTCGCGCGGCAGCGTTCGAACGCGGTCAAGCGGCTGCTCGCAGCGGGCGAGGAGCTCCGGGCGGCCCAGGACGAATTGGTGGCGGGCGGCGACCGCAAGGCGTTCCAGAGCGCCGCTGCGAAGGAGCGCGACGAGGTCGCGAAGCTCGCCGGGGAGGCTGTCGAGCTGGTCGCCGAGGCTGGCGAGCGAGCAAGCCCCGCCCTCCGCGAGAAGATCGCCGAGACGCTCCACGCGGCCGCCCTGGACGAGGAGACCGCCGAGGAGCTGCGGGCAGGACGTTTGGTGCGGGAGCGCGAGGCGATCGGCGGGTTCGGCGCGGTGGCGGCGGCGCCGGCGCCCAGCCGCGGAGCGCGCGCGACGGAACCCGCGCCCGCGAAGAAAAGCAGCACCAAAGGCCGTCCGAAGGGCAGCCGCAAAGCCCCGAAGGGCGGCGCGAAGCGGCGCGAGGCGGCCGAGCGGCGTCAGCGGCTCGCGGCGGCGCGCACCGACGAGCGCCATGCCCGGCGCGAGCTCGAGGCGGCGGAGAAGGCGGCTGCGCATGCTGAGACGCGCGCGGAGGCCGCCAGGGCTCACGCGGAGGAGGCGAACGCACGCGCGAAGACCACCGCTGAGCGCGTGAAGGAAGCGCGGCGCGAGCGAACGGCAGCCAAGAAGGCGCACGCCCGCGCGGAGCGCGCGCTCGAGGCGGCCGAGCGCGAGGGCTAGCCAGGCAGGTGGGTCATGAGAGGCTCGCTATGCGAGACCAGCATGACCCACCTAGCCCGGGTCCGTCTTGACTTCGCGCAGGGCTCCGGTCTCCGGGTTGAAGACGAAGCCGCGGATCTGGTCGCGGGCGGGCAGCTCTGAGCTCGCTCGCAGCCGGGAGAGGCCCGCGCGCAGGGTGGCCTCGAGGTCGTCGAAGGCGCCGAGGCGCCAGGTTGGGAGGATCCCATCGTCGGCGAGCGCCTGGCCGAACTCGTCGTCGGATGCGCCGTGCAGGCCGCAGCCGTCGTGCATCACCACGACGATCTCCTCGGTGCCGAGGAGGCGCTGAGATGCGGTCAGGGAGCGGATCGCGTCGTCGGTCACGAGTCCGCCGGCGTTGCGGATGATGTGGGCGTCGCCGCGCTCGAGGCCCAGCATCGAGAACAGGTCGATGCGTGTGTCCATGCAGGCCAGGACCGCGACCTTGCGGCTCGGCCGCGAGTCCAGGTCGGGCACCGCGAGCGCCTCGACGCGAGCCGCCGCCGTCTCGAGCATGTCGTCCGCGTTCGCCATGCGAGCTTCGATCGTAGGGGCTCGGGGAGCTAGAGCAGGCTGCCGCCCGGCGGAACCACCCAGAGCTTCTCCGCCCGTTCAACCACCGCGTCCGGTCTCAGGTCGCCGACCGTCGCCGCGTTCACGTGCTCCATCAGACGCCCCAGCTCGGCCCACGCCATGGCAACGGAGCCGACCCTGGCGGTGGGGCCCCACCCCGTCGCCGCCTTCAGCTCCGCCGCGCGCTCACGGACCTCGTCCGCCGTGAGCTCCGCAAACGGCTTGGAGCGCCCGCCGGCGAAGACCTGCTCCGCGAGGACCTGCTTGGCATCGGGTGGCGGGCGCGTGCTCACAGCACGTACGGGACTGCTCCCACGGCACCGAGGGCGTACCAGCAGCCGAACGCGAGCGTTGCGAACCCCATCGCGGGCGCGAAGGCGAGCATGCGCCGCAGCACCGGTCCGCGGGTGATCGCGTAGCCGAACGCCGAGGACAGGGCCGCCATCGAGACCGCCGTGCCGAGCGCGAGCACCACCATTGCCGCCACCGCCTCGGCCTGTCCGGGGATCGTGGCGAGCAGCAGCACCCCCACCCCGGCCGAGCCGCCCATCCCGTGCACCAGGCCGATCCCGAAGGCCTGGGCCGGTGAGCGTCCGAGCTGGAGCTCCGGCTCATGGGCGTGGTCGTGGGCGCCGGGCGACTCGTGCGGGTGGAGGTGCCGGTGCTCGGTGGCTCCGTGCCGGTGCGGGTGCGCGTGGAAGTGGCCGCGCCGCCAGCGCACGAGCAGCCGTATCGCGAGGAACATGATCATCACCCCAACGAGTGCCTCCGCCCCGCGCTGGAAAGCATCAGGCAGGGCGGCGTGGAAGAGCACGATCGGGAGGCCGAACGCGGCGAGCGTCGTGGCGTGGCCGAGCCCCCACGCCAGCCCCAGGCACCCCGCTCGGCGCGTGCCGTCCTCGGGCTCGGACGCGATCAGCGTGGAGACGGCAGCCAGATGGTCAGGGTCGGAGGCATGCCGGAGGCCCAGCCCCAGAGCAACGGCAAGGACCGCGGCGAGCTCAGGCATCGGCGCCTCCCTCCTCCGCCGCCAGCCGCGCGGCGGCCACGGCGAGCTGCCCGTAGGCGATCCCGCCGTCGTTCGGCGGCAGCCGCTCAGGCGTGAGCACCTTCAGGCCGGCGTCCGCGAGCAGCGACGCGGTTCGCCCGACCAGGCGGCGGTTCTGGAACACCCCTCCCGAGAGCACGACGAGGTCGGTGCCGCGGCGCTGGGCCGCCAGCGCGCACGCGCGCGCCGTGGCCTCAGCCAGCCCGTTGTGGAAGCGCGCCGCGATCGTTCCCACCTCGACGCGGGCCTCGAGGTCGCCCACCACGGCACGAACCATCGCACGCCCGTCGATCACGAGCGGGCCGCCATCGTCGAGCAGCGGCAGCTCGTAGGCGCCCCGCTCGCCGGGCGCGCAGGCCGCCTCCAGCTCCACCGCGGCCTGGCCTTCGTAGTTGACCTCCGCCCGCAGGCCGCAGAGGGCGGCCACCGCGTCGAACAGCCTGCCGGCGCTGGTGGTGAGCGGCGAGGAGACACCGCTCGTCGCGAGCTTCGACACCTGGCTCCACGACCGCTGCTCGACCAGCCTGGCGAGCTGCCGGGGCGGGCGCCTCGGCTCGTCGAACGCCGCCGCCAGCCACGCACACGCCATCCGCCAGGGCTGGCGTATCGCCGCCTCGGCGCCGGGCATCCGCACCGGGAACAGCAGGCCCGCGCGCTCAAATCCCTCGAGGTCGCCGAACAAGAGCTCCCCTCCCCACACCGTGCCGTCCTCGCCGTAGCCCGTGCCGTCGAAGATGGCGCCCATCGCGGGACCGGTCTCTCCGTGCTCCGCCAGGCACGCGGCCAGATGGGCATGGTGATGCTGCACGCCCACGAGCCGGACGCCGTCGCGCTCGACCGCGTACTTGGTGGAGAGATACTCGGGATGGAGGTCGTGCGCCACCACCTCCGGCTTGACCGCGAACAGGCGCTGGAAGTGGTCGATACCGGCCACGAACGAGCGCAGCGTCTCGTAGTTCTTCAGATCGCCCACGTGGTGCCCGACCCAGGCGTGCCCATCCTTGGCGACCGCAAAGGTGTTCTTCAGCTCGGCGCCGCACGCGAGCATGTGGTGGCCGGAGCCCACCGGCAGCGCGCTCGCGTTCGGCACGTAGCCACGCGAGCGCCGCAGGAACGTGCGGCGCCCCGCCGCGTGGCGCACCACCGAGTCGTCGGTGCGCGTCTCGATCGGCCGGTCGTGCATCAGGAAGACGTCGGCGACGTTCGCGAGCCGCTCGCAGGCGTCCTCGTCCCGGAAGGCGATCGGCTCGTCGGACACGTTTCCGCTCGTCATCACGAGCGTCGTGCCCGCGTCCGCCAGCAGGACGTGGTGGAGCGGGGAGTACGGCAGCATCACGCCGAGCTCCGCCGCGCCGGGGGCGACCGCCGCCCCGACCGCGGCGTCCGGGCGGCGGCGGGCGAGCACGATCGGCCGCGCGCGGTCCAGCAGGAGCTCCAGCTCCGGCGGCTTCAGATCCACGAGCTCACGGACCGTGCTGAGATCCGGCGCCATCAGCGCGAAGGGCTTGTCCTCGCGGTGCTTGCGGGCACGCAGCTCGGCCACCGCCGCCTCATGGTCCGCGCGG
This sequence comes from uncultured Thermoleophilaceae bacterium, assembly GCA_963837445.1. GTDB lineage: Bacteria > Actinomycetota > Thermoleophilia > Solirubrobacterales > Thermoleophilaceae > JACVRW01. The sequence goes on along the minus strand of CAWINK010000002.1, from coordinate 119,184 downwards.
CACGCCAGATGGAAACCGCCTATGCCCTTCACCGCCACGATCGCGCCGTGGAGCAGCGCACGGGCCGCGGCCTCGAGGACGTCCCGCGCGCCCGCGTCCTTGACCGCGCCCCCTCCCGCATACGCGAGCCGGACCTGCGGACCGCAGTCGGGGCACGCGTTGGGCTGGGCATGAAAGCGGCGATCCGCCGGGTCGCGGTACTCCGCAAGGCAGGCCGGGCACATCTCGAAGCCGGCCATCGTCGTGTTCGGCCGGTCGTAGGGCACGTCGCGCACGATCGTGAAGCGCGGCCCGCAGTTGGTGCAGTTGGTGAACGGGTAGCGAAAGCGCCTGTCGCCGGGATCGAACAGCTCGGCAAGGCAGTCGGGGCAGGTTGCGCTGTCGGGCGTGACCGCCGCACGTGGCTCCCCGCCCGCCGGGCTCTCCCGAATCGAGAAGCCCCGCTCCCCCAGCTCCTCGAGCGGCTCGGAGGTCACCCGCTCGACGTTCGCGAGCGGCGGCGCCTCGAGCGCCAGGCGGGACAGGAAGCGCTCCACCTTCTCGGACGGCGCCTCGACCTCGACCACGACCCCGCGCGAGTCGTTCAGGACGTGGCCCGACACTCCCAGCTCGTCCGCGAGCCGGTACACGTAGGGACGAAAGCCCACGCCCTGCACGGTCCCCTCGATGCGGGCGCGGACGCGGCTCATGCCAGCTCCGTGAGCTCTCGGAGCAGGTGGTAGGCGCTGGCCTGCGCCTCCTGGATGCGCGGGATGTGCTCGGAGCGGGTCACGACCACGTGGTCCGCGAGCCGTTCGGCTGCAACCCGGCCGCCGTCGTAGCCCACCATGGCGATCGTGCGCAGGCCGCGCGAGCGCGCCTCCGCCAGGGCGGCCACCACATTTGACGAGTTGCCGCTCGTGGAGATCCCGAGCAGGACGTCGCCGTCCCGGCCGTGCGCGATCACCTGGCGCGAGAAGATCGCCTCGGTGCCGATGTCGTTGGCGATCGCCGTGAGGATCGCCGGATCCTCGGTCAGGTCGAGCGCCCGCCGCGGCTGCCAGCGCGGGTCGGGCGGGCAGCGGAAGTCCGCCACCACGTCCATCGCATCGGTGGCGGAGCCGCCGTTGCCGAGCGCGAGCAGGCGCCCACCCGCCTCGAGATCGGCGCGCGTGGCGGCGGCGGCGGCGAGCAGCTCCTCGCGGTTCTCCTCGAGCGTCTGCGCCCGGAGCTGCCCGACCTCCTCCGCCTTCGCGACGATCGAGCGGCGCACGTCCTCCACCACCGCCCCGAGGTCCTTCTCACCCTCCGCGAGGAACGGGTAGAGGAAGCTCGACGCGCCCGTGTCGTGCGTGCGTCGCGCGTCGCGCCCCTCGAGCAGCCCGCGGTGGTCGAAGAAGACGTGCACGAGCTCCCAGAGCACGTGGTAGAGCGTCTCCACCAGCTCCTGGCGAATCGAGGCGTCCTGGCTCGGCGGCTCGAACTGCCACTCCGCGCCCCCGCCCGCCTCGAAGGCGAGCGTCAGGCAGCCGCGCTCGCGCGCGAGCTCAAGCGCGGAGTCGGCGTCGGACCCAAAGCCGATCACGATGTCGCCGGGCTCGACAGCCAGGGCCGCCTGCTCGGCGAGCGGACCGCCCTCGCCAGCGAGCGCCAGCGCCGGCAGCGCGCGCTTCCCCACGATCACCGGGTGCACGAACTCCACCGCCACGTGCCGCGCATCCGAGCGCGCGGCCGGCGAACGGCCGAGGGCGATCAGGCGCCCGCCGCGTGCGAAGCGCTCGGCCATCCGGTGGCACAACCGTGCAAGCCGCTCGGACTCCGCCTCGAAGAATGCCCTGTTGGCCTCGGTGCGCTCCGACAGCGCCCGGTCGAGGACATCGCTCCCGAGCAGGTGGCTCAAGCGGGCGCCTCCACGGCTCGGCCGACCCTGGCGAGCCAATCCCGCCACTCGTCGATGCCCTCGCCCGTCTTGGCGCTCACGGTGATTCGCTCCACCCCCGGATGGACCGCGTCGAGGTTGTAGAGGAACTTGCTCGAGGTCGAAGTCGAGGTGCGGCAGCAGGTCGATCTTGTTGATCAGCACCAGCTCGCACGCGCGGAACATGAGCGGGTACTTGAGCGGCTTCTCCTCCCCCTCCGTGATCGCCGAGACCATGATGCGCGCGTCCTCGCCGACCTTGAACTCGGCGGGGCAGACCAGGTTGCCCACGTTCTCGATCACGAGCAGGTCGATCTCCGCGAAGCGGCAGGTCCGGCAGCGCCGAGCGCACCATGTTCGCGTCGAGGTGGCACTCGCCGCCGAAGCTCGGGTCGGTGTTGAGCTGGGTGACCGGGATGTGCAGCGCCGCGAGGCGGTCGGCGTCCATCGAGCCCTGCACGTCGCCCTCCAGCACGCCGATGCGCACGCCCGGAGTGTCGGCCACCACGTGCTCGAGCAGCGAGGTCTTCCCGGCGCCCGGGGCGCTCATGAAGTTCACGACGCGCACGCCGGCGCGGTCGAAGTCGGCGCGGTTCGCCTGCGCGATCGTGTTGTTGGCGTCGAGCGCCTCCTCGACGATCTTCACCTTTGTGCGATGCATTCCGTCTCCTCGACCTCGATGGACTCCACCTCGAACTCCTCGCCGCTCGCAACCTCCACCCGGCCCGCGCTTCCGCAGTCCGGGCACATGAAGATCGGCATGTCGATCTCCCACTCGCGCTCGCAGCTCGCGCAGCGCAGCACCGCGGGGATCAGCTCCTGCTCGAGCCGCGCTCCCTCGCACACTGTCCCCTTCGACACGAACTCGAAGTAGAACTCGAGCGTGTCCGGCACCACCTGCCGGAGCGCGCCGACGCGCAGGCTCACGAGGCTCACCGGCCGCCCGGCGGCGTGCTTGACGACGGTGTTCACGATCGCGCCGGAGAGCGAGAGCTCGTGCATGGCTCAGTCGATGGCGTACGCGGCGTCGGTGCGCAGCTCTTCGATCGTCTCGATCACCACGCCCACGGCCGCGTCCACCGCGCTCTGGACCTCGGCGCTGAGGCCGATCCCCATCTCCTCCACCTGCGCCGGCTCGCAGGCCACGATCACGACCTTGCCCGGCCACGCGCCGAGCGTCTTCACGAATCGCAGCACCGTCTGCGGGTCCATGGCGTGCGGGTTGATCATCTGCCCGTCCTCGATGCCGGCCTCCACGTCGTCCTTCTTCGCCTCCATCACGTAGAGCGTGCCGGGCTCTCCGCCCTGGCGGCTCACGTCGATCAGGACGAGCGCGTCGTAGCCGCGCATCACCTCGTAGGCGAGGTCGAGCCCGCCCGTGCCGAAGTCGAACACGGCGGCGCCCTCCGGAAGCTCGCGCGACTCGAGGCGCTTCACGACCTCGCCGCCGAAGCCGTCGTCCTTCAGCCAGGCGTTGCCGATGCCGGCAACCAGGATGCGCTTCATTGCAGAACCTCCACTTCAGGTGGGAAGAACCAGAGAAAGCGCCCGGTCTCGCGCATGATCTCCTGACCGGGCTGGTCGACGCTCACGCCCAGGTGCACACGGCCGTCGTAGTCGCGGTAGATGCGCTCGACCGTCACGGTACGGCCCTCCAGCATGCGCGCCTGGAGGTCGGCGTCGAGGCCCGGCCGCACCACCACACGGCCGCCGCGGCGGAAGGTCACGCCGTCCACCTCGACCTCGGGCAGGCCGCGCGTCGGGTCGCGCACGTCGGCGGACGGCTGCGGCGGCTCGCGGGTGACCGGGTCGCGCAGCTCCACGCGCCCGTGCAGCTTGAGCAGCTCCTCGGAGGTCACCGCCGAGGCGCGCTCGATCATCTCCCTGACCGCCGGGTCCTGCTGCTCGATCTCGGCGCGCTCCTCGTCGCTCAGCGCCTGCACGTGCAGCACGAGCGCCTCCTCGATCTCCGTGTTGTCGAAGAGGTTGCCGCGGCTCTCGGGGGCGATCTGTGGATGGTCCGGCAGGATGATCGCCGCCCCGAGCATCACGTCGTCCTCGTGCGAGGCGAGCACCGGCCACGTGTTCACGCTCTCGCAGGGGGCGTCGAGCTGGGAGATGAAGCGCCCGCCGTCCACGCGCAGAACGGGATGGGTCGAGATCAGCGAGTGGCGAAGCGCCTCGCCGCGCCCGAGGCCGTCCGGGACCTCGGTGCGGTTCTCGACCCGGAACGACACCAGGCGGCGCGACCCGTCCAGCGGCGTCGCGCGCAGCTCCGTGCGCACGGCGTGCTCGCCCAAGCGGAAGTCTCCGACGCCCTCGATGCGCTGCGGCTCGGCCACGTGCCGCTCGCCGCTCGGCAGCAGGAAGTGCACCTCGGCGGTCACCTCGTCCCCACCCTCGACGACGCACTCGAGCGTGATGTGGTCGTAGGTGCTGTCGAGCTGACGCGCGTACGCGGGCGGGTAGACGATGCCGAACGGGGTGGGCGTGGCGTTCTTGGTCGCGCCCGGCGTGTAGGGGTAGAGCGCGTAGCCCTCGTACAGCAGCGACTCGACCAGCTCGTTCACGGGTCCAGGAGCTCCGCCACGCACGCGTCGAGGGTCGGCACGCCGCGGCGTGCCTTCTCGCGCTGGAGCGCCTCAAGGGTGCGCTCGTGGAGCGCGACCCAGCCGCTGCGCGGGTAGTAGTGCTCGATCAGCTCGCGCCAGATGCTCACCGGCATGCGGAACTCCGCGCTGCACGACCAGGGCACGAGCGACATCTGAAGCCGTCCGTCATCGCCGCGGTAGTGCACCGTGCCGTTGAAGTTGAACGCCAGCGGCAGCTCTCCGTCCGGGAGGCCATTCAGGTACTTCGAGGAGGCCACCTCCATGTCGAAGCTCGCCGGCACGGCCACGCGGAAGGTGGTCGCGCCTGTGAACGCCGGCACCAGCACGTCGGCCTGGTGCCAGACGAGGCTGCGGGTGGTCGTGGCCCAGCGCTCAGGCGGGCCGAACAGCTCCACGAGCTTCTCGCGCGTCTCGGCGTCGTAGGTGCGCCGGGCCGGCTCGATCATGATCTGGGCGCTGAGCGCGATCGCGTGCACCTGGCGCCCCCCGGGCTCGGTCACGTGAACGTCGAAGTCGAGCGCCGGGACCGCGGCGTGGCGGCGACCGGTCGCGCCGAGCACCTGGAACTCGGGCTCGGGAGCCACCGGAGCCGTGAGCGTCTCGGGCTGGCTCATGCCGCAACCGCCCGCAGCTCGTCGAAGTAGCGCTCGATCGCCTGCTCCACGCCGCTGCCGCCGGAGATGCCCTCCCAGGAGGCCTTCACCAGGCCGACCAGCATGTAGCAGCGGTCGATCGGCGCGATCGCGAACATCGGCGGGTCCGCCATCCGGTTCACGATCAGAGCCTCGGCGTCCGGCTCGAGGTCCCGCAGCACCGGGTTCATCGCGGCCAGCCGGTTCCAGGTCTCGAAGTGCAGCTCGCTCTCGGTGGCCCCGGCCGGGCTCGGATACATCGCCACCACGCAGTCGGTGACGCTCGAGTGCATGAAGAACGCCAGCCCGATCGGGATCCGGAACTGCGCCCAGATCTCCTCCGGAAGCTCGAAGTCCTCGAGCCACAGCGTCCGATTCCCGGTCGGCCGGAACTCAGAGTCGCCGGACCGCAGCGCCCAGCAGCTCTCGCACACGCAGACGATCTGACGCTCGTAGGTGTTCAGCATGTGCCGGTGGTCCGGCGGGACGGTCGTCTTGCAGAGGTCGCAGAGCTCGACGTCCGGAGCCGGCGGCTTGGGCTGCGCGAGGCCGCGAAGCCCGGACACCATGAGAGCCTTGCGCTTGGCAGCGACCGCCTCATCAATGGGCTTCATAGAGCGACCTTGATCCCCTCGGACTCGCGCAGAAGCGGGATCGGCTGGAGCTGGAGGTGGTCATCGTCCATCGACCGGCCGGCCTGCGGCAGGAAGTAGCCGCGACCGCAGGTCGGACACCTGAGGGCGCCGCCATCGAGTGCACCGCCATCGAGCGCGCCGCCGCAATCCGCACACGTGTTCCGGTACGCCAGCAGCGTTCCGTCGACGTTGGCGACGAACAGCGAGACGCCGTCGATCGCCGTTGCGGTGAGGGCTTCGGGAGCGGCGATGTCCAGCGAGTGCCATGCCGGTGCCCCGTTGACCATCGGCAACGCAACTCCGGTGACCTCCGACTCCTCCTCCTCGACGATCCCCTCCACGTCCATGCCGAGCAGGTCCGGCGCTGCCTCCTCGAGGGCCTGGCGCACGGCGAGCTCGAGCGTCGAGGACGACGCCCGGCACGACTTGCAGCTGCCCTCGAGGCGCAGCTTCGCGATCCCGTCCTCGATGCCGAGCAGCTCGACGTTGCCGCCGTGCGACTCCATGTACGGCCGCACAGTGTCGAGCGCCTGCATCACCCGCTCCTCGATCGGAACCGGATAGAGGTCGTGGATCATCAGGAGGCCGGCCACGAGGCTGTCCTTCGACATCTCGTCGCGGGTCCCGGCGTCGGCCAGCTCGACGATCCGCTCGAGACCGGCGCCGTACATCTGCACGACTGCGGAGGTCAGCTCCTCGGCGAGGCTGCGGCAGGCCGGGTCGTCGAGGTCCTCCAGCCGCCCCGTGAGCTCCTGCACACGGGCTATCAGCTGTTCGGGCTCCATGGCCCTAGGAAAGCGCCGTGGGTGTGTGGACCACCTTCCGCACCGAGCCCGTGCCGCCGTACATGTGCACGCCGCACGGCAGGCAGGGATCGAACGAGCGAACCGCCCTCATGATGTCGATCCCCTTGAAGTTCTCCGGGCCGTTCTCCTCGAAGATCGGCGTGTTCTGCACCGCGTCCTCGTAGGGGCCGGGAGTCCCGTAGACGTCGCGCGGGCTGGCGTTCCACGGCGTCGGCGGGTAGGGCTGGTAGTTCGCGATCTTGCCGTCCTCGATCACCATGTGGTGCGAGAGCACGCCGCGGGCCGCCTCGTGGAAGCCGCACGCTGACCGCGTGATCCGGAACCTTGAAGTCGTTCCAGCTCTTGGTGCGGCCGGCCTGGACCTCCTTCATCGCCCGCTCCAGGTTGTGCAGCGCGATCAGCGCCGAGTACGCCTGGTGGTAGGTGCGAGCGCGATCGCGCTCGATCGCGTTCGACTTCTCCGGCACGTGCCACTCCATCTCCGTCTGAGGCATGCTCGGAGAGCGAGGCAGCACCATCTGGATGCTGTGCCCGGTGGCCTTCGCGTAGCCGAAGTCCACGAGGCCGGCCTTCGCGGTGCACCACTGGCGGGCGAACGGGCCGCCGCCGGTGTCGCAGCACACGTGCGTGTCGGTGCGCTTGTCGTAGATGCGCGGTGACACGACCCACGTGTACTTGTCCGTGAAGTCGCGCGCCTGCGGCTTCGGCAGGGTCACCTTGTTCCACGGATGGTTCTTGTCGACCGGGTTCCCCAGCGGGTCCTCGGTCACGAACGTCCGCTCGTTCTCCCAGCCGTCGAAGTACGAGCTGCCGAGCAGGATGCGGATCGCCAGGTTGATCTCCACCAGGTCGGTGGTGATCAGCTCGCCGTTGATCGCGATCCCGGGGGTGATGTACCGCTTACGCCCCCACTCCGTCATGTTCTCGTACTTGTAGTCGACGTAGTCCGGGTCGTCGAACGAGCCCCAGTTCACGAGGTTCGTGTCGCGATAGCCCGACCATGTCGTACCCCGGCAACTGCTGAAGGAAGAAGTCGTAGAGGTCGTCGTGCATCGGCACGCTGCGCTTCACGTAGTCGAAGTACCTCATGAGCCGCACGTAGTAGTCGGTGCACGTCTGGTGGGTGATGTCGGCGCTGCAGCCACCCGGCATGATCGTCGAGGGGTGCGTGTGCCGCCCGCCGAACAGGCAGTACATCTCGCGCGTGTAGCGGGCCACGTGGAGGGTCTCGAGGTAGAACTCGCCCGTGAACGGGTTGAGCGCCCGCATGATGTCCGCGATCGTCTTGTAGCCGTGGATGTCCGAGCCCGGCGCCGAGGTGTTCTCGGCGGTCGCGAGCAGGCTCGGGTTCGTCTCCTTCACCATCTGCTCGCAGAAGTCCACGTTCGCCATGCAGTCGTTGAAGATCGCGTGGTCGAAGATGTAGTCCGCGGTCTCGGCCAGGTTGAAGGCCATGTCGCCAAGGGGCGGCGGCTTCACGCCATAGGCCATGTTCTGGTTGAGGCACGAGCAGGTGCAGTGGTTGTCACCGCAGATGCCGCAGATGCGGCTGGTGATGAAGTGCGCGTCGCGCGGGTCGATCCCCTTCATGAAGATGTCGAACCCGCGGAACACCATCGACGTCGAGTAGCACTTCAGGACCTGCTGGTTCGAGAAGTCGATCTCCGTGTGGATCCCGAGCGACCCGACGATGCGGGTGATCGGGTCCCAGGACATCTCCTTTACGACGACCTTCTGTTCGCGCGGCGTCTCAACAGTGGACATGCGTGCCTCCCCTCACCAGCGCTTCTGGTAGCCGGTGGTCAGCTCTGATTTGTTGTGACGCCACTCGGGCTCCACGTCGTACTTGTTCTTGATGTTGCGCTTGCGGAAGTAGCGCACCATCGGCCCGTAGGCGATCGATGCGAAGCCCGACGCGCGGTTCCCCCACGGATCCGGGTCCATGAACGGCATGTACTTGTCGGGGAAGCCGGGCATCGTGCAGGCCATGCAGATCCCGCCCACGTTCGGGCAGCCGCCGATGCCGTTCACCCACCCGCGGATCGGCACGTTGCATTTGACCACCGGCCCCTTGCAGCCAAGCTTCACAAGGCAGCGGTGGTCCGAGCCGTACTCCGTGGCGAAGTCGCCCTCCTCCGCGAAACCGGCGCGGTTGCAGCCCTCGCGCACCGTCCGGCCGAACAGCCACTTGGGACGCAGCTTCTCGTCCAGCTCTGGCACGGGAGCGAGACCGGCCAGGTGCAGGGCGAGGTACAGCAGCGTCTCGGTCATGTTGTCCGGCTGTGCCGGGCAGCCCGGGATGCATACGACCGGCAGACCGGCCTTCGACTTCCAGTTCCAGCCCAGGTAGTCCGGCACGCCCATCGCGCCGGTCGGGTTGTTCTTCATCGCCGGAATCCCGCCGTAGGTGGCGCAGGTCCCGACGGCCACCACCGCCGCGGCCTTGGGCGCGAGCCGGTCGAGCCACTCGTTCATCGTGATCGGCTGGCCGTTCGACGGGTTCACCGCGAAGCCGGTCCAGTGGCCCTCGCCGTTGAGCTGCTCGTTGCCGATCGAGCCCTCGATCACGAGCACGAACGGGTCGAGCTTGCCCTCCTCGGCGTCGAACCAGGCCTGGGCGTACTCCTGGCCGACCTCGTAGGCGATCACCTGGTTGTGCACCACGATCTTCGGCATGCCGGGAATCGCCTGGGTGATGATGTCCTCCAGGCTGGGATTCGTGGCCGACGTCATGGCGACGGAGTCGCCCTCGCAGGACAGCCCCGTGGTCATCCACAGGACGTGCGCGGTGACCCCCTCGGTCTGCTTGTGCTCCGCATACGGGTCGACGGTCGTGGCCATCGGCGCTCCTTCCTCGCTCAACAAATCCGCGGCAGCGGGTCACCGACCAGCTGGTCCATGACACGCGTGCCGCCGAAACTCGTCTCCACCAGCACCATCCCTGGAGGCTCGGTGCGTACCTCGCCGATCTCCGCCGCGCGCTCGCAACCAGGCACCGAGCGCAGCGCGGCGAGCGCCCGGTCAGCAGCTTCCTCCGCGACGAAGGCCACGAGCTTGCCCTCGTTCGCGACGTACATGGGATCTATGCCCAGGATCTCCGACGCTCCGGCCACGGCCGGCTCGACCGGCACGGCGGACTCGCGCACCAGCATCGCGACCCGCGACGAGCGGGCGAGCTCGTTCAACACGGAGGCCACGCCGCCTCGGGTGGCGTCGCGCATGCAGCGCAGCGATGGTCCTGACTCCTCCAGGAGCGCGTCCACGACCGGCCACAGCGAGCGTGTGTCGGACGTGATGTCCGCGTCGAGCTCGAACTCGCCGCGGGCCAGCATGATCGCGGTGCCGTGCTCGCCGATCGTGCCGGACAGGAGGACGCGGTCGCCGGGGCGGATTGCGTCGGCCCCGAGGCTCGCACGCCGGTCGCGCTCTCCCAGACCGGCGGTGCAGATGTACATGCCGTCCGCGGCGCCCCGCTCGACGACCTTCGTGTCGCCGCCCACGAGGTCCACGCCCGCCGAGCTGGCAGCCGACGCGATCGCCTCGACCTCGGCCTTGAGCTCGTCGGCGGCGAGCCCCTCCTCCAGGATGAGCGAGAGCGTGAGCGCGCGCGGGCGTGCGCCTGCGACAGCGAGGTCGTTCACGGTCCCGTTCACGGCGAGGTCGCCGATGGAGCCGCCCGGGAAGCGAAGCGGCTTGACTACGAACGAGTCGGTCGTGAAGGCGAGCGCGGCGCCGCCGATCTCGATCGAGGCCGCGTCCTCGGTGACCTGGGCGCCGAACGCGGGCTCGAACAGGCCCTCGATCATGCTCTGCGTGGCCTTGCCGCCAGCCCCGTGGGCCATGTTGACGCGCTCGTCGCGGAACTTGCCGCGCTTGGCGCGGGCCGTCTCGATGATCCCGAGGATCCGCTCCTCCCTGTCAGGAATGGCAACGCCGGTGCTCGCCCGACCAACGCTCGGGCTGCGCTCCTTGCGACCGGCCGGCATCAGACGACCTCCCGCTCGCGCGCGAAGCGGCCGTAGTTGTAGTACGCGGCGCAGGCGCCCTCGGAGGACACCATGCACGTGCCGATCGGGCGCTCCGGCGTGCAGGCCGTGCCGAAGACCTTGCACTCCCAGGGCTTGATCACGCCCTTCAGGACCTCACCGCACTGGCACGCCTTCGGGTCGGCCACGCGCACCCCCGGCACGCTGAAGCGCACCTCGGCGTCGAGGTCCGCGTACGAATCCGAGAGCTTCAGCCCGCTCTGCGAGATGAAGCCGAGCCCGCGCCACTCGAAATGGGGGCGCAGCTCGAAGACCTCCGCCATCACCTCGAGCGCGCGCGCATTGCCCTCGTAGGGGACCACGCGCGCGTACTGGTTCTCGACCTCGCAGCGGCCCTCGGCGAGCTGAGCGAGGATCATGCGGATCGCCTGGAGCACGTCGAGCGGCTCGAAGCCGGCCACCACTATCGGCTTGCCGTAGTCCGCCGGGATGAACTCGAACGGCCGCGCTCCCACGACCGTCGAGACGTGGCCCGGGCCGACGAAGCCGTCGAGGCGCAGGTCCGGCGAGTCGAGCAGCGCGCGCAGCGGCGGCACGATCGTCACGTGGCTGCACATGCACGAGAAGTTCCTCACGCCCTCAGCCTTGGCCCGCTTGAGCGTGAGCGCGGTCGAGGGCGCGGTCGTCTCGAACCCGATGGCGAAGAAGACGACCTCGCGGTCCGGGTTCTGCTTCGCGATCCGCAGCGCGTCGAGCGGCGAGTAGACCATCCGGATGTCGGCGCCCTCGGCCTTCGCCTCGAGCAGGCTGCCGGACGACCCCGGCACGCGCATCATGTCGCCGAAGCACGTGAAGATCACGCCGGGCTCGCGGGCGATGGCGATGCCGTCGTCCACCCGCCCCATCGGGATCACGCAGACCGGGCAGCCGGGGCCGTGCACGAGCTCCACGTTCTCCGGCAGGAGATCGTCCACGCCGTACTTGTAGATCGAGTGCGTGTGGCCGCCGCAGACCTCCATGAACTTGTAGTGCCGGCCGGGCTCCACCGCGGCGAGGATCTCCGTGGCGAGCACGCGGCCGAGCTCGGGATCGCGGAACTCGTCGACGTACTTCATTGCCGGTCGCTCAGCTCCGCAAGGGCCACGCCGGCGTGCACGAGCACGCGGTCACCCGGCTCCACCGACACGAGCGCAATCTCCACGGTGCGCTCCGACCCGTCCTCAGCCGCGCACAGGGCGAGGCCGCGGGCGTCGTCGATCCGCTCCACCTGCATCGGGATGCCCTCGTCCGAGCAGGTGATGCAGTGGTCGCCGCACTCGTTCGCACTCACTCGATCACGCTCGCCTTGAGCTCCTCGAGCTCGGCCTCGTAGTCCGCACCCATGCGCTCGAGCTGGCGGCGGGTGGCGATCGCCTCCTCCTCGTCCACCTGAGAGATCGCAAAGCCCACGTGGATCAGCACCCAGTCGCCCGGGCCGACGCCGTCGCCCTCGGCGTCCATCAGGCCGATGTTGATCGTGCGCTGCACCCCGGCCACGTCCACCTTCGCCAGCCGGTTGGCGGGGTCGACCACCTTGACAATCTGGCCTGGTATGGCGAGGCACATGTTCCCTCCCAGTTGCTGCCGTGCCCGACCCTAGGACGCTTCAGCGACCGCGCAAAAGCGGAGGTTGGGAATCAACGTTGTTTTTCAACTACCCCGTTATTAGGCTCGTCCCTCAGGAAGGGGGGTCTGCCCATCGAGGGCTCGATCCAGATACTGAAGTCGGATCCAGAGCTGGGTCTGCGGATTCCGGCGACGCAGATCGCGGAGGCGCGCTCAGAACTCGTGGCGCGCGTCAAGACGCTCGAGCCGGGGCGCTGGGAGGTCCCGCACGACACCACCGGTCGCCTGGGGTTCCTGATGGTCGACGGGCTGCTCGCCCGCGACCTCGTGCTCGTGGGCACCACCTGCACCGAGCTGCTCGGCGACGGCGACGTGCTCCAGCCGTGGCTGCCGTCGACCGAAGACGGGCTTGTTCGCTACCGCGTGCTGTGGCGCGTGCTCGCGCCCACCCGGCTCGCGGTCCTCGACGATCCCTTCGCCCGCACGCTTGCCGCCTGGCCGCAGGTCATGGCGGCGCTCCTGGAACGTGCCATCCGGCGCACGCTCCGCATGTCCGTCCACCAGGCCCTTCTGCAGCTCTCACCGGTTGAGACCCGGCTGTTGGTGCTCTTCTGGCACCTGGCCGAGCGCTGGGGCCGCGTGACCCCGGACGGGATCAGCCTGCGCCTGCGGATGTCACACGAGCTGCTCGGCCAGCTCGTGGGTTGCCGGCGCGCCTCGGTCACGACAGCGCTGCACAGGGTCCACGACACCGGCATGGTCCTCCGCCGGGAGGACGGGTCGTGGCTCCTGCGCGGCTCTCCTCCTGACGAGCTGGCGGAAATCCAGTGGCAGCGTCCGGCAGCCGTGGCCGGGTAGCTCGCTCACTTACACGTAGGTGTGCACCACGACGCCGGAGTCGAACGCCTGCGTATCCACGAGCTCGAGCTTCGTCTTGTCGGGCGTCTCTGGGAAGAGGCGCCCGCCGCTCCCGAGGACGACGGGGAAGATCATCAGGCGGAGCTCGTCCACCAGCCCGTGTTCCATCAGCCCGTGGACGAGGGTGCGGCTGCCCGCCACCAGGATCGGGCCGCCCTCCTGCTCCTTCAGCCCGGCGACCTCGCTCACGTCCCGCATCACGCTCGTGTTACTCCACTCCGGGTCCTCGAGCGTGGTCGAGACCACGTACTTCGGCATGGTGTTCATCTTGTCCGCAAACTCACCGCCGCGCCCGGGCCAGGCCGCGGAGAAGCCCTCGTAGGTCACCCGCCCGAGCAGCAGGGCGTCGGCGTCGAGAGTCTCCTGGAGCTTGTACTGCTCCTGCTCCGGGCTCACGAAGTCGAAGACCCAGCCTGAGTGCGGATGGCCCGGCTCGCCGCCGGGCGCTTCCATCACGCCGTCGAGCGTGACGAACTCGGAGACCATGAGCTTTCTCATGGCTCCGAGTTCTACACGACTAGCGCAGCGTCAGGCGGCGGCGCTCGGACGTCTTCTTGCCGTCGGCGTCGAAGGCCGTGAGGATGAGCGTGTAGGTGCCCGCGGCGAGCTTCTCCGCCGACTCGAAGCGCAGGACGGCCCGCTGGCCGGTCACAGCCCTCGCTGCGGTGGCCACGACCTTGCCCTTGCGGACGAGGCGTCCGCGAACGCGCTCGGCATCCACCGAGCGGGCCAGCACGAGCTCGCAGCGCGCCCAGCGTCCGGCCCGCTTCAGCGAGGCGCGTCGCAGGAGGGCGGGCGCCGGCTTGGGCTTGGGCTCCGACTCCGGCTTGGGCTGTGGCTCCGGCTCGCGCGCCTCCGCCTCCAGCTCCGGCTCCTCGGGCGGCTTCGGCGCCCTGGGGGCCTCCGCGACTCCAACAGAGCGGTCGACGACCACCTCGTAGTTCCTGTCGCCCTCGGGCGCGTCGACGGGCGAGCTGAACAGCTCGAAGCTGCCGATGCTCGGATGGTGGATGGTGTGGATCCCGGAGTCGAGCGGGGCCGAGAGCGGACCCGAGAACTTCAGGGAGAACGCGTCGTCGCTCCCCACGAGCGCACGCCGGCTGGCGGCGCCCGCCACGTCGGACACGGACTCGAGCTTCAGCACCACGGGCTTCGCTCCGGTCTCGACCGTGAAGCTCGTGCCCTCGAGGCCCGTGTACGCGGACCTGGCCAGGTAGCCGGGCCCGGCGGCCGACGCTGTCCATGGGCGCACGCCTAGCGCAACCGCCGCGCCGGCGCTCGCTCCGACGCACAGCAGGCTGCGTCGGGTAAGGCCCGTCGTCTGATTCATCGCGAGATCCATTCCAGAGGGCGCTCCACTGACAGTAACCCGGGTGCGCCGATATCGCCAGCGCGGTTAGCATCGCGACGTGCTCGACCGCCTGATGGCCACCAGCTTCGCTTCCTCGATCGGCGAGACGTTCGTCCTCGACGCCGGCGAGGCTGGCCCACTCGACCTGGTGCTGATGGAGTCACGCCTGCATGACCCCGACGGCCCCGCGCAGGACGCCTCCGGTGCCCGGACGCCATTCACGCTCGTCTTCCAGGGACCCGCAGAGCCGCTTCTGCCCCAGCGCATCTACCGCCTCGAGCACGACTCGATCGGCGCTTTCGAGATCTTCATCGTCCCGATCGGGCAGGACGCGGCCGGTACGACCTACGAGGCCGTCTTCGCCTGACTCCACTCCATCAATACGTACACGCCGTGCTCGCCGACCGCCACGAATCCGAGCCTGTCGTACAGGGCCCGCGCGGGGTTCTGCATCTCGACATGGACTGAGACCGAGCGCTGGCTCGCCCGCGCCTCCTCGATCAGCTCCTCGATCAGCGCGGTGCCGATCCCGCGGCCCCGGAAGGAGGGCGCGACGGCGATGTCCATGATCCGGATGTCCTTCTCGCCGCGGTACACATAGAGCCGCCCGGTACGCTCGCCGTCGACCTCGATCACGTCGAACGATGCGCCCTTCATAGTGCGTGCGGTAGTGGTCGTCCTGGGCGCTGAACTGATGCTCGACGAACGCGCGCTTGGCAGCGTCATCCCAGTCGACGAGCGCCAGCTCATCGGCGCGCGTGCTCGCGTAGAGATCGACGAGAAAGGTGCGGTCGGCGTCGGTCGCCGGGCGCAAACGCCGCACGCGCTACGAGCGCGGCGGGAAAACGCCCTGCAGCGCGATGTTGAACTCGAGCGTCAGGTACGGCATCAGGTTGTTGTGCGGCAGGCTCCCGCCCGACGGCGCCAGGCTCTGCGGAGCCATCGTTACCTGACTCACCGGGGGGATCTTGTAGGCACTCGCGCCGTTGGACCGGCCGAGCGTGCGGTCGTTTCCGGGCAGCTGGAGATCGCTCGGCGCGCCGTTCGCTCGGAGGGCATGCGAGTGTGCGCCGGGATCTCGCTCTCGAGCAGAGTGACCGTCTCGCTCCCGCTCTGCTCACCAAGGTTGTGGAGGCTCAACCCGGGACCCTGGCCGGGATGCATCGGCGGCGCTGCCCTGCAAGTCCGGCAGCGCGAACGTGGTCTGGCCATTGCCGCCGTAGGTCGTGCCGAGCAGCGAGAAGAGCGCCGTGTTCTGCGAGATCGGCATCAGCTGCCCGTCACAGAACGCCCAGCCGGTCGGCGCGAAGTTAAAGGGGAAGATCCGGATCTCGGCTACGAATGGGTCGGCCATTGCTCTCTAGGTTGCGCTCGGGAAGATGCCGAATAGGGAAATGATGAAATCGACACAGAGGTAGGGCTGGAAGTTCGTGTGCGGCTGCGATCCGCCCACGGGCGAGATCGATGTCGGAGCGAGCGGCACGTTCGCGACATCCGCGATGAAGAGGTCGAGATTCGGGCTCCCCGAGAGGACGTTCGTCTCCGCGTTCGGCGTGGTCCCCTGTGTGGCGTTGACCGTGAACGGGTGGGTGTGCGCCGGGATCTGATTCACCGTGAGCGTGATCTCCTCGGCGCCGCCGTTCTCCGCAAGGATGAAACCGTTGCCCTGGTGAATTGGCACCCGTCCACGTAGGTCGGGCAGCGCGAAGGTCGACTGGCCGTCTCCCCCGTACGTCGTGCCGATCAGCTGGAAAAGCGTCTCGTTCTCTGAGATCGGAAGGAGTTGGCCCTCGCAGAACTTCCACCCGGCTGGCTCGAAGTTCCCCGCGAAGATCCGAATCTCCCCTACGTATGGCTGTGCCATTCGTCCCAGCTCCTAGTTTCGGCTCGGGAAGATGCCCTGCAGGGCGATGCAGAACGAGAGAGTCAGAAACGGCTGCATGTTGAGATGCGCCTGGCTTCCACCGACGTTCGCAACCGTGTCGGGGGACAGCGTCGTCAGCGAGCTCGGCGGGCCGTAGAGGTTCGCGGCCGTGGCCAGGTGGTTGCCCGCGGGCTGTGCGCTGTCGGGGTTATTGGATGCGGCGACCGAGAAGTGGATGTGCGTCGGTATCTCCGCGATCGACAGCGTGTGCGCCTGCTCGCCAGCCCGCTCTCCGAGCGTGTGTGCGCCGCTCACGTGGATCGGTGTCCGAGCCCGCAGGTCCGGAAGCGCAAAGTTTGTCTGGCCGTTGCCGCCGTAGGTCGTGCCGAGCAGGGCGAACAGGGCCTGGTTCTGGTTGATGGGGAGGAGCTGCCCGTTGCAGAGAGCCCATCCCTTGGGCGCAAAGATGAAGCTCATGATCCGGATCTCGGAGAGGAACGGCTCAGCCACCTCTTGCTCCGGTCCTCGTGACGTCCTTGGTCATGGCAGCACAGGCGCCGCCGGCTGCTGGCAGGCACTCGGGCCCGACTCGAGTGCACCGGAGAAGTTGGCGACCGTCGGAGAGCCGACGTTGCGGTTCTGGATGTAGGTCGTGATGTCGGTCAGACTCGCCCCGTCGCCGGTAAAACCGGCCAGCTGCAGGTGGGCGCCGGCGGCCGCGCTGGGCCTCCGGAAAGCGATGTCGGTGACGCCGCCCGATGCCTGGCCGGCGAAGTCATTCTCCAGGGCCGGGGTAGTCCCGCCGATGTCGGCGCAGACCGTGGTCGTATCGGTTCCGAGCGAGCCGGATTGCACGAAGATCGGCTCGTTGCCGGAGCCCACGTTGCGGATCACGTTGTTCGTGACGGTGAAGTCGCTCGTGCCGCCCCCGTCGTTGTGGCGCAACAGCATTCCGAACTGCCCGGTCCCGTTGATGCTGTTGTCCTTGAGCACGATCTCAGCGTCTGTGTTCTGCGTCGGGATCGCGCGGATGCCCTGGCCCGTGGCGGAGCCCGATCCCGCGACCCCCACCGTGCCGATCGTGACGTTCTCGACGGTTGCGTCGAAGGTCGACGTGCTGCCGATCGGGTTGATGATCATCGCCGAGCCGTCGGCGCCGCTGATCGTCCCGCCGGTGTACGCGATCTTCACATCCGAAGTGGTGTTGGACGCGAGCGTGACGCCGGCATGCGCCGCCACGGCCCCCGGGTTGCCGGCCGCGTTCACGATATTCCCGTTGAACGTGAGGTCCATGTTGCTGTCGGCGTTCGCCAGCAGGTTGAAGCCGTCGTCGCGGTTGGCGCTGAAAGTGCTGTTCTGGATGAGAGACCGTACGGTCGCCGTGCCGTCGCCGTAGAGCAGGAGCCCGTCGGCGCCCGTGGTCGCCGAGTTGCTGGAGAACGTGGACGTGTCAACGGTGAGGTTGAGCGTCCCGTTGTCGGTGTCGATACGAGCGTTCTCCTCGCCCGAGCCGGTTACGGTCGAGTTGTTGATTGAGGTCGTGCCTGTGACGTTGTCGTAGTCGAGGCCGCGCTCGCCGACGGCGTTGCCGTTGTTCGCCACGAAGCTGTTCTCGAGCGGGAGGCCGTTGCCGACGGTCGTCGCCCGCACACCGTCATCCGCGCTGCCGGTCACGGCCACTCGGGTGAGGCTCGCGCCTCCCGGGAGGCTGTTGAGCGAGATTCCCGCGCCGGTCGAGTTCTGGATCGCCCCACCGGTGCAGGTCGCGGCGCTGGTGCAGGGGCCGCCGTCGCCGGTGAGCACCAGCCGGCCGTTCGCGTTGCCGGTGGTACTGACGTTGATGCCGTTTGAAGCGCCGTTCGAGGCGACGCGCTGGAAGGTGAGATCGGTGTCGCCGATGTCTGTGTTGCTCACGTTCAGGGCGCGCCCGGTCGTGGTGTCGATCGTGTTGCCGCTGCCGGTGACCGCGATCGTGCCGCTGGTGTCCGCCTCGAGGCCCTTGCCGCCACCAGCGCCTGTGTCGATGTCGAGGCCGCCGCCGGTGATGTTCAGCGTGTGGCCGTCGCTCCCGCTCATCACCAGCGCGTGGTTAGCGGGGCTGCCAGCGCCCGCCGAGGTCGTCGTGTTGATCGTCTTGACGGCATTGCTGAAGGTGGTCGAGCCGCCGGTGTTCGAGGACAGCGCGATGCCGCCGCCTGCGTCGTTCGTGTCGTTCACCGGACCGCTGAAGCTGACCGCGCCGCCGGTTCGGCCGGTGATCTCTGCGGTCTGCCCGCTCCCGTTGTTGAACGTGCCGGGGAAGGTGATGCTGCCGCTCCCCCCGTCGAGGTCGAAGCTGATGCCCGCGGCGCCGGCGATCGTGCTGCCGGAGTTCGCCGAGAAGCTGCCCGTGCCCAAGCCGCTCAGGTTGATGCCATCGCTCGCGCTGCTCGTGGAGTCCAGGTCATCGAAGTCGAAGCCGCCGGCGCCCGGGGTCGTCCCGGTGATGTCGACAGCGGGTCCGCCGGTGGCCGACACGTTTGCCGTGCCACCTGCCGGGACCGAGACGGTGCCAGCCAGATTCAGCCTGAACGCCGCGGGCGCGCCCGAGGTGGTGGTGAGCACGAGGTCGTTGGCGCTGCCGTCGCCGAACGTCGTGGTGCCGGTGGTGTTCGTGAGGTCGACGCCGCCGTTGCCCGAGTCCGTGACGGTGATCTCGTCGAACGTGCTCGTCCCCATGCTGGTGCCGACCGCGTTCAGGGCGGAGCCACCGGTCTTGTTGATCTCGGTCGGGTCACCCGCGTCGCCGGCGCCGAAGCTCACGGTCCCGGCGTTGATGATCGAGACGGCCGAAGCGGTACTCGGGACCCCGGTGTTGTCGTAGGTGAAGTCCGGGACGTTGAACGTTCCGGCGGTGCCGTTGAGCTCGAGGCCCGGCTGGGTGCCCGCGGTGCCGGTGTCGACGATGTTCACGTCGTCGATCGTTCCGCCGCCGGTGTCGCCGGTTCCGCCCGCGATGCCACCCGAGTTGTTCGGGTCGATGTTGAAGCCGCGCACCTCATTGCCGTCGTCGAGCACGACGACGTCCTCGCTCGTGGCAGTCAGCGTCGGGTGGGCCCCCGGCTCGGCCGGGTGGAGCGTGTCGGCGGTCAGCCCGCCGCCCTGGTCCGGATCGACGACCAGGCCCTCGTGCTCGCCGATCAGCCGCTCGCCGGAGTTCATCGCGTAGCCGTTGTCGTAGTCGGTGGACGTGTCGTCGCCGTCGAAGACGAAGACGGTGTGGTTGGCGCCCGACGCGGTCTCGGCGTCGAGGAGCGTCTCGAAGGGCTGGGACGACGAGCCGTTGCCCGGCGACCCGCTGTTGTCGACGTACCAGACGCAGCCCGCGATCGCGATCGTCACGCGGCCGGTGTCGGTCTCCTCCGGCGATCCCGAGTCCTCGACCGTGTAGTCGAAGAAGTCCGAGGTGTCCGTGCAGCTCGCGGGGGTGGCCGGCTCGAAGGTGAAGTCGCCGTCGGTCTCGATCGTGACGCTGCCCCCGTCGTTGGTCGCGAACGTGCCCGCCGTGACCGTCAGCGGCCCGGGGCCGTCGGCATCCGTGTCACCCGCGAGGATGTCGCCGCTGACCGTCGTCTTGGGACGGTCCGGGTTCGGCGCCCCGTCGTCGGGGTCGTTCACGATCATCGTCGTGTTCCCGTGCGCGCTGTCGTCCCCGTTGAAGGTCTCGTCGTCGGCGACCGGGGCGTCGTTCACGCAGGTCACCGTGATCGAGACCGTCGCGCCCGAGCCGCCGTTGAGGGTGTAGTCGAACGTGTCCTCCGGGGCGAGCGGCGCGTCGTTGCAGTAGTTCGGGTCGGGCTGGTAGGTCAGCCCGGTGTGCGCGCCCGGTGAGCCGCCGGTGAGCACGACGGTGCCGTTCGCGGGGTCGGTGGCGGAGGAGATCGTCTTCGGACCGGCGTCCACGTCGGTGTCGTTCGCCAACACGTCGACGGCCGTGGCCGCCGCGTCCTCGAGGAGCGTCGCGCTGTCGTCGACCGCCACGGGCGGGTCGTCCACGGCCACGACCGTGATCCCACGCGTGTCGCTACCCGGCGCGCCCTGCACGTCGGTGGCGGTGAAGGTCACGGTCCGCGACGCCGTCGACGGGTTCTCGCTCGGGTTGACGAAGGTCACGGCGCGCAGCGCCGCCTCGTAGTTGGCGGCCGTGTCCGCGCCCGTGAGCGTGATCGTCTGCGCGTCCGAGTTGCCGGCGTCGAGCGTGATGTTGTCGGAGCCGTTGTCCGCCCACCCCAGCGCGTCCTGGCCCGTTTCGTAGCCCGCCGTGATCGAGGCCGACGCGCCGGTGATGTTCTCGCCCTCGGGCTCGGTGAGCGTCAGCCCGGCATGTACCGCGGTCGCGGGGTCGTTTTCGGTGTAGGTGAGGGTCCCGCCCGAGACGATGTCCGGGGGAGTGTTGACGGGCGTGATGGCGATCCCCTTGGTCGCCACGGCGCTCTCGGCGTTGACGGGTCCGCCGTCGTTCACCTTGAACTCCACGGTCTTCGAGGCGCTGGGGTTGCCGTTCGTGGTCTGGAACTGGACCGAGCGCAGCGCTGTCTGGTAGTTCGCGACGGACGATGTGCCGCTCATCGTCAGCACGCCGGTCCCCGTGTTGTACACGCCGGAGATCCCGTTCTGGTTCACGAACACGAGATCGTCGCCGGACTGGAAGTTCGCAGAGATGCGCACTTGTGCGCTCTCCAGGTTCGTGTCGTCCTCGTCGGTGACGGTCAGCGCGCCGTCGATCGTCGTCGCCGGGTCACCCTCGGCGTAGGCCGTGTCTCCAGCGCTCGTCGTGACCACCGGTGCATCGTTTACCGGACCGATCGTGATGTCGCGCGTGGCGACGTTGCTCGCGTCACCCTCGGCGTCCGTCGCCTGGAAGCTCACGGTGCGCGTGGACGCAGCGTTCGAGATGTTCTCGAAGGTCACCGAGCGCAGCGCCGTCTGGTAGTTCGCGACCGTGGTCGTGCCGCTCAGCGTCAGCGTGCCCGTGGTGTCGTTGTAGCTGCCGGTGATGCCGAGCTGGTCGGTGAACGCCAGCTCGTCGTCCGCCTCGACGAAGCCGCTGGTGATCGACACCGTGGCCCCCTGGATCTGGGTCGAGTCGGGGTCGGCCACGGCAAGGCCGCCGTCCACCGGGACCGGGCCGTCGCCCTCCTCATAGGAGAGCGCGGTGCCGGTGGTGGTGAGGGTCGGCGCGTCGTTGACCCGCGTGATCGCAAGGTTCTTGGTGGCCGCGTTGCCGTCGGCGTCGCCGTCGTTCGCCTTGAACTCGACGGTTTTGGTGAGGTTGGGATTGTCGTTCGTGCTCTGGAACTGAACCGAGCGCAGCGCTGTCTGGTAGTTCGCGACGGACGATGTGCCGCTCATCGTGAGCACGCCGGTCCCCGTGTTGTACGCGCCCGAGATCCCGTTCTGGTCCACGAAGAAAAGATCGTCGCCGGCCTGGAACCCGGCCGAGATGCGCACCGTCGCGCCCTCGAGGTTCGTGTCGTCCTCGTCGGTGACCGTCAGCGCGCCATCGATCGCCGTCGCGGGATCACCCTCGGTCCAGTTCGTGTCGCCGCCCGAGGTGGTCACGACGGGCGTGTCGTTCGAGGGGCTGATCGCGATGTCACGCGTCGCCGTGTTGCTCGGGAGGCCGCCGGTGTCGGTCGCCTGGAAGCTGACCGTCCGGTCGGCGGTCGAGGGGTTGTTCGAGCTGTTCTGGTACCTGACCGCGCGCAGGGCCGCCTGGTAGTTCGCCACGGACGCGTTGCCCGTCAGCGTGAGCACGCCCGTTCCGGAGTTGTAGGCGCCGCTGATCCCGAGCTGGTCCGTGAACTCGAGCGAGTCCTCGGTCATGTCGAAGCCGCCGGTGATGGCCACGGTGGCGCCCTGGAGCTGCGCCGAGTCCGGATCGGTCGCCGTGAGACCCGGGTCCACCGAGACCAGACCGGCGTTCTCGCCGTACGAGAGGTCTGCGGAGGTGGTGGTCAGTGTCGGCGCATCGTTCACGCCCGTGACCGCGATGCCCTTGATCGGCGTGTTGGAGTTGGCGTCACCGTCGTTCACCCTGAACTCGACGCTCTTCGACGTGCTGGGGTTGTTGTTCGTGGTCCGGAACTCGACCGAGCCCAGGGCGGTCTGGTACTGGGCCACGGTCGCCGTGCCGCTCAGCGTGAGCACACCGGTGCCAGAGTCGTAGGTCCCGGTGATGCCGTTCTGGTCCGTGAACTCGAGCTCATCACCCGGCTGGAAGCCGGCCGACACGCGGACCTGAGCGCTCTCGATGTTCGCGTCGTCCGCGTCCGCCACGGTCACGCCGCCGTCGACCACGACGGCCGCGGAGTCCTCGGTGACGGCGGTCTCACCGACCGTGGTCGTCAGGACCGGCGCGTCGTTCGTGGCCGTGACCGAGATGTCGCGGATGGTTGTGTTGCTCGGCGCCCCCGAGGAGTCGGTCACCTGGGAGCTCACCGTGCGAGTGTCCTCGTCCGGCGTGTCCGAGCTGTTGCTATACGCCACCGACTGCAGCGCCGTCTGGTAGTCCGCGAGCGACGCGGTACCCGTCAAGGTGAGCACGCCGGTCCCCGAGTCGTAGGTCCCGGTGATGCCGTTCTGGTCCGTGAACTCGAGTGAATCCTCAGCGGACTCGAAGTTGTTCGTGATCGCGACTGTCGCACCCTGCATGCCGGCCGAGTCGATGTCCTGCACGGCCATTCCGGGATCAATCGGCACGGCGCCGTCGCCCTCGCTGTAGCCGAGCGTGCCGTCGCTGAAGAGCTCCGGCGCGTCGTTCACGCAGGTCACGGAGACCGCGACGGACCCGGCGGAGCCGCCGTTCAGCGTGTAGGTGAAGTTGTCGGTCGGGCCGAAGCTGGGCGAGTTGCAGTAGTTGCTGAAAGGCTCGTAGGTGAGCAGGGTGCCGCCGCCGGTGATCGTGACGATGCCGTTCGTCGGCTGGGTCACCGACTGGATCTGCTTGGCCGCGCCGCCGTCCGGGTCGGTGTCGTTGGCGAGCACATCGATTGGCTGCGCCGGGTCGTCCTCCCCGACCGTTCGACCGTCGCCGTTCGCGGTCGGCGAGCTGTCGACGCCGGCGACCGTGACGGTCACGGTCGCGGGGGCGGTGCCGCGCCTGAGGGTGTACGTGAAGCGGTCGGTGGCGCTCTCACCCGGCGCGAGCGAGTTGAAGTGGGTACCCGGGTCGTAGCGGACGCCGGTGCCGCCGCCCGTGATTGTCACGGCTCCCGTCGTCCCGGCAGTGTCGACCGACGCGACCCTGAGCGGATCGCCGTCCGGATCGGAGTCGTTCGCCAGCACGGCCACATCCTTCGCCACGACCTCGCTCGTCGAGTCAGCGTCGTCCGAAGCGACCGGGGGCCGGTCCTCGCGCGTCTCGCCCGTCTCGCAGGTTCGGATCCGGTCCCGGCCGGAGCCGCCGAGGCAGTCGTCGGTGCCGGCGCCGCCGCCGAGCTTGTCGGGCCCGGAGTTGCCGCGCAGGGTGTCGTTGCCGCGCTCGCCGATTATCCGGTCGCTGCCGGCGCCGCCGGTGATCCGGTCGTTGCCGTTCCGTCCCGCGAGCCAGTCGTCGCCCTTTCCGCCGTCGAGGCGGTCGGAGCCAGATCCTCCGCCGGCCTGATCGTCGCCAGCGCCGAGGACCACGTGATCGCGCCCGGCGTTGTCGCAGACCTTGTCGTCGCCCCCGCGTGAGCGCACGACGTCGTTGCCGGCGCGCGCGACGATCACGTCGTCGTGCGAGGTTCCGATCAGCCGGTCGTTGCCGGCGGTGCCCACCATCGTCGCGATCGCTCCGCGGCACCTGAAGTCGCTGGCGTTGCTGGACTTCGCCTTCGAGCCGAGAGCCACCGCAGAGAAGGCGAGCAGCCCGACCACGACGGCGAGATGCACGACACGTCGCGCTCGCGCACGCCTTCCAACGGACTTACGGCGACGGGGGTCGCCGTTAGCCAAGCTCGGGCCAGTGGCTCAGCACAGAGGCCAGCATCGCACAGGATCCCCAATTGCGCACATCTTTTTCAAACGGGGTGTCTGGCCCGGAGAAATCAGACCAGCGCCGACCCATTTGTTGCCGCCGACGCCAGCACATCGTCCAGCGGTGGCGGTGTCGGGTGCGCGAGGAAGAAGCCCTGAGCGCTGTCGACCCCAAGGCTCCGGATCGTCTCGAGCTCTGCCGAGGTCTCGATGCCCTCGGCAACGACGGTGGCGCCCAGCTCGCGGCCAAGCGACGCGATCGACGCCGCGATGACCTGCCTCGCCCGATCGCTCTCGATCGACCTGCAAAGCGAGATGTCGATCTTCAGCACGTCGGGACGAACGGTGAGGAGATGGCGGAAGCTCGAGTAGCCGGCGCCCACGTCGTCCACCGCTATTCGGAAGCCCTGGGCACGAAGCCTCTCGATAGCACGCGCGAGACGGGCGTAGTCGTGCACCGGTGCATGCTCGGTCAGCTCCAGCACCACGCGCTCCCCTTGCGTGGTCGAGACCAGCGCCTCGAATTCGTTCGAGAAGAGCGTTTCCGGGCCCACGTTCAAAAAGAGGTCCACGTCCGGTGGCAGCCGCGGCAATATCGCGAGCGCCGCGCCCGCGGCTGCGAGGTCCAGCTTGGCCCCTAGATTCGAGGCCACCGCGTCCATGAACCAGACGTCGGGACTCTGGCGAGGCTCGCAGTCGAAGCGCGCGAGCGCCTCCACCGCGACCACGCCGCCTCCATGCAGGTTCACGATCGGCTGGAAGACCATGCTGAGCGCCGACCCCTCAAGGACCGCACGCACCCTCGCCGCGGTCTCGTCGATCGGCTCGCGCCGCTCAGCGGCATCGAGCTGCAGCACCAGCTCGTCGAGGACCGGCCCGGCGACGTTGGCTGACGGCGTTTCCGCCCGGGTCCTGCGTGTTCTCAGAGAGCGGAGCAGCTCCTGAGCCGGCACCTCCTTGACGACGTAGCTCGGCGCGCCGATGCGCAACATCTGAAGCACCCTTCCGCGCTCCGGCGACGCGGAGAGGGCGATCACGCGCGTGCTCGGCGAGGCGCTGCGAATCTGGGCGGCCGCGATGGAACCGCCACCGCCGGGCATGCTCGAGTCGACCAGGGCGACGTCCGGCGTGTAGAGGGCCGCGAGCCTGACTGCGGCTCTGGCACCGCGGGCCTTGCCGACCAGCGCGAAGTCGGGGGCACGCTCGATGATCGACGCAAGCGCTTCCAGGAACTCCTGGTTCTCGTCGGCGATGATGACGGTGATGGGCTCCGCCGGCGATGGGCGGCGAGCATCCGGGCCGTGCCCCTCCGTTACGTCCGGCGAATTGGCCGGCCGATGCTCCGCGGTGCGCTCGATCGCGTCTACTAGCTCCGTCGCGGAAATGCCCTCGAGCAGGTAGCCGACGGCGCCGGCGTCCAGCATCTGCATGACCGTGGCCTCCTCGCCGAACGCCGACATCGCGAGGATCCGCGTCTGTGGCGCGGCATTCCGAAGCTCCCGCGCAACGCGCGGACCTCCGTCATCCGGTAGGCGCGCGTCAACCACCGCCACGTCGGGCTGGTGCAGCTGCCCAAGCTCCACAGCCCCCAGTACGTTCTCCGCCACGCCCACGAGCTCGAGCGACGACGTCTGGCGCACCGTGGCTCCGAGCGCGTCGCGGAGCTCGGGGTCGTCGTGAACGAGGAGGACCGTGTGCTTCATCTCAGCTTGTCGCGGTCGCCTCGACGAGCGACTCCACGGCGCTGAGGACTTTCCTGGGGTCAGCGGGTTTCCGGAGCACAAGCGATACCCCCGCTGCAAGCGCCAGGCGCTCGAGCTCCCAGATTTCATCGGCGGCGGTGTAGAGCATGATCGGCGTGTGCGCGATGGCCGGATTGGCCCGGACGGCACGCGCGAGGTCCAGGCCATCCATCTCAGGAACGAGCATGTCGGCGATCACGAGGTCCGGTTTCCATTCCAGTGCCAGCCGCACCGCCTCCTCGGCGGTCTCGCTTTCGAGGAGCTCGTAGCCCGAGTTGTCCAGAAGGGCAACCAGCAGTTCTCTATCGGACGGCCGGTCTTCGACCACCAGCACCAATGGCATCGCTGGGCGCCCGTCTACGCCTGTGGACGATCGACTATGTCGCGCGGGGGCCTTCGCACGGTCGTCAATGACGCCGTCGATGCGGCGGGCCAGAGCATGCGACGAGTATGTGGCGAATCCACACCGATGGGTATCGGTCAAAAGTAGGATCTACGGCTAGGCGATCAGCCCGGCGCGCAATGCCTGAGCAACGGCGGCGGCCCGGCCTCGGACCTCGAACTTCGAGTAGATGTGCTCGAAGTGGGTCTTGATCGTGGCTGGGCTGATCCTCAACCGCTCCGCAATCTGGCGGCCGGAGTACCCCTGCGCCGCAAGCTGTAGGACCTCGAGTTCGCGGGGGGTCAGTTGTGGCGGCGCGAGCTCACCGCGGCGGTGGGCGAGGAACTCGCCAACCTCGGAGCCGATACCGGCCAGCGAACGCGCGAACCGCTCGGTCAGAGTGGTCTCCTCGGTGGAAGCCAGCTCCACCACGGCCAGCAGCTCGCCCGCGTGAACCACCGGGATCGCCACCAGCCCGCGCAGCCCCGCCGCGGCAGCCGGTTCGCCACGCTCGCATTCGGGACTTGCGGTCAGCTCAACGGACGGCGTCTTGGCCACCCAGACCCTCCCCGGCAGGCCGCTCCCGCGGGCGAGGCGAAGGTCTCGGGTGATGGCCTCGAACTCAGACGTGGCCGCAACGTCCTCGCTCCAGAGGACCTTTGCTACGAGGACGTCACCGTCGGGTAGCCAGGCAGCGCCGACCCTCGCTCCGAGTGCGCCCGCGAGCCCGCGCAGGAGCCCATCCATGCCCTGCTCGAAGCCTTCCCACGCGGCCAGCGCCGACGTCGCCGCGATGCGACTCGCGATCTCGCGCTCCGCACGGCGCTCGGCGGTCAGGTCCTGGACCGACCCGACGATCAAGAGTGCATGCGAGCTGTCGCGGTCGACGGCGGACACGGTCGAGCGCAGGTGGCGAATGCCGCCCTTCGGGGAGATCACACGAAAGTCGAGCGGCGACGGGATGCGCTCGCGCAGGAGATTGTCGGCGTAGCGCACCACACGAGCTCTGTCGTCCGGATGCGTCACCTCGAGAAGCACCTGCCTGCTCGGGAGGCCCTCCCCCGGGTCGAGTCCATGAAGGCGGTAGAGATTGTCGGACCAGCGCAGTTCGCCGGTTTTGGGACATAGCTGCCAGATCCCCACCTTTGCGACTTGCTCCGTTCCTGCGAGCACGATCCGCTGTGAGGCCTCCATCGACCCGCCAGTCCGCGCTGTGTTCACCTGACCCTCCGTGCTCAGCAGCCCTATCGTACCCTGAGCGCGGCCTTCCGAAGCGTGACGGCGGCTGGCAGTGTGTGTGACCAACTAGCGCGTTCGCGCCAAGAACGGGCGGTCCGGCCGGAGCTCCCATTCGGCGTCCGCGCGCCACAGCCACACGGGAGGCTCGGTCGGGTCGCCGTTAGCGTCAAAGCCACCCAGCCGGCGGAGGGCGGTGAGCACTGCCGGGCGGCCGCAACGCCCTCGGCTACCGCTCGAACCACCAAAGCGGCTGCCCGCTGCGCGCGCTCCACCCCGGCCAGGAGCTCCGCCGTCGGCACGCCGTCCACCGGGGCGAACGGCAGTGCCACGCGGACCTCGCGGTCGCCGAGCGCCGCGCCCTCCGCGCCATCGAACGCGACGAGTGGCAGCGGGGCGGTGGCGGCCGCGCGCTCGATCTCGGGCTCGCCCGCGAGCCCCGCCAGGACCACGAGGTCGGCATCGTCGGCGCGCTCGGCTCGCGGCAGGCTCGCGAGGCGCAGCTGGCCATCGAGCTGACGGCCGTAGTCGTGCTCGCCGGCCACGACCAGAGCGTGCTGGCGGGCGGCGCGCGTGAGCAACTCGGGCAGGATCGAGTGAACGCTCACCGGCTCGAGCATCGCACTAGCGCACTAGCGCCCGAGCGTCCGCTCGAGCTCGCGGGCTCGCTGGCGCACGCCGCCGAGCAGCTCGCGCACGTCCGTGAGCGCGGCGCGCAGCTCTCGGTCGCCGACCTCCGTCGGCAACGACGAGTCCTGGAGCGCGGACAGAGCGCCGTCGGCCTGGGCGACGCTTCCTACAGCGTTGTCGATGAACCCCTTCGCGCCGGTCGAGGGGAGGCCCTCCGAGGGTGTCGCGAACGTGCCGCTCGTCATGCCATGGCGGGCCGCGAACTGCGCATGCGTGCTCTTCGCGCGGCCGTATGCCACCTGAACCGGGCCGAAGAGCTCCGCCTCCAACCGGTCTGCGTTCTGCTCGTCGAGCTGCTCGTACGCAGCGCCGAGAGCCGCGAGCGCGAACCCGATGTGCTCGATGGCCTCGGCGAAGGCATCGAGCAGTTCCTGCCGCGCTTCCGTGCTCGTGTACGCCACCCGACGGAGACTAGAGACACATTTGGGTCAGCCGCTAGCGGCCCGCGCCGACGTAGACGAACCCCGTGGCCTGGATGTCGCCGGCCTCGATCAACCTGCGCTCCTCAGGCTCGAGCTCCTGTCCCAGCTCGGCGTAGAGATTCGGCGTCCATGCGAAGAAGCGCTCCGTGAAGCGCTGGTCGAGTTCTCGGCGCATCGCCGCGAAGGTGTGCAGGTCGGCGTGGTGGGCCTCCCACTCGGCGAGCCATCGTTCAACCGAGGCAGGCGCGTGAGCATCGGATGTTGCGCGGTGCTCGAGGTACCAGCGAGCCGTCGGCTCGTCGAGCCGCTCCCAGGCCTGCTCTTTGACGATCAGCGGGCCCCCTGGCCGCAGCAGTGCCTGGATTTTCGCGAGCGCCCCGCCCAGGTCGGGGATGTGATGAAGCGACAGGTTTGCCAGGACGGCGTCGAACGGACCCGGGTCCGGAAACTGCTCGAGCGTGACGCCCTGAAAGATGGCGCCCGCGGGAGCCTCTGGGTCGATCGCGGTCACCCGGTAGCCGAGCCGGTCGACGGCCCGGGCAAGGTCACCGCGGCCGCAACCAACTTCCAGCACGCCGCCCGGAGCGGGCGGCAGATGTGTTTCCACGAAGTCCCGAAAGGCCAAGCGCCTCAGACCTCTTCCCACTCGACGCGGTCATCCAGGCGGCCGGTGAGCAGAAACACGCGGGCTGCCTCGCGCGCGGCGCGCGCGGGGATGGTGTGTCGCCAGTGTGTCTCGCTGTGATGGTCGCCGGCGACGTAGAAGGTGAAGGGTCGGTCCTCGTCGCAGCCTCCGTGGCTGGTCCTATATGGCGGGTTGGCGTCGCTCGGAACGTGGTTGAGCACGCTGCGGTCATGGCCGACCACGATGCCAAGCGTGTCCGAGTCGCTGCCAGCGAAGAGTTGAACGATCTGCGGGCGACCCGAGCGTCGGGCTTCGACGTCGATGCCGTCGAGCAGCGCATCCAGCTCCTCGGTCGTGTGATCGACGCGATGCTCGTGACCGCCCCAGGTTGGTTCGATGCAGGAAGTTTGGCATTGCACCGGAGACCGCGTGCGAGTACGGTCGTTAGATCGGGTGCGAAGTGACCAGATGAGACGTCGCGGCCGCGGCGGCGGCGTGCGTGATCTCGTGCGCGCGGCCGACGCCGCCGGCGACTCCGCCCAGGACCGCCCCTCGCGTTCCGGCGCGCCGCCGTTCGAGGCTCCCATGCTGGACCTCGTGGCAAAGGCGCTCGTGCTTCCGATGTCTCGGCGGCGGACCCTCGGGCTGATCTCGGGCGCGCTGCTGGCCGGCAGCGCTTGGCGGCCGAGGCTGGCCCACGCTGCATGTGGCGGCGACACGCCGAAGGAGTGCAAGCACGGCGGCGGCGCGGCCGTGTGCGTTCCGAGCGACTACACCTGCTGCAACACCGACAAGTGCGCCCAGGCGTGCCGGGGGTGGCAGGCATGCACCGGCAAGTCCTGCAGTGACACAGCCAAGATGTGCGGCTATCCGGGTGGTCCGTCTCCCAACAGGAGCCTGACCAAGTTCTGCAGCATCGACGCCGTGGCATCGAACTTCTGCACGAACTACGAGCCCCAGCCGATACGCCTCGGATGGTGCTGCCGTGTCGGCGAGATCTGCGGTTCGCAGATGGGGGACTGCACCTGCCGCGGACTGCGCTGCGGCGAGACCCTCTGCTGCGCACGGGGAGAGGTCTGCGAAAGCAACTTCTTCGGCACCCGGAATGCCTGCGTGAAGAAGTGTGACGACGGGAGCGACCCCTGTAACGGAACCTGCTGCAAGGGGGATCTGGTCTGCACGAGCGACGGCTGCGTCTGCCCCGGGGGTTCCGTGCAGAGAGGCATCGGGAAGTGCGTGCCGCCGAAGGAAGATCCCGGCGATCCGCCCTGGAACCCCATCCGCAACATGTTGAACATGATGGGCGCTTCGTCGGCCGCGCACGGTGGCGGCGGGTCGCGCTCGATGATCCTGCGACCCGCCCAGTCGGGTTCGGCGGCGATCGACAGCGCTCTGTTGGCCCTCGCCGCCGTCAAGGGACAGGCAGCGGCGGCGGCGTTGGCGTTCGGCGAAGGCAAGCCGGACGGGGCGTTCCGGCGAACGGTCCGCGCGGCGCGGGCCAAGCCGCCCACGGTCGTGGCGGGCACCGGTCTGGACGCGGCCTCGGCAGCCGCGCTGAACAAGCTATTCGCCGCCGAGGCCAGGGCGTACGCCCTCGCCGCGGCGTCGGCGAAGGCGCTGTGGCGGGCGCGCGCTGCGAAGGCGAGGGGCCAGCGCGCCCTGGCCAGGCGCCAGCTGCGCGCGTCGTCGAAGTTCGCTGGCCAGGCCGCCTCGGCGCTGAAGCGAGTGCCGGCCCTGCGCAGCGCAGCGGCCACCGCGCTCACGGCCGGCGGCGTGGCCGAGGTCACCGCGACCGAGGATCAGGTCACCGCGTTCCTCGCGGCGGTCAAGTCCGGTGCGATCCCCGCACCGCTGCGAACCGCACTCGCCGCGCTCGGCGTGGGCGGCAAGGACGTCAAGCGCCTCCGCGCCGGCCTGCTGGGCCAGACCGTGACCTCGGGGGCCGGGCCGGCTCTCATCGAGCCCCTCAAGGACTCGGCCGGAACCAAGGAGCTCAGGCTGGTGATCTCCCAGCTGTCGAAGTACTCGAAGCGCGCGCGCCGGCATCCGATCGCGCGCTAACTTGCCGACCGCTTGAGCGCCAACCACGGATCGAAGGCAGCAGCGAAGAAGGCGATCATCATCGCCGCCGACGCGCTGCGGGTGTCAGCGGCCTACCGGCTTCTGCACCGAGACAAAGGAGCGATTCTGCCGGTCGTCGTGTGCTGGGACACGGAGCCCGACCTCCGGGTGCTCGAGCCGGGCGTGGCGGGCGGGTGGGCGGGGTTCGAGGAGCTGCTTGCGCGAACCGATGCGCTACGCGCCCGGCTCGCGAAGTTGACCCGCGCCCCTGCCTCGTTCTCGTGGTTTCTGCGCATGGACCCACAGGTCGCGGAGGTGTGGGGCTCGCCCAGCTGGGTCGCCGAGCATTACGCCACGGCGTTGGCCGACCTGGAGGCTCACGGCGATGGGTTCGGTTTGCACACGCACACGTGGCGCTGGGACCCGAAGCCCGACACCTGGGTGCGCGACCACGATCCTGCGTGGGAGGAGCACTGCCTCGATCTGGGTTTGAAGACCTTCGAGACGGTGTTCGGGCGGCCCTGCCCGGCGCACCGCTCAGGCGACCGGATCCTGACCGGCCGCATGCTGCGCCGCCTGGGGGCCGCCGGCGTTAGCGTCGATCTCACCGTCGAGCCCGACCTGCCGCCGCACGGACCGCTGGAACCAGACGAGATCGTTACCGGACTCTCGCCGGATTTTCGCGGAGTGCCGCTCACCCCGTACCGCTCCAGCGCGAACGCCTTCCCCGCAGCGGACCGGGCCAGCCGCTCAGATCCACTCCTGATCCCGCTCACCAGCGCTCCGCCCGGGAGCGACGGGGCCCCCAAGCAGCTGAGCGCATACATGGTCCCCAGCCTCTTCGCACGCCGTTTGCTGCGGATCACGCGCACGGTTTCCCCGCCCGTACTCGCCATGGCGATACGAACCGACCAAGGGGCGCTCCGCTCCTGGGACTACATCCGTAGGAACCTGGAGCACCTGGCGCGCGTGCCAGGTGTCCGGTTTGTCACGGCGGGCGCGGCGGCCGCGGAGCTGCGCAGCGTCGCGTGACCGCCACTGCGCCAGGATCGCGCGCTAGCGCATCTCCCCCTCGAACCCCGACCGATCGGCGCGCTCGACGACGCGCGACTTCGACACGCGAGGAGACGCCCAGCTTTCGCATGCTGTTTCGCAACTACGCGCTCGGTCAGGCCAGCGCCGCGGCTTCGACGGAGGTTGAGGGCTCAACGTCCGGTAGGCGCATCATGCGGAACGAGTTGAACAGCCCGAGCAGGCCAGCGAGGATCGGCACGAGCAAGGCCACCTGAAGCGCGAGGTCACGCTTGAAGGGTAGGCGGCACCAAGTAATCGGACCTACAATCGCTAGCTAGTGGCCCGTTGGACTCGTAGGGAGAAACTCGGATGAGACTACGACGGAGCCTCGTGCCGCTGGCCGGGGCGCTGCTCGCGGGACTCGCGATCTGGGGTGGCCCCGCAGGCGCGGCGGCCCCGGGCACGAACGCGGAGCGCCCGGACGCGAGAGCGGCGAAGGTCACCAAGATCAAGATCGAGCTCGGGCATCGGAAGAACCTGCTGTACGGCACCGTCTACTCCCACAACGCCGGCTGCGTTGGGGGGCGACGAGCGCGCGTATTCGCGGTCACGGGGAGCAGGCGGCGCTTGCTGGACACCGCCAAGAGCGTGAAATACCTCACGAAGGGTTACTTCCGCCTTGCCCTCGGCCGGTTCAAGTGGAACCAGAACTACCGGGTCGTGACCGCGCCGCGGCGGGTCGGTCGACTGCGCTGCGAGGGTGATCGCCAGACGTACCGCGTGGACTGTGACCGCGATGCGGTGCTCGATAGAGGCCGCCCGACGAGAAACTGCTATCCCCTGCCGACGGGTCCGGCGGCCCTTGAAGGGACCGTGACCACGACCTACGTGAGCCAGGGGCTCACTCAGGTGTTCACCGCGCCCGTGCGCTTTACGCATATCGCGAAGCCGGGCACCGGCAACGTCCAGGGAGGGCTTCACGAGGCGACGCTCGCCTACCAGACGGCTCCCGGGACGATGAACTGGACGGAGTCGGGCACACACACGGGCACAGGTTGCACCTATGAAGGGTCCGGTCAGCTGGCGATCGGCCCGAACCAACCGGACGCCGGGGCGGACCCGCCTGACCCGGCCTGGGCGCGGCTGGTCTTCGAGCTCGGCACGCTCCGATTCGGTCCCGGAATCCGCTACCACGTCGAGAGCCTCGGCTATCACTACGGGGACCAGATCTGGACCTGCAACGGCGTGCCGCGCCCCGGAATCGACCGGCTGTATCCGGGTTGGTTCGACTTCTCGGGTGGGCTCTACACGAACGGGTCCGAGTTCGAGCCGGGCGTCCACACCGAGACCGTCCGCGCCGACGGCACGCTCGCCGGGATCCACAGCCTCGAGGGCATCGAGGGCGGTGGGAACAACGGGTCGAGCGCGCGGGTCGAGTGGAACCTGCGCCCGGCCGGCTAGGCCGGCCGAGCGGTCGCTGGCTCAAATCCAGTCCGCCCCGACAGGTCGCCCCCACGACATATTGCGGTAGGCGAACACCGCTCATATGCTGGCACGATGCCGCGACTGGCCCACCTGGCCGCGGACCGCTCCGCGCGCGTTCTCTTCGTCTTCGTCCTGGCGCTCACCGTCCTCGCGGTCGTCGCCGCCCCAACGCAGTCGAAGCCGAAGCGGGGCGTGGACGCGAAGGTCGCCCGCAAGACGCTGACCGTCCTGGGCAACGACCGGGCGAACGCGATCACGCTGCGCCTGAACCGGCGAACGCGGAAGACGCTCGAGATCGACGCCGGGGGCAGCCGCGCGGCGGAGTTCCGTTTCAAGCGGCGGCGCTTCAACAAGATCGTCGTGCGCGGGGGCCGTGGCAACGACCGCGTGGTGATCGATGAACGCCGCGGTGCCTTTACGACGACCGAGCGCACGACCGTCTTGGGTGGCGCCGGCAAGGACCGGTTCGCCGGGGGCCGTGGGAGAGAGACCTTCAACGGCGGGCCCGGCAACGACAGCACCGACGCCGGCGGAGGCGCGGACAGGCTGAGCCTGGGCAGCGGCCACGACGCGGTGAATTCTGGTCCGGGCGACGGGTCGGACCGGGTCGAGGGCGACCGGGGAAATGACCGGATCACGTTCGACGGGTCCGACGGAGGCGAGCAGCTCAGCGCCTCCGGGGCGGACGGCGGCCGCCTGCTGCTGGCCCGCAGCACCGATGGCTCGAACGTGGACGCCGACGCCGTGGAGGCAATCGGCCTGAACCCGCGAGGCGGCGCCGACGGGGTCACGATCGGCAATGTCGGCGGCACCGACCTGACGCGGGTGGACGTCGACCTGAGCGGCGGTCCGGGTGGTCCGCCGGATGGGCAGTCCGACGAGGTGACCTTCGCGGGCGGCGCGGGTGACGACACGCTTGCGCCGACCGGTGACGGCGGCGGTCTGACCGTGGCTGGCATCGTCGCGAACGCGACGAGGGCCTTCGACGCCGGCGACACGCTGAAGGTCGACGGCGGCGCGGGCAACGACAGGGTCGACGCATCCGGCATGTCCCCTGGGCTTGTCGGGCTGACTCTTCGGGGCGGCGAGGGCGCCGACAACCTGACCGGCCATTCCGGCGCCGACTCGCTCGTCGGCGAGCCGGGAGACGACACGATCGCGCTCGGAGCCGGCGACGACGTCTTCAGCTCGGACGCGGGCGACGGCAACGACGTGGTCGACGGCCAGGACGGCGACGACCGGCTCGTCGTCAACGGCTCCGACGGGGCCGACGACCTCAGGGCCGCAGGCGACGCCGGGCGCGTGCGCGTGTCGCGCGGAGGTGCCCCGGCGGTGGACGGCGACGGGATGGAGACGCTGTCGGTCGAGCCGCGCGGCGGCGCCGACAACGCAACGATCGGCAATCTCGCCGGGACGGACGCGGGGCGCGCGGACGTCGCCCTCGGCGGCGACGGCCAGCCCGACAACGCAACGGTCGAGGGGACCGCAGGCACCGACAACCTCGTCCCGACGAAGAGCGAGAACACGGCGGCGGTAACCGGACTGCCCTATGTCGTGAACGTCGCGAGCGGCGATGGCGCGGCCGACCGGCTGACCGTCGATGCGCTCGAGGGCGTGGACGTGGTGAACGCGTCCGACGCTCCGGCCGAGGGCCTGGCGCTCACGCTGGCCGGCGGTGGACAGGCTGACGTGCTTCGCGGGAGCCCGGGCAACGACACGCTCATCGGCGGCGGCGACGACGACCAGGTGCTCGGGCTGGGGGGCGACGACCGCATGGTCTGGAACCCGGGCGACGGCACCGACCTGAACGAGGGCGGCGACGGCACCGACAGCTCCGAGGTCAACGGCGGCGACGCCGCCGAGGTTTTCACGGTCACAGCGAACGGCGCTCGGGTGCGCTTCGATCGCCTCAACCCCACACCGTTCTCGCTGGACATCGGCACCACCGAAAACATCGTCACGAACATGAACGGCGGAAACGACCAGTTCTCCTCCACCGGCAACCTCGCCGCGCTGATCAAGGTCACGACCGACGGCGGCGCCGGCCAGGACACGGTGCTGGGCAGCAACGGCGCCGACGTCCTGCTCGGTGGCGACGACAGCGACTTCGTCGACGGCCAGCAGGGCAACGACTCGGCCTTCCTGGGCGGTGGCGACGACGTCTTCCAGTGGGACCCCGGCGACGGCAACGACACTCTCGAGGGCCAGGCCGGCACCGACACGATGCTGTTCAACGGCAGCGCCGCAAACGAGATCCTCGACGCCTCGGCGAACGGCGGGCGGCTGCGGTTCACGCGCAACGTCGGCAACATCGTGATGGACGCCGGCGGTGTCGAAGTGCTCGACCTCAACGCCCTGGGCGGGACGGACACGCTCACCGTCAACGACCTCGCGGGCAGCGGGGTCGCCGAGTTCAGGGGCGATCTCGCGGGCACCCTCGGCGGCGTTACCGGCGATGCTGCGGCTGATGTCGTGATCGTCAACGGCACGAACGGAGCCGACGACGTCGATGTCACGGGTGCGGGGACGTCGGTCTCCGTGAGCGGCCTTGCGGCCCAGGTGAATCTCTCGAATACCGAGGGGGCGAACGACTCGCTCGTCGTCAACGGCCTGGCGCAGGGCGATGAGGTGACGGCAACCACGCTGCCCGCCGGCGTCATCAGGCTCACCGTCGACGGCGGCGCGGCGAACGACTCGCTCCGGGGCTCCCAGGGCGTCGATGTGTTCCTCGGCGGCGAGGGCAACGACTTCATCTTCGGAGACAACGGCAACGACGTGGCGTTCCTGGGCGCCAACGACGACGTCTTCGAGTGGAACCCCGGCGACGGCAACGACACCCTCGAAGGCCAGGCCGGCGCCGACACCATGCGGTTCGTCGGGTCGGGCGCGAGTGAGAACATCACCGTGTCGGCGAACGGCGGACGGGTCATCTTCTTCCGCGACGTGGCCAACGTCACGATGGACCTCGACGATGTCGAGACCACCGACTTCCGCGCCCTGGGCGGTGCCGACAACGTCGTCGCCGGCGACCTGACCGGCACGGACATGACGGCGGTCGAAGTCGACCTGAGCGGGCCGAACGGCGGCGGCGACGGCGCTGCCGACATGGTCACGGCCAACGGCACGAACGGCGAGGACGTCTTCGGTGCGGCGGGCAACGCCGCCGGCATCCAGGCATTCGGACTCCAAGCCGATGTCGAGATAACCCAGCCGGAGCAGGCCAACGACCGGCTGACGCTCAACGCGCTGGGCGGTGACGACGTGCTGGACGCCTCGTCGCTGGAAGCCAACGCCATCCAGCTCACGATGAACGGTGGGCTCGGCGACGACATCTTCCTGGGCAGCGCCGGCGCCGACACGATCAACGGGGGCGATGGCAACGACACTGCCCTCATGGGCGCCGGCAACGACACCTTCGTGTGGAACCCCGGTGACGACAACGACACTCTCGAGGGCCAGGCCGGCACCGACAGGATGACGTTCACCGGAGCCAACGTGGCCGAGACCATCACCGCGTCCGCCAACGGCGGGCGGGTCATCTTCTTCCGCGACATCGCCAACGTGACGATGGACCTGAACGACGTGGAGATTGTGGACTTCAATGCGCTCGGCGGCGCGGACACCGTCAACGTCGGCGATCTGAGCGGCACCGACGTGACGACGACCGAGCTCGACCTCGCCGCGACCGGCGGCGCCGGCGACGGTTCGGCGGACAGCGTGATCGCGAGCGGCACGAGCGGCGACGACGTGATCGTCCTGTCGGGCTCGGGTGCCGGCGTGAACGCGACCGGCCTGCCCTCCACGGTGAGCATCACCGGCGCCGAGGCCGCCAACGACCGCCTGACGGTCAACGCGCTGGCCGGCGACGACGTGATCGAGGCGTCAGCCGTGACCACCGGCGCGATCGCGCTGACGCTCAGCGGCGGAAACGACGGTGACGTACTGATCGGCGGCGCGGGCAACGACACGCTCCTCGGCGGAGCCGGTGACGACGTACTGGTCGGTGGCCCCGGCACCGACGTCCTGGACGGCGGCACCGGGAACAACGTCCTGATCCAGGACTAGCGCGCTGCGCGCGCCGGGAGGGAGACCGACGGCGTCGCTCACCCTTCGCAGGTTTTCGCCCGCCCGTGCGTTATGCAGCACGTGGGGAGGCTTCTTCAGAAGCATCTGCGAGGGCTGCGGCTCTTGACTGCGAGCCCGCTCCGGCGGGCGGCCGTCGCGTTCCTGACCGGCGCCCTGATGGTGTCTTGCGCCTGGGCCGGTGCGAGCCTCGCGCCTGTGCCGGCGGGCGACTCCGGAGGAGCGAACGCCACCGCAGCCGCGGACCGCGAGCGCGACGGCGCGGGTCCCGAGCCAGCGGCCGCTCCGGCCCCCGGCGGCCCGACCGACCCAGCGTCGCTGCCTGAGGGGCAGGTCCTGGCCGGGGCCGCCAAGACCTCCATCCTTCCGCGGCCGGCCGACTACGGCGGCACCTGGGAGACGCGCCGCGAGCGCTGCGCCACGCTCAGCGCGGAGGGCTTCCAGGGCATGCTCGACGATCCCGTCGAGCGAGCCGATCACCTCGCCTCCACCGGCTCGCCTTGGCCCGAGAACCCGAATTGCATCTACATGGGCGGCTTCGGGCTCGGCCCCATGAACCCCGTCACCTCGTGGAACGAGGAGCTCGGGCTGTGGGTGCGCGCGGTCGCCCTGCGCGATCGCGACGGCGACGATCTCGTGCTCGTGGTGCTCGATGGCGAGGGCTACTTCTGGGACTACGGCTCGAAGTGCGACGACTGCGGCATCAAGCAGCTCACCGCGCAGCTCGCGGACGACGAAGAGCTCGGCCTCGAGGCCGAGGACGTCGTCGTGGCCGCCACGCACGCCCACTCTTCGCCGGACTTCATCGGCGGCTGGGGGTTCGTGCCGGATTGGTACATGGAGCAGGTCGCCGACACGATCAAGGGAACGGTCCGCGACGCGGTCGCCGGCATGCGCCCCGCGCTCCTCGAGTACGGCGAGCGGACGGCGCGCCCGTTCAACAACGAGCGCCGCGACACCTACCGCTCGGCCGAGGAGCAGCAGCTCGCGTGGCTGCGTGCGTACGCGCCCGGCCGGAAGCGCGGGAAGGGCCGGACCACCGCACCCGAGACGATCGCCACGATCGGCACCTACGCCGCCCATCCCACCACCTTCGGCACGAACGGCGGCGAGGCCCACCCCGACTGGCCGGGCCTGTTCGAGGCGAGCCTCGAGGAGCGCTTCGGCGGCGTGGGCCTCCACTTCATGACGGGGCTGGGGAACATGTCGGCCTCCGGACTCGAGCACGCCCGTGACCCGGAGAGGGCGACCGGGGCGGACGACCTCGCCGGGCTGATCGCCGGCACGGGCGCCGGCGACGCGATCGAGCAGCCCGATATCGGCACCACGCGAACCACGTGGCTCCAGCCGGTCACGAACGCGCCGCTGACGGCCCTCGGCGGGGCCGGGTTCTTCGACCGGCAGTTCTCGCAGAGCCCGTCGACCGTGCGCACCGGCAAGGACCCCGACAAGCTCCAGTGCAGCTCGTCCTCGCCGGTGTCAGCGGAGGTGTCGGCCTCGGCAGCCCGCATCGGCGACGAGCTGGCCCTGACCGCGGCGCCCGGCGAGACCTTCTCGAACTTCTCGAACACGCTGAAGGAGCAGTCGGGCGCGACGGTCACGATGCCGCTCGGCCAGGCGAACGACGCGCTCGGCTACATGCCCCAGTCGTTCGAGCTAAACCCCGTGGGCCAGCAGGGGCTGGGCTTCGTGGGCGAGCTCCAGGGCTACATGTTCGTCAACTACGAGGACTCCTACGCGATCGACAAGTGCTTCGGCGACATGGCGCTGGAGACGTCGATCGGCCTCCTGGACGAGCTGGCCGGTCAGTAGCGGACAAAGCGCAGCGAACCCAGCAGTCGCTTCAGGTCGGCCCGCGTTCTCGCGGGAGCGCGCTTGCCCACGACCACGAGTACGTAGAGGCTCCGCCCAGCTTCGGCGAAGGCTTCGAAGGCGTACCAGGCGACTCGACCGCGCGTGCAGCTGTCCGCTCCGGCTCCCAGCCCCGCCCGCTGTGGTCTCAGGTCGATCGCGACATCTTCGGTCGTCTTCCTCGGGTGCACACGCTCCTGGATGGACATCAGGATGTCGGTGGCTCGAAACCCATTCAGCGCCGGTGTCGGACAGCCCGGGATGCGACAGCGTGCCCGGCGCTTGTAGCGGAGCGGATAGGTGGCGACGGACAGAATCTCGCGGGGATCCACCAGCTGCGGAGTGAGGTTGCGCCGCGCCCGATGCCACCCGGCCGGGAGGGCGACGCTGTAGCCATGACGTACGTCGGTTATGCGTCGGCCCTGGCTTCCCGACTCGAACTTGGGCGCAACTGTCCCGCCGGCGCCACACCCGGTGGCCAGGACCGCGGCGACCAACCAAGCCAGCTTCGAAAGCTTCACTCTTCTCAGCGTACGGTCGCGCGTGAGCGAGAGGTCCGCTCTTAGCGGGGCCGTCAGGGCTTTGTCTCGGTCACCTTCCCGTTTTCGAACGTCAGCTCGAGGGCCGGCAGGTCGAGCAGGCCGTCCTCACCTGCCAAGCTCCCGGTCCCCGGCGTGGACGCAACGAAGTAGCGGAGTGAGCCCGCGCCCGGCATCGTCGGCGACCAAACCGGCGTCAGCTCCGCCCGGGTCTCGCCCTCGCCGGTGAGCAGCCGCACCGAAATC
The DNA here is from genome assembly GCA_963837445.1 of uncultured Thermoleophilaceae bacterium. Taxonomy (GTDB): domain Bacteria; phylum Actinomycetota; class Thermoleophilia; order Solirubrobacterales; family Thermoleophilaceae; genus JACVRW01. The sequence goes on along the minus strand of CAWINK010000002.1, from coordinate 78,504 downwards.
ACGTCGGCACGCACGTAGCCGTCGAAGATCCGCGCGCCACCCTCGTCCGCCAGGCCGCAGCAGACGGCTCCGCGCGTGCGCAGCTGATCGGCGAGGACCTCAGGCCGCAGGCAGTTGCCCGAGGTACCGCGAGGCCCACTGGACGCATCGGAGTCGCGCGGAGCCTTCGCCGAGCAGATGCTTCCTCCCTCCGTGGCGTACGCGGCGGCCACGCCCGGGACATTGCCGAGCTGAACGCTCAACACCGCGCTCGCTCCGCCTGGCCCAGGTCGCTGATTCGGGAACCGCGGAGCCGTCGTCGTCGGAGCGCCCTGCTCATCAGGCGCCTTGCGGTCGAGCAGCCGATCGAGCGCCGGAACTCCGATGCCCGTCCCCGTGACCGCGAGCGCCCCCGCGGTCAGGCCCAGGACCAGCACGGCCGCAAGGACGAGCATGCGCGGCCCGGACAGCACGCTCCGTCTGGGCCTGGCTCCGGATGCCTGAAGACGACGGAACTCCGCACGCAGGTCGACGAGGGTCTTGACGTCGTTCATCGCGGCAGGCCTCCTGGCTCCGATATCTCCAAAGCGTCCGTGAGCCGGCGAAGAGCTCGCGACACCCGCGCGCGCGCGGTTGGCTCGGTCGTGCCGAGCGAACGAGCCACATCGCCGTACGGGAGCTCCGCCACCACGCGAAGCTCCAGGGCGCGCCGATGCTCTGCATCGAGGGTCTCGAGCGCGGCTGAGACGGCGGCACGGACGTCCTGCAGGCCGGCCAATTCCACTATCCGGTCGTACTCATCGGCGGCTACCGCGGAGTCGATCTGTATCCCGAGACGTCGCGTGGCCTTGCGCTGCACGATGCCGCGGCGGATGTAGCTTTCGAGCAGGTGCCCGGCGATCCCGTAGAGCCAGGCAGTCGCTTGGGACACGCCCTGGCCCCGAAACCGCGTGCGATGCTCGAAGGCGCGTGCGAAGGTCTCGGCGGTGAGGTCTCGAGCAGACTCCACGTCGAACGTCCGCCTGACGAAGTAGCTCAGGACCCTCTGTGCCTCCCGCTCGTAGAGCTCGTCGAAATCGAGCATGTCACCTACTAAGTCGCACAACGGCGAATTCTGTGACCTTCTCCGCCTAGGGGCTCGACGGGTAGGGCACATCGACCACGACGCGGCGGCCTCCGCCGGTGTACGCGACGCTCACGGGCTCTCCGGCAATCGCAGTCAGGTATCCGTTGTCCACCACGGCCCCGGTCACGTCGCCACCGGCCCTGGTAGTGATTGTCACACGACTCACGTTGTTCGGCACCGCGCCATACACGAGGTTCTCGTCACCGGTGGACGACACCGCGGTTCCTATCAACCGCCCACTGCGTGCGTCGGCGACCGACGCGCACGTGCTCATGCCCTCGATCCCCGCCACCAGCGCAAGGCAGACGGTGCCCTGTCCTGGAAACAAGAACAGCCCGTTCCTCGAGTCCACTCGAACCCTGCGCGCCAACTGCACGTTGGCTCCGAAGAGCGTGCTCCACTGACCCCACTGCACGGTCTTCATGCTCCCCACGCGCGGGAGGTCACCCGCGCCGCGCTGCCGGCCGAAGATGCCAAAGCTCCCCTCGGTCTCGGACGGAACCTCGGAGACAGGCCGGACGGCTGGGGCCCCGAGCGGGGCCGCCACTCCGTCGCCAGCGAGCCGAGACGCCGTAGGACGCGTACGCCGGTGCGAGGCCGGCGTCCCGCAATCGATCACGTCGCAGCGGTTGGTGGTGGCAAAGCCCCAGACGGTGTGGTTGCCACCGCTCCACTGCGATACGTGCGCGCCCCATGTGCGGTTCGGGTAGTAGACCCGGTCGGTGAAGCCGTAACCGCACGTATTGCCGTATGCGTAATTGCCCGTGGGGTGCCACAACCTCTGGCAAACGAAGATGCTGGGCGATCCAAAGTAGTACGCCGCGTTGTACTCCCAGGTGTGGGCGCCGCTCGGCCAGCCGCACCAGTGGCCGGAACCCTTCAAGCTCCCGCAATACCACCCGCCGTACGCGCCGGCGGTGGCGGGCAGGGCGAGGGCACCTCCGACAAGCCCGATGACGACGGCCACCTTCACGAATCCACGAGCTTCCATGCGAGTTCCTCCTCCTCGGCGGGCTGAACATCACGGCTCGCGCACATCACGGCGCGTTTCTCGTGTAGTCCTACCACGGCCGTTCGCATCTGACCAGTCAGTCGACGCCCACACTGCTGGGCGGTTGCGGAAACCCCCGCTTCAGAAGCGGAGGTGCGTCTGAGGGTGAGCGACGGGACTCGAACCCGCGACCGCCTGGACCACAATCAGCCTAGTTTCGCTCAAATTGGTACCACGGTTGGTACCACGGATCTGATCTTGAGCTTGCGAAGCCGAAGCTCACCGCGCTCCGGAAGTACCGAGGCCGAGCCGGCGGACCCACGCAATCATCACAACTATATGGCGGTATAGTTGTGCAGATGCCCGACTCATCCTCCATCCCCCACCCGCTTCCGGATGCGCTCGTCGAGCTCATCGCGCAACGGTTTCGGGTGATCGGCGAGCCCATGCGCATTCGTCTGCTCGACGCGCTGCGCGACGGGCCGTTGACCATCAACGAGCTGACCGAGGCGGTGGACGCCTCGCAGCAGAACGTCTCGAAGCACATCGCCATGCTGGCGCAGGCCGGCATCGTGGCGCGCGAGAAGGACGGCAACCGCGTGCGCTGCTCGATCGCCGACGAGTCGGTCTTCGAGCTGTGTGAGGTGGTCTGCGGCGGGCTTCGCGAGCGGATCGCCGAACTCGACGGGCTGTCTGACCGCGAGCCCACGATGATCTTCCGTCAGCTCATCCACGACGACCTCGGCTGTGCCAGCTACCTCATCGGCGACGAGAGCGCGGGGATCGCGGCCGTGGTCGATCCGAAGCTGGACATCGACGAGTACCTGCGGCTCGCCCGTTACCTCGGGGTGGGCATCGAGCACGTCCTCGAGACCCACAATCACGCCGACCACGTCTCCGGGCATGGCCGACTCCTGGCGGCCACCGGCGCGACCATCCACATCCACCGCGACGCCGAACCCGCCTACGATCACGAGCCGTTCGACGACGGCTGGGAGCTCGAGCTCGGCTCGCTGACGGTCCGCGCCCTTCACACGCCCGGACACCGTCCCGAGCACACCGCCTTCATGCTCGTCGACACGGCGCGCTCGGACGAGCCGTGGGCCATCCTGACCGGGGACACGCTGTTCGTCGGCGACATCGCCCGCCCCGACCTCGCGGTTGACAAGGAGGACGGCGCGCGCGGCATCTTCCGCTCGCTGAACGAGAAGCTCATGAGCCTGCCCGACGCGGTCGAGGTGTGGCCGGGCCACCTCGGCGGCTCGCTGTGCGGCGGCCCCGGCATGGATCTCAAGGTCGCCTCGACGATCGGCTTCGAGCGAGCCAACCAAGCGCTCCTGCGGATCACCGACGAGGACGAGTTCGTCGAGAAGACGACCTCGACGCTCGGCCCGCAGCCGCCGAACTTCGAGAACATCGTCGGGCTCAACCGCGGACCGCTGGTCAAGGAGACCGTCGAGGCGCATCCGCTGAGCCCGCGTCAGGTGCAGCAGGCGCGGGACGACGGCGCGCTCGTCGTGGACGTGCGCACCGAGCTGCAGTTCGACGAGGCGCACATCCCCGGAGCGGTGTGCATCACGGCCCGCGGCGCCGGCTTCGGCTCGAAGCTCGCGTGGCTGGCAAAGCCCGATCAGCCCATAGTGCTCGTCGGTCGTGACGACGAGGACGCCCTGGGCGCCGCCCACCTCGCCGCGGCGGTCGGCCTGCGCAACTTGGCCGGTTACCTCGCGGGCGGGATGACGTCCTGGCGCGAGGAGAAGCTCGACGTCGACCGCGTCGAGCGGATGACCGTGCCCGAGCTGCACGAGCGCTGGGAGGCCGGCGGGGACGGCCTGCAGATCCTCGACGTGCGCGAGCAGAGCGAGTGGGACGCCGGCCACATCCCCGGCTCGGTCCACGAGCCCTACCACGACATCCTCGAGGTACCCGACGGCATCGACCCGGCCAAGCCGGTCGCGGTCATCTGCGGGTCCGGGCAGCGCTCGGCCGTCGCCGCGAGCCTGCTCCAGCGCTACGGGGGCGAGCAGGTCATCCACGTGGTCGAGGGCGGCGTCCCGCTCTGGAAGCGCGAGGGCTGGCCGACCGAGCAGCCCTCGCCCTCGAAGGCCTGACCCGCGTGCTCCTGGCAATCCCCTTCGGGCTCGCCATCGGGCTGGCCGTCGGCACGCTCGGCGGTGGCGGGTCCGTGCTCGCGGTGCCCGTGCTCATCTACGTCCTCGACCAAACCGTGCCCGAGGCCACGACCGCATCGCTGCTGGTCGTGGCCGCCGGGGCGATCGCCGGCGGCCTCGGCCACGCCAGGGCCGGCCGCGTCTGCTGGCGGCACGCCGGCTCCTTCACCGCAGCCGCCATCCCCGGCATCGCCGCGGGCACGCTGGCCGCCGAGGCGATCAGCGGCACGCTGCTGCTGGCTGGGTTCGCGCTGCTCATGCTCGCCGCGGCCCGCGTCACCTGGCGCAAGGCCGACGAGGCCGCGCCCGAGGCCGACGGGGTGTGGGAACGCACCGGCACCTGCCCGCCCCTGCGACTGCCGCGTGACCTCGTGGCCGGCGCCGCCGTCGGCTTCGTGACCGGCTTCTTCGGCGTCGGCGGCGGCTTCCTCATCGTCCCGACGCTCGCCATCGCGCTCGCGTTCACGATGCGCACCGCCGTGGGCACCTCGCTGGTCATCATCACCGCCACCTCGCTGCTCGGCCTGATCGCGCACCTGCTCGCCGGGCGCTCCGTCGACGTGGACGTGACCGCGGCGCTCACGGTCGCGTGTGCGGCCGGGGCGGTGGCCGGCGCGGCGCTGGCCAGCCGCATCCCGCAACGCGCGCTCGGCCGCGGCTTCGCGCTGCTCGTCGTGGCCGTCGCCGCGTCCCTGCTCGTCTCCGTCGTGCTCCTCGGCGGCCCGCCAGGCGCGGGCTGACGCGATCGCGCGGCGGGGCCGTGCCTCGGGCGCGGCATGATTCGGGTATGACCGACCGCGCGAGACGGTCGTGGCTGAGGCTCTCGCGGAGCCTCGGCTTCGTCCCGGGAGTGATGGTGGCGACGTTCGCGCTGCTGGGATTCGTCCTCGTGGAGGTCGACCGCAACGTCGACCTGAACGGCGTCCGCCTCGTCTTCGCCGGCGACGCCCCCGCGGCGCGCACCGTGCTGTCGGTGATCGCCGGCTCGCTGATAACGGTCGCCGGTCTGACCTTCTCCATCACGATGGTGGTGCTCCAGCTCGCGTCGAGCCAGTTCAGCCCGCGCATCCTCCGCACCTTGTTCGGGGACCGCGTGATCCAGCTCACGATCGGGACCTATGTCGGCACCTTCGTGTACTCGATCCTGGTGCTGCGCTCGGTGGGGTCGTTCACGGACTCCGGCACGGTGCCGCGGCTGAGCGTGACCCTCGCATCGCTGTTCGGCATCTTCGCCGTGGTCCAGCTCGTCATCTTCCTCAACCACGTGTCGCAGATGGCCCAGATCTCGCACGTGACGGGGGCGATCGCCCGCGACACACTGGCGAGAGCGGACGCCCTGTACCCGGAGGCCTACGGCGCGGCCGCCGCCGAGGACGGCAACGCCCTGCTCGGGGAGTGGCGCGCGAGCGAGCCGGTCCGCATCCTGCCGGCGCGGCCAGGATACGTGCAGCGGATCGACGTCGGGAGGCTGTTCAGACAGTCCGGGGCGGGCGTGGAGCGTGTCGCGCTCCTGGTGGCGCCCGGCGACTTCGTCAGCGTCGAGACCGTGATCGCCGAGATCTGGCCGCGCGACGCGGACGAGGACGCCGTCTCCGCCGTGCGGCGCTCCATATCGGTCGAGAGCGAGCGCGACCTCGACGAGGACGTGGACTTCGGGCTCCGCCAGCTCGCCGACACGGCGCTGAAGGCCGTATCGCCCGGCATCAACGACCCGATGACCGCGGTCACCTGCATCAGCTACATGCGAGCGGTCCTCGTGCGGCTGACCGAGCGCGAGACTCCGGCAGCGGTGCGCCGCTCCGGAGACGGTCGCATCACCGCCATCCTTCGACTGCGCACGTATGACGAGTATCTCGAGTCGCTGTTGCAGATCAGCCGCCACGCCGGAGGCGACGCGTGGGTGGTCGGCGAGCTGCTGGGCGCGCTGATCGCGTGCGCCCGCATCGCCGGGGAGCGCGGCGCCCCCGAGCGGGCCCGGACGGCCCACGCGATCGGCTCGACGATCGCGCAGCAGGGCGCCGCCGAGGCGGGCAACGAGCGGGACCGCCAGCGCATCGCCAGCCTGATGGCCGAGCTCGACGGCCTGCCGGCCGCCTCGCCGGGCGGCTAGTGGCCGCCGCCAGCCTGCTCGAGCCCCTCCTCCCCCTCGCGCACCGCCTCCTCGTCGGCGTCCGGATTGCCGGGCGGCGTCGTGGCCTCGTGCGTGGGCTCATCGGGCGAGGTGCCCTGCCCCTCGCGGGGCTCGTCCTGGTCTCGTTCTGGAGTCTCCATACGCGGCCCCATACCCGCCGAGGCGAGTGGGAACTCATGTCGCTAGCGTCGCCCGAGGTGCTCAGGAGACTCCTCGCCCACGAGGGATGGCCCCGGCGCTATCCGCTCGCCCAGCCGCCCAACGCGCTCGCCGGCACCGCCTTCGCGGCTGCGCTCCTCGCGCGCGGCCTCGACGGCCGCCCCCGCGAGCGCGTCCGCACCGTCGCTCGGGTGGCCCACGGAGCGTGGGCACTCGACGAGCTGGTCCGCGGCGCGAACCTGTTCAGGCGCCTCCTCGGCGCGGCCATCCTCGCGCGGCTCGCGGCCTCCACCGCCCGCCGCCGCGGCGCCGCGGCGCCCTGAGCGCGACCCGGGCCCGCGGAGCCTCGCGGTCATGGCGATTTCCAGAGCGACCTCGGTCGCTCGTGCAGCGGGGAGGGTGAGCGACGGGACTCGAACCCGCGACCGCCTGGACCACAACCAGGAGCTCTACCTACTGAGCTACGCCCACCACGTTGCCGCCCTCTCGGGCGACGTTCGGAATCTAGCAGCGGGTAGCGCTTACGCTGCGGGCGAGGCAGTGCTCACGGCGCTGGCGGCGATCTCTGCATGGAACGCGACCACGACCGCGGGGTCGAACTGCGTACCGGCGCACTTGGCGAGCTCTTCGAGAGCGGCATCGACAGTCAAGGAGGCGCCGTAGGGACGGTCGGAGGTCATGGCGTGGAAGGCGTCGCATGCGAAGACGATGCGGCTGGCGAGCGGGATGTCGGTTCCGCGGATGCCGTCCGGATAGCCGGTCCCGTCATAGCACTCGTGGCTTGACCGGACGATCTTTGCCGCCGCCTGCAGGACGGGCGCGGCGCTCAGCATGCTCTCGCCAATCAGCGTGTGGCGGCGCATGAAGCGCCACTCCTCGTCGTTGAGCGAGCCTGGCTTGTTCAGGATCGCATCGGGAATGGCGATCTTGCCGATGTCGTGCAGCTCGCCGGCACGCTCGAGGTCGTCGAGCTCGTCGCCACGGATCCCCATCCGCTCTCCCACCGACCGCGCGAGGGCCGCGACGGCACCGGAGTGCTCGTGCAACTCGGGACGCCCTTCGGCAAGGACGCGCAGGACGACGTCGCGCGTCTGCTGCTTCGCGGAGACGCGTCCGACGCCCTTGTCGGCGTACATGCGCTGGTCTGCCAGCACCAAGGCGGCGGTGGCATTGCGCGCCTCGTCGGGGAGCACGACGCGACCCCAGGATGCCTTGATCGCGAAGCCCTCGCCTTGCTCGCTGAGCGCCTCCAGGCACGCGGCAATCAGGTAACGGCCGTCGTTCGCGGGCAACGGCCCGAGGATGCAGAACTCGTCGCCCCCGAGACGGAAGGCCACGCCGCGCCGCGCGACCGCATCGCGGAGCTTCCGGCTGAGGCGGCGCAGGAGCAGGTCGCCCTCCAGATGCCCGAAGGAGTCGTTGTACGCCTTGAAGCCGTCGAGGTCGAAGAACACGAGCAGCTGGCACCCGTCAAAGGAACCGAGGTCCTCCATGAGTCGGCGCCGGTTGGGCAGCCCCGTCAGAGCGTCGTGGTAGGCGAGGTGCTCGAGTTCCGCCTCGAGGCGCTTGCGCTCGCCGATGTCGAAGATCGATCCGTCGAGATAGAGGACCTCGCCGTCGGCGTCGCAGACGGCCCGGCCCTGCTCATGTACCCAGCGAACCTCGCCATCGGCGGTGAGCACTCGATACTCGAGGATGAACGGGGTGCGGCGCGCCACACAGGCCTCCACCTCGTCCTCGACCGGGCCGCGGTCGGCCGGATGGATGACGCTCGCGTAGGTACGTGCCTCGTTCCCGATGAACTGCGAGGCGGGGTAGCCGGTGATCTGCTCGATCCCATTGCTCATGAACTCCATCTCCCAGTCGCTCTTGAAGGCGCACCGGTAGACGGCAGCGGGCACGTTCTCGACCAGGGACTCGAGCCAGTGCTTGTCCCCCATACCCCCCTTGGTCGACCCCCTGGGCGAGGTCTTTAGCCCAAGCTGAGGCGGCGCGTCGCGCGGCGGCTTGTATTGCTTGCGCCCTGCACCGTGATCACGAGCGTCACGTCGGCGCTGCGAGCGCGTGAAAGCTTGGTGCGCGCGGCGCGCGTGAGGCGGACCGTGAGGGCCTTTGCCTGCCCCGCCGAGGCGCTGGTGCGACCGCTTCCGATCGCGACACTCCGGCTGCCGAGTCCGAGCCGGCGGGCGGTCGCGGCGCTCACGAGCAGCCGTGCGTTGATGGTGCAGGCGGAGGAGCACTTGCCTGCGAGCTTTAGGCCGCGGCTCGCGATGCGTGATGGCGCGAGCCCCGGGCGCAGTGTGATCGCCTTCGACAGCGAAACCGATCCGGCCACTGCCTGAAGCGTCGCCTTCGCGCCTCCGCTACCGCGGAGTGCGTTGCGTGCCGTGCGGGTCAGCTTCACGCGCGCGGTGCCACTGCCGAGGCGCACGCTGCGACGAGGCAGGCCGAGGCGCGCGGCCATCTTCGACGAGACGACGAGCGCGGCGCTTCTCCGGCAGTCGCCCTCGCAGCTCGAGAGCGCGGCAAGGCGGCCGGCGGAGGCGTCGGCGAGCGAGTCCTCGGTTGAGACGACCGCGAAGTCGGGGGGCGGGTCGCCCGCGGCCGCGAAGGTCACCGGCGCGCTCGACGCCGCGTTGCCCGCCGCGTCCTTCTGGTGCGCGCTCACGGTGTAGGTGCCCGCGGCCACGCGCGCGAAGTCGGCGCTGAACGAGCCCGAGCCGTCGCGGGAAGCCACCACCGACTGCACGGGCGCGCCGCTCGCGGCGGAGCCCGAGAAGAGGTCTACCGTGACGGTGCCCTCGTCGCCGGAGGCCGTGCCGGCGCTCCCCTGGACGTGCGGTGCCGAGCCTGAGACGTCGGCGATCTGAAGCGCGGGCGCGGTCACGTCGACCGTCCAGGTGTACACGGCGGGGCTGCCGTCCACGTTGCCGTTCGAGTCGAACGCCCTGACCTCGAAGGTGTGGGTGCCCTCGGGAAGGTTGCCGAACTCTTGCGGGGAGGTGCAGGGGCTGAAGTCGCCGCCGTCGAGGCGGCACTGGAACTGGGTGCCTGCCTTGGAGGCGCTGAACTCGAAGCTGGCGGTGCGGGAGCCGGCGAGCGACGGGGGCGCCGCCTGGATCGCGGTGTCGGGGGCGTTCACGTCAGGGTCGCACTGGGCGGTGCGGATCGAAAGCCCCCAGGAGAGCAGCGAGCCCGTGTCGTTCTCGTAGCGGTCGCTCAAGCGCAGCTTCCAGGTGCCCTGCTGCTCCTTGCCGTCGAAGCGCGCGAGCTGGTCGGCCTGCGGGCGGAAGCTGCCGGTGTACGGGGCGGCGCTCGAGCCGGAGCCGACGGTGGTGGCGGCCTCGTCGTTGAACACCGTGTCGACGAGATCGTCGCCGCCGTTGTTCGGCCCACCCACGTGCTCGATCAGCCTCACAACCGTGGCGTTGTCCGGGCTCACGAGCTCGACCTTGAGGTCACCCACGAAGCTGTGGTCGATGCTGTTGATGCGCACATCGAGGTCCTTGATGCGCCCGCTGATCGGGACGAACAGCGTGGACACCACGCCGCCGGCGTCGTCGTCAGGGATGGCGAGCGTCTGAGTCCGCGAGTGCGTGGTGGCCGGGCCCTCGCGCCCTGTGGGGATGCTCACCGGCACCGACTGGATTCCGCCCTCGACGCTTGTCACGTCGAGCACGCCCGTGGCGTCCACGCCGCAGGCTGCGGCGCTGCCGAGGGCGCCCTCGTAGGCGGTCACGTTCTCCTCGTCCGCGTCGGCCGTGATGTCCGGGTAGCCAGAGCCTGGCTGGGTCACGCTAAGGGCGCCGCTGCCGGTGAGCGTGGCGGACACTCCGGTGGCCACGTCGGTGCCGGTGTTGCGCACCCGCTGGCGCAGCGCGAACGACTCCCCGGGCTCGAGGTAGCCGTCGCCGTTCTGCTCGTTCACCGCATCGTCGACGGTCGCCGCGCCCTGCACCAGCACCGGCGACGAGAGCTGCTCCTGCCCGTTCGAGACCACCAGGGCGAAGTCCTGGTCGAGCGGCTTGCCGTTGCCGGGCACGCCGTCGCCGCCGAGCGACCTCGCCACCACCTTCACTGACATGCGACCGCTCGTGCTCGCTGGGAGCACCACGTTCTCGACGTTGTTGCGGAAGTCGGCCTGGCCGCCGGCAACCGACATGCCTCCGGCGAGCCAATTGCCGCGGTAGGTGCGCCCGCCGACGCTCACCTCGAGATCGAGGTCGTTCACGAAGGCGTTGCCCGTGACCGTGGCGGGCGGCGGGTCGGTCCAAGCGAGCGTCACCCGCACGGGCTTCGCCGAGTCGGCCACCTGGTAGGAGCGCAGCACGCTCTGGCCGTTGGCCTCGAGGGTCGTGGTGGCGCCCTCGTCGAGGTACTCACGCTGGGTCCCGTCGAGAGCGGCTCCGATGCTCACGCGGCCCCAGCCCTGGTCGGTATTCGGGGCGGAGGGAATCGAGCTGTTCTTGCCGCTGTCGCCGCCGGCGAGGTCCACAGCGGTGTTCACCAGTATCGCCTTGGTGAGGGCGGGCGACGGTGCCTGCGGGTCCACCTCGCGTACGTACCAGTCGCGCAGCAGCGCGGCTGCGCCGGCCACGTGCGGGGCGGCCTGCGAGGTGCCCGAGACGAGCGAGTAGAAGGTGCTTCCGCCGAAGGTCTTGTCGCACACCGCGTTGCCCGTGTAGCCGGCGTGCTGTGGCGATGCGCCTGTGATGTGCGTGCCCGGGGCCACCAGGTCCGGCTTCATGCGCCCGTCCTGGGTGGGCCCGCGGCCCGAGAAGTTGATGATGTCGCTGGCGCTGTCCGCGCCGGTGTTCGTGACGCCGCAGCCGTCCGTGCCCGAGGCGCGCACGCTCTCCGCGGCACCGACCGTGATCACGTTCTTGGCGGTGCCGGGCGCCGTGATGCTGCCGTAGCCCTCGTCGCCCTTCGGGTCGAGCGGGTTGCCCTTGCCGTCGCCGTCGTTTCCGGCCGAGAAGACCTCGACCATTCCCTGGTTGCCCGGGTCGATCGCCGAGGCGTCGCGGACCAGGGCGTCGTAGGCCTGTGACGCCGCGTGGTAGCCGCCGAAGTTCGAGATCCCCCAGGAGTTGTTGGAGATGCGCGCGCCGCCGGCGTAGGCGTCCGCGGTCAGCGTGGCGTAGTTGACCGCCGCGGCGGCGCCGCTGCAGCGGAAGATCTTGGACGCGCCGACCTGCGCGAATGGCGCCACCCCGAGCCCATGCTTGTAGCCGGCGGCGTCCTGCCCCGCTGCGGTGCCCAGGCCGGTGGCGATCGAGGCGACGTTGGTGCCGTGACCGCCGCAGTCGGTGGCGTCCGGGTCGGCGGTGTAGTCGTGGGCGTAGCCGACGCGACCGAGCAGGTCCGGGTGGACGATTGTGGTGCTGCCTCCGTCGAGGCCCGAGTCCGTCACGTCGATGGCGAAGCCGAAGGGGGCTCCGAATCCCTTCGTCACCAGCCACGCCTCGTACCCCGGACCGCTCGGTGCGTTGCCGGTCAGGTTGCCGGCAACGATCTGGGCGCTCCGCTCGTCATGAAGCTCTGGCACTCCGGCCGGCTCGATGGCCACCACCGCCGGGTCGGCCGCCAGGTCGCTCACCTCGGCGGCGCTCAAATTCAGGAACTGGGTGTGGACCTGGGCCACGGCAAGGTCGGCTGCGATCTCGTCGCCCGCGTCGTCCGCCTGGCTGCGCGCATCCGCGCCGGGGGCGCCTGCCACGGTCTGCACGGCCACTCGTCCGCTTGCTGCACCGCGTTCGACCTTGTCGCCCGGGCGCAGCGCGGTGGCGGCGCGCACGGCCGGGTAGGCGCCCACCAGCTCCGTCACGCGGTCGAGCGCGTCTCCCTCGGCGTGGGCGATGTAGGAGTTCTGGGCGGCGTAGCCGAGCACGGTCGCGCCGGTGGCGCGCAGCTTCGCGAGCCACTCCGCCTTGATCGGGCCCACGAACTGGACGAGCACGAGTGCTTCGCCGCGGTCCGGCGCCTCCTTGCCTGCCAGCGACGGTCGCGCCGCCGGGTCCACCTCGCCGCCGGCGAGCAGCACGTCACGCATGTCGTCCCGGCGAGTGGCCCCGGCACTGCGCAGGCGCTGGTCGTCGTCACCGGTTGCCTCGACCACGGCGAAGCCGCCATAGCGCGCGATCACGCGCGCGTCCGACCTCTCCAGGGCGAGCTGCCCGCGGGCTGAATCCGGCACCACGAGCAGATGCGCGCCCGTATCAGGACGCGGTGAGTCGGCGCCCGCGAGGGACGCGCCTGCTACCAGACCGCCGAAGGCGGCCGCCGCTAGGGCCAGGTGACGAATTCGGTTGAGGTCGATACGGAGCCCTTCCCGCTGTCCAACACTGTTCGCGGGACTAGGGATGTATCGGCAAACAGCGGAAAAACAACAGTCCAGGCGCGAAATAAACTAGGACGAACGTCCAGGTTCAGCGCGTCGGCGTCAACTCGGCCGGGACGGTTTGGTCGGAGACCGCCTCGACCGTCTCCTCCTCGGCGGGCAAACCGTCCTCGCGGGCGCACACGACCCGGAACGCTCCCGTGCCCAGCTCGGGGTTCGAGCGGATCGGCAGCCCGCGAATCGAATCCCACCCGAGCCGCTCGACCTCGAAGGGGTTCATCTCGATCGCCACAGCGGGCCACTCGCAGGAGCGGTCGTGCTGGTCGACGGCCTTAGAGATCGCCTCCAGGTTCTTGGCCTCGGACGAGCTCATCGCGAGGCGGGCTGCCCGAGGATCTTCGTTTGGTGCTCGATCGTGCGGGCGATTCCGTCGCGCACGGCGATCTCCGGCTCCCATCCGAGCAGGTCGCGCGCCCGCGCGATGTCCGGCTGGCGCACCTGCGGATCGTCGACCGGCAGCGCCTCGAACACGATCTCGGAACGCGACTCGGTCAACTCGATGATGAGCTTGGCCATCTCGAGCAGCGACATCTCGTTCGGGTTGCCGATGTTCACCGGCTCGTGCACGTCCGACTCCGCCAGCAGCACGAGGCCGCGGATGAGGTCGTCGACGTAACAGAAGCTGCGGGTCTGGCTGCCGTCGCCGAACACCGTCACCGGCCGGTCCGCGAGCGCCTGGCCCATGAACGCCGGGATGGCGCGTCCGTCGTTCGGCCTCATGCGCGGGCCGAAAGTGTTGAAGATGCGGACGATCGTCGTGTCGACGCCCTGCTGGCGCAGGTAGGCCATCGTGAGCGCCTCGGCGTAGCGCTTGGCCTCGTCGTACACCCCGCGCGGTCCGATCGGGTTGACGTTGCCCCAGTAGGTCTCTGGCTGCGGATGGACGAGCGGGTCGCCGTAGACCTCGGAGGTCGAGGCGAGCAGGAAGCGTGCGCGGTGCTTCTTCGCGAGACCGAGCGTGTTGTGCGTGCCGTACGCGCCGACCTTGAGCGTGTGGAGCGGCAGCCGCGCGTAGTCGATCGGTGACGCCGGCGAGGCCATGTGGTAGACGAAGTCGATCGGCTCCTCGATCTCGTAATGGTCGGTGATGTCGAAGATCTCGAAGCGGAAGTCCGCGCCGCTCTTCACGTGGCGGATGTTCTCGAGTGACCCGGTTTCGAGGTTGTCGACGCAGATCACCCGTTGGCCGCGAGCGATCAGGTAGTCGCACAGGTGGGAGCCGAGGAAGCCGGCGCCGCCGGTGACCAGAGAGGTCGGCATCGCCACGAGGGTAGCGTCCCCCGCTAGCGCTGGGCGAACTCGACCACGACCTTGATGTCGTCGTCGCCCTTCTCGAGCGCGTCCGGCCAGCGCTCGAGCGGCACGGTCCGCGTGATCAGCGTGCGGAGCCAGTCCGGGTCCGCGTCCGTCAGCGCCTTCACCGCCTGCTCGAAATGGCGCCTGTTCGCGTTCACCGACCCGAACACCACGTCGTTCTCCAGCACGAGCTCGTTGTTGAGCGCCCCGACGTCCACGCTGAGGGTGCGCGACGGCGCCACGCCCGTGAGGCACACGATCGCCCCGGGCGCCGTGTGCTGCATGGCGTCGGCCACCAGCTCGGCCACGCCGGTGCACTCCACCACGATGTCCGGCTCGATCTCCTCGGCCAGCTCGGCCACGTCACCGGCGTGGTAGCGGCCGCCGAGGGCGTGCACGGCCTCCGGCTTCGTCCCCTCGGTCGCGCGGTCGAGGACGTGCAGCTCGAGCCCGCGCTGCGCCCCCATCAGCGCCCCGAGCAGGCCGATCGGGCCGGCGCCGATCACAAGCGCCCGTCGGTGGTCCGAGCAGGCGCGCGTGCTGATGCGGTCGATCTGCTCCCAGGCCTTGGCGAGCACGCTCGCCGGTTCGGTGAGGACCCCGAGCGTGCCCAGCTCGTCCGGGATCGGAACTGCGAACTCCTCTTCGAGCGTCACGAGCTCGGCTCCATAGCCGTCGAGCGCCTTGATGCCGCGCTCGGTGTACTGCCCGTTGCGGCACATGTCCCACTCGCCCCGGGCGCAGCAGGCGCACGGCACCGGATCGGGTCGTCGCACGATGCCCGCCACGAGCTGCCCCGCGTCAAGGCCCCCGCCCGGCGCCTCCTTCACGCGCGCGAGCAGCTCATGCCCGAGCACCAGCCGCTCGCGACCGGGCGGGGGCTCCCCGTGGCCGCCCTCGACGATCTCGCGGTCCGTGCCGCAGACGCCGAGGTAGAGCGGCTCGACGAGCAGCTCGCCGTCCTTCGGCTCCGGGTCTGGCAGGTCGGTGAGTTCGGCGCTCTCGGGCTGGCCCGGAATGACTGTCATCGCGCGCATGACAGGCCCTTACCCGCGACCCCCGCGTTCAGCGCAGCAGAGTGCTGTGACGGGCAACCTTGCAGCTGTGGCGGATCCCGCCGTTGAGGGGCGTGTCCACGCAGCGCCCGGCCCGTCGTGCGCGAGCGAGCAACCGCCCCGACTGCTTCACCTGGATGTCGAAGCCGAAGTGCCGGTTTCTTCCCGCGGCAGGGAAGGCGTCGACGGTAATCCCGTACCTGGCCGCCCAGCGGGCTGGTTGGCTGTGCGCAAGGACCTGCAAGATCGCGTTGTTTCCGTCGAGATCCGGTCGCCCTCTCTCGTTGATGTTGAGCGCGGCCACCCTGGCGTTCACGGGGCCACACGTGAGCCACCAGGAGCGGCACAGCTGTGGGTAGGTGGCGTAGGCGAGGTTGGGTAGGCGACCCCTGTACCTGAGCTGCTCCCCGTTGCGCATCGGCACGGACCACTTGACGAGCCTCTCGTTCCTCCGCGGATAGCGGACATGACCGGTGCTCCTGATCGAGATCTCGAGTGGTGACAGGTTCGGGCGCTTGTTGGCCGGCGCCACCGCGAAGGTCACGAACTCGGACACCCGGGGTGCCCCTCTAATCACCTGCCGGACTCCTCGGGCCGGGTTCGCGGCGAGCACGGGCAGAGTGAGCACGCGCGACGCGCTGCAGCGCCCGGTCTCGTCGGAATTCTCCGGATCGACCGACTGGCGCCACGCCACCGTCACCGTGAGGTTCGGAGTCGTGGGCGCGAAGATGCCGATCGTGCCGCTCGAGTTCTTGCCCAGCACGGTCACCCCGTCCTGTGGTGTGACCGTGATCGCGCTGGCGTTACCCCGGACGTCGGCGGACACGTCGACCTCGTGCGTGGCCACCAAGGGCGCGTCCTGCCCCTTCTCCTGACTCGTGAGAATCACCTCGAAGACCTTGTCGGGCGGACAGGCCGGTGGGTCCTGGGCGGCGGCCGTGGATGGCAGGGCTAGGAGCAGGGCAAGGAGTATGGCGGCGCGAGTCACACTCCGACCCTACTCCTGGGTAGGGTGCGGCGCCATGTCGCCGCGGCGGATATTGCTCCTCGGCGAAGGCGACCTGACCGAGGAGACCGCCGAGGCGCTGCGCGCGGCTGACGCCGAGGTGGTGCGGCTCGAGGATCCGACGCACGAGGAGCTGAGCAAGGCGCTCGACGACGGCGCGGACGCGGTGCTCGTGGTGTCCCGCCACGATGCCTGGCCGCTGCGGGCCGCGCTGCTCGTGCGCCACATCGACGAGGACGTGCCGATCGTCGTGACGATCTTCGAGCCGGAAACCGCGCGTGAGCTCGAGAGCCTGATCGGGAACTGCACCGTGACGTCGCTGGCGGACATCGTCGCGCCCTCGCTTGCCGGACCATGCCTCGGCGAGGAGCTCGCCGCGGTGCTCGACGACGGCGACCGTCCCGTCGGGCTGCGCTGTAGCGACGGCACCGTCGAGGTCGCGTCGCTGCCCGAGGTGCGCGCCCGCCGGGCCCGCGCGATCGTCAGCTCGATCCTGAAGCCATTCGACCGCAGTGCCGCGCTCGTCTTCTTCGGGGCGGTCGGCCTGCTGGCGGTGCTCGTCCTCGAGACGGTCGGTGCCGCGCTGGTGCTCGACCAGAACCTCGTCGACTCGTTCTACGGCGCCGTCAAGACGCTCGTCACCGTCGACCCGAACCCGGCCGTGCAGGACGGGCCGGACTGGTTCAAGCTCGCCATCTCGGCCAGCATGCTGATCGCCCTGCTGTTCGCGGCCGCGTTCACCGGAGGGCTCGTGGAGCGGCTGATCGGCCGCCGGCTGACCGGTCTGCTCGGTCGCCGCTCGGTGCCGCGCTCGGACCACGTGGTCGTGGTGGGGCTCGGCGAGGTCGGCCTGCGCCTCGCGCTGCTCCTGCGCCGCTGCGGCGTCTCGGTCGTCGCCCTCGACGATCGCGAGGACGGGGAGAACGTGGGCCACGCGAAGGAGCTCGGCCTGCCGGTGGTCATCGGGCGTGGCGCCGACCCGTCGCTGCTCCAGCGGCTCTCACTCGACCACGCGATCGCGCTGGCCGCCGTCACGGCCGACGACCTGGAGAACATCGCCGTCTCGATTGCGGCGCGCGCGCTGGCGCCGGACCTGCGTCTGGTGCTGCGCGCGGGCTCCAGCGCCACCGCGGGTGAGACCCGTTCGCTGGAGCCGCTGGGGCAGGTCCGCGACGTTCACCGGATAGGGGCCGTCTACCTGGCCGGCCTGGCAATGGGCTCAGCGGCCTCGCACGTGGTCGTCGACGGCGAGACCGCCCACCTGCGCGACGCGGACGGTGCTCTTGAGAAGTGCCCCTATCCGGTCGCGGGCTGACCGGGGCGGCCTGCCCGGCTACGGCGTCGTCGCGCGCCAGCCGAACCAGAAGCCGTACGAGCCGCCGCCGCCGGTTGAAGATTCGACCTTCAGGACGATCCTGCTGCCCGGTGGGATGACGGCGGTAGCCGAGCCGCTGTTGCACTGGTTGTCGAAAGTGACGGTGCATGCGACAGAGGTGTCCGTGCCCTCGAAACGCAAGGTGAACGTCTCAACACTGAACTGATCCCCGGCCGTCAGAACGGACAGGTCACGCGCGACGATCGGGACGTTCGGGCTGAGCACGGAAAGGGTGTCCTGCTGCGTGGCCTCAGCCGTCGTGCATGAGTTGTTGAACTGTGTATCGGCGGGACCGCAGTACGTGGCGACGGTAGACCCGCTCGAGTTGTTCGGGACGAAACCTCCGCCGCCAAAGGCGCTCGCCGCGGGCGATCCTGGCTGGCCAGGGGCTCCTGGCTGGCCAGGGGCTCCCGGTACACCGGTGTCCCCTCTTGCACCTGGAGCGCCCGGCGCGCCGGGGGCGCCCTTCTGGCCTTTGAACAGCCTCACCGTGGACGGGGCCACCTTCTTCGGTGTCACAGCCTTGCTCTTCGCCATCACGTTCGAGTAGGTGAGCTTCGAGCGGATTCTGGCCAGCAAGACCACCGGGTCCCTGACAGACGAGATGACCAGCGTAGCGCCCCGGGCAGGACTCGAACCTGCGACCCGTGGCTTAGAAGGCCACTGCTCTATCCAGCTGAGCTACCGGGGCGGGTACCCGCAAAGCGTAGGTCAGTCAGCGGCCGCTGCCCCCGCCAATCGACGACCCGGAGAGGAAGAAGAACCAGACCTCGAAGACGGCGGCCGCGATCAGCACCGTGACCACCACGACCCTCTCGGCGCCCGAGATGCGCGAGGTGTTGCCCTGATAGTCCGGCCGCTCGCCGCGCATGCTGCGCAGCCAGGGAGCGTGCGAGCGCACGGTCGGAGTCGTGCCGGTGGCCTCCTGGTAGGCCCCCATCACCCGCTTCAGCAGCTGGTAGAGGCCCCAGCTGAACGCGATCAGCGACAGGATCACGACCACGTACGCACCCATCGACGGCTGGCTCTCCTCCCCCTGCACCTTGGAGCCGAGCCACACGGCGAGCAACGGGCTGCCCGTCCACACGTTCAGGGCAAGGAACGCCATCGCTGCGGCGAGGAGGATCGGCTTAAGCCGACCGGAGCGCCGTGAGCTCTGTGCCGTGTCCTCCATCCCAGTCGGGGCGACTGGATTCGAACCAGCGACCTCCTCGTCCCAGGCGAGGTGCGCTACCAGGCTGCGCTACGCCCCGGTGACCGGCGAGTCTAACCACTGCTCTTGAAGGCAATCGATCCAGCCCTGGAGGCGTGCACGCAGAGCCGTGTCACCCGCGTGGACGGTGAGGACTCCGTATCTCGACCGCCAATTGCGGCCGGCGAGCTGCCCGCTGTTCGACTTTCGCTGGAGGCGAATCGCTTCCGGCGCGACGCCCAGCTGACTGCCCCAGAACTCCATCAGTTCGCGCAGGTCCTGGTCTGCGTGGTACTGCACGCTGAAGCCGACAGGGTTGCGCGCGAAGCGCCTGATCCAGCTCGTGCATAGCACCACGACTGCGGGGTCCGAGTTAGCAACCGAGACCCTGTTCCGGTTGCGCTTGTATCCCTCGGCGATATAGAGGCAAACGAAATCGCGGAAGGTCGGATCACGGGCAAGGCGCTCCAATTCGAGCCTGCCGAGGGCGTAGGCCGCCGCCCGTCGCAGGCGGCACCTCGCCTGCATCGTTCGGGTGCCTTTCCCTTGACCGGATTCGCGCGCCGTGGTCGGCCCAGCGGCAGGTCCTTGACCCAGTAGTAGATCGTCGTCTTCGGCAGGGCCAGGCGTTCGGCGATCTCGTCGATCGAGAGGTGCTTCTCGACCCTTAGCTTGCGAGCCTTCTCTCGAACGTACGCGGGATATGCCATCGAACGTATGTTCCCACGAGAGGCGGATGGATCAGGCCGCTGCGGCTGCTGCCGAGTACGCCAGCACCACCGATGCCGCCGCCAGCAGCGCCACTCCGGTGACCGGCACGGCGCGGGCGCCGGCTGGGCGCGTCTTCTCGTGGATCATCACGGCGGTCAACAGGGCCATCCAGATCAGGCTCGCCACGCCGGCGGCGAACATCACGAGCATCAGGGCCCAGCAGCACCCGACGCAGAAAGCGCCGTGGCGCATCCCGAGGCGCATGCCGCCGGCGGGTCCGCGCTCGTAGTAGCGCATCATGAACTGGCCGGGGTGCCGGCACTTGTCGAGGCAGGCGTCCTTCAGCGACGTGAACTGGAACGCCCCCGCCAGGGCCAGCACCGAGCCGCCGATCCACCAGTCGTGATGCTCCAGCCACGAGTTCGAATTGATCGCGGCGTGCAGGCCGGCGTCCGCGCCGAATGCCGCGAGCCCGAAGCCGGCCCATACGAGCGCGTAGCCGCCGAGGAACGCCGCCATGGCGCGCCGCCTCTGCGGCGCCCGCGCCGACGCGCGTGCGTACAGCCTCACGAGCGGCAGGCTCGACGGCAGCATCATCGCCGCGATCATCACCTGCCACGCGAGCAGGGAGAGGAGCGCGGCTACCACCACCGGCGGGCCGCCGCCCGTGAGCAGTGAGTCGTGGTGTACGAGCGCAGCGGCGCCGGCCAGCTGGGCCGCGATCGCAGCGGCCCAGGCGGCGGCGATCCCGACCAGGATCGGTCGGGGCAGGCTTGTCATTCGCCCCGGTAGTCGATCTTCCAGTCGGACTGGATGGCGTTCTTGTCCTCGAGCTCCCACTGGTAGCCGTGCTCGGGAACGTTGATCCGCTCGTGGGATGCCTTGGCGACATACGCCGGCGCGCCCGGCACGGTGGAGAAGATCGAGTTGTTGAGCGTCGTGACGCTGCCGTCGGGCCCGCGGTAGGGCGCCATCGCGCAATCGACCTTGTCCCCGACCTTCAGCGTGCCGGCCCCATCCACCAGCGTGTGCTCGATCGGCGCGCGCTCCGTGGTCACGATCTCGCCGATCAGCTGCGCGAGGTCGGCGAGCGGACCGCCGAGCTTCCCGCCGAACGCGTCGGCGATCGCCTCCATCTGCTCGTCTGACGCACGCTCGTCCACGTACCTCGCGATGCGCCAGTTGCCCGCAAGCACGTTGCCGGGGATGTGGGCGACGCTCACGAGCGAGAGCCCGCTCACGTCGACACCTCGGATCGTGCCGGAGGTCAGGTTGTAGGCCACGACCGCGTCACAGGTGCCGTTGTCCGGGTCCTCGCCGATCCAGCAGGGGCAGAGGGTGTCGCAGCTGCACACCTCCAGCAAGGTGCCCTCGAGTTGGTAGCCCTGGGTCGTAGCCTCAGTGCTCGTCTCGGTGGTTGCCATTACCACTCCTTGGTTCGGGGCGTGTGCGCGATCATCGCCCCCTGGCGGATCGGATGCAAGGGCGCGCTAGGGTGGCCCGCCGATGGCCGATGTCCAGCCGCTCAAGACGCTCCGCTACGACCCTGATGTCGCGGGTCCGCTCGAGGACCTGATCGCGCCCCCATACGACGTGATCGATGACGAGGGGCGCGCCCAGCTCGCCGCGAAGAGTCCCAACAACGTCGTCGAGCTCGACCTCCCCGAGAGCTACGAGGCTGCGGCGCAGACCCTGGACGAGTGGCGCCAAAACGGGGTCCTGATCCAGGAGAACGAGCCGGCCATCTGGGCGCTCCGGCAGGACTACAAGGCACCGGACGGGAGCACCCGCTCGCGGACCGGGTTCTTCGCGCGCGTGCGCGTGGAGGACTACGGGGCGGGCCGGATCCGACCGCACGAGCGGACCCATCCGGGCCCGAAGGAGGACCGGCTCAGGCTCACGCGCGCCACGCACGCGAACCTCTCCCCCATCTTCAGCCTCTTCCCCGATCCCGGCGGCGCCGCGACCGAGACGCTTGCTCAGGGCATGCTCGGCGAGCCGTTCGCCGAGGCGACCGATGGCGCGGGCACGCACAACACCCTCTGGCGCATGGCCGACCCTGAGCAGATCGCGGCGCTCCAGGCCGCCCTCGCGGATGCCGAGCTGCTGATCGCGGACGGCCACCACCGCTACGAGACCGCGCGTGTATATGCCGAGGAGGTGGGCGGCGAGGGCGACCACCACTACGTGCTGATGTTCCTCGTGGCGCTTGACGACCCGGGGCTGCTCATCTTCCCCACCCACCGGATGCTCACCGGGCTGAAGGACGACACCGAGAAGCAGCTCGCGATCCGCGACGTGGCCAGGCGCGACTTCGAGATCGAGCCGCTCGACGACACCCGCAAGCTCGAGCCGCCCGCCGAGGCCGGCCGGGTCACGTTCGGATACATGGACAGCTTCCTCAAGCAGCCGTTCCGACTGACGCTGAAGGAGCAGTCGATCGCCGACGAGGCGCTGGCCGGCATGCCCGAGCCGTACCGCCGGCTCGACACAGCCGTGCTCGAGGCGCTGGTTCTGCGCGGGGCGCTCGCCATGAGCGAGGACGACATCTCGCACCTGCGCGGCCTCGACTACTCGAAGGACCTGGACGACGCAATCGAGCGCGTGGAGTCCGGCGCGGCGGATGCCGGGTTCTTCATGCGGGCCACGCCGGTGGAGCAGGTGCGCGAGGTGGCCGAGGCGGGCGAGTCGATGCCACCCAAGTCCACCTACTTCTACCCCAAGGTCCCGACGGGCCTCGTGTTCAATCCACTGACGTGAAGATCTACACGCGCAAGGGCGACGACGGCACCACGGGCCTCTGGTACGGAGGCCGGGTCCACAAGTTCGCCGGCCGCCCCGAGGCCTACGGCTCAGTCGACGAGGCCGCCTCGGCGCTCGGCCTCGCGCGCGCGGCGGCCGACCGCGGCGGCGAGCTCTACAACGACATCCTGCGCTTCCAGAACGAGCTGTTCGTAGCCGGCGCGGAGCTGGCAACCGCCCCGGAGGCCGCCGGACGGCTCCAGGCAGGCGTCTCGAAGGTCACCCCGGACATGGTCGAGCGGCTCGAGTCGGACATCGACCGCTACATGGACCGCGTAGAGCTCCCGCCGAAGTTCGTGATCCCCGGCGGCACCGAGCTGTCGGCGCGCCTCGACGTGGCCCGTGCGGCGATACGCAGGGCCGAGCGCCGGGTAGCAGCGCTGAAGCACGACGGAGACCTGGCCGACGACATCGTTCTGACGTACCTGAACCGATTGTCGGACGCGGTCTATGCGATGGCGCGGTTCGCCGACGAGCCGGAGCCGGAGCTGTTCGAGGGGAGAGGATGAGAGCGACCGCGCGCCGCGACGAGGGCAAGCTCAGCAACTCGGTTGAGATCCGTAAGCACACTGTCACGGCCGACGAGCCGAAGGATCAGGGCGGCGAAGATTCAGGTCCGAGCCCGCAGGAGCTGCTCGCCGCGAGCCTCGCGAGCTGCACCGCGATCACGATGGAGATGTACGCGCAGCGGAAGGGCTGGGACATCGGTGACCTGGCCGTGCATGTGGACTACGAGCCCGCGCAGCGAGGCTCGCCCACGCGCTTCACGATGGTCGTCGACTTCCCCAAGGAGCTGCCCGAGGACCAGCGCGAGCGCCTCATGCAGATCGGCGCAAAGTGCCCGGTCCACCGAGTGCTCGAGGGTGAGGTCATGTTCGAGGAGAGCGTCGAGCTGGTCTAGGCGGGAACGCGCTCCCACATCGGGACGCGCCCGAGCGGCTCGAATCCAGCGCGCTCGTAGACCGGGTAGCCGAGCGGGGTGGCGATCAGCGTCGTGGTCTCGTTGCCGCGCTCTGCGGCGTCGGCGAGCGCGTGGCCGAGCAGCTTCCGCGTGATGCCCTTGCCGCGCGCCTCGGGCAGCACGGCGACCATCTGAACCTCGCTGTTGCCCTCGTGGTCGATCATCATGAGGCAGCCCACCGCGTCGCCCCCGTCGCGCACGACGTACACGTGGGTCGCGCCGTCCGGTAGCTCCCGCAGCGCCCGGGAGAACGAGTCGGTGCCGAAGGTGTAGGAGCGGTCGTTCACCTTTCCGACATCCGCCACGGAGCCCTCGGCGGTCCAGTCCGCGAGCGCATCTGCCGGCGGGCGCTCCACGCCGTCGAGCCGGCGCGCCATGGCCATCGGCTCGGCGTCGAACTTGTGCCCGCGGCTCTCGAGCAGGGTGGCGGCGGCGTCATCCCCGGGCCGGACCCAGACGGTCCATTTCGCGCCGACCTCGCCGTAGGCGGCGGCCACCTCGTCGTAGGCGGCCTCGAGCCCGTCGGCGCTCCGGTACAGCACCGCGTTCACCACCGCGCGCTCCGGCGCGGCCGGCACGACGGCCGCAAGCACGCCGTCGCGCTCGAGCGCCCTCGCGCCCTCGGAGGCCACGCCCACCAGGCGGTACCAGTGGAACATCGACTCGAATACGCGCTCGATCACGGCTACTCGACCGTCGCGCCCGCGGCGCGGAGCTCGTCGAGCGCGCGCTCGGAGTCACCCTCGTTCACGTCCACACCGCGCACTGCATCCTGCTCGACGGTCACCTCAAGGCCCTGGCGCAGCGCGTCCAGTGCGGTGTTCTTGACGCAGTAGTCGGTGGCCAGCCCGACCACGGTGACCCGGTCGATGCCGCGCTCCGCGAGCAGCGCGCCCAGCGTCGTGCCGTCGAAGCCGGAGTAGCCCTCGGTGTTCGGATCGGTGCCCTTGTCGATCACCACGTCCACGTGCTGCTGCTGGAGCGCCGGATGAAGCTGCGCGCCCTCGCTGTCCTGCACGCAGTGCACCGGCCAGGGCCCGCCGCGCTCCTCGAACGAGCCGTGGTCTGCCGGGTGCCAGTCGCGCGTGGCCACCACGAGCTCGAAACGGGGGTCGGCGGCCAGCTCGTTCACGCGCCCCGCGATGCTGTCGCCGTCGCGCACCGCCAGCGCGCCGCCGGGCGTGAAGTCGTTCTGGAAGTCCACGATGATGAGCGCCTCGGGCACGGGCTTCGATAATAGGGCGGTGCGGGAGTACCTCCTCACCCCTGAAGAGGCCGCGGCCATGGACGCGCCGGGCCACAAGGACGCGGCCGTGCTCGTGCCGCTCTACCGCGAGCCGCTCACCGCGGTCTTCACGGAGCGGCGGGCCGACCTGAGCCGTCACGCGGGCGAGATCTCGTTCCCGGGCGGGCGCCAGGACCATCCCGAGGAGGACCTTCGCGAGACCGCCCTGCGCGAGGCACACGAGGAGATCGGCCTCGACCCCTCCGGTGTCGAGCTGGTCGGCGCGCTGCCGCCGGTCGGCACGTTCGTGACCGGCTACCGGATCTTCCCGTTCGTGGGCCTGATCGAGCCCGGCCAGACATGGCGCCCGCAGGCCACCGAGGTCGAGCAGGTGCTCGAGTTCGCTCTCGTCGACCTCGTGAAGGGCCACGAGATGCAGCGGCTGATCCGAAAGGGCGTGCCGATCAAGACGCCCACCTACACGGTCGACGGCCACCTCGTGTGGGGAGCGACCGCGCGGATCGTGCAGTCGCTACTGGAGCGCGTAAGCCCGATGATCTGAAACCGGCCAGCGTGCCACGGGGGCCCGGGGGCGCGAGCCCCCGGATGGTCTTCTAGACGTCCTTTTCGATGGGGACACCGACCATGTTGCCCCACTCGGTCCACGAGCCGTCGTAGTTCTTGACGTTGTCGTGGCCGAGCAGTTCGTGCAGCACGAACCAGGTGTGCGCCGAGCGCTCGCCGATGCGGCAGTAGGCGATGATCGGATTGCCGTCCGTAATGCCCTTGGAGCCGTAGAGCTCGCGGAGCTCGTCGGCCGACTTGAAGGTGCCGTTCTCCTGGACCGCCTGGGCCCACGGCACCGAGGCTGCGCCCGGAATGTGGCCCGCCCGCTGCGCGCCCTCCTGCTCGTAGCCCGCCATCGCGATCAGCTCGCCGGAGAACTCCTGGGGCGAGCGCACGTCCACGAGCTGCGTGTCGTTGTCGAGCGCCTCCCGGACCTCGTCCCGCCAGGCGCGGATGGCCTCATCGCCCCCCTCGGCCGAGAGCTCTTGGGCGTCGTAGCTCGGGACGTCCGTGGAGGTGGGCCTCCCCTCCGAGATCCACTTCTCGCGTGGCCCGTTCATCAGCTTCACGTTGTGGTGGCCGTAGTACTTGAGATACCAGTAGGTGTAGGCGGCGAACCAGTTGTTGCGGTCGCCGTAGAGGACGATCGTGTGGTCGCTCGAGATCCCGCGGCTGCCGAACAGCTCGCCGAACTCGAGCCCGGGGAGGAAGTCGCGCTTGACCTGGTCCTGGAGGTCCTTCTTCCAGTCGAACCCGATCGCTCCCGGAATGTGCGCCTCGGCGTAGAGCGCCGGGTTCTCGTCCACCTCGACGACCCGGATGGAGTCGTCGCTCAGGTGGTCCTCCACCCACTGCGTCTCCACGAGCACGTCCTTGGCGTAGTCCGCCACGGTTCCTCCAATAGTCGTGAAAGCGGGTCGGGTTACGGTACCGAAGCTCGATGTCCGGCTGAGGGCTATTGTGGTCGGGTCCATGGAGCGCGCGCCGCTGCGACCAGTGCCCGCCAGACCCGCCGGCCCTGTCGACCCGGTGGCGGCCGTGCGCGAGGTGGAGGCCGTGCTGCCCGCACTCGAGCCGCTCGAGATACGCGCACTGGCGCTGGTGGCGCTCGCCGACCGGCCGCGGTCGCAGGTGGCCGAAATGCTGGGCATCGAGGAGCAGGAGCTCGGTCCCCTGCTGGCGGCCGCCCGCAAGGAGCTCCGGCAGACGGTCACTCCCTTGTCGGGCAGCGGCTGGTGCGAGCGCGCGGAGGGCCTGATCTCCGACCGGCTCGACGGCGTGGTGCACGAGCGCGACGGGCGCCGCCTGGACGTCCACCTGCGCAACTGCCCCCGCTGCGTGGAGCACGAGCGGCGCCTGGTGCAGGCCACCGACGCCCTGCTCGCCGGAATCACCCCGGCGCGCCCGAGGGCCGCCCCGCCGCCAACCGACGCGCCGCTCATGGCCGTGCCGCCCGGCACGGAGCTGGAAGACGGGGCGGCGACAGAGGATGCTCCGCTCGAGGGCGCTCCGGCCGAGCCCGCTGAGCCCGCCGCCGCACCCACGTCGGACCAGATCGCGGCCGCCACAGAGGTCCTCGTGACCGTGCGCACCCGGCGCCAGCTCGCCGCGGCGATCAGCTGGAACGCGATGATCGCCATCGCCGTGATCCTCACGGTCGCGTCGATCATCCTCATCGTGGCCGCCGCCCTGGGCGCCCAGCTCTAGCGCGGGCGCCACTTGATCTCGGTTTGCCCCGCATAGCCGGGGCAAACCTGGATGGAGTGAGCGCTACGCGGTGAGGAGGCGCTCGACCGCCGCTTTCATCGCCGCCAGCCACGCCTCGTGCGCCGCCGCGTCGGCGTGGACGATCTCCACCGGTATGTGCCAGGTCTGTGACGCCTCGCGCACGATCGAGGCGCCCTGGGCCAGGAGCCCGGCGTCCGCCGTGCCGGTGGCTTCGTAGACGAGGCCGCGCACGGGCGTATCCACGAGGTGCTCCATCAGGGAGCGGAGCCGCGGGCCGTGCACTTCGGGCGAGTCGCCGGCGCTGCCCATCAGCCAGCACACGACCGTCACGCCGCCCAAGGTCGAAACGAGCGTGCCAAGCCGGTCCGGATTGGCAACCACCCCCTCGATGCCCGCCGTTTCGAGGTCCGCCACACGCGCCGGGGAACGCGCCGTGCCGCGCACCGCGTGACCCGAGGTCGCGAGCGCCGCTCCGAGCGAGCTGCCGCGGCAGCCGCAGCCGACGATCAGGACTCGCGCCACCTCAGTCTTCCGCGGGAGGTGGATCCCCCTCGCGGGCGCGCCGACGCAGCTCCTGGCGCCAGCGCTCGTCCTCCGCCACCTGTGCGCGGACGTCGTCCTCGGTGATCTCCTGGCGGCCGCTCGCCCGTCGGCGCGCGTTCTGGGCCTCGAGCATCTGGTCCACGTCGTCGATCTCGAGCTCGGCCTCGACCTCCGGAGAGCGGGTGGGACGCCAGTCCACCTGCTCGGCTCCCGAGCCGGGATACCACTTCCCGATCGCCAGGAAGATCCCGATTACCACCAGCCCTCCGAAGAGGACGAACATGGAGAACTCGTCCACGCGAGCCGAGTGTACGCTCCCGCCCCATGGGAGACGCCGTGATCCTCGACGCCCTTCGCACGCCTGTCGGCCGCTATGCCGGCGTGCTCGCCCCGGTGCGCCCCGACGACCTCGCCGCCCGGACGATCGAGGCGGCCGTGGAGCGCAACGATCTGGACCCGGCCACGGTCGACGAGGTGTACATGGGCTGTACCAACCAGGCCGGCGAGGACAACCGCAACATCGCGCGGATGGCGTCGCTGATCGCGGGGCTGCCCGTGGAGGTGCCGGGCGCGACCGTCAACCGCCTGTGCGCGTCGGGCCTCGAGGCGATAGTCCAGGCCGCGCGCCAGGTGCGGCTCGGCGAGGCCGAGCTGGTGCTCGCCGGCGGCGTCGAGTCGATGTCACGCGCGCCGCTCGTGATGCTGAAGCCGGAACGGGGGTTCCCGCGCGGCAACGGCGAGCTCGTGGACACGACCATCGGCTGGCGCTTCATCAACCCGAGCCTGGCCGAGCGCTATTCGACCGAGTCGATGGGCGAGACCGCAGAGAACGTGGCCGAGCGCCACCAGGTCTCGCGCGAGGACCAGGACGCCCTCGCGCTCGCGTCCCACGAGCGCGCCGTGGCCGCCGCCGAGGCCGGCCGCTTCGACGACGAGATAGTGACCGTGGACGTGCCCCAGCCGAAGGGCGACCCCGTGACCATCCACGCCGACGAGGGCCCGCGCCCCGACACCTCGCTGGAGGCCCTCGCCCGGCTGCGGCCGATCTTCCGCGAGGGTGGGAGCGTGACCGCCGGCAACGCCTCCCAGATCAACGACGGCGCGGCGTGTGTGGTGGTGGCCAGCGAGGAGCGCGCTCGCGAGCTGGGCCGCGAGCCGCTCGCCCGCCTCGTGAGCAGCGCATCGGCCGGGGTGGATCCCGCCTACATGGGGATCGGACCCGTGCCTGCCTCGCGCAAGGCGCTCGAGCGGGCCGGCCTCGAGCCGAAGGACATCGACCTCGTGGAGCTGAACGAGGCGTTCGCATCGCAGGTGCTCGCGTCGATGCGCGAGCTCGGCTTCGATCACGAGCGACTGAACGTGAACGGCGGCGCCATCGCGCTCGGCCACCCACTTGGCGCCTCGGGAGCCCGCCTGCTCGGCACGCTCGCCTGGGAGCTACGCCGCCGGGGCGCCCGCTACGGCGTCGCCACGATGTGCATCGGGGTGGGCCAGGGCCTCGCCGCGGTGATCGAGAACCCGGCCGCGTGAGTTTGCGTCCACTTGGCAGGCCATGGGTTAACCGGCCGACGGCCAGTCCGGCTTGACGCTCGGGTCGAATCGCAGCGTGTCGAGGATTCGGTAGGGCTCCGTCTTCAGCGGGTCTGGCACCGACTCCCCGACTCCAACCTGAACGTGAAAGTGGCGTCCGGCGTCAGTGAACCCGAACCAGTGGTCTGCGAACCGCAGCCCTGACCTCCTGCGTAGGTAGTCAGCGGGCACGGAGCCCTCGCCCGGCTTCGAAGCCCCCCGTTCTTGGATAGTCACGAAAGATTCGTCGGCGTTGAAGCCCTGGCGAGGCATCGGGTAGGCCGCGTCGTGTTGCCGTAATGGGAAGCTGGCAAGCGAAAGGATCACAATGGGCTCTCCCATGCTCGGTACCCGATTTTGCACGGCTAGGTCCCAGCGGTGGGGATAGCCAACCGTGTATCCCCAGCTCGGGTCCTCGTAGGTTGTCCAGCCGGGAGGGATGACTCGGTCGGCGGGCTCGCTCGGCTCATGCTGCGCACGCCCGTCTCGCGCGCCTGGGTTATCGCCGCATCCCAGCCCAACCGTCCACGTCAGCGCTACAAGCATCAAACGGACGGCTGTGTAATGCATTTCCCCCTGGTAAGCGGACGTCGGTACCAGCGGTCCCGATCCGTGACCGACAATCCGTCGGCGTGAGCGACGACGCCGTAGCAATCGTCGGGCGCTGGTTCGACGCTCTCCAGCGGGGCGATCCGGCTCCCGAGCTGTGCGACCCCGAGATCGAGATCCGCAACTGGGCGGAGTTTCCGATCCCAGGTCCGTACCACGGCCATGATGGACTGCAGCGCTGGTGGGAGGATGTCGTGGAGGCGTTCGACGAGATCCAATGGACACTCAAGAGCGTCGAGCCCATCGACGAGGACCGCTGCCTCACGGTCCAGCGAATTGCAGGGCGCTTCCGCCACACCGGCATTGAAACGGACGCAGCGTGGGGTGCAATCGTGACCGTGCGCGACGGAAAGATCCTCAGCGCAGTCGGCTATGCCACGCCCCGCCGCGCAAGGCAGGCGGCGGGCCTGGAGTAGAACGACGACGGCCGCGCCCTCCCTGGGCGCGGCCGCTCGCGTGACTGCGTGCTCCGCCGGGCTGACTACCCGCGGGTGTGGTCTCCGCGGCCGTCGCTCGTGGCGTGGGAGCGCATGCTCTTCGACGCGCCATGGCTCGTGTCCGTGGTGCCGTCACGGTTGTCGTCCGACTTGGAGTCGTCGGACTGCTGAGCCTTGCTCGAATCGGTGGCACCGTTGCGGTTGTCGTCCGAGCTCGAGTCAGTGTCCTGCTTGCCCTTGCTCGAGTCGGTGGTGCCATCGCGGCTCTGGTCTGACTTCGAGTCCGACTTCGAGTCGCTGCCGCTCGTCGTGGCGCCGTTCGTGTCGCTCTTCGTGTCGGTCTTGGTGTCGGTGTCGTCGTCATCGTCGTCGTCGCCGCTGCCCGGGCCGGAGCTGTCCCCGTCGCCGTCGTGGCTGGCCTTCGAGTTCGCAGCGAGCGCCTTGTCGATCAGGCCGTGATCGAGGTCAAGCGCCGCCGTCGCGAACACTGTCGTGCCCGAGAAG
Organism: uncultured Thermoleophilaceae bacterium; assembly: GCA_963837445.1. Taxonomy (GTDB): domain Bacteria; phylum Actinomycetota; class Thermoleophilia; order Solirubrobacterales; family Thermoleophilaceae; genus JACVRW01. The sequence goes on along the minus strand of CAWINK010000002.1, from coordinate 47,967 downwards.
AGCACGAACGCCACGAACAGCGTGAGCAGCCGCCGCGTCAGCGACAGCTCGTTGGCGAGCAGGTCGTCCGGACCCTCAGACAGGCGGAGATATGCGCTTGAAGGATGTGGTTGCATGACCCTGAAACACCGGGCGTTCGCAAGACTCACGACCCTTGGCGCGAATGCATCAGCCCAGCCGGGTGGGCCCTCGGCGCCCGAGCACGAGTCGCGCGGGAAGGTCCGCCACCAGCGGCTGCAGCATCATCGCCAGCTCACCCGCGGTCGGCCGTTCGGCGGGGTCCTTCTCGAGGCAGGACAGGATCGCCTCGGATAGCGCCTGCGGCACCGGCCTCCGCCACGGACGCGGCTCGTCCTCGAGCTGCGGGAAGCGGTCCTCGAGCGGGGCGTCGTCGTCGCGCGTGCGCGGACGCCTGAAGGGAAGCCTGCCCGCGACCGCGTGGTAGAGCGTGGCCCCCAGGCCCCAGACGTCCGCCGGCGGGCCCACGTCGCCACGCGGGTTGCACTGCTCGGGGGGCATGTAGGCGTTGGTGCCGATGTAGTCGGTGAGCCGCTTCGCGCGCTCGATCGTGCGCGCGAGGCTCAGGTCGATCACCCGCGGCGGGATGCCCATCACGAGGTTGTCCGGCTTCAGGTCCAGATGGACCCAGCCCTCCTCCGCCATGTAGTGGATCACCGCGGCCACGTGGAGCCCGAGCGGCAGCGTCTGCTCGATCGGCAGAGCGCCGTTCTTCTTGATCAGCCTGCGCAGCGTCGGTCCCTCGAGATGCTCCACGACCACATGCGGGTACGGGCCCTCGATGTGGGAGGCGAACGCCCGCAGGAGCACCGGATGGGCGAGCGCCTCCAGCGCGTCCATCTCGCGCCGCAGGCCGCGCAGCGCGTACTCCTCCTCCACCAGGTCCGGTCGCAGGACCTTCGCCACCATGACGCTGAACAGGCGGTCGTCCCAGACCAGGTAGACCTCGTACCGGTTGCCTCCGCCCAGTAGCTTCAGGATGCTCCGGCCCGGGGCGATCTCGTGCCCCTCCGGGAACCCCCACGTCTGCTTGTCCGCCACGATCTTCGGCATCTTGCAGAATTAGGAACACATGATCGACTTCGAACTCACTGACGAACAGCAGCTGATCCGCGAGACGGCGCGGGATTTCAGCGACCGCGAGGTGGCTCCACGCGCCCGCGAGAACGACCGCAACGAGCACTTCGACACCGAGCTCGTGCAGAAGATGGCCGATATGGGCTTCCTCGGCGCCATCGTTCCCGAGGAGCACGGCGGTCGCGGCGTGGACTACCTCACCTACGGGCTGATAGTCGAGGAGATCGGGCGCAACGACTCGGCCATGCGCACCGTGATCTCGGTCGTGACCTCGCTCGTCTGCTCGTCGATCGTCCGCTGGGGCAGCGACGAGCAGAAGCAGGAGTGGCTTCCGCAGCTCTGCTCCGGCGAGGCGCTCGGCTGCTTCGGGCTCACCGAGCCGGACACCGGCTCGGACGCCTCGAACCTGAAGACGCGCGCCGAGAAGATCGACGGCGGCTGGCGCATCAACGGCGGCAAGATGTGGATCTCGCTCGGCAACTACGCGAAGCTCGCGATGATCTTCGCCCAGACCGATCCCGAGAAGAAGCACAAGGGCCTGGCGTGCTTCCTGGTGCCCACGGACAGCCCCGGCTTCTCGTCACAGGAGATCCACGGCAAGCTCGGTCTCAAGGGCTCCGACACCGCCGAGCTGGCGCTCGACGGCGTGGAGGTGCCCGACGGCGCGCTCATGGGCGAGGTCGGCGACGGCTTCAAGATCGCCATGTCGGCGCTCGACTCGGGCCGCTACAGCGTTGCCGCCGGCTGCGTGGGGATCTGCCAGGGATCCGTGGACGCGTCCGTGACCTACGCGAAGGAGCGCACCCAGTTCGACCGCCCGATCGCCTCCTTCCAGCTCGTGCAGGAGATGATCGCGGACATGGTCGTGCAGACAGAGGCGGCGCGCGGGCTGGTCTGGCGCGCCGGCTGGCTGAAGGACACCGGCAAGCCGAACACCACCGAGACGTCGATCGCGAAGCTCTACGCAACCGAGGCGGCGGTGAACTGCGCGAGCACGGCGATCCAGGTGCACGGCGGCTCCGGCTACGTGGACGACTACCCCGTGGAGCGCTATTTCCGCGACGCCCGCGTCACGACGCTCTACGAGGGCACGTCCCAGATCCAGAAGCTGATCATCGCCAGGTCCGTGACGGGCATCAACGCCCTGGTGCCGTAGCGATGGCCACCGTCTCCGCCGAGACCCGTGGCGCCGTCGGCCTGGCTCGCCTGGACCGCCCGGAGGCGCGCAACGCGCTGTCGCCGGAGCTGATGGAGGAGCTGGCCGCGCTGTGCGAGAGCTGGGACGAGGACCCCGGGGTGCGCTGCATCGTCATCGCGGGCGGCGACGACTGGTTCGCGGCCGGCGCCGACATCAAGGCGATGGCCAAGCGGACCTTCGCGGAGGTGCTCACCTCCCCCGCGGCGCGCTTCTGGCCGCGGCTCGCGGCGATCCGGACGCCGCTCGTGGCGGCCGTCTCCGGATATGCGCTCGGCGGCGGCTGCGAGCTGGCGCTGGCGTGCGACATGATCGTGGCGTCGGAGCGAGCCGAGTTCGGCCAGCCGGAGATCCTGCTGGGGATCATTCCGGGCGGCGGAGGCACGCAGCGGCTCGCGCGAGTCATGGGCAAGCAGCGCGCGATGGAGCTGGTGCTCACCGGGCGGCGCATCGACGCGGCCGAGGCGCACGAGCTCGGCATCGTCACGAGCGTCGCTCCCGCCGACGGGTGGCTCGACGCCGCTCTCGAGCTGGCCGCGGCCGTGGCGGAGCGCCCGCCACTCGCCGTCCGGCTCGCGAAGCAGGCCGTGCTCGCCGCCGAGGAGACACCGATGTCCGCCGGACTCGACCACGAGCGGCGCCTGTACGAGCTCGCCATGGCCACCGAGGACCGCGTGGAGGGCATGACGGCCTTCCTCGAGAAGCGCAAGCCGGAGTTCCGCGGACAGTGACCGTGCTCGGGGTGGTGGGCGCCGGCACCATGGGCGCCGGCATCGCCCAGCTCGGTGCCGCGGCGGGGATGCGCACGCTTCTTCACGACCCCGTGCCGGAGGCGCTCGAGCGCGGGGTGGCCGCCGCCCGGGGCGGCCTTGCGAAGTGGGCCGAGAAGGGGCGCGTGGGCGAGGACGCGGTCAAGTTGCTCGAGCCGGTCTCGTCGCTCGACGCGCTCGCTCCGTGCGACCTGGTCATCGAGGCGGCGCCCGAGCGCGCCGGACCTCAAGCGGGACCTGTTCGGCGCCCTGTCCATGGTGTGCGGCGACGACGTCGTGCTGGCCACGAACACCTCATCGATTCCGATCACGTCGCTTGCCGGAGCGGCGGCGAGGCCGGAGAACGTCGTCGGCATGCACTTCTTCAACCCGCCTCCGTTGATGCCGTTGCTGGAGGTGATTCGCGCCGAGCAGAGCTCGGAGGGCGTGGTGGAGCTCGCCCAGGAGGTCGGCCGGGCAATGGGCAAGGACGTGATCGTGGTGGCCGACGGCCCCGGCTTCCTCGTCAACCGCTGCGGCCGCCCGTTCTCGGCCGAGGCGCTGCGGCTGCGCCAGGAGCGCGCGGCCACGCACGAGCAGATCGACCGCATCTGCCGGCTCGGCGGCGGCTTTCGCATGGGCCCGTTCGAGCTGATGGACCTTGTGGGCATCGACGTGGGCTTCGAGGTGGCGGTCTCGTTCACGGAGCTCTCCTTCGGCGAGCCGCGCTGGCGGCCGAACCCCATCCAGGCGCGCATGGTGGACGCCGGTCGGCTCGGCAGGAAGAGCGGGCGCGGCTACTACGAATACGTGGAGGGCACGCCGTACAGGCCGGACGATCCCGAGCCACCCGCCGTGGGCGGCGGTGAGGGTACGACCGTCTCGATCCTCGGGGAAGGCCCGCTGGCCGACGGCCTGCGCGACCGCGCCCGCTCCGCCGGCTTCGAGCTGCGCGAGGGCGGCCCCACCGAGCTGGTGGTCGACGCGGGACCGCGCCCTCACCCCTCGCCCCCGGGAGGCGCTCCCCTGCTCGTGCTCTGCGCCGCCACGAGCCTTGTAGGGCGGGGCGAGCAGGGGGCCGTGGGGTTCCACCTGCTGCCGCCGCTCGAGCACGTTCGCATGGTCGAGCTGACCCGGCTCCCCAGGACGCAGCGGTTCGCCGCCGAGGCCGCCGAGGAGTTCTTCTCGAGGCTGGGCTTCCTCTCCGAGTGGGTCGAGGACGCGCCGGGCCTCGTGCTCGGCCGAATCGTCTGCCAGCTCGTGAACGAGGCCGCCTTCGCGATCGGCGAGGGCGTGGGCTCAGGCGACGACGTGGACACCGGGCTCACGCTCGGGCTCTCCCATCCGCGTGGACCCGTGGCCTGGAGCGAGGCGGTCGGGCTCGACCATGTGCTCGCCGTGCTCGACGGGCTCTGGGAGGAGCGGCGCGAGGAGCGCTACCGCGCCGCGCCGCTCCTGCGGCGTGCCGCTGCGCTCGGGCGTAGCCTTCGAGACTGATGGCCACGGCCGACCTCACGGTTCTCGCGCTGGGCCGACAGGAGCTCAGTGCGAGCGAGTACATCGCCGAGATCCAGCGCCGGCTGCGGGGGCAGGAGCGCGTGCGCTTCCGGATGCACGCGATGGGCACCTCGCTCGAGGGCACGACCGAGGACATCCTCGCGGTCGTCGCCGAGCTGCACGCCGTGCCGTTCGAGCAGGGCGTGCAGCGCGTCTACACGGTGCTCAAGCTGGACGAGCGCCGCGACCGCCCGGGCCAGACGCTCGACGACAAGGTCCGCAGCGTCGAGGACCGCCTCGGCGACGACATCTAGCGTCAGTTCAGGTAGCCGGTGCGGCGCAGGAAGCGCTTGAGCGCGCTCAGGTAGGCGGCACCGTGGGGCGAGACGTCGAAGTCCGAGCGCCGGTCGAGCTCGCCGCGCCTGATCGCCAGCCGCACGAGCCGGAAGCCGGCGCCGCAGCGGTCGAGCAGGCAGAGGTCGGCCGCGTATGGCGTGAGCGCTCCCTTCACGAACACGGGCGCGTCCTTGCGGTGGCGGACGCGCTCGTAGATGCGCTTCATCCGCCGCGCGTGCGTGCGGATCCTGGCGGGGAACGAGGGCGTGACCGCCTCGAACCGGGTCAGCCCGTAGTGCCAGATGCGGATCGGCCTCGAGCCACAGGCCCCGCACGTGAAGAGCCCCCGGAAGCGGAAGTCGTCGCCCACGAGCTCGAGCACGCCGTCGCCGCCGGAGTCGCGCACCACGAACCCGCCGCCGGTGTCGAGCCGCGCGCGCCGGTACACGTTCGCGGCGGGGTCGAAGCCGAACGCGTAGACGAACACGCAGCAGCTGGTGCCACCGGTGAAGAGGTCCACGATCGCCTCCGGCTCGCCGTCGCCGTTCAGGTCGCGCAGGCCCACGTGCCTGCGGGTCAACGCCGACTCGGTGGGCGTGCAGAACTGCTCGCACGGCTTCCCGATCGGCTTGTCGTAGAGAACCTGGCCGCCGCGCAGAACGCGAACGCGGAAGTCGCGGAACTCGTCGAAGCGGAAGCCGGCCCTGCCCCTCCTCCGCTTGACGTACGAGAGCTCGGCCGTGACCTGACCCGACGAGGCGGTCTCGACGGTCCGCTCCTGCGCGGCCGCCCCGGCGGGCAGCGCGAGCACGCCGATGGCCACAAGCGCGCTAGCTAGCGAGCCGAACGTCGTCAGGCGTAGTGGCCTTGACACGGTGGTCTCCGTCGAGGAACGGCATCGGCTCGCACATCTCCAGCAGGCGCGAACAGGTGCGGTGCCCGATGTGGTCGCCGAGCGCCTCGGGGTTGCCCACGTCGGCAGTCACCAGCACCGGGCGCCGGTCCTCGTAGCGCCGGTTGATCACTGCGTAGAGCTGCTCGAGCCGCCACTCGTTCTGCTTCGCAACGGCGAGATCCTCGAGGATGAGGAAGTCGACGCTCCCGAGCAGCCGCAGCAGGCCGAGGTAGGTGTCCTGGGAGCGGTCCTCGTAGGTCGCGCTGATGCGCGCGAGCAGCTCGGGCCCGGAGAAGATCGCGAGCGAGCGGCGCTCGCGCAGCACTTCCTTGGCAACACACATCGCGAGGCTGGTCTTGCCGCTGCCGATCGCGCCGAAGAAGTAGAGGCCGCGCCCATCCTTCAGGTTGTCGTCGAGGCGCCGGCAGTACTTGCGCACCTCGCGGACGATCCGCTGATCGAGGTTGGTGATCGGCCAGCGCTCGAAGTCGACCTCCAGGTAGCGCCTCGGGATCGAGGTGGCCAGCCGGGCCGCCCTCGCAGCGGCCACGCGTTCCCGGCGGCAGCTGCACTCGTGGGCGCCGTTCGTCTCCTCGACCTCTATCCAGCCGCTGCCGTCACACTGCCCGTAGCGGCACGGCTCCGTGCGCATCCCACCCTGGCGGAGGTGCGGCGCACCACGCGGGGCGGCGTCCGCGGGCTGGTCGTCGTCGAGGGGCTCGTTCTGCATCCGAACGACCAGTGAAGCACGCCGTCCGGCCGCCCCGGGCACCACCTCAGCCTTTCTTCCCCCTCCTTGCGGGGTTTGCGCTCAGCCGCGGGCGGAGCAAGCGAACGAGCACGGAGGGATCCGCCGCTCCGCCCGTCGTGGGTTTGGCGCTTTCCGTTGCGAAACGGAAACGAAAAGCGCCAGACCCGGCGCGAGGGGTCGGTCGCGCGGGCGCGCGGAAGCGGTGGCGGCGCTACGGCGCCAGGTCCGCCAGCGCTTCGAGCAGCCGGTCGACCTCGTCCTCGGTCGTGTAGTGCAGGAAGCCCGCTCTTACCGCGCCGCCGCTGTCCGCGAGTCCGAGGGCTCGCATCGGCTCGAGGGCGTAGTAGTCGCCGTCCCAGACATAGAGATCGCGCTCGCCGAGCAGCTCGGCCACCTCGCGGGGCGAGCGGCCCGGCACGTTGAAGCAGAACGTCGGCGTGCGGCCCTCGGGCGTCCTGATCCCGTAGAGCTCGACTCCGTCCGGCAGCCCGCTGAGGAAGCGGGCGGCCAGGTTCGTCTCGTGCTTCTCGATCAGGGCGAACCCGGTGTCGAGGTCGCCGCCCAGCTCGCGCAGGTACTCGATCGCGGCGAGCGCGCCCGCAATGGCCTCGTGTGACTGGGTGCCGGTCTCGAAGCGATGGCCAGGCGGATCCTCGGACGCCGGCCGCACCCGGTCCGCGGGCAGCGAGGCCGCCAGGTCGGGCCGGATCGATGCGATCCCGAGGTGCGGCCCGAAGAACTTGTACGGCGAGCAGAGCACGACGTCCAGCCCAAGCTCGCGTGCGCGCAGTCGCCGGTGCGGGGCGAGATGGACACCGTCCGCCCAGGCGAGCGCCCCGACAGCGTGAGCCGCCGCCGCGATCCGGCCGGCGTCCGGGATCGAGCCGACCGCGTTCGAGGCCAGCGTGAACGCCACCACGCGGGTGCGCTCGCCGATCAGCTCCTCCAGGGCGTCGATGTCGAGCGTCACGTCGTCGGCCCGCAGCGGCGCGGTGCGGACCACGAGATCGTGGTCGCCGGCCACCACGAGCCAGGGCGAGACGTTCGCGTCGTGGTCCAGCGCGGTCACCACGATCTCGTCGCCAGGCGACAGCGTGCGGGCCACGGCGTGCGCCAGCTGGAAGTTCAGCGTCGTCATGTTGGCTCCGAAGGCGATGCCCTCGTAGTCACCGCCCATGAACTCGGCGGCGGCCGCGCGCGCCCTCTCCATCACTTCATCGGACGCCCGCGAGGTGGCGAACGCGCCGCCCAGGTTGGCGTTCGAGTCGCGCAGGTACCCCGCCACCGCGTCGATCACCGACTGCGGCACCTGCGAGCCGCCCGGGCCATCGAAGAAGGCGGCGTCGGAGGCCAGGGCCGGGAACTGCGAGCGCACTGCGGCGAGGTCGAGCACCGGTATAGCTTGCACACATGAGCACAGGAACGGCGCGCCGCCGTCAAGTGAGCGGGATCGAGCGTCTTGGCGAGCGGTTCGCCCAGTCCAAGCCCGGCTCGTGGTTCTACATCAACGTGGCTATGCGGGTGGACCGGGTGCTGCTCCCGCTCTCGCGCGGGCGTGTGAGCATCAGCATCGGCCAGCAGGTGGGCATGCTCGAATCCGTCGGCGCGAAGAGCGGCGAGGTCAGGAAGATCCCGCTGCTGTTCATCCGCGACGGTGACCACGTGGTCCTGATCGCCTCGATGGGCGGCGCTCCACGCCATCCCTCCTGGCTGCACAACATCCGCGCGAACCCGCGCGTCAGATTCCTCGGCCCCGGCGGGACCACCGGGGACTACATCGCGAGGGAGGCCGAGGGCGACGAGCGCGGCCGCCTCTGGGCCGAGGCCGTGGACTACTACCCCGGCTACGCCGAGTACAAGGTCCGCGCCGGCAAGCGCGAGATCCCGATCGTCGTCCTCGAGCGCGCCTAGCAGCCGCCGACGCCGGCGATGTCGGTGCTGACCCGCCGGCCGAGCGAGTATCCGGAGCAGAAGTAGAAGCTCAGCCGCTCCGAGCGGTCGAGCTCGATCGGCTCCCACCTGCCCACGTCCACCGGCTCCAGGTAGCGGAAGCGCGCTGCGAGCAGCCGCGTGCGGCGGTGCTTGAGGTAGCGACCGAGCCATCTCTGCACGTAGACGCTCGTGAGCGCCTGGCCATAGCGGCTCGCCGGCAGGACGTAGGCGATGTCCGTGAACTCGAGGTGGGTCGAGGCACGCGGGACCACGAGCATCGACTCGACCCCGGCCGCGCGCCACGTGTCGAACCCCGTGGTCGCCTCCCTGCGCGGGTCCGGCGCCTGGTTGGGCGGGCCAGGACGCGGCTGGATCGAGGAGCCGTGCTGCATCCAGTACGGCTGCACGTTGAAGCCGTACTCGGCCTGGACCGCTAGCGCCGGCACGACCGGCTTCACACCCTGCGGGCCGGGGAAGCCGCCCGCGCCCGCGTTCAGCTTGTCGAGCGCCACGACGGTCTCCACGCGGCGGTCGACCCCCTGCACGTACGACACCGCCGAGGCCCCGAGCGAGTGGCCGACGATCGCCACGCGCCTGGTGCGCCCCGGCGTGGCCGTCCGGCGGTCGCGGCTTCGGTCGAACAGCCGCCAGAGCGGGTTGAACGAGTGCACCGGCGTGTCGCCTCCGGAGCGGTTGCGGTAGGGCCGACGCGGGGTGGAGAGGAAGAAGCTGAGCGCGTCCTGGGTGCCGTACACGAAGTTCGAGTCCTGCTGCGCGGGCACGCCGGGACAGCCGAAGTCCTCTCCGGCCCCCGGCGTGGCGAGGGGGTTGCAGAACGGCAGCGCGTTCACCTGCTCGTTCTCGTGCGGCAACGTCTCCGAGGTCCCCTGGCCCTGCACGTCATAGGTGAGGACGACGTAGCCGCGCTCCGCGAGGTCCTGGGCCAGCCACCAGTACATGCGCTCCGACCCCTGGATCGACCCCGTGGTGATCACCACGCCCGGATATGGCCGCCGCAGCCGCCTGCCCGTGTACGGATCGCGCGCCCCAGGGAGAGGCGCGAACACGTTGCCCCTGATCAGGGCGCCGTAGCGGTTCGTGTACGAGACGGGCACGCGCATCCCGCGCCGCCCGGTCCAGCCGCGGCGCAACGGGTTCCCGCCGTTCCACCCAGGGAAGACGTTGCCCGGAGTGATCGCGAGCCGGTTCGGCGTGGCCGCCTGCTGGGCGAGCTGCTGCACCCAGACCTCGTTGTGCTCGGCCATGAGCGCCTGCGTGTAGGCCGGATTGCCGAGTTGCTGCCCGGTCTGGCGGCCGTAGGCGTCGACGATGTTCTGGTTGTCGCGCTGGAGGTACTCGGGCGTGCCCGGCTCGGGCCCGGCGGCGCTCGCGCTCGCGGGCGCGAGCACCAGCGCGGCGACCATCACCTGGAGCGCTCTCAGCCTCATCTCTCAGAGGCTGTAACGCAGGCGCGCGCTGGAACTTGCGCTAGCGCTGCAACAAGTCGCGCAGGACGAAGTGGAGGATGCCGTCGTGGCGGTAGTAGAGCCACTCGTTCGGCGTGTCGATGCGCACGCGGGCCTCGAACTCCACGCCCTCGGAGGTCGTGACCTTGAGCGTGTTCGCGCCCTCCTCGAGCGGAGCGAGGTCGTAGCTCTCCTCCCCCGTGAGTCCGAGCGACCCGGCGTTCTCCCCGTCCGGGAACTGGAGCGGCAGGATGCCCATGCCGACCAGGTTCGAGCGGTGGATGCGCTCATACGACTCCGCGAGCACGAAGCTCACGCCCAGCAGCCGCGGGCCCTTCGCGGCCCAGTCACGCGAGGAGCCGGAGCCGTACTCCTTCCCGGCGATCACGCAGAGGGGCGTGCCCTCCTCGTGGTACTCCACCGCCGCGTCGTAGATCGGCTTGACCTCGCCATCCTTCTTCGTGAAGCCACCCTCGGTGTCCGGTGCGAGCTGGTTGCGCAGGCGGATGTTGGCGAAGGTGCCGCGCATCATCACCTCGTGGTTGCCGCGGCGCGAGCCGTAGGAGTTGAACTCGCGCGCCTCCACCCCGTGGTCGATCAGGTACTCGCCCGCGGGTGAGTCCTTCTTGATCGCGCCGGCCGGGGAGATGTGGTCGGTGGTCACGCTGTCGCCCAGCACGGCGATCACCCGCGCGCCCTCGATCTGCTCGAAGCCCTCCGGCGCCTCCGCCGGCATGTCCTCGAAGTAGGGCGGCTGCTTCACGTAGGTGGACTCGTCGTCCCAGGCGTAGCGGTCGCCCTCTGGGATCTCGAGCGCCTTCCAGTTGTCGTCGCCCTCGAACAGCGCGTCGCCGTAGGAGCGCCGGAACATGTCCGACTCGATGGCGCTCTCGATGGTCTCGTTGACCTCCTGCTGCGTGGGCCAGATGTCGCGCAGGTAGACATCGTTCTGGAGCGGCTCGTTCACGATGTCGAGGTCCATCCGGCCGGCCAGCGCGTAGGCCACGCAGAGCGGCGGCGACGCGAGGTAGTTCATCTTCACCTCGGGGTGGATGCGGCCCTCGAAGTTGCGGTTGCCGGACAGCACGCTCGCCACCACGAGGTCACGCTCCTCGATCTCCTTTGAGACCTCCTCTGGCAGTGGCCCCGAGTTCCCGATGCAGGTGGTGCAGCCGTACCCGACCAGATCGAAGCCGAGCTTCGACAGCGGCTCGATCAGGTCGGCGCGCTCGAGGTACTCCGTCACGACCTTGGAGCCCGGAGCGAGCGATGTCTTCACCCATGGCATGCGCTCGAGCCCGGCCTCGACGGCCTTCTTGGCGAGCAGGCCGGCGCCGATCATCACCGACGGGTTCGACGTGTTCGTGCAGCTCGTGATGGCGGCGATGACCACGGACCCGTGCCCAAAGCCCTCCTCGCGCTCGGCCACCGCGGTGCCCGCCCGCGGGTGGCTGTGCCCGACCTTGGGCGACTCGCCGCCGCCGTTGTTCGTGGGCGGGTCGCTCGAGGGGAACGACTCGTCGAGCGCCTCGTCGTAGCCGGTCGGCGTCTCGTGGCCGGTGTACGCCTCGAGCTCGGCCCGGAAGTCCGTGGCCGCGTCCACGAGCGCCACCCGGTCCTGCGGGCGCTTCGGGCCGGCGAGCGAGGGCTCCACGTCGCCAAGGTCGAGCTCGAGCGTGTCCGAGTAGGTGGCCTCGTCTGAGTCCTCGTCGTGGAAGAGACCCTGCTCGCGGCAGTACGCCTCGACGAGCTCGATGCGCTCCGGCGGGCGGCCCGAGAACTCGAGGTAGCGGAGCGTCTCCGCGTCGACCGGGAAGATCGCGCAGGTGGCGCCCATCTCCGGTGACATGTTCCCGATCGTCGCGCGGTCGGCAAGCGGCAGGTTCGGCAGCCCGGCGCCGTAGAACTCCACGAACTTGCTGACCACGCCGCGCTCGCGCAGCATCTCGGTGACTGTGAGCACGAGATCCGTGGCGGTCGCGCCCTCCGGCAGCTCGCCGGTGAGCCTGAAGCCCACCACCTGCGGAACCAGCATCGAGACCGGCTGGCCCAGCATCGCGGCCTCGGCCTCGATACCGCCCACGCCCCAACCGAGCACGCCAAGGCCGTTCACCATCGTCGTGTGCGAGTCCGTCCCGACCAGCGTGTCCGGGAACGCCTGGCCGTCGCGCGACTCCACCACGCGCGCCAGGTACTCGAGGTTCACCTGGTGGCAGATGCCGGTGTTGGGCGGAACCACCGAGAAGTTGTCGAACGCCTTCTGTCCCCAGCGCAGGAAGGCGTAGCGCTCCTTGTTGCGCTCGAACTCGAACTCGGCGTTGCGCTGGAACGCGAGCCGCTCGGCGAACACGTCCACCTGGATCGAGTGGTCGATCACCAGCTCCACCGGCACCAGCGGGTTGATCTTCGAAGCGTCCCCTCCGAGGTCCTCCATCGCGTCGCGCATGGCGGCGAGGTCCACGATCGCGGGCACTCCGGTGAAGTCCTGCATCAGAACGCGCGCCGGCCGGTAGGCGATCTCCTGGGACGGTTCGTCCCCGGCTCCCCATTTGGCAACAGCCTCGGCGCCCTCGTCCTCGCCGTTGCGGATCAGGTTCTCGAGCAGCACCTTCAGCGCGTACGGCAGGCGCGCCACGTCGTACTTCTCCTGAAGGGCGTCAAGCCGGAAGATCTCGTACGACTCGCCGCCGACCTCGAGGGTCGAACGGGCGCCGAAGGTGTCTGAATCGCTCACTCCAGCAACGTTACCCACAGGCGCCTGCGGGTAGCCGCGCAGCGGCCTAGAACCCTCCGAAGAACTTCGTCGTGCTCCGACCGTCGCCGCGCCGGACGCTTACACCGATCAACCGGATCAGCGAAGCCGGGTCGAGCGCTCGCGAAAGCCGCACGGTCAGAACGACGCGACCCCCGGGGCGGATCGGCCCGAACCGAACCGTCCGCGAGAGCCTGCGGGGCCTGCGGCGGGCGGAGTACATGCGAACGAAGAAGTGTCCGCGGCAGCGAACAGCGGTGGGGCGCGGGCACCTCAGCGCTATCCGGACCGGCTGGCCGGCACGCGGCCGGCCCAGCGGCCGCATCCTCACCAACGGTGCGCACCTCTTGAAGGTGTCGAGCGAGTCGGCTTGGATCACAGGCGCGCTCGAGCGACAGTCCGCCTTGTCGCGCTCGCCGTCGTCGAGCAGCAGACGGTCGCGCGCCCCGGCCAGCACGGTGTCGGGGCCGGGACCCGCGTCCAGCCGGTCGCCGTCGTTCGCGCCCTCGAGCCTGTCCGCCCCCTCGCCCCCGACCATCCTGTCGGCGCCGCCCAGGCCCACCAGCCGGTTGGCCTCGGCGGTTCCGATCATCACGTCCGCGCGCGGGCCGCCGATCAGGTCCTCGACGTCGGCCAGGATGTCGTCGTTCTCGCCCGCCGCGCCATCGCCCGGTCCGTCGCCGATGCTGAGCCGAAGCGGTCGCGCGACACCGGCGTAGCTCGCCTCGTCGTGCCCCGGACCACCGGCGAGCAGATCCGCGCCCTCTCCGCCCGAGAGACTGTCGTTGCCGCCTCCGCCCGAGATGTCGTCGTCACCAGCCTGGCCGAGGAGCGACTCGCCCTCGGGGCTGCCCACCAGCGTGTCGTTGCCCGCTCCACCGGCGAGCGACGCGGCGTCCGCCCCGGATTCGAGCGTGTCGTTCCCGGACCCTCCTTCGACGCTGCCAAGCGAGCCGAGCACATTGTCGCCCTCCCCAGCCGCGCCGTCGTCCGCCAGCCCGTTCAGGCGAACGGCCACGTCCGCCGTGTGATCCCTGTAGGAGATACCGCTTCCCGGCGCCAGCCGCGCGTCGAGCAGGTCGGCACCGGCGCCGCCCAGAAGTTGGAACGGGGGCCCGGCGACCACGATGTCGTCGTCACCGGGCCCTCCGTCCACTGACCCGCCCAGATCTCGCAAGTCGATCTGGTCGTCCCCGTCGCCGAGGTCTACGTGGATCCGGTCGTACGAGCCGCGGCAGATGCGGTTTCCGGGACTCACCGGGTCGCAGCTACCAGTGAGCGGCGCGCCGAGGTCCTCGATCACGACCCGGCCCGGCTCCACGCGTACCGAGATCCGGTTCGGCTCACCGGGCGCGGCACGCACGATGAGCTCCTTGGTGTCCTCGTCACCGGAGCTCGGGTCGCAGCCGCAGAAGTGCTCCTCGATCTCAATGACGGCAGCCGGCGCTGACGGCGCGAACAGCGCCAGTGCGAGGATGGCCAGCCCGATTGCCCTCATGTCTGCGCAAACCCGGCCAGATCCGCGAAGTTACGGATATGCACGACCTCGCCTGCGTGGTCCACCTGCATTCGACCCACTCGGACGGGACGGGAACCGTGCCCGAGATCGCGCGCGCGGCCGCGCGCGCGAGGGCCGACGTGGTGCTGCTCACCGACCACGACACGCTCGAGGCGAAGCGGCGCGGCGAGGAGGGCTGGTACGGCGACGTGCTCCTGCTCGCTGGCGAGGAGGTCTCGCCGCTCGGCAAGGACCACTACCTGGCGTTCGGCACCGACGAGCACACCCGCCATCGCGGCCTCGACGCGTGCGGGATCGCCCGGGCGGTGCGCGACGCGGGCGGCTTCGGCTTCGCCGCGCACCCGTTCTCGGAGGGCTCGGTGCGCTTCAAGCGGCCCGGCATGCCGTTCGGCGGGCTCGACTGCGACGCCCTTCACGGCATCGAGCTGTGGAGCTTCGCCAACGACACCGGCGAGCGCATCTCCAGCATCGCCCAGCTGATCCGCTTCCTGGCCGCGCCAGGACGCATGCTCGACCATCCCCCCGAGCGCAACATGCGCCGCTGGGACGAGCTCTGCCGCGAGCGCCGCGTCGTGGCGATCGGCGGCCTCGACGCGCACCAGTTCGGGAAGCGGATCGGGCCCGTTGTGCCCGTGCGCGTGATGGCCTACCACCGCAGCTTCCGCTACATCCGCACGCACGTTCTCTGCGAGCGAGCCGCCGGCGCGCGAGCTCGAGCGCGACCGCGAGCTCGTGTTCGACGCGCTGCGCGCGGGCCGCTGCTACATCGCCGTCGACTCGGTGGCCCCCGCGAGCGGGTTCCGCTTCGAGGCCGACGACGTGCCGATGGGCGGCGAGGCGCCGGCCGGCCGGCGCACGCTGCGGGTCCGCACCCCGCTCGCCGCCCGGCTGCGGCTGCTCCGCGACGGCGCCGAGATCGCCTCGAGCCGAGGGCACGTCGCTGGACGCGGAGGTCGAGCAGCCCGGCGTCTACCGCGTCGAGGCGCGGCGTGACTCGAAGGGCCGCGAGCGCACCTGGATCCTGTCGAACCCCGTGTACCTGCGGTGACGCGCGCGACACCGACAGCACTGAGGGGCCTGCCCGTCACTGCATCTCACGGAGCTGTCGATATGCCCGGGAAAGCAGGACAGATTCGCGCCCAGGCGCCGTCGCCCTAGGATCGCGGCATGGACTTGCGCAGGCCGCTGGCAGCGGCCATCCTCGCCCTGCTCGCCTTCGTCCTCCTTCCTGCGAGCGCCGAGGCCAAGGTCGTCTGGCTCTGCAAGCCCGGCCAGAGGGCGAATCCGTGCGAGCCGAGCCTCACCACGACGAACTTCTCGCCCAAGAGCAAGCGCCTCGGCGTGGAGCGCGTGCAGCGCGCCAAGCGGCGGCGTGCGGACTGCTTCTACGTGTATCCCACGGTGAGCGACCAGAAGCAGCCGCAGGCCACCCAGGTGGTGGACGACGTCCTGCGCTCGATCGCGCTCTACCAGGCCGCGCGTTACTCGCGCGACTGCCGCGTCTTCGCGCCCGTCTACCGCCAGGTCACCGTTCAGGGCCTGCTCCACCCCGACACGGTCACGAGCGAGATGCGCGAGCAGGGCTACGACGACGTGGTCGAGGCCTGGCGCACGTACCTGAGCGCTTCAACCACGGCCGCGGCGTGGTCCTGATCAGCCACTCGCAGGGCACCTTCGTGCTGCGGCGGCTGATCCGCGAGGAGATCGAGCCGAAGGCCTCCGCACGACGGCGGCTCGTGTCGGCGCGTGCTGCTCGGCGGCAACGTCACGGTGCGCGAAGGGCAGCGACCGAGGTGGCGACTTCAAGCGAGTCCGCGCCTGCCGTCGCGCCGGCCAGACCGGCTGCGTCGTCGCCTTCTCGGCATTCAACGAGCCGGTTCCCGCGAACGCGATCTTCGGCCGCACGACCCAGCCGGGCCTGGAGATCCTGTGCACGAACCCCGCCGCACTGGGTGGCGGCTCCGCAAAGCTCACGCCGATCTACCCGAGCGCCCCGTTCGCCGAGAGCGTGATCGGCGCCGCGGCGAACCTCGCGATCGGCGACCTCCCACGCCCCAAGACGGCCTGGGCCCGCTTCCCGGACTCCTACAGCGGGAAGGTGCTCCAGGGCCGGCGGTGCGAGCGTGCTCCAGGTGAGGCCGCTCCGCGGCGCCCACGCGTTCACGCCCTCACCCGACGACACCTGGGGGCTCCACCTCGACCGACGCCAACATCGCGCTCGGCCAGCTGGCGAACCTCGTGAAGCGCCAGATCCACGCTTACGACTAGGGTCGAGACCCCATCCTTTCGTCTATGGGGTCCTCACCCCATTGGACGATTGGCCGATCGTAGTCGACAATTCTGGACATGGCCCACTACCTATGTCCCAATTGCGACGAAGTGGTCGACGTGGACGGCGCCTCACGCGTTACCTGGTGCAACGCCTGTGGCCAGCCGCTCAGCATGTTCGACCTCCTCCCCGTCCGGCCGGCCATCACGGCCGAGCCGGCTGAGAGCCAGGAGGACAAGCCCCCGGCACTGGCGTAGACGCACTCAGGCGTCCCGCGGCGGCACGTGCGCATTGCGTGCCGCTCCGGCACTGGCCGCCACCACGAGCAGGATCGCGACCAGCTCGCGTGTGGCAAGGCCCTCGTCGAGCAGGATGAAGCCGGCGAGGGCCGCCACCGCCGGCTCGATGCTCATCATCACCCCGAAGACCCCCGCCGGCAGCCGCCGCAGCGCCTCCATCTCGAGCGTGTAGGGAATCGCCGAGGACAGGATCGCCACGCCGAGCGCCGCCGCGAGTATCCAGGGCACCAGCAGCTCGGCCCCCGGCGTCGGCCACTCCCACCGGCACCAGCATCACCGCGCCCACCGCCATCGCGAGCGCGAGGCCGTTCCCGCCGGAGAAGCGGCTGCCCCACGCGCACGCTCAGCAGGATGTAGGCGGCCCAGAAGCCGCCCGCCAGCAGAGCCAGCGCCACGCCGAGCCCGTCGAGGTCGGCGCTCCCGAAGTCCGTCGAGCAGGACGATCCCCGCAGCCGCAAGCGCGACCCAGGCGAGGTCGAGCGCGCGCCGCGAACCGGCGATCGCCACGCCGAGCGGGCCCACGAACTCGATCGTCACCGCCACGCCGAGCGGGATGCGGTCGAGCGACTCGTAGAAGGCGAGGTTCATCGCCGCGAGCGTCAGCCCGAAGACTGCGATCAGGCGCCAGTCGGAGCGCGAGAGCCCGCGTACGGCGGGGCGCCAGAACGCGGCCAGCACGAGCGCGGCGAACAGCACCCTCAGGAAGACGGTGCCGCCCGGGCCCACCTCGTCGAACAGCGACTTCGCGATCGCCGCGCCGAACTGCACCGACGCGATCCCGGCCAGCACGAGCAGCGTCGGATGTATACGGTCGAGCCGCAGCATGGCGCGGGACCGTACACGAGGCGCGCGAGCGCAGCTACGAGGAGCTCGAGCGCATCTTCGCCGACGTGGACGCGCCCTTTGCGTTCGTGGATCTCGACGCGATGTGGTCGAACGCCCGCGAGATGCTCGACCGCGCGGCAGGGCACGCCGATCCGGGTGGCGAGCAAGTCGGTGCGCTGCCGGCGGCTGCTCGCGTCGATCCTCGAGGATCCGGGCTTCCGGGGCCTGATGACGTTCACGCTGCCCGAGTCGCTCTGGCTGCACGAGCACGGCTTCGACGACCTCCTGCTGGCCTATCCCACCGCCCACCGCGGCGCGCTCGCCGAGCTCGGCCAGCTGGACAGCGAGCGGCCGCCGATCCTCATGGTCGACTCGGTGGCGCACCTCGACCTGATCGAGAGCGCCGTGGGACGGGCCGCCCGCCCGGTGAGGGTCTGCATCGACCTCGACGTGAGCTGGTGGCCGCTCGGCGGCCGGCTGAAGATCGGGGTGAAGCGCTCGCCGATCCGCACGCCCGAGCAGGCGCGCGCGCTGGCGCACGAGATCGTGCGGCGCCCCGGTCTCGAGCTGGCGGGCCTGATGGGCTACGAGGCTCACATCGCCGGCCTCGGGGACAGCCCGCTCGGAAAGCGGGTCCAGGCGCCGCTGATCCGGCAGATCAAGCGCCTCTCGGCCGGCGAGATCGCGGAGCGCCGCGCCGCCGTGGTGGCGGCGGTGAGCGAGGTGGCGCCGCTCCCGCTCGTGAACGGCGGCGGCACCGGGAGCATCCACACCACCCGGCGGGAGGACGTGATCACGGAGATCACGGCCGGGTCCGGCTTCTACGCGCCGACCCTGTTCGACCGCTATTCCTCCTTCAGCCTGACTCCGGCGGCGATGTTCGCCATGCCCGTGGTACGCAAGCCGAGCGGCTCCATGGCCACGCTCCTGGGCGGCGGCTACCACGCATCCGGCGCGGCGGGCCGCGATCGCCTGCCCGCACCGCACCTCCCGCGCGGGCTTCGTGTTGACCCCCTGGAAGGGGCAGGCGAGGTGCAAACTCCCGTACTGGGGTCTGCCGCCGCTAGCCTGCAAATCGGCGCGAACGTCTATCTGCGCCATGCGAAGGCCGGGGAGCTTTGCGAGCGTTTCAACACCCTCTATCTGGTGCGCGGCGGCGCAATAGCCGACGAGGTGCCCACGTACCGCGGCGAAGGGCGCTGCGAGCTCTAGCCGTTCTCGCCGGCGCGCTGGCCTCGCTGGCGCTCGCCGCTCCCGCGCTCGCCCGCGAGAACGTGGTCGTGATCATGACCGACGACCAGACCGCGGCCTCGCTCTCGACCATGCAGCACGTGAACGCGCTGCTGGCCGGCGAGGGCACCAAATTCGACCAGGCGATCGACAGCTTCCCGCTCTGCTGCCCGTCGCGCGCCACGAACCTGACCGGGCAGTACGCCCACAACCACGGCGTGCTCCACAACAACCCGCCCTTCGGCGGCTTCATCCAGCTCGACAGCACGAACACGCTGCCGGTCTGGCTGCAGAACGCCGGCTATCGCACCATGCACGTGGGCCGCTACCTGAACGGCTACGAGGCGAAGTACGGCATCCCGCCCGGCTGGACCGACTGGGAGGGGCAGCCGCACTCGGCCGCGTTCAACTACGTGACCTGGAAGGCGTTCGACGACGGCGTGCTTCAGACCTATCCCGACGCCGCACACCCCGGCGAGTACCTGACCGACTTCCAGACCCGCCGCGGCGTGGAGCTGATCGACGAAGCGTCGCCCGGCGATCGCCCCTTCTACCTGTCGCTCTGGTACACCGCCCCGCACCGCGGCGGCCCGCGCGACCCGGACGACCCGCGCCGGCCGGGCACGCCCTCGCCGGCGCCCCGGCACCGCGACGCCTATGCCGGCGTGCGGATGCCGCGCCACCCGAACTTCAACGAGCGGAACATGTACGACAAGCCGCAGGTGGTGGCAGACCGGCCGCGCCTGTCGCCCGAGTTCGCGGCCGGAGTCGAGGAGAACTGGCGCCAGGAGATCGAGTCGCTGATGGCGGTCGACGAGGGCGTGGCGCAGATCGTCGAGGCACTGCGCCGCAACGGCGAGCTCGAGAACACGCTGATCGTCTTCATGTCCGACAACGGGTTCATGCACGGCGAGCACCGCGCCCTGGCCGAGAAGGTGCTGCCCTACGAGGAGTCGATCCGGGTGCCGATGGTGATGCGCGGCCCGGGCGTGCCGCGCGACGCGCGTGGACCGTCGGCTCGTGGCCAACATCGGACGTGACCTCCACGATCCTCGACGCCACCGACGTCGCTCGCCGGGCCGCGTGCAGGACGGCCGCTCGCTGCTCGAGCTGCTCGCCGACCCCGGCGCGGAATGGGGCCGCGACATCCTGATCGAGAACGGCAACGGCGCCAACGGCGTGCCGACCTACCGCGGCATTCGCACGTACCGCTACCTCTACATCGAGCACCGCACCACGGGCGAGTACGAGCTCTACGACCTCGAGGAGGACCCGTACCAGCTCCAGAGCCTGGACGGCCACGCGCGCTACGCCAAGGTGCAGCGCGACCTGGCCGTGCGGCTCCGCGAGCTCACCTCCTGCGTCGGGGTCGGACTGCCTCGCGCGCCCGCACCTCACGCTCTCGGTCCGCTCAGGCGGCAGGCCGGTGCGCGGCTGCTTCAGGCACGACCTGCGTGTGCAGGTGCGCGGGTCGAAGCGGGCGCGGCTGATGCACGCGGACGTGATCGTGGGCCGGCGCCGCGTCGAGCGGCTGCTCAACTTCCCGACGGCCCGTGGTCAGCCGGGCCGGCCCGACGCTCCTGATCGGCACGGTCCCGCGCAAGCGGATCCACCGGCGCGGCCGCTTCCGCCTCCGCGTGCTCGCGGAGACCGAGGACGGCCGCAAGCTCACGCTCGATCGCGTGCTGCGCCGCTGCCGCTGAAGACCCGCTCGAGCAGTCCCCACAGCGGCCTGCGCCGAAGCTCCGGCTGGAGCGGCGAGGATGTACTCCGCGAGCGCGAGGCTCGAGGCGATCGCGAAGTCGGCAGAGTGCAGGCGCTCGCCGTTCAGCACGCCCTCGCGCGATCCAGGCGTCCACCCGGTCGAGGATCTCGCCGGTCCGCTCGCGATCGTCCCGCAGCTGCTCCTTGGTCACGCGGAACGCCACCAGGACCATGCGCGCGACCACGCGCCGGGGGCGCTCGTACGGGGTGAGCAGCGCTCCGAGCCTGCCGCCGGCGCCGCGCCCGGCGAGGGCGTCGGGATTGCGCGAGCCGGTGGAGGAGACCATCCGCCGCGCCCACTGCTGAAGCACGTCGTCGGCCCAGCGCTCGGCCTCGAGCGCACGCGGGTCGTCGGACACGAGGCGCGGCTCGGGCACGAGCTCGTCGAGCACGCGCGGCAGCTCGCGCGTGCCCTGGGCGCGTCGCCCGTCCTCGAACTTCACCGCCGGAACCCGGTCACCCGGGAAGCCGAGCAGCCGCACGATCACCCGGTGACTGCCAGGCGGGAAGTTCACGCGGCGGAACTCGATCCCCTTGTACTCCAGCATCAGCTCGCCGGTGCGCACCGCGTGGGAGCCCGGGATGCCAGTAGCAGGCGTCGCCGTCACCCGAGCACCCGCCTCAGGTAGTCGTTCTCGAACCTGCGCTCGGGGTCGAAGCGGTCGCGGATCGCCGCGAAGCGGTCCCACTCGGGGTAGCGCGGGCGCAGCGTGGCCTCGGTCTGGTAGTGGCGCTTGCCCCAGTGCGGCCGCCCGCCGTACTCGTCCATGATCGCCTCCACGGCGCGGAAGTAGGTCTCGAACTCCATGCCAACGTACTGGTGCACCGCGATGTACGCCGTCGGGCGCTCGTAGGCGGTCGACAGCAGGGCGTCGTCGCGGCGCCACCACGCGCAGCTCGATCGGGAAGCCGATCGGCAGCCGCCGCCGCTCGATCAGCGCAAGCACTCGCTCGAGCGCCTCGGCGGCGCGCTCGCGCGGGATGGCGTACTCCATCTCCGTGAAGCGGACGAGCCGCGTGTTGGCGTAGACGCGGTTGCTCGCGTCCAGGTGCTCGGAGCGGCCCATCAGCCCGGCCAGCCGGCGGTTCAGCACGCGGGATCAGCCCGGGGAAGCGGCGGCCCGAGCCGGCAGAAGAGGCCGAGCACGGCGTTCTCGAGGACCACGTCGTGGAGGAAGGCGGCGGCCCTCCCGGGCGGGCGCGGGGCGCGCGTCGGTCCGCTCGCGAGGTGAGCGTGAGAGCCCGCGCGCGTGTAGGGCATCACGAACGCCTCCCAGTGGTCGTGCGAGTCCACCAGCTCGTCCAGCCGCGGGAGCACCTCGTCGAGCGGACGCGGCTCGTCGATCCGGTGGATGGTGAAGGCGGGCACGCAGCGGAGCGTCACCGCCGAGATGGCGCCGAGCGCGCCGAGGCTCACGCGGGCGGCGCGCAGCTCGTCGCCCTCGCGCAGGTCGACCAGCTCGCCCGCCCCGGTCACCAGCCGCACGCCCGTGACCTGCGAGGAGAGGTTCCCGAAGCGGCCGCCGGTGCCGTGGGTGGCGGTGGAGATCGCGCCCGCCAGCGTCTGTGGGTCCACGTCGCCCTGGTTCTCCATCGCGAGCCCGCGGGCGCGCAGCTCCTCCCCGAGGTCGTGCAGGGTGATGCCGGCCTCCACGGTCACCTCGCGGCCCTCGACCGCGAGCACCCGCCGCATCGCCGACATGTCGATCATCACGCCGTCGGTGCACGCGATGTCGGTGAACGAGTGGCCCGAGCCGGCCACCTTCACGCGGCCGGCGCCCGTGACCGCCCGGACCAGCTCGTCCTCGGAGCGCGGCGTCTCCGATCGCTCCGGGGCGCACCTCTGCTGGCGCGCCCAGTTGGTCCAGGTCGGGCAACTAGCCGGCGGCCGACTTCGCCGCGGCCCGACCGGCTCCGCGACCTCTCCACCCGGTCGGGCTCGGGGGCCCAGTGGGCCTCCGGGTCGATCGGGGTGTCGCGCAGGTACGCCTCGGCGTCGAGCGCGGCCATACAGCCGGTGCCGGCGGCGGTGACCGCCTGGCGGTAGACGCGGTCGGTGAGGTCGCCCGCGGCGAACACGCCCGGCCGCTTCGTCTTCGTGGAGCGCCCGTCGACGAGCACGTAGCCCTCGTCGTCCAGGTCGAGCTGCCCCTCGACCAGGTGCGAGTTCGGCTTGTGGCCGATGGCCACGAAGGCGCCGGTGATCGGGAGGTCCTTCGTCGAGCCGTCCTCGGTGTTCTCGAGCACGGCCTTCCCGAGCGAGCCGTTGTCGCCGGCCTCGAAGCTCTGCACCACGTACGGCGTGACCAGCTCGATGTTCTCCGTGTCGCGGGCGCGGTCGAGCATGATCGCCGAGGCCCGGAACTCCGGACGCCGGTGCACGACGCTGACCTTGCCGGCGAACTTCGACAGGAAGGTGGCGTCCTCCATGGCGGTGTCGCCGCCGCCGACCACGAGCGTGTCTGCGCGTCGCGGTGGAACGCCGCGTCGCAGGTGGCGCAGTACGAGACGCCGCGCGCTGCCAGCTCGTCCTCGCCCGGCACGCCGAGCTTCTTCGGCTCGGCTCCCATGGCGAGGATCACGGCGCGCGCCCTGATCTCCTGGTCGCCCACGTGAACCACGTGCATGCCCCCTCGTTCGAGCTGAGCTCGATCTTCGTGGCGTCGTCCGTGATGAAGCGGGTGCCGAAGCGCTCCGCCTGGTCGCGGAAGTTCTGCATCATCTCCGGGCCCATGACGCCCTCGGGGTAGCCCGGGTAGTTCTCGACGTCGGTCGTCTGCTGGAGCAGGCCGCCCCAGGCGAAGCCCTCGACCACGAGCGGCTCCAGGTCCGCGCGCGATGTGTACAGCGCGGCGGTGTACCCGGCGGGCCCGCTGCCGACGATGACGACGTCCTCGATGTCCTTGATCTCCACGCTCATTCCATCCCCACGCTCAATACTTCACTTTCTGAAGTGTAGTCGTCCTGGCGGCCTTCTGCCTCGCCGATCGCTCGCGCTCCCACTCCGCCACCGTCTTCCGCAGCTGCACGAACGCCACGATCCCGGGCGGGATCGGCAGCCAGAACGCGATCACGCGATACGTGAGCACCGCCGGGAACACCACCGAGTTGTCGATCCCGAAGATCGAGAATGCCCCAATCATGCCCGCATCGACGGCGCCAACGCCGCCGGCAGGCGACGGGATCAGGTTCGCGGCCATCCCGACGAAGAAGCCCTGCACGAGCACCGCGAACGGGACTTCGCCGCCGAATGCCTCGAAGCTCGCCCAGAGCACGCCGATGTTCGCCGCCCAGAACCCCACCGCCCCGCCGACCGCCAGCAGGCCGCGCCACGGGTGCCGGATGTACGCGATCGCGGTGCGCACACCGGTGGCGAGCGTGGCCGGCCCCTTCGCGATGCGCTGCGAGGTAGCGCGTGCGCCGGTACCCGCCGGCGTAGTGCTGGATGCGCCGCTCGAAGTCCTGCGGGATCAGCGCGATCAGCCCGAACAGGATGATCAGCCCGCCCGAGATGGCGGCGGGCACGACCGTTCCCGCCGAGCGGCGCCGGCCCGGGCAGCACGGACGTCCTCAGCAGCACCCCGAAGATCACCAGCGCGGCGAGGTAGACGAAGTAGGTCAGCACGAGGAATGCGACCATCCGGCAGGCCGCCCGCCGGCGCGGCATGCCCGCCTTGCGAAGCGCCCAGTACGTGAGCACGATCCCACCCGCTCCGGCGGCCGAGAAGATGCGCGTGGCGGCCAGGCCGGCCATGGTGATCTGGTACGAGGCCCGCAGGTCGAGGCGCCGGTGGACCTCGTCGTCGCGCGTGCCGCCGAGAATCGCCGCGGAACAGCGCAACGTAGGCGCGCGAACGCGAGCACGTTGAAGCCGATCGCGACGAGGACCCAGTACCACTTCGCCTCGTCGAGGTTGCTCACGGCCTCGTCGGCGCCGACGATCTTCGGGAACAGCACGTAGATCGCCACCACGAGCAGCAGCACGAGCAGGATGCCGGACACGATCTTGCGGCGGTCCTGGAGGAGAGCCTGGAAGCGGCTTACCTCGAGCTCGTCTGCTCGCCTCGCCTCCGCGGCCTCCTCGTCGGCGGCCTCGAGCGCCAGCTCCTCGTCAGAGGGCCGATCCCAATCGTCGTCGGGTCGACCGCCCTGCTCGCGGACGCGGCGGCGCTCCTCCGCCGCCATCAGCCGGCCTGCGGCTCCAGTCGATGCACGGCCGCGGCGATCATCCGGAGCGCCGGTTCGACGTGCGGTGCCACCCACCAGATTCCCTCGGCGAGCGCAAGCCCGGCGAGCAGGTCGATCACGTAGTGCTCGCCGAGGTACACGAGTCCGAACCCCAAGGTCAGCGCGTACGCCCAGCCCACCGTGGCGTGTCCCCTCCCGACCTGCGACAGGATCCGGGCGGCCATCACTGAGGTGCCGAAATGAAGGGAGGGCATGGCTGCGAAGGGGTTGCCTTGACAAGGAATGGTAAAGCGGGTGCCAGAGACGCTTCCAGAAGCGCTCGCCCGCCTCGGCCATGATGCGGCGCACCGGCGGCATCTGGCCGTTCGCACCGGCGTACCAGGGCGGGGCGGTCGGCACCAGCCAGTAGAACACACAGCCGAGGTCGAAGCACGCGGCCATCATCACGGCGGAGCGCGGCAGTTTCTCGCGGTGGCGGATCAGGATGTACGTCAGCGTGCCGTGGGGAACGAGAAACCAGCTCCAGTGGACCGCTGACAGCGTGTACTCGAGCGGTCCGACATGGCCCTCTCGCCCGAGTGCTCGCTGAAGCCGGGTCGTGGGGAGCGTTCCGAGGCCGAGCACGCGGTCGCAGCGGATCGGGTAGGTCACCTTCAGCCTCTTGAGCAGCGCGTCCGGGTCGTCGTCCGGCATGTCGAAGTGCGCGAAGTACACCCACATCTGGAGGGCGTAGATGGCCGCATCGCGCACGGGAGTGCGGGGAGCGGCGAGCGCGAGCGCGGCGGGGGCCGGCCATGAGAGCGCCGACACCACCGGAGGCCGGAGCCGCAGCCTGTGCCGGACCAGTGGTGTGGCGACGCCGACCGCCACCGCGCCCCACGCGAGGGTTCGCAGGGCGCGAGTACTTCGCAAAGCGGGGCCAGCATAGCCCTCGCAGGGTTCGGTGCACTAACAAGGAGCACGCGGGCGGACATCGAAGAGCGGGGCAGCATGACTTCAAAGCGCCCGCTCCTCCTTCTCTTCGCTCTCCTCTCGCTGCTGCTGGTGGCCGCGCCCGCCGGCGCCACCGACGACGGCGGCGGTGTCGGTGGCTCCCGGTGACGAGCGCCCCGACCACGGTCCTGCCCGAGGCCGAGGCCGCTCAGACCGAAACGACACCCACCACGCCCGGCGGCGAGGAGCAGCCCCCAGACCAGACCGAGACGGATGAGGGCACCACCACCGACGACAGCGGGGGCGAAGTCCCCGGCACCGGAGGCGAAACGGACGCCGGCGGCGAGTCGCGGCGGCCTCCCCCGCACCGGTCTCGAGGTGGCCGGCCTCGCGATGATGGGGCTCGGCCTGCTGATGGCGGGCCTGGCGCTGCGGCCGACTAGTTCGTGGCCGCCGCCTCGAGATCGCCTGAGCCGTTCGACCCCGCATCGCTAGCCGGCGCAGCCCGCTTGGCCGCCGGCTCGGTGGCCGGCGCCGCGACGCCCTCGATCGGGCCTGGTAGCAGCTCCTCCGGTGGCGGGATCTCGATCCCGAGCACCTTCATCCGGCGCTTCAGCGTGCGGTAGGCGAACCCGTAGATCTGGCGTGAGGTGTAGCCGTAGGACACGAACTCGGACGGGTCCTTCACGTAGGGAGGCACGAACACGTAGGCGGCCTTCGGCGCCAGCTCCAGCACAACCCGTTCAACGGTCGCGCGGTGACGAGGGTCCTCCTCGATGGCGTCGCGGAGGAAGCGCACTCCGAACGCCACGTGACGGTGCTCGTCGCGCTCGACGAGTCCGAAGCCCTCGCAGAAGCCCGGGTACATCGAGTGCTCGACCATGTAGTCGCGGATCAGCGCCTGGCCGGTGACCGCCAGGAAGCCCTCGACGACCATGTGGTAGGTGGTGATGCCCTCGACGAACAGGTCGAGGTCGTCCGGCTTCGCCTGGATGCGCTTCGCCACGTCGCGCAGCCCGTCGTCGAACACCTCGCGCCACGGCGAGAGCAGGATCCTCTCGACCTCGCGCATGCGGCCACGGAAGTCGTCGGCCGACAGGCACATGACCTCGGCGCCGAAGCGGTCGAAGAACGCGGCGTGGCGTGCCTCGTCCACGAGCTGGGTGGCGAGGAACAGCTCGATCTCGCCGGTGGGCGCCGCAAGCAGGAACGGCGCGAGGTCGGCGGTCACCCGCTCCTCGCCGACATAGAACGAGCCGAGGCTCCAGATCGTGGACTCCTGCGCCTCGCGCGGCGTGGTCACCCACTGCTCCTTGTCGACCGTGAAGTCGAGCTCGGTGGCCTTCCAGTTCTGGCGCTCCCAGAGCGCGTAGAGCTGGCGATAGTCGAGCAGCCCGCCGCCGTCCCGGGCGCCGCCCTCTGCGTCGTGGCCAGGGTCGCCCTGGCCAGGGCCGCCCATGCCGCCGTTGACGTACAGGTTCGCCCGCTGCTCCTGGAGCTCGCGCTGCTTCTGCTCGCGCTTGAGCTCGGCGTCGTCGGTGCCCTGGGCGCGGGCGATCCAGCGCCCGAGCAGCGTGACCGGGTGGATCTCGCCGTCGATCTTGGTGAGCTGGTTCTGCATGGCCAGCGCCGGGCTCAGCTTGCCCGAGGCCATGCGCTGATAGGTGTCGAAGGAGACGTCGGCGGCTCCGGCCACCGCGCGACCCTCGGGCAGCTCCCTGCTGACCTTGAGCGGTTCGCCGTCGAGCACGCTCACGTACCAGGTGCCCCCGCCGTCGCCGGTCACGTCGTAGCGAACGGTGAAGTCGTGCCCCATCGTCCACTCGCGGTCGATCAGGTACGGGAGGCTGCGGTAAAGGATGTCGGGCTCCAGCGTGCCGCCGGAGTCCACGACGTCGGCCATGCTGAGATCGCCGGACGACATCTGCCTGAGCTTCAGCGCGCGCCGGCGCTTGCCGCGTATGCGGAGCCTCCCGCGCATCATCAGGCCGAGGGGGCCGGCGATACCCGTGACGAGGTCGATCAGTGTGCGCGCGTCGGCCTGAAGCCGGAAGTCGCAGTCGTCAGGCGTCTTCGCCTCGTCCACGCGCGCGCGGCCACCGGACACCGATATCCGGTAGCTCCCCAGCTCGTCGATTTCGAGCTGGTACGCGAGCGTCCCTGAGATTTGCGCCGCCGCAGCCGGCAGCGTCATCAGGACCAGGCGCGCGGCGAGCTCGGGCTCGTCGGCCGCGATCCGGTGAAGCGCTGCGCGCTGGCGGTTGGCCTCGATGCTCACTGAGCCTTCTCCATGATCCGTACCTCCACGGAAGCCTTATCTCGGAACGTTCGTGCGTCCTCTTCGGTGCCCAGGTGCTCGCCCCAGTGCATCGGGACGGCCACGCGCGGCTGTATCCGCCGAGCCGCCTCGGCAGCCTCCTGGGCGGTCATGACGTAGACGCCGCTCACAGGCAGCAGGGCCACGTCGACCCCCGTGACGCTGTCCATCTCGGGAATCACGTCGGTGTCGCCCGAATGGTAAAGCCGCTCGCCGCGGACGTTGATGTCGTACCCCACCCATCCCGCATCACGCGGATGAAATGGCTTGCCGTCCGCGTTGCGCTTCGAGGTGTTGTAGGCCGCGACCGCGCTCACGTGCACCCCGCGGACGAGCTCGTCATCCAGCATCTCCCCCGGAGCGATGCGGTGCACCTGCCCGCTCACGCGCTCGGCCACCGCGGCGGGCCCGACCAGCCAGGTGTCGCGCCCCGAGAGCCGCTCGACGTCCTGCGGCGAGAAGTGGTCGTAGTGGCCGTGGGTGATGAGGATCAGGTCGGCCTGCGGGGCGTCCTCGGGGACTCGGTAGGGATCGATGTACACGACCGAGCGCCCGACGGTCACGCGAAAGCCGGAATGGCCGAGCCAGTCGATTGATTCAAGAAGCACGCCCCGCAGGGTAGAAGCGCCCGAGGCTCAGACCGCGGCAGCCACGCGCTCGGGGGACAGCGATCGCGCCATCCGCACCGCCGTCCCCGCCCCGTTTCCGTGCGTGAGCTCGACGGAGTCCATCAGCGCCTGCATCAGCGGCAGGCCGTTGCCGCGGTAGGGCAGGTTGCCGTCCGGCCGGTCGACCCAGCCGCCCTTGTCGCGGATGGTCAGGACCACCACGCGCTTGTCGATCTCGGCATCCACGCTCAGCTTGCCGTCGCCGAACGAGTAGCCGTGCTCGATCGAGTTGGAGCAGGCCTCGTGGCATGCCATCTGCACCACCTCGACCACCTCGGTGCTGGCGCCCGCCTCGCGCAGCCAGCGGCCCAGCTTGCGCCGCATCATTCCGAGCTGGTTCGGGTCCGAGGGCATCTCGAAGTGGAGCGGCGGTGGCGCCGTGGGGATCGCCCGCAGCGCAAGGACCGCGATGTCGTCGTTCGCCGGGTGGATGGCCAGCATCGCGTCGACCAGCCGCTTGCAGAGCTCGTCCGGGTGGCAGGTGTCCTGCATGGCTGCCAGCCGCAGGGCATCGAGGCCCTGGTCGATCGAGACACCGCGCTCCTCGACAAGCCCGTCGGTGTAGAGGACGATCGTGGAGCCGGGGGCGAGCTCCGCCGACAGTTCCACGTGGCCGTCAGTTCTCGAACACGCCGAGCGGCGGGTTCGGCGCGCTTTCGAGGTAGTTCGCTTCGCCGTCCGGGCCGATCGCGAGCGGAGGCACGTGCCCGGCGCTCGCGAAGTGCACGCTGCCGGCATCCGGCTCGACGACCAGGTAGAGCAGCGTGGCCATCTGGCCGCCTTCGAGGCTGCGCACCAGCCGGTCGAGCCGGTCGAGCACTCCGGCGGGCGAATGGCCCTCGAGTGCGTAGGCGCGCGTCGCGTGGCGCAACTGGCCCATCAGGGAAGCGGCTCCGATCCCATGGCCCACCACGTCGCCCATGGCCACGCCCACCCGGCCGCCCTCGAGCGGGATCGCGTCGTACCAGTCCCCGCCAACGTCGGCGCCACCCGGCATGTAGCGCGCGGCGATCTGGATGCCCTCGACATCGGGGAGCCGGTCGGGCAGCAGGCTGCGCTGGAGGTGCTCCACGTTCGAGACCTCGCGCTCGTAGGCGCGCGCATGCTCGATGGCGAGCCCGGCCCGGTCCGCCATCAGGATCAGCAGGCTCTCCTCCTCGAGCGTGAACGGCCGCGGTGAGCGCATGGCCACCTCCACCACGCCCGCCTGCTGGCCCTGGACCACGATCGGCGAGGCCATCAGCGAGCCCACGCCCGCGGCGGTCAACATCGGATCGAGCCCGGCGCCCTCCGGAAGCTCCTGAAGCGTCACCGGTCGGTTGGCCGAGACCACCTGCTCGAGCACATCGCCGATCTCGACCGGCGTCTCTGGCTCAACTGCACCCAGCCCGGCGGCGGCACCGACGATGTAGAGCCGCTGGTCGTCGCGGTCCTGAAACAGGATGCGCACGATGTCGGCGGCGAACACCTCGGCGAGCCGCTCCACCAGCACGTCGAGCAGGTCCCGCAGCTCGAGGTGCTCGAGCGCCGCCTCCGTGACCTGCTGGAGCTTCCCGATCGTCGTGGCCACGGCCTCGGCCTCGGCGCGCGCGGCACGCTCGGCCTCCGCCCTGCGCTGCTCGGTCACGTCGACGAGCTGCCAGACGTAGCCCCGTGGGCGGTCGTGGCCGTCGGCGGTGAGCGACACGCTCACGAGCGCGTGCACCACCTCGCCGTCCTGGCGCATGAAGCGCTTCTCGGACTGCGCGAACAGCGGGCGGTCGCGCAGCATGCGGCGCACGGCGTCGCGCTCCCGCTCGCGGTCCGCGGGGTGCGCAAGCTCCCAGAGCGGCTGCTCGAGCAGCTGCGCCTGGGTCCGGCCGAGCAGGTCGCAGAGGGCGTCGTTCACCTCGAGCCAATGCCCATCGACCGTGCTGAGACCCATCCCGATCGGGGCGCCCTCGAACGCGGCGCGGAAGCGCTCCTCGGACGCCCGCAGCTCGGCGTTCTTCTGCTGGAGCTCGAGCACCATGGCGACCTTCGAGCGCAGCACGTCCGCATCCACCGGCTTGAGGATGTAGTCCACGGCGCCGGCGGAGTAGCCACGCGTGATCTGCTCCGCGTCCGCGTCGCCCGCGGTCAGGAAGATCACGGCGGTGTCCTGGTGGCGGTCACGGCGCTTGATCAGCTCGACGGTCTCGAAACCGTCGAGTCCCGGCATGCGCACGTCCATCACGATCACGGCGAAGTCGTCATTCAGCAGACGCTTGAGCGCGTCCTCGCCGGAGGTCGCGGTGATCACCTCGCGGCCGAGGGGTTCGAGCACGGTCCGGAGCGCGACGAGGCTCTCGGCCTGATCGTCCACTACGAGGATGGCGCCCGGGCCCTTCATCCCGGCCGCTTCCGGAACAGGTTCTGGCCCTCCACGAGCGTGCCGAAGCGGGCAGCCTGGCGTGTGCCCACGAGCGACTCCTGGCGACCCAGCCCGAGCATCCCAAGCCCGTGGAGGCTGTCGTCGAAGAGGTCGAGAGCGCGCTGCTGGAGCTCTTTCCCGAAGTAGATCAGCACGTTACGGCAGACGATCAGGTCGAACTCGTTGAACGGCCCGTCCGTGGCCAGATTGTGCCGTGCGAAGACGAAGCGTGCGCCGAGTGCCGGGTCGAAGCGGACACGGTCGCCGTCCACGCGGTAGTAGGTGGAAAACTCGCGCTCGCCTCCCGACTCGAGGTAAGCGGCCGTGTACTCCTGCATCTTCGCGAGCGGAAAGACGCCCAGGCTGGCACGCTCGAGCGACTCCTCACTGAGGTCGGTGGCGTAGATGCGCGCCCGCTCGAGCAGGCCGACCTCGTGCAGCAGGATCGCGAGCGACCACGGCTCCTCGCCGCGAGCACAGCCGGCGTTCCAGATCCGCACGTACGGATAGGTCCGCAGCCGGGGCAGCACGAAGTTCCGGACCGCGGCGAAGAACGCTGGATCGCGGAACATCGCGCTGACGCTGACCGTCAGGTCGTCCAGCAGCCGCGCCATCACGTGCGGGTCGCGGAGGATGCGGCCCTGAAGCTGCGAGAGCGTCATGACGCTCTCGTCGCGCGCGCGGTGGCGCAGCCTACGGTCGAGCGACGAGCGCGCGTAGCCCCGAAAGTCATACCCGTAGCGCTTGTGGATCGCCTCCAGCAGGAGCCCGGTCTCGATGTCGTCGAGCTCGGCTGGGACGCCGGTCACCGGTATAGCCACACCCTCATCAGCGAGAGCAGCTGGTCAACATCCACGGGCTTCGTGATGTAGTCGGAGGCGCCCGAGGCGATGCTCTTCTCGCGGTCGCCCTTCATCGCCTTGGCCGTCAGTGCGACGATCGGGAGGCGTTGGAACTCGGGCATCTCGCGCACCGCGCGGGTGGCCTCGTACCCATCCATCTCCGGCATCATGATGTCCATCAGGACGAGCGAGACGTCGGGGTTCGACTTGAGCGCCTCGACCCCCTCGCGCCCGTTCTCCGCAAACACGACCTCCATTCCGCGCCGCTCGAAGACGCTCGTGAGCGCGAACACGTTGCGCACGTCGTCGTCCACGATCAGCACCTTCTTGCCCTCGAACACGGCGTCCGCCATGTGCAGGCGCTCGAGCATCTGGCGCTTCTCCTCGGGCAGCCGCGCCTCCACCCTGTGCAGGTAGAGCGAGGTCTCGTCGAGCAGGCGCTCCGGCGAGCGGGCGTCCTTCACGATGATCGTCTGGGCGTAGCGCTTGAGGCGAGTCTCCTCCTTTGGCGTGAGCTCCTTGCCGGTGTGCACGATCACCGGCAGGTTGCGGAAGCGCTTCGCCCGCTTGATGCGCTCGAGCAGCTGGAAGCCGCTGCCGTCCTCGAGCCCGAGGTCGAGCACAACGCAATCGAAGTGGCGTCCGTCGAGCTCGGCGATCGCCTGCTCGCGTGAGGGAGCACCCACGACCTCCACATCCGCGCCGCCGATCAGATCGATGAGAGCGTCGCGCTCGCGCTCGTTGTCCTCCACCACGAGCACCGAGCGGGTGCGGCGGTCGAGGAACTCCCCGAGCTCGTCGAACACTCCGCCGAGCAACTCCACGGTCACCGGCTCGGTCAAGCAGCCGAGCGCTCCCGCCTGGCGCAGGTCCAGCTCCGCTCCCTCTTCCGCGAGCACGTACACCGGGAGGTGACGCGTCTCGGGGTGCCGCTTCAGGTGGTCGAGCACGGCCTCGCCGTTCAGCTGCGGCAGCTCCCTGCTCACGATCACCGCTTCGGGCATGAACTCATGCACGAGCGCCAGGCCGGCGTCGCCACGCAGGGCGAGCAGGCAGCGGAAGCCATGCTCGTGCGCAACATCGACGGCGCTCCGGGCCAGGTCGCGGTCCTCCGTCATGACGAGCGCCACGCGCTCGCCCGCCGGGAGATCCGAGCGGTCATCCGTGAGCGCATCGGGCAGCGCGGCCGCGCTCGCACGCCGCCGCGACTGGGTGGCCGCGACCTGCAGCGCGCTGGGCTCCTCGGCCGGCTCGCTCAGAATGGTCGGCGGGGCGGTGCTCGGGAGGTAGAGCGTGAACGTGGCGCCCTCGCCGGCCACGCTCTCCGCCCGGATCTCCCCGCCGAGCAGGCGCGCGATCTCGCGGCTGATCGAGAGCCCGAGGCCGGTACCGCCGAAGCGCCTCGAGATCGAGCCCTCCGCCTGCTGGAACGCCTCGAAGATGAGGCGCAGCTTGTCCGGCGGGATGCCGATGCCCGTGTCGGAAACCGAGAAGGCGATCACGCTCTCCGCGCGGGTGAGCAACTCGCCCGCGAACTGCATGTCGGAGGGCGCCGAGGCGATCGTCAACCGAACCGAGCCGTTCTCCGTGAACTTGAACGCGTTCGAGAGCAGGTTCTTCAGCACCTGCTGGAGGCGCTGCTCGTCGGTGTTGAGCTGCTCCGGCGCCCCGGGCGCCAGTTCGATCCCGAACTCGAGTCCCTTCTCCTCTGCGATCGGCCTGAACGAGCGCTCCACGTAGTCGCGCACGGCCTCCAACTCGGTGCGGCCGGCGTGCACGTCCATCTTGCCCGCCTCGACCTTGGACAGGTCGAGGATGTCGTTGATGAGCGCGAGCAGGTCCGATCCCGCGTTGTGGATCGTCGAGGCGGCGTCCACCTGCTTGGCCGTCAGGTTGCCGACCTCGTTCGAGGCCAGGACCTTCGACAGGATCAGGAGCGAGTTCAGCGGCGTGCGCAGCTCGTGCGACATGTTCGCGAGGAACTCGGACTTGTACTTCGAGCTGAGCGCGAGCTGCTCCGCCTTCTCCTCCAGCGAGCTGCGGGCCATCTCGATCTCGCGGTTCTTGATCTCGATGTCGCGGTTCTGGCGCTCGAGCTGCTCGGCCTTCTCCTGGAGCTCCTCGTTCGTGGCCTGCAGCTCCTCCTGCTGCGACTGGAGCGCCTGCGACTGCTCCTGGAGCTCCTGCGACTGGGACTGCGACTGCTGGAGCAGCTGCTCGGTGCGGACGTTGGCGATGATCGTGGAGAGCACCACGCCGATCGTCTCGGTGAGCTGGTCCAGGAACTGGAGGATGACCTCGCTGAACGGCGTGAACGACGCCAGCTCGATCACGGCGAGCACCTGCTCCTCGAACAGGACCGGAATCACGATGATGTTCGTGGGCCTGCCCTTGCCGAGCCCGGACGCGATCTGCACGTAGTCCTCGGGCGGGTCGGTGATCAGGATCGGCTTCTTCTCGAGCGCCGCCTGGCCGACGATTCCGTCGCCCGGCCGGAAGCGGTTCGCCACCTGCTTGCGGCGTGTGTAGCCGAAGCTCGCGAGCAGCCGCAGCTCGTAGTCGGCGCCCTCCTCCTCGTGGTCGGAGAGGAAGAACGCCCCGTGCTGCGCGCTCACCGCGGGCGCGAGCTCGGACATGATCAGCTGCGTGACCGTCTCGAGGTCGCGCTGGCCCTGCATCAGGCTCGAGATGCGGGCGAGGTTCGTCTTCAGCCAGTCCTGCTCCTCGTTCTGGCGAGTGGTCTCGCGCAGGTTGGCGATCATCTGGTTGATGTTGTCCGAGAGGTCCGCGACCTCTCCGCTGGCCTCCACCGCGATCGAGCGGGTGAGGTCGCCCTGGGTCACGGCGGTGGACACGTCGGCGATCGCTCGCACCTGGGTGGTGAGGTTCGAGGCGAGCTGGTTCACGTTCTCGGTGAGCCCGCGCCACGTGCCGGACACGCCCTCGACCTGGGCCTGACCGCCGAGCTTGCCCTCGGTGCCGACCTCCTTGGCCACTCGCGTGACCTCGTCGGCGAACGACGAGAGCTGGTCGACCATCGTGTTGAGCGTGTCCTTCAGCTCGAGGATCTCGCCCTTGGCGTCCACGGTGATCTTCTGGGTCAGGTCGCCGCGGGCAACCGCCTGCGCGACCTGCGAGATGTTGCGGACCTGGTCGGTGAGGTTCGTGGCCATCGAGTTCACCGACTCGGTGAGGCCGCGCCAGGTGCCGGACACCCCGGCCACCTCGGCCTGGCCGCCGAGCGCCCCCTCGGTGCCGACCTCCTTCGCCACTCGCGTGACCTCGGCGGCGAACGAGTTGAGCTGGTCGACCATCGTGTTGATGGTGTTCTTCAGCTCGAGGATCTCGCCCTTGGCGTCGACGATGATCTTCTTCGAGAGGTCGCCGTTGGCGACCGCCGTGGTCACCTGAGCGATCGAGCGCACCTGGTCGGTGAGGTTCGAGGCCATGAAGTTCACCGACTCCGTGAGGCTGCGCCAGGTGCCCGACACGTCCTCCACCTCGGCCTGGCCGCCCAGCTTGCCGTCGGTGCCGACCTCCTTCGACACGCGCGTGACCTCGGCGGCGAACGAGTTGAGCTGGTCGACCATGGTGTTCACGGTCTCCTTCAGCTCCAGGATCTCGCCCTTGGCGTCGACCGTGATCTTCTTGGACAGGTCGCCGTTCGCGACCGCGGTCGTGACCTCGGCGATGTTGCGGACCTGATCCGTCAGGTTCGACGCCATCGAGTTGACGTTCTCGGTGAGGCCGCGCCAGGTGCCGGACACGTCCTCCACCTCGGCCTGGCCGCCCAGCTTGCCCTCGGTACCCACCTCGCGCGCGACTCGCGTGACCTCGGCGGCGAACGAGCGCAGCCGGTCGACCATCTTGTTGATCGTGTCCGCGAGCGCGGCCACCTCGCCCTTGGCCTCGACCGCGATCTTCTGCGAGAGGTCGCCGTCGGCGACCGCGGTCGAAACCGTGGCGATCGACCGCACCTGGTCGGTGAGGTTCGAGGCCATGAAGTTCACGGACTCCGTGAGGTCGCGCCAGGTTCCGGAGACGCCCTTCACCTCGGCCTGCCCGCCGAGGATCCCCTCGGTGCCGACCTCGCGAGCCACGCGCGTGACCTCGTCCGCGAATGAGGAGAGCTGGTCGACCATGGTGTTCACGGTCCCCTTCAGCTCGGCGATCTCGCCCTTCACGTCCACGGTTACCTTCTGCGACAGGTCGCCCTCGGCCACCGCCGTCGTGACCTGCGCGATGTTGCGGACCTGGCTCGTGAGGTTCGACGCCATCAGGTTCACCGAGTCGGTGAGGTCCTTCCAGGTGCCGGCCACGTTCGGCACGGCAGCCTGACCGCCGAGCTTGCCGTCGGTGCCCACCTCGCGGGCCACGCGCGTGACCTCGTCGGCGAACGAGGAGAGCTGGTCGACCATGGTGTTGGTGGTGATCTTCAGCTCGAGGATCTCGCCCTTCACGTCCACCGTGATGCGCTGCGTGAGGTCGCCGCCGGCCACCGCCGTCATGACCTGGGCGATGTTGCGCACCTGGCTCGTGAGGTTGGACGCCATTCCGTTCACGGACTCGGTGAGGTCCTTCCAGGTGCCCGAGACGTTCGGCACCTCGGCCTGACCGCCGAGCTTGCCGTCGGTACCCACCTCGCGGGCGACGCTCGTGACCTGCTCGGCGAAGATCGCGAGCGTGTCGGTCATCTCGTTCATCGTGTCCGCGAGCTCGGCAACCTCGCCCTTGGCCTCGACCGTGATCTTCTGGGTGAGGTCGCCGCGGGCCACCGCCTGAGCCACCTGGGAGATGTTGCGGACCTGACCCGTGAGGTTCGAGGCCATGCCGTTCACGGACTCGGTGAGGTCGCGCCAGGTTCCCGAAACGCCCTTCACCTCGGCCTGCCCGCCCAGCTTGCCCTCGGTGCCCACCTCGCGGGCCACGCGCGTGACCTCGTCCGCGAACGACGAGAGCTGGTCGACCATCGTGTTCACCGTCGTGCCGATCCGCAGGAACTCGCCCTTCACCGGCTGGCCCTCGATCGTGAGGGCCATCTTGCGGTCGAGGTCGCCGTCGGCGACGGCGTCGAGCACGCTGGCCACCTCGGTGGTCGGGCGGACAAGGTCGTCGATCAGGGCGTTGAGCGACTCGACGCTCGACTCCCAGCCGCCGCCCGCCGAGCCAAGCGACGCGCGCTGGTCCATGCGCCCCTCGCGCCCGATCACGCGGCGCATGCGAGACATCTCCTTCTCCATGCGAGCGTTCATCGACACGAGCTCGTTGTAGGCCGCGCCAATCTCGCCCAGCAGGCCGCGGCGGCGCCGCGAGAGGCGCTTCGAGAAGTCGCCGTCCCGGGCCGCCACGAGCGCGTCGAGGATCTCCTCGAGCACGGCCGGCTCGACGCCGGAGGCATTCGCGGCAGAGGGCTGTCCGGTGGCCGTTCGCTCCGCCCCGTTCGCCTTGGACTGCTTCGCCCTCCTCTTGGGCGCCTTAGCGGTTTGGGTAGCGGCCAACGTTCCTCCTGGGACCAGTCATTCGATAGAAGGTCCGGGGGCCAGACCAGACCACGATTTTCGGCGTTGCAAGTGAACCACCGCGGCCCCCCGAGCGCAAGCGGTGCAAACGGATGGACGAGCCCCGGCCTAGGCGGCTGGCCGAACGGAATCGACAGGAAGGTCCAGCCTCAAGGTTCTTCCAATTCGCTCCGCTTGGTCCTCTGCGACCTGCGCGTCCACCGCGTAGCCCGGCCATCGGGCCACTACGTCGCGTACCTCCCGCACGATTTGCTCGGCGTGCCCGCGCTTTAGGAGCGCCCGCTCGCCCGTCTCGCGGAAGTCCTCGAGCGCGAAGTTGTCGCGCTTCCCGTTTAGAGACATTTGGTGCTGGGCCGTCCATTTGCTGTCGGGCCGATAGGCATAGGTCATGTCAAATGCCGGCGCGAGCCGCCATTTCCCGGCTCGGTCCATCAGGAATGCGATGTTCTTCACGTGGTCATCCTGGTTGCGGGCGATCACGTTGAAAGTCATCCGGCGAAACATCTGTTCAAGCGCGGCATGCGGCAAGTCAAGCTGCCTGATGACGAGGAATGCTTCCTCGTAGGCGTGGGCCCCGGCTTGGTTGAAGTC
Source organism: uncultured Thermoleophilaceae bacterium (assembly GCA_963837445.1). Taxonomy (GTDB): domain Bacteria; phylum Actinomycetota; class Thermoleophilia; order Solirubrobacterales; family Thermoleophilaceae; genus JACVRW01. The sequence goes on along the minus strand of CAWINK010000002.1, from coordinate 9,943 downwards.
GTAGTGACCCAGCGCGCCCAGGGACTGCATGTGAATTTTGCCGCCGTCGTCGAGGCGATCGAATCGCCGAGTCATGAAGTGCCGGCGGCCATTCTCTTCAAGGAGACGACATTCGGTCATGTCGATCCCAGCATCCCGAGCCATCTTTGAGTATGCGTACTCGATTGCTCCGTAGCCCCGCGGGTCAGCCAGCCGGTCTTTGTCCTTGTTGTTTTCCACGCCGTCGAACTTCAGGAGCCAATGCTCGTAACCGGATGGGGCCTCGACCTGCCCAGACCGAACAGCGTTGGTTTCTGGGTTCCACGCGATAACCGCCTTCGCGCGGGCCCCTCCTGCTGAGGTACCAACAACGAGGATTTCGCGCATCGCCTCCTCTCGCTCGCCTCTTGCCAAGGAAGCGACGAGGTCTTGGCGGTGCGCGAGAACATCAGACGCGAGCTCGACAAGCTTGTCGATGTGAAGCTCTTGGCTATGTGAGATCCGCGGCCCACGGATAGGTGCGAACTCCAACGCGCCCATGCCTCGGCGTCCGACGTAGCAGAGGCGCTCGACCGCGTTGAAGCTTCCCGGATCGCGCCCTTGACCGGCGAGCCACGCATCGATCAACGCATGGCCGTACCGATCGGGCAGGGAGTCCGCCAGTAGGCCAGATAGGCCGTGAAAGGTCTCGGTATTGAGACCTGGGAATGTGTACGGCCGCTCCCTCAGCGGCATCGTTAGGGGTGAGACCTCTACGCCGCTGGGGACGAAGCCGTCGTCATACTGGAAGACCGCGACGTCGGTGTCGTCCTCCAGGGAGACCGCCCCGATTCGAGTGCCCCAGAGCCGGACTTCCGCGACCGTGCTCATGCCACCTCGTCCCGAGACTCATCCCCCCATCGCCAGGGGAGCTGAGTCCGTTCAACCTCACGCGCGCCATCTGACCTACTGCCCGTAGCGCGCTGGCGCTCCTGCCCACCGCGCTTGAGGCGCTCAATAGGGCTAGGCACCGGCTCGGGTACGAAGCGATCGAGAGAGTCCAGGAGATCCAGCACCCTCAGAATCCGAAGAAGCGTGGTGAGCTTGACCGGCTCTCCCGCTTCCAACCGCTGCACGGCCGGTCGACTGACGCCGGCTTCGTTGCCCAACTCCTCCTGGCTGAGATTGCGCTCCAGTCGAGTGCGGGCAAGCCGAGCGCCGAGCTCGTGGAGAATCGCTGCGTCCGTGAGTTGAGAGGTAATCCTCATAATGCTCCTTGAACGAGGCTTTATGCCTATATTCGCTCTTATCGCATTGTATCTGATGCTTTATTGTGTCGTACTATAGCACGGGTAATGCATCCTAAGCGAGGCTTTAGTCGCGCCAGGAGCGTTAGTACCTCACTTACGTAGCATTATGCCAGTTCTCCTGCAGACTACTCTTGATCCGCAGTGCCAATGGTGTAAGCGCGCGCGACCGAAAACACCGCCTCCGTACGCCACAAACGGTTCGGGGAAGCACGCCAAAACCAATGGCCGCCGGTAGGCTCGCCGCCATGAGCTACGAACATCTGATGTGGGAGCAGGACGCCGGCGTCGCGCGGGTCACACTCAACCGGCCCGATTCGCTCAATGCCTGGACCGAGGACTTCGGCCGCGAGCTGTTGCAGGTCATCACGGGCGACGCGGCTGACGAGAGCGTGCGCGCGGTTCTGATTACCGGTGCCGGGCGGGGTTTCTCGTCCGGTGCGGACCTCAAGGCGGGTTTTCACCCCCATCCGGACGACGGCCTGCCGGACATTCGCAAGGAGCTCGACATCTATCACCCGATCATCGCCGGCGTGCGGCGGCTCGAGAAGCCGGTGGTTGCGGCCGTGAACGGGCCGGCGGTGGGAATCGGGGCGTCGCTCGCGTTTGCCTGCGACCTGGTGCTGGCGGCGGAGTCAGCGTTCTTCGGCCTCGCCTTCGTGAACATCGGGCTGATGCCGGACGGAGGGTCGACCCTGTTCGTGCCGGCGGCCGTGGGGAAGGCGCGGGCGTTCCAGATGGCGCTGCTGGGCGAGCGTGTGCCCGCCGAGCGCGCGCTCGAGTGGGGGCTCGTGAACTACGTGCATCCAGACGATCGGCTGATGGACGAGGCGAACTCGCTCGTGACGAAGCTCGCCGGGGGCCCGACCCGCTCGTACGCCGGGTCCAAGCAGGCGCTCAACCGAATGCTCTACCCCGACCTCGACGGCCAGCTCGACCTCGAGGCCGAGCTTCAGCACGCCCTCGCGCGCACGCGTGACTTCCAGGAGGGCGTGACCGCGTTTGTGGAGAAGCGCGAGCCGGCGTTCGAGGGCGCCTAGCGTGATGCGCGAGGCCACCGCGGTGGGCGCGAGGGCAACCGGCGCGCAGGCCACCGGCGCGCACGCCGGTGCGGCGCGCGCCCTTGGCGCACTCGCGCTCGGTGCTGCCGCCTTCGGCGCGGTTGCGATCGGCCGGCTCGTGATCCGGCGCGCGGTGATCAAGCAGCTCCGCATCGAGGAGCTCGACGTGGGCCGGCTGCGGGTGCGCGAGCTCGAGGTGGAGTCCGGCGGGGCCGCCGCCGGGGGCACGAGCGCCGCGAAGGGGCACGCCGGCGAGGCCCCGCTCGGCCCTCCCGACTGACCCCGCTCGGGGCAACTGGCACGAAGTGGAGCCCTTGCCGGGAGCGCAGATATGATCTCGCGGCCTTGCCCACCGGCATGCCCAGACGCCTGCTGCTAGCCGCCTTTTCGGCGGCCGTAGTCGCGACCCTGATCGCGGCGCCTGCCGCGTTCGCGGACGCGTTCACGCCCGAGTCGGGCGGGTCGCAGAACGCGGACGACATCGACACGCTCTACAAGATCACGCTCTACATCGGGATCGTGATCTTCCTGCTCGTCTGGGGCACGCTGATCTGGTCCCTGGTGAAGTACCGCGCCCGCCGCGGCGGGCGCGCGGACCAGATCCGCGGCAACACGCCGCTCGAGATCGGCTGGACCATCGGAGCCGCGTCGATCCTCGTGGTCCTCACCGTGGTCACCTTCCTCTACCTGGACGAAATAGAGAGCCCGCCCGCCTCGGGCCCGAGCGGCCTGACCGCGGCGCAGGCGCAGTTCGCCTCGGTCGACCAGCCGGATCCGCCCAAGGACGGTGGTCCCGTCCTGCGCATCCATGTGAACGGGCAGCAGTACCTCTGGCGCTACGACTACCCCGGCGAGGGCCAGCTGTTCTCGTACGAAGAGATGGTGGTGCCCACGGACACGACCGTCGTGCTGGAGCTCGAGGCCTCCGACGTGATCCACTCGTGGTGGATCCCGAAGTTCGGCCCCAAGGCCGACGCCGTGCCGGGCTACGTGAACCAAACCTGGTTCAAGGTGCCGAACGAGGGCACCTACCGCGGCCAGTGCGCGGAGCTCTGCGGCTCGGGCCACGCGGACATGCGCGCGAAGGTGGTCGCGATGTCACCCGAGGACTTCAAGAACTGGGCCGAGGCCAAGCGTGAGGAGATACAGCAGGCCGGCGAGGACCTGGCGGCCCAGCGCGAGCAGCGAGAAGAGGACCAGGGGAACTAGTGGAAGCCGGGACCGCAGCACCTGAGCGCAAGATCGCGCGCCCGGAGATCCAGCTCCATGGGCTGCGCCCGCAGCAGCGCGGCTGGCTGCGCTGGCTGACGACGACCGATCACAAGCGGATCGGGATCCTCTACCTCTGCGCCACCTTCCTGTTCTTCATCCTGGGAGGAGTGGAGGCGCTGATCATGCGCCTCCAGCTGGCGCAGCCGGACAACACGCTCGTGAGCCCCGAGACCTACAACGGGCTCGTGACGATGCACGGCACCACGATGGTCTTCCTGTTCCTCGTCCCTGTGCTCGCCGGCTTCGGGAACTACATGGTGCCGCTGATGATCGGGGCGCGCGACATGGCGTTCCCGAGGCTGAACGCGCTCTCGTTCTGGTTGCTCCTGTTCGGCGGCGTCGCCTTCTACGCGAGCATCTTCTTCGAGCCGCCCCAGGCCGGCTGGACCATGTACCCGCCGCTCTCCGACGACGCCTTCTCCCCGGGTGGCGGCGTGGATGCGTGGATCTTCCTGATCCACCTCACGGGCCTCTCGTCGATCCTCGGCGCGATCAACTTCATCGCCACGATCCACAACATGCGCACCCGCGGGATGAGCTGGGGACGCATGCCGCTCTTCATCTGGAGCATCCTGGTCTACAGCTACCTGCTCGTGGTGGCGCTGCCCTCGATCGCGGCGGGCGTGACGATGCTGCTCACCGACCGCCACTTCGGAACCGGCTTCTTCGACCCGTCGGCGGGAGGCGACCCGCTGCTGTGGCAGCACCTGTTCTGGTTCTTCGGCCACCCAGAGGTCTACATCATGATCCTGCCGGTCTTCGGGATGATCTCGGAGATCCTGCCGGTGTTCGCCCGCAAGCCGATCTTCGGCTACAAGGCGATCGCGGCGTCCACGGTGGCGATCGCGTTTCTGGGCCTGCTCGTGTGGGCGCACCACATGTTCACGACCCCCACGCCGACCGTGGTGCTCGCGTTCTTCATGCTGGCGTCGTTCACGATCGCCGTTCCCACCGGGATCAAGATCTTCAACTGGATCGCCACCCTGTGGCGCGGCCAGATCGTGATGAAGACGCCGCTCTACTTCGCGGCAGGCTTTCTCGCGCTGTTTCCGATCGGCGGCATCACCGGCGTGATGCTCGCGATCTTCCCGGTGGACTGGTACCTGCACGACACCTACTTCGTGGTCGCCCACTTCCATTTCGTGCTCTTCGGCGGCTCGGTCTTCGGGCTGATCGGCGGGCTGTACTACTGGTACCCCAAGATGACCGGCCGGCTGATGTCGGAGGCGCTCGGCAAGCTCTCGTTCTGGCTCATGTTCGTGGGCTTCCTGATGACGTTCCTGGTGCAGCACTCGATGGGCCTCGAGGGGATGCCGCGCCGGATCTACGACTACGACGAATCGCTCGGCGTCGGCACCTTCAACCTGATCTCGACGATCGGTGCCTTCACCCTCGGGATCGGCGTGCTCGTGACCGTCGTGAACGCGATCAGGAGCTTCAAGCGCGGCAAGCGGGCCGGGAACGACCCGTGGCAGGGCAACACGCTCGAGTGGTTCACGACCTCTCCCCCGCCGCCCAACAACTTCGACGTGGTCCCGCGCGTGCGCAGCGTTGAGCCGATGAAGGACATCCGCCGGGAGGTGGCCGCCGCGAGCGTGCCCGCCGAGACGGTTGCGCAGCCCGTGGCCCCGCGCAGCCTCTGATGCGCCGGCTCGTACTCGCCACCGGCATCGCCACCTTCGTCCTGATCATCGTGGGCGGCGTGGTCAGGGTGTCCGACTCCGGCCTCGGCTGCGGGCCCGCCGGCTCGGGCTTTCACGGCTGGCCGTTCTGCAACGGCGACGTCGTGCCGGGGATGGATCTCAACACGATCATCGAGTACACCCATCGCGTGCTGGCGATCGTGGTGGGCTTCATGATCCTCGCGATCTTCGTCCAGGCGTGGCGGCGCCAGCGGGAGTTCATGCTGCCCGCCGCGGCGCTGCTGGTGCTCGTGATCGCCCAGGGCGCGCTCGGCGGCGCGACGGTCGAGGAGAACCTCGAGGAGGTGTACGTGGCGGCGCACCTCGGCCTGGCGATGCTGCTGCTCGGCCTGCTGCTCTACCTGTGGCGGGCCGTGAGCGCGGCTCCTCAGGTGCCGGGCGGGCGGGGCCTGCGGGTGCTCTCGATCGCCGCGAGCGTGGCGGTGCTGTGCACGATCGTGGCGGGCGGCTACATGGCGGGCACGCAGAACTACGGCCGCGCCGACTACCAGCTCGGCGATGGCGCCCATCATGCCTGCGGCAAGGAGTTCCCCACCTGCAATGGTGAGTTCATGCCGTTCGGCAAGGCCGAGCTCGTGGACATCCACCTCACCCACCGCGCCTTCATGTACCTCGCGTCGCTGCTAGTGATCGCTCTCGTGGCTACGGCGGTACGGCGCGGGGTGCTCCCGCGCTACGCCTGGGCGCTGGCAGGCCTGCTCGCGGTGCAGGTGCTGGTGGGCGCCCTGAACGTGTGGCTCGACGAGTATGAGCTGATGATCCTGCTGCACCTCGCGCTCGGCACGCTCCTGTGGGCTACCACGCTCGCGATGACCCTCACGCTCGCGCCGGCGCGTGAGCGTGCGCCCAGACGCGCGGAGGCGGTGGCGGCCTGATGGAGGCGGTAGTCACACGCGCCGCCTGGCGCACCGCGGCCTCGGACTACTTCGAGATGACCAAGCCGAAGGTGCAGTCGCTGCTGCTCTTCACCACGGTCACGACGATGTATGTGGCGGGCGACCCTTCGCTCGAGCTCGTGGCGCTCACCTGCCTGGGCGGCGCGCTGTCCGCCGGCGGAGCCGGGGCGATCAACCACGTGATCGACCGCGACATCGACCGGACCATGCGGCGCACCGCCAACCGTCCCGTGGCGGCCGGCCGAGTGTCGCCGGCGGCCGGAATGGCCTTCGGGGTCATCCTCGGCGTGGCCGCGTTCGTGCTGCTCGCGACCACGGTCAACCTGCTCGCGGCCGCCCTGTCCCTGTCCGGGCTGCTCGGCTACGTCTTTGTCTACACGCTCTGGCTGAAGCGCGCCACGCCGCAGAACATCGTGATCGGCGGCGCCGCGGGAGCCGTGCCGCCGCTGGTGGCCTGGGCGGCGGTGACGGGCGGGCTCGCGGGAACGCCGCTCTACCTGTTCGCGATCATCTTCTTCTGGACTCCGCCGCACTTCTGGGCGCTCTCGCTCCTGATGAAGGACGAGTACGCCCGCGCCGGGGTGCCGATGCTGCCCGTGGTGCGCGGCGAGCGCGAGACCCGGCGCCAGATCCTGCTCTACACCGTGCTGCTCTACGCGGTGAGCCAGCTGCCCTTCTGCGCCGGCGCATTCGGAGTGACCTACCTGGTGGCATCGGTGCTGCTCGGTGCCGCCTTCATCTACGGCTCATGGCGCCTGATGCGCCGCGCGGACAAGCGGTCCGCCCTGCGCCTCTACCTGTTCTCGCTGGGCTACCTGGCCGCGCTGTTCGCGGCGATGGTGGCCGACGTGCGGCTCTAGCTCCTCTGCGGTTCGCGCTCGGCCGGTGGCGAGTGGCCTGGGCCTTGATTCCCCTCCCCGCCGCCGTTCGATGACGGATCCGGCGCGGGGGCGGATTGCTCCTTGGTGTCTGGCTCGGGGACAGGCGGCCCAGGGGCAGGTGGGGGCTCGACGGCTCCGGTCACACCCGCCATGAGCGAGCCGACGATCGGAACATTGGTCCAGTCGACCTGTTGGGCGGCGTCGGCGCCGAACTTCACTCCGAAGCCGGTTGCGATGGCCGTGAAGAAATCGACCTTCGAGCCCCACGTGTCGTTGTAGAACGTGACCGCGTAGCCGATCGAGGCGATCGCGATGGCAACGAAGGCCCAGAAGGCATCGTGCAGGTTGAGCCAGGCACCTCGCTGTCTCCAGCGCAGTCCGAACTCTCGACCCTCGCGCTCCTTCCTGAGCTTCGCGGTGAATTCGGTCTCCCAGTCGCGGGTGCGACGCAGCAGGTGCTTCGACCTGTGTTCGTGCTCCGGAAGAGCACCGGAGATCTTCCGCAGGTGCCTTCCCATCTTGCGCAACCTGGAATGGACCTGCTCGAAGTCCTCGGGCTGGCGCTTCGCGAGCTCCGGAAGGTCCGCGTCGGCCTCCCAGACGTGAATCTTGCCGAGCTCCACTTTCTGCGCTCCGGTGAGGCCGTCCTCGCACAGAATCGCGTCCTTCTGTTGCCAGACGTCTCGCAGCTCCATGTAGAGCCGCAGGTGCCGCTCCAGGTTGCCGAGGTACAGCTTGCATTCCGCGAGCACGGTGTCGGAGCTCGCTCGATCGATGAGGGTCTCGAGACCATCTCGACATTTCGACTGGTCGATCTCATGACCGTCGAGCTCGGGAACGGGCTTGTCCATCTCCTCTCGAGCGTGGTGCACAGCGCGCTCGACCTCGACCCAGCGGCAGATCGTCAGGACCGTCTCGTCGACTTCGGTGCTCAGCTCGGCGAACGCACCCTGCTGGGCCTCGTTGATCCTGTGACGAAGCCCGGCGATGCCCTCCTCCCCCAGGATGGGCTTGTCCCACGGCGGCGGCCCGATGTCGCGCTTCAGGTCGAAGCTTGCGGGCGCCTCGCCGTATTCCCGCAGAATCCGCTCGTAACGGCGGACCGCGACGTCGAGGCGCGACTGGAGCCGCTTGCGTTGCTGGCCAATCTGGTCGCGCCACCGAATGATGTAGGCCAGGCCGGCACCCGCGAGAACCGCCAGGAAGGCCCAGAAGAACGAGTTGCCCACACTCACGGTGATTGGCATCTGCGGAGCCCCCTGCCCGCCCGGTGTGATGGCAAGGACCCCCTTGTACTCGCCGACGTGCTCGATGTCGGAGAGCTTCACCGTGCCCGTGACCACGCCGTTCTCGTCCTCCGTGACGTCGCCCAGAACCGCAGCGACCGTCTCACCCGAACCGTTGTGGAGGATCCCCCGTGCATCGGGCTCACGGTTGTCCACGAGCAGCCGGCGAGCGCCGTCCCCGCGAAGGGTGATCTCCGCCTCGGTGTGGCAGGTCCCGAGCGAAGGTATGCGACAGAAGCGGCTGGGGGCGATCGCCACCTCAGCGGGCTCGAACAGCACGTCCTTCGTCTGCCGGGGCTTGCCCGCGATCCTCAGGTCGGCAGACGGCACGCTTGCGCTGCCCTTCTCCGCGGGGCGCAGCTGAGCGACCAGAATTCCGTCAACCGACGAAAGTGACGCGCGGCTTGGAACCCGCAGCGCGAGTCGGACATACAGGAGATCGCCTGCCCGAAGGCGGAGTCTCTTCGCCGGCGGCCGGATCCGCCGTACGAACTCGCCCTCGCCCTCGCGACCGAGGTTGAGGGCTCGTCCCGCGTTGGCCGGGATGAACAGAAGGCGAAGGCGGCCCGGTACCTGGGAGTTGTTCTTGATCGTCAGGTTGAGGCGCCCGCTGAACTCCCCGTAGCGGTTCTTCCCCATCGACACAGCGACGGGTTCCTCGCCGTCCGTGACGAACTCGAGACCGGGCGAATCCTGGGCGAGGGCGCCTGATGGCGCGCAAATGCACAGGAATAGCGCAAGGGCGAAGGCCCCGAATCGTCGACTAGCGGACCAGGCCAGCCGGGCCATGGTGCCCACGCTACACCTGATCAGAGACCGTGGCTAGTTCTGAGCGTGAGCGGCTTCTGCCGCCTGACCGACCGATCCGGCCACTAGCTTGCGGCCGTGCTCTCGGTGGCCCGCCGCCAGCCCTCCGCGATCCTGCTCGCTGCTCAGCTCGGCGGCGTGCTCGTGTATCCGGCCATGGAGGGCAGCGAGGCGGGAACCGCTCTCTTCAGCCTGTTCGGCATCGCGATCCTCGGGCTCGTGGTGCTGTCCGTGCGCAGCTCGCCCGGCTTGACCTGGGTGGGAATCGTGCTCGGCATACCCGCCACGATCCTCCTGCTGATTCAGGCGATCACTCGCGACGACGCGCTCCTCCCCTACTCCTCCGCGTTCGAGGCGGTCCTCTACTTCTACGCGGCCGGCGCTCTGATCACGTACGTGCTCGAGGACCACGTGGTCACCCGTGACGAGCTGTTCGCGGTCGGCGCCACGTTCACCCTGGTGGCGTGGGCGTTCGCCTACTCCTTCGTCGTCTACCAGGCGATCGAGCCGAACAGCTTCACCGCAGCGGTCGAGCCGAATGCCACACGCACCTGGGTCGAGCTCCTGTTCCTGAGCTTCACGACCCTGTCGAGCACCGGCCTCAGCGACGTGATCCCGATCAAGCCGTTCGCGCGCAGCCTCGTGATGATCGAGCAGCTCGCCGGCGTGGCGTATATCGCGATGGTGGTCTCGCGGCTCGTCGGCCTGCTTGTGGTCACCCGGAACGACCCGAAGCGGCAGCGCTAGGCCTGCGAAGAGCGCGGCCGGGTCA
>CAWINK010000001.1:0-213188 GCA_963837445.1 uncultured Thermoleophilaceae bacterium | reverse complement strand
TTCCAGCCAGCGTCGAGAAGGTTGTTCAAGTGCCCGAGCCCAGCGAAGCCGAGGTTAGTCAGGCAGCCAGCGACGTGGTCGAGTTGGCGCGCGCGGTAGGGAATGAGGAGTCGGCTGATTCTCTGGACGAGCGAACCGCGGGTCTTCCAGGCCAAAACGTCGCAAGAAGCGTGGTCGACCGACGAACTCGCCGAGGAGATCGCGAAGCTGGTGTCCGCTCTCGGGACGCCGTCGCGGACCACGAACAACATCGACGCCCTCGTTATTGCGCTGTTCTTTTATCTGCTCCAGCTGTTTGGACCGGCGGCGGTGCAAGCGCCGCGGGCTGAGCGTGTCCCGGCTCCGCCCCCGCTCGTTGTTCCGGAGGCCCAGTCGGAGCCCATCATTGATGTTGATGTGGAGGTCAACGTCACTCTTTAGAAAGGGGGCAAGCGGGCAGCGCCACATGGGGCCAGATCCTGAAGAAAGGTGCGCCCAAGCGAGGCGGGCCTAGCGACGGCGAATAAGCACTGGACAAGGCTGGTGGCACTGACTTCGAAGGACCACAGCCTCAATAAAGCGCACGCACGACTAGCGACGGCGACAGCCCAAGCACCACCCGTACTGCTCCGCGATTCGAGCGTCGCTCCCACGGCCGTGCCGGGCCGCCTATTCGACCAACCCGCGATCGTGCTCGTCGCGCACACGCTCGTAACAGTGGGTTGCCTTGCCCAGCTGCAAGTTCGACGCGACAGGTCACGGCACTCGGAGCGCCTCCGCTTCGAGCTGCCGGAGGCGGTCGGCCAATCGCTGCGCCCCCGACCGGTTGCCCAGCGCTGCATCGGCGGCCGCCAAGGCGGACAGCGCGGCAACTTCGTCGGTCGCTCCAACGAGCGGCTTCGAGTGGGCCAGCTCCTCCCAACGTGCCACAGCACGTGCCCGCAGGAGCACCTCAGCGAGCACCTGGGTCTCGAACTCCTCGCCGGTGCCTTTGCCGCCCTCCTCGCGAGCCAGCTCACCAGCCCCTTTGAGCATCTCGGGATAGAGGAGACCCCCCACACGAGGGTACGGTCTCGCAAGCTGTTCAGATCGAACCGAGCACTGCCCGTCGCCAGCAGCGTCCCGTGGCGTGCGCGGAGTGCAAGCAGGTCGCCCTCTGATGCCCTCGCCTCTACGAAGTCCCTTGCGGCCGCATTGGCATCTCGCTCTGCGGGGATAGCTGCATAAAGCGTGCGGAACGCAACCGTATCGCCATACATCGTGAGCAGGCCCTTCGCAAGAACGCCGGCGATGAGGTCGAAGTACGCGTCGTGTTCGTGCTGCTCAGCATGGCGAAGCTCATGGCGCAGCAGCGCCATGATCTCCAGGTCGCTCCCGCCGGTACGGACGAGAACTCTATGGCCACCGCCAGCCGCGACGATCCGTTCGCGTTCCTCGAACCCGAAGTAGTACTGGTGCCCGCACGTCTCCCACGCGTCGACCCCTGGCTGCACATAGGTCGCCCAGGGTTCGCCAGCGCCGGGCTCGCCGTCGAAGCCGAACGCTGCGATGGGTCGGCGCAGACGGACGCAGGTCAGGACGTCGCGTAGCAGGTCGTCGATCGGGCGCGAAGCCATCGCCGAAGCGTGACGCGGAGGAGCGACAGAAGCGACAGACGCGGCAGGTACGACTGACTTCGCGCTCCAAGATCTAGCTCCGAATGCTGCTTCTGGCGGTGGGGATCATGGCGAGTACGGGCTTTACGCGAGAAGCGACAGTAGGTGGTCCATCGCGGTAGTCGGTATTGCTGAGCGATTCGCGCAGTCCTCGGCGGGACACATCCCGCCGCCGACCCGACACGGGCGAGACTCGCGCCTGAGCCGGTGACGGTTTAGTACCCGCGAACGGTCGGACCGCTGTCTCACGCAAAGGCAGCAGTCGCGCTCCGGATCGGGGTGAAGCCGCGACCACTGCATGCGACTTCCATGCACGGCGGTCGCGCGTGAGGGCGGCGCGCCCTGTCAGGCGTTCTTCTGGGGCCCCGACGATCAGCCTTCGCTAACCACCGTGTTTCAGGCATGGCACGGCGCATCCGCTTGCCAACGCGGCTCCGGTCAGCCGCTACCGGGGTTAGGGTGTCCGCCATGCTCACAGCAGAGCCCATACGAGCGAGTGACGTTCAGATGGACCCAACCCTTCGGCGTCCCGTTGCGGGCTTCGTGTACGCGATCATGGCGCCGGAGTTCAATCGCGTGAAGATCGGACGCTCCGAACGGAGCGCCGCCTGCCGCCTGAACGAAATTGTCCCGCAGTCGCCGACCGATCTTGAGCTCCATTCGGAGACGTGGCACGAGGATCACGTCCGTATCGAGAAGGAACTGCAGGACGGGTTCGCGCATGCGCATATACGCGGCGAATGGTTCTGGCCAGACGATCCACATGTCGGTCTCTGGCTTGCCGCGCGCGCCGACCTGATGCGCTACTACGAGCGTTTCAACAACGAGATGCTGGCGCTCACGTCGGACTCCGCTAGCTGAGAGGACGGCGCGCTTCGGCGTCCGCGGTTACTTCGTCGTGCTTATCACGATAGTCCCCGGGTTAGCGATGACCTGGCTTTGAGCGACCGACTCACCGCAGCGAGGGTGATAGTGCTGTGCGATCCGAGCGTCGCTCCCACGGACATATCGGGCTGGTTCCATGTTGAGCGGACATGGGCTGATCTGAGAGCACCTCAGCCGAGCTGTCATGCGGCTGTAGGCCTGAGGTGATGCGGTTCGGGCGATCTCATAACCCGAAGGTCGCGGGTTCGAATCCCGCCCCCGCTACTGCGAAAGCCCCTTCTCGCCAAGGGGCTTTCGTGTTTCTGGCCACCCGCCCTAGGCAACTCGTCTCCCTTGGGCGCGGCCCCTTCCAGCAAAAGAGACTTGACTCAGCTACCTGACGTAACTATGGTCCTTGAGGTACCGACGTCAAGGGAGAGATCGATGAGAGAACTAAGCCGCGGCCTCTGGTGCGCACTAATCTGTGTCTGTCTAACGGTGCTACTTGCCGTCAGCGGTTGTGGAGGCGACGACGACGAGCCCACGACGGGCGGTGGGGCAACGACCAGCGAAACGCAAGCGTCGGAGTCGCCAGGTGACAACAAGATCCGTATCCCGCTGATCTCGGCCGGGACCGCCAATCTCCCTTTCAACGTCGCGGATGCCAACGATCTCTACACAGAGCAGGGCCTCGACGTGGAATTCACGAAGGCCTCGATCCCGTTCTCGCAGCTCCCAGCAACGCTTGGGAAGCAGTTCGACATCGTGATCGGCAGCCAGCCCGATCTGATCAAGGCCCGCGACCGCGGCATTGACATCGTCGCCATCGCCGGGAACCAAAAGGACGATCCCAAGGATCCGGGCGCCGCGCTCATCGTTCCCGGGGACTCGGACATCAAGACGATCAAGGATCTCGGAGGAAAGACCGTTGGCGCTCCGTCGATCGTGGGTAACAACTGGTCGGCACTCCAGTGCTGGGCGAAGAAGAACGGCGTCGGTCCGAAGGACTTCCGCGGACTGGAAGCACCGGTGCCGCAGCTACCGGACCTGCTCGAGCAGGGCAGGTTCGATTCGATCTTGGCCTTTGAGCCGATCATGTCCGTAGCGACCTCTGCGGGCGCCCGCGTAGTCGGCAACGCCTACGAAGAGTGTTTCGGTGGCGCGGAATACACCTCGATTCTGCTCGCCGACGGTGAGTGGGCGAAGAGCCACTCCGAGCAGATCGACAAGTTCGTGGCTGCGCATGAAGAGGCGAAGGCCGCGATGGCAGACGACCCGGACGCCGTCCGGAAGCTGTTCATCGAGACGAGTGGACTGCCGCCCGCGGCAGCCGAGAACGCCCCGATTCTTCCGCACGCGTTCGCATTCGACCAGGGAGAGACCTTGGTCGAGAACGTCCAGGTGTGGGAGGACGTACTGAAGGATCTAGGCGAGTTCGATGGCGACATCGATCCTGCGGAAGCGGTGGCATCCGCCGAATAGCCACTCCGATCGTGGAGCGGGCTTCCTCGATGACGCTTGGTAAGGAGGTCGGATCGTGAGTCAGGATGCGGTCTCGGACGTACTCTCGCGAATCGAGGATGAAGACGTCGCGGACCTCGCGCTGCTCCTAGCCGGCATCGAGAGCCCCCGGGGGGGCGAGGGCGCGTGCGGGACCGCGATCTATGACTGGTGCGTTGACGCCGGCTTCAAGACTCGCCGCGTCGGCATGTTCGAAGATCGCTTCAACGTTCTCGCGGAGATTCCCGGGACGGCGGGCGGGGAGTCGCTCGCGTTCAACGCGCACATGGACACCTGGATGCATCGCAAGGACCACCTGATCTGGCGGGATCCAAACAACGAGATCTATCACCGCGGCTGGCGGGATGGCGACCGGCTCATTGGAAACCCCGTCGGTAACGACAAGGGTCCGATGTCGGCGTTCATGATCGGCGCGCGGGCGATTCTGCAGTCCGGCGTTCCGCTCAACGGCTCGCTCTACCTCCACATGGTCGTCGGCGAGATCGGCCAGGAACCCGTGGACGAGTTTCAGGGTCCCGAGTACCTGAGCAAGGATGCCGGCGCGCGCTACCTGCTGACCCATGCCCCGCGGCCCACGTACTGCATCTGCGCGGAGGCAAGCGCTTTCAAGCGTGGCTGGGTGGAGGCTGGGAAGGCCTACTTCCGGGTTACGGTCTACGGCACCGAACCCCTGTACACACCCTTCTTCGAACGGCCTTACACCCGTGAGGGGCATCCGAACGCGATCGTCCGGGCACTCCCTCTGATCGAGAAGATCGAAGAATGGGCACTCGGATACGAGCAGGAGAATCGCTACGAGAGCCCTGGAGGCGTTGTCGTTCCACGTGTGAACATCGGCGCGATCCGAGCCGGCGATCCGACGTTCGTCCTCCAGTCACCGGAGGTGTGTCACCTGTACGTCGACGTGCGCACCGTACCCGGACAGCGCTCGGAACCCATCGAGCACGCCCTTCGAGGTCTCATCGATGAGCTCGGACTCGAAGGGGACGTCGAGCAGTTCGTCAACCGCTCCGGGCACGAGGCCACAGGTGTCGACCCGCTCGTGGGCGCGCTCGACGACGCGCACCGTGAAGTCCTCGAGACCGAGCCGGCCGTGGCGGACTCACCGGCGTGCAGCATGTGGCGCGATCACAACATCTACAACGAGACCGGGGTCCCGGCACTCACGTACGGGCCGACCGGGATGGTCGGTGGCGGCCGTTTCGAGATGGCGATCGCAGATCTTGGCCGGGCCGCGCGGGTCTACGCCCTCACCGCGCTGAATATCTGCGCGCCTGGGCGCTGAACGGCGACCGGGAGGCGGCAAGACCGGCCAGCAGCGTCGGAACGAGCATGATTCCCGCCATCAGCACCAGCGGAGGCGTCCAACTGCCGGTGGCGCTGTGCAGCTCGCCAACCGCGACGGGCGCGAAGACAGCAAGCCCGTAGCCGAGAGTCTGCGCCGCGCTCGAGAGCCGCTCGGTTTCCCGCGCGCTGCTGCTTCGCGTGACGATCAGCATCAGGGCGAGGGGGAACGTGCCGCCCGACCCGATGCCGAACACGATCATCCAGACCACCGCCGCGTCGGGCATCAGGAAGAGGCCCGCCAGGCCCGCGCCCGTCAGCACCACGAACACCGCGACCGACCAACGCTGATCACGTTGCCTGGCCGCCAGGATCGGGGCGATGAGGCCGAGCGGTATCCCGAGAATGAGCGCCAGCGACATCAGCCCGCCGGCCTCAGCGGTGGTGTACCCCTGGTCGTGGAGCACCGACGGGAGCCAGCCGACAGCGGCGTAGAAGACCCCGGACTGAAAGCCGAAGAAGAGCGTCACCGGCCAATCGACGCGTTTCACCGGAGTGGCGAGCTCTGGCGCGGGGGCCACGTCGCGCGATGTGGCGCGCTCGGCGACGGAATCCTTTCCGCGCGCGCGCACCACCCAGAAGAGCGCGGCCGGGATGACGGGCAAGACCCACAGGGCGAGACCGCTGCGCCAGCCGCCTCCCACCGCCTCTGCGAATGGCACGGTGATTCCGGCGCCGAGTGCGGCGCCGACAGAGATCATCATCGTGTAGACGCCCGTCAGCAAGCCCGCGCGCGCCGGGGCGTCTCGCTTGACCATCACGGGGAGCAGGACGTTCGTGATGGCGATGGCCGCCCCTGCCACGAGCGTCCCCGCGAACACGGCCACGATGCCGGGCGCCACACGCAGCAGGAGGCCGGCTATCAGCGCGATGAGCGACGCCACTATCGCGAGCTCCATTTTGTACCGGCGCAGCACACGTGGGGCGATCGGCGACACCAGCGCGAAGCACACGACCGGCAGCGCCGTGAGGACTGAGCTCAGCGTGCTCGAGAGCCCGAGGTCGTCGCGGATCGTCGGCAGCGCCGGTCCGACGCTCGTGACCCACGGGCGCAGGTTCAGAGCGATGAGGGCCATCCCGATCACCAGCGCGATCAGTGATCGGGGCACTACATCGTCCCTTGACTGATTCGACGTCCTGGGAAAGGATGGCTCGCGTGTCCGCGCCCGACTTCGAGACAGCCGCGGCCGTCTACGAACGTGCGGAGATCAACGGCAGTCTCGGTTTCGGCGACACGCTCGGATTGCTGGTCGTCGACTTCGCCTACGGGTTCACCGATCCCGAGTCTCCACTCGGATCGGATATGTCGGCTGCGGTCAGTGCGGCCGGAGAGCTCGTGCGTGACTGCCGAGCAGCCGGACTCCCGATCGTCTTCACGGTCCATGCCTATCGCCGTGATCTCTCCGACGTGGGAGTGTGGGGCGACAAATATCCGGGCCTGCGGCACCTGACCCTCGGGTCGCGATGGACGACGCTGGACGAGCGGCTGGGCGCGCAGGACGACGACGTCGTCGTTTTCAAGCAGTACCCCTCGGCGTTCTTCGGGACGATCGTGAGCACGCACCTGACGAGCCGAAATGTCAACTCGATCATCCTCGTCGGCGCCACCACGAGCGGATGCGTGCGTGCGACGGCCGTCGATGCCATCCAGCTCGGCTTCCGCGTCTTCCTGGCGGAGGACTGTGTCGCAGATCGCGCGGCGGCCCCGCACGAAGCGAATCTCTTCGACCTCCGGACGAAGTACGTCGACGTCGGCCCGTCGGACGTCGTACGCGCCGAGCTGGCGGCCAGACGAGCGGCGCACGTCAAGCTGTAGCCCCGCCTGGTTGACAGTTCCGAAGGGTCAAGTTAGTGTCCTCTAATACGCAACTTACGTTCGCTATTGAGGATAACCTGAACCGGCGTCGAGTTCAGTTCGGGGGTGTGATGAGGTGAGTACGAGTACTCTGCAGACGGCCGCGCTGGATTGTCGTCTCGGCGACGGAGTCGCGGTGCAGGATCTGGTCGATCCGAGCCCACGGAATCCGCGCATCAGCCGGCGCATCTACGGCGACGGCGATCTCTTCGCACTCGAGTCCGAGCGGATCCTCGGGCGCGCCTGGTGCTTCCTCGGGCACGAATCCGAGCTTCCGGAGAAGGGCGATTACGTCACGCGCGAGCTCGGCCGCGAACCGGTGATCGTGGTCCGCGGGGACGATGGAAAGATCCGTGCCTTCCTGAACTCATGCCGTCACCGTGGCATGCGCGTCTGCCGTGCCGATCGCGATCGCGTGCGCTATTTCCGCTGTCCTTATCACGGCTGGGCCTATACCAACCAGGGCGAGCTGCTCAGAGCGTTTGCCGAGCAGCTCTATGAGCCGGACCGCCTCGTCAGATCCGAGCTCGGGCTCATCCCGGTGGCGCAGCTCGACACGTTCCACGGAATGATCTTCGGCACGTGGGACGCCGACGCGGCCCCGCTCAGCGACTTCCTCGGGAACATGGCGTGGTATCTCGAGACGCTCGTCGGCCGCACGGCCGAGGGCAGCGAGGTAGTCGGCGTGCCGCAGGTGTGGCAGATCGAGACGAACTGGAAGTTCTGCGTCGACAATTTCACCGGCGACCCCTACCACCTCTCGACCGCCCACGGGAGCATCGCGCAGCTTGGCCTACTGCCCGACGACCCGATGGCCGGTCACGAAGGCCACACCATCAACACCGGCAACGGGCATCAGCTGCTCCTGAAGCCGTCTTTCGACGAGGCAAGCCAGTACTACGGCCTCCCCCGCGAGGTGCGTGAGCAGATGGCCCGCGACGAGGACCCGACGCGTCGCGAACTGATCAAGAACACGTGGTTCAGCGTCGGGACGTTGTTCCCGAATCTCTCCTGGATGCAGATCAACATCCAAGGTGACCCTGAGACGCCTCCCACCTCCTTCCTGAACTTCAGGCAATGGCAGCCCATCTCGCCGACCCGGACGGCGGTCTGGTCGTGGCTCCTCATGGAGAAATGCGCGCCCGATGACTTCCGAAAGCAGTCTTACGAGACCTACGTGCGGACGTTTGGCCCCGCCGGGATATACGAGCAGGATGACGCGGAGATCTGGGAGGAGTGCACCCGCGTGAACCAGGGTCGTGTCGCGCAGGAGCACTCGCTGCATCACGGAATGGGACTCCACGTCGCTCCTGACGCCGCGTTTCCCGGACCGGGCGTCGCGTATGAGGGCACGTTCAACGAGATCACCCAGCTCGCGTACTACGAGGAATGGCTGCGCTGGCTGAGTGAACCGGCTCCATGGGTGCGGTAACGGGCGCGCACAACGAACTCGGGTTCGCTCGGCTCCCATCCGAGACGCGCGTCCCGTACGGGGATCCCGAGTACAACGAGGTCATGGCGTTCCTGATCGACGAGGCGGAGGCACTCGACGGGTACCGCTTCGAGGATTGGCTGGAGATGCTGACTGCCGACATCGAGTACCGCATGCCGGTACGGCTCGACCGGATGCCCAAGGACGGCCTCGGCTTCGTCTACGAGATGGAATTCATGAGCGAGGATCTGTCGTCGCTGACGACGAGGGCCAAACGGCTCGGCACGAAGCAGGCATGGGCAGAGCAGCCTGTGTCGAGGACGCGGCATCTGGTCACGGGGGTGCGAGTGCATCGGACCGATTCGCCGGACGAGCTCGAAGTGCTCTCCAATTTCTTGGTTGCCAGAGCGCGCTGGGACCACCCGTACGACCTCTTCACCGGCGAGCGCCACGACACACTCCGCCGCGAGAACGCCGTCCTCCGACTCGCGCGCCGGATCGTCTACTTCGATCAGACGCAGCTGCGGTCGCACAACCTGAGCATCGTGCTCTGATGCCCGGCTGGCTGGAGGGCCGCGTGGCGCTGGTCACGGGTGGCGCCTCGGGAATCGGGCGCGCCGTGGTCGCGCGCTTCGTCCGCGAAGGCGCGCGGGTTGGTGTGATGGACATCTCGCCGGGCGCTTTCCAGCCCGATGACCAGGAACGCGATGCGGTTCACGTGATCGGCGGCGATGTGCGGCAGCTCGCCGACAACGCCCGGGCGGTCGAGGAGACCGTCGAACGCTTCGGGAAGCTCGACGTCTTCGTTGGCAACTCGGGTGTCGGCGATGCCTTCGTCGAGCTTAAGGATTTGGCGCCCGAGGTCATCGACGAGGCATTCGACGAGATGTTCGCCGTCAACGTGAAAGGGTTTCTCCTCGGCGCGAAGGCGGCACTCCCCGAGCTCGTCGCATCCGGAGGCTGCATGATCTTCACGCTGTCGAACTCGTCATTCCTTCCTGACGGCGGGGGGCCGCTGTATGTCGCCAGCAAGCACGCCTGCCTGGGACTCGTGCGCCAGTTCGCGCACGAACTTGCGCCGCGGGTTCGCGTCAACGCTGTGGCGCCCGGGGGAACCGTGACCGACTTCCGTCTGCTCGCAAGCCTCGGACTCGACGCGGAAGGCAGTCAGCAGCGTGTCTACGAGGTCGACGATGGTGACCGGCCGCCGGACAAGCACCAGTTCCTGGCGGACGCCACTCCGCTCATGCTGTCGCCCGACCCCTCGGACCATGCCGGCGCATACGTACTGCTCGCGTCGAAGGAGAATTCGCGAAACATCACCGGCGCCGTCATCAACTCGGACGGTGGCCTCGAGGTCCGCGGGCTGCGGCGGATCCGCGGGGGAGAGGCTCCCCTGCCCTTAACCGACCAGGGCGCGGGCTGACCGATGCTGCTCAGTCGCCGAAACGGAACGCTCAGCCTCATTTCGCAGCCTGACCACGGGCGGCTGGCAGGAGTCCTTGCGAAGCACTGGGGAAATGCGGAGTTTGCGATGCCGTCGCTGCGGGACCCGCTGCTCTACACAGCGGGTCACCACGACGACGGCTGGGAGACGCTCGACGCCGAGCCGGTCTGGGCCGAGGAGCCGGGACGACCCGCGCACTTCCTGGAAGTCCCTCTGCCGGTCGTTGCCGCGGCATACACGAAGGGCGTCGACGCGATCTACGAGGCGTCGCCGCTTGCGGGCGTCCTTCAGAGCCTGCACTTCACGGGCTTCTACCGCGCTCGATGGGGCATGGACGACGCACCGCACGTCGACCATCCCGACGTGCCGGCGATCGTGGAATTCGAAGAGGACAGGCGTGCGCGCGCGATCCGGGACAACTGGCCGCAAGGACAGGCACGCAGCGACTTCGAGAGCGACCTCTGGCACGGGTACGAGATCCTTCAGGCGCTCGACCTCCTTTCCCTGTGCATGTGCCTCGTGGACCTGAGCACGCCGAGCTCCGACGAGGAAGAAGTGATGGCCCGCACCTTGTTCTCGATCGACCAAGAGCCCTCGCGCCGGATCATTCTCCGGGCGCCGCGCGACGGCGAGGCCGACCGGGTCGATCTGACGGTCAGTGTCGTGTCGCCGGGTGTCGTCGAAATCGACCCATATCCGCTCGCGGAGAGCGAGGTCCGCTTCGCGGTGCCGATGCGCGAGCTGGAGGACAGGGGCTACGACTCGGCGGGCGAGGCGGCGGAGGCGTACCACGCGGCACCAATCCAGAAGCTCGAGTTCTCCGTGGTGGGGAAGACCGCTGCCAGAAGTTGACCTGACCATCACGGGCGGCACCGTCGTCACCCCGAGCGGTACTCGCCGGATCGGGCTTGCGGTTGACGGCGGGCGCATCGCGGCCCTAGCGGACGATGAGTTCCTGCCGCCGGCGAAGGCGTCGTTCGACGCTTCGAACAGGATCCTGATTCCGGGCCTGGTCGACCCGGAGGGGCATCCAGGGGTCTACTCGCCGATGTTGGACGATCTCGCGAGCGAGTCACGCGCCGCGGTGGCCGCGGGCGTCACTACGTGGGGAATCCAGGCGCCGTCGCCGCGGATGGGTCACCCCCGGTTCGCCGAGTTCGTCCAGCCCGAGGACGTGGTCTCGTTCCATGACGGCTTCGAGCATTTCCTCGCCGCCGTCGAGTCGGACGCCGCAGCCGACATCTTCGTCACCTACATGCTCGAAACCCATGAGCAGGTCGCGGAGATCCCGGAGTACGCGCGCGACCAGGGCGTGACCAGCTACAAGCTGCATCTCGCCTCGATGGTGCCGCCCGCGGATCCGCGATCGGTCGGGCGGCGAACCGGGCATGGTCACGGCTTCGACGACGGGCTCGTCTACGCCGCGATGCGTGCTGTCGCGGACCTCGGTTGCCCCGGTCTCGTCGCGATGCACTGCGAGAACGAGCCGATCGCACGCGTGCTGGAGGCGGAGCTCAAGGCCGCCGGCAAGACGGACTGGGGGCAATGGTCCGAACGATCCCCACACTTCACCGAGGCGCACCACGTTCGCAGTTACGGCTACCTGGCAGAGGTGACCGGTGCGCCGATCTACATCCAGCACGCGACGACGCCGGAGACCTACAGCGCGATTCGCGAGCTACGCGCGCGCGGGGTCAGGTGTCACGCCCAAACCGGACCGCACTGGCTGCACTTCGCGCAGGGTGAGCGGAATGCGTGGCGCATCAACGTGCCGCTGCGTTCGCGTGAGAACAACCCGGCGATCTGGCAGGCCCTCCGGGACGACGTCGTCAACACGGTTGGCTCCGACCACGCGGTGTCATGGCCTCCCAGCGACTACGAGACAGCGCACGACGACAATGTCTGGCAGCTGAAGACGGGGTTCACATCACGCGTGGAGATGATTCTGCCAGTGCTGCTGCAGGGCGTGCACGAGCGAAAGCTGACGCTCGAGCGCCTGGTGGAGGTGTCGTCGGCGAACCCCGCGCGGATCTTCGGGCTCTACCCGCGCAAGGGCGCGCTCGAGGTCGGGTCTGATGCGGACATCGTCGTAGTCGACCCCGGCAAGCACGTGACGGTGTCGAACGGGCAGGTGCTCAGCAGAGCGGGCTGGACGGTGCTCGAGGGGCACGAGATACACGGGTGGCCCGTGGCCACGTTCCTGCGCGGCCGCGAGGTCGCGCGCTGGGACGACGGAGCGCCGTGCCCCGAGTACATCGGTGACCTTGGCGGCGAGTACCTGCGACGCGAGGTCCGTGACCCGTCTGAACAGCGAACGCGAGAGAGGTAGACATGTCCGAGGTCCATTGGCGCACCGTTTTCCCCGAGAAGGACCGTCAAATCTACGGAGCGGCCGGCTTCGGCGAGGCGCTCGAGTTCGGGCGTTCACCCGCCTTACTGGTCATCGACGTCGTCGCCTCATTTGCCGCGCCGGCCGGCAGCGACATCTTCGAGTCGATCAAGGAGTACCGCACGAGCTGCGGCGACGCGGGAGTGGAGCCCGTGCGACACATCGCGCAGCTGCTCGACGAAGCGCGCGGTCACGGCGTGCCGGTCGTCTACACGAAGGGCAACGTCGTCGACAAGTTTCACTCCGGCGACTCGGTGAAGGGGACGAAGCCTGAAGACGTGGACCACATCTACGGCGCGCCGATCCTGCCGGAAATCGCCCCGCGCGAGACCGAGTACGTGGTCGAGAAGGCAAAGGCGTCAGCCTTCTTCGGAACGCCGCTCGGCTCGTACCTGCAACGCAACGGCATCGACACGCTCTTGGTCTGCGGCACGTCGACAAGCGGATGCGTGCGCGCGTCCGTGGTCGACGCGTTCTCTCATGGCTACCGCGTATTCGTCGTCGAGGAATGCGTCTTCGACCGCTCGGAGCTCTCGAACTCGGTCAATCTCTTCGAGATGAACGCGAAGTACGCGTCCGTCGTTTCGTTCGAGGCGGCCTCTGAATACCTGGCGGCTCAGGAGCGGGTGGTCACCTAGCGCTCCAGGGCGGCCAGCACGTCGTGCGGCCGGATCGGCAAAGAGTTCATCGGAGCACCTTCCAGCGCGTCCGTCACCGCGTTCGCCAGGGCCGCCGCGGAGCCGATGATCCCAGTCTCGCCGCCGCCCTTGACTCCGCCGAGCCTGTCCTCGTCGTCGTGCGGCGCGCCGAGCTCGAGCAGCACGACGTCGATCTCCGGCGACTCCGCCGCCGTCGGCAGGAGGTACCCGAGGAAAGAGGACGACAGCGGCTGACCGTCCTCGTCGTAGGCGAACTCCTCGAAGAACGTCCCACCGAGGCCCTGGATGGCCGCGCCGCGGACCTGACCGGTCAGGAGCAGCGGGTTGACCACCCGTCCCACGTCGACGGCAATCACCCACCGCTTGACCTGCGGCTGACATGTGTCGCGATCGATTTCCACGAGCACGCAGTTGGCGCCCATGACCACATGCGAGCGGAGCGCAGGCGCAAACGTGTAGGTGACTTCCAGTCCGAGCTCTCCCAGCGGAATCCCGCTGTCTTCGCCACCGTGTGCGTGGACCACCCCGGAGGTGACCGTCACCTCCTCTCGCTCGAGTCCAAGCTGCGCGGCCCCGATCGCACACGCCCGCTCGTGCAGAGCGGCAACCGCGCCCAGGACGGCATTCCCGGTGAACGCCGTCACACGACTGGAGAACGCTCCCATGCCTTCGGGGACGTCATCGGTATCCCGAAAGCTGATCGCGACGCGGTCCAGCTCTACGTTGAGTGCTTCGGCCGCGATCTGCGTCATCACGGTCTCCATCCCTTGTCCGACGGAGGCTGCGCCGACATGCACCGTGAAGCGTCCGTCGCGTTCGGCGACGATTCGCACCGGATCGCCCGACCCCGGACTCCCGATCTCGACGAAAGCGCTCGTCCCCACCCCGACGAGCTCTCCTTGCGCGCGGCGGCGGCGTGCTTCGGACGCAAGCGCGGGGTACTCCGCCCGTTCGAGGCACGCCTCGAACACCTCGGGGTAATCGCTCCCTTCGTAGATCGTGTCGTCACCCGTGTCGATGTCCGGGACCCCCGCCGAGTAGGGCATGTGGTCTGGGGTCACGAGATTGATGCGTCGCACCTCGGCCGGGTCACGCCCGATCCGTTGGGCGAGCAGATCAAGCAGCCGCTCGCGGACGAAGCTGGACTCGAACTGCCCCGGGCCGCGGTAGGTCCCGGCGGGCGTCTTGTTCGTGATCACGCCCGTGCTTGCGAGGTCGAAGGCCGGCCAGCGGTAGGGCCCGAGCATGTTCGTGACCGTCAGGGCCGGCAGGAGGTTGCCGTGCGGCCGGACGTATGCGCCTTGCGACCAGAGCCCCTGCCCGCGGAGCGCGAGCAACTCGCCCTCGCGGGTCGCTGCGACCTCCGCGGTCCACCGGTGCTCGCGCGACTGGTTGAGCGCGACGAGATTCTCGGCCCGATCCTCCGTCCACTTGACTGGCCGCTGGAGGCGAACTGCGGCCCAGGGGACCAGGAAGTCCTCGGGATAGAACTCGCCCCGGCCCCCGAAGCCGCCACCGACGTCCGTCTCCACGAGACGAATCGAGTCGATGGCGCGATTCATCAGCATGGCCAGCACACGCCGATTGGCCTGCTTGGTCTTCGCTGCGCCCCAGACGGTCAAGCGGCCGCTGCCGGGATCCTCCTCGGCGACCAGTGCACGCGGCTCGAGCGGGACTGCGCCGTGCCGCTGGACCGAGAACGACGCGCCCACGACGACATCGGCGGACCGGAAGGCGGCATCGAGATCGCCGCGGCTGGAACCGAGCGTGTCGATCCGATTGCCGCCAAGGGCGGCGTGGATGGCGCGTGCGTCGTCCGATGCCGCCTTTTCGACGTCGACTATTGCCTGGTGGGCGTCGATGTCGACGCCCACCAGCTCGGCCGCGTCCTCGGCGAGGTATGGGTCCGCGGCGATCACCAACGCAACGGGCTCGCCCACATACCGGACTTCGTCCCGGGCTATCACGGGCTGCAGCGCCTTGAGCGCGTTGTCGCTCGACGAGATCTTGATCGGGATCCGGACGTCTGGAAGGTCATCCGCGGTGAAGACCGCCACGACCCCCGGCAGGTCCAGCGCTGCGCCGACGCGAATGCCGGTGATCCGCCCCGCGGCCACCGGGCTTCTCACCACGCGCGCGTAGAGCTGCTCGGGCCGGTCCACGTCGCCGCCGAAAGTTGCCGTACCGGTGAGATGGCGGAGGTCCTCGACACGACGAACGGGCCGGCCGACGAACGTGGCTTGCTTCTTGTCGGTGACGGCGCTCATCGTCGGCGCCGGCGAATAGACCATACGACGCAGAGCGCCGCACCCAGCGCAACCAGGTGCCACGCGCGCCCTCGGTGCTTCCTCTCCGAGGCCGGCGCTGGCCGTCTATCCCACGCCGCCAGGGCCTCGCACAGCCGCGTTCGCAGCTCGTCCTCGTCGAGCACCACGGAGATCCCGATCAACTCGAGCGCGACGCGGCAGCCAACCGTATGCGCATGGCGCGAAAGACGGATCGCCGCTCGGACCTGGCCCGGGCCGCCCAGCTCGTGAGCCCGCACGGCGTAGTTGGCGACCTGGCGATCGTCATCGAGGTCCAGCAACTCCAGCGTTCCGCTGAAGGCTGTGCCGCGTGCCGAGAACTCGCCGCGCCAAACGGCAGGGCCCGATGCCGTGACCTCCGTTATCCCGAGCGCGGCCAGCGCGGCTTCGGGGCTCGTCAAAATCGCGGCATCGCCTGCAACCACCTCCCCCTCCTGCTCGACCACGAGGTGTGTTGCGTTGCCCATGCGAGACACCGCGGTCTGGGTGGCCTCGACGATGTTCTGGTAGCCCGTGCATCGGCACAGGTTGCCCGCAAGCTCCTCTCGGAGTTCGGTATCGACCAGCCCTCGGAGCTCGGGGAGAAGACCCTCGATCGACATGAGGAAGCCGGGCGTGCAGTAGCCGCACTGCAAGGCGTGATGCTCGTGGAAGGCCGCCTGGAGCGGATGTAGAGAACCGCCCTCGTCCGGCGCGAGCGCCTCGACGGTTCGGATCGCGCATCCCTCGGCTTGGACGGCGAGCATGAGACACGACCGCGCCGGCTGACCGTCGATCTGGACAGTGCACGTGCCGCAGACCCCCTGCTCGCAGCCGATGTGCGTTCCAGTCAAGCCAAGCTCGTGCCTCAGCAGGTCGACGAGCAGCCGGCGGGGTTCTACCTCGCCGGCATACGTTGTTCCGTTGACAACGAAGGAGACGTGCGTCATGGGCCGGACCCGGAGGCCGTCTGTCCAGCACGCTCGGTCGCCTCGATGATGGTGTTCTCGACGAGCGCACGCAGGACCCGGCCCCTGTACTCGCCTGGCAGCTCGGAATGGCCGCTTCGGAAGTCTGCGGCGCCCAGCGCGCTCGAGGCGGCGTCGGCAGCGAGTTCGGGGGTCAGCGCCTGCCCGATCAGGGCCTGCTCCGCCTCGCGAGCACGGACAGGGCGCGGCCCGCTCGCGAGCAGCGCAATCGCGGCATGGACGCAGCGGCTGCCCTCGTCCAGCGTGACCACCGTGGCCGCTCCGGCGACAGCGAAGTCGCCGTAGCGCACGGCGTACTCCCGGAAGCTCACTCCGGTACGGCTCGCAAGCGGCGGGACCTCGACCGCGGCGAGTATCTCGTCGGCATGGCAGCTGGTAACGAACGCGGATTGAAAGAACTCGTCCCAGCCGACGGTCCGGTTGGCCGCCGCCGAGCGTAGGTGCATCCGCGCGTCGAGGGCCGCGAACACAACGGGCAGTTCCGCGGCCGGGTCCGCGTGCGCCACGGAACCACCGACTGTGCCCCGGCTCCGGGTCTGGGGATGGCCCACATGCGCGAGCGCGATGCGTATGAGCGGCCACCTGCTGCTCACGAGGGGGGAACGCTCGATCGTCGTCTGGCGGGTCGCTGCGCCGAGCAGCAGGTTCTGCTCCCGAGCGTGGATGAACGACAGGGACGGGACGCGCGTGATGTCGACAAGACGCTCGGGCCGGGCGAGCCGGAGGTTCAGCAGCGCGACGAGGCTCTGGCCGCCAGCCAGTACTCGCGCCTCGTCCCCGTGCTGCCGTAGGAGATCGAGCGCCTCGTCCTCGGTGGACGGGCAGTGGTACGCGAGGGGCGGCGGTTTCAAGCGCTGAACACCTTCGCGAAGAAGCTACGCCCGCTCCGCCGACCTTGACTGCCGTTTAGCGCTGAGATGAAAACCGACATACTTGACTCAAGTCGCGCACCTCAGTATGAATATCACGTGCGAACCGCGTCGGTGCGCTCCGCCCACCGACATTCCATCCGTAACTGGAGGCAAGACTCATGACGGAAGACAACTCTGGCCGCTCAACCGTCCGCAGGCGGCTCGCGTGGTTTGTCACCGCGGCCTTCATGGTGGCGGTCCTGGCGCTCGCCGGCTGTGGCAGCGATGACGGCGAGGATACCTCCAACGGTGGCGCTGGCGGTAGCGAGGGGGCGGAGAAGGAGAGCTTCGACCTGGGTGCCGCTTTGCTCGGGCCCAAGAACGACGGCTCGATCAACCAGGCCGCGTTCATGGGGCTGGAGGCCGCCGACAAGGAGATGACGAATCTCACGGTTACGTCGGTGCTCGACAACCAGTCCACGCTCCAGAAGCACACGAACGCGATCCAGACGCTCGCACCGAACAACGACATCGTCTACGTCATCAGCAACTCGTTCAGCCCGGTCCTCGATGTCCAGGCTCCGCGCTTCGAGGACACCAAATTCATCGGGATCGAGGCGTACACGCCGAAGCTCCATCCGAACGTCTACGCGGCGGCCGTCGACTGGGGAGCCTCGAGTTACGTCGCCGGGGTCATCGCCGGCACCATGACGAAGACCGACGTCGTCGGTTTCATCGGCGGCCTGGAGATCCCGCCCTCGACCCAGAGCCAGAACGCCTTCGAGGACGGCGCGCAGAGCGTCAATCCCAACGTGAAGGTGCTCAAGAACATCGTCGGGAGCTTCCAGGACGTGGCACTCGGCAAGCAGGCCACGGCGGCCATGCTCCAGCAGGACGCTGATGTGATCCTGCCGTGGCTGGATGCCGGAGTCGCGGGCGCGTACCAGGCCGGTGAGGAGTCCGGCAAGAATCCGGCGATGTTCAAGCTCACGATCCCGGACTGCGATGCCTATGACAACATCGTCGGTACCGAGGCTGTCAACACCGTGGCGCTCACGCAGAAGATGATCGCGTCCGTCGTGGATGGCACGGCGAAGCCCGGCGCGGCGTTCATCGGCCTGCAGGACCCGGAGCTGCAGACGCTTGCGCTGTGCCCGAAGTACGAGAAGGACAAGGAGATCGCCGATCTCACCCAACAGACGATCGACGACATCAACAGCGGCAAGATCAAGCTCGCCGAGGACGCCATCAATCCGCGGCCGAGCTACGAGTACACGGAAGGGCTTCCGAAGTGACCGGAAAGTCGGCGAGGCTTAGCTGGTGCCGGCGATAGGGGCGCCGGAGCCAACCCAGGCCGACACCACAGTTACCCGCGCCGGGGAGCGCAAGCTCGCTTTGGAAGTCGTCGGAGTGAGCAAGCGCTTCCCTGGCGTGCTCGCGAACGACAACGTCTCGCTCGACGTCCGGCGGGGGGAAGTTCTCGGCCTGCTGGGCGAGAACGGAGCCGGCAAGACGACGCTGATGAACGTCGTCTACGGGCTCTACAGGCCGGACGAGGGCGAGATACGCGTCAACGGTGAGCCGGTGAACATCCGGAGCACGCAGCACGCCATGGAACTCGGGATCGGCATGGTGCACCAGCACTTCATGCTCGTGCCCGACATGACCGTCGCCGAGAACATGACGTTGTCCCCGTCCAGGCTGCCCGGCCTGAGCAAGCTCGCTTCGGCCAAGAAGCAGATCGCCGAGTTGAGCGACCAGCTCGGCCTCGGGATCGACCCCGACGCTGTGATCGAGGATCTGAGCGTCGGCACGCGGCAGCGGATCGAGATCATCAAGCTGCTCTATCGCGGCGCCGAGATCCTGATTCTCGACGAGCCGACGGCCGCCCTCACGCCACACGAGTGGCACGACCTCGCGCAATTCCTCCGCCGGATGGCGGATGACGGCAAAGCTGTCGTCTTCATCACTCACAAGCTCGACGAGCTGTTCGGCCTCACAGACCGCTGCACCGTGCTGCGCGACGGACGAGTCGTGGGAACCGTCGACACCGCCAACACCGACAAGCGCGCCCTCGCGAAGATGATGGTCGGACGGGAGGTGACCCTGCGAGTCGAGCGTCCTGTGCTGGACCGGGGCAAGCCGGTGTTGGGGGCACGTGCCCTTGTCGCAGACGACGACCGCGGGAAACGAGCGGTCGACGGCATCGACCTGACCGTGCACGAGCACGAGGTGTTCGGGATCGCGGGCGTGGCCGGTAACGGCCAGGAGGAGCTTGTCGACCTGTTGATGGGCTTGCGGGATCCGCTCGAGGGAGAGATCGAAGTCGATGGACACCGCCCCGAGCGACTCTCGCCAGAGGTCTTCACAGACCTGGGCGGAGCAGTGATCCCGGAGGACCGTCACCACACTGGGGTTGCCCTGGAGCTCAGCGTGCTCGACAACCTGCTGATGAAGGAGTTCCGGCGGACGAAGTTCTCGCGCCGCGGCCTTGTCAACTTCGGTGAGGCCCGCTCGCACTGCGAGCGGCTCGTCGCGGAGTACGACGTACGCACGCCGAGCGTCTCCGTCCCCATGCGCCAGCTGTCCGGCGGGAATCAGCAAAAGGCGGTCCTCGCCCGCGAGCTGGGGCGCGATCCGCGGCTCATCGTCGCCTTCCAGCCCACGCGCGGCCTGGACGTAGGCGCCGCAGAGTTCGTGTACCGGCGCCTCAATCAGGCGAAGGAAGCGGGCGCCGCGATCCTCCTGATCTCCTTCGAGCTCGACGAGATCTTCTCCCTAGCGGACCGGTTCGCCGTGATCTCGTCCGGACGGTTTCTCCGGGTCTTGGAAACCGAGAGCACGGACGTCGAGACCGTCGGCCTGCTCATGGGCGGAGAGCTCACCGAGTGAGCGCCCCAACCGCAGCCGAGACGCCGAAAGACGCTCGGCTGAGCAGGTTCTGGGCTTCGGCCCGGGAGGGGGGATTCGAGTTCTTTCTGTCGGTCTTGGTGACCGTAATTGCGCTGTTCGTCGCGATGCTGTTCGTCGTCGCTGCGGGCGTGCCTCTGGCGAGGGGAGCGGAGGCGTTCGTCGAGGGCGCGTTTGGCACAAGGGTCAACGTCGCCAGCACGCTCGCCACAATGGTCCCGCTGACGCTCGTCGCGCTCGGGTGGATCGTTGCCTACCGCGCCGGGCGGTTCCACGTGGGCTTTCCGGGCCAGATCCTCATTGGATGCCTGTTCGTCTCGATCGCATCGCTGAAGGTCTCGCTGCCGACGGTCTTCCACGTGCCGCTGGTGCTCGTAGCGGGGGCGCTGGGCGGGGCGTTGTGGGCGGGGATCGCCGCGTGGCTCTGGGCCAGGCGGGGGGTCAACGAGATCCTTTCGACGCTCCTGCTGAACCTCGTCGCATTGCAGGTCCTGGCGTGGTGGGTGCGTGGGCCCTTTCACGATCCGTCCACACCGGTGCCGGCCACACACCCGATTCCGGAGTCGGCCACCTGGCCGTTCCTGCTGATGGGCACGAACCTCCACTGGGACATCGTGCTGCTGGGGGCCGTGATCGCGATTGCCTACGTCCTGGCGAAGACCAGCTTCGGTTTCAAGATACGGCTCGTAGGCGCCAACCCGGAGGCGGCGCGTCACTCCGGAATCTCGCCCGCAGGTGTCGGTACGCGCGCACTGGTGCTCTCGGGCGCGCTCGCCGGGCTCGCAGGGTCGTCGCTCGTCGCCGCCGGCTCCACGCCCGTCATGACGGAGGACCCGGGCGCAGCGCTCGGGTACACGGGTATCGCAGTGGCGCTTCTGGCTCGAAACTCGCCGTGGGGCGTCATCCCGGCCGCGCTGCTCTTCGCGTCTCTCGTCCAGGGCGGCAGCCAGATGGAGGCGACCGTCGGGGTCTCGAGCGCACTGGTGGACGTGATCCAAGGGCTCATGGTGATCCTCGTTCTGGGGGCGACGACGGTCCTCTACTTCGCGCGACAGCGCCGGCAGGCGCGACCCAAACGCGAGCGCGGGAACGGCGCCCCGGCGCCTGTTGCCCAGAACATCGAGGCCAGAAGCTGGTGATGGCACTGGGGTCGATCAGTCTCTCGCCGTTCGATGCTGGATGGCTGGCCGCCGCCATGGTCCTGACAACGCCAGTCCTCCTCACCGCTATCGGCGAACTGATCTCAGAGCGCGCAGGCGTACTCAACGTGGGCCTCGAGGGGATGATGGTCTCAGGGGCGTTCGCTGCGTACTTCGCCGTCTATGAGACCCAGAGCCTTGTGCTCGGAGCCGTGTTCGGGGTTTGCGGGGGCCTCCTGTTCGGTGTCGTCATGGCACTACTCGCCATCGAAGCGCGAGCCGATCAGGTCGTCGCGGGTGTCGGGATCAATCTCGCGGCCATCGGGCTCACGAGCTATCTCTTCCAGCAGAAGTTCAGCGGCGAGTCGCGGGCCGTGGTCGACCGCGTGGGCGATCTGGAGATTCCACTCCTGTCGGACATTCCCGAGATCGGGCCTGCGCTATTCGACAACGACCCACTGGTTTACCTGGCGTTCATGCTCGTCCCCGTCTCGTGGTTTCTTCTCTATAGGACGAAATGGGGCCTCGCGATTCGCGCCTCCGGCGAGCTTCCCGCGGCCGCGGAGACCGCCGGGATCAGCGTGCGGCGGGTCCGCTGGGGCACCGTTCTGGCAGCGAGTGCGCTCGCGGGACTGGGGGGTGCGTACCTCGTGATCGCCGCCGTCGGGATCTTTGCCGACGACCTGCCGGCCGGCCGTGGATACCTCGCGCTGATCGCCGTCATCTTCGGGCGATGGCGACCTGCCGGCGTCCTTGCCGCGTGCTTGGTTCTGGGCGCCGCGGATGCCCTGCGCATCCGGCTCACGCTCGTGCCCGATGTCCCGCGGATCTTCTGGGCCGTGCTCGCGCTCGTCGCGATCGTCTTCCTGGTGAGACTGTTCCTCACTCAGCGTAAGACGGGCGAAGGGCGCACCAACCGGTTCGTACTGGTCGTTGCGCTCGTCGGGTTGCTGTTCGCCGCGATCACACCCCACATCGAGGTGCCCGCGCAGTTCTGGCGCACCCTCCCGTATCTGATCGGTCTTCTCGCCCTCGCCGCCGCGGTGACCCGCGCGCGTATGCCAAGTCGGCTCGCCCTGCCGTATCACCGCGGGGAGGGCTGATCGGTGAGGCTTGAAGAGCGGTTCGAGCTGACGGCGCCTCCGGAGCGGGTGTGGGAGGTGCTCAACGACATCGAGCTCATTGCGCCCTACATCCCGGGGTTCTCACTAGAAGCTGCGGATGACAACGTCTTCCGCGGGAAGATGAAGGTGAGGGTGGGAGCGATGACCGTCGAGTACGACACCGAGATCACGATCGCCGAGCGCGACGATTCGACCCGGACGATGCGGATGGACGTCGCCGGCCGCGAGCCGCGTGGGGGCGGGAAAATGCAGGCCGCCGTGACCTCCCGGCTCGAGCCATGGGGCGCCGGAACGGCGGTTGTGCTCGACACGGAGCTCGAGCTGGCCGGGAAGATCGCGCAGATGGGCCGAGGCATGATCGCCGACGTCAGTTCGAAGCTGATCAGCGACTTTGTGCGCGCCCTCGAGGCCGACGTTCTCGGGCGCAGCGGCAGCGGCGCGCCTTCGGCATCCGGCCACCCGGCGCCGAGTCCATCGTCCGCTGACGGGGCGCCCGTCGATATCACTGGAGCCGCGAGCCGCGCGGCTGCGAAGCGCCTGGTGCCGGTCGTGCTCGCCGTCGTCGTATTGCTTTGGATGCTCAGGGGCTTCGCCGCTGCTCGCCGGAGTTGACGTCGGCTTAGAGCGGCCCCAGCGGGGCCTCTGCCGGGCGAAAACCATTAACAAGAGTCAGGTTGTTTTGATAATGTCGCTAGCCATGGGTCGGACGGTCGTATGAGTTGGATGGTCGGCATCGACACCGGCGGGACCTTCACGGATCTCGCCGCATTCGACCCCGAGAACGGACGTCGCTACATCGCCAAGGTGCCGTCAACGCCGGCCAACCCCGCCGAGGGCATTCTCGATGCTCTCCACCTGTTCGAGACTGAGTGCGAAACCGAGCTCGGTGACGTCGAATTCTTCGGCCACGGAACCACCGTGGGGACGAACAGCGTCCTGGAGGGCAAGGGCGCCTACAGCGGGCTGCTCGTGACGAACGGGTTCAACGCAATCTACGAGGTGCGCGGCGGGATTCGGCCCGGACGGGTCGACCTCGTGGACCCGCGGTACCAGAAGCCAGAGCCGCTCATTCCGCTCAGTCGCACTCGCTACGTGGACGAGCGCATCGCCTACGACGGCTCCGTCGCGAAGCCGCTCGACGAGGACTCGGTGCGCGAGGCCGTCCGAGACCTGCGCGCGCAGGGCGTTGCTTCGATCGCCGTCGTGTGCCTTTTCTCGTACGTCAACCCCGCCCATGAGCAGCGGATCGAAGCGATCATCCGCGAGGAGCATCCCGAGTGTCGCGTCTCGCTCTCGAGCAGCGTTCTACCTGTGATCCGGGAGTACGTCCGTCTTTCGACGACTGCCCTCGATGCATACGTGGGGCCGGTCGTCCGCGACTACTTCGAGGAGCTCGATCAGCGCGTTTCGGCCAATGGCCTGACCACCAATCAAGCATTCGTCATGCAGTCGAACGGCGGATTGATGCGCATCCCCCTTGCCGCATCGCACCCGAATGAGCTGCTCCTGTCCGGGCCTGCCGCGGGGGTGGCGTTCGCGCTGCGTCTCGGCGAGCGGACGGGGGAGCGCGATCTGATCACCGTGGACATGGGCGGTACGAGCACCGACGTCTGCGTGATCCGCGACGGCCAAGCCGCTCAGACACGTGAGGGCGAGATCGGCCAGCAGCAGATCGGGAACCCGATGGTCGAGATCCACACTCTCGGCACGGGTGGAGGGACGATCGGCAAGCTCGGCAAGGACGGCCTGATGAAGGTCGGTCCCCAGAGCGCCGGGGCGGATCCCGGCCCGGCGTGCTACGGCCGCGGGGGCTCCGAAGCCACAGTGACGGACGCGGACGTTCTCCTTGGCTACATGGACCCCGGCCGGTTCCTCGGTGGCCGGATGAAGGGCGATCGCTCCCTCGCGGAGACGGCCCTGGCCGATCTCGGCGCGGCGTTGGAGCTAACCGCCCTGGAGACCGCGATCGGCATCCACAAGATCATCGACACGCAGATGGCGGTTGGGCTACGGCTTACTCTGGAGGCGAAGGGCTGCGATGCAACGGCCTTCGTGCTCGTTCCGTTCGGCGGCGCCGGTCCGGTCCATGCGTGGCGCATCGCCGAGGCCGTCGGGATCCGGCGCCTACTTGTGCCTCAGTCACCGGGCATCGGCTGCGCGACCGGCCTGCTCGAGACAGACGTGGTGCACGTCTACATGAAGAGTGCGGTGTCGCAGATCGAGACCACCGACCCCGCCGCCCTGGAGCAAGTGTTCTCCGAGTTGCTCGGGCGTGCCCGCGGCGATACAGACGCAGAGGGGTTCGCTGAGGACGAGGTTCAGATCGTCCGCGAGCTCGACATCCGCTATCCACACCAGGGCTACGAGCTGTCGATGGAGTGCCCGGAAGGCCCGCTCGACCGCGAACGCCTACACGAGCTCCGCCTCGCGTTCGACGAGCGGCACCGCGAGGTATACGGGACGTCGGCCCCGGATGAGGCCGTCGAGGTGATCAACGCCCGAGTCCGGACGATTGTTCAGCGCAGTCTGCGCGAGCAGGCCGAGGCTTCCCCCGGGGCGGATGCCTCCGCCGAGACCGCGCAGGTCGGCACTCGGCCCGTCCACTTCGAGTCCCGCGGGGGCTTCGTCGAGACGCCGGTGTACGACCGCGCTGCCCTCAAGCCTGGGATGGGAGTCGAAGGGCCGGCGATCATCGAGCAGCTCGACTCGACCACGGTCGTGGGGCCTGGCTGGTCCGGCACGGTGGACCAACTCGGCAACCTGCCTCTGACACGGGAGGATGCATAACCGATGAGCGTCGATCCGATCACCCTCGAGGTCATCCGGAGCCGGATGGACGAGGTCGTCCACAACATGGAGTGGCTGCTGTTCCACAGCGGCTACTCGCCGATCCTCCGTGAGTCGTACGACGGCAGCGCATGCGTTCTCAACGCGGATGGCGAGGTCGTCGTGGCCGCGGGGATGCCGATGCACGGCTACCCGTACCACTACCACACCCGCGCAATCCTGGAGAAGCACGGGGACGAGATGCAGCCCGAGGACAGCTACATCATCAACGACCCATATCGCGGCGGGGCGTTCCATCTCCCAGACATCGCGGTCATCACGCCCGTCTTCCACGACGGGAAGCGAATCGCGTTCACCGCGAGCATCTCGCACAAGCCCGATGTCGGCGGAATGGCACCAGGATCCTCGAGCGCCCAGGCGCGCGAGACTCTTCACGAAGGCTTGCTGCTTCCTGGCGTGCGGTGCTGGAGCGTCGACGGGTTGAACCCCGACGTCGACGGGATCATGCGCGCCAACAGCCGCACGCCCGATGAGCTGATGGGTGATGTGCGCGCGCAGATCGGCTGCACTCGCGTCGGGTCGACACGTCTGCTCCAGCTCGTCGAGGAGTACGGCCTGGATGTGGTCCTGGAGAGCTTTGGCGCGCTTCAGGACCGGGCGGAGCGGCTGTTCAAAAGCGAGGTCGAACGGCTCCCGGATGGAGAGGCCGAGGCCGAGTGGCTCCTCGACAGCGACGGCGCCGATCTCGAGACGCCGATTCGGTTCCACGTGAGCCTGAAGAAGACCGGCGATCGGATCGCCATCGACTACTCCGGATGCGACCCCCAAGTGGTGGGCCCGGTGAATGTCCGTCCGCAATCGGCGGAGGCCGCGGCGGTAATGGCAATGGTCGGCTTCCTCGATCCGGCGATCCCGGTGAACGTCGGCTTGAACCGCGCCATCGAGTTCACGAACCCGGAGGGGCGCGTGACGCACGCGATAGCCCCCGCCCCGGTCAACAACTACTTCCCGACCATGCAGCTGATCTATGGGCTGGTGATGAAGTGCCTCGGGCAACTCGCACCGGAGCGTGCGATCGCACCGGGAGGCCAGGGGACGGGCGCGTTGACGATGGGGTTCCCGCAGGCTCGCACCGGAAAGTCGGCGGTGTACTACGAGCTCATGGTCAGCTCGCTCGGTGGCCATCCGGACGGCGACGGCACCACCCTCGTCCTCGCGTTCTGCCACATCAGCACCACGCAGCCGATCGAGATCATCGAGACCGAATACCCCCTCACCATCGAGCGCTTCGAGGTTGTGCCTGACTCAGCGGGCGCGGGTCGACATCGGGGCGGGCCGGCGTTCGTGCGCGAGTACCGCGCTCTGGCCGATTTCCGGCTCGGCCTGCGCTCCGGCGGCTACAAGTTCGGTTCCTGGGGGGTCGACGGCGGCGAAGGTCCGAGCCTGGCCAGTTGCACGCTCCAGCCGGGCACCTCCGAGGCCGAGTCGATGCCGGCGCTCTTCGTCCGCCAGATGAAGGCCGGGGACGTGGTTCAGGTGGTGTTCGCCGGCGGCGGCGGCCTCGGCGATCCGCGGGAGCGAGACCCCCAGCGCGTCGAGGTGGACGTCGCCAACGGGGTCTACACGCCTGAGTTTGCCGAGCGTACCTTCGGTCGCGCCCCCGCTGTCGCCGCCGGCTAGGACGGCTTTCGGAACGTCGTTGACGCAGCCTGGATACTTGAGTACGCTGTTCGACATAGCGAATCTAGTTCGAAATACCGAACCGAGCCAGGTGAGGCGCAGTAGCGGCGGCGTTCCGGCGCTCGTGACCGCATGCCGCGTCCTCGACGAGCTCGAGAGGACGCAGCACGACGCGCCCACGCTCACCGAGCTCGCCCGCGCCCTCGGCCTGTCGAAGAGCACGATTCACGATCAGCTCTCCACGCTCCAGGCACACGGGCTCGTGAATCGTGACGACGTGACGCGGCGCTACCAGCTCGGAGCAAGACTCGTATCGCTCGGGCTTGCCGCCGCGCGGCAGCTCCGCTCGGCGACGCTCGTAGCCGGACGCCTGCCGGCGCTCGCCGCCGAGCACCATCTGACCTTCGCCGTGGCCCAGGTGGCCGACCCGCTAGAAGCGGTTCTGGTCGATTGCGCATATCCCCCGGACGACATGCACGTCGGGCTGACGCTCGGTCGCCGTTACGGCGTCTTCCACGGTGCTGTCGGGAAGTGCCTGCTCGCCGCTCTCGACCCGTCGACGGCCGAGCGTGTGGTGCGCGACCAGGGGATCCCGCGTCACACCGCGCAGACGATCGTCGAGCCGGACGCGCTGCTTGCGGACGTGGCGGCCGCGCGAGAGAGGGGATGGGCGACCAGCGCGGGTGAGTTCAAGGAGAACCACGCCGTGGCGGCACCGGTGCTCAACCACGCGGGAAATCTCGAGCTCGTCGCGTTCGCGGTCGGCTTTCCGGCCCAGCTCCGCGACGACGACCTTCAGCGGCTCGGGAACCTCCTGAGCGAGCTGGCCAACGAGGTGGAGGCGACTACGGGGGTTATCCAGTGAGCGAAGAGGTGTTGGTCGGGCAGCGACGCGAGTTCGTGGATGGCGCTCGGAAGATGTTGATGGTGGGCGAGCGCGAGGTCGGCGTTCTTCACCACGACGGGCGGTTCTACGCATACGAGAACCGCTGCGTCCACCAGGGGGGGCCCGTGTGCGAGGGCCGGATCCTTGGTCGCGTGGAGACCGTCCTCGCCGACGACAAGACTGTCCTGGGGGAGCGCTTCTCGGAGACCGAGACCCATTTGATCTGCCCTTGGCACGGGTACGAGTACGACCTCAGCACAGGCGTGTGCGCCGCCGACCGCCGCCTCCGCCTGCGTCGCTACGAGGTCGTCGAGAGAGGAGAAGACATCTATGTCCTCGCCTAACGGGACCCGCGGGGAAGCGCTTGTCCGTTCGATCGCCAGCGGCGGCGACGAGGTCACGAGCCTGTCGGACCCGCAGCTTCAGTGGCTCCTCGCTGTCGCGACGAAGGAGTACGTGCGGCGCCAGCAGGAGGAGTCACGGTTCCCGGTTTTCGGCCTCGACCAGGCACCGGTCGGGCTGACCGCAACGGACGCCGTCATCCTCGCGTCGGCGCTCCTCGACGCCATGGGGGTCGAGATCTTCGAACTTGGAATGTGGAAGACCTGGGGAGGCGCCTGATGGCCGGGATGGGTACACCGCGAGACGTAGTGGAGGAGCCCGCTGCCCGGACTGTCCGGCTCGGCGAGCACTTCGACACGCGCGAGGGATTGCGCAACGCACAACGCCAAGCGCAGGAGCGGGACCTGTCGCGCATGCTGGTCGTCGACGTCGACGCGCACCACTACGAAACCGAGTCATGGGCCGAGATCACCGAGTACATCGAGGACCCGGTCATGGCTCATCTGTCGCGCTCCAGTGGCATGGGCCGCCTCAACGGCAGCCAATCGCCGCTGCTCGCGCCCCAGATCGGGAACCAGGACATCGCCGGCCGTCTCCCCCGTTACACGCATCGCTATCTCGAGCAGGCCGATCCGGGCGAGCATCGCGACACCGTGATCGTCCGCCGTGCGATGGAGATGATGGGCATCGACTATCAGATCCTCTTCCCCACGCCGATGCTCGCCCTGGGCATGCATCCGCTCCCCGAGGTCGAGGTGGGCGTCGCGCGCGCTTACGCACGGTGGATCACCGAGCGCATCTGTGCGGAGCAGCCGTCGATCAAGACGATGCTCTACCTCCCGTTCAACGAGCCGGACGCGTGTGTCCGAATCGTCGAGGAGTTCGGCGACGCTCCGGGAGTCGTGGGCTTCATGGTGACCTCGGTGCGCTTCAAGCCGGTGCACCACAACAGCTACATGAAGCTCTACCGCGCGATCGAGGAAAGCGGGATGCCGCTCGGCTTCCACGCCGGCTACACCTGGGCAGACCGCTCGATGGAGCAGTTGAACAAGTTCCTCTCGGTGCACGCCCTTGCTTTTTGCTGGTTCAACATGGTGCACATGACGAACTGGGTCATCAACGGCCTCCCAGAACGCTTCCCGAACCTCGACGTCATGTGGATCGAGAGCGGGCTTGCGTGGCTGCCGTTCCTGATGCAGCGTCTCGACAGCGAGTACATGCTCCGCTCCTCCGAGGCGCCGCTCCTGCAACGGAAGCCGAGCGAGTACATGGCCGACATGTACTTCACCTCGCAGCCGATGGAGCACACCGACAACCTCGACGCTCTGAAGGTCACGTTCGACATGATCAAGGCGACGAGCCAACTGATGTTCTCCACCGACTATCCGCACTGGGACTTCGATGTGCCGGCCCTGATCTACGACCTGCCGTTCCTGGACGAAGAGGGGAAGCGGGCAATTCTCGGGACGAATGCCCAGAAGCTCTTCAAGCTCGATCCCACCGAGATCGGCCGGCCCGACCTGGTGCTGCCATAGCTATGGCTGATTCGGACGGACCCGTCGACGCTGAGCTGGTCCGGCGTCTCGCCGAGTACGCCGACGTGCCAATCGAGCCCGACCGGCTGGACATGATCGCCGAGGGGCTGGAGCAGTTTGTGGCCCTGAGCCGGTCCTGGTCCGACCTGGCCCTTGCCTTCCGGTTCCAGGACGGGGTCTTTTCCTACACGCAGTGGCCGATGCAGTTCCGGCCGGCATGGGACGAGCCCACCGCACTGAACAAGTTCCGAGTCCTAGGCGAGGATGGTGAGCCGCGCGATGAGTGAGCGTTTGCACTGGCTTGGCTGTGAGGAGGCCTACGAAGGCCTGCGCAACCGAGACTTCTCCTCGAGGGAGCTCGTCCGAGACACGCTCGACTGGATCCGGGAGAGCGGTGACCTGACCCGCGCCTGGGTCGACGTGGACGAGGAGGGCGCGCTCGCACAGGCCGATCGGGCGGACGGCGCTCTTCGAGAGGGCGCTGCGCATGGCGTGCTCCACGGAGTCGGGTTCGGGGTCAAGGACGTGGTCGCGGTCGCCGGGCGGCCGATGAGGGCCGGCTCCCCCGCTACCGGGGACTTCGTGCCGAGCTCCGACGCGACCGTGGTATCGCGCATTCGTGACGCCGGCGGCATCTGCCTCGGCAAGACGGTAACCCACGAGTTCGCCTTCGGCTCTACCAGCCCGCCCACCCGCAACCCCTGGGACGGCCTATCGGTCACGGGGGGATCGAGCGGAGGCTCCGGCGCGGCCGTGGCCGCCCGCCAGGCGCCGATGGCGGTAGGCACCGACAATTGCTGCTCGGTCCGAAATCCCGCGGCCCTGAACGGGATCTGCGGCATCCGGCCCACGTTCGGACGCGTCAGCTGCTCCGGGGTGATCCCGGCGTCACTGGGAACCGACGCAGTCGGGCCGCTGTGTCGCAGTGTGGTGGATACCGCCATGGCCCTCCAGGCGATGTCGGGCTATGACCCCGATGACCCCCGCAGCTCCAGGGCCCCCGTGGCGGACTTCGCGGCTCACGCGCGCAACGGGCGCGCCAACGCCGAGGGAGCCGTCGCCGGTCTGCGGGTCGGTGTTCCGACGCACTACTTCTTCGATCATCTCGAGCCGGGCGTCGAGTCGAGTGTCCGCGGCGCCATCACCGCGCTCGAGGAGATGGGCGCCGAGATCCGCCCCGTCGAGCTCCCGCATGCCGAGTATGCGGTGCCCGCGTTCTTCGTACTGGACATTGCCGAAGAGGCCGCCCTGCAGCACGATCACCTGCGGGCGGGGCGTGCGTTCGGAGAGGACGTTCAGCGCTGGGCGGAGATCGG
This sequence comes from uncultured Thermoleophilaceae bacterium, assembly GCA_963837445.1. Lineage (GTDB taxonomy): Bacteria > Actinomycetota > Thermoleophilia > Solirubrobacterales > Thermoleophilaceae > JACVRW01. Next base: position 182,199 of record CAWINK010000001.1, on the reverse strand, counting down.
GAGCCTGATTCTCGCGAAGGACTACATCCGCGCGCAGCAGATGCGCTCGCTGATCATCGCCGACTGGGGTAACGCGTTGCGCGACGCGGATGTAATCCTGACGCCGGCGACCGCGGCCACCGCAAAGCAGCCTGTCGACCACCCCATCTTCATCGACGTCGAGTATCCCGACGGACACACCGAAGATGTGGTCTTTGCCTACGGCCGCTTTCTGATTCCGGTCTCCCTTGCCGGCCTTCCCGGCCTTGTCCTGCCGTGCGGGCTGGATGAGGCAAAGCTGCCCGTAGGAGTGCAGATTGTCGGCCCGGCTTTCGACGAGGCGACAGTGTTCCGCGTCGGCGCGGCCCTGGAGGCGCGACTCGCCTTCGAGCCGTGGCGTCCCGCTCCTGGCGGTTCGGCTGAGGTGGCATCTGCACGCGACGTCTGGTAGGCGCGCCGGCTCCGCGTCACCAGGACGCCCGGCCGCCGGAGAGATCGAAGCAGAAACCCGTCGTAAACGAGCATTCGGGCGAGCAGATCCAGGCGATCAGGGCCGCTACCTCGGACGGGCGTGCAAACCGCCCCATCGGGATCAGCGACCGGATCTTCTCGAGGGCTGCCGGCTCGAAGGCCTCGGCGAACGGTCCCTCGACGATGGTGGGGGCAACGCAATTCACGGTCACGCCGTCCCTCGCAACCTCCTTCGCGAGAGCCTTCGTGAACGCCATGACGCCAGCCTTCGACGCGGCATACCCGCTCTGCCCCGGCGGAGGCTCCTTGGCGGCAATCGAGGCCATGTTCACGATGTGACCGCGCCCCGCCTCCAGCATCGCCGGAAGCACCGCCTGCGAGGCGATGAAGGTGCCCGTCAGATTGACTTCGATCACTCGCCTCCAGTCCGGCAGCGACACGTCGGTGACCGAGGACTGGGGCCCGAGGATCCCGGCGCAATTGACCAACACGTCGACGTTGCGCCCGCCGACGATGGCGCCCCAGGCAGCCGGGTCGGTCACATCCGCGACGAACGCCGTCGCTCGATCACCGAGCGCTACCGCGAGCTCGTCCACGGCCGGGTCGCGGTCGATGAGGAGGAGCTCTGCGCCCTCGCTGTGGAGCCGCTCCGCTACGGCCTTCCCGATGCCCCGCGACGCGCCAGTTACCGCTGCGGTCTGGCCCGCGCGCGCGGGGCTCACGCCTGTTTTCGTTGCCGTACGATCACCTACGCTGATACCATACTTTGGTCAAGTTCTTTGCGCCCTGACGCGCGGGAGGTCTTCAATTGTCCACCGCCGGAACCGCTGCACACAGCACGTCGGATCTTCAGCACCTCGACCGATCCCACATCGTTCATCCGCATCAGGTGGTCGGGCACCCGGTCGACCCCATGGTGGTCACCCGCGCCCGCGGCTCATCGCTATGGGACAGCGACGGCCGCGAGTATCTAGATGCGACCTGTGGGCTGTGGCAGTGCGCGATCGGACATGGGCGTGAGGAGCTCGTGCACGCGGCCACCGAGCAGATGGGGCAGATGGAGTTCTACGCCTCCTTCTGGGACTTCTCGAACGAGCCGTCAATTCGCCTGGCCGCGCGCCTCGCGGAGCTTGCCGACCCAAGTCTCGGCCATGTGCATTTCACGAGTGGCGGCTCCGAAGGCAACGCGTTCGCCATCAAGCTCGCCCGGCTGGCCTGGGATCACGCCGGCCAGCCCGAGCGAGACATCATTCTCAGCCGCCAGGGCGCATACCACGGCTCAGGCGCCGGAGCCTCGCTGTCCGCGACCGGGCTGCCGCCGCTGAAGGAGGGCTTCGCTCCGCTGATGGAGGGCTTCGTGCACCTGAGTTGCGCGCACGCGCGGCGGGTGGAGACGGACGTCCTGATCGACGAGCTGGTCGAGACGATCGAGCGGCTCGGCCCCGAGAGGATCGCCGCCTTCATCGGTGAGCCGATCATGGGCGTTGCCGGAGTCATTTCTCCGCCGGACGACTACTGGCCGCGTCTCGAGGCCGTGCTCCGCGAGCACGACATCCTGCTGATCCTCGACGAGGTGGTCACGGCGTACGGCCGCTTGGGTCACTGGTTCGGCTACGAGCGATTCGGGGTCCGGCCGGACTTCGTGGTCACGGCCAAGGCGATCACGAGCGGCTACTTCCCATTCGGGGCCGTGTTCATCGGCGATCGGCCAATGGAGCTCCTCGACGGCCGGATGCTGCGGCACGGCTTCACCTACAACGGCCATCCCGTCGGGGCGGCGGTCGCGCTGGAGAATCTCGCCATCATCGCGCGCGAGAATCTGCTGGAAGCAACGCTCGAGCGCGGAAACCAGCTGGGCAGCCGCCTCCGGCCGCTGGAGGAGCTCGACCATGTCACGGAGGTCCGGGGTGAGGGGCTCATGTGGGGAGTGGAGCTGAACGGGGGCGACGCCGTGTCCGTGGCCGCGGCGATTCGTGAGCACGGCGTAATAGTGCGCGGCATGGAGAACCGCATCGTGATGTCGCCACCCTTGGTGGTCACGGAGGCGGAGATCGATCAGCTTGCGGAGGCAATAGAGCTCGAGCTGGAGCGCCTGGCCTGATGGCCAGGGAGTATCCGTACGACGATCTCCGGGACTACCTCTCAGAGCTCGATCGGCGCGGGCTGCTGACGCGCGTCTCGGCCACGGTCAACAAGGACACGGAACTGGTCCCGCTCGTTCGGCTCCAGTTCCGCGGACTTCCGGAACCCGATCGGCGCGCCTTCCTCTTCGATCAGATCACGGACGGGCGCGGCCGTAGCTTCGACGCGACGGTCGCGATCGCCACGTTCGCCGCGAATCGGGATGTGTACACCGCGGCCGTCGGAGTCGACCACCTCGACGAGGTGGGGGCCGTATGGCAGCGAGCCCTATCGAAGCCGATCGAGCCGGTCACTGTCGACACCGGTCCATGCAAGGACGTCGTGATCACCGAGCCGGGCGAGCTCGACGCGCGGGGCGGAGCGGATGCCTTCCCGCACCCGATATCCACGCCAGGCTTCGACCCTGCTCCTTTCATCACTGCCGGAGCCTGGATCAGCAAGGACCCCGAGGATGGGACCTACAACGCCGGCGTCTACCGCGGGATGATCAAGGCGCCGCGGCGCATCGGGCTTCAGATGGATACGCCGTCGCAGCACATCGCAATTCAGCTGAGGAAGGCGAAGAAGCTCGGCGTGAAGCTCGAGGCCGCGATCGTCATCGGCGCGGTTCCCGCGGTCGCCCTGTCGAGCGTCCAGAAGGTCGCCTACGGTGTGAGCGAACTTGGCATTGCCGGCGGGCTCATGGGGCGCCCGCTCGAGGTGGTGCAGTGCGAGACGGTCGATCTGCAGGTGCCGGCCACCGCCGAGCTGGTCATCGAGGGTGTGGTGGATCCGAACGCGCTCGAGCCGGAGGGACCGTTCGGCGAGGCCAGCGGCTTCATGGGCCCCGGGACCATCTCGCCCTGGCTCGAGGTCACGGCCATCACTCACCGCAAGCGCCCGGTGGTCCAGGCGTTCATCAGTGAGTTCCCGCCGAGTGAGTCGACGTTGATGCGCAAGATAGGCTTCGAGAACGTCTACCGCCGCTTCCTGCGCGAGTCGTGCAACCTGTCCTCGGTTCAGGACGTCTGCTTCTACGAGATGGCCACGTGTAACATGATGTTCGCCATCCGGATGCGTGATCCCAGCCCAGGCCAGGCTTGGCAGGCGCTGTACGCGGCGGCCGGCTATGAGCCATCGATGGGAAAGATCATCGTGGCCGTCGATGACGACATCGAACCGGAGGATCTCGAATCCCTGGTCTGGGCTCTGGCGTTCCGAACACAGCCCCGCCAGGACGTGCGAATTCTCGACTCGCGGCTGGCTCGCCTGGACCCGTCGTTGCCGGCCGACCCCGCGGAGCCGGTTCGCGCGGATGCGTCGGCGATGTTGATCGACGCGACGCGCGCGCACCCCTATCCCCCGACCTCGCTGCCTGCTCCCGAGTACATGGAGGTTGCGCAACGGCTCTGGGGCGAGCTCGACTTGCCCGACCTCGAGCTGAAGGCGCCCTGGAGCGGCTACGAGCTGGGGGCTTGGACCGACCAAAATCGCGCGGACGCCGCGCACGCGACCCGCGGGGAGTACCTCCAACCCGGAAAACGAACCGCGCCAGTGAGCCACGAAGGCTAGGAGGACTCATGCCGAAGTCGAAAACCGCTGTCAAGGCACCCGCCGTGATCGACGCCGTACGCAACTGGGTCCACGACGACCGCGATCACGCCGCGCGCCTCGAGGGCCATGCCCTCGAGCGGTACTTCCATGGCGTCGCAGAGGCGCGCTACGTAATTCGCAAGGTGTTTCGGATCGTCGACGAACAGGCAAAAGCGGCCGATCTCGAGCCGCTCGAGCACCAGGCCCTGATCCAGGTCGTCGGCGCACCGCAGTCCGTGCGTGTCATCGATCTCGCTGACAGACTCGATATCGCTCCTGCGTTTGCGTCGCGCCTTGCGAAGCGCCTCGAGGACCGCGGACTGGTGGATCGCTCACCGGCGCCTGAAGACAAGCGCAGCAAGTACCTCAGCGCGACCCGCGAAGCGCGCGAGCTGCTTGCGCAAATCGACGAGGAGGTACACCTTCACGTCGGCTATTTCCAGCGGCAGCTCAGCCACGACGAGCGCGTCGCTGCGCTCAGCATCTTCGCGTTCTACATCGGCGCCGAGCCAAATGTCGGCGAGCTCGAAACGATTATTCCTCGCTGATCCCGGGCGTCGTTGACGGTCTGGTACCCGTCCAACGTCGCACGATGCCGCTTTCGAGGTCGAGCTGGTCGAGGGCGCGCCCGACCGTTTGGTTGACGATGTCGTCGATTGTCTGGGGCAGGTGGTAGAAGGCCGGGACCGGCGGCATTACGATCGCTCCCGCCTCCGTCGCCTGTTGCATGATCCTGATATGACCCGCATGCAGGGGCGTCTCGCGGAACAGGAGTACCAGCGGTCGCCGCTCCTTCAACATCACATCCGCAGCGCGCGCCACGAGGTTGCCGCCATCGCAGACGGCGATGCCAGAAAGCGTCTTGACGCTGCACGGAGCTATGAGCATCCCGCGCACGCGGAACGATCCGCTCGAGATCGGTGCAGCGAGGTTCGTGTCTGCGTGCACGACATCGGCCAACGCCTGAACGTCCTCTAGCCGGTACGGCGTCTCGAGGGCCAGCGTCGCACGTGCGCCCTTCGACACGATGAGGTGCGTCTCGACGTCCGGCAGCTCGCGCAGAACCTCGAGTGCGCGCACCCCGTAGATCGCGCCAGAAGCGCCCGTTAGCGCGACGACCACGCGGTCAGGCATCCGGCGCCTCCAGCGAGCGGTGGCTCCCGAACGTCCGATTGGCGAACGTCAGCAAGCGTTCGTGTTCACCGATGGCCACCGATCGCACGCGTCCCACCAGCAGATCGTATGTGCCGAACTCGAAAGTGCCCTCGAGCTCACATTCCAGCGCGACCGCGACATTGTCTATCACCGGCAGGTCCAAGGCTCCAAGCGTGTACGCCGTGCCGGCGAACCTGTCCCCTCCACGGGCGAAGCGCAGTGCGAGTTCTCTCTGATCGGTCGTGAGCAAGTTCGCGCAAAAGGCGCCCGCTTCGCCGATCACCTTGCGCGTCGTCCCGCTGCGATCCAGCGGAGTCACCACGAACGGAGACCTCGGATCCTCCGCCCAGGCTGTGCCCGTGCAGCCGTGCGGGCCGTCGGGCCCGGTCGTCGTGATCAGCGCGACGCTGGAGACGATCAGGCGGAACGCCTGCGTCAGGTCCGATTCGTCAATTCCCACGAGCACTCAGTGACGATAATAAGACAAAGAAACATGATATAAGTACTAGATCTAGGAACCTGTTGACGCCTGTTCGGGGTCTCAAGTAGGGAACTCAGAGTCTGTTGACTTAGGTCAGCTATCTGTGTAGTCTTCTTGCAATCAGTGGAAGGAAAACGTTTCTAGGATGCCTCGGACCGGACAGGAATACATTGACGGACTGCGGGACGGGCGAGCCGTCTACATCGACGGCGCGCTGGTCGAAGACGTAACGACACACCCCGCGTTCAAGCAGTCTGTGCGGTCAATCGCTCGGCTCTACGACATTGCGGCCGACCCGGGGAACGCCGACACGATGCTCGCGGACTCCCCTTACGGCGGAGCTCCGATCAACGTCGCCCACATGATTCCGAGGTCGAAAGCCGATCTCGAGCAGCGTCAACGCGGGCTTCGTCGCTGGAGCGAGGCGACGTTCGGACTCATGGGTCGCAGCCCTGATCATGTGGCCGGGTTCTTCGCCGGGTTCGCCGGCAACGCGGGCGTGTTCGCCCGAGCTGGTCAGGAGTACGCCGACAACGTCGTGAACTTCCACAAGAAGATGTGCGAGGAGGATCTCTACCTCGCCTACGTGATCGTGCCGCCGCAGATCGACCGGTCGAAGCCGGCCCATCAGCAGGCCGATCCGCACCTGTATGCCGGCGTGAAGGAAGAGCGCGACGGCGGAATCGTCGTCCAGGGCGCGCAGATGCTCGGCACCGGCATGGCGCTCGCCGATTACGTCCACCTCAGCACGATCTTCCCGCTCCGTCCGGGCGATGAGAACTACGCGATCTCCGTGGCGGTTCCGGTTGCGACCCCGGGCGTAAGCATCTATTCACGGCGCGGCTACGCCGCTGCCGCGAGCAGCACCTTTGACTATCCGCTGTCGAGTCAGTTCGACGAGACCGACTCGCTGGTCGTCTTCGACGACGTGTTCGTCCCATGGGAGAACGTCTTCGTTTACCGCGACCTCGACCTGGTGCAGGCGCAGTGGTGGGAGACCGCCGCCCACATCCTCGGCAACAACCAGGCGCAAGTCCGGTTCTCGACGAAGCTCGACTTCCTCACCGGGCTGGCGCAGCGCGTCGCGAAGATGAATGGCGTCGTTGGCCTGCCACCCGTTCAGGGGACCCTGGGAGAGCTCGGCGCGTATGCCAGTCTGGTCGGCGGCCTCGTCCATGGCGCCGTCCAGAACTGCAAGGTCGACCAGTTCGGCGTGGCTCGGCCGGGCGCGGCGGAGACGTACACGAACATGACGTTGCAGTCGGAGCTCTATCCGAAGGTGATCGGGATGGTTCGCGAGCTCTGCGGCGGCGGGCTGATACAGCTTCCGTCGTCGGTCGAAGACCTGAAGAGCGAGGACGTGTTCGCGACGCTCAGCACCTACATGCAGTCGCCGGGTGTGCCGGCCAACGAGCGGGTCAAGCTGCTAAAGCTCGTCTGGGATCTGGTTGGCTCAGAGTTTGCGAGCCGGCACGTCCAATACGAGATGTTCTACGCCGGGGCACCGTTCGTCGTGAAGATGCGGATGTTCCAGAACTACGACTTCGATCGCGCGGACGCGCTTGTCGAGTCAGCGCTCGCGGGCTATGACATGGACGGCGTAAAGGACCCGACCGCCGCAACCAGTGCCTAGTCCGGCCCTTCAGCTCGAAGAACGCTACGAACTCGAAATCGGCGGCAGGGCCAAGCCGCCGTGCGCGGACCGGTACGAGGCGGTCGTCAACCCCGCGTCGGAGGAGGTCATCGCCGAGGTTGCGAGTGCCGGCCCCGACGACATCGACGCCGCTGTCGACAGCGCGGCGGCGGCGGCGGCGGACTGGCGCCGCGTTTCGTGGAGCGAGCGCGCCGCCGCGGTCCGGACGCTTGCCGACGCGGTCGAGGCGAATGCGGCTGACCTTGCCGCTATCGACGTGGCAGATGCCGGCATCCCCATTCGCGGAATGCGCCGCGATGTGGTCAACGCCGTGCAATATCTGCGCTACTTCGCCGGTATCGCATCGGAGCTCAAAGGGCACTCGGTCGAGAGCCCCGTCGGCTCCCTGCAGCTGACCGTCCGGGAGCCCTTCGGCGTGGTCGGGCGAATCATCCCGTTCAACCATCCGCTCCAGTTCGCCGCCGCGGCGATTGCCGCCCCTCTCGTTGCCGGCAACGCCGTCGTTCTCAAGCCGGCGGAGCAAACCCCGTTGTCCGCTCTGCACCTCGCGCGACTGGCGAAGGGCATCCTCCCGCCGGGTGCGGTGAACGTCGTTCCCGGCGGCGCGGCCGCAGGGTCTGCGCTCGTCCGTCATCCGCGCGTGCGCCGGATCGGGTTCACGGGAAGCGTTGCGACCGGGCGCGCCGTGCTTCGGGACGCGGCAGACGGGATCAAGGTCGTCACCCTCGAGCTGGGGGGTAAGAACCCGCTCGTCATCTTGCCGGACGTTCCCGCGGAGGCCGCCGCGGACATCGCCCTCATCGGCATGAACCTGCAACGCACCGCCGGGCAGTCCTGCGGCTCGACTTCGCGGGTTTACGTGCATCCCGACCGGCAGGAAGACTTCGTTGATGCGCTTACCGCGCGCTTCGAGCAGTTGCGCGTCGGCGATCCGGCCGACGAGGGCACCGACGTAGGCCCGCTCGCCTTCGCGGGTCATCGCGACCGCGTCCGCGACTGGATACACACGGGAATCGCCGACGGGGCGAGGCTCTCGTGCGGTGGCCCCGAGGCTCCCGACGGGCTCGAGCGCGGCGCTTTTGTCCAGCCAACCGTCTTCGACGGGGTAGGCGAGCAGATGCGCATCGCGCACGAGGAGATCTTCGGGCCGGTCGTAGCGGTCCTCACGTGGACCGACGAGCGCGAGATGCTCAACCGGATCAACGCGCTGCCACTGGGGTTGACCGCGAACATCGTGACCAACGACCTGACCTCCGCGCTTCGGCTCGCTCGCGAGGTCGAGGCCGGTTTCGTCTGGGTCAACGGCCGCGGGGAGCGGCCATTCGGAGCCCCGTTCGGGGGTCAGAAGCACAGCGGCCTCGGTGAAGAGAACTCTCTCGGCGAGCTGCTCAGCTACACCCAGACGAAGAACATCATCATGGCGGGTCTCGGCTGATGGCCGCCGACGGCGCCACGACGGCTGGGGCCGAGCGCATCGAGCTGCTGCAGGAGGTCGATCAGCAGCTGTTTCGCGAGGCCATTTCGCTGTTCGCGACCGGCGTCACCGTGATCACCGCGTCGACACAGAACGGACGGGCGGGAATGACCGCGTCGGCCGTGAGTTCCCTCTCGGTCAATCCAGTTCAGCTGCTCGTCTGCATCAATGACCGGCTGCCGACGCACAGTGCCCTCGAAGAGAGCAGGCGGTTCGCAGTGAACGTTCTCGGCGAGGACCAGACCGACCTCGCGCGCCGCTTCGCCACGCCGGACGTCGACAAGTTCGCAGGCGTTCAGGTCAGCGACTGCGACGGGATCCCTCTGCTCGACCGTGCAATCGCGCATTTCGTCTGCGACGTGCACGAGCGCTTTCCCGGCGGCGACCACTCCATCTTCATTGGGAACGTGAAAAAGCTGAGCCTTCGGCGTGGCAGTCGCCCCTTGCTTTACTTCGCGAGCCAGTTTGGCTCCCTGTCCGGCCCTGACGATGCTCTGCTCAAGGCATGGCACGACCGGGGTAGCGTCGTCTAGACGGAGAGGCACTCGATGTCCGCAACCCAAACCGCGCGACCCTTCTGGCTGGCCGGCACGGCTCGCGCTGCCGGCGAGAGCTACACGGTCAGGTCCCCGTACCACAACGAGCCCGTTGCCGAGATCGGCCTGGCCGGCTCGGAGGATGTCGAACAGGCGATCGCGCACGCGTGCGACGCTTTCCAGGAAACGGCCGCGCTGCCGGCGCACGCCCGCGCGAGCGCGCTGAGCCTGATCGCACGGCGGATCCACGACGAGCGCGAGGCGTTCGCCCAGATGATTTCCGCCGAGAGCGGGAAGCCGATCCGGTGGGCGCAAATCGAGGCCGCGCGTGGCGCCGTGAACTTCCAACGCGCGGCAGAGGAGGCGAAGCGCTTCGGCGGCGAGTTGGTCCGTCTCGACGAGGACCCCGTTGGCTCCGGGCGCCTCGGGCTCGTGCGGCGGTTCCCGATCGGGCCCGTCCTCGGGATCACCCCGTTCAACTTTCCGATGAACCTCGTCTCACACAAGGTGGCGCCGGCGATCGCCGTCGGTGCGCCGATCATCTTGAAGCCGGCTCCGCAGACCCCGCTTACGGCGCTGCGCCTGGCTGAGATCGTCGCAGAGACCGATCTGCCGGCTGGCAGCTTGAGCGTGGTTCCGGTTCCCCACGGCGAGGTCCTGGATGCGCTCGTGCGCGACCCCCGACTGCCGATCGTCTCCTACACCGGCTCCCAGGTGGGATGGGAGATCAAGGCGTCCGTCCCTCGTAAGCGGGTCCTACTGGAGCTCGGCGGCAACGCGGGCGCGATCGTCCACGCGGACGCCGACGTGTCAAAGGCGGCTCAGAACCTCGCGATCGGGGCGTTCATCCAAGCCGGGCAGACCTGCATCTCGACCCAGCGCGTCTTCGTGCACAGCTCCATAGAGGCCGAGTTCACCGATGCGCTCGTCGAACTGGCACGCGGGTTGCGTATGGGCGATCCAAGCGACCCCGAGACGATGGTCGGGCCTCTGGTCAACGACGCGGCCGCGAGTCGCGTCGAGGAGTGGATCGAGGAGGCACAGCAGAGGGGCGCTCGCTTGCTCTGCGGAGGCGAGCGCGAAGGGAACGCGATCGCGCCGGCCGTGCTTGCGGGCGGCGAGCCCAGCGCGCGCGTGTGGTGTGACGAAGCATTCGGGCCCGTGGTCGCGCTGGCCACCTACGACGACATCGACGAGGCATTCGAGCGCGTCAACGACTCCCGCTACGGACTGCAGGCCGGCATATTTACCAGCGACATAGGGCTCGCCATGCGCGCGCACCGCGAGCTCGTGGTCGGCACCGTCATCGTGGGCGATGGCCCGTCGTACCGTTCGGACGCGCTGCCCTACGGGGGCTGGAAGGACTCGGGCGTCGGCCGGGAGGGCGTACGCGCGGCGATGGAAGATTTCACCGACCCGCGGGCGCTGATCCTCAACGAGTCCTAAGAGCGTGGCGGGGAGGCCACAAGCGTTGACTCAGCCCGATTCGGGAGCTGCATCCGCGGCGCCGGTATTCGAGTGCCGTGACGTGAGCCTGCAGTTCGAGACAGCGGCCGGGCCGCACCGAGTGCTCGACAACGTCGGGTTCAGCGTGGCCCAGGGCGAGTTCGTTTCGATCGTTGGGCAGTCCGGCACGGGGAAGTCGACGCTACTGCGCGTCTTGGGAGGCCTGGAACGCGCCGAGAGCGGCTCGGTCGTGCAGTACCGCGGACGGGACGTGAGGGAGCCGCCGCAGGGCGTAATGCTCGTCTTCCAGGATTACCGCGGCTCACTACTCCCCTGGCGGACGGTCGAGAAGAACGTCAGTCTCGGCCTCGAAGGATCGCTGCCGCCAGAGGAGCGCAAGCGGCGCTGCCGCGAGGTTCTCGAGCTGGTGGGCCTCGGCGATCGCGCGCGTGACTACCCGTGGCGGCTCTCCGGCGGGATGCAGCAGCGGGTGCAGATCGCTCGCGCGTTGGCGATGGAGCCGGAGGTCCTTCTCATGGACGAGCCATTCGGCGCACTCGATGCGATGACAAAGGAACAGCTCCAGGACGAGCTCCAATCGGTACACGCCGTCACCGGCGCGACGATCGTGTTCGTGACCCATGACATCGAGGAGGCGGTCTACCTCAGCGACCGCGTACTCGTCCTGGCCGACGAGCCGGCCCGCATCACACGCGAGCTCGAGGTTCCACTCCCGCGGCCGCGCCACCAGATCACGACGAAGGAGCTGCCGGAGTACCTGCGGCTTCGGCACGAGGCATATCTGGCGCTTCGGGGAGAGTGATGACAGCTCGGTTGCGAGGGCTGAACGTGGAGGGGGTGCTGTTCCTGGTGGCACTGGTGGCCGCCTGGCAGGTGGCCAAGGACACGGGTGCCATCACGTCGGACTTCCTGGCGTCGCCCGTCGAGATCGTTAGGGCAACGGGCGATCTGATCGAGGCGGGAACGCTCCCGGCAGACGTCTGGCACACGACCTACGTGACCCTTCTCGGATGGGCGATCGCCGGCGTGCTTGGCGTGGCAGTGGGGCTGGCCCTCGGTCTGTCGCTCAGCCTGTGGCGGTACTCGATGGCGAGCGTCGAGTTTCTCCGCGCGCTTCCGGCCATCTCGTTCGTCCCGGTAGCTGTCCTTCTCCTCGGTTTTTCGGTGAAGACCGAACTGCTCGTGGTCGTTTACGTGAGCATCTGGCCGATCATCGTCAACACCGTCTACGGCGCGCGGGCGGTCACCCCGCTGCATGACGACCTCGCGCGCATGCTGCGGCTCGGTCGCGGCGCCCGGATCTGGCGCGTGGTCCTCCCGACGACCATGCCGTACCTGCTCGTCGGGCTCCAGTTCGCCCTGACCTTGTCGCTGGCGCTCACGCTGGTGGCGGAGATGATCGGAAACCCGGCGGGCATGGGGCACGGGCTGATCGCCGCACAGAACTCGCTCCAGCCTGCGCAGATGTTCTCCTACGTCGTGCTGGTCGGGGCGCTTGGACTTGCCCTGAACGCGGGTTTCCTACTGCTCGCCCGGCTGTTGGTCCCGACGGCCGCGGCAGGAATGAGGACAGGAGGCCAGTGAGCGCCGGCCTGCCCGCCCAGCTCGAGCCCGCCCGCGCGACGAAGCCGCTTCCACTGCGCGCGCTGCGCCGCCGCCGCCACCACACGAGCAGTGGGGTTCCGCCGCTGCGCGGCCTCCTCCCACTGATCCTGCTGCTGGGGCTGTGGGAGCTGGTCGAGCACGGCGAGTCGTCCTACTTCCCGCAGCCGTCGTTGTGGTGGCAGGCGGTGCGCGACCTGGCTCAGGGGGGAGTGCTATGGCCGGCGTTGGGCGCCACCCTGGAGACCTTCGTGTACGCGCTCCTCCTCGCCTCGGTGATCGGGGCGTTGCTCGGAATCGTGATCGGGCTGTCGCGTTTCCTCGACCGGATGCTCGGCCCGTTCCTCGACTACTGCAGGTTCATGCCGGCGGCGGCCGTCGTGCCGGTGGCTGTGCTGTTCGCCGGATACACGGAGCGGATGAAGCTCATCGTGGTTGTCTTCTCCGCGGTCTGGCCCATCCTGCTCCAGGTGCGCGCATCGCTGCGTTCACAGAGCCCGTTGCTTACCGACGTCGCGCGCTCCTTGCATCTGTCGCGGCTTCAGCGCTTCTGGAAGGTGCTGTTGCCCTCGCTCGTGCCGTCGATCATCCTCGGCATCCGGGTTGCCGCGCCGCTCGTACTCATCATCGTGCTTCTGGTCGAGATCATCACCCAGGTACCGGGCCTCGGCGGCCTGATCTCGAATGCGCAGCGAACGTTCGACGCCGCGACCGCGTACGGGATCCTCGCCATCGCCGGCATCCTCGGAATCGCGATCAACGCGGTGGTCGCGACCGCCGAAGGGTGGCTCCTGAGGTACCGACCGCGTGGCTGAGGGGCAGAACCCTCGCCCCCGGGTGCTGATAGCGGACGCCATCGACCCCGAGGCCGAGGCCTGGCTCCGCGGCCGCTGCGAGCTGAGCTATCCGGGCGAGGTGGACATCGCGGACTGCGACGGGATGATCGTCCGGACCACGCCGGTCGACGCCGAGCTCCTCTCCGCTGCGACCCGCCTGCGCGTGATAGCCAAGTACGGCAGCGGAACGGACAACATCGACGTCGAAACGGCCACACGCCTCGGCATCGTGGTCACGAACTGTCCTGGAGCCAGCGGGGATGCGGTCGCCGAGCTGTCCTTGACGCTGATCCTGCTGATGCTGCGGCCCGTGATCGCCGCAGCGGAGTGGCTGCGGTCGACTCGGATCGACGGCTCTCTCGTCGTCGCCACCGAGTCAGCAGGCTTGATCGGCTGGGAACTCTCGTCCCGGACGATCGGAGTCGTGGGCTGGGGCCGGATCGGACAGCGCGTAGGGCAGGCCTGTCGAGCGCTCGGGGCCACGGTCATCGCGTACGACCCGGCGAGGTTGCCCGCGGACATCGAATCGGACGGGGTGACCGCGGCGCTGGCGCTGGACGAGCTCTTGGCGGCCGCGGACGTGGCTTGCCTGCACGTGCCGCTCAACGACTCGACCCGCGGCCTGATCGGCGCCCCCGAGTTGGCACGCCTGCCGCCGCACGCCGCAGTCGTGAACCTGTCGCGCGGCGGGGTGGTGGACGAGGAGGCCCTAGCCGCAGCGCTGCACTCCGGCCGTTTGCGATGCGCCGCGACGGACGTGTTCGCGGAGGAACCGCCGCCCCGCGACCACCCGCTGCTGTCATTGCCGAACGCGCTATGCACGCCCCACATGGGCGGGACGACGGTCGACGCGCTCAGCCGGACGGGCTGGAGCGTCGTGCGCGCCGTCGACGACATGTTGAGCGGCCGCTCGCCGAGCCACGTGGTCAATCCCGCGGTGGTGGCTCGGCCCGTGGTCACCTGATGCTGTGTTGAAGTTAGAGACTTGACTGAATTAGCTGACGCAACTACCTTTTTAACGGCGTGGCCGTGATCGTGAACCAGGCGAACGAGCCCGCGTACTCGGGCCTCGCCACCTTCTGCAAGACGCCGCTCGCACTGTCGGCCGCCGATCTGCAGGGCGCGGACGCGGTCATCGTGGGCGTCCCGCTCGACGGTCGTGTCACGAATCGCCCAGGGGCCCGCCTGGGCCCCCGCGCCATTCGCGGCGCGTGTCCGAACACAGCATCCAGCCGACCGCATATGGGGCTGGGCGCCGATCCGATCGCCGACCTGCGGATCGTGGACTACGGCGACATCGAGCCGAAGCCGGCCGATCTGGAGGGTCAGATCGTGCAGGTGCGCGAACGCGTCGCGGAGGTGCTGGAGGCCGGGGCGATCCCCGTCGTACTCGGTGGCGACCATTCATTGGCGTACCCAACCCTCACGGCGGTCAGCGATCGACTGGGCGTCGACGGATTCTGCGTTGTGCAATTCGACACCCACGCCGACACCGGCGAGGTCTACGGCGGGCGGCTGACGCACGGCAACCCGATCAGGATGCTCATCGACGAAGGGCGCTTGGACGGCAGCCGGCTGTGGCAGATCGGCCTGCGGGGATACTGGCCCGGGCCGCCCGTCTTCGATTGGATGCGCGCGGCTGGGATCCGGTGGCATACGACGGACGACATCGACCGCGCCGGCATCGACGCCGTTCTGGAGGACGTGATCGACGAGCTGCGACCACTGGGATGTCCGGTATACGTCTCGGTCGACGTCGACGTGCTCGACCCGGCTTACGCGCCGGGCACCGGCGTACCCGAGCCTGGAGGGCTTACTACGCGCGAGTTGCTCCGCGCGCTTCGGACGCTCGCGTCGGCTGTGCCGCTCATCGGCATGGACGTCGTCGAGCTGGCTCCGCCCTACGACCACGCTGACATCACCGCGCTGGCCGCGCACCGTTGCATCCTCGAGACACTCGCCGCGGTGGCCGCGGCGCGGAGCGCAGCTGGCCGCCGTTGAGGCGCTGCTCCGGAAGGAGCGCCGGCGCTTCGACCAGCTGCACCCCGGATCGCTCGAGCTCCACGCACGGGCTCGCGAGCGATTCACCTTCGGCGTGCCGATGCCGTGGATGCTGGCCTGGCCCGGTTCGGCCCCGCTCTACGTCGACGAGGCACAAGGCGCCCGCATCCGGGATGTGGACGGCATCGAGTACGTTGACTTCTGCCTCGGCGATACGGCCGCGATGACCGGTCACTCGCCGACGTCGACGGTCAACTCGGCGGCGGGCCAGATGCAGCGCGGTCTCTCGCTGATGCTTCCTGTGCGCGAGGCGCTAAGCGTGAGCGACGAGCTCACGAAGCGGTTCGGCCTTCCCAGCTGGCAGTTCACGCTCAGCGCGACGGACGCGAACCGCCACGCGTTGCGATACGCGAGGCACGTGACCGGCCGTTCGAAAGTACTGATCTTCGACCGCTCCTATCACGGGACCGTGGACGAGTGCTTTGCCACCCGTCAGGGCGCGGAAGTCGTTCCGCGCGAAGGCAGCATGGGCCCCCCGGTTCCGGTCGCCGCCACCACGCGTGTGGTCCAGTTCAACGACGAGCACGCAGTCGCCCGCGAACTTGCGTCGGGCGACGTCGCGTGCATCCTCACCGAGCCTGCGATGACGAACATCGGCATCGTTCTCCCGAAGCCCGGCTTTCACGAGCTGCTGCGGCGAGCAGCTGACGACAGCGGCACTCTCCTCGTCGTCGACGAGACGCACACCATCAGCGCCGGGCCCGGTGGCTGGACCGCCGCACACGGCCTGAAGCCGGACATGCTCGTAATCGGCAAGACCATAGGCGGAGGCATCCCGGCCGCCGCCCTGGGCCTGACCCAGCGGCTGGCGGCCGCCCTCGCGCAGGACTTCGACGCCGATCGCGCGGGGATGCGCGGTGTCGGAGGGACGATGGCGGCGAACGGCGTCTCGATCGCGGCGATGCACGCGACACTTCGCGACGTGCTGACGCACGACGCGTACGAGCGCATGGAGACGGCGGGCGAGCGCCTCGCTGGCGGGATAGGCGGAGTCATCGAGCGGTACGGCCTCCCATGGCACGTGCAGCGGATCGGCGGGCGGGTCGAGTACCACTTCACTCCGCGGCCGCTCCGGAATGGCCGAGAGGGTGCGGCGATCATCGACCGGACGCTGTCCACGTTCATTCACCTGTTTGCGCTGAACCGCGGGGTGATCGTGTTCCCGTTCCATAACCGCGCCTTGGTCTCGCCGGTCCACACGGACAAGGAGATCGACCGTCATACGGAGATTCTCGAAGAGGCGGTTGCGGCGCTCGCGGCGTGATCAGCCGCGCTCGGAGTGCCCCGCGGCACGACCAAGCTCACCCTCGACGGTCGACTCGACCCATACGTCGACCACGACCGACCCGCCCGCTTGCGCGTCGGCCACTGCGCGGGCGAGTACAGCCTCGAGGTCAGCTCGCGAGACCACGGGGCCGTGTCCGGTCAGGCCATGTGAATGCGCGAGTCCCGCGATGTCGACGTCCGGGTCGCTGATCCGCTGCCCGATCCACCGGTTCTCGGCCGGACGGTCCCGCCTCACGGCCACGCGGTGCTGGTGGACTTCGTCGTTGAAGAACGATCTGTTGTTCGCGACGACGATGAGGAGCGGGAGCCGGTAGTGGGCCGCCGTCCACAAGGCCTGTGACCCCATGAGGTAGTCGCCGTCACCGAGGACGGACACAGCCAATCTCCCGGATTCACGCAGCGCAAGCGCCGCGCCCACCGTCATGCCGGGTCCCGACCCCACACCCTCTCCGCCGTCGCCACCCAGCTGATCGAGCGGATCGTCGACCTGCCAGAGGTCACCGGACCAGCTGAGAGGTGTCCGCACGAGGCAGACCTCGCGGTCGCCGGTTGCGACCCGAAGGCTTGCGGCAATGTCCTGGACGGTGATCGCGTCGCCGTTCCCGGTCGGTTCCTGGAGCGGAGGGCGCTCCCGGTTCTCGGCCGGGGCAGCCCCCGTTCCGAGTTCGCGCAAGAGCAGGTCCACCAGCGCGTCAGGGCTCGCCTGGACATGGACATCCGCCGCTACCGGTCGCAGGGACTCCTTGCCCCAGCCGCTGTGGAGCTGCTCGTCGAGGCTCACCGACACCACCGTGGCCTTCGTGGGAGCCGCCTGGAGGGTGCCGCCCAGGTCCAGCCAGTCGAGTGAGACCACCACGTCGGACTCACGCAGGGCCTGCTGCAACGCCGGCGACGGGAACCCCTGCGGCGGCGCGCTGTGCAACGGATGCGAGGTCGGAAAGGCCGCGGGCAGCTTGAGGTGCGTGAAGACGGTGGCGCCCAGGCGCTCCGCGAGCTGCACTCGGGTGTCCCACGCCGCGCGGTCGCGGGACGTCCGGCCGACGAGAAGCGCAACACGATCCGCGCTCTCGAGAAGCCCGGCCAGCCTGGCCACCACGTCCGGGTGCGGTGCCGGAGGTTCGGCGGGGGCAAACCGCTCTGGCTCCGCGCCGAAGTCGGTCCCGGGATCGATCTCACTCTCCTGAAGGGACGTGTCGAGCGTCACGTATGTGGGAGCACGCGGGGCGGACATCGTCAGCTTGTACGCCTGCAAGAGCGCCTCGACCGCCGCGCCTGCCGACAGCGGCTGGTCGTCCCACTTGAGAAACGGCCGGACGAGCGCGGCCTGGTCGGTGGCCGTGTGCAGCCAGTCGATCCAAGGCCGGCGACGTGTCGCGTCCAGTGGTCCGGTTGCGCCGACGACCAACATCGGAACTCGATCGCAGAATGCGTTGAAGAGCGCCATCGAGGCGTGCATGAGACCGACGTTGCTGTGAAGCACTACGCCCATCGCGCGGTCCGCGACCTTCGCGTAGCCGTGCGCGATGGCCACCGCCTGTTCCTCGTGGAGGCAGAGGAGCACTTGCGGCAGCTCGTTGCCCAGGTGGTTGACGAGGCTGTCGTGGAGCCCGCGGAAGCTCGAGCCCGGGTTGATGGCGACGAACTCCAGGGACAGGGATCGGAGCACGTCTGCCAGCGCATCGCTTCCCCACGAGCGCGCGGCGGGGCCGGCCGGAACGGGGACCTCGCGGTCCGACCCACCCAGGCGTTCGCCAGACACATATCGAAAGTACCAGTCTTTTGTACGCTATGTAGGTGTCCCGAACCGAGCCGGCGGGTGAACTGCGCCATGACATTGCAGTCGTCGGTGGAGGACTGGCGGGCGTCACCGCTGCGCGCGAGCTCGCCAATGCGGGCTGCGATGTCGTCTTGCTCGAGGCGCGCGACCGCCTCGGCGGCCGAACCTGGACGGACGAGCGGCTGGGGCGGCCACTGGAGATGGGCGCGATGCATGCGCACTGGCTCCAGCCGTGCCTGTGGTCCGAGATCGTCCGCTACGGCCTCGAGCTGCGCGCGCCTCGGACGGTCAGGAGCGCGAGCTGGCTCGTCGGAGGCAATCTTTACGAGGGAAGTTTCGCCGAGCTATGGGACCAACTGGATGCAGCGTTGTCGCCGCTGTTTGAACAGGCTCGCGAGGTTTTCCCGAACCCCCACGACACCGCCATGCGCCGGAGTGCCGTCGAGGAGCTTGATGCCGTCGCGATGACGGAGCGGATCGACCAGCTCGATGTCACGCCGGAGCAGCGTGGCTTGGCGCGTGCCTACTGCACGCTTCAGTTCAACGGTCCGCCAGAAGAAGGCGCCTATACGCAGATGCTCCGGTGGGTGGCGCTGGCCGGAGGTCACTGGAGGCTTCTGTCCGAGGCGCTCGCGGGCTATGAGTTCGCAGGCGGGACGACGGCCCTCGTTTCTGCGATGCACCGAGATGGCGCGTTCCCCGTCAGGCTCGGAGCGCTCGTCGAAAGTGTGAGCATGACTGCCGGCGGGGTGCGGCTCGGATTGGCGGAGCAGGACGCTCTCGATGCGCAGGCGGTGATCGTCGCCGTGCCGATCAACACGCTCGCGGCGATCGAGTTCACGCCGCAGCTGCCGAAGGGTGTTGCCGAGGTCGCGCGCGCCGGCCAGGTCAGCCGCGGCTCCAAGCTCTGGGTCAAGGTCGCCGGACGCCTGGATGTCTGGTGCGCGTTCGCCGATGATCACCCGATCGTCTTCGCATACACCGACTCCGTCGACGCGGACACCTCTGTGGTCGTCTGTTTCGGCCGCGACGGGGACGAGCTGACCGGTGACGATCAGGACGCGGTGGAGGTCGCACTGGGAGCGCTGCTTCCCGACGTCGACGTTCTCGAATGCGCTACCCACAACTGGCGCCGTGATCCGCTCAGCCGTCAGACGTGGGGGATGCTCCGCCCCCGTCAGTGGACCCAGCTCGAGGATCTCGCGTTGCTGGAGGGCCCCCTTTTCCTTGCGGGCTCCGACTTCGCCAAGGGCTGGGCGGGGTTGATGGAGGGGGCGGTCGAGAGCGGATTGGCGGCGGCGCGCCAGGCTCGTGAGTTCTTGGCCGCAGCATGAAGATCGCGGTTCCCGACCTCATCTCGAACTCGTACTTCCCGGCAATCGCGTCGGTCGAGCTCGGGTGCCTGAGCGACGAGGGAATCGACGCAACGATCGAGCTCCTGTTCCCGGTGGATGCCGCCTACCGGGCGCTCGCGGCCGGAGAGGTCGACATCGTCGCCGGCTCGGCGCATTCGGCCCTGGCGGCGTTTCCAGAGTGGGAAGGCGTCAGGCTGTTGGCCGCCCAGGGGCAGGGCATGTACTGGTTCCTCGTCATGCGGGCCGACCTCGGAGCGGATCGAAACGACATCACCGCCCTTCGGGGCAGGCGTATCGGCGCCGCGCCGTGGGTCGATCTGGGGCTTCAGCAGCTGGTGATCGACTCCGGACTGTCTCTGGACGAGGTGGAGATTGCGCCGGTGCCCGGTGCTGCGGGCGCCGGCACGAACTTCGGCCTGACCGCGGCTCGCGCCCTCGCGGACGGGAAGATCGACGGGTTCTGGGCGAACGGCATGGGCGCAGAGGTGGCGGTGCGGTCCGGCGCGGGTTCGCTCGTACTCGACATCCGCCGCGGTGATGGCCCGCCGGCCTGCTTCGACTACACCTTCGCCTCGCTCGCCGCCGCCTCGAGGTTCGTGGCAGACGACCCGCCTCAGGCACAGGCCATCGTACGTGCCCTTCGTCGCGCACAGGAACTGCTCGCCGAGGATCCCGAGCGGGCCACGGGAATAGGGGAGCGCGTCTTCCCGCCGGAGCAGGCGGCGTTGATTGCGGAGCTCGTTCGCCGCGATGTCCCCTTCTATGACGCCCAGATCTCAGAGCGGTCGATCGCCGGCATGAACCGCTTCGCGCGCGAGCGGGGACTGCTCGAGGGCGATCGGCCCTATGAGGACATCGTTGCCACGGACATCGAGAGGAGCTGATCACGAATGCCGGTGAACAAGGAGCATGACGAGTTCTACGCGGTCGACCTCCAGAGCGGCTGGGAAACACCTGCGGGATACCCCGACGGCATCCAGCAGAAAATCCTCGCGGGTGCGCTCGATGAGGACGCAGGGCGGGGAACTCGGACGCGACTGCTCCGGTTTGCCCCCGGGGTCCTCACCACGGCTCCCTTCGTCCACGAGTACTGGGAAGAGGTCTATCTCGTCGAGGGGGACCTGACCGTCGGCAACGATGCCGACGGACGGGGCGGCGAATCGTTCGCTCCTCACACCTACGCGTGCCGCCCTCCTGGCGCGGCGCACGGGCCCTTCAAGTCTGAGGGCGGGTGCCTGCTGCTCGAGATTCACTACTACGACCCCGTCTGATGCCGACGTTGCACCAGCTCGCCGCGGACCTCGCTTCCGGGCGGACAACGTCGGAGCAGCTCGTCGATGAATGCCTGGCTCGCATCGCCGATCCTGCCGGGGAAGGACGATCCGCATATCTCGAGGTAGAGGCCGAACGCGCCCGTGCCGCCGCCCGGGCGATGGATCTCTTACGGCGCGCGCGAGCCGAGCCGTCGCCATTCGCGGGGGTCCCGGTCTCCGTCAAGGACCTCTTCGACGTGCGCGGGCAGCGCACGCGGGCAGGGTCGGTCGCACTCAATCCGATGCCGGCCGATCGCGATGCCACGGCGGTCGCGCGCTGGCGCCAAGCCGGTCTGGTGATCCTCGGCCGGACGAACATGACCGAGTTCGCCTTCAGTGGCCTGGGCGTCAACCCTCATTACGGGACGCCCGCCAACCCGTGGGATCGGCCCAGCTGCCGCATACCTGGCGGCTCATCCTCGGGCGCCGCGGTGTCGGTCGCCGACGGGATGGCGCATGGAGCGCTCGGGAGCGACACCGGTGGCTCGTCACGGATTCCGGCGGCCCTGTGCGGGCTCGTCGGCTTCAAACCCACGCAGGCGGAGGTCTCCCGCGACGGCATGGTTCCGCTATCGGCCACGCTCGACGCGGTCGGCGTTCTCGGCCGCAGCGTCGACTGCTGCGCAGCGTTGTTTGGACTCGTGCGCGACAAGCCAACGCCGGCGCGGCCGCCGCTTGGCCGAACCCCTCGGGTCGCAGTCGTGCGGAACTACTTCCTTCACGAGGCCGAACCCGCGGTGGTCGAGGACTTCGAGCGCGCCATCGACCGACTCTCCGACGCGGGCACCAATCTGGTGGAGGTCGAGCTCCCCGAGCTCGAGGCCATCCCGGAGATGAGCGCGGGGGGTGGCTTTCCGGCGGCCGAGGCGTACGCGTGGCACCACGAGCTGATTGAGCGGCGGGCGGACGACTACGACCCGCGGGTATTGGTACGGATCCGCCGCGGGGAGCAGCTGTCGGCCCGCGACCTGATCGTCCTGAATCGACGGCGGAAAGCCCTGGAGGGCGATCTTCGGCGCAGGCTGGAGGGCTTCGATGCCTTCGCGTGTCCGACGGTCCCGCTGCTGGCGCCCCCAATCGATGCACTCGACGACGATGCAGAGTACGCGCGAATCAATCTGTTGATGCTGCGCAATCCGACAGTCGTCAACCTGATCGACGGCTGCTCGGTGTCCGTTCCAACGAACAGAGGCGGCCACCCACCCACCGGTCTGATGGTCTCCGCGTTCGGGGGCCACGACGCGGCGGTGTTGCGCATCGCCGCCTGGATGGAGGAAGCGCTATGCCAGAGCTGACCCTGAGCCTCGGCGGCCGGCAGGTGGCCGTCCCGGTCGACACCGCGATCGTCGCCGGCTGGACCGGTCGCGATCGGGCGGCCGTGGAGGAGCACATGGCGGAGCTGGAGGCGCTCGGGGTGCCACGACCCTCTACCGCGCCTGTGTTCTACCGCGTATCCGCATCACGTCTCACGACGGCCGGCGAGATCGAGTCGACCGCTGCCTCGAGCGGCGAGGTCGAGGCCGTGATCCTGCGCCACGACGGCGCTCTCTACGTCGGCGTTGGATCCGATCACACCGACCGGGAGGTCGAGACGTATGGGGTCGCGGTGTCCAAGCAGCTGTGCGACAAGCCGATTGCCGCGGAGTTCTGGCGCTACGACGAGGTGGCGCCCCACTGGGACCAGCTGACCATCCGATCATGGGTCGACGACGACACGCTGTACCAGGACGGCACCCTGCGAGACCTGCTCCACGCGGAAGAGCTGACCAAGCTGGCCGACCCCCAGATCGTGGACGGGACGCTGATGTTCTGCGGGACCTCGCCGGCGATTGGAGGGATTCGCCCCGCGGAGCGGTTCCGTTACGAGCTCGCAGACCCAGTGCTGGGGCGGAGCCTTGCGGGCGCCTACCGCATGAAAGAGCTGCCGCTTATCAGCTGAAGCGCCGGGTCCAGCCGGTGCGGACCCGGAATCATTTAAAGAAAAGCCCTGTATATGATCTAACTACCTGATTCTGATACCGCTATGCGCATCGGCGTCCCCGCAGAGACGAAGGCAGACGAGTACCGGGTGTCGCTGACCCCGGGCGGCGTCCGCGAGCTCGTGGGGAGAGGCCACACCGTCCTCGTGGAAGCGGGCGCAGGCGAGGGCTCCAGTATCAGCGACCAGGATTACCTGGCTCAGGGCGCGCGGATCGTCCCTGACGCTGAGGCGGCATTCGACGAGGCCGAGCTGATCGTGAAGGTGAAGGAGCCTCAGCCGGACGAGGTCGCTCGCCTTCGTCCGGACCACGCTTTGTTCACGTACCTGCACCTCGCGCCCGACGCCGAGCTGACGCAGGGGCTCGTCGACTGTGGCGCGACGTGTGTCGCCTACGAGACGGTGACGGACGCCGACGGCCGCTTGCCTCTGCTTGCCCCAATGAGCGAAGTCGCAGGCAAGGTCGCAACCCAGGCCGGTGCGTTGATTCTCGAACGACCGATGGGCGGTCGGGGAGTGCTGCTCGGTGGAGTCCCCGGCGTCCCTGCGGGGAGGGTCGTCGTCATTGGTGGCGGCGTCGTCGGGACGAACGCCGCCATGGTCGCCGTTGGGATGGGGGCGCATGTCTCCATCCTCGACAACAACATCGATCGTCTGCGCGCGCTCGACCTGAGCTTTGCGGGTCGGGTTGACACCGTGTTCTCCTCGGCTCTGTCGATCGAGGAGCACATCATGGAGGCCGACTTGGTGATCGGGGCCGTACTCGTCCAGGGTGCCCGTGCTCCGCACGTCGTTTCCCGTGACCAGCTGAGGCAGATGAAGTCGCAGGCGGTTGTCGTCGACGTTGCGATCGACCAGGGTGGGTGCTTCGAGACCTCTCGGGTGACTACACATTCGCAACCGACGTACGAAGTCGACAGGATTACCCACTACTGCGTGACGAACATGCCAGGGGCGGTGCCGATCACCGCGACCTGGGCCCTTACGAACGCGACGCTGCCGTACGTCGTCGCGTTGGCGAATGAGGGTGTCGGTCAGGCGCTTGACGCGCGGCCCGGTCTGATGGACGGTCTGAATGTCGCCGGCGGGCACGTCACCTGTCGAGCCGTCGCCGAAAGCCAGACACGCGATTACGTCGCGCCGCAAGAGGCACTTCGAGAGGCATGTGGTGCGCTTTTGTGACTCAACCTTCTGCGCTCGTCGCGTGGAAGCCCCTCGGCGAGGGCGTCGCCGTCGGAGCTGCCCTTCCAGGGCAGTTCCACGGCGCTGGTCCGTCTGCAAGCCGGGGCGACGTGCCCTCCTCCGGCGCGCTCGCTCCGGACGGCCGTTGAACAGAGGCGCGCGCGGATTCTTGAGCCACGGACTTTCGACGCCCCGGCGCTTCCGGGCCGACGGAGCGACCCCGGGAGACGACATACACGTCAACGACACCGGAGGAGACGGCGATCGCGATCCTGGGTGAAATCGTCGCGAGCCGCCGGAGCGTCACGGCGAGACGTCGACATGCCAGGTGACATCGGTCAGGGGATGAGCTATCAGAGCTCTCGTCGCGACGCGCCATCGGAGGTCAGGGTTTGGGGTCGACGCTGAGCGCATCTGACGAGCTCAGTCCGAGGCGGAGGGCCGGTGTGCTGCTCATTTGCTGCATGAGTCTCTTCATGGTCGGACTGGACGTCACTGCCGTGACGATTGCGCTCCCGGCAATTCACGAAGATCTGGCCGCGGGCATCTCGGGACTCCAGTGGACCGTCGGGGGGTACACGCTCGTGCTGGCCAGCCTGCTGATGTTTGGCGGGTCAGTGGCGGACCGGTTCGGCCGAAAGCGCGTTTTCGTTCTCGGCCTTGCGGTTTTCTCCGCCGGTTCCTTGCTTTGCAGTGTGGCTCCGACCCTCGAGTTTCTCATCGCCTGCCGCATCCTCCAGGCCGTTGGCGGGGCGATGATGAATCCGGTCGCGATGGCGATCATCACGAACGCCTTCACCGACCCCCGCGCGCGGGCTCAGGCCGTGGGCGTTCGCGGCGCCGTGTATGGAGTTTCGATGGCCCTCGGGCCAGTGGTGGGGGGGGTGCTCGTATCGGAGATCGGATGGCGGGCAATCTTTTGGGCGAACGTCCCGCTCGGACTGATCGCGATCATCCTTACGCTCGCCTTCATCCCGGAGTCAAAGGCAGCGCGACCGCGTCGGTTCGATCCTGCAGGCCAACTGTTTGTGATGGTGTTTTTTTCCGCGGTTACTTTCGGAATTATCGAAGCGCCGAGCCGCGGCTGGACGTCGCCAGTCATTCTCGGCGCGCTCTTGGGCTCGGGTGCTGCGTTGGTTCTGTTCGTTCTGAATGAGCAGCGACGGAACGAGCCGTTGGTGGATCTTCGGTTCTTCCGTTCGATCCCTTTCGCGTCGTCGATTGGCGTCTCCATCGCGGCCTTTGCCACGCTCGGTGGGTTCCTGCTCCTGACCACGCTCTACCTCCAGCAGGTACGCGGACTGTCCCCCGTGGAGGCGGGGCTCGCCACTGTTCCCGTAGCCGTGACGATCATTGCTGTCTCCCCCCTTTCGGGGGCGCTCGTCGGCCGCAGCGGTGCGCGGGCGCCGCTTCTGATCGCCGGCCTCGCCTCCATGGGCAGTTGCGCGATGCTGGCGGGCGCGGGAGCCCAGACACCATTCGAATGGCTCGTCGCGGCCTACGTCCTGTTCGGGCTCAGCGTCGGATTCGTCAACGCGCCCATCACCAACACGGCGGTGTCCGGGATGCCCCGCGCACAGGCTGGCGTTGCTGCTGCGCTCGCCACGACCGGGCGGCAGTTCGGCCAGACGCTGGGAATCGCGCTCGTCGGTGCCGTCCTCGCCCCGCACGCGCCCGGGCAGACCGCCCTCGTCGCGGCCAGTGCGCCCGCGTGGTGGGCGCTGACCGGCCTTGGCGCTCTCGTATTCCTGCTCGGTTTTCTTGCCACGTCCAAGCACGCCAAGGAATCCGCTCGCCGGACGGCATCGCAGTTGAACCCGGAGGCGCTCGTTGCCTAAAGCCATCGTGCTTGCCGTCGAGGAGGGTCCCCCAGCGGCCCACCTAAGCGGGCTACCGGGTAGCTGCGCCCAAAAATCACATACCTAGCCAGTCTGTACAACACGGTCGAGTGCTGCGCGGGCCCGAAGCGTGTGCTGCGGGCCTGCGGGCACGGAAGAGCACACGCCGCGGGTTGGCGACCTTGCGCGCCGGAAGCTGTTCGGGCGAACCCAGACGATGGAATGGGTGAAGAAAGGACGGCAAACCTCGACGATCTCGGCCGCAACGAGCTCCTGTAGCGGGGGAAGCAAGAGGACGTCCGCGGGCGCACGAAGATGTCGAGCAGGAGCTCGTCGCCGCCTTGAGCGACGACCACAGGTGAGAGTCGCCACGTCGCTCAAGGTTGCAGACGGGCTAGGCGATTCTCGGCCGGAAAGCTTCACTGTACGACGGGCGAGGTAGCCGAGGTGGCGGAGCGTGCTCGCCGTGCGCGCCATCAGCGCAGCCCTCGTCAGCTCCCAGTCCTCGAAGTGGCTCGTCCGGCCGGTCGGCCTGACCCGGACCTGGAAGCACTCCGCAGCTTGCGCCAGCAGCAGGTGGAAGGACGCGATCAGGGTCGCGTGGTCGCGCGGTCGCTGCACAGGTCCCGCCTCTCTTGATGACGAGGGGGTCTTTTTTCTTGCCCAATGCCGCCTATGTGATGCTCCTCGCGCGCATCTTCGCCAGTCGGGAGCTGAAGACCAGGAGCTGCGAATACCTCGGGGGACTGGCTCGAAGCGACACACGCAACGGTCGGCTCAGCGACCACGCCCCCGTTGAAGCTGAGAGCTCTCAGGCGGGTGGCGGCGTTCTCAACGGGACTGGCGGCGCCCCTCACTTTGCACGTGTACTGCGCTATGCCGACGTCGCGTTGCGCTTTGTCGAGGCACGCAGCTGACGCAGACGGCGGTCTCCCGGCTCGCAAGCACGACGCAGCTGCTTCGCCTGCTCGGTACTGAGGTCCGGCTGCGGGGGCCTGGGACGGACCACCCGCGACGCGGCCCAGTCGATCCAGGTGCTTGGGGCGGCGGGGAGTTCGAGGAACTCCATTACGCGGCGCAGAACTGGGGATGCTCGTGTGCCCTCAGGGCGTATATCGGCAACGGGTCCGCCGCTTCAGAATTGGCTAGCGATGGCGAACTCTTAGCCCACGTCGCCGACGAGCTTCCAGTCGCCTTCGAACTTGACCCAGGTCGTGGTTCGCCGGAACGACGAGTCCGGAGCTGAGTCCGGAGAAGACTCGACGGTCACGGCGCGCACCTGCGCGGATGCGGAGATGCCGTCGGCGTCGGCGCTCGGGCCGCCTGTCGTTACGCGAACCACCCGCTTCAGGCGGGGCACGGCCTGGCCGCCACGGGCATCGAATCCGCGCACGCACTCTTCGAAGTGTTTCTTCCAATCGGTGGGGCGATGTGGACCGGTGGTCGGGAAGCCGAGCTGCTCGCCGAGCGGCTCGGGAAGATCG
Organism: uncultured Thermoleophilaceae bacterium; assembly: GCA_963837445.1. GTDB lineage: Bacteria > Actinomycetota > Thermoleophilia > Solirubrobacterales > Thermoleophilaceae > JACVRW01. The sequence goes on along the minus strand of CAWINK010000001.1, from coordinate 154,555 downwards.
GTGCTCAGGAACGTCTTCTTGCAAGCGCCCTCCGCATCACCCTCGCGAAGCGCCTCCAGGTACGCGCCGAACGCCTCAACGACCTGCGACCTGTCCGAGCTCTCGCCCGAATTCCAGCCACACCCAACCGCGTAGCAGGCCAAGGCCGCCGCTACGAGCCAATCAGCACGGCAGGGTGCCATCTTGCGCGCCGCGTACCGGTGCCGGAAGCTCCCCATTCGAGTCGACCCTATCTGGTGAGCCGGGGGCGCTCCGAAGGGCGTCCGCCGCAGTCAGAACGAGCTCTCGAGAGCCGCCGAAAATCACAACCGTGACCGCGCCGGTACTTATCTCCAGGCGGTCGTTGCCGTAAAAGCGCCCAGGCACTCCCCGAACCTCCACGACCTCGGTCGGCTCGAGCGTTCGCTCTGGCGCTCCGAACGTGTAGTCCGCAGCGCTGCGCTCGCACGCAGGCCAGCTCTGAATTTGTAGAGGCGGAGCGCAACCCGTCTCGGTGGTGGCCTCGCATTTTCCGTAGACACGAAGCGCGAAACGCGATCGGCCCAGCCTCGAGGTCCCCCTCGAGCAGGGTCGCGTTCCACTCGAGATCTCCGGACAGGGTGCTGGACCCCACGTACTTCGACATCGAGTTGACCATGTCCGCCCACTTGCCCGACGCGCTCGGCCAATATGCCGCCAGCCCCTCGTAGGTCTTGCGGCCCAGCACCAGCCCGCTGGATCTCGCCTGACGCTCGAACGAGTAGTCGCCGTGGTCTCCGTCCGCCTGCACCCACTCGCCGACCGGGTCTATGACGCCGTCGAGGGTGGCCTGCGTTGTCGCGATCAGCTTTCCCATCCCGATTCTCCTTCGGTCACGGGAGCTCAGCTGACACGCTCGGCCCCCGTGTAGACGTTCACGTTCCCCGCGCGGGCGAAGCCGGCAAGCGTCATGTTGCGGTCGGCCGCCAGCTCGACGGCCAGTGAGGTGGGGGCGCCCACTCCCACCAGGATCGGCGCTCCGGCGACGGCGGCCTTCTGCACGAGCTCGAACGAGAGCCGGCCGCTCACGCAGAGCACCGACCCGCCCAGCGGCAGCAGGCCGTCGAGCAGCGCGCGGCCGATCACCTTGTCCATCGCGTTGTGGCGCCCCACGTCCTCGCGGAAGTGGACCGGCTCGCCGGAAGGGGTGAAGAGCCCGGTGGCGTGGAGGCCGCCGGTGCGCGCGAAGGTGGGCTGTCGGAGCCGCTCCGGCAGGTCCGCGAGCAGGCCGCGGTCGACCGTGGGACCGGGCGGGAGAGCCGGGGAGTACACGGCCACCTCCTCGAGAGCCCCTCTGCCGCAGACGCCGCAGGACGAGGTCGTATAGAAGCGGCGCGCCGCCACGTCGCGAAGCAGCGGGCCCTCGACCTCGACGATGTTCGCGGCGAAGTCCTCGGTCGGCCCGGCCTGGCGCGGCTGGTCGATCAGGCCCTCGCCGTAGAGGAAGCCGAGCGCCAGCTCCTCGTCGTGGCCGGGCGTGCGCATCGTCACCGCCAGGGCGGCGCCGTCCACGCGAATCTCGAGCGGCTCCTCGACGGCCACCTCGTCGCGGACGCCGTCGTGCTCCACCGAGCGGATCATCCGCCCGGGCGCGTTCACGTGGCGGCTGTCTCCAGCTGCGGCACCCCGGCCGCCCGCCCGATGGGCGTCACGGCGACCGCGACCACCTTGTACTCGGGGCACGAGGTGTTCACGTCGGCGGAGGCGCCGATCAGGAGGTTGGTTCGGATCTCCGGGAAGTGGAACGCGGTGAAGACGTGGCCGGGCTCGATCCGCTCGGTGACCAGGACCTCGATCTCGATCGCGCCCACCACGCTACGCACCTCGGCGCGGTCGCCGCTGACGATGCCGAGCTCCGCCGCGTCGGCTGGGTGCATCTCGAGCCAGTCGCTGGACAGGAGGTCCAGGTTGCCCGTGCGGCGCGTCATCGTGCCGGCGTTGTAGTGCTGGAGCCGGCGGCCCGTGACCAGGATGAGCGGGAACTCCTCGCTGGCGGCGCTGCCCGGAGGCTTGTAGGGCAGGGCGGCGAGCTGCGCGCGGCCGCCCGGCAGGGTGAACTCGTCCTCATAGAGGATCGGCGAGTCCGTGCCGTCCGGCGCCACCGGCCACTGCAGGCCGCGCCTGCCGACGCGCTCGAACGTCACGCCGGCGAAGTCGGGAGTCATCTCGGCGATCTCCCGCAGCGCGTCCGCGGGCGTCTCGAAGCCCATGTCGTGGCCCAGCTCGCGCGAGATCGTGGTGATGATGTCGAAGTCGGTGCGCGCCGCCCCGGGCGGGTCGATCGCCGGCTCCACGAGCTGGATCCGGCGCTCGGCGTTCGTGAACGTGCCGGTCTTCTCGAGGAACGAGGAGGCGGGCAGGATCACGTCGGCGTACTTCGTCGTCTCGTTCTCGAAGATGTCCTGGCAGACGAGGAAGTCGAGCGACTCGAGCGCCGCCTCGACGTGCTTCGTGTTCGGGTCGGTCTGGGCGACGTCCTCGCCGAAGATGTACATCGCCTTGAGGTCGCCCGCCACGGCCGCGTCGAACATCTCCGGGATCTTCAGCCCGCGCTCGCGCTTCATCGTCACGCCCCAGCGCTCCTCGAAGCTGCGCGCGACCTCGTCGTCGGCGACCGACCGATAGGCGGTGAAGGTGTCCGGCAGCGCGCCCATGTCGGACGAGCCCTGGACGTTGTTCTGCCCGCGGAACGGCAGCAGCGCCGACCCGCGCCGCCCGACCTTGCCGGTCATCAGCGCGAGGTTGCAGATCAGCCTGACGACCTCGGAGCCGTACAGGTGCTCGGTCACCCCGAGGCCCCAGATGATGGAGGCGTCGTCCGCCTCGGCGTAGATGTGCGCGGCCCGCTCCAGGTCGTGGGCCGGCACGCCCGTGATGCGCGAGACCTCCTCGGGCGTGTAGTCGCCGAGGAGGTCCTCGACCTCGGCGTAGCCCTCGGTGCGGGCGCGAAGGAAGTCGTGGTTCACCAGGCCGTCGCGCGCCACGACGTGCGCCAGCCCGAGCATCACCGCCGCGTTCGTGCCGGGACGGGGGCTCAGGTGCAGCACCGCGTAGTCGGCCAGCTCGATGCGGCGCGGGTCGATCGTCACGAGCTGCATCCCGCGCAGGGTCGCCTGCTTGATCCGCGCGCCGGCCACGGGGTGGCCCTCGGTCGGGTTGGCGCCGATGATGATCGCCGCGTCCGCGGCGTCGATGTCCTCGAACGATCCCGTGGCCCCGGAGAGCCCGAACGACTTGCGCAGCGCGAACGAGGTGGGGGAGTGGCAGACGCGCGAGCAGTTGTCGATGTTGTGAGTGCCGATCGCGGCGCGCATCAGGCGCTGCATCACGTAGCAGTCCTCGTTCGTCGCGCGCGAGGAGGCGAGGCCGGCGATCGCGTCGGGTCCGTGGTCGTCGCGGATCCGGCTGAGCTCGGAGACGACGCGGTGGAGCGCCTCCTCCCAGGTCGCGATCCTGAAGCCGCCGTGCTCGCGGATCAGCGGGGCGGTCAGGCGGTTGCGATGGCGTGAGAACTGGTGCGCGAATCGGCCCTTCAGGCAGGTGTGACCGTTGTTCGCGGGTCCGTCGAGCGCGGGGCTGATCGACGCGATGCGCCCGTCGCGGACGTGGGCCTCCAAGCGGCAGCCGACCCCGCAGTAGCCGCAGGTGGTGGTGACGGTGGAGTCGAAGCGGTCGGACATGAGGTTCACCTCACGTGTTCTGGGTCGGCCAACTGAAGCAGCGACATCTCCGTGATCGCGTCAGTCGGGCATGTGTCCGCGCAGGCCCCACAGGATACGCACGCGGATGCCCGAAAGCCCTCGTCCAGCCCGGCCGCGACATTGGCGCCGAAGCCGCGCCCGGTGGCGGTCAGGGCGAAGGTTCCCTGCACCTCGTCGCACGCGCGCACGCAGCGCCCGCACGAGATGCAGAGCTCGTGGTGGAAGGCGAGGTAGGGATGGCTCTCGTCGTGCTTCTCCACGTCGTGCTGCTCGCCGGGCCAGCGCGGCGTGCCCACGTCGAGCATGCGGCTGATCTGCGCCAGCTCGGTGTGCTCGGCCGGAGGCTGCGGCAGCTCGGACAGCACCAGCTCGACGACCGCGGCGGCCACGCGCCGCGACACCGGGTCGAGCGTGTCCACCTTCATGCCGTCGCGGGCCGGCGTCGTGCAGGACGCCATCGGCCCGGGCGCGCCCTCGATGCCGACCAGGCAGACGCGGCAGGCGCCGAAGGCGTCCTGACGGTCGTCGAAGCAGAGCGTCGGGATCTCGCGGCCGAGCGCGCGTGCTGCCTCGAGCACCGTAGTGCCGGGCTCGACGGTGGTCTCCTCGCCGTCTATCTCGATGCGCATCACGCGAGCCCCAGCTCCTCCGGGAAGTGTTCGAGCAGGCTGCGGATCGGGGCCGGCATCCCGCCGCCGTGTGCGCACAGGCTGCCCAGCTCGAGCGCCTCGAGCAGCTCCTCGAGGCGCGCCCGCTCGACCGGCTTCTCAGAGACGAACATCTCGTGCGCGCGGCGCAGCCCGATCCGGCACGGGAAGCACTTGCCGCAGCTCTCGTCGGCGCCGAAGTGGAGCAGGTGCCTCGCCACGTCGCGCATGTCGGTGCGGTCATCGAACCCGACGATCCCGCCGTGGCCCACCATGCAGCCCTCCGCCACCAGCGGCTCGAAGTCGAAGACGGCGTCGAGGCGAGAGGCGGGGAGGATGCCGCCGAGCGGGCCCCCGATCTGCACCGCCTTCACCGAGCGGCCGTCGCGCATGCCGCCCGCCACGTCCTCGCACAGCTCGCGCACGGTCATTCCGAACGGGACCTCGAAGCAGCCCGCTCGCTCGAAGCGCTCGTTGAAGCAGACCAGCTTCGTCCCGGCCGTGGCGCCGGGGCTGAGCGCGCGGTAGGCCTCGGCGCCGTGGCTGGCGATGAAGGGGATGTTGGCGAGCGTCTCGATGTTGTTCACGACGGTCGGCAGCCCGTGCAGCCCGCGCTGGGCGGGGAACGGCGGCCGCGCTGAGACCGTGCCGCGCAGGCCCTGGAGGCAGGCGAGCAGGGCGGTCTCCTCGCCTACGACGTAGGAGCCCGCGCCTTCGATCACGGTGATGTCGAAGCTGAAGCCAGAGCCGAGGATGTCCTCGCCGAGGAGGCCCTCCGAGTGCGCGTGGAAGACGGCGTCCTCCAGCTCGGGCTTGGAGCGCGGGTACTCCGAGCGCACGAGCACGAAGCCGTGGCTCGCGCCGACGGCGAAGCCGGCGAGCGCCATGCCCTCGAGGAACAGGTGCGGGTTGTCCTCCATCAGCACCTTGTCGATGTAGGAGCCCGGATCGCCCTCGTCGCCGTTCGCCACGATGAACTTCGGCTCGCCCTCGGCGTTGCGCGCAAACTCCCACTTGACGCCGGCGAGGAAGCCGGCGCCGCCGCGGCCGCGAACCTCCGCCGCCTTCACCTCTTCGAGCAGCAGCTCGGGCGTCGTCTCAGCCAGCGCCTTGCGGAGCCCGGACCAGTTGCCGGTGCGGGTCAGGACGGGCTCGTCGAGCAGGCTTTCCACGAGCGGCTCCGGGGCGGGCTTCGCCGCGTCCGCCAGGACGCGGTCGATCGCATCCGGGCCGGCATCGATCACGTCGCCGTCGCGAACGGCGGGCGAGGCGTGGCAGTAGCCGAGGCAGACGGTCTCCGCCAGGGACAGCGAGCCGTCGTCCGAGCGCTCCCCGAGCGATAGGCCCAGGCCGCCGGCGAGCTCGTGGACGTGGGCGTCGCCCGTCGCCGCGAAGCAGGCCGTGCCGGTGCACACGCGCACGTGGCGGCGCCCGCGCGGCACGAGCAGGTCCTCGTAGAAGGTCGAGACCCCGTGGACGGTCGCCTCGGGCAGTCCCGAGCGCTCCGCGGCAAGGCGCCGGTCGTCGTCGGTGATCTCACCGTTCTGATCCATCGCCTCTTTGAGCACGTCCAGCGCCGTCGGCGCTCCCTGCTCGTGGTGACGGCGGACTAGTTCGACCAAGTTCCGCGACACAACGTCGCAATCGTCCTCTCTGGCCGATTGCTTGTCCAACTGGTCTGACCGAGCTATTGATAGAGCGCATCTATCAAAGTACGATCACGAGACAGTGTTCATACGTCAGCTCGAGTATCTGACGGCCCTCGACCGCGAGCGCCATTTCGGCCGCGCCTCGGCGGCCTGCCACGCCGCGCAGCCGACCCTCTCGGCGGGCATCAGGAGCCTCGAGCGCGAGCTCGGCGTCCCGCTGGTGCGGCGCGGGCGCCAGTTCGAGGGCCTGACGCCGGAGGGCGAGCGCATCATCGTCTGGGCGCAGCGCGCGCTCGCGGACCTCGACAGCCTCCGGCAGGAGGCCACCCGCCTCCGGGGCGGGCTCGAGGGCATCCTGCGGATCGGCGCCATCCCCACGTCGCTCCCGATCTCCCCGCGGGTCACCGCGCGCTTCCGCGAGCGCCATCCGCGCATGCGCGTGCGGCTGACGTCGATGAGCTCGCGCCAGATCGCGCACGGGCTCGAGCACGGGGAGATCGACGCCGGCCTCACCTACCTCGACAACGAGCCGCTCGAGCACGTGGACACGATCGGGCTCTGGCACGAGCACTACCTGCTGGTCACGGCGGCCGGGGGCGAGCTCGGGTCCGAGTCGACCGTCCCCTGGAGCGTCGCGGCGGAGCTGCCGCTCTGCCTGCTCACGCCGGACATGCAGCACCGCCGCATCGTCGACGGGGCGTTCGCGACCGCGGGCGCCACGCCCGAGCCGGCCGTGGAGACGAACTCGGTCTCCACCCTCGTGGCGCACGCCCGCGCCGGCCTGCCCGGGATCATCGCGCAGACCTGGCTCGAGACCAACCCGCTGCCGGACGACCTGCGCGCGATCCCGCTCGTCGAGCCGGAGATCGAGTACACGATCGGGCTGGTGACCGCCACGGGCGTCGAGCGCACGCCCGTGATCACGGAGCTGCTGGCCCTGTTCGCCCCTCTGGAGTTCGACCAGGCGGCCTCGTAGGACTACGCCGGCGTCGCTGGCACTTCCTTGCACTGAAGGGTCCACGGCGGTGCCACGAGAAAGGTCTGACTATGCGACGAAACTCGTGGCAGTGGCCCGGTTGGCGCCACTTTGTCGGCGCCCATGGCGGCCTTTTGTTGGCGCCGCCGCCGAGCACGGGCCCTCCTCGTGGCCGGTCTGCGCCACCACGGGGGGGCGCGTCGACTCCACGTGCACGAGCAGGTCCGACCCGGGCGATGTCAAGTCCAACCTGCCTGCGAACGCGCCGTGACGTGGGGATACTGCGCGGGCGATGTCCCGGGAGAACGTCGAGATCGTCCGCCGCCTCTATGCGGAGGACGGCCCATTCGCCCTGCCCTTGAGCGCCGACGATGAGCGGGCGCTTCTTGACCGGCTGTTCCGCGAGTACTACGACGAGGGCGTGGAAATTCGAATGCCTGCCGACTACCCGGAGGGCGAGCAGGTGCTTCGGGGCCGGGAGGGCATGACGCGGTTGCTCGCCATGCTTCGGGAGACCTGGACGGAGTTTCGGTTCGAGCCGGAGCGCTTCATCGACGCAGGGGATCGAGTGGCGGCGCTTGTCCGCGTCGTCGCGGAGGGTGGTGCGAGCGGCGTGGCGACCGATCGGAAGACGGCCCATATCTGGCTTGTTCGTGACGGCCGCCTGTCGTCAATTCAGATCTACCGGGATCGTTCGGAGGCCCTCGAGGCTGTGGGGCTGGCGGAGTAGCCCCTACTTCTCCGGCGCCAGAGTCCGGCGCAGCCACCAGCTGCTCGACGTCGACTCGCCATTCCTTCCAAGTCGCGTCGATGTCCTTGAAGTATCTGCGAATGCCCGCGAACCCCCGGAAGGGGCTCGCCTCGAGCTGTGCCATCAGTGAGAAGAATTCGATCTCGGGGTGGCAGAACTCGAGGGCCGCCTCGACGTCGCGCTCGGTGATCGCGTCCGCAAATCCTCGGACGACGCTGATGCGTTCATCCCACATCCGTCAAGCGAGTATCGCGGCACACGATCCTGAAGCGAAGAGGCGACCGTCCTGCCTAGACCCCCTATACGGGGGCCAGAACAGGACGGACGACGGAAGCCCTGAGCGCATCCACCCCAGGGGGGACCGGAAATCGCCCGACGGGGTGTTTCCGGCGGCTGTGGCGAGACCTAGCCTCGCAACCATTGTGAATGCCATATCCGTCCAAAAGGCACCCACCGTGGTGCGGCGCCCGCTGTCACCGCGCCTGCGGCGCGCGGTGCTCACGGCACACATCATCGCTTCCGTCGGGCTACTGGGCGACGTGGCCGCCGTCCTGGCGGTCAACGTCCGCGCGGCCACGACCACCGACACGGAATTCGCGAGCGCCTCCTACGAACTGCTGCAGATGTTCAGCGTGGTGTTCGGCATCCCGCTCAGCTTCGCCGCGCTGATCACCGGGCTCACACTCGGTCTCGGCTCGAAGTGGGGTGTGCTCCGCCACGCGTGGGTCACCGCGAAGCTGATGCTGCTGCTGTCCGTGATCCTCGTCGGCGCCCTCGTGATCGGTCCCGCGACCAACGAGATGCGGGACGGAAGCGGCAACGCGGAGACGGTGCTCATCGCCGCCGCGGCCTGGGACGTGCTCGCCCTCACCGCGGCGACCGTGCTGAGTGTCTACAAGCCTGGAAAACGGAGAAAGATACGTCTGTAATGCGAAAGCTGATCGGGTTCGACACGGCTATCGCCCTGGCGGTCTTCGCCGGAACGGTCGCGCTCCTGGCGATCGGGGAGGCTGAGGCTGACGAGCAGGTCGACGCGGTTGGCCTGTTGCTGGCGGCGGCCGCCTCGCTGCCGCTCGTGGCCCGTCGGCGAGCGCCGATCGCGGTGTTCGTGCTGACGGGCCTCGCAAGCGTCGCGCTGCGCCTCGCGGCCGATCCGGTCGGCCCGCCGCTCGGTCCAACGCTCGCGCTCTACTGGATGGTCGCCAGCGACGAGTCGCGGAGCCAGACGCGGCTGATGCTCGCGCTGGCGGTGCCGATGTTGGTCGCCCATGTCACCGCAAGCGGGCTGGCCACGGACCGCTTCCCGGGCACCGAGGCGCTTTTCGGTGTGCTCGTCTGGGGTGGCGCGTGGGTGGTTGCGGAGCGCACGCGGCTGCGGCAGGAGCGGATGGCCGAGCTCGAGGATCGCGCGCTGCGCGCGGAACGTGAGGCAGAGCGCGACCGACGGCTGGCCGCGGCCGAGGAACGCGCCCGCATCGCACGGGACCTGCACGACTCAGCCGGCCACGCGATCAACGTGATTCTCGTTCACGCCGGCCTCGGCCGCCTGCGCGCGGAGGACCCACCCTCGGTGCGCGAGGCCTTCGAGACGATCGAGGATGTCGCGCGCGAAACCGTGGGAGAGATCGACGAGATGGTGCGGGCGCTCCGAGACGACGCCACGACCAGCGGAGCCAACGGGGTCGAACCTCCACCGGGGATCGCGGCGGTCGAGAGTCTCCTCGAGCGCCACCGTGCAGCCGGCATGGAGGTGGCGGCAACCGTTCGCGGCGGGCTGCCCGCGCTGCCTCCGGGGATCGACCGGGCCGCCTACCGCATCCTTCAGGAGGCGCTCACCAACGCCGCCCGGCATGGAGGCGGCAGCGCGACGGTGCGGATCGCGGTCGAGTCGGACGAGCTCGTGCTCACGGTCGAGAACCCGCTGGACGCGCGCACGACCGGCGCCGTGGGCAGCGGAGGCCACGGAATCGCCGGGATGCGTGAGCGCGCCGCGCTGCTTGGAGGCTCGCTCGAGGTGAACCGCGTTGGCTCGCGTTTCCGCGCACACGCGCGGTTACCCATAGGAGATCGCGGCAAATGACCACCTCGCCCGTCCGCGTCCTCGTCATCGACGACGACGACCTCATGCGAGCCGGCCTCCGTGGTGTGCTGACCACCGACGATGCGATCGACGTCGTGGGTGAGGCAGGCGATGGTCGCGAAGCCGTCTACCGCACGCGTCTGTTGAACCCCGACATCGTCCTGATGGACGTCCGGATGCCCGATCTCGACGGCATCTCTGCCACGCGCGAGCTGCTCGCCGCGTTCCCGGACGTAAAGGTCGTGATCCTCACCACCTTCGAGCAGGACGACTACATCTTCGGTGCCCTGAGCGCGGGCGCGTCCGGCTTCCTGCTGAAGCGGACTCGGCCCGAGGAGCTCGTGGCGGCGCTGCACACGATTGCCGCCGGCGACGCGCTGCTCTCCCCCTCGGTCACGAGCCGGGTGATAGAGCGCATGGCGCAGCAGCCAGCACCGGACACCTCGCGTGACGCGCGATTGGCAGAGCTGACCGCGCGCGAGCGCGAGGTGCTCGAGCTCATGGCCCAGGGACTCTCGAACGGCGAGATCGCCGACCTGCTCGTGATCGGCGAGTCCACGGTCAAGACCCACGTCAAGCGCATCCTCGCCAAGCTGGACGCCCGCGATCGCGTCCAAGCGGTCATCTTCGCCTACGAGACGGGCCTCACCCCACCGGGTTCCCGCCCTGCCTGACGGCTGGGTTGCTCTGGCCCCAGCCCTGGGGTACGGTCGCGCCAGCATGTTCGAAGTGCTCTTGTCGGCCGGGCGCGTCCTGCTCGCGGCCGTATTCCTGGTCGCGGGGATTGCGAAGCTGATCGACCGCGACGGCACGCGGACCGCCGTGCGCGAGTTCGGAGCGCCGAGGGCGCTCGTGGGACCGCTTGCGTTGGTGCTGCCGCTCGCCGAGATCGCCGTGGCGGTCCTCCTGATCCCGACGGCCACAGCGGTCGCCGGCGCGGCTGGCGCGCTTGCGATGCTGGCTCTTTTCTCCGGCGTGATCGCGGCGAGCCTCGCGCGCGGGCGCACGCCGGACTGCCACTGCTTCGGGCAGCTCCACTCCGCGCCGGCCGGTGGCGCCACGCTCGCGCGCAACGCCGTGCTCGGGGGCGTTGCCGTCTTCACGCTCGCCGGCAGCCTCGCCGAGCCCGGCACGGGAACCTTTGACTGGGCGGCCGATCTCGACGGCGCCGAGTTGGTGGCCATCGGGCTCGGCCTGACGCTCGCTGCGGTCGTCGTCGCCGGCCTCGTCGCCTTCGTCTCCCTGCTGCGCTCATACGGAAAAGTCCTCGTGCGGGTGGAGCGCCTGGAGGCCGCGCTCGGCGACGCCGGCTACTCGTTCGACGAGCTCGAGGAGGGGCCGGCGCTCGGCCTCGAGCCCGGCACGCCCGCCCCGGCGTTCGCCCTGGCCGACGCGGGGAAGGCCGGCCGAGAGGTCGGGCTCCACGATCTGCTGCGGCCGGGGCTGCCGCTGCTGCTCGTGTTCACGAGTCCCGGCTGCGGGCCCTGCGAGACCCTGATGCCCGACCTCGCCCGCTGGCAGGCGGCTCACGGCGACCGGCTGAGCGTCGCCGTCCTGGGCCAAGCCGAGCCGGACGAGCTTCGCGCGGACGCGACGCGCCATGACCTGCGGACGGTGCTTGCGGACGCCGAGGGCGAGATCTATCGGGCCTACGAGGTGGCCGGCACGCCGAGCGCGGTGTTGGTCGCCCCGGACGCCACGATCAGGAGCAACCTGGCAGCCGGCCCGGGCGCGATCGCCGAGCTGGTGGCGGGCGTGCTCGACGCGCCGGGCCTCCCGGTCGGTGCCCCGTCGCCGGCGCTCGACCAACTGGCCGCTCTCCATGCACGTCCGATCCTCACCGGCGGCCGCGAGTCGCTCCTCCTGTTCTGGGACCCGGACTGCGGCTTCTGCCGTTCGATGCACGCCGATCTGGTCGCGTGGGAGGCAGAGGCGAACGGCTCGTCGCCGCAGCTCGTGGTGATCTCAACTGGCAGCGCGGAGCGCACAGGTGCCGAGCGGTTCACATCCCCCGTCCTGCTCGACCCCGACTGGAGCGCGGCCGGGGCCTTCGGGGTCGGTGGCACGCCGAGCGCCGTGGTGGTGGACGCGGATGGCCGCGTGGCCTCAGAGATCCTCGTCGGAGCGGAGGCGATCCTCGGCCGGGTGCGAGGGCCGCGGCTCGTCCATGTCGGGGAGCAGGAATGAGCGCCAGAGGCGCGGTCGACCGGCTTGCCCTGCGGCTCGCGCGGACGGATGCGGAGCTCATCTATGACTCCGGGACGAGACGCCGCGCGCCGGCCGATACGCGGCTCGACGGCATTGCCCGCACGCTCGGCGCGCCGGTCACCCGGCGGCGCGCGGTCGGGTTGATCGGCGCGGGCGTCGTGGCGGGGTCGCTGCTGCGCCCCGGGTCTGCAAGGGGGCAGAACTGCTGGCCAGGCGGTCCGAAGACCTGCACGAGCGGGGACGGGCGGGTCTGCGTACCCAACGACCTCGCGTGTTGCAGCAACGACAAGTGCGCGATCGCCTGCCCCTACCCCTGGCGAGTCTGCGAGTCGCCGGCCAACTGCGCCGACACGCCGGCGCTGTGCACCCACCCGAAGGGGTCCGGGCACGGAGGCAGGACGCTCTACTGCTCGAAGCGCATTCCGGTCACGAACGGCTGCGTGGACGGCGGCACATCCGACTCCATACGCGGGTGGTGCTGCCACCCCGTCCTCGAGAAGTGCGGGTCGGAGTTCAACACCTGCGAGTGCGCGGACGACTACGTGTGCGGCGACGCCTGCTGTGCCCGGGGCCAGGAATGCGTGAGCCTCGGCATGTTCCGCGGGAAGGCATGCCTGGCGACATGCAGGCCGGGGTGGCACCACGACGGCTTCGACTGCGTTTGCGACCACGGGCAGGAGTGCGGCCTCTCCTGCTGCGGGAGGGGCATGGAGTGCATCCGGAACATGTGCCGCATACCCCCGACGCCACCCAGGATCCCGAGCATCTTCGACGCTTTCGACGGCTTCTTTGACACGGCCAATCAGTCCTCCGCCGCGCACGGGGGTGGGCCGCGGCAGCAGTTGATGCGCGTGGCGCAGGGGGCGAGTCCAGTCGCCACCGCGCTGCTCGGAATGGCGGCGGTCAACGCGCAGGGCGTGACCGCCGGCAGTGCGTTCGACGAGACTCGCGTCGACCGCGCCTATAAGCGCAGGGTCGTGGCCGCGAGGGTCTCGCCGCCGCGGATCCCGGCAGGTCCCGGTCTGGACGCGACGGCGGCGCAGGCGCTGGAGAAGCTGCTCGCCGCCGAGGCCAAGGGATTCGCGCTCGCGATCGCCTGCGCCACGGCGCTGGCGCGGGCGCGCGGCGCACTCAAGAAGCACGACATGCGGAGGGCTCGCAAGCAGGTGCTCGCGGCCGCCGGCTTCGCGGGCAAGGCGTCGAGGGCGCTGCGGCCCGTTCCGTCGCTCCGCTCGCGAGCGCTAACGGCACTGCAGTCGACCGGGGCGGCCGAGGTGCTAGCCAGCCCCGAGGACGTGGCGGCGATGCAGGCCGGCGTCCGCGCCAACGGCGTCCCGGCCGATCTGAGCGGCCAGCTGCGGCGGCTAGGCGTTCGCGGCAAGGACCTCGCGCCCGTGAAGGCCGCGCTCCTTGCCGCCGCGTCCGGCGGACCGGCCCTGATCGAGCCGCTCGCCGACTCCGCTCGCACGAACAACCTCAAGGCGATGGCGACCTCGCTCGCGAAGTTCTCCAGATCCGCCCGTCGCAAGCCGATCGTGGCCAAGCGCCCCCGGCCGAAGCGAAACCCGGGCTAGCGCCGCGGCAGACTGAACTTGACTCGGCGGTTGACCGAGTTGCCTGCCGGATCGATCGCCGTGCTCTGCAGCGAGAGCGACGCGCTGCGCTTCCTGATCCTGCCGAGCGCCCTGGGCCCTGCGTCGGTCAATCTGACGACCGCCTTGCGAGTGCCCGCCCGCGACAGGGCGGCCACACCGTTGCCCACCTCGGTCCTGCCAAGTCTCAGGGAGAACGACACAACGCACTGCTCGGAGCAGACGAAGTCCACGCTCAGGCGCTTGGCCCTACGCAGCGCGGCCAGCGATTTCGGGGTGCGAACGGCCGCAAGGAAGGCGGGGGCCAGGCTGTCAAGTGCGGCTGGCGCCGGAGGCCCGGTCGGGCCCGGCGGCCCGGCGGGACCGCTCGGCGGCGCGTCATCCTCGCTGATCGCGATCGGCTGCGAAAAAGGCGTGTCGAGCACGGCGCCCGGTCCGGGCTGGCCGAAGTTGAGATCGAACACCTCGGCACCCTCGAACTCGGAGTCACCGAGCAACGGGATCGCGATGTCCTTCGATGTTTCCCCCTCAGCGAAGTTCAGGATCCCGTTGGTTGCCACGTAGTCGAGCCCGGAGAGCGCGCTGCGGTCCGCGGTCTCGTACGTGAACTCAATCGGCGCGAGCGTATCCCCAGTCCGCTCGAGGTGCACGACCGCCTGAGCGGCCGCTTCGCTTGGGCGTGTGGAGGGTCCGTCCACGCGAACCGCACCGCCCTGCAACACGGTGATGGCCGACAGCGTGGTCGCGCCGATCGTGCCCAGTGACGTGGTCGCTCCGACGGGAGCGGTGCCCGGCAGGTTGATGGTGCGCAGCTCCGCTGAGTTCGGCGCCCCCTGAGTGTGCGCCGCCAGGTAGCCGACGTTGGCGCCGCCCACGGTCGCGATGTCGAAGGCCACGCTGTTGTCGGGGTCGAAGCCAAGCGAGCCGAGCGTGTTCAGCAGACCACCGTTGGGGCTGCCGCCCCCGGCTGTGTCCAGCGCGTTGCCATCGATCGCGCCCTGGCGCACGAGGATGTTCAGCGTGCTGTCGATCGCGAACAGGGTCGTGGCGGTGCCAGGGTTGTTGTCGTTGCGGTCGTACGCGGCGGCGACCACGTTCGGGTCCACGCCGACGTTCGGTCGGTGGCGATGTACGCGAGGTCGGTGTCGTCCTGGACGAACGTGAACGTGACCGGATTGAAGCGGGCGTTGTCGTTGATGGGGTTGACAGCTCTGAGGCGATCGGCCGACGGGTTGACATCCCAGCCGGCTGACGCTGTTGCCGCGAACGTCCCCCCCATCGCGCCGGGGTTGGTCATGGCGCCGTTCTGCGGATCAAGCCGCATCACCCGGTTGAGGCTCGTCAAGGCGACGATCTCGCCGGTTGCGGGCCGTTGGTCGATCCCCGCCAGGGTCTCCCCGGCCAACAGCCCAGTCACCGGCATCCGGGCAACGATCGTTCCGGGCGAGCCGGAATCGAATCGGACCAGCTCCGGCGGATTACTCGCTGTGACACCGACGATCGCCTCCTCGGCATGGCTCGTGGCCGGGATTGCTGCGAAGCAGAGCAATACCAGCGGGAGCACCGTCTTTGCGCGGGCCAGCGCGTCAGCAACGATGGTTAGATCGTAGACCCACCGCGAGGATCGCGCTGCCGGATTCCCGCAGCTTGCCTCCACTGCCGCTCGGTGACTCGCATCAGGGGCGGGTACACGATCCAGTGCCGGAACGGCCTGATTGCGGCCATGTAGGCGGTCCCGAAGCGCCCATTCGGCTTCACCAGGACGGCCATCTGGCCGCGGTAGCCGCCGTTCCCGTCCGGGACCCACCCAAGGTGGAGGACACCATGCATGGTCCGGTTGGCGATCTCCGCGGCCCACTCGTCCTCGAGTAGGTAGACCGAGCTGAAGGGGAGGGGGTTCGTATCCGGTCCGCGTGGGGCGTCGCGCAGATCCGCGGGAAGCCGGTCGCGCAGCGTCGCGACCCTGGAGCCGAGGCCGCCGTCCTCATCGTCCCAGCCGAACAGCTCCCCGAGCTTCCAGCGCAGCGCCCAGAGCATGCGGGGGAGGCCGGGCAAACTTTGCGACGGGTCGGCAGAGGCGAACTGCTGCACCAGCCGAGGGAAGTCGTCCGGGCCGCCCGGCGTCGGCAGCGCCCACACGTCCTCGACCCGGAAGTCGGGGGCGATCTCGTGGATCCGCCAGGGCTGGGAGGTGTGGGCGGTCTTGGGGAGCCTCATCTTTGGCGTCTCGTCCATACGGTACGGGCCCTGGGCGTAAAGGGCGGTTTCTACTGGGGTCGCCAAGCGCCTCCGGCGGATCGACAACCGGCGAATGGAATACATGCGCTCGCTGTTCCGTGACAGGTGGTGACTGGCCGACGGCTGGGAGTATTTGGGGCAGCCCCCGAATACCGAAGGAGCACCACCCATGTCACTCGCCCGCGTCCACAACTTCGCCATCTCACTCGACGGCTTCGGCACCGGTGAGGGTCAGAGCCACGACGCATATTTCGGTCACGCCGGGGACAGGCTGCACGAATGGATGTTCGCCACCCGGTGGTGGCAGCCCGGTGGTAGTGGCGGCGTCGACAACGCCTTCACCCAGCAGTTCGGTCCGGGGATCGGCGCGGAGATCATGGGTGCCGGGAAGTTCGGCCCGCCCGGATGGCACGAGGACCCGGAGTGGAAGGGTGCGTGGGGTTCCAACCCACCCTTCCACACACCGACCTTCATCCTCACCCATCACCCGCGCCCGTCGATCGAGATGGAGGGCGGCACGACGTTCCACTTCATCGACGCTTCGCCTGCCGAGGCGCTCGAGACGGCCCGCGAGGCTGCGGACGGCCAGGACGTACGCCTCGGCGGGGGTCCCACCATGATCCGCGACTTCCTTGCTGCGGGGCTCGTCGACCACATGCACACCGTGGTGGTCCCGATCCTGCTCGGCCGAGGCGTACGCCTCTGGGACGGACTGGAGGGCCTCGAGAAGGACTACAGGGTCGAGGCCACCTCGTCGCCCAGCGGAGTCACGCATCTGACCTTCACCCGTGCGGGTGTCTGAACCCACCTCGGTCGAGAACCCGGGCGCGGGTAGGGCTCTAGCCGCGGGCGTCGAGCGCGCGCCAGGAATCGCCTGTGCGCGTGAGCCCGAGCCAGGCCTCCCTGGCACCTGCGGCCTCCATCGCCACGCGAAGCAGTTGCCCCTCGTAGCCGGTGCGCGGGGCCGCGAGCACCGCTGGCTGCGCCGCACAGGCGCGCGCCGCGGTGGGGCGGGACACTGCGCGCGGGGTCAGCCGCCACGAGCCGTCGGCCGCGCGACACGCCGCCGGATGGAGCCCACGACAGACGCGGGCCTCCCAGCGCCCGTCTGCCCTCTGCACGGCGCAATCGCCGCTGCCCGGCTCGCCGGGCGCCCAGCTCCACACCAGCGCGTCGAGCCGGGGGTCGCCCTGTGTCAGCTGGTCCAGGCCCAGCAGGTCCACGCCGCAGCGGGCCATCGCTGCCGCCGTGGCGGGCGTGATGCCGTCGTCGCGGGTCGACGCGCCCACCACAGAGCCGCCGGCCGTGACCCGCGTGCTGTCCTCGAAGTAGCGCACCAGCTCGTTGTCGTAGGTCTCGCGGTCGAAGTCCGGCCCGCAGTCCGGGAAGTCCCGGTACCCGCGCGGGCGTGTCTCCACGTGGTCGGCGAAACTCCAGACCTGCGCCGGCCAGGCGGTCCCCGAGCCGCAGTCGCTCACGATCAGCACCTGCGCCCCCGTGGAGCGGACCTGGTTTCGCGTCAGGTTGAGTGGAGTGGGTGCGCAGCCACCGCCCGCCGCCGGCCGGTGAATCGCCGAGCCGAGCTCCTGCTCCAGCACGGCGGCGGCGGCGTCGTGGCCCTCCTGGCCGTCGAGGTGGTCCTCGAGGTACAGGAGCAGCACCTGATCGGGGTTCTCGCGCAGCCAGCCGGAGATCTCGCCGAGGATCTCGGCGAGCGTCTTCTCGACACTGCAGCCGGCGTGCTCGCCGGTCGCGTGGCAGACCACCGGCGCGAACCCGCCGGCTCGCACGCTCGGGAACCAGTGCACGTCCAGCTCCAGGCTGCGGATCCCGAGCCGCAGCTGGTCCACGATCGGCAGCTTCTGGTTCGAGTCGAGCGGCGACAGCGCGGGACCCATCTCGGCCGTGCTGTTGAACGAGTTGTGGGTGCCGACCCAGGGCGTGTTGCGAAGCGGCACGTCGCCGGCCAGCTCGTACTGCAGCCCGAGAGCGCGCTGGGGCCCGGACTCAGCCGACGCGGACGCCGGCGCTGCCACGGCGCATAGAGCCGCCACCACGATGCCGAGCCTGATCCTCCTGCCGCACCCCTGCCGCATGGACCGACAACGGTAGGTGAACTCGGGGCGCGATGCGCCGGCTGCCGCAGGGTACGATCGGGCGCGTGCCCGACCGCCTTTACTTCACGGAGTCCGACGACGCCAACGCCCTGATCGCCTCGGATCCGATGGCGCTGCTGGTGGGCTTCGAGCTCGACCAGCGCGTCACGGTGATGAAGGCGTTCGAGGGGCCGCTCGCATTGAAGGAGCGCCTCGGCGCGATCGATGCGGCAACGCTGGCGTCCGCCGATCTCGAGCCGGTGTTCTTCGCCAAGCCGGTGATCCACCGCTACCCGCGCTCGATGGCCAAGCGGGTCCACGAGCTGGCGGTCCACGTGCGCGACCGCTACGGCGGCGATGCCGCGCGCATCTGGACGGACGCGAAGGACTCGGACGAACTCCGCACAAACCTGTTCGCCCTCCCGGGCTTCGGCGAGATGAAGGTCAAGTCGCTCGGAGCGGTCCTCTTCAAGCACTTCGGCGTGGAAGCCGCCCGCGAGCTCATGCCCGGACATCCCACGCTCGGCGACGTGGACTCGCCGCAGGCGCTCGAGGAGTACCAGGAGGCGAAGCGCATCCACAAGGCCGAGTGGGCGAAGACCAGGGCCGGCTGATAGAGGAGCGCGTCGCTCTTGTCCGGCGCCCGAGCCGCCGGTTGGGGGAGGGGATCGTCACCTACGGCGAGCGCAGGCCGGTCGATGCGAAGCTGGCCGTGGATCAGCACGCCGCGTACGTGGCGGCGATCGCTGACGCGGGGTGGGCGATCCGTGAGGTACCCCATGCCGACGACCTGCCGGATTCCGCGTTCGTCGAGGACACCGTGGTCGTGTGCGGCGATCTGGCGGTCCTGACTCGACCTGGGGCCGTCGAGCGGCGTGCGGAGATCGAGGGCACCGAGCAGGTGGTTCGGACGCTCGGGCTGAACGTCGCTCGGATCGAGGAGCCGGGCACGCTCGACGGCGGCGACGTCCTTCAGGTGGGCACGACCCTGTACGTCGGCCGTGGCGGGCGGACCAACGCCGAGGGCATCCGTCAGCTGCGCGTGCACGTGACACCGAACGGCCTCACCGTCGTCCCGGTCGCGCTCGAACGGGTGCTGCACCTGAAGTCGGCGGTCACCGCGCTGCCGGACGGCACCATCGTCGCCGCCGACCCCTCCCTGCTCGACACGTCGCCGCTGCCGACCGTTCGCCGTGTGCCGGAAGAGGCGGGCTCGCACGTGGTCGTGCTGGGCGCGGGCACGCTTCTGATGGCAGCGTCGGCACCAAAGTCGGCCGCGCTGTTCGATGATTGGGGCTTCGACGTCGCCGCCGTCGACATCAGCGAGTTCGAGAAGATGGAGGGCTGCGTGACCTGCCTCTCCGTGCTAGGAGCTACTCCGGCTGCGGAGGGGGCGCGGTTCTCGCTCGATCCGCGTAGCCCTCGCGAAGGAGCGTGACCTTCTCCTTGCGGGCGTGCTCGTCGGCAGCGTTCGCCCTCGAGCTCGGCAGCACGCGCTGGGCTTCGTCCAGCACGGACCGCCGACGCTGGAACTTGCGCTCGTAGTCGCGCACGGCTCTGACCGTTCTTGCGTCGGCGCCCGCGAGCGCCGTGGCGATCTCCTCGGTGGTGAGGTCGTCGTAGCCAGGCAGCGGCTCGCCGCCGCGCATGTAGCGCAGCTTGTGGAGCACGGCGGGTCGGTTCGCGTGCGCGCGCTCATAGGTCTCGATCGAGGCGAGCTCGACCTGCGAGCGCTGAGCGAGCTGATCGCTGACCTGCTTGGCATCGAGCTCGTCGTAGCTGGGGATGGGCAGCTCGTGCTCGTTCATGTTGTTGTCTCCATGGCTCTTGCCTGCTGACGTTCGGGGGCGATGCGGACGACGTCCCAGGCCAGGTGAGTGCGCTCCAGCGCGGCGATCAGCCAAGCGCCGGGGTCGACCTGCCAGCGGCGCAGTCCATGTTGGGCTGAGGTGGGGAAGGCGTGGTGGTTGTTGTGCCAGGCCTCGCCGAAGGCGAGCGGTGCCAGCCAGGCGAGGTTGCGGGACTCGTCGTCGGTCGAGAACGGTCGCCCGCCGAAGAAGTGACACAGCGAGTTGATGCTGAACGTGACGTGATGCAGGAGGAACACACGCACCGCTCCGCCCCACAGGAGCGCCGTGAGGCCTCCCGCGATGGAGCCGGTCAGGGCCACGCCGAGCCCGAAGGGAATGGCCAGCCCCGCCATGACCCAAAGCGGGAAGGTGCGGCTGATGAAGCGGAGGTCGGGATCGGCGAGCAGATCCTTGGCGTAGCGGGCGGGGTTGGCCATGTCCTTCCCGCGGAACATCCAGCCCACATGCGCGTGCCCGAGTCCACGGATGGCGCCGCGCCATCCCGGCCCACAGTCGGTGTGGGGGCTGTGCGGGTCACCGGGCTGGTCCGAGAAGCTGTGGTGCTTGCGGTGGGTGGCCACCCATTCGGTCAGCGGCCCCTCGACCGCCATCGAGCCCAGCACAGCCAGCAGCGCCCGCACCGGGCGAGAGGTCTTGAAGCTGCGGTGGGTGAACAGGCGGTGGTAGCCGACTGTGATGCCCAGACCGGTGAGCGTGTAGAGGATCCCGAGCACGAGGAGATCTGTCCAGTTCAGGGCTCCGCCCCAAGCCAGCCATCCCGCAAATGCGACCGCGGCAGGTGGCGCGAGGAAGACGATCGTCCGCACGATGCGGTCGGACGTCTCGTGCTCGATCGGAACCATCTCCGCGATGGCGCTCATGGCTCCTCCCGCCACTGACGCGGGTCGCTTCTGCGGGCGAGCTTCGCCGCGTCGCCGGAGACCGTCTCCACGACGGCGAAGCGCTCGTGCTCCTCGATCACCTGCTCGCTCTCGGGGTTCTCGTGATCGCGAGCGATCGCAAAGTGAGTGGCGTAGGCGCGCACCGACTCGTACTCCATCTCGGTCAGCGAGATCGCGCACATGCAGTCCTCGTCGCCGCACTCGCATCGGAAGGAGCTCATCCCTCCGTTGCCAGCTGCGCTCGCACTCGCCCGCGCCGTCGACTCGTTGTGCTCGCGTGCGCGGGCCTGCGTACCGGACTCGCGATCTCTCCAGCTAGACACGGCCGTTGCCGTTGCCGTTGCCGTTGCCGTTGCCGTTTCGGTTGACCGCCGCGTCCAGCGTGGGGTAGATCTCAAACAGCTCGTCGCACCGCGTGAGCTGGAAGATCCTCATCACGTTCGGATTCGACATCACGATCGCCGGCCGTGCGGCAGTCAGGGCACGGAGCCCGCTGGAGTCGAGGAAGGTGCAGGCCGTGAGGTCTACGATCAGCTCACCCGCCGCTTCATCGGCCACTTCGAGCAGCGTCTGCTCGAACGCCGGCGCCGTCGCGCGGTCGACCTCTCCCATGATCGAGACCACGGGCGCCCCGGTCTCGAGTAGCTCCGTGGCCGCGACGAACCGCTGGCTCGCTCCGGGCGTAACACGACGCATCATTGACCTCCAACGTCTCGGGATCCTCGCCGGCCGAAGGGCTAGGAGCCGGCAATGCTTTCGACCGGACGCTGAGGTCGAGGGCGCCAGGACCGTGCTACTGGGGTCCGAAGCTCCAATCAGACTACCACCGAAGGGCCTGCGCGGCACTAAACTGGGGCGCTAGCAATGGCCTCGCCATTGGAATCCGAGGCACACGAGCCGCTGCGCGTCCTGATCGCCAACGAGCGACAGGAACGTCTCAAGCTGACCACCGGGCTGGTGGCCGCGATGGGCCACCACGTGATCGCCCGCAGCCTCGAGGTCTCCGAAGTGGCGGCGGCCACGGCCGAGACGATGCCCGATGTGGCGCTGGTGGGCTTGGGGGAGAGCTCCGAGCACGCGCTCGATCTGATCTCGCAGATCGTGCAGGAGGCCGCCTGCCCGGTGATCGCGATCCTCGAGACCCAGGACACCGAGTTCGTGAACGAAGCGGCCAAGCGCGGAGTCTTCGCGTACGTGACCCACCGCGACCCGGAGGAGCTCCAGGGCGCCGTCGACATCGTCCTGCGGCGCTTCGCCGAGTTCCACCGCCTCGAGGGGGCGCTTGGCCGCCGGGCGCTCACCGAGCGGGCCAAGGGGATCATGATGGAGCGCCACAAGATCGACGAGCGCCAGGCGTTCGAGCTGCTCCGCTCCCATTCTCGACGAACCGGCCGCAAGCTGATCGACATCGCCGAGGCCGTGACCACCAGCCACCTGCTGCTCGCGCCTCAGTCGGCAGACGGGTCCAACAACTCGCAACCCTCGGACGTGCCGGTCACGGAGGCGTCAGAGTAGGTCAGCGATCAGCGCCGCCGCGCGGGCCGCTCCATCCGTCTCGACCGGCCGGTAGTCCACGTCGCGGCCGATCTCCTCGGCGATCGCGGTGGCGATTTCGGTCGGGCCATCGCTTTCGAAGTCCATGCACCGTCCGGCCCCGTAGCGCTCGAGGCGGTGGCGCACGTGGAAGTTCTGCTCGAAGTGGTGGCGGAGCGGGAAGTAGAGGAAGGGCCGCCGGCCCGCCGTCAGCTCCATCGCCGTGGTCAGCCCGCCCTGGACGATCGCGAGGTCGCACGCGGCGAGGTGGCGGTACAGGTCGTGGACGTATGCACGGACCTCGAGCCCGTCGTGGCTCGGCAGGCTCTCCGGGTCGATCCGCGGACCCGCCACCACGACCATGCGCAGGTCGGGCACGCGCTCCTTCGCCTCCGGGAACGCGTCGATCACGCGGCGCAGGAGGTGGGCGCCCACACCTGACCCGCCCACGGTCACGATGCAGACACGCTCGTCGTCGCGATAGCCGAGCGCCCCGCGATCGCCCAGCCGGCTCGGGTCGAAGCCCGTGACGTAGCCGGCGAAGTCGTAGTGCTCCTCCGTCCAGTCGCGGATCTGTGGCAGGTCCGGCCCAAAGGCGTCCCCGACGACATCGTCGGGGTTGCCCACGAACACGGCTCGGTCGCGCAGGCGGGGGAAACGGGCGATGTGCTCGATCATCTCCGCGTTGTAGTCGGCGGTGAGGAACGACTCGTGCTCGCCGCCGTCGTCCATCGGCAGCCAGCCGACGAAATCGGTGAGCCACACGTAGGCGGCCCGCTTCTGCTCCGGGTTCTCGTGCAGGTAGTAGTCGAGCTCCCAGGCCTCGTCGCCGATCCAGAGGTCGTAGTGCTCCTCGCGGACGAGGTCGTCGAAGACCATGTAGTTGGCGAGCAGGATCTCGTCCATCCGCCGGATCGCCTGGAAGCAGTGCAGGTCGTGCTCGGCCGACTCGCTCTCGATGTGGCCGGACTCGTTCGCCAGGTGCTTGCTCGCCGGATGGATGCGCTCGCCACTCGCCTCCAGCACACGCGTGACGGGGTCCTGCGCGAGCCAGTCGATCTCGAGGTCCGGGTGCAGGGTCCGGAGTTCCTCCGCTATCGCCACGTCGCGGCGCGCGTGCCCGAGCCCGATCGGGGATGAGATGTAGAGCGCCCGCTTGCGACGCGACTTCCCGCGCACCCAGCGCGCGGGCGGGCGCGCGGGGGCGACGAACTCGCGCAAGAGCAGGTTGACCTTGACCGGGTCGCGCACGTGCGGGCCGTGGCCCGAGCCTTCGAGCATGACGAGCTCGCCCCTGGCCGCCTCCGCCAGGGCGACGCCGCGGCTGGGCCCGGTGATCCGGTCCTCGGAGCCCTGGATCACGAGCACCGGGCAGCGCACACGGCCGGCAAGGTCGCGGACCTCGTCCACGCCCATGCTCTCGGCGAGCTGCGTGGCGATCAGCGTCTGCGCGTCCGTCTCGAGCCCCCACGCGACGCAGTCCTCGATCGGCTTGGTGGAGTGCGGCTCGGGGAACATCTGCGAGAAGAAGAACTCGAGGAAGCCCCTGTAGTCCCTCAGCCAGTAGTAGCGGTTGTATTTCGCCCAGCCCTCGTCGGTGTCGAGCTCCTTGTCCCAACGCTGGACGACCGCCCTCGCCTCCGGCGGCTCGGCGAGCGGCACGGCCGGGCAGATGAAGGCGGACCCGTCCACCCGCTCGGGGTGCTCGGCCGCGAGCAGCAACGCTCGCTGGGCGCCCAGCGACAGCGAGACGAGCATCGCGCGCTCCGTGGCCGTCGCGTCCATCACGGCGATGGCGTCGGCCGCGAACGCGCGCGCGTCGTAGCCGCTCTCCGGCCGGTCGGAGCGGCCGTTGCCGCGCCCGTCGAAGGTCAGCACGCGGCAGTGCCGGGCGAGGTAGGGGATCTGCATCTTCCAGTGGCGCGAGTGGATGATCGACCAGGTCGGCAGGAGGAAGACGGTCGGCCCGGCCGAGCCGTAGAGCTCCCAGTAGAGGTTGACGCCGTCGCGCTCGACGTAGCCCGACTCGTCGGGGTAGCGCGCGCGTGTCTGCTCGCGTGTGGGCGCGCTCAGCTCGACAGCCATCCGTCGATCCAGTCCAGAAGCTCGCGGTGCCCCGTCTCCACGCCACCCAGCCGCTCGACGATGATGCCGGTGTTGAAGGTCACCACGAGCGAGACGAGCGCGTCCAATGGCAGCTCGATTCCCAGCTCGCGGTGCGGCTGCTCGAACGCCTCGGTGAGCACCGCTCTCCACTTCGCGTTCACGCGCGCGAGGCGCTCCTGCAGGTCCGCGTCGTTCCAGGCGAGCGCCTGGAGCTCGAGCCAGACCTTCTCGTAGGTCACGTCCTCGCTCAGCAGGTAACGCATCGCGGTGCGCCATTTCTCGACGAACGGCATGTCCGCGGCGTACAGCTTGCGCTGCCGCTCTATCAGCCGCTCGGTGAACCGCTCGAGGGCGCGTACGAGCAGGTTCTCGTTCGAGCCGAAGTAGTAGTGGACGAGCCCGTGGTTCATGCCCGCCTCCTCGGCAAGCCGGCGGGTGGTGATGCCCGCGTGCCCGACATCGACGAGCAGCCGCTCCGCGGCGTCGAGCAGGGCCTCCTCGGCGGCCGAGCGCGCCGCCGTCTTATTCACCTCTTGCCCGAGCGTCGCGGTCGTGTTAGCGTCGTTAGTCATATGGCTAAGACAGTCGACCAGATGAGTTCGTTCCTGTCAAGCTTCCGACGCCCAATCCCAGTGTTGATCTGGCATGTGGGACCTGAGAGGCTGGCATCCATGCGTCGGGCACTGGCCGTCACGTTCGCGATAGGGCTCTGCCTCGCGCCCGCTTCCGCGCAGGCGTACGACACCGGGCCGCACGCCGACATGACCCGGGACGCGCTCACCGCCGAGGGGTTCGGGGTGGGAGGGGCGAACGTCGGCATGGTCA
Source organism: uncultured Thermoleophilaceae bacterium (assembly GCA_963837445.1). Taxonomy (GTDB): domain Bacteria; phylum Actinomycetota; class Thermoleophilia; order Solirubrobacterales; family Thermoleophilaceae; genus JACVRW01. The sequence continues at coordinate 129,383 of CAWINK010000001.1, read as the reverse complement.
ACAACTGGTTCGTGGACTACTACACGAACCCGGACGACAACCCGTTCTCGGGGCACGCCAACGCCCTCGTCGGCTTCCTCCGGTTCAAGCTCAACCACGAGAACTGGCTCCACCAGTGGGTCGAGGGCGCCCGGCGGCTGCACTTCGACGCCGGCCGCCGCCAGCCCGAGGCGCCGAATCTGGCGAACACCGCGGGCGTCGACCACGAGTGGCGACGGCTGATGTTCCTCACGCGAAAGTGGGTGCAGCGCGCCGGACGTGAGAACGACCCGCTGGAGGTCATGGCGGTACTCGGAATGTCGCTGCACGCGGTGCAGGACTTCTACGCGCACAGCAACTGGGTGGAGAACCCCGATCCCGAGGACGGGCGCGGCGGGCCCGGCATCGCCTCGCTCGGCTTCGGTGAGACGCCGACGTGGTTCGACGTGCCGCCGGAGGTCCGTCAAGGGCTCACGGGCAACCGCGCGGTCTACACCGGCGTGACGGGCATCCCGCGCGGGCACGGCAACTGGCAGTCGAACAAGAACAGGCATCTCCGGGGCGGCCTCAACAAGGACTGGTCCGGCCGGCCGAGGTACCGGCAGTCGTACGTGACCGCGTACTTCGCCACGCGGCAGTGGATCCGCGCGGTCCGGACCTGGCTGGGCAACGAGCCGCTGTGGAGGCGCGCGATGAGGCTGCCCATGACCGGAGCGCTCCGGCACGACATCGCCGGGGCCGAGGGGATCTCGATCTTCAGCGGGCACTGGGACGGTTCGGGCGAGCCCTGCCTGCCGTTCAAGTGCGGCGAGCGCAGCGGCAACGCGGGCAGCGTCACGAGCCTGCGCCTCGAGCTCGGCGACTTCCATGACCGCGGGCCCACTCCCTACCGGAGGGCCTTCAACACGTACATCGGGGGATATCGCGACTACCCGCCCGAGCCGATCAGCATGCCCGACCTGCCCTCGAGCCGGACGGATCAGGTGTTCACCCGCTTCGTGAAGCTGGAGGTCCTCGACTACAGGGGCATCGACCTGGGCGATCCGGTCGGCTCGGCCGACATCTACGCCAACGCCCGCATCGACGGGCAGCCGTACACGTCGACGGTCATCAACGGGGAGCAGTCCTTCAGCTTCCCGGGGTCATACGGGCCGTTCACGTGGATCAAGTCGGTGCCGACGTTCCAGCGGGGGAGCACGCCGGTGGAGTCGATGACCGTGCGCATCGAGACCGGCAACCGCAGCTCGGCCGGCACCGACGACAACATCTCGCTGAACATCGGGAGCCATCGCTTCTCGCTGGACAAGCGCCTCTACGACGACTTCGAGCGCGGCGACGACGACACGTACAGCGTGCCGATCGGAGCCGCGACCCGCGACGGCCTCAAGATCCGGGACATCCGCCGAGTCTCGATCGAGAAGAGCAAGGACGGCATCGCGGGCGGCTGGTTCCTGCACGGCGTGAGCCTGAGAGTCAACGGCCGGACGCTCGTGCGCGACCGCAACATCGACCGGTGGCTCGAGGACTCGAAACGGGTGTGGAGGCCATCGAGCTTCACTCGGGACAACCGCACGGCGGACGTGGTCCCCGTCTGGCTCGAGCTGCGCGAGGACGACTTCGGTCCGCAGGACACGGGCGACATCAACATCTTCGACCGCCACACCTCGCTGCCGATCGCGTTCGAGCTCGGCTCGGCCGTGAGACAGAGGGTGACTGGCGGCGAGCGGCTGAGCGGCCGGCTCTCGATGGACAACGGCGACAAGGCGAGGATCACCTACCGGATCAGCTCCTTCGACGTGGACCCGCCCCCGCCGCCGGTTCCACCGCCCAACAACGAGCCACCCCCACCGCCCCCACCGGGGCCGTCCGGCGATGCGGATCTGATCGTCACCTCATTTACCCCGAACAGTGTCACCGTCAAGAACCAGGGGACCGCGGCCACTGGGTCGTTCACCACCACCGTGTTCCAAGGGTCCACGGTGCGAGCTACGGTGCCGTTCGCCGGATTGGCGGCGGGCGCGTCGGCGACCGTGAACTACACCAGCAACGGCGGCACCATCTGTGAAGGCACGTGGAGTGCCACGGCCGACTCGAGCAACGTGGTCCCGGAGTCCAACGAGGGCAACAACACGAAAACCGCTTTCGACGACACCCCCATCTGCTGAGGGCGGGTGAGCGAACGGAACGTCGTTCAGCGCGCGTTTGACCGGTTCGGCGCCGAGGCCGGCTTCGAGAAGAAGTCCGGCTCGTAGTACCGGCACTGCGATGAAGTTGGTGCCGGGGGCCGAACAGCGCATCGGCGAGTTGCTCGATCTCGAATGCGAGCTGCCCGAGGAGCAGCGCACCGAGGAGCTGCTCACGCTGCTCAACGAGCGTCTTCTGCCGCTGATCGAGCGTGGTGATTCGATCGCGGGTCTGCGCTCGATGGTTGATGACGGGACATTCGCTGGCGCGCTGATCTCCGTGTCGGCTCAGGAAGCGCTGGCCGCGCCGTAGTGGCGCTCGCGAAGGACAGGCTTACGCGCTCGCCTTCCGTGGGCGGCTTCGTGGTCAAGTCCGTGGGCGGCTAGATCAGCCCGTGGCGGATGCCATACGCCACGGCCGCCGCGCGGTTTTTCACGTCGAGTTTGCCGTAGATCCGGTTCATGTACGTCCGAACGGTTGCCGGGCTCAGCCACAGGTCGGCCGCGATCTCATCGCCGCTGCGATTGCTCGCCGCGAGCTCCAGGATCTGAAGCTCGCGGCCTGACAGCCGACAGTGGAGCTGATCTGCGCTTGCACCGAGGGCCGCAGGTGGGAGCCCACGCCCCGCGGCGAGTATCGCGGTGCAGATCCCACTCTCGTCGCCATCCGTCGACACGCACGCAAATGCACCGGCGACCAGGAGAGGGTTCGACGGCGCTCCCTGGCCGGTCAGGAAGACGACGCGAGTATCGAGGCCGCGCGCTCGCATCGCGTGCAGCACGGCCTGGCCGTAGCGCCTCGGAAGTCGCGCATCGATCAGGGCGACATCCGGCAGATGAGCCGAGATGGCGGCCAGTGCCTCGTCTCCATCGCGCGCGACGGCTTCGAGCTGAAGCTCGGACCGCTCGCCAACCAGCCCGATCAGGGCGCGCCGAATCAGCGGCTGGTCCTCGGCGATAACCAGGCGTGTGGGTGGGTTCCCCAAACATGGTGCCTACCCAATTTTAAGTCCTTTGACACGCAAGAGCCTGACCGGTCCAGTGTCAACAAAATGAGGACAGACGCGCTGGTCCGAGTGCGGAAAGATCCCAACCGTGCGTTTCTCCACGAGCGTGCGTCGGCGGACACCCAAAGCGCTTCTGCTCGGCGTCGCTGTGGTGCTGGCAGTAGCTGTGTTCACAGACGGCTCCCAGGGCCAGGCGCCGAGAGCCGCGCCGTCGGCGGAACCCGGGAGCTCGCCGTTGTTGTGGGAAGAGCACATGCGCGACACGCGGCTCCGTGGGGAAGCACTGCGCGAAACTCCGTCGGCACGAGAGGAACTGCGACTCTCCCAGACCGCTCACCGCAACCGGGACGTCGTATCGGCAGCACGGCTGCTCAAGGACCGATTCGGCGAGGCCCTGGGCGACTCCGAGTTGCTCCCAGATGACATTCGGGTGAAGCGCTATACCAGCGACCACGCCGCACTTGTCGCGCGGGGTCAGACTACGGAGCTCGCGCTGTCGGAACTGCCCCTACGTGCCAACGGTAGCCCGGTCGATCTGTCGCTCGTACCCAGCGAGACCGGCTTTGCCGCCAAGAATCCGCTCGTCCCTCTCGCGATACCCGAGTTGCTCTCTGGGGGTGTCCGGCTCGGCGATCCCAGCGTGACGCTGACGCCGCTGGGGTCGGCGGGTCCAGTAGCGACGCGCGCCCACGTCGTGGGCAACACGGCCGTATACGGGGGTGTCGCTGTGGACACGGATGTGGCGATAACGCCGACCGCCCGAGGACTTGAGCTCTTCTGGCAGCTACGTTCGCCGGCCAGCCCGGAGGCGCTCGATTTCGAGATCACCGGACCAGAGGGCTCCGCCCTGCAACAGGGACGCGGCGAAACCATCGAGGTGGTACGTGGGGGTTACGTTATCGCGCGGGTTCACCCAGCAGCTGCGATGGACTCGCAACGCAGGGAGGTGCCCGTGCGGATGGACCTCCATCAGGGGGGCCGAGTTCGCGTCCATGTGGACCATCACGCTGGCGAGTACGCGTATCCGATCCTCGTCGACCCGCCGACTGAGAGCGTCGGCATGTACGCGAACGAGCAATCGCTGTGGGCCGGTTTTGTCTATAACGCAGGCACCCTTGGGTCGTCGGCGTGGAGCCTCCGCGGTTGGCGTTCTGACTTCGCCCGCACCGGACTCTGGATAGGTACATACGGGAACCATTCCTATGCCGTGAACCAGAACGCGATGTGGTACTGGCGCCTTGCCCAGAACACAACGCGTTCGACTTACATCGCCGGTGTCGACTGGAACAGCATCTACACGAACCAGGCCGGGCGGCTATGGGTGATCGCCGCGATGCACTCGGTTCGCCAAGGCCAGAAAAGCGTGGCGAGTTGGTGGCACTACGGACCGCTCACCAACCACTCGTTCTACATGCCTCCCGGCTATTTCACGCCGCCCCCATGGGACGAGCGCTGGACTGATCAGGCCCATCTGGAAGTTCGGGTCCGGGAGGCGTTCGCCAACTCGGGGGTGGAGTACCACGCCTTTCTCGGGAACGCCGTCCTCTACCTCAAGGATCCAGACACACCCAGCGCGTCACTGGCCCATTCGCCTAACAACGTGGATGCGTGGGTCCACAATGAGAGCAAGAGCGTCGCCGTCACCGGGAGCGACCCAGGGTTTGGGGCCCGGTGGTTCGCTGCCTACGGGCCGGGTTACGAACGCCATCAAAGCCCAACCTGCACCGGCGTCCCGAGTCCGTATCTCTGCCCGCCAACTCATACCGAAACCTTCTCGTACGACACGGCTGGTTTCGCTGAGGGAATCAGCCACATGCGCGCAGACGTCAGCGATGGTACCCGTGGTACGACGAAGCCCTGGGATATCAAGGTCGACCGCTCTCCGCCCGTTCTCGACTTCCGGGGCAGCACGATCCATCAGGGAGGTCAGGCGACCACCGAGGCGTCGCCTCAGCTGAAGATCAAAGCGACCGACGGCTCCCTGGCGAGCGACTCGACGAAGCGCTCCGGTGTCAGGACGGTCGAGGTGTACCTACGACGAGAGACCGACCTCGACCTGAGCGATGTTGAGGCGCCTGAGACACCTGAGACGACTGACGGGCGCTTCCGGAACGCGGAGCACGAGCACGACGGGTTCGGGGTCCCGGTGCAGACCTTCGGTCCGTACACATGCCCGCAGAGCAGCTGCGAGCGCAACGAGACGTGGTCGCCTGCGGTCGGGCTGCCAGCGGGCGAGTACACGGTCCGGGTCGTGGCCAAGGACCAGCTCGCCGACAGCAGCCCCGGCTGGCAGCAGGCAGGGGCCACCGGACATGCGGCGTACGAGGACTTCCCGATCTTCGTCCCCGCGCAGCAGGTCGACCGCGACGCCGACCGCATCGGCCTCGAGAACTGGTGGTCGTACGAGTCGACCGACACGGGCGGGGAAACCGCCGCGCACGTGAACCTCGACAACGGCAACCTGGTCTGGCACTCCACCCCGATGGTCAATCCGGGCCGCGGTCTCTCGACAGTCGTCAACCTGACATACAACTCGCAGCAGCGCGTCCAGATGCCGCTGGTGGAGACGCCGGTCGAGCAGCTCTACCGGCCCTACGACGAGGCCGGCCAGGGCTTCTCGCTCGGCGTGTCTGGCCCCACGCGGTTGAACGAGCGGTTGAACGTCGACCTGGCCGAGGCCGGCAGAGTCACGCTCACCGACGCGGACGGCACGCGCCATCTCTTCACTGCGGAGACGCCCGGTTCGTCCGTCTTCCTCGCGCCGAAGGGCGTGCAGCTCCACCTGCGCCGGTTCTCGCGTTCACTAGGCCCGATCGACAGTCCCCTGTTCGGCTTCGAGCGGCTCGAGGAGCCGAACAAGGCGTGGGCCGCCACGCGCCCCGACGGCGTCACCTTCTTCTTCGACCAGGTGGGCTACCTGAAGACGATCGAGGACCGCGTCGGCAACGTGATGAGGTTCACCTATGAGTTCCGTTCGCCGATGCGGGACGCCTGCCAGGCCCTGGTCGACCCGAACACGATGAGCTCGCCGCGCAACGTCTTCTTCCCGGTAGCGAAGGTCTGTCCCCGGAAGGTCACGGAGGTCGAGGACCCGGGTGGCCGCGTTTTGTCGATCGCGTATAAGCCGCGCGCGATCTCCGAAACCGTCTCGGAGTTCAACCCATGGACCGGGGTGCCCAGCGCGGCACGGGATGCGGCCAACCAGAGCCTCGAGAGTGCGGCCTATGCGTCGGGGCCCATCGACACGATCCAGGACGAGGCCGGGCGCGTCCTCGATTTCAATTACGACGCCGACAGTCGCCTGACGGAACTCGTCGAGGCCAAGCCCTCGGCAGGCGAGCAGCGCAAGTTCACGTTCGCCTACGAGACCGCCGCCTGGCCTAATCGGCCGCTTACGTCGGTCGAAGACCCGAACGGGCGCAGCACGACCATCGAGTACGAGGCGACCGCGGACGGGAAGTCTGCGACGGACCTGCTCCTGTTTGACCGCGAGGTCACCGCCATCACCGACCGCCGCGGCGCGGCCTCTAGAACCGCCTTCAACGTCGCTCAAGAGGTGGACCGGACGGTGGTCACCGATACCCGCGGCAAGCAGACGACGTACGAGCTCGACGCCCGCGGCCGTATGTCGAAGCAGATCGACGCGCGCGGCGCCGTGACCGACGTGGCGTGGGACAACGAGATCCCGGACAGCGGGACCGACGACAACAACGTCGCTGAGGTGACCCGGGCGGCCGGGACCCCCGCCTCATCGAAGACGTCGATGAACTACAACGCGAACGGGCTGCTGCTCTCGAGGGCGGAGCAGGTCAGCGCTAGTGAGCAGCGCACGACCACCTTCGAGTATCTGGACCACACCGGGATCGCCGCCCACCAGAGCGGGCGTGTGAATTCGTCGGGCGTGTCGGTCGACGCGGGACGGCTGTTCGTGTCGGATCTTGTCGAGGTGATCAGTCCGAACGGCGGCCGGACCAAGTGGTCATACGGTCATACCGACGCCGGCGGCGCGCCGCTCAACGACGGCCTCGCTACTCAGCGTGAGGACCCCGAGAGGAATCCGGCTAGGACCGAGTACGGCCCGAACGGCGTCGTGACCGCGGAAGTGGACGAGGTGGAGGGCCGCACGGAGTACAGCTCGCACGACCCATGCGGCCTGCCGCAGCAGGTGACGGACCCGGAGGATGGCGTCTGGGCCTATCGCTTCGACAAGGCGTGCAATGTGGTGGCCGCCACCGACCCGCGCGGAGCCGGCAGGGGAGGACCCGCCAACCCGACTGCGCCCTTCACCTCGAGCTTCACGTATGACGGGCACGACCGGATCCTCTCCGAGCAGGTCCCAAAGCGCTCCGATGACCCGGGCGCGCCGGCGAACGAGCGCTTCACCACGCGTTCGTGGTCCTACGACCTGAACGGCAACCTGCGCTTCGAGACAGACGGCATCGGCCGCAGCACGGAGCGGACGTACACGCCGATGGACGAGGTCGAGCGTCGCATCTCGGCGGCGGGCGACGTGGATTTCAGCGGCTACGACACCGAGGGCAACGTCATCCGCCGAGTCGCGCCGCTGGGCATGGTCGATGGCAACTCCGCGGACGACGCATTCGCCACGGACTACACCTACGACGACGTGAGCAACCTCGTCAAGGTCGCGCGCCGCTCGACCGCCGCAGGCGAGCCGGCCCAGCTGATCACATCGATGGCCTACGACCTTCGGGGGAACGTCGTCGGGCTCGCGGATCCCAGGCACAACGCTGCCGGCGGCGACCCGATCCAGAACGCTGCGCTCGCCACCGGCCAGCGGTACGCATTCGAGTACGACCTCGCCGACAACCGCGTGGCGCAGGTCGAGGATCCCGGGGTCGATAACCCGGCGACGCCCGAGGCGGAGGCGCACAACTTCCGCACGGAGTACGCCTGGGACGGCAACGGGAACCGCACCTCGGTCAAGGACGCCCGCGGCAACACGACGACGTTCCGTTACGACCTCCGCGACCTGCTGGTCGACGTGATCGACCCGCTCGGCAAGCGCACGCACTACGGAAGGCGCCCGAACGGGCAGCTCAAGTTCGAGGTCTCACCGAGAGGAACGGCCGGAGTAGCGGACACGGCACCGGAATCGTCGTACGCGAACTTCCGCACCGACTACACCTATGACGAGGCCGGCGAGCTGGCCGCCCGCTCGATCCCGAAGGCTCCCAACCAGTACGCCGGGCTCACCGACACCATCACCTACGGCCGCAACGCCGTCGGCGATCCGACGACGATCACCGACGGCCGGGGGAACTCGTTCACGAACACCTTCCTCGACAGCGGCGAGCTTGCGTCCACCGGCCGGCCCTCGTGGTGGACCCACGACACGTCGGGTGACGGACCCGAGATCCGCGAGCGGACCGCGGACGAGCTGCTGGCACAGCCGCGAGAGCGCACCGATCTGCCGGACTCGCACGCGACCGGCGACTTCGGCTTGGTCGATCCAGAGGCGCTCCCTGATGTGCTCCCGCCCGCGGGCCAGACCTCCCTCGAGTACGACGACGAGCTGCGGCTCACGGCGGTCACGGACGCCGGCCCGAGGGCCAAGACCTTCGTGCGCGACGAGCTCGGTCGCATCACCAAGGTCACCTATCCGCTCCACGTTCCGCTGCCCGATACCCCGTCGGATCCCGCGAACCGGTTCATCGTCAACACCTTCAGTTACGACCGGAACGGCAACCTGCGTCAGTCGGTGGACGGCGACGAGCAGGCCACCACGTTCGACTACGACCAGTTCGACAGGCGGGTGCGCCAGACGGCCCCGGGGACGGACCTCACTCCGACCGAAGTTACGGACTACGTCTACGACGCGAATGACAACGTGACGCGACGCGACACGCCACGGGGCACCTTGGCGTGGACGATGGCGTACGACGCCGTCGACCGACTTTCGGCGGTCGACAATCCAGCGGGCGAGCGCCGCAGCTTTGCCTATGACCCCGCGGGGAACCTCACGAGCGAGACCACGCCGCTCGGGCACACGTGGGCGCGCGAGTACAACGCCCGTGACGACCTCACGAAGATCACCGCTCCGTCGGCGGGCCAGTCGGGCGCACCGGGGCGCGACACCACGTTCGAGTACGACGACAACGGCAACCAGACGCTAGTCGACAAGCCCGGCGCGGGCAGCGGGCGCATCAAGACGGAGCGGGTCTTCGACGGCCGCGACCTCCTGTGGGCGGAGACAACCGGCACGTCGACCAAGCGGACGACCGTCACCGAGTACGACGCCAACGGCAACCTGCGTCGCGAGGTCAAGCCCGCGGGCGTGGACGAGGCCACCAATCGGCCGACCGTCTCCTGGGACGGCAGTGCGCTGACCCCAACGTCGACGGCTGCGGAAAACGCGACGGTCTACGAGTACAACACCGGGAATCTCCTGAGGGCGATCCACCTGCCATTCGGGGACCCGGACGGCGGCGGGCCTGCCTCCGCCGACATGCGGCGCTTCCGTCAGGACTTCAACCGCGATTCGCGCGGACGGGTCGAATCGCTCGACTCGGCGTACGAATGGAGCGAACCGTGTCCGACCGCCGATCCGGAGAGCCCCCACTGCCCCGCGCGCACCAGCTACACGTTCTTTGCAACGGGCTGGCCGAAGACGCAGTCCGAGCCGACGGTGGTGGACCCGGACTCTGGCCAACAAGTCCAGGCGGCGCTCCAGTACGACTACGACGGTCGGGGCAACCAAAAATCCTGGATGACTGTTTTCGGCGCGACACAGCGCCGGATCGTCACGCGCAGCTTCCACCCAAACGGGACGCTCGCGAGCCGCATCGCGAAGGAGGCGGGCACCGGCGCGGAGCCGCCACGGGAGTATCAGTACAAGTACAACCCGAACCGCTCGCTGATCGAGATGCGCGACGTGCAGAAGTCACGCACCACCGGAATCTCCTATGACAACGCCGAACGCCCCACGCTCGTGAACGAGCGCTGGACGTCCGGCAAGGACAGCGCGTTCGCGTACGACAGTGGCGGCAACGTCGTCACGCGCCGCACGGACGGAACGGTCCAAACGCCGGGAGACCCGGCCAGCTACCAGGGCGGCACGACGACATCGTTCGGCTACGACGCGCTGGAGCGCGAAACATCGACGCGCGTCTGTGTGAGCGGTCCTGTCACGTGTGTCGCCGGAAGCGCCGACCGGACGACCACCACCGACTACTACGACGGGCCACGCGTTAAGACGCGGCGCAAGCCGAACGGTGTGGTCGAGACCGTGTCGTTCCTAGACGACGACCGGCTGGCGTCGATGAAGCGCACGAAGGGCGACGCCGGGGCCACGCTCAAGGACCTGACGTACACGTACGACCGCAACGGCAACCGCACCCAGGACGAGCGCGGGACCCACCTTTACAACGCCCGTGACCAGCTGGTGCGCTGGACGCGGGGGAACGGCCAGAGCAAGCCGGCCGGGTCGACCGTCAAGTACACCCTGAACGGTTCGGGCGCAATCACCCTCCGCGAGGATTCGGTCAACGAGCGTGTCGAGACCTACACGTACGTGGGCGACCGGCTGCGTACCGTAAGGGCGACCGAGACCGGAGCCAGTCCGAGCACCGCCACCTACTACTACGACGAGGACGGGTTCGGAAATCTCGAGCGGATCGTCCAGCCGGGGCAAGACACGACCTACGGCTACGACGCGTTTGGGCGCATGACGACCTCGGACGGACCGGGCGTCACCGATCAAGGCACGGTCAGCTATGACGGGCTCGACCGCCGCGACGCGAAGGCGGAGGCGGGAGAGGCGCTCGACTACGCGTACGTCGGGCTCTCGGAGAAGCTCTCGCGCGAGCAGACCGCGACGGCCAAGGTCAAGTCAGTACGAGTACGACTCAGCCCTGCGCCGGCTCGGGCAGCGCACGAGCCAGTCCGGTGTCGGGCTCGGCTACCGCTCGTTCGCATACGACGCGAACGGCTCGGTCGAGGGCCTCGAGGGCCCCGACGGCGAGGTGCTCGCGACCGACCGCTACCGCTACGACCCCTATGGCGAGCTCCAGGACGCCGAGACCGGCCTGAGTCCGGCCGCGCGCGGCAACCCGTTCCGCTTCGAGGGCTTCTACTACGACGCGGCCGTCAAGACCTACGACATGCAGGCCCGCCCCTACCGGCCTGACATCGGCCGCTTCCTCGTCCAGGACCGCTTCGAATCAGCGAGCGGCGACTTCGCGCTCCAGTCCGACCCGATGATGAGCAACCGCTACACGTTCGCGAGCGCCAACCCGGTCAACAACATCGAGTTCGATGGGCACGAGCCGATCACGACCTATAACCCGCGCGGGCGCCAGAAGATGTCGGACAAGAGCGGCCGCTGCTTCCGCGACTGCGACGGCGACGACTTCAACGGCTCGGTGTCGCCGCCGCCGACGAGCGGTCGGAACACCTACGCGCAGTGGGAGGGCCGCCAGACGCCGTCGGGGCAGCACCTGTTCCGACGCTCCGCGCGCCCGAACGTCGCTCCGCCGCCCGCCGGTGCTCTACGCAGCGCCGCGCAGCCGTCGTCGTGCCCCGGCTGCGTCGACAAGGAAACGGACGTCAACCCGTTCGAAGGGCTCAACAATCTCGTGCACGGCGCCACGATCCTCGCCGAGTGGTATGTCGGCAACCCGCGCGAGAGCTGGCTCGACAGGCTCGGCCTCATGCCCGGCCTCGGCGTCGCCGGCAAAGGCGTCAAGGGCGGCAAAGCCGCCATCGGGCTATTTAGAGGATCAGACGAAGCGGCTTCGCCCGGAAAGGTGGTGCTTGGGCGAAACATGGCCGAACGGGTCATTCCGCACACGCGCCGCGTTGGCGGCGAGTACTACGCCGGGACCCCTCGGGGGCTCAGGTGGCTGCCACAACAGGCCGAGGTCTGGTTGAATCGTTGGTGGCTCCGCCGAAAGATTAGAAAGGGTTATGAGATCGAAGATATTGGCCCCGATCCTCGTAATTCGAGGCGCAGCCCATTCTATGAGGGTGAGCATGAAACCTTGCGGAGGCACGGGTATCCGAACTATCGACGAGCCGATCCCGCAAGCGGCCAATGACGATCGACGCCGAACGCGTTGATACGGCCTTCCCGTTCGTGAAGCGGTACGTCGTCGCCGCGACCCCGCCGCACGGCGATCGGCCCTGGCGGACCGGGCATCCGGTTAGCAGACGGGCAGCAGAGAAGAAGCTCTACGAGCTCGGAAACCACACTGCCGATATTGCCGAGGCCTTTGCAGCCGCAGACGACGTATGGAACCGGCGAAGGACGTGATCGCGCGCCGGGGTCAAGGGCTAGCTTCATGCCGCTGGGAGATCTCAGCCTCGATGAGCTAATTCGGGTGGTTCGATGCCTTCAGAGCAGGCTCGGGACGAAGGTGAGAAGATCGGATGAAGCTCGAGGAGGTTCAGGTACTGGTCGAGAGCCTGCAGCAACCAAGCCAGCGCACCGGGATCGACCTCGGTTGGAGCTCGATGCAGGAGGTCCGGCCCGTCGAGGCATCCGTCGCGCCGACCGGCGACGGGTTCCGTAGCGGATGCTGTGAGCTTGCGGATGCGCGAGGTAGTAGAGCTCAAGCCGAGCACCCACGGGCGATTGCGCTTGGTCGGCGGCAGCTCGAGCGGTAGGTCTGGGAACGGAATGAGCGGTACCCAGGGACGCCGTTTACGCGGCGGCTGGAGACCTACGATCGGCCATGAGCGAGCGGAACGTAGTTCAGCGCGCGTTTGACCGGTTCGGCGTCGAGGCTGGCTTCGAGAAGAAGTCCGGCTCGTGGTACCGGCACGGCGATGAGGTGATTTCGATCTCCAACTTGCAGAAGTCGCAGTACGGGCCTGCGTATTACTTCAACCAGGGCTTCTGGCTGCGACGACTCGGCGACGAGCGCTACCCCAAGAGCAACCAGGCGCACATCATGACCCGTGTCGAGGACGTGGTGCCGGAGGCCGAACAGCGCAGCAGGGAGTTGCTCGATCTCGAATGCGAGCTGCCCGACGAGCAGCGCACCGAGGAGCTGCTCACGCTGCTCAACGAGCGTCTTCTGCCGCCGATCGAGCGTGGTGATTCGATCGCGGGTCTGCGCTCGATGGTTGATGACGGGACATTCGCTGGCGTGGGGATCTCCGGGCCGGCTCAGGAAGCGCTGGCCACGCCGTAGTGGCGCTCGCGAAGGACCGGCGTTACGCGCTCGCCATCGGCTGCTATGCGCTGCAGGACACGACCTACGGCTACGACGCGTTTGGGCGCATGACGACCTCGGACGGACCGGGCGTCACCGATCAAGGCACGGTCAGCTATGACGGGCTCGACCGCCGAGACACGAAGGCGGAGGCGGGAGAGACGCTCGACTACGCCTACGTCGGGCTGTCGGAGAAGCTCTCGCGCGAGCAGACCGCGACGGGCAACGTCAAGCAGTACGAGTACGACTCAGCCCTGCGCCGGCTTGGGCAGCGCACGAGCCAGTCCGGTGTCGGTCTCGGCTACCGCTCGTTCGCATACGACGCGAACGGCTCGGTCGAGGGCCTCGAGGGCACCGACGGCGAGGTGCTGGCGACCGACCGCTACCGCTACGACCCGTATGGCGAGCTCCAGGACGCCGAGACCGGCCTGAGTCCGGCCGCGCGCGCCAACCCGTTTCGCTTCGAGGGCTTCTACTACGACGCGGCGGTCAGGACCTACGACATGCAGGCCCGCCCCTACCGGCCCGACATCGGCCGCTTCCTCGTCCAGGACCGCTTCGAATCAGCGAGCGGCGACTTCGCGCTCCAGTCCGACCCGATGATGAGCAACCGCTACACGTTCGCGAGCGCCAACCCGGTCAACAACATCGAATTCGACGGGCACAAGGCGCCGACGGGCGGTCGCGACTCGACCAGCAAGTCGTTCTCGGTCTACGGCGGCAAGACGATCCGGAATCGCTCCTACAGCGCCGAGACGGTTTTCCCGCAGAGCCGGCCTTACCTCCAGCACGGGGCCAGCGGCGACGCTGGTCTTCCCGATGCGATCGGCGGCTATAGGCAAGCGCGGGCCGTGCCGCCGCCCAAGGACAACGTCATGGGCTCGCGTTGCGTGGCGGTGGCTTCGGCCGGTGGCTGCGCGGCTTGGGGGGAGACCGGCTACGCATCCTCTAGCGGCGGCGGGCCTTCATTGGGGAGCGTGATCCATTTCGGACTCGACGTGGCTGGCGGCGTGCCGGCTCTCGGAGAGCCTTTCGACTTGGTGAACTGCGGGTTCTACGCAGCCGAAGGCGAGCAGGTTGACGCCGGGCTTTCGTGCGCGGCTGCAATTCCGTTGGCGGGCTGGGTTGCTACCGGAGCGAAGGCAGGCAAACGAGCGACCACAGCCGCAAAGGCACCAGCTCTGGGGTCTGAGAACGCCTACTCCGTCGGCTTCCGTGCACATCTGGGTCGCTCTTCGTATCCGGGGAAGTCGCGCGCCAGCCATTTCCGGGAGGCGAACCGTGACCTGTTGAGGGCGCTCGACGAGGATCCCGTGTGGGCCGGACGCATGGAGACGATGATCCCTGGTCTGCGCGATCAGCTCGCCAATGCCGGAGGCACCGTTGCGCGCAAACCGCCGACAGGTTGGACGTGGCATCATGCGGCTGACGAGGGGGCGATGGAGCTCGTTCCATCGATCCAGCACACTGCGCCCGGCCGGCTCCAGCAGCTGTTGCATCCCAGCGGACGCGGTGGCTACTCGAGGTGGGGGCGTCGATGACTCTTGGCGAGATCCTTGGGAAGGTCGAAGAGTTCGATGACGAGCTGACCATCTACGCAGAAGGGGGTCCGGGTGCAGCCCTCTCGTCGCCCGCGGCGGTCGCGAGAGAGCCAGAGGACGGCTCTGTTCCTCCGGGAGCCGAAGGGATGCAGTACCTGCTGGAGGTCGCTCTCGCCGTGGAGGTGCTGGAGGTTTGGAGGCAGTGGCGTGACGGTCGTCAGCCTTCGATCGAGGAAGGCCACCAGGCGATCACGTACTACGCGGCCAACGACGCCTACATACCCGCGTGATGCGAGCCGCCAGCGAACGGGTCGTTCACTGGCTCTGGTTCGCGATCGTTACAGGGCTGCTCAGCTTGGTCGCGATCGCGCCGTAGCTGGCCGTCGCATCCGGGTCTGGGTTTACCGACCAGCGCATGTGGCATGGCCCTCGGGATGCGTCTACGACATCGCCCGCCACTACGACATGCAGGCCCGCCCGTACCGGCCTGACGTCGGCCGCTTCCTGGTGCAGGACCGCTTCGAATCCGCGAGCGGCGACTTCGCGCTCCAGTCCGACCCGATGATGAGCAACCGCTACACGTTCGCGTCGGCGAACCCCGTGAACAACATCGAATTCGACGGACACAAAAGCTGCACGGCCACGTGTAGGAGTGGTGAGCACCAGCAGAACTACGGCGGCGAGGTGCGGCGGACTCCCGGATCGCCGCCTGCGGGGACCACAGACTTCACCGGCTCAACCCAGAAGGCGAACTTCAAGGCAGCCGTTCGTGCAAGCCGAGCCGAGACTGTCCCTCCGCTTGCGATTCGGATCGCGGGCAGCCCGGGCGAGCGCGTGCTCGGCGGGGACCTGCAGGCGAGCGAGTTGGCGGGCTACGACGAGGACTATCTGCGCGATCTCTACGCGCAGGTCACCGCCAAGGAGCGCCTCATACGGATCGCGGCGACCGAAGGCCCGGACTGGGCCGGGGTAGTCTTTGGCGACAATGCGCTCGAAGTCGCGGTCAATTTGGTTCCCATTGGACGCGCCGCCAATCTGGGTCGTCGGCTCGGCACTGGAGTGTTCCGCGCCTTCCGAGGCGCCGATAGGGCCGAGGAAGTCGCAAAGGTAGGAGATGACCTCCCGAAGGTCGTCAACTGGGGCCAGCAGGAAAAACACTTCCTCGGCCACCACGCCTACATCCCGGGACGAAGCCAGCTGAGGGCGGACCCGCGGAAGCTGATCCAGCGCGCAGGGACGGGACAGCCCGTCAACGTGGTGCCGAGGGGCCAGCCGGGCTTCCGCGAGCGCATCGACTTCGGAGAGGAGATCGGAACGTTTGTCAGTCGCCGGACCGGCGAGGAACTGTCCACTACGCGCGGCATCCTTACTACGGCAAGCGCGGCATTCACATTTTCCCAGTGAGACCACGATGAGCGGAGCGACGCAAGAGCTAGGGGCTGAGGTTCTTCTTTCGGTGCAGCAGGCGCTACTCGGGATGGTCACGAACGACCTTCGAGCCGTTGAGATAGACGTCGAGGGGCGGCAGGTAACCGGACGCTTCGCCTACGACGGCGATCTGACAGAAGAACACCGAGAGATCGTGAGCGAGGTAGAGACTCTCGTCATCGGCGACCTGGAGGAGGACGTCCTGGTTGAGTTCGTGCCGGTTTCCGTTCCAGTTCCGGAGCCCGTGGCGATCGTCCGTGGTACGACGTATTCCTTCCTGCGGCGCGAGGAGTGACCCAAGCACCTCCTGGTGGCCAATGGGCTGTCTGAGACGAGACTGCCGCGGTGCGTACGTTGCGCACCCTGCCAGGCGGTGTCCCGTGGGGCCGACCTGCATCGGCCGGCATTACTCCCTGCTTGTCCAGACACTCGCCGAGCGGGGCATCCCTGACCAAAGCGGGGCTACGATCCCCCGGTGGATCGTCGCCTTCTCGCCGTGCTCACGCTCCTTGCGCTGCTGGCGCTCGCGCTGCTCGGGTCGGGGGCGCAGGCTGACCGCCAGTCGTCGCCGGTCCGACAGGCGCGGCGGCGGCCCCGGCGCAGGCGCCGCCCGCCCCCCGCTGGCGTCCGCCACCGGCGATGACAGGCGTTACGCACTCGCCATCGGCTGCTATGCGCTGCAGGACACGACCTACGGCTACGACGCGTTTGGGCGCATGAAGACCTCGGACGGACCGGGCGTCACCGATCAAGGCACGGTCAGCTATGACGGGCTCGACCGCCGCGACGCGAAGGCGGAGGCGGGAGAGGCGCTCGACTACGCGTACGTTGGGCTCTCGGAGAAGCTCTCGCGCGAGCAGACCGCGACGGCCAAGGTCAGGCAGTACGAGTACGACTCAGCCCTGCGCCGGCTTGGGCAGCGCACGAGCCAGTCCGGTGTCGGTCTCGGCTACCGCTCGTTCGCATACGACGCGAACGGCTCGGTCGAGGGCCTCGAGGGCACCGACGGCGAGGTGCTGGCGACCGACCGCTACCGCTACGACCCGTATGGCGAGCTCCAGGACGCCGAGACCGGCCTGAGTCCGGCCGCGCGCGGCAACCCGTTTCGCTTCGAGGGCTTCTACTACGACGCGGCGGTCAAGACCTACGACATGCAGGCCCGCCCCTACCGGCCTGACATCGGCCGCTTCCTCGTCCAGGACCGTTTCGAATCCGCGAGCGGCGACTTCGCGCTCCAGTCCGACCCGATGATGAGCAACCGCTACACGTTCGCGAGCGCCAACCCGGTCAACAACATCGAGTTCGATGGGCACTACGCGCCCACGGGCGATCAAAGCAGCCGAAACATTCAAACCGTGGGCGGCGACGTGCAGGACCGCCAGACCGGCCGGACGGTCAGCGGACCGAACAAGAGCAGCCGGTCGACCGATCGCAGCGGATACGTAGACCGGAGATTCACACAACCGGCCATATATGCGCGGGCTGAGCGACGAGTCGAAGCCGCGACGCTTGCAGCCGCATCTTTGGCATATGACATCGCGCGCCGCCACTGTGTCGGCGGCGAGCTTTGCAGCCAGCAGCAGCAGGCGCGAAACACGGCTGAAATCCATGACGCGCTGTTGCATGGTGAGAAACTCTCCGAGCTTGACCTCGAGCGTGAGAGCACTGAGGTCCCTTGGTGGGATCCGTTCAACCTCCTCGTCGGTGGCGGGTCATCCGCTGTGGCAAAAGCGGGAGTCGCGGCAGGACGCAAGCTCGCTACTTCTCTAGTTGGCAGCTGGCGCTCCGGTGCAGGCGGTCTGAGCGCGCGCCTAGCGGATGAGGCTGGGCACTTTGCACCATTTGCGGGACGCTCGACCGGTGGTGGACTGAAGCTCACATCGCGAATCAAGCAGGATGCTTCCCTAGTGCGAGAAGCACAGCGGGCTGGGCGATCCGTACAGGCTGAACTCGACCGCTTACAGGCTCAATTAGCCCACGGAAACCTGAACCCCGGAATCGGCAACAGAGGGCTATTCAGCGGCGTTATTGAGGCGCGATCACGCGGTGGAGCACGCCTCTACTTCCGATACACGTCCGAGGGCGTTGACATCCTCGCGAAGTCCGACAAAGCTAACCAGGCGCGGGTCATCCAACGGCTCCATCAGCTCTATGGCGAGGGCTAGCACAATCACGGCCGACGATCTTCAGATCACGATTCATGGAGACCTTTCCGGCCAGCACCTGCATCCCGGCAATGTTGACGTGGAGGTGGTCGGCCCCGATGGGAGGCGCTGGGGCGCGACGTTCTTCACGATGCAGAGCATCCGGGCGCTTCTCGACAAAAACGCGGTGACCGGGGAGTGCGGTGGGGGGACATACGTCTGGGCGAGCGACATGATTGTCGTGCGCGTTCTTTCTAGAGAAGCAATCGAGGCCACTGTGCGTGATTTGCAATACACGGGGGAGTTCGAGCGGGCCTTCGGACCTTTAGACACCGAATGACTCATGGTTCGATGCCGTGTGGAGCTAGCAACACGGCTCGGCGGTACCAGCTCACGATCATGTCGGTGGATCACCGGTTCACCTCCGGCGGGCGATACACCGGGCTATCCAAATCAGCGTCCGTGAGCTCCGCACGTCGTGTTCGTCACAACCAACCTCGACCAGTTGATGCGCATGACCGAGAGTCCGGACGGCGGACATCGACGAGCCCCTCGAGGTAACCGCCCGATGGGCGGGGCGCAGGAGACCCTCCGAAGCCGTCGCAGCTGCTCTACGTCGACAAGCAGGATCTCGTCGGAGAGGACTTCTCAGGTCGGAAGATCGCAAAGCTCTCTGCGCAGGCGTCGCGCTTCCGGGAATGCCTCTTCACAGGGATGCGAATCGAGGACGCGGGTTTCGGCGACGGCGCGGATGTGTCTGAGTACGTCGAGTGCTCCTTCGACGGGTCACGCATACAGGCTGTCGCGCCCGGGCGGGCCCGGTTCGTGCGGTGCTCGTTTCGTGATGTGAAGTTGAAGGGATGGCTCTGCTGGGACGCAGAGTTCGTGGATTGTGTGTTCACCGGGCGGGGCGATGAGCTGCGCTTTTTCGGACAACCGTCCGATTGCGTGCGCGACGAACTTGGGCGGGATCGGAACGAGTGGGAAATGATTTCGGAGATATGGATCTCCGCGACTGTTCGTTCCGACTCGGGATCGACCTAGCGCAACAGATCCTCCCGACCGGCGACGGGTACCTCCTGCTGCTGAAAGCACGGGAGGCGATCCTTCGCGCGCGAGCCGAAGTGAGCCTGTGGGACGACGACTCCCGCCGTGAGGACGCGCTGTCAGTTCTCAGGCTCTTTTTCGAAGCCGTGAACGACGGCCAGGAACAGCTCTTCCTGCGGCTCGACAACTACACCGAACATGGCGAGCCCGATGCGATCCGGGACTTGTTTGCGCTGCTAGGCGAGACCTGAGTCTAATCGACAAGCGCCGCATCGCGGCTAGAGGTCCGGCGGTCGGCTATGTCGAGAACCTCAGCAATGGCGTGTCCGTCTCGAGGGCGATCATGTGCACCGGCAGAGAGCTGGTCGGCGGCCGTGCCGGCGGCGCGCTCGCCACGGGCTGCGGCCCGTGGGCCGGGGCGTGCGGAGCCGTATCGCGTCGGCTCCAAACGACCGCTGCGATGACATCCTCCTCTCCCTGCTCTTCACGCTAGTGCCCGTCGCGATCCTGAGCTCGGTCCTTTCCGCGGTGATCCTGCTACGTCGCCAGTGACGACCGGTGCGGGCTTCAGCGCTCGGCGCGCGGGCCGGTCCAGAAGGCGTCGCCCACGGTCACCGTGGGGGCGATCTCACCTGGTGGCGGAGCGAGTGCGGGTCGTCGTCCTCGTAGGCGAACATCGCCTCGGCCGAGACGCGCGGACGGACCGGGCGTCACCGATCAAGGCACGGTCAGCTATGACGGGCTCGACCGCCGCGACACGAAGGCGGAGGCGGGAGAGGCGCTCGACTACGCCTACGTCGGGCTCTCGGAGAAGCTCTCGCGCGAGCAGACCGCGACGGCCAAGGTCAAGCAGTACGAGTACGACTCAGCCCTGCGCCGGCTTGGGCAGCGCACGAGCCAGTCCGGTGTCGGTCTCGGCTACCGCTCGTTCGCATACGACGCGAACGGCTCGGTCGAGGGCCTCGAGGGCCCCGACGGCGAGGTGCTCGCGACCGACCGCTACCGCTACGACCCCTATGGCGAGCTCCAGGACGCCGAGACCGGCCTGAGTCCGGCCGCGCGCGGCAACCCGTTCCGCTTCGAGGGCTTCTACTACGACGCGGCCGTCAAGACCTACGACATGCAGGCCCGCCCCTACCGGCCTGACATCGGCCGCTTCCTGATCCAGGACCGCTTCGAATCAGCGAGCGGCGACTTCGCGCTCCAGTCCGACCCGATGATGAGCAACCGCTACACGTTCGCGAGCGCCAACCCGGTCAACAACATCGAGTTCGACGGGCACAAAAGCTGCACGGCCACGTGTAGGAGTGGTGAGCACCAGCAGAACTACGGCGGCGAGGTGAGGCGGACGCCCGGATCGCCGCCTGCGGGGACCACCGATTTCACCGGCTCAACCCAGAAGGCGAACTTCAAGGCAGCCGTTCGTGCAAGCCGAGCCGAGACTGTCCCTCCGCTTGCCGTCCTGATCGCGGGGAGCCCGGGCGAGCGCGTGCTCGGCGGGGACCTGCACGCGAGCGCCCTGGCGGGTTACGACGAGGACTATCTGCGGGATCTCTACGCACAGGTCACCGCCAAGGAGCGCCTCATACGGATCGCGGCGACCGAAGGCCCGGACTGGGCCGGGGTACTCTTCGGCGATAGCCCACTTGAAGCCGCGATCAACATCATCCCCATCGGCCGCGGCGCCAACCTGGGCCGGCGCCTTGGCACCGGCGTGTTCCGCGCCATTAGGGGAGCCGACAAGGTCGACGAAGCCGCAAAGCACGCACCTCGGATTGCGGGTGGTGTGGTGTCGCGTGGTCAGGTACGGCTGCATCAGATCCACGGGCTCGAGGAGGCGCTTGGGTTCGCCAAACGAAACGGTGGGCGGATCAGGCGCGATGGGACGCCGTTCCGAGATGAGAGGGGGTTGCTGCCGCCGGGCAACTATCAGGAGTGGACGGTTCGGACCCCTGGGGTTGCCGGGCGTGGTGCGCGGCGGCTGGTCTACGACCGCGAGTCTGGTCGGGGGTTCTACAGCTGGAACCACTACAAGGACTTCGTGGAGGTCGTGCCGTGAGCACCACTAGCCATCTCGCGTGGGTCGGGCGGTTGATCGAGTCTGCTGATCGCTGGGAGTGCGTGCACTTCGCCGCTCGCGACGAGGTCCGGGTTTTCGACGCCTACGGGTCCAGGGGCTTTTTCGTGGCGACGATTTCGGGCACGGCGTTGTCGTCGGATGCTGAGCTTTTCGACGCGCTGGCGTCGGCCTTCGAGTTCCCTGACTACTTCGGCCGCAACTGGGATGCGGTCGCGGATTGTTTGGGCGACTTGGCGTGGCTCGATGCCGAGGGCTTTGTCTTGATCATCGATGGGGCCGACTCTCAAGGGCTTGCCGAGCCGCTTGCTCGGTTGCTTCAGATCTGGCAGTCGGCGGCGCAGGAGTGGTCGGCCGAGCGCAAGCCGTTTCATCTGGTCGCGCTGCTCGAGCGCTACGGCGACGCCTAACCCGTTGGCCGCCAAGGCGGCCCAGCGCTTGGCTGGCCACCCGAGCAAGCGGCGCATCGCCGCTAGGGACAGGGCTACGATCAGCCGGTGGATCGTCGCCTCCTTGCCCTGCTCACGCTCCTTGCGCTGCTGGCGCTCGCTCTGCTCGGGTCGGGCGCGCAGGCTGACCGCGAGTCGTCGCACGTCCGCCTAGGCGCGGCGGCGGCCCCGGCCAAGGCACCGCCCGCCCGCTCGCTGGCGTCCGCCACCGGCGACGACAGGCGCTACGCGCTCGCCAACGGCTGCTATGCGCTGCGCTCGCCGTCCGGCTTCGCGGCGAAGGACCCTGCGGGCTACAGCGCGGCGGCGGCATCCGCCGGCGCCGCCGAGGCGTTCCGCATGCAGGCCACCGCGCTCGGCAGCTACCTCTTCCACGGACGCGACCGCGACTTCATGGCCGCCAACGCGCTGAACGTGGTCGAGCCTGCCGCCGGCGCGAGCCCGTCCGCGGACTGGCGCGTGGACGCGAACCCGGACGGCACCTTCGCGATCACGCTGCCGTCAAAGAACAAGGCGCTGGCCGTGGCGGCCGGCCGGCTGGTGCTGGCGGATCCCGCGGGAGCGGGTGGCTTCACGTTCGAGCCCGCCGACGGCTGTGCGGTCTACCCGGAGGTCGACACCAGCGCCACGGGCGAGCCGTTCACGAGCAGGACCCCGTGGGGCGAGGTCAAGGGGATCATCGACCTCCACCTGCACATGATGGCCTTCGAGTTCCTGGGCGGCCGGGCGCACTGCGGGCGGCCGTGGCATCCCTACGGCGCGCCCTACGCGCTCGTGGA
This sequence comes from uncultured Thermoleophilaceae bacterium, assembly GCA_963837445.1. GTDB lineage: Bacteria > Actinomycetota > Thermoleophilia > Solirubrobacterales > Thermoleophilaceae > JACVRW01. The sequence continues at coordinate 106,571 of CAWINK010000001.1, read as the reverse complement.
TTGCCCCGACCACCAGGTCGGCAACGGCTGCGGAGCGGTGCTGGAGAACGTCCTCTTCGGTAACCCGGTCCGCTGCCACGACCCGGTGGGCTGGCCGACCTTCAAGGATTGGCCGCACCACGAGTCACTGACGCACGAGCAGACCTATTACAAGTGGGTCGAGCGCGCCCACATGGGCGGCCTGCGGCTGTTCGTGAATCTGTTCGTCGAGAACCGCGCGCTCTGCGAGCTCTATCCGCTCAAGCAGAACAACTGCGACGAGATGGCCTCCGTGCGGCTCCAGAACCGCGACCTCGACGCGCTCCAGGACTACATCGACGCCCAGAACGGCGGGCCCGGCCGGGGCTGGTTCCGCATCGTGAGGAACCCGTTCGAGGCCCGGAGGGTGATCGCGCAGGGCAAGCTCGCGGTGGTCAAGGGCATCGAGGTCTCGGAGCCGTTCGGCTGCCGGGTCTACAACGACCAGCCGCAATGCGACAGGGCGAAGATCGACCGCGAGCTCGACGAGGTCTACGGCTTCGGCGTGCGCCAGATGGAGCTGATCAACAAGTTCGACAACGCGCTCGCCGGCGTTGCGGGCGACAGCGGCAGCACCGGCGTCGTCGTGAACGGCGGCAACCGGCTGGCCACCGGCCACTTCTGGCGCATGCAGCACTGCACCGGCCCGCCCGACGAGCACGACAAGCAGCAGCCCGGCGTCTACGACCACGACGAGAACGACATGCTCTCGAACGTGATCGAGCAGTTCCTCCCGCTGGGCGTGGCGCCCGTCTATCCGAATGATTCGAACTGCAATGCGATCGGGCTCACCGACCTCGGCGATCACGCGGTGCGCCGCCTGATGCAGAAGAAGGTGATCATCGACCCCGACCACCTCAGCGTGCGTGCGCGCAAGAGCGTGATGGACCTGCTCGAGGCCCAGCGCTACTCGGGTGCCGTGTCGAGCCACAGCTGGAGCACGGCCGACGTGGTCCCGCGCATCTACAAGCTCGGCGGGGTCGTGACCCCGATGAAGGAGTCGGCGCCGGACTGGATCAAGACCTGGCAGACGACGAAGGCCCAGCGCGATCCCAGGTTCTATTTCGGGATGGGCTACGGCTCGGACCAGAACGGCCTCTCCGCGCAGCCTCACCCGCGCGAGGGGGAGAACCCCGTGGAGTACCCGTTCAAGTCATTCGACGGCGGCGTGACGTTCCAGCGGCAGCGCAGCGGTGAGCGCGAGTTCGACATCACCAAGGACGGCGTGGCTCACTATGGGCTGTTCCCCGACTGGTGGGAGGACATCCGGCGAGTGGGCGGCGCGGCCGCCGTGAAGGACATGGCGCGCGGAGCGGAGGCCTACCTCCAGTCGTGGGAGCGCGTGAACGGGATCCCGTTCGGCTGCAAGTCACCGCGCCAGCGCTTCGCCAGCAGAGGCACGCGCCGCATCCTCCTGCGCAACACCACCGCCCAGCTGCTTCGACGCGGCGGGCAGCCCAAGGTACGCGGCGACCGGTCCTGGAGCTGGTGCGTTCGCGGCAAGCAGAACCGCCGCAAGAGGGTCGCGGCCGCGCTCACGCCCACTGGCACCGTTGCGCTGGTGGGCAGCAACGCGAAGGGCAGCGACCTCCGGAGACTGCGCGTGGGCGACCCCGTGGAGCGGCTGCGCGGCAAGGCGCGGAAGATTGGCAAGGGCCTATACGTGCGCGGGGCCGGCCGCAGGGCCCGCTTCGTCTACGGCGTGCGCGGCGGCCGCATCCGCTTCGTCGCGGTGGCCACGCGGGCGGCGTCCAAGAACCGCGCGGTGCTGCGCCGCTACCTGGCGCTCGGCCAAACTCAGGTAGCTGGAATGCCGTCCGCATCGGGGCGCGGCGCCACGAGCCGCGCGACCTGGATGCTCAGCTCGTACAGCACCAGCAGCGGCACCATCTCGAGCACCAGCGTCACGGGGTCGAGAGTCGGCAGCAGGGCTGCGAGGACCGCGATCGCGAGTACCGCGTAGCGGCGGGTGCGGCGCAGCTTGTCCACGCTCACGACGCCGAGCCGGGTCAGGGTCACGACCCCCACGGGCACCTGGAACCCGAGGCCCATCGCGAGCATGGTCATTGTGGCGAAGTCGTAGTAGTCGCTCGCACGGAGCTGCGTGTTGAACTCCGAGGCGTTGAAGCTCAGGAGGAAGTCGAGCGCCGGGGTGAGCACGACGAGGTAGCAGAAGACGACCCCGCCGATGAAGAGCACCGGCACCATGAGGATCAGCGGCACCACGAGCCGTCGCTCCCGCGGATGGAACGCCGGCGCGACGAAGGCGTACGCCTGGTACAGCACGACCGGCAGGACAAGGATCACGGCTGCATAGCCGGCGCTCTTCAGAGTCGTGATGAACGGCTCTGAAGGACCGAGCGTGATGGGCTCGAGGTCGCCGGGAAGCGGCGCGTTGAGAATCTCGAGCACGAGGTCGCTCTGCCAGGCGGTGAGCCCGAACGCCACGAGGAAGGCCGCAGCCGTGACGATCAGGCGCGAGCGCAGCTCGTCGAGATGGTCGACGACCGCCAGCTCTTCCTCGTGGTGGATGGGTTTGACGCGCGGCACCGGCTAACTCGGCCGGCGCTAGGGCTTCTGGGCGGGCGCGGGGTCCGCCGCGGGCAGCTCCTCCCGCTCGCCACTGGATGTGACCGAGTTCTTGAACTCGCGCATCCCACTTCCGAGCGAGCGGCCGAGATCCGGGAGCTTCTTGGGTCCGAACACGATGAGAGCGATCACCAGTACGACGATGAGCTCCATGGGACCGATTCCAGGCAACATTCTTGCTTCCTCTCGTTACGGCTTGACGAACGGCTTGACCGCGTCCAGCACGGCCTGCTGTTCGAGTGGCTTGTCGAACCCGCTGTCGCTGATCGGCTGGCCGTTCAGCAGGCGGATCGCCGCGGCGTGCCGCGCCTCGACCTGCACGATGCTTCCGGCCGCGGCGAGCACGTCCGTGGACTCGATCATCGGCGCTGCGCCGTTGTAGGCGCTCACCCCGGTGTCCTCGAACGTCTGGGCGAGCTTAAGGAACGCCTTCTCGTTCGCGAACCCGTCGCCGAAGTCGACACCCGGAGCCTTGACGGGCGTGCCGCCGAGGTCCTTGATCGTCTTCATGAGCGCGGCAACGTGCTCGTTCTCGTTGTCGCGGATCTCCGTGGCGAGCGACTTCGCGTCACCCGACAGCCCAGCGACCTGCTTCAGGCCCTGCGTGTAGAACGCGGCCTCCAGGTACTCGAGTGTGAGCGCGAAGTTGAGGATCTCCACGTCTCCGGCACCGTCCTGCGCGAGCGCTTCACGGACGAAGGGCCCGACGGTCGCAAGGCCGTAGACCGACCCTGCTGCAACGGCCCCGCGCATGATGAACGCCTGCCTGCTGACTCCCTGCACGTCGATTGCCGCCAGTTCGGGCGCGGCGAGATTCTGCTGAGACATCTTGTGTCTCCTTTCTGCCAGTGACTGGCTAGGCGAGGAAGGGCTTGACCTTCGGAAGGACCTCCTCCATGGAGGCCGGCTTCGCGAACGCGCCGTCGGGGACGATCGTCTTGCCGACCACCGTGTTGAGCGCCGCGGCGTGGCGGCCCTCCACCGAGTGGATGGCAAGGGCGGCGGCGAGGATCTCCTTCGACTTGATCCGGCCCGCCTGGCCGAGATACGCGGCGGCGCCGAGGTTCTCGACGGTCGCAGCGGTCTCGAGCACCATCTTCTCGCCACCCTCCAGGACGGCGTCGAAGTTGGTCTTCGGACGCTGAGGCTTGCCGCCGAGCTGCTTGACCGTGCCGGTCAGAGCGTCGACGTGCTCCTGCTCGTTGTCGCGGATCATCTTCGCCGTCTCCGCGAGCGCCTTGTCCTTGATGACCCCTGAGTCGATGACCGCGTTGTAGAAGTCGGTCTCGAGATGCTCGAGGGTGAGGGCGTACTGGACGATCTCCAGATCGCCCTTGTTTGCGCGGTTGCTCTCCGCGGTCGACATGCCGCTGGAGCCGGACGAGCTGTTCTCGTCGTCGTCCCCGCCGCATGCCGCTATGAAGATCGCGAGCGCGCTGGCAGCGCCAGCGCCTCCCATCATGCGGAGAAACCGCTTGCGATCCCCCGAATCCTCGGCGAGTTCGTGGACTGCACCAGTCATCGCTGGGTCCTTCCTGGTCGGGTATTCACCCAACCTCTGCGCAGGACTTCCCCGTTTGGATCACTCCGTCAAGAATTAGGGCGATATGGAGAAGCGCTGGCCTTGCGGCCCGTCCGCTTTCGTCGCGGTGGCCACGGGGCTGCTCTGAGCCGTCAGTCGATCACGAGCAACCGGGTGGGTCATCTCGGTTGCGCATAGCGCTACTCAGATGACCCACCTGGGCTCCTCGGCGGCGCAACGCGGGCCAGGTGCCGATCGTCACGGGCGGGAGTCGCCCGAACTGAGGTCGCGGAGCGCCTGCTCCGGGTCCCGGTAGGGCTGATTGCGCAGCAGCCTTCCGTCCCTGAGCGTCCAGATGTGAGCGGTGCGGGCCGCGAGGCTCGCACCGCTTCCCCTGCCGCGCGCGTGCATCGTCATGACGATGCACGCTCGCCCGTCCTCGGCCCCGACGATCTGCTCCACCTCCACCGTCCAGTCCTCCCAGGCGGACTCCACGTCGTCGAAGTACTGGCGAACACCGTCGTGGCCGAGATAGGCGCGTCCGCTGATGCCGAGCACCGACGAGAACTCGATCTCCGGGTGGCAGAGGGCGACAGCAGCCTCGCGGTCGCCGCTCGTGACCGCGTCAGCAAACCGGCGTGCCACGTCAACGCCCTCGGTGCCCATGCCTGACGCATCTTACGGCCGGTAGTTCCAGCCAGGTCAGGTGTTCGTACCGCTGAGAGCGATGCGGAAACTCCCAAGAATCGTCGGGCTCCTCACCATCGCGGCCACGGTCTGGACCGTGCCGCCCGCCGGTGCAGTCCACCAGAGCCACCACGGCGCCTTCGTCGGCAGGACCTCCCAGGGCGAGCGCCTCGTGATGCGCACCACCTCGCACACCAGAATCGGCATCCGCTTCCGCTGGCGTGGCAGCTGCGACAGGGGCACCGTCCTCCGGATCGCTCGCTTCCGGAACGTGCCGGTGGGCGAGGACGGCAGGTTCTTCAGGCGCAATGCCTCCGGCGTGGGCGTGCGCGGCAAGATCGGCTTCGACCCGCAGGGCAACCCGGTCTTCCCGGAGCCGTTCAAGTTCGCCAACAACGAGTCCAAGGGAAGGCTGAGGGCGACCGTCGATTTCCCCGGGAAGGGGACCTGCCGCTCGGGCCTCGTGACCTGGGAAGCGAGCCGCTAGCTCACTCGCCCGCGCTCGCCGGGCGGAAGCCCGAGCAGACCACGCGCATCCAGCCGATCTGCCCGTCACGGTCGGCGAGGTACGCCTGCTGCTCGACCAGGAAGTGCCCGTCCGGGTTGTTGATGCTGAAGCGGTAGCCCACCCGCTCGCGGTCGGCGAAGCTGTCGCTCTCGACCCACTCGAGCGCCTCGATCTCGTCCTTGTCCTCGAGCCAGCTGTCGAACAGGATCGAGATCAGCTCGTCCCGGTCCGTCGCCTCCCAGGCCCGGTTGGGAGTGAGCCCCCGGAAGTCGATCTGAGGGTGGACCAGTTCGCGGATTGCTGCGGAGTCCTTGGCGGCAAGCGCACGGGCGAAGTCGGCGCCGAGCGTGGTGGTCTCGTGCATGCGCCCATCGTGGCGCTCGCCCGGCGGCGCGTCAACAGCAGCCGAGCGCGCAGCCCGGGTCCGGCTCCACGGCCTCCCAGCGGCTCGAGAAGTCGCGCAGGTCGAAGATCAGGCCGCGGCCGAGCGTGGCCGGCTCGCTGATGCCCGTGATCCAGTGGATGACCTCCATCGCGAGCAGCGACCCGATCAGCCCGGACGGTGCGCCGAGCGTCGCGGCCACGGGTGCGTGGTGCTTTCGGTGCTCCACCAGCTCGTCGTAGAGCGGAAAGCCCCTGCGGACGGCGCCCTCCTGGCACTCGAGGCAGGCGGTGCGGCCGGGAACGAACGTGGGACCGATCCGAACCCGTGGCGGGAACTGGCCCGCGGAGGTGTGCGGCACGCCTAGCTCGAGGCAGGCGCGGTTCACCCAGCGCCCGATCTCGTGCACCGGCGAGTCCGCGGTGCAGACCACGAAGTCAGCGCCCGCGGCCACGGATCGCACGTCCTCCACGCCGCGGACACGGCGGGCGAGGGGCACGAAGTCGATCTCCTGGTTGAGCGCTCGCAGCGCCTCGGCGGCCACGTCGACCTTGCGTCGACCGACGTCGGATGCCCGGTACAGCACCTGCCGGTTCAGGTTGCTCAGCTCGATGGTGTCGTCGTCCACCGCGACGATGCGTCCTACGCCGGCACACGCCAGTCCCGCCATGGTCCACGACCCGAGGCCGCCCGCGCCGAGCACCACCACGGTCGCGCCGCGTAGCGCGAGCTGCATGTGGGTAGCGCTGGAGCCGGCCGACGCCTGGTCGCCGAAGTAGTGCAGCTGGCGGTCATAGCGGAGCAGCTCGGCGGGGGAGAGGCCGGACGCAGCGGGATCGACCGACGCCTCGGCCACCACGCCCGCCTCCTCCAGCTCGGCGATGGCCTCGTTCAGCTCGGGCTCGTCCGCGATCGGCGCGCCGGCGGCGAGCGAGTCCACCAGCTCGCGCGCGAACGGTGTGGCCTGGCGCAGCACCACGTCATGGCCGCCGTCGCTTCGGAGCAGATAGATGTCGCCCGTGGATGCCGGGAACGGCTCCACGCTCGGCTTCAGTTGGATTGTTCTCATTCACTCTCCAGGACGGCCTAAGGGGATGGGGCTTGCCGCAACCCCGCGGCAAGCCCCATCCAAGGGCTCTCAGCTCCCCTTCACGATCGAGACGGCCGGGACGACCGGCTTCTCGAGCTTCTCGAGCTTCAGCATGTGTTCACCTCCTTATCGACAAGGCGCAGGCTCACCGGGTGACCAGGTAGATCGCTTTCGAGTGGCGGAGCTCGTCGACCTCGGCATCGAAGTTCACGGCAGGGTCCTGGCCGTAGACCGCCACGCATCGCAGCCCAGCGCGCTCGATGCAGCGGTCCACCGTCTCCCTTGGGTGATGGCGCTGGTCGTGGCGGCTCGTCGTTCGCGACCAGCCGTCGCCCAGCTCGCAGAAGATGTCGAGCGCCGCCTGCGCGAGGCCACCCGGCCCGAACTCCTCGCCGGCGAGACCGCGCCACACCATCATCAGCCGCCGTTCCTCGAGTACGGCGGTCTGGCTGAAGAAGCCGCGGTAGGTGGCGATCGTGTTGACGTCGAAGACCAGCAGGCCGCCGGGTCGCAGGTTCGCCGCGAGCCCGGTGAGCGCCCCGGTCAGCTCCTCGGGATCGGTCAGGTAGTTGGCCACGTCGTCCAGGCACGTGATCAGGTCGAACTCGCCGATCGGGTCGAGCGCGCGGAGGTCGCGGCAGTGCAGCGTCACGGGGCGCCGGCCGGCCTTCGACGCGGCCACCTCCAGCATCGCCATCGACTGATCGCAGGCGGTCACGTGGAAACCCCGCTCGAGGAGCGGCAGGAAGCTCTTGCCGGTGCCGCAGCCGGCGTCCAGGACGCGCCTGCCGCTCAGGCCATGCGTGTGCGCCAGAGTCAGCAGCCCGTCGGTCCATAGGTCATAGTCGTGGTGGGCTGTGAACCGGTCATAGAAGGGCGCGAGCGTGTCGTACGCTTCCGCGGCGTCTGGGGTCGAGATTGCCTTCACGCCCTAGTAGACCCGCTGACCAGTCAGTATGGTTACAAGGAGACTGGAACTGGGAGGCGATCCTCGTTCACTGCTATGCCGAGGCAAGACGCCTCGGGCGCTCACATGCAGAGGCGGAGGACGTCGCCCAAGAGGCCGCTTTGCGAGCGTGGCGGAACCGTGAGTCATGCCGCGACCCCGGGCGGCCGTGGGCCTGGCTCCAGGAGATCACCCGAAATGAGACGTACAGGCTGTTCTCACGCCGTGCAACGACCCACGAGTTACCAACAGAGCACCTGCCCGACACACCAACTCAATCTGGAGAGGATGCCGTTTTGAGTCGAATAGACGTTCAGCGTGCGCTCAGCGCACTGTCACCGGCGGACCGCATGATGGTCCGGCTCCGCTACGAGGCGGATCTGACAAACCCCGGCGTGGCTGCGGCCCTCGGATTATCCGTGTCGAACGTTAAGGTGCGGCTCCACCGGCTCCGGCCCCAACTGGAAGAATCACTATCAACACCATGACGCCTCCTACGCGAACAAATCACAGCAAAACCAAGCGGCGCTCCGGTGTCGGCCCGCCCGACGCCCGTGTGATCAAGGCGATCGGGCACCCGCTGCGCTGGCAGATGCTCGAGGCGTTGATGGAGGGAGAGTCGAGCCCCGCGCAGCTCGCGCGTCGCTTCGGTGAACCGGTCAACCTCGTGGCGTACCACATGGGCATCCTCGCGAAGGCCGGTGGCGTCGAGCTCGTGCGCACCGAACCGCGGCGTGGCTCGACCGAGCACTACTACCGCGCGACGATGCGGCCGTACTTCGCCGACCGGGAGTGGGCGCGGCTGCCCGCCGAGACGCGCAAGAAGGTATTGGCCATCGAGTCGAAGCGGATCCTCAACAACATCCGAGCCGCCGCGGCCGGCACCGGGCTCGATCACCCGAAGGCGCACGTGAGCTTGAGCCCGCTCGAGCTCGATCGCGAGGGCTACGAGGAGGTCGCCGAGCTGCTCGGCGGCGTGCTCGAGCAGCTCCACGAAATCCAGGCCAGGGTCCACGGCCGGCAGGCCGACCAGGACGGGAAGAAGACCGCGCCGCTGTCGACGGAGGTCGCGATCGTGCACTTCGAGCGCCCGCGGCGTGCCAGACGACCGCGGACGCCCAAGTAGTAGGGCCTTACTTCAGCTGCCCGATGCGGATGTGGTTGCCGAAGGGGTCGCGCAGGCCGCAGTCGGTGCCGTAGTCGCGTTCGGTCGGCTCCTCGGTGAACTCGACGCCCTTGGCGAGTAGCTCCTCGTAGGTCTTGTGGATGTCGTCCACCGTGAAGATCGCGGCGGCGCCCATCGCACCCTTCGTCACGAGCTCGCGGACCTGTGCGGCGGTGGCGTCGTCGTGGGCCGGCGGCCCGGGCTTCTCGAGCAGGATCTGGCGCCCGGGGTCGCCCGGCACGTTCACCGTGAGCCAGCGCATGAAGCCGAGGTCCGCATCGGTGTTCACCTCTAGGCCCAGCTTGCCTACGTAGAAGTCGAGCGCCTCGTCCTGATCGAGGACGTAAACCTGTGAGTGAGTGATCTGAGTGAGCATGGCCGGGACGCTAGCCCGCGGCGCGCTCACCCGCTTCTCCAAAACTGCTCGGTCTCGTCCAGGCCCTCGCGAAGCACGCGGGAACCGCGCGCAGGTCGGCCGCCCCCACGCGGTACGCCGTGGGCGACTCGCCCACAAGCTCCCGGAAGGTCCGCCCGAAGCTCCCGAGGCTCGCGAAACCCACCTCCAGGCAGATCTCGCTCACGCTCAGGTCGCTCTCCCTCAGAAGGAACATCGCTCGCTCCACCCGCCGTCGCTGGAGATAGCGGTGCGGCGTCTCACCGAACGTGGCTCGAAAGGTGCGGATGAAGTGCGCCTCGGACACGTAGGCGATCCTCGCGAGCGTCGCGATGTCGAGCGCCTTCGCGTAGTCGCGGTCCATCGCGTCGCGCGCGCGGAGCATGCGGCGATTGGTTTCCTCGACGTGCTTCAGACGTCCTTCACGCCGAAGTGGACGTGATTGAAGTGGTTCCCGCCCTGCATCGTTCGATAGATGAGCTGGTAGCGGTAGCCGCCGATCGTCGCGTTCACGAGTCCGGAGCCGCTCCACGGGATGCCGAAGCGCTGCGCGAGCGATCGCGCGAGCTTGTCCATCTCGGGAGTCGGGCTGCCGCCGTTGCTGATGTCGGCGGCCCACGCCACGTTCGGGGGCCCCTGATGGTCGGAGCGATTGCCCGTGTTCGTGGTCCCATGCGCGGCGTTCCCGGCATCGTTCATGGCAACCGTGCGGTTGATCCCGCACTGCCACGCGATCGGCAACACGATCGCGTCGATGATGTGCTTGGGCGCGCCCTCGATCGGACCGCTGGTCAGCTTCTTCGCGGCCTTGCGCTGCTTGCTCCGGCGGCGAGCCGCCCGCGCCAGCATTCGCGCCCCAGAGAAGCGCGGCGAGCGCGGCTGCTTCAGACGGCGCAGGAACGCCGGCGGCACGGCCGCCGAGCGCCGCTCCGCACCCCCGTAGCCGAGGTGGTACTTCACGGTGCTGATCCGCTTGTCGGTTTCCGTGCCCTTCTTGCCGTCCACTTCGAGCGGCGGCAGGCCCTCGAGATACTTCTCGGTGAACGCGTTGAGCGCACGCTGGAGCGCCTTTACCCCGACGCGTTGCGACTCCTGTTTCGGATCGTCCTTCTCCAGCTCGGGGCGGCGCTTCTTGTCGTCCTTCTTGCCCCCCTTCTTGTCCGGCTTTACCAGCGGTGTCACGGAACGCTTGCCGGTCAGCTCGGCCAGCTCCTTCTCGGTCCGGGCGTAGCGCGCGATACGCAGCTTGCGCGACTGGTCCATGCGCCGGTCGAGCACGTCGATCCGCTGGTCGAGTTCCTCGTCGGACAAATCCTTCAGGGCGCGCCGCGGCGCGTCCGTCGTCGTTCCCGCGCCGTTCAACCCGGATGCCCCGGTGGCGGGCGGCGACGCTCCGGCCACGATCTCGTCTCGTTGCGCCGGTGCGATGTACCGCGCGGCCTCTGTGTCCGCCGTCTGGGTCGCCGCTCCCTGGGTACCTGCACCCTGGGTCGCAGCAGCCTGCATCGCCGGGGCCTTCTTCGCCTCGGTCGCCTTGGCGGCCAGCTCGAGCTCCTGCTGCGCCAGCATCAGCTGTTGCCGCTCCATCTCGAGCTCCTGGCGCTCGAGCTCGATGTCTTGGCGTTCGAGCTCGACGAGCGTCGCGAGCTGGTTCTCGATCCCCGCGAGGCTTGCCGTGATGGCGGCTATCCCGGAGTCGCCGCTGGCGCGCTGCTTCGCGCGCCCGAGCGTCTGGACGCGCTGGCGTCCGTAGATCTCCAGCCGCTGCCAGGCGCGATCCGCCTCCGCCTCCCGCCGTTGGAAGTCGCGAACCAACGCGGGCAGGTTGGTGGCCCCGGTCTCTTGCTTCGCCCCGTTGGGGGAGGCCTGCGCCTTCTTGACGGCCTTGAGCAGGGTGCGCGCGCTCTCGCGGCCGTACCTCCCGGTTGGGGCGAGCCCGTGGTCGGATTGGAAGGCCTTCAGCGCGGTCTCGGTCTCGGCGTCGAACCGGCTTCTCGCTCCATCGAGATAGGGCTGCCCGGTCTTGCGCGACCGCAGTATCGACATGCGATGGGTGGCGCGCACCACCAGCGGTCCGCGATCGCCGCGGCGAAGCGCTCGTTTGCGCTTTGCGGTCTTGGCCTTCGTCCCGTCCGGCGGGGGCGCGAGGCAGCCGAGGTCGGCCACGTTGATGTCCACGTTGAAGCCGAGGATGTTGCACGGCTTGTCACCGATGATCCCGGCGTACTGCCACGCGCGCTGGCCGGCACGCGGCCAGAGGTTCGCGGGAATCCCCTTGGCGTCATGCGGGTCGCGACGGCTTGCGGTCGTGCTGACCCAGCTCGCGATCCACACGAACTCCGCCGGCACCTTTCCCTTCGCCATGGCCTGAAGCGGTGCTGGATTCGCGTAGACCCCAGGTCGAGCTCCCGCTTCGCGGACCGTGGCGCACCAGGCCTTGGAGTACTCGACCGTCTTTGCCTGCGCATGGTTGAAGGTGGCGAGCTCGACGTCGAGGCAGAGCGGAAAGTCGCCGCTGTAGCCGTAGTTCTTCGCGAGTGCGAGCGCCTCCTGCGCGTCCTTGCGCCCTCGCTGAGCGGTGAGCTCGCCCTCCTTGAACTGGCCTCCCGCCTGCTGGCCGACGTAGGTCAGCATGAAGCGGTCGATCCCATGCCGTACGTACTCCCTGACGATCTCGGGGCTCCAGCCGCGAAGGCTGTAGTAAGGCCCGCCGATGTACACGCACCACCAGCGGCCGTCGATCGTGTCGAGCATCTTCTTCGCCGTCGCCGCTGGCGGGGCCACGCCGCGGTCCAGTCCCTGGAATGACGGAGACATGATCAGCTCCCCACGCCGGCCGGTTCCTCGTCCTCGACGAGGAATTCGTCTTCGAGCTCGTCGAGGTCCTCCAGGTCCTCCACGTCGTCGTCGAGGTCCTCGAGCGCCGCGAGGTCGTCGAGGTCCTCCAGGTCGTCGAGCTCGGCCAGCTCGTCCGACGCTCCGCCTGTGAATGCCTCAGGTGTGGGCTTGGCCTCCACCGCCACGTCCTGCGCGATGTCGGCCTGGCGGGCCTCAAATTTCTGCCAGCCGTGGAGCCACTGAGCCGCGGGCGCGAGCGCTATCAACGCGCCTGCGATGAAGATCTCCTCGAGCGAGCTCTGGTCGACGTTGAAGCCTGGAAAGTGCTCGGCCAGCCATGCGGTGACCGCTCCGGCCAGTGGGGCGAAGACGAGCGGTGTTGCCACCGCTACGACGCGATTGGGGCTCATTGGGGCGCCTCCTAGAGGCGGCTTCGAGAGGGCAGTTCTCGTTCCCTGTGAGCGTAGTCCGGGACCCGAGGGCAGTCAACGTTTGCGGAAGTTTTTTCACCTCGACGCCCCCGTGCTGCGCAGCTTCCGGGCGGGTTCTCGTTGCTAACTGAGCGGAAGCTCCTCCTCGAGCGTCCCAAGCACATGGTCGGCGCCAGCTTCGAGCAGGGCGTCGCGGTCGTACTTGCCGGTGGCCACGCCGATCGCAGTGCACTCGACGGCATGGGCTGCCGTGATATCGAGCGGCGTGTCACCGATCACGAAGATCTCCGAGTTCGGCACGTCGCAGCCGAGCATCGCCTCGCCGCGCTCCACCGCCCGGCGCACGATCCCGGGGCGATCCACCCCCGCGCTCGCGTAGGCGCCGAACGTGAACCAGCGGTTGAGGTCTCCGCGAGCGAGCTTGATGGCCGCGGCGCCGTCGCCGTTGCCGGTGATGAGCCCGAGCAGATGCCCGTCGTGGCTCAGCTGCTTGAGCCGCTCCGGCACGCCCGGGAGCACCCTGTAGCCCTCGCTCTCCGCCACCGCCTCGGGAAGGTGCTCGAGCCTCCGCTGCACAAGCTGTGCAAGCTCGCGTGGGGTGGGCTCGCGGTGCAGCACCGCTTCGAACGTCTTTGCGCCCACGTCCGGGTCGGTCATGCCGGCATCGGTGAACTTGCCGATGTCGGCTGGGATGCCGTGCAGCTCCTCGAACGCGCGCTTCCATGCCACCGCGCCGGCGCCGCCTGTCGAGACGAGCGTGCCATCGATGTCGAACAGCAGGATTCGTGGCGTGTCGGCTGTCACTTGAACTCGCTCAGCAGCTCGCGGCCGCGCGCGTCGAGTAGTAGCACGACCCTTCTCTGGGCGCCGTTCGGGTAGCGCAGGCGGCAGTGTCGGATCGCGTGCGCAGGGCGTGGCACGCGCCCGTCGCATTCGACGGCCGCGCTGTCGTCGTCGCCTACGGAGGTGAAGCGCGTCTCGAGGCGGCGCTCCGCCTCGCGCGTGGAGAGGGGGTGGTTCGCGAGCAGCTCGGTCAGCACGCGCGGTGGGTCGGGCGCGCGCCCCTCCTCTGCGCCGGAGGTCCGGGCGTGGTCTCCGCTCGGTATCACGATCACGGCGGCCGCGACGACCGCCGCCGTCACAGCGGCGACGAGGAGCACGCGTCCGGGGCGCCTGTCCTCAAGGAACCGATAGCCGCATGCCGCACAGGTCCGCGCCCCGGCCGGCGCAGGCGCGTCGCAGTTCGGGCAGCTGTTCACGGCGCGGCGCCGCCCGCGCTAGCGGACCTTGACCGACCGCTTGACGGTGACGGCAGTCTGCCCGGGAGCGGTCAGCTTGATCGCGAGCGAGGCCGGGAAGGTCTTCTTGGCCTTCTTGACCTTCTTCGCGTAGGCGCGCAGGACCTTGAGCTTCAGGCTGCCGCCGCCGACGGCCTTGCACTGGCCCTTGCCGCTGGCGATGCCAACGGTCTTCTGCTTCTTCTTCGTCTTGATCTTGAGCTTCTTGGCGACCTTCTTCGTGATGCTGAGCGTGCCGTTCGCCGCGGAGTCGACCGTGCACTCGAACTTCACGGGAGCACCCTTGGCGAGGCTGGCACGCTTGAAGACGGCCCCGCTCTTGGTCAGGAGGGTCGCGACGAGCGTCTTGTTCTCGGGCGGCTTGATGATCTCGGGGATGATCCCGCCCGGGCAGCCGTTCTGCGCGCCCTGGCCATCCAGCGCCGGGCAGAGGTCCAGGGCGCCGTAGACGCCGTCCTTGTCCGGATCGGCCTGAACAGCGGGCAGGCATCCATTGGTAAGCGTGCCCTTGACTGCCGGACAGAGATCGGTTCCGTTGTTCGGTATGCCGTCGCCGTCCTGGTCAGGACCGGCGAGGGTGGTGAAGGTGGAGTCCTTGAACACGGGCGGCCCGGTGCTGGGAATGAACTTCCAGCGGACCGTGAAGGTCGTGCTGGGCGGATCGTCGTCGTAGTAGAGGGGCGAATAGCCGCCGTTCGGTCCCTCCGCGGTTCCGCTGCCGAAGACCTGCCAGAGATCCCCGGCGGCGGTGATCGCCGAAACCCAGCCGGGGAACCCGCTTGCGCACGCGTCGATCACCGGCGTGCCGGTGGCGGAAGCAGCCTTGTAGAGCTCCCAGCAGAAGTTGCCGGTCTTGCCCGCGCTGTACAGGTTCGCCAGCCATTCGACCCGGCTCTTGGTTGTCATGGGCTGAGTCGGATGACCCGGGTCGTTCGGCGCGTCTTCCTTCCAGAACGGGATCGAAGCGGGCTCCTGCGCGAAGTACACGAACGGGTTCGCGCCGAGAGCGCCATCGAGCACGTTCGCCCACACGAAGCTGCGCCCCGGGTTCGCGTACACGCCGGTCGCGTCCGTCAGCCACGTGAAGCCGTGGCCCGGGCTCGGGCCGCCCGCGCCGATCAGCGGACCGCTCGACTTCACGGGCACGAAGATCCAGAACATCTGGCCATTGGCGAGCGGCCGGAAGCCGAACTGAAGGCCGCCTCCGTGGTAGGGGGAGATGCTGGGCTGGTTCACGCAGTAGGGGCCGCTCGAGCCCAGGAAGCTCCAGCTCTGGTTGCCGAGGTCCTGCCAGGGCGTGTTCTCGTCGTTGACGCGCGGGAGTCCGTAGCACTTGATCGGGCGGCTCGAGTCGACCTGGGTGCTCGGCGGGAGGATCAGAGTCGTGACGACATTCGCTGAGCCCGAGCCGCACGGATTGCCCGGGATGGACACGAGGAAGGCGGTCCAGTACGGGTCGTTCACCTTCGGCACCGACGGAAGCCCACCGTACGAGGCGATGCCCGAGACCATCACCTCGGTGTAGGGCTCGCCGAGGATCGCGGTCGAGCAGTTCAGGCCAGTCTGCTGCAGGAAATCGCCCGAAATCCACTTGCCGCCAGGCGCGACGATCTGGGGCGGCTCGACCGCTGCGGCCTGCGCACTCGCCACGGGCAGCGCAAGCAGCGCAACCAGCACCACGAGCACGCGCGTGCCTCTCCGGAGGGCCTCCACATTCCGAGACTAACCCGGAATTGGGCCGCCCGCCAGTATTTGCCACTCACGGGCGCGGATCGCCGATCCAGTAGCGCGGCCCGGGGCCCCGCGCGGCCGCGCGGTCGCCGGGGTTCGCGAGCTGGCAGCGGCCCAGTGACAGGCAGCCGCAGCCGATGCACTCGGTCAGGCCGTCCTTGAGCCGCTCGAGCTCGGCGATGCGGGCGTCGATCCGGGTGGTCCACGAGCTCGAGAGCTTGGCCCAGTCGCCGCGGTTCGGAACACGGTCGGCCGGCAGCTTGACGAGCTCCTCACGGATCTCGTCGAGGCTCAGCCCCACTCGCTGCGCGAACACGATGAAGGCGATGCGCCGGATCACCGGCCGCGCGAAGCGCCGGTGTCCCGAGGACGCTCGCTCCGAGCTGATCAGCCCGCGCTCCTCGTAGAAGCGGAGGGCGGAGGACGCCACGCCGCTCCGCTCGGACAGCTCGCCGATCGTGAGCATCTCGGGCATTGATCGATGGAAGCAGACATCGGCCTTGACTTCAAGTGCACTTGAAGTTGCATGATGGGCACATGAACGTTCAAGAACTCGAGAACACGGAGCTCAACGGAAGCGTGGCCGTGGACGCGCTCGTTGGCGAGGTCGGCAACTGGGCGGACGTCGAGGTGGTGCCGGAGCCCCGCTTCGGCGGCCCGATGTTCCAGCTCGGGCGCCGGCAGCTCGGCCACCTTCACGACGCCGGCGAACGCGGCGCCTTCGCGGACATCCCGCTGCCGCGCTCTGTGCGCGACGAGCTGATCGCGGCCGGCCGCGCCCGCCCGCACTCCGCGATGCCGGACTCGGGCTGGCTGACCGTGCCGGTGCGGACCGCGGCGGATCTCGCCGGCGCGGTCGAAGTGTTCCGCCTGGCCTACGAGCGCGCCCATCGCAAGCGCCCGAACGCCGAGCCAGTCATCCAGGGGCTCTACGCCTCGCCGCCCGAGTCGTTGCCCTTCGCGCCATCGCTTCAGATCCGTGCGTTCCTCTTGGGGCGCGAGCAGGGCGACATCCTCGTCTACAACGCGCCGGGCGCCGAGTTCGCCGCCACCCGCCACTACCTGAATCACCGGCACGAGGCGGGCTTCGGCGAGGTGCGGGCGCCGCTGTTTGTGCACGAGGAGGAGCGCGCGTCGGTGGCGGAGCACGCGCACATCCGCGGGACCTTCTCGCGCCGGCACACGCTGGACGAGGATTTCGAGGTGATCCCGACGCCGGGGCACACGAGCGGTGCCACGGCATTCCTCTGGGACAGCGGTGAGCACCGGATTCTCTTCACCGGCGACACGATCTACCTCGAGGGCGGCGAATGGAGATCCGCGCTGCTCGAGTCGAGCGACCGGGCCGCCTACCTGGACAGCCTCGAGCTGATCCGGGAACTCGACTTCGACCTTCTGGTTCCGTGGGCGGCCAGCGCCGGGGACCCGTACTACGCGGTCACGAGCAAAGCTGACACGCGCCGTAGGATCGACGCGCTCGCCGCGCGCATGCGCAGCGGGGCCGCCGGGCCCTAGACCTCGCCCTCCCCGGTGGCCACCCGGCGCTGGAGCACCGACGGCTCCACGCGCAGCACGCGCGCGGGCCATTCGGGCAGCCACCAGTTCCAGCGGCCCATCAGCGAGATCACCGCGGGCACGATCAGCGCCCGGATGACCGTGGCGTCGAGCAGGATCCCGGCGCCAAGCCCTGTGGCGAACATCTTCAGGTCGGTTCCGGGGCTCGAGCCCATGGCCACGAACGTGAGGAACAGGATCAGCGCCGCGCTCGTGACGAGCCGCCCGGTGCGGCCGATGCCGGTGATCACCGCCGTCTCGGTGGACCCGGTGCGGTCGTATTCCTCGCGCATGCGGGAGAGGATGAACACCTCGTAGTCCATCGATAGCCCGAACAGGAAGGCGAAGATCATCAGCGGCATCCAGGACGGGATCGACCCCGTGGCCTCGATGCCCCAGATCAACTCCGATCCGTAGCCGTGCTGCCAGACGAGCACCAGCACGCCCCATGCCGCGGCGACGCTGAGGATGTTGAGCACGATCGCCTTCGCCGGCAGCAGCAGCGAGCGGAATGCCCGCGCGAGCAGGATGAAGGTGGTGATGGTGATCAGGGCGATCATCAGCGGGAAGCTGCCGTAGACCGCATCGATGAAGTCGGCGTTGCCCGCAGGCTGACCGCCGACACGCACGTCCGGTCCCGTGTCATGTGCAGCGTCGCGCACCCCTTGGAGGTTGGCCTCACCCTCGCTCGTGCCGCTGTCCGGGATCGGGAACGCCTCGACGATCGAGGTCCCGTTGCGGTTCCATTGCGGGCTGTCGGGCGCGACCGCGCCGTGGGTGCCCTCAACACCGGCCACGGCGCTCGCCACCTGGCCGGGCTCGGTGTCGCCCTCGATCAGGATCTCGTGCGGCAGGAGGGCTCCCTCGCCCACGCCGGCGTCCTCGAGCGCCACCAGGCCTTCCCTGGCGTCGCCTGAGGTGGCCACGGTGTCGGCGTCCGAGGTGCCGAGCTGGAGGTCGGTGGCCGCGAATGCGAGCGCGAGTACGACCGCCATGCCGGCGCCGGCCGCCAGCCAGCGGCGTCGGGAGACCATCTCGGCCCAGCGGGTCCAGGCACGGCTCGCCTTGTCGTCGGTGCGCCGGTGCGGCCAGTCGAGACGTGCGCCCGTCTTCGCGAGCACCACAGGCAGCAGCGTGATCGCGACGAGCGTGGACACAAGCGGGATCAGCATTCCGCCGTAGCCCATCGAACGCAGGAACGGCAGCGGCAGCGCGATCAGCGCAAGCAGGCCGATCGCCACGGTGATTCCGCTGAAGACGACGGCTCGTCCAGCCGTCTCCATCGCCTTCTGCACCGCCTCGTCGCCGGTACGCCCATGCGAGCGCTCCTCGCGCCAGCGCGAGACGACGATCAGCGAGTAGTCGATCGCCACACCCAGCCCGAGCAGGGCGATCAGGAACTGCACGATGGGGGATACCGACGTGAGCTCGGTGAGCCCGAGGAGCAGCAGGAACGTGGTCATGATCGAGACGATCGCCATGAAGATCGGGATGATCGCCAGGAACGACGCGAACACGAACGTGAGCACCGCGAGCGCGCCGAGCCCGCCGAGCACGGCCTCGAGGAGAAGGCCGGGGCCCTCGCTGTCGGCGCCGCTGTCCTCGAACAGCGCGTCGAAGCCGGTCAGGTGCACCGGCTGGCCGGCCACGGTGGCGTTCTCCAGCGCCGCGCTCGCCGCCTTCTCGGCCTGCGGGTTTTCACCGAAGGCGGAGTTGGGGTCGGGCTGCGGGTAGATGACGCCGAACGTCGTGCGTCCGTCCTCCGAGATGAAGGTCTTGTCGCCCGTCGAGGCGTAGGAGGCCAACCGCGAGCCGGGCAGGGCCTTCTCGAGCGCACGATCCACCTTCGCGAGGTCGGCCCTCACGCTCGGGGAGTCGGCGCGCGTGCCCTCGGGCAGCGTCACGACGGGAAGGAGCGGCGCCGTGTTGCCGCCCGTTCCGCCGTAGAGCTTCTCGATGGCCGAGTTGGTCTCCCAGCCTTCCTTATTGGGGACCGAGAACTCAGGATCGAGTGCATCCGTGGCCGGCCCGGACGCCATCACGCCCGCGATCGTCAGGACGACCCACGTGAGTACGACCGTGCGCTTGTGTGCGAGGACCCAGCGGGTTAGCGAGGACACCTACAACCTCCGGCGTGATTGCTTGCGTGGTGGGATCATTACAAAACAGAAAGGTTTATACCAGGAATAGCTTCTCGATGTAAGCTTCCGATCGTGGCTGAGGAAGAGGAGGAGCTCCGCGTTGAGCCTCCCGTGCCCGACAGGGCGCCGCGAAGCGTGGGTTTCCTGATATCGCAGCTCGGTTTCTTCTCCTCGAAGGGCTTCGTGGAAGCGCTCGCGCCGGCGGGAATCGACCCCCGGCAGTTCCTGCTGATGCGCTTCGTGGCGACGTCCGAGGGCCAGTCGCAGCAGGCGTTGGCCGAGCGCCTCGACGTGCCCCCGAGCCGGATGGTGGCGCTGGTGGACCGGCTCGAGGATGTCGGCTTCATAGAGCGCCGCCCCGACCCGGAGGATCGGCGAGTCCGTGGACTGCACCTCACGAGAAAGGGACGCGGTGTGCTCGAGCGGGCTTCGAAGATCGCCATCGACTATGAGACCCGGCTATGCGCCGGAATTAATCGCAAGGAGCGCGAGCAGCTGATAGATCTGCTTCAGAAGCTCCAGGCCAGCCAGACGGAGTTGGGCGGCGTGCACCCTGGGCTCGGAAAGGACGGTCCATAACGGTCATGGCGAAGCTGCTGATTCATCTCGCAACCGGCCCCGAGAACCCCACGCGCGGCGCGCTCGCGCTGCTCGTGGCCCGCACCGCGGCGGAAGAGGGGCACGACGTCCAGGTGTTCATCGCGGGAGACGGCGTTCAGTACGCGCGCCCCGCCACCGCCTCGACCGTTCATGGCGTGGGCACCGGCAGCTTCGGCGAGCACTGGGAGGCGATCGTGTCCGCCGGGGTCCCGATCTTCCTGTCGGGCCTGTCGAGCAACGCTCGCGGGCTCGAGCCGGACGCGATCGTGGACGGCGCCGAGATGGCACCGCCGACCAAGCTCGTCGAGCTGGCCGTCTGGGCCGACTCGACGCTTACGTACTAGCGGCGCCTAATCGCGCGTGAAGCGGTAGCCCATGCCGGGCTCCGTGATCAGGTGGCGGGGCCGGGCGGGATCGGCCTCGAGCTTTCGCCGCAGCTGCGCCATGTATACGCGCAGGTAGTTGGTCTCGGTCTCGTAGGCGGGTCCCCAGACCTCCTGCAGCAGATCGCGGCGGGGCACGAGCTTCCCCTCGTGCCGGATGAGCACCTCGAGCAGATGCCACTCCGTCGGTGTGAGCCGGACCGGTCCTGAAGGCGTGGAGGCCCGCTTGGCGGCGAGGTCGACCGTGAAGCTCTCCGTCTCGACGACGGGCGCCTCCGGGTCGGTGCCGCTACGCCGCAGAGCCGCCCGCAGCCGCGCAAGCAGCTCATCCATGCCGAACGGCTTCGTGATGTAGTCGTCCGCGCCTACGTCCAGTGCCACGACCTTGTCGCCCTGCCCGGTCCGGGCGGACAGCACGATGATCGGCGCCTGGCTCCAGCCGCGGAGGCCCTCGATCACATCGTTGCCGTCCATGTCCGGGCAGGCCGAGGTCGAGGATCACGACATCCGGTGGACGGCTCGCCGCCGCGGCCAGGGCGGCCGCGCCGTCGCCCACGGCTGTCACCTCGTAGTCTCGCGCTCTGAGGTTGATCGTGAGCGCCTGGCGGAGCGCGTGCTCGTCGTCCACCACGAGGACGTGCGTCATTGCGCGAGCGGGAGTCGGAGCCGCATCGTCAGGCCGCCTCCGTCAGACCCGTCGGCGATCAGGACGCCGTCCATCGCCTCCGTGAAGCCACGCGCGACGCTCAATCCCAGGCCGGCACCCGGCGACGACCCGCCCTCCCGACGCTGGAACGGCTGGAACAGGCGCTCGCGCTGCGAGTCCGGCACCCCCGGCCCATGGTCGATCACCTTCACGCGGGCGTCCATTTCGCCGGCCGTCGCGGTCACCTCCACCGGCCCTCCGCCACCGTGCCGGATCGCGTTCTCGAGCAGGTTCGCAAAGACCCGCTCGAGTAGCCCGGGGTCGGCCTGGACTAGCGGCAGGTCCTCCGGCACATCCACGGTCACCGTGCCGCGCGCCCCGGGCACCGACAGGAGTGCGGCACCGATCACCTCGTCGAGCGCCACGGGCACCGTCTGTACGCTGAGCGCGCCGGCCTCGAGCCGGCTCGCGTCCAGCAGGTTCTCGACGACCACGTCGAGGCGGTCCGCGGACTCCTCGATCGCCGCGAGCAGATCGTTGCGCTGCTCCTCCGACCACTCGACGTCCGTCTGGCGCAGCGTGCTGACGGACGCCTTGATGCCTGCCAGCGGCGTGCGCAGGTCGTGCCCCACCGCCGCGAGCAGCGCCGTCCGCTGACGGTCCGCCGCGGCGAGCTCACGGGCCTCGCCGGCCCGCTCTGAGAGCCGCTGGCCCTCGTAGGCCGTCTGCGCCGCTGCGGCGAAGGCGTGCAGGACCCGCTGGTCCTCGGCGAAGAGCGCCGGGCCACGTCCGACCAGCCTGAGGTCCGTGCCGATCGGCACGTCGAAACGGAGCGCCGCCTCCTCACCGCGAGGAGCCCAGCCAGCGTTGTCGACCTCGACCCAGGCGCCGGAGGGATGCTCACGGGCGCTGAGCGTGACGGACTCCATGCCGAACGTGTCCCGGGCGCGCTCGAGCACATGATGCAGCGTGTCGCTCTGCTCGAAGTCGCTCCGGGCCAGCCCAGACAGCGTCTCCGCCTGGCGCGTGGCCTGCTCCGCCGCACGGCCCCGGCGGGCGGCCGTCTCCACCCCCCAGCTCACGACCACCGCCACGATTAGGAAGACCAGGAGAGCCAGAGCCTGCTCACCCTGGGCCACCTCCAGCGTGTGCACCGGCTTGACGAAGAAATAGTTGATCAGGAAGACCGCTGCGATCGCGGCCGAAACGGCAACCGCCATTCCGGCGATCACGGCGATGCCGACCACGGCCAGCAGGTAGAGGAGCACCTGACCCTCGAGCGACAAGGTGTCGCCGCATGCTGTCCAGGACCAGGGTCAGGAGTGGCAGGCCGAGCAGCGCGACGATCGCGCCGGCTGCTCGTCGCCGACGGCTAAGTCCGCCGAGTGGGGTGCGCGGCGGCCTCACCGGGTCCGCGAGCAGATCATCGGCGCGCACGTAGCTGATGTTCTCGGTGGTGGTCATTGCTCCGGGGTTCCGATCACCCATGGCACGCTCGTGACTGTGACCCATGGCTCAAAGAGCAGGCGCGCCTTGAGACGTAGCGCTGTCTGGTTGTGAAGCAGGTTCTGCCACCAGTGATCCACTACGTACTCCGGGATGATGATCGAGATGACGTCGCCTGGATAGTCGCGGCGCAGTTGACGGACAAAGAGCTGTACGGGCCGGACCGTCTCGCGGTAGGGGGACTCGATGACCACGAGCGGCACCGGCACTCCGCGCTCGTGCCACTCGACCGGCAGGGGCTCGTCCGCGCCCTCGACGGCCACGAACACCGCGCGGATGCTGGAGGGCGCCGTGGCCTGGGCGAAGGCAAGCGCCCGCAGCGTGGGGGCAAGCAGGTTCGACACCAGTACCACGGCGTGAACCTGGCCGGGTAGCGCGACGCCCGACGGGGTGGGACGAAGCTCGTCGCTCACGTGCCGGTAGTGGGTCGCGACCGCCTTCATCACCAGGAAGATCAAAGGCGCAGCGAGCACGACGATCCACGCACCCGCGGCGAATTTCGTGACCAGGACAATCACGAACACGAGCCCGGTTATGGCCGCACCGGTGCCATTCAGGAGCTGCTTGCGGCGGAGCGCGCGGCGGTTGCCTCCGGATTGGCCGCGGAGCTCACGTGCCCAGTGCCGGACCATCCCGGCCTGGCTCAGTGTGAAGGACAGGAACACGCCGAGGATGTAGAGCTGGATCAGACGGGTGACCTCCGCGTTGAAGGCCACGATCAGCGCAGCCGAGAGGCCTGCCAGCACGAGAATGCCGTTCGAGAAGACCAGGCGGTCGCCGCGGTGGGCGAGCTGGCGAGGCAGGTAGCCGTGCTTGCCGAGGAGCGACGAGAGGACGGGGAACCCGTTGAACGCCGTGTTGGCCGCGAGCACCAGGATTGCGGCGGTGAAGCCCTGGAGCACGAGGAACATCGCCCCATCGCCGAAGGTCGCGAGGGCGATCTGGCTTAGCGCGGTGCGCTGCGCCTCGCCCTCGGGGAATCCGACCAGCGCCGCGGTGTCCTCAGCCATGTGGACGTCAGCCGCAACCGCGAGCGCCGTGATGCCGGCGAACATGGTGGTGGCGAGCACACCCATCAGCAGGAGGGTGGTCGCGGCGTTGCGGCTCTTCGGCTCCTCGAAGCCCGGCACCCCGTTGGAAACCGCCTCCACGCCGGTGAGCGCCGTGCAGCCCGATGCGAATGCGCGCAGCACGAGGAACACGGTCAAGAGCCCACCGGTGTCGGCGACCTGGTGGAGCTCGTACTTCGCGCTCTCCGCCGTGATCCCGTCGCCGAAGCCGATCTTCAGGAACGCCACGAGGAGCATCGCGTAGATCGCCAGCACGAACCCGTAGGTGGGAATCGCGAAGGCGCGGCCGGATTCCCTGACACCGCGCAGGTTCACGGACGTGAGCAGCACCACGAAGCCGATCGAGAGAGCCACGGCGTGAGGTGCGAGCTCCGGAACCGCGCTCGTGATCGCCGCCACGCCGGCAACTACCGACACCGCGACGGTGAGGACGTAGTCGATCAGCAGGCTGGTGGCCGCCACCAGCGACGCGTCCTCACCGAGATTGTCCCGGCTGACCGCGTAGGCGCCGCCGCCGTTCGGATAGGCGTGACAGGTCTGGCGGTAGGAGGCCACGACGACGATGAGCAGCACCACCACCGCCGCGGCCACCCACGGCGTGAGGTGGAGCAGCGCGAGGCCACCGAGGCAGAGGACCAGCACGATCTGCTCGGTGGCATACGCCACCGACGAAAGCGGGTCCGAGCAGAAGACGGGTAGGGCGAGCCGCTTCGGCAGGAGCGTCTCGCCGAGGCGATCGGTGCGAAGCGGCTTGCCGACCAGAAGGCGCGACACGCCGGCGTTTGAGGCCACGAGCCGGTTCTACTCGTGAACGCCGGCGCGTCCGTGAATCCTGACGCGTTCTTGACGGTCGACCCGCGAGCCTTGATGCTTTCCTGACGGATGCGCCGCGCCATCGTCATCCCGCCGGGCGAGGGCGTCCGCCTCAGCAACGTCGAGTTCCTCTCGCTGAGCGAGCACTCGCCGCGCTTCAACGTGAGCGTGATCACGATGGCGGCGGGCGCGCACGGCCCGGAGACGCACGTGCACGCCGACGAGGACGACGCCTTCTACATCCTCGACGGCGAGCTCGCGTTCCTGCTCGACGAGGGCGAGGTGGCGGCGCCCGAGGGCACCTTCGTCCTGGTGCCGCCGGGCGTGAACCACACCTTCCGGAACCCGCTCGACACGCCCACGCGCGTGCTCAACATCCACGCGCCCGCGGGCTTCGACCGCCGCCTGCTCGGCGAGTGAGTACGGTTCCGGCCAATGGGACTCTCACCATCATCCGGCGGACCGCCCTCCCGGCGCGGCCGCGAGCGGCGCGCCTACCAGCTCGTGCTCGTGGGCAGCACGGCCGGCGTGATCGCCGTCGTGGGCTTCATCCTCGCGATCGTGGGCGTGATGGGGTTCGGCATCCCGTTCCTCGCGGCGATCGTGGCCGTGGTCTGCCTGCTCATCTTCCGCCGCACCGTCGCGCGCTAGCTCCGGCCCCTTGCGCGCCGGCAAGCGGGTCGAGGGCGGCCCGTCGGGCGGCGCCGTGCGGCATCCCTGGACGCAGACCGTGCCAGAGCGAGCCGCTTGCGGCGAGCGAAGGAGCCGAGCGAAGCGAGCGACCAGGTCTGCGGAAAGGGATGCGGCACGGCCCCGCCCGCCACGATGCGGCACGGCCCCGCCCGCCACAAACGCAAGAGGAGCCCCGCCTCGCGACGGGGCTCCTCGAAACGACGGGTGTGACTACCTACCTACCGGAAGCCAGGCGGCAACCTTGTCCTCGTTGTCCGCCACCCACTCGGTGCCGGCCTCCTCGGGATCCTGCTTGTCGCCGGCGATCGCCTTCGCGACGAGCTCCTGATCCTCGTTGGTCAGCGTCATCTTCTTCAACACGTCGTACGCCGGTGAGCCGCTGTCCGCGAACTTCTTCGAGAACAGCTTGTTGATCACCGTGATGTCGTACTCGCAGTTGTACTGCTCGGGGTCGCCACCCTCCTTGGCGTCGTCCTTGCAGTCGGTGCCCTCCTCACGCGGAGGCAGCTTCACCTCGGCCAGGTCGTACTCCTGGTTGAGGTACTGCGGCGTGTACCAGTAGAAGATGACCGGCTCCTCCTGCTTGTACAGCTGGCTCCAGCGCGCAACCTGGGCCGGCTCCGCGCCGGCTGTCACGTGCTTGAAGTTCAGCCCGAGCGCCTTGATCAGCTCCTTGTCCTTCTGGACGTAGGACGGGTCGCCACCGAGGAACATGCCAGCATCGCCGGACTCGGCGGTCTTGAACATGTCCTCCTTGCCCTTGAGGCCCTCCCAGGTCTCGAACTCCGGGTTGGCGTCCATCAGGTACTTCGGGATGAACCAGCCAATGTGGCCCTCGACTCCGAGCGGTCCGCCCTGGACCACCTTGCCGCCCTTGTCGATGTACTGCGCGTACTCGTCCGTGTGCTGCCAGTCCTCGAGCACGGCATCCACCTTGCCGTCGGCCATCGCCTGGAAGACGGGGATCTCGGCGACCTTCGTGATCTCCACCTCACAGCCGAGCTCGTCCTCGAGCACGGCCTTGGCGATGTAGGTGTTGGCCGTCGATCCGGCCCACGCCTGCTCGTTCAGCACGACCTTTCCACAGTCCTTGCCGGAGGAGGCGCTGCCGCTTCCACCGTCGCCAGACGACTCGTCCTTCTCCTCGCCGCAGGCTGCCACGGACAGCGCCAGTACAAGCGCCATCACGACCGCCCACATGCGCTTACTGCGCCATCTCGGGTCCGTCATCAAACTGCCCCTCCTCCTGGTTGCACTTGTCGTCTTTTCCTGCCCAAACCGAACAGCGGTCCTCCGCTGGAGCGCTCGACGGTGGCCACCCGCTGCCCCTGTGTCACTCGATCGAGCGCGATGCCGAGTGCGAGGATCGCGAGCGAAGCAATGACGCCCTCGCCGAACTCGTTGCGCTGCAGCCCGCGCGCGACCATGTCGCCGAGGGCACCGGAGCCCACGAGTCCTCCGATCACGACGACGGCCAGGACCATGATGATGCCCTGGTTTACGCCGAGCATGATGCTCTCGCGGGCGAGCGGGACCTTCACCTTCGCCAGCACCTGCATCCGTGATGCGCCGAAGGCCTGCGCGGCCTCCACGGCGGCCGGCGGCACGCTTCGCAGTCCCGCCGTCACGAGCCGGATGATCACGGGGATCGCGTAGAGCACGGACGCGATCACGCCCGGTACGCGTGATACCGGCATCAGGTAGATGAACGGGATGATGTAGACGAGCTGGGGGAGCGTTTGAAGCGTGTCGAGGAGTGGCCGCAACAGCTTCTCCACGCGCTCGCTCTCCGCCGCCCAGATCCCGATGGCCACTCCGATCACCACGGCGATGGCGGTGGCCACGAGCACCTGAGAGGCGGTGTCCATGCCCGGGTCCCACACGCCCATGACGCCGATGGCGGCGAGCATCAGGAGGGCCGTGATGGCCGGGCGCATGCCGCTGAGCACGAACGCGATCAGCGTGAGGCCGCCGAGCGTCACGAACCACGGCGACTCCACCAGCAACAGGCGGAGCGGCTCGAGGAAGTTCGTCAAGATGAAGTTGCCGATTGGCTCGGTGATCTGGAAGACCAGCGAGTCCGGGTCCTGCACGTAGTCGAGGCAGGACTGGATCCAGCCGAGGATCGTGTCCTGGATGTTGGCCTGGTAGATCGAGGTCGACGTCTCGAACTCGTCCGGGTAGACCGCGTCCGCTCCGAGCGCGCGCGCCACGAGGACGATCGCCGCGATGCCGCCGAATGTGGCGAGCGTGACGATGCGGGCCCGCTTGCGGCCCTCGTCCGTGAGCTGGCGGCGCGCCGGATCGGTGCGCTCGGCGATCGCCTGAGTGGCGCGGTCGAGCGCGATGGCCATGATCACGATCGCGATGCCGGCGAGCAACGCGAGCGCCGCGTTCGAGTAGAGGCCGTTCGTGACCACGTCACCGAGGCCCCTGCCGCCGATCAGGCCGGCGATGACCACAAGTGAGAGCGCGAACATGATCGTCTGGTTCACAGCCAGCAGCATCTGCCGGCGTGCGAGCGGGAGCTGGACCTTGAGGAGGGTCTGGGTGGGCGTGGCGCCGAAGGCCTTGGATGCCTCAACCGACTCCGCGGTCACGCCCCGCACGCCGAGCGCGGTGATGCGCACGGCCGGCGGGATCGCGTAGATCAGCGTGCAGATCACCGCCGCGGCCGGCCCGACCGAGAACAGGATCACGATCGGCATCAGGTACGCAAAGGCGGGAACGATCTGCATGGCGTCCAACCCCGGCGTGATCGCCTTGAGGAAGCGGTCGTTGCGCCCGGCGTAGACGCCGATTGGGACCCCGATCGCCAGTGAGAGCAGCACCGCAGCCGTCATCAGCGCGAGCGTCTGGATGCTCTCCTCCCACAGGCCCATGAGTGCGAACGACGCGAAGGCGCCCAACACGATCAGTCCAGCTCGCCAGCCGCCGAAGCGCCACACGAACAGGGTGCCGGCGGCGATCGTGCCGACCCAGGTGAGCCACTCGAGGAAATTGAGCAGCGCTGTCACGAGCCAGTCCGCAAGGGCCCGGAAGCCGTCGAGGATCGCGAAGAAGATGTTCGGGTCCGTGGCGGTGCGCTGTTCGAGCAGCCAGTCCTGCGCCTTGTCTATCTCCCTGGGCAGCTCAGACCAGGTGAGCGAGGCGGGCCAGGGGTAATCGCCCTTCAGCAGGAAGTAGGCGACGATCATGCCGACCACGATCGCGCCGACCTGTGCGGGCCGGCTGCGCCAGCGGGCGGATGGTGCCGCGAACGCCGGGGCCCTGACCCTGCCGGTAGCTACAGCCAACGCTACGCCCCGGGTTCGGCCATCGCGCGGAGGACCGCCACGCGGTCGACGACGCCCACCACGCGGCCATCCTTCACCGCTCGCACCGGCTTGTCGGTGGCCGCCACCACCGGCACGGCGTCCTTGAGCGTGGTGGTCACGGGCAGCTCGGGTCCGTCGGTGGCCTCACCGGGCTCGGCGTCACGCATGATCCAGCGGAGCGTGAGCACGTGGGTGCGCGGGATGTCACGGATGAAGTTCTCGACGTACTCGTCCTCTGGCGAGCCCACGAGCTCCTCGGGCGTGCCGAGCTGCACGATCGCCCCGTCGCGCATGATCGCGATGCGGTCGCCGAGCCGGAGGGCCTCGGGCAGGTCGTGGGTGATGAAGAGCATCGTCTTGCCGGTCTCGGCCTGGAGGCGGATCACCTCGTCCTGCATGTCGCGCCGGATCAGCGGGTCGAGCGCGCTGAAGGGCTCGTCGTAGAGCATCAGCTCGGGCTCGACCGCGAACGCGCGCGCCAGACCCACGCGCTGCTGCATGCCGCCGGAGAGCTGGGCCGGGAAGGAGGTGGCCACGTCGTGCAGCCCGACGAGCTCCAGGATCTCGCTCGCCTTCGTGAGCCGCTCCTGCTTCGACACGCCCTGGATCTCGAGCCCGAACGCCACGTTGTCGATCACGGTGCGGTGCGCAAGGAGGCCGAAGTGCTGGAAGACCATCGAGACCCGGTGGCGGCGCAGCTCGCGCAGCGCGCCGGCGTCGGCGGCCATCACGTCCTGGCCACAGATCGTGATCTTGCCCGCGGTGGGCTCGATCAGCCGGATCAGCGTGCGCACCAGCGTCGACTTGCCGGAGCCGGACAGGCCCATGACCACGAACACCTCGCCGGGCCAGACATCGATCGAGATGTCGCGTACGGCGACGACGGTGCCGTTCTTCTCACGCAGCTCCGCGCGCGACAGATCCTCGTCCGGCGTGCCGATCACCTTGTCGGCGTGCTTGCCGAACAGCTTCCAGACGCCCTCGGCGCGGAGCAGGGGGTCGCCGTTGCGATCCGGGGCAGGGGGTGCTTCAGGGGTCTCCACGGCGCCAGAGCCGTGCGAGTCGCTCACGGCGCGATGATATATCAGGCCGGGCGACCCGCGCCAGCCCTGAGATTAGGCGTGTATTAGGACTGTCTGGAGCTCGGTGAGCGTGTCCATCGGATAGCGGCCGCCCACGCGGCCGATCCCGCTCTGTGACCGCGCGCGCCCGCCCCAGGGGAGGTGCGGCTCCCAGTAGTTGGTCGTCTCGTTGATGTTCACGAGCCCCATGTGCACCGAGTCGGCGTAGCGCATGCCCGCCGCGAGGTCGGCGGTGAAGATGGCCGCCATCAGCCCGTAGGCCTGTGAGTTCGTCTGCTCGATGGCGTCCTCGAGCGAGCCGATGGCAACCACCGGCGCGATCGGCCCGAAGGTCTCCTGGGTGACCGCGATCGAGTCGGGCGGCACGTCCGTCAGCACCGTCGGCTCCCAGTAGAGGCCGGTGGGGAAGCCCTCGGCGCGGCTGCCACCGGTCACGACCGTAGCGCCGCGTTCGACCGCGTCGGCCACGTGCGCATCCATCTTGGCGGCACCGGGCTCGTTGTTCACGGGCCCCATCGTGGTCGCGTCGTCGAGCGGGTCCCCCAGACGCACCTCTCGCTCGACCTCGCTCGCCAGCAGCGACACGAACTCGTCCCGAACAGCCTCGTGCACCAGGATCCGCTCGGCAGCGGAGCAGCTCTGTCCCGCGCCGAGGAACGAGCCCACGCGTGCGGCTTCGGCCGCGGCCGCAAGGTCCGCGTCCTGAAGGACCACGAGCGGCCCGTTGCCCCCCATCTCCAGCAGCTGCGCCTTGCCGGCAGCCTGGCGCGAGACGATCAGGCCGGTCTCCGTGGAACCGGTGAACGCCACCGCGTGGGTCCCAGGGTTCGCCGCCAGCTCGTCGCCCACCTCGGGCCCGGGGCCGAGCACGAAGTTGAAGACGCCCGGCGGCAGGTCGGCCTCCGCGACGCATTCGGCAAGCACGCCGGAGCACACCGCCGTCGAGGGCGCGGGGGTCCACACGACGGTGTTGCCGCACGCGAGCGCGGGCGCGAGCACCTCGGCCGGCATGGTGTAGGGCCAGTTCCACGGCGTGATGAGGCCGAGCACGCCGAGCGGGCGGCGCAACAGCAGCACGCGTCTTCCCGGGGCGGCGCTCTGCGGGATCGAGCCCTCCACGCGCTTGCCGTCCTCGGCCGCCATCCGGAAGAACTCGATCAGCTCGCCGACCTCCCCCTCGGCCTCCGCCTTCAGCGGCTTGCCCTGGTCGAGCGTTAGGACGCGAGCCAGCTCGTCCCTGCGGCGCTCCATCACGTCGGCCGCGCGATGGAGCAGTTCCCCGCGCTCGAAGCCGGTACGCGCGCCCCACGCCGGGAACGCAGCGTTGGCGGCGGCGATGGCAAGGCGCGCGTCCGCGCGGTCGCCCTCCGCGACCGGGCCGAGTGACTCGCCGGTGGCCGGGCTCGTGGCCTCGACGGTGGCGCCGCTGGTCGCGTCGCGCCACTCGCCGTCGATGAACATCCGCGTGCTCACGGCGCCGGGTCGGGCACGGCGTCCGACTGCCGATCGTGATGTACTGGAGACCACCGAACTCGCCGATCTCGAACGCGTTGATGTTCGCTCACGACATCAACGCGAACAGAAAGAACAGCCCACCAAGAAAGAAAGAGACTATAACCGCGCGAAAGATCGCGATCGACGCGGTGCGACACGAGTCCTTCTTCTCCTCTCCCAGCGAACTCGCCGTGTCAAAGCCGTACATCACGTAGGCGGAGGCAAGCGACGCCGCGAGGAAGGCGCCGAAGTAGCCCCAGTCGTGACCCTCGCCCGTGCCCTGCGTCTCGAACACCACGTCGGGCCCGCGCTCGATGCTCACCGCCAGCGCGACGATCAGGACCACCGCCGCGATCAGCTCGATGAACACGCCGCTGCTGTTATGCGCGACATCAGCTTGCACGCCGAGCGCGTTGATCACGCGTCGTGCAGGCGATCAGCACGCGTGCCCAGGATCACCGCGTTCACCCCCAAATAATGCGTGTTGTGGAGCTGGACGACGGCCTCGGGATCGTGACCGACCGCGACATTCGCACTCGCGTCGTGGCCGCGGGCGCGGGGCCGGAGACCCCGCTGTCGGACGTGATGACCGCCCCGGCCTGGACCGTGGCCGCCGACCGCACGGCCACCGAGGCGCTGCTCGAGATGCTCGACCAGGGGATCCGGCACCTGCCGGTGCTCACGGCCGGCAGGCGCCTGCTCGGGGTGCTGGACGACGTGGACCTGATGGCGAACGAGCGACGCGCGCCGTTCCGGCTGCGCGCCGCAGTCGCGCGCAGCAGCGATGCAGACGAGATGGCCGAGGCGGCCGCCGACCTTCCTGACACGGTGATCGCGCTCTTCGACGCCGGCCTCGCGCCCGTGTCGATCAGCCGCGCGATCGCGAGCATCCACAACGCGGTCACGCGGCGGATGATCGAGTTCACGCATCAGGACCTGGGCCGTCCGCCTGTGCCCTACACGTGGCTGGCCACGGGCAGCTTCGGCCGCTTCGAGCCGTTCCCAAGCTCCGACGTGGACAGCGCCATCGTGTGGGAAGGCCCCGACGACGACCCCGAGATAAAGCGCGCCATTGCCGCGCTCGCCGAGCACGTGCTCGAGGGACTCGGGCGGTGCGGGTTCGAGCCGGACACCAAGGGCGCGGTCGCGTCCAACCCCCTATTCGCCCGCTCGGTCAAGGAGTGGGAGCGGGCTGCGCGGACCTGGATCGAGCACCCCGATCGCGACCGCGGCCTGCTGTTGCTCTCGGTGGTCGTGGAGGCCGATGCGGTCTGGGGTTCCACGGCGATGGCGGGCCATCTGGCCCGGGCGTTCGTGGAGGCTCCCGACCGCAAGCTGCTGTTGCGGAGGCTGGCCTCGGCCGCCGTGGCGGAGCGCCCGCCAACCGGGTTCATGCGCAACTTCGTGCTCCACTCGAGCGGTGAGCGCAAGGGCGTGCTCGACATCAAGCGCCGCGGGTTGCTCCCGATCGAGTCGCTGGCGCGCTGGAGCGGTCTGCGGGCCGGCGTCAGCGCGGCCTCCACCCGGGCCCGCCTCAAGGCTTCGCTCGAGGCCGGAACTCTCAGCCCGGACGACGCCACGAACCTGCGCGACGCCTTTGAGCTGTTCTCCGCGCTCCGCATGGAGCACCAGGTGGGGCAGCTCCGAGAGGGCATCGATCCCGATGACCTGATCGCAGCCCAAGAGCCTGGCGCCGCTTGCCCGAACCTCGCTGAAGGAGGCCTTCCGCGCGGTCGCGCGGGTGCAGCGGGGCGTCGCCAACGAGTACGGCTTCCAGCTCCGTTGACACCGCTCCGAAACCGGTCGTGGCGCGAGGCGCGGTTCATAGCGATCGACGTCGAGACGACCGGGCTCGACCCGCAACGCGACGAGGTCATCTCGTTCGCCGGCATCCCGATCGAGTTCTCCCGGATCATCGTGTCGGAGTCGGTTCACGGTCTCGTGCGTCCGCAGGCCACGTCCACGAGCGCTGCCCTCGAGATCCACCGCCTGCGCGAGGTGGACCTCGCCGGGGCTCCGAGCGCGCCGGAGGCGCTCGCACCGCTGGCGGCACAGATGCGCGGGCGGATCCCTGTGGTGCATGCCAGCTGGGTGGAGCGCACGTTTCTGCGCAAGGCCGGGTGCCCCCTGCCGCGCCGGTTCGTGGACACGGCGGTCCTGTGGCGGCTGCTGAGCGTCAAGCGCGGCGAGCGCGACCCGGGCACGTGCAGCCTCTCCACGATCGCCGCGGCGCTCGGCCTGCCCGCGCATCGTCCGCACCAGGCCGAGGGGGACGCGCTCACCGCCGCGCAGGCCTTCCTCGCCATGGCGACTCACCTCGAGGCCCGCGGCCACGGGACCGTGCGCGCGCTCACGCGAGCGCGCTGGAACCTGCGCGCCTGGCAGCTGTGGCACGGGCCCGGGGGACTCAGGTCCGGCTGAACGCAACGAGGATCTCGCGCTGGAACGCGAGCACGTGCTCGCGCATGATCGTGCGTGCGTGCGGACCGTTGCGGTCCAGCACCGCCTCGAGCAGCTGCGTCTGGTCGTGGACCGCGTGGCCGAGGCCCGGCACGCGGTCGAGCACCACGTACCAGATCCGCAGCGAGTGAGTGAAGTAGCGCTCGAGCGTCTGGGCCAGATAGGGGTTGCGGGCGGCCTCCCAGGTGAACCGGTGGATGCTCTCGTCGAAGCGCATCAGCCAGTCCTGGTCGTCCGGTCGACGTAGATGCTCGACCTCGTGCAGGAGCGTCTCAGCGGTGGCGTGTCCCTCGGGGTCGAGACGCAGCGCGGCCAGCTCCGCGGCATACCCCTCGAGCTCGGCACGCACCTCGGTGATGCTGACGATGTCGGCGGCCTCCACCGGGGAGACGAACGTGCCGCGGCGCGGCTGCACGTCCACGAGGTTCTCGAGCGCCAGGCGCTTGACCGCCTCGCGCAGGGGGGTCCGGCCGATGCCCATCTCGTCCATCAGCTCGTCCTCGCGCAGCACCGTCCCGGGAGGGAGATGGAGCGTCACGATGCGATTGCGCAGCTCGAGGTAGGCGCGCTCGGCCACCAGCCGCGTGGCCGAGGTGTCAGGGACCGGGGTGGGCGAGGGTTCGGCGGCCATCGCGTGCGAGCGAGCTTACGGTGATATACCACGCGGAGCGAAGCACGCCCAGGAGACAGGGGGAGAGATGTCTGATCCACGCCGGACACTGGCCGAGCTGAACGACTGCGTGATCGACCGTCGGAGGTTCCTCGCCTTCACCGGCGCCCTGGCGGGCACGGCAGCGTACGCCCAGCTGCGCGGCGACCTCGCCATGGCGTACCCGAAGCTGCGCGCCTATCCGTTCCGGCTCGGCGTGGCCTCCGGTGACCCCACTCCGGACGGCATCTCGCTGTGGACGCGCCTCGCGCCGGAGCCGCTCGTCGAAGGTGGCGGGATGCCGGCTCGCGACGTGAGGGTGCGCTGGCAGCTCGCGTCCGACTCCCGCTTCCGGAACGTCGTGCGATCCGGGAACGTCGCCGCCCTGCCCGAGCTTGGGCACTCCGTGCACGTGGACGTGCGGGGCCTTCGGCCGGGCCGCGAGTACTACTACCGCTTCCTCACCGACGGCGACGCCAGCCCGGTCGGACGCACGAAGACCACGCCGGGCTCGCGCGAACATGTCCGCGAGCTGACGTTTGCGTTCGCGTCGTGCCAGAAATGGGACGACGGCTTTTACTCTGCCTACGGGCGCATGGCCGAAGAGGACCTGGACCTCGTCGTCCACCTCGGCGACTACATCTACGAGTACGGGGTCGGCTCCGGCGGCGTGCGAAACGCCAACGTTCCCGCGTCGTTCGCGCCGGAGTGCGAGACGCTCGCGCGCTACCGGCTCCAGCACTCGCTCTACAAGACCGACCCGGACCTCCAGGAGGCGCACCGCAGGTTCCCGTGGATCGTGACCTGGGACGACCACGAGGTCGCCAACGACTACTCCGGCATCTATCCCGAGTTCGCGGACACGAGCGCGGCGTTCGTCCAGCGGCGGGCCAACGGCTATCAGGCCTACTTCGAGAACCTGCCGGTGCCGCTCAGCTCGCGGCCGCGGCCCACGAACATGCAGCTATACCGCCGGCTGGCCTACGGCGACGTCGCCAATTTCAGCGTGCTCGACACGCGCCAGTACCGCACCGATAACCCGTGCGGCGACGGCGAGCAGCCGCCGTGTGACGCGGGCTTCGACCCGGACGCGACGATGACCGGACACGAGCAGGAGCGCTGGCTGCTCGACGGCCTCCAGCGGTCGCGAGCGCGCTGGAACGTGATCGCCAACGGCGTGATGATGGGCCAGCTGAAGCACGACGCGGAGGGCAACCGTTTCTGGCAGGACGCGTGGGACGGCTGGCCGGGCCAGCGGGCGCGGATCCTCAGGCGGATCCAGAAGTCCAGGGTGCGCAACCCGGTGGTGATCACCGGCGACTGGCACTCCACCTTCGTGAACGACCTCAAGGTCGACTTTGACGACGAGGACGCGCCGGTCGTCGCCACGGAGTTCGTGGGCACCTCGATCTCGTCGAACGGCGACTTTCCGGTGTACGGCCCGTACTACGGCCCGATGATCCCGTTCAACCCGCACATCCAGTTCTTCGACGGCGACCGCCGCGGGTACGTGCGCTGCAGGCTCGACCGCGACGAGTGGCGGACGGACCTGCGGATGGTGCCGACCGTCTCGACGAGGAACGCGCCGGTGTCCACGTTCGCGTCATTTGTCGTCGAGGACGGCCAGCCGGGAGCGCGGCGGGTCTAGGGCCGCCGGCGCCTGGCGGTGTGCCAGCCGGGCTAACTGCGGGCATTGAGGGGTCACCCGTTTGGGGGTCGACAACTCGCCACACCCCGGCGTGCGGAGCGGGGGTGGGCGCGTTGTCGTTCAAATAGGGGCGCAAGACGCCAACCCCCCCGCCGAACGAGCTCGAAAGGCGAGTTGTGCACCCAGCCTTTCACCGTTAGCGGTCGTCCTCCAGCGACTCGGCCAGCAGCGTGGACACGTCCACCACGCGCAGGTCGTCGCCGCGCGACTTGACGCCGTCGTCCAGCATCACCGTGCAGAACGGGCAGGCCACGGCCAGCGTCTCCGCGCCGGTCTCGGCCGCCTCGCGGACGCGTTCCTCGTTGATCATGTCCGGCGCGCTCCTCCATCCACATGTGGGCGCCGCCGGCGCCGCAGCAGAACGTGCGCTTGCCGCTGCGCTCCATCTCGATCGGCTGACCGACCGCCTCGACCAGCTCGCGCGGACCCTCCAGAACGTCGTTGTGCCGGGCCAGGTAGCACGAGTCGTGATAGGTGATCCCCTCATTGCCGCTGTTGACCTGGAGGCGACCAGAGCGCACCAGGTCCGCGAGCAGCTCGGTGTGGTGCACGACCTCGTAGTCGCCGCCGAAGTCCGGGTACTCGTTGCCGAGCGTGTTGAAGCAGTGCGGGCAGCTGGCCACGATCTTGGTGACGCCCGCCTCGTTCAGCGTCCCCACGTTCTGCTCCGCGTGCGCCTGGAAGAGGTACTCGTTGCCGATCCGCCGCGCGGGGTCGCCGGTGCACGACTCGCGCGGGCCGAGGATCGCGAAGTCCACCCCGGCGGCCTTGAGCAGCTTGGCCGTTGACTGGGCGGCCGTGCGCGCGCGCTCGTCGAACGACGCCGCGCAGCCCACCCAATAGAGCACCTCGGGAGCCGGGTCGCCCGGCTCGAGCACGCGCACGCCAAGCTCGGCGGCCCAGTCGGCGCGTTCTGTCTGGGGCTTGCCCCACGGGTTCGAGGCCCGCTCCACGTCGCGCAGCATCTGCTCCGACTCCGTGGGGAACGACGAGTCGATCATCACGAGGTGCCGGCGCAGGTCGATGATGTGGTCCACGTGCTCGATCGACACCGGGCACTCGCGCACGCAGGCGCCGCAGGTCACACAGTCCCAGACGACGTTCTCGGTCACCGCGTTCGGCACGAGCGGCGACGGCTCGAAGCCGTCCTCGCCGCGGATCAGCCTCGGGCCCTCCTCGAACACCTGGTCGCGGAGGGCCATGATCAGCAGCTTCGGCGAGAGCTCCTTGCCGGTGGTCCACGCGGGGCACACGTCCTGGCAGCGTCCGCACTCGGTGCAGGAGAACGTGTCGAGCGTCTGCTTCCAGGTCAGGTCCGGCACCGTGCCGGCGCCGAAGCGCATCTCCTCCTCGGGCACGTCGAAGCGGAGCGGCTCGAGCCGCCCGCGCGCGCGTGTGCTGGTGAAGTAGACGTTGAACGCCGCGGTGGCGATGTGGAGGTGCTTCGAGTGCGGCAGGTAGGCGAGGAAGCTGACGATGATCAGCACGTGCGCCCACACGAAGACGCGCTCCAGGACCCGGGATGCCATGAGGGGGAGGCACCGCCTCCCCCTCCGCAACGACGCCGCCGTCGCCGAACAGCCCCGACACCAGATTCGATACCGGTGAGGACGACTCCGGCCACTCGTTCAGACCGAGCGCGATCCGCGACGCGTGCCAGCAGAGCAGCGTCGTCACGATCCCGGCGATCAGCGCGAGGATCAGGTCGGCCTCGCGAAGATGGCTGCCCTCGAAGCGCGCCGGGCGCTGGATCTTGCGGATCGCCACGGCCCCGATCACGCCCACCAGCACGAGCACGGCGAACACGTCCACCATCAGCGCGAACCAGCCCTGGTGGCCGAGCCACGGCAGCGTGGCGTGGCGGCTCACGGCGCCGATCATCGCGATCAGGATCGTGGGGAAGAGCACCAGGAAGCCCCAGAAGATGGCGGCGTGGATCAGGCCCGGCACGAGGCGCTGGAGCAGCTTCCTCTGGCCGAGCACGATCACGGCCTCGTTCCTGACCCGCTTCGGCACGTCGTCGAAGCGATCGACCGGCTTGCCGAGCCTCACGAGGTCCACGAGCAGCTTCGCGCGGCGGCCGAACAGCGTGCCGCCGACCGCCAGCACGGCGGCGAGCGCGAGCGCTCCCAGCGCTACGCCTATGAGGACTGCGCCTTTCTGAGCTCGGCCGTGATCGCGGGCACGATCTCGGTGAGGTCGCCGATCACCGCGTAGTCCGCGCTGGCGAGGATCGGCGCCTCGGCGTCGGAGTTGATGGCGAGGATCTTCTTCGCGCCCTTGCAGCCCGCGATGTGCTGCGTGGCGCCGCTGATGCCGCACGCGATGTAGAGGTCGGGTGCGACCTTCGTGCCGGTCTGGCCGACCTGGTCGGTGTGCGGCCGCCAGCCGGCCATCGTCACGACCCGCGAGCAGCCGACCGCCGCGTTCAAGAGGCCGGCGAGCTCCTCGAGGATCCCGAAGCCGTCGGCCGAGCCGACGCCGCGGCCGCCGCTCACCACGACCTTCGCCTCGGCGAGCGAGATGCCCGCCGTGGGCGTCTCGGCGTGCTCGACCACTCTCACGACCTCTTCGCCCAGCTCGGGCTCGAAGCTCTCGACGTTCGACGCTGATCCGTTGACGCTCGTGGCCTCGACCATGTGCGGGGCGACCGAAAGAACCTTCAGCTCCGAGTTGATGCGCGACTCTTCGAGAAGGCTTCCGCCCCAGCGCACCCTCGTAACGGTCCCGTCACTCCCGACCGCGGTGCAGTTGGCGGCGAAGGGGAGATCGCGGCGGGCGGCGAGGTGAGCGAGCACCTCGTTGCCCCGGTTCGTGCCCGCGGCGACCACGGCGGTGGGCTGGATCTGGTCGATGAGCTGGTCGAGGCAGGCTGCCCACGCGCCCGGCGCGTAGGAGGAGAGCTGGTCGTGCTCCGCGACATGCACGGTCTCGACGCCGTATGCGCCCAGCTCGGCGGCGTCGAAGGCCAGTGCGTGCAGCGGCTCGCCGAGGTCGCGTGCCAGGGACAGCGCCTGAAGCGAGAGCTCCTCGTCGGGCTCCACGAGCACCAGAACGCTCATCAGGCCACCCCGATGTCGCGCATCATCTCGACCACCTTCGGCGCGGCGTCCGGGCCCGTTGCCCGAGCACCTCCGCCTGCTTGCCCTGCCCCGGCGGCACGACCAGGCGCAGCTTCTCGAGCCGTGCAGCCGGACGCTCCGGGTTGCGTTGCTCGACCGGCTTCGAGCGCGCCCGCAGCTTCGCCGGCACCGACGGGTAGCGCGGCAGGTTGATGCCCTCGAGCACGCTCACGACGGCGGGGAGGGGCAGGTCGTAGATGTCGCGGCCGCCGGGCACCTCCTGCTCGCAGCGCGCGCGGCCGTCGGCCACCGACAGACCCTTCAGTCCGGTCGCCACCGGCCGCCCGAGCGCGTGGGCCACGCGAATGCCGACCTGGTAGTTGCCGGAGTCGGCCGATTCGTTGCCGAACACGATCAGGTCGAAGCCGCCGCCCGCGGCCTCCTCGTCCTTGACGCTGTCGATGATCGCCGCGGCGGTGGCCTGCGGGTCCCATTCCTCGCCGTCCGTGACGAGGTGCACGCCGCGGTCGCCGCCGTTTGCGAGCGAGTCGCGGATCTGCTCCTCGGCCTCGGCCGGGCCCAGCGTCAGAACGGTGACCTCGCCGCCGTGCTCCTCCACGAGCCGGACCGCCTCCTCCACGCCGCACTCCTCGTGCGGGCTGATCGTGAAGCCGAGGTGGCGTGTCTCGAGTGCCTGCTCGTCGGCGGTCAACACCATCTTGCCGCCCGTGAGCGGCACGCGCTTGACGCAGACGAGGATCCTCATGCCGGGATCGGGTCCGCCGCCTTGACGCGCTCGTTGTCCGGGTCGAAGAGCGGCGTGGAGTCCGCGCACTCCACGGTCACCGGATAGCGCTCGGTCATGTACTCGACCGCCAGCTCCTGTCCGACGTTCGCGTACTCGGGCGGGAGGTAGGAGAGCAGGATGTGCTTGCCCACCGATGGGCCCGCGCCCGCGCTCGTGACATACGAGCGGCGGCCGTGCGCATCCACGAGCGGCTCGCCGTCGCGCGTGACGATCGGCTCGCCGCCGAGCATGTAGCGCTTCACGCCGCTGGCCGAGGTGTGGTCGTCCACCGTGAGCGTGCACATCACGGTTGCCGGCTCCTCCTCACGGTGGCGGACATGCGCCTCCTTGCCCACGAAGTCCTGGTCCTTGACCTTGCCCCACGCCATGCCGGCCTCGACCACGTTGTACTCGCCGTCGAGCTCGAAGCCGAACGCGCGGTAGCACTTCTCGAGCCGGCCGGTGGTGCCGTACACCCCGATGCCGGCCGGCACGATCCCGTGCGGCTCGCCGGCCTCGGCGACCATGTCCCACAGCCGCGCGCCCTGCTCGATCGGCACGTACAGCTCCCAGCCGAGGTCGCCCACGTACGAGATGCGCGAGGCAAGCACGCGCAGCGGCCCCATCTCGATGTCGCGGCAGGTGGCGAAGGGGAACCCCTCATGCGACATGTCAGTCGCGGGTGAGCTCGCGCATGATGTCGCGAGCGCGCGGGCCCCAGAGCCCGAGCGTGGTCCAGCTCGAGGTGAGGTCGAACACCTGAGCCGTGCCGTCGTCCGGCAGGTGGTCGCGGTAACACTTCAGGTCGGCCATCCCGTGCGCGCCGCCCGTGACCACGCGGAAGTGCTCGTCGCCGAGCCGCATCACGGTCAGGTCCGAGCGGAAGCCGCCGTTCGGCGTGAGCACCGGCGTGTAGACCACCTTGCCGAGCTTGGCGTCCATCTGGCGCATCGAGACCTTCTGCACGCACTCGAGCGCGCCCGGCCCAACGACGTCGAACACGCAGAACGCGGTCAGGTCGAACATCGCGGCGCGGTCGCGCATCGCCAGGTGCTCGGCGTTGATGATCGGCGACCACCAGCGCGAGTCCCACTCCGCCTCGCGCGAGCCCACCTCGTCGCCGAACTCCTCGAGCAGCCCGCTGTTCGACTCGTACCAGTGTGGGCGCTCCCAGCCGGCGGCCTCGTAGAACACCGCGCCCAGCTTCGCCTCCCGCTCGTAGTAGGGCGAGAGGCGCACGCGGCGCGCCGACTCCCACTGCTCGCCGGGATGCACGATGCCGTACGTCTTGTTGAAGCCCTCGGCGGCGCGGCCCTGCACGTGCTCGGCGGTCTTCTGGTGCTCGTAGAAGCGAGCGACATCGGACGCCTGGAGATCGATCTCGGGCTCGCCCTTCACCATCCACTCGGCGAGCGCGCGGCCCACGCCCGGCCCCTCCTTGACCCACACC
The DNA here is from genome assembly GCA_963837445.1 of uncultured Thermoleophilaceae bacterium. GTDB lineage: Bacteria > Actinomycetota > Thermoleophilia > Solirubrobacterales > Thermoleophilaceae > JACVRW01. The sequence continues at coordinate 65,557 of CAWINK010000001.1, read as the reverse complement.
GCGGCGGCCGACCAGAGACCGCGCACCTCCGAGGTCTCGCCGAGGATCGGCAGCCCGTCGGGCGTGAGCGAGAGCAGCCCGTTGATCGCGTACTTGATGCCCACTGACTCGTCGCCCAGGATCTCCGGCACCAGCTCGAGGGCGTCCTCCATCTGCTGGAGGAAGTCGTCCTGCGTGAAGGGCAGCTCGGTCGGGGTGGTGGCCGACTCATCGATCGAGGGAATCTCATCCGGGTCGTGCAGGATCGGCCGGTGGGCGTATGAGCCCACCTCGAGGCCGCTGCCGTCCTGGCGCTCGTACATGTTCGTGTCCATGTCGCGCACGATCGGGAATTCGATCGCGCTCTTGGATTTCTCGAACCGGGGCACCGGCCCCACGTCGATCATCTGGTGGACCGCCGGCGTGAGCGGGATCGACGCGCCGGCCATCTTCGCCAGGCGCGGGCTCCAGACCCCGCAAGCGATCACCACGTACTCGGCCTCCACGTCGCCGCGGTCGGTGCGCACGCGCTTGACCTGGCCGCCCTCCACGTCGATCCCGAGCACCTCGGTGTTGGCCGAGACCACCGCGGCGCCGGTCTCCTGCGCCTGCTCGCGCATCAGCGTGCCCATGCGCAGCGAGTCGACCACGCCCACTCCCTCGGAGTAGAAGCCCCCGAGCAGGATGCTTTCGTTGACGAAAGGCACCAGCTCCTTGATCTCGGCGGGCGTGACGAGCGAGCAGCCCTCGATGCCCCACGCCTTCGCCGACGCCATCCGGCGGCGCAGCTCCTCCATCCGCTCCTCGGTGCGAGCCACCTCGATCCCGCCGCAGACCGTCAGGACGCCGTGGTGCTCGTACTGACGGACGCTGTCCGCGGTCAGGTCCGTCATCTCGCGCGAGTGGTCCACCGGGAAGATGAAGTTCGACGCATGCCCCGTCGAGCCGCCCGGGTTGGGCAAAGGGCCCTTGTCGATGAGGACGAGGTCCGTCCAGCCGAGGTGAGCGAGGTGGCCGATCAGGCAGTTGCCCACGATCCCGGCGCCGATCACGACTGCGCGCGCCTGCGGCGGCAGGGAACTCGCTGCTCCGGACTCGTCTGCCACGGGGATCACCTCGGGGTCGGGGCTGGCCAGGAACCTGATATATCACACGAATGCACTCGTCGCGCGAGCTCAGCAGCTCGTCCTTCGAGATCGAGGTCGGCGGCGTCGCGACAGCGCTCGAAGGGCTGTTCGAGGGGTTCGGTGAGCAGGACCGGCTGGGCGTGGTTCTGACCCAGCCCTGCGGGGCGGTCGGCGCGAGCGCGCTCATCACGGCCACGATCACCGCCTTCTACGACATCCAGCGCGCCCGCGGGCCCGACTTCGTCGTGTACCCCGACTACTTCCTGTTCCACGTCGGGCGGCCACTCGGGGACCACGGGCGGCTCGACGTCTGGCCGCGGCACAAGGAGGTGGTGGTGCCGGCCGGCGCCGACCGCGTGCTCGAGGCCGTGAACGATCGCGCCGTCACGCGGCTCGTGGTCGAAGACGGAGCCGCGGGCGAGCCGCCGTCCGACCAGGCCGCGCTCACGAGCGCGCGGACCCGCATCGAGACCTGTCTGGCGTACTCGCCGTCGGGGCGCGTGGAGGGCGCCGACGTCCGGATTGCCGGCAACCCGGTGACCGAGGGCTACGTCGAGGCCATCCTGGACCCGGAGACGCGCATCGCCGGGCTCCGGGCTGAGGGGAAGGAGGAGCGCGCCGATGCGATCGCCGCCCGCGCCGGTGAGGTCGACCGCGATTCGCGGCAGCGCGTTCTCGCCGGTCGCCGTGACCTGGTCGAGGACGGCGTGCCCGTGGAGACCTACCGGCGGATCAGCCTCGACGAGGCGCTCGGGCGGCTGGGTTGAGCGCGGAGCCCGGGTTGGGTTGACCGCCGAGCCCGGAAACTGAGTTTGACCGCCGAGCCCGGGACCTGATATATCAGGACGCGTGAGGCCTGAGGTGCCCCCCGCCGTCGCCCCATGACCATGACCGACGTCCGCACGCCGGAGCGCTCGTCCGCCGCCGGCCCGTCCCTGGTCGAGGCGCTCGAGCGGCCGCGCTACGAGGTCCTGCCACTCGCCGGGATCGCCGATGAGGTGGTCGACCACCTGCCCGCGGGCCGCAAGGTCACGGTCACGTCCTCGCCGTCGCTGGGGCTCGAGGCCACGCTCGGGCTGGCCGAGCAGCTCGCGCCGCGCGGCTACGAGGTCGTCCCGCACCTGGCGGCTCGCCTGATCGCCGACCGCGCGCACCTCGAGGAGGTCGTCCTGCGGCTGCAGAACGCGGGGGTTCGCGAGGCGTTCGTGATCGCCGGCGACGCGCGCCAGCCGGCGGGCGAGTTCGAGGGCGCCGCCGAGCTCCTCGCCGCCATGGCCGGGCTGCACAAGGGGTTCGCCGAGGTCGGCATCTCGGGCTACCCCGAGAGCCACCACTTCATCAGCGACGAGACCACGATCGAGGCGATGTTCGCGAAGGAGCCGATGGCCACCTACATCGTCAGCCAGATCTGCTTCGACGCGGACGTGATCCGCACCTGGATCCAGCGCGTGCGCGAGCGCGGCACCTCCCTGCCGATCTGGATCGGCGTCCCCGGCGCGGTGGAGTCCCGCAAGCTGCTCCGAACCTCGCTGAGGATCGGGCTGGGGCAGTCGGTCCGCTTCCTGCGCGGGCAGCGCGGCCTGCTGCGCCGCTTCCTTGCGCCGCGCACCTACACGCCCACCGAGCTGCTGGTGGCGCTGGCTCCCTCGTTCGCCGACCCGGCAGCCAGGGTCAGCGGAGTGCACGTGTACACCTTCAACGAGATCGAGAAGACCGAGAACTGGCGGCGACAGCTGATCGACCGCCTCACAAACGAGGAGGAGACCCCTTGACACAGGTGAACGAGAACCCGGGGATCATGCTGTACTCGCGGATCCGGAAGTCGCCGTACTTCTACGCGTCGCGCCGGCATGGCGTCCAGCTGTACAGCGTCTACAACCACATGTACCACCCGCGGCACTACGGCGACCCGGTCGAGGAGTACTGGCACCTGCTGAACGGCGTGACGCTCTGGGACGTCGGCGTCGAGCGCCAGATCGAGATCAGCGGGCCGGACGCGTTCGAGTTCACCAACCTGCTCGTGGCCCGCGACCTGAACAAGTGCGCCGTCGAGCAGTGCAAGTACGTGTTCCTGTGCCTGCCCGACGGCGGGATCATCAACGACCCCGTGCTGCTGCGCGTGGAGGAGAACCGCTTCTGGCTGTCGCTCGCCGACAGCGACGTGGAGCTGTGGGCGCGCGGAGTGGCCCACAACTCGGGCCACGACGTGACGATCAAGGAGATCGACGTCGGGCCCGTGCAGGTGCAGGGGCCGAAGTCGAAGGACGTGATGGTCGACCTGTTCGGCGACAGCATCCTCGACATCCCGTACTACTTCCTGCGGCCGTACGAGCTGAACGGAATGAAGGTGCTCGTGTCGCGCACCGGCTACACGTCGGAGCTCGGCTTCGAGATCTACCTCTACGACGCGTCGAAGAACGGCGTGGCACTGTGGGACGCGGTGCTGGAGGCCGGCAAGCCGCACGGGCTCGAGGTGATCGGCCCGTGCCACATCCGCCGCATCGAGGGCGGCATCCTCGCCCTCGGCCCTGGCTGCGACATGTGGTACGACACGAATCCCTACGAGGTGGGGATGGGCTACGACTGGATGGTCGATCTCGAGTCGGGCACCGACTTCATCGGCAAGGAGGCGCTGGCGAAGATCAAGGCCGAAGGCCCCAAGCGCAAGCTGGTCGGCGTCGAGATCGGCGGCGAGCAGCTCGGCTCCTACAACGACGGCTCGATGATCGACGTGTTCCCGGTCCACAAGGACGGCAGCCAGATCGGGAGGGTCACCTCAGCCTGCTTCTCGCCGCGGCTCGAGAAGAACATCGGCTACGCGATGGTGCCGATCGAGCAGTCCGAGCTCGGCACCGAGCTCGAGGTCGAACGGCCGGAGGGGGTGACCTCCGCGGTCGTGGTGGACAAGCCGTTCATCGACCCGAAGAAGGAAACGCCGAAGCAGGAGCTGGCAGCGAGCTCTTGAGCGAACACTGGGACTTCGTGATCGTCGGAGGTGGGTCGGCGGGCAGCGCGCTCGCCAACCGCCTCTCGGCGGACCCGGGTACCAGTGTGCTCGTGCTGGAGGCCGGGCGTTCCGACTATCCGTGGGACGTCTTCATCCACATGCCGGCGGCGCTCGCGTTCCCGATCGGCAGTCGCTTCTACGACTGGAAGTACGAGTCCGAGCCCGAGCCGCACATGGGCGGGCGGCGCGTGTACCACGCGCGCGGCAAGGTGCTCGGCGGCTCGAGCTCCATCAACGGCATGATCTTCCAGCGCGGCAACCCGCTGGACTACGAGCGCTGGGCCTCGGACGCCGGGATGGAGACCTGGGACCACGCGCACTGCCTGCCGTACTTCAAGCGGATGGAGAACTGCCTCGCCGCGGCCGCGGACGATCCGTTCCGGGGACACGACGGCCCGCTCGTGCTCGAGCGCGGCCCGGCGAAGGGACCGCTGTTCGACGCGTTCTTCGAGGCCGTGCAGCAGGCCGGCTACCCGCTCACCGAGGACGTGAACGGCTATCGCCAGGAGGGCTTCGCCGCGTTCGACCGCAACGTGCACAACGGCAAGCGGCTCTCCGCCGCGCGGGCCTACCTGCACCCGGTGATGAACCGCCCGAACCTCACCGTCGAGACGAGGGCGTTCGCCACCAAGATCAAGTTCGACGGCGGACGCGCGGTGGGCGTGGAGTACTCACGGCGCGGTCGCGGCAGCCGCACGGCGAGCGCGGGTGAGGTGATCCTCTGTGGCGGGGCGATCAACTCGCCGCAGCTGCTCCAGCTCTCCGGCATCGGAGCGGCGAGCGAGCTCAGCGCGCTCGGGATCGACGTGGTGGCAGACCTTCCCGGCGTGGGCGAGAACCTCCAGGACCACCTCGAGGTCTACATCCAGCACAGCGCCACCCAGCCGGTAACGATGGCGCCCTACTTCGCGATGAAGCGGCGCCCGCTCGTGGGCCTCGAGTGGCTGGTGCGGAGGACCGGCCCGGGAGCCACGAACCACTTCGAGGCGGGCGGCTTCGTGCGCGGCAACGACGAGGTGAAGTACCCGAACCTGATGTACCACTTCCTGCCGATCGCGGTGCGCTACGACGGGACGCTCCCCGAGGGCGGCGGCGGCCATGGCTACCAGGTGCACGTGGGCCCGATGTACTCGGACGTGCGCGGCACCTGCAAGGCGGTGAGCAGCGACCCGCGCGTGAAGCCCGCGCTGCTCTTCAACTATCTCTCCACGGAGAACGACCGCCGCGAGTGGATCGAGGCCGTGCGCGTGACGCGCAGGATCCTCGGCGCACCCGCGTTCGAGCCCTTCAGCGGCGGCGAGCTGTCGCCCGGCGCCGAGGTGGAGACCGACCAGCAGATCCTGGACTGGGTCGCGAAGGACGCGGAGACCGCGCTGCACCCGTCGTGCACCTGCAGGATGGGGACCGGCGAGATGGCGGTGGTCGACCCGCTCAGCATGCGCGTGCACGGCGTGGAGGGCCTGCGCGTGGTGGACGCCTCGGTGTTCCCCTACGTGACCAACGGGAACATCTACGCGCCGGTGATGATGACCGCGGAGAAGTCGGCGGACCTCATCCTCGGCAACACGCCGCTGCCCGCCGAGCCGGTGGAGTTCTACCGGCACGGCGAGGACCCGCCCGTCATCGCAGACGAGCCAGAAGCTCGTGCGGGTAGCCCAGGGCAATTGCACTGACGTGGTCGAGGCGCCCGGCCACGTCGGGCGGTAGGCAAAGGTCGAGGCAGGCGAGCTGCTCGTCGAGTTGCGCGGGCGTTCGTGCACCAAGCACGGGGATCGGGCGCGGGGCTCGTGAGCGCAGCCATGCCAGCGCCACGGCGGCTGGGGTGCTGTCCAGCTCCGCCGCCACGGCCACCAGCTCTCGCGCTATCGCAAGGTTGCGCTCGGTGAGCCTTCGGTCGTCCGGCCGCAGGCGTCCACCCTCGCCACAGCGTCGTCGAGCCGCTGCACCAGTTCGTCGAGCGGGGTTGCGCCGTCCCAGACATGAACCCAGTAGAGGTCGAGGTAGTCGGTACGTAGCCGGCGAAGGCTCGTTTCGAGCGCGAGGCGATGGCTCTGTCCCGCCGGTCGGCGAGCAGCCGGCCCAGCAGCTCCTCGCTCGCGCCGCCCGCGTAGTTGACCGCCGTGTCCAGGAAGTTGCCTCCCGAGTTCGCGAAGCGGTCGAGAACATGTCCGGCCTCGTCTGCGTCGGTGGATGCCCCGAAGGTCATCGTGCCGAGGCAGAGCTCGGACACCCGGAGCCCGGTGCGCCCAAGTCGCAATATCCTCATCGGATCGTCTCGTCATGCAGGTCGGCCTCCCTTGCCGCTCGGCGGCTGTAGCGACGGCCAAGGCCTGGCAGTCGGTGGGGCCAGCGCAACACGCGGGGATAGAACCTGACTCCGCTGGCGTCGCCCTCCGCGGCTCCTGCGATCGCTGCGGCAGCGGCTGCCACGTTCCCCAGCCCAGGACGCCCGTCGAGCCAGGCGTCGGCGCCGGCCAGCACGCGGTTCTCCCGCGAGGCCGGAGTGTCGATCGGGCCGAGCGCCACCTCCACAACTCGGATGCCGCGCGGGCCGAGCTCCATGTCGAGTACCTGGCTCGCAAGCGCAAGGGCCGCGCGTGACGCGGAGTAGGTTCCGAGATGAGGAAACGGCGACACCTGGACCATCGAGCCCACGTTGACCACGGCGCCGCCTCCTCGCGCGATCATCGCCGGGGCGAGTTCAGTGACCAGCGCAAGCGGGCTCCAGAGATTCGTTTCGAAGACCTCACGTGCCCTGTCGCGGTCACCCACCACCCAGCTCAGCCCCTGGATGCTCGCGCCGGCGTTGTTGATCAGCACATCCACGTGACCGACCTCGTCGAGCGCGCGCCTCGCCAGCGCTGCGGCGGCGCCGGGACGGCCCAGGTCACATGGCAGCACCAGCGGGGGTGCGCCACCGGCTGCTTCGATCTCGGTTGCGAGTTGGTCGAGGCTCGCCGTCCGTCGGCCGGTCAGGACCAGCTTGGCGCCATTGGCGGCGAGCCGCCTTGCCACCTCGCCGCCAATCTCGCCGGACGCTCCGGTGAGCAGCATGCTCCTCACTCGTTCCTCAAGCACTTTCCATCTCCCCGTCGATTAGACCGTTCGGTCGAAACAACCTATCAAGGTTTCGACCGCTCGGTCTAATAGGGTGTTGGAATGCCACGCCGCGCGAAGCTGCGCCCCGACGAGCCAGGCCGGGAGCGGGTGTTGGAGGCAGGGCTCGACCTGTTCGGGGAGCGCGGCTACCACGCAGCGTCGATCGCGGAGATCGGCGAGCGCGCCGGAATCGCGAAATCCGTGCTGTATCACCACTTCGGCTCGAAGGCGGGCCTCTTCGAGGCGATCGCTGAGACCCAGACGCGCGACCTGTTGGCGCATGTCGCAAGCGCCCTGCCGAGCGATCCGGACGAGCCTCGCCTTCAAGCCGGGCTCGACGCCTATCTGAGCTTCTTCGCGGAGCGGCCCGCGGCCTGGCGGCTACTCCTCCGCGATCCGCCGGCCGAGCCCGCGCTGATCGCAGTGCACGAGCGGCTCGCGGCGGAGCGCGAACAGGCGCTCGGGGAGCTTCTGGCAGGGTCCGAGAAGCTTCGCGTCGAGCGGGCGGCCGTGGGCCTGACGGCAACGGCCATCCGGACGTTCGCGGCCTGGTGGTACGAGAACCGTGAGGTGCCCCAGGCGGTTGTGACTGAAGCCATCATGGACGTGATTCGCGCGGGCACGAGGGCGGCTCAATCAAGCGCAGCAGCTGGTGTAGGGCCAGCACCTCGGCCGCGGCGTGCTGAACATGCTCCAACGGCAGCTCGGCGCGCCAGGCCCGGTCAGTCGTGACCGCCATCCGCTCGCCCGCGTCGATCAGCGCCCCGTAGAAGGCGTCGTGAAGCAGTGCCACTGGGGCGCTCAGCTGCCGCGGCCCGGAGGGCGCGGTGCTCCGCCCACCGAGACCCGAGCCGCCCTCCCAGCCGAGACTGCCCGCCAGCGCGTCGAGCTGCGCCAGCCGAGCCCGGTGGGCCCGCACCTCCTCGAGTGAGCCGCGCCCCTCCGAGTGCGCCCTCAGCGAGAGGTGCAGCGACTCGGCGGTGGCCTCGTAGAGCAGCAGCACCGTCTCGCGCACCCGACCCACGAGCTCCGCGGGAACCTCCACCGATACGCGCGCCATCCCCAACCCCCTGTCGTTCGAGGCACGCGGAGGCAGACCGGATTTGCCGGTTGCGCGGGGGCGTATCGTGTTGATGCGCCGAAGCTCTGTCTTCGGTGCCATGCCCCGGGACGTGGTCGCGTCGCCGGGGCGCTTATCTGTTGCCAACGAACATACGTTCGTTCGCGGACGGAACGGCGGGGCGAAACGGGCGCGTGGCGGACTTGGCCTCACACGCGACCGCGTCCCGTGCTTCGGGCCCGAGGCGTGCACCGGCCAATGCATGTGGCACAAGTGCCGCGCGGGGCGGGTCGCGTGCCGACCGCGCGGGGCCCGGGCGCTAGCCGACCCCGCAGACCTCGCAGTCCGCCACGCGCGGGACCGGCTCGCGGCTCACCTCCATCGTCCTCAGGTCATAGACGTATGCCATGCCGAGCGATGCGGGCGGGAACAGCCCCGTCAGATGGTGGAGCGTCTCGAGGGCCACCTGCCCGCCGATGAATGCGCAGACCGGGCCGAGCGTGGCCGCCTCGGACGCCCGCCCGCGGCGCTGGTCCACGAGCTCGTCATAGAGCGGGAACCCCTCCCGGTAGGTCCGCTCCTGGCAAGCGAAGCAGCCGGTGGTGCCAGGCACGTACAGCGGGCCCACGCGAGCGACCGGCGGTGAGTGGCTCATCGTGATGAAGGGCACGCCGACGTCGAAGCACGCGGCGTTCACCCAGCGCTCGATGTCGTGGGCGGGCCAGTCGGCGCCGTTCACCACGAAGTCGACGCCCTCGGCCGCCGCTCGCACGGCGTCCACGCTCTCGAGCCGGCGTGTCACCGCCGTGAGCCGGCAGCTCGAGTCGAACTCGGCGAGCGCCTGCGCGGCCGCCTCGGCCTTGGGACGGCCGACGTCGCGCTCGCGGTACAGGACCTGGCGATTGAAGTTGCTCTCCTCCACCCGGTCGCCGTCGAGCAGCACGAGCTCGCCGACTCCGCAGCACAGGAGCGCGTACGAGGCCCACGTGCCGAGCCCGCCCACCCCGAGGATCAGCACGCGGGCGTCGCGCAGGCGCCGCTGATACTCGGACGGCGGCAGCTCACCGCTCGAGACATCGCTGAAGTAGCGCAGCTGGCGGTCGTAGCGCAGGGCGTCGCGCGCGTCCAGGCGCGCGTCGTCCGCCGCGTCGTCGAGCAGGCCGAGCTCGGACAGCTGGCCGAGCGTGTCGCGCGCCCGCTCCGCGCCGAATTCACGCTCGAGCTCGTCGGCTGTTCGCGTCCCGTCGAGCGCGGCGAGCAGCGAGCGGGCGACCGCATCGGGCTGCTCGATCCGCAGGTCCGAGTCGTCGGTCGGGCGCAGGATGTAGATGTCGCCGGCGTCGGTGCTCACGAGCTCGGCGGTGCGCTTGAGGCGCGGTCTCTCCAAGTTGGTACCTCCGGAAGCTGGGCTCGGCCCGGCGCCGGAGGCGGCACCGGGCCGAGCCGCGGTGCCCATCAGCCGATCTTCGTGATTGACAGAGTCGGCAGAACCGGCTTGTCGGTCTTCTGGATCGTCACTGGGCATCACCTCCTTTCGCGCGTCTCGCGGTGTAGAGCAGCTTCATGTGCTCGGTCTCGAGGGCGGGCTCGACCAGTGAGCAGTCGTGGAGGACCCCGTGAACGGCCAGGCACTCGAGCCCGGCGTCGGCGAGCAGCCGGGTCACGCGCTCGCGCGGGAAGTGCCGCTGCCGGTGCCGGGTCGTGACACGGCCGTAGCGACCGTCCCGAGCCGGGGCGAAGACGTCGATCGTCGCCTCGGCGGCGCATCCCGGCGCGGCGTCGGGCGCCGACGATCCCTGCCAGGCGAACACGATCCCGTCGCGTTCGCTGAGCGCGTGGCTCGCAAAGGTCGTGCGATACGCCAGGAGCGAGTTGAGGTCGAACAGCGCGAGGCCGGCGCTGTCCAGGTTCCGCTCGATGCCGGCGAAGGCGGCGGCGAGCCCGGCCTCGTCAAGCATGTAGTTGAGCGAGTCGTCGAAGCAGGTGACCAGGTCGAAGCGGCCGAGCGCCGGCAGCGCGCGGAGGTCGGCCTGCACGAGCATCGTGGCCGGGGCCCGGCATGCGGCCTCGGCCAGCATCGCGCTCGAGGAGTCGCAGCCGGTCACGCGATAGCCGTGCTCGAGGAAGCCGGCAAAGCTCTTTCCGGTGCCGCAGGCGAGATCGAGGAGCGTGCCGCCGCGCACACCGTGCCGGGCGGCCACGCCGAGCAGCTCGCGCGTCCATGCGCCGTAGTCGGAGCCCGCCGTGAACGCGTCGTAGTACGGCGCGAACGCGTCGTACTCGCAGCGGGCGGATCGCACTGTCGTGACCATCAGCTTTCGATTAAGGTCGCCACATGGCCCGCACGACGCTTGATCTCGTCGATCCGCGGATCGCCAAGGCGCTCTCCCACCCGATGCGCGCGCGGATCCTCGCGATCCTGAACGAGCGGACCGCGAGCCCGAACGAGATCGCCGAGACGATCCACGAGCGCCTGCCGAACGTGAGCTATCACGTGCGCGCGCTCCTTGATCTGGACTGCATCGAGCTCGTCGACACGGCGCAGCGCCGGGGAGCGATCGAGCACTACTACAGGGCGCTCGTGCGCCCTTTCTTCAGCGACCGGGACTGGAAGCGGCTGCCCAAGTCGGGCCGCCAGAGCATCTCGGACTCCGCGCTTCAGATCATCTGGGAGGACGTGTCTGACGCGATCAAGGCCGGCACGTTCGAGGCGCGCACCGACCGGCACCTCTCGCATAGCCCGATGACGCTCGACGGCGAGGGCTGGCACGAGCTCGTGAAGCTGCTCGAGGGTGTGCTCGCCGAGGCGGAGAAGATCGAGTCGCGAAGCGTCGGGCGCCTGAAGAAATCCGGGGAGGAGGGCATCCCCACGCGGCTCGTGGCGATGCAGTTCGAGTCCCCGCCCGACGATCATGCTCAGGAGTCTTAGAGCAAACGGGTCCGCTGACTGGTACAACTCATGAATCTTTCCCAGTGAGGGACTTCGTGCTAGGCCAGGACGGCGGGTGCGCGTTCTGGCTGCGGACGGCCAGCCCCTCTACAGAGACGCGGTGGCGCGCGCGATTCGCGAGCGGCCCGAGCTGGAGCTGGTGGCACAGGTGGGCGACGGCAGGGCGGCGCTCGCAGCCATAGGCGCCGAGGAGCCCGACGTGGCCGTGGTCGACAGGCTGCTCGCGGGCCTGTCGGGCAAGCAGGTTCTGAACGCCGTGGCCCGGGACGGCCTGCGCACGCGCGTGGTGCTGATCGCCGCGCAGGCCGAGCCGGGCGAGGTGTACGCCGCGCTTGCCGAGGGGGCGGCGGGCTACCTCACGAAGGACGCCGATGCCCGCGAGCTGTGCGACGCCATCACCGCCGTGGCGCGAGGGAGGACGGTCCTGGCGCCCGAGCTCCAGGCGGGTGTCGCGGGGGAGATCAGGCTGCGCGCCCCGCACGACCGGCCGGTGATGAGCGTCCGCGAGCGCGAGACCCTGACACTGATCGCCGAGGGGCTCAGCGCGCCGCAGATCGGGGCGACGCTGCACCTCAGCACCGCGACGGTGAAGACGCATCTGCAGCACATCTACGAGAAGCTCGGCGTGTCTGAGCGTGCTGCGGCGGTGGCGGAGGCCATGCGCAGGGGTCTGCTGGAATGACCGGATGGCCGAGCTCGATCGTCGCCAGTTCCTCGTAGGCACGGCCGGCGGCGCGATCCTCCTGCGGCTGCCGCCGGAGGCGGCGGGCGTCTCGAAGCGGGCGCTGCGGGAGCTCCGGTCGGCGGTCAGAGGGAGGGTGCTCGTCCCGCGCGACAGCACGCGGATCGTCTACAACCGCCGCTTCGAGGGTCTCCGGCCGGATGCCGTGGTGCATGTGGAGAACACCGCCGACGTGGCGGCCGCCGTGCGCTGGGCGGATCGCTTCGACGTGCGCGTGGTGGCCCGTTCAGGGGGCCACAGCTACGCGGGCTACTCGAGCACCGGGGACGGCGTGGTGCTCGACCTCTCGAAGCTGAGGGGGGTGAGGGTGGCCGGCGGCCGGGCCACGGTCGGTCCGGGCGCGCAGCTGATCGACGTGCAGCGCGCGCTCACCCGCCGGGGGCTCACGGTCCCCTCCGGCTCGTGCCCGTCGGTGGGCATCGGCGGCCTCGCGCTCGGCGGCGGGCACGGCCTCGCCGGGCGCCGCCTCGGCCTCACGAGCGACAACCTGCTGGCGGCGCGCATCGTGACCGCCGACGGGCGCGTCCGGCGCGTGGATGCCCACACGAACGAGGATCTCTACTGGGCCTGCCGCGGCGGGGGCGGCGGCAACTTCGGGATCGTCACGGCGCTGACCCTGAGGACCCACCGGGCGCGGGACGGGTCGTGGTTCAGCGTCTCGTGGCCGTGGTCGCAGGCGGAGGAGGCGCTGGCGGCGTGGCAGCGCTTCGCCCCCGAGGCGCCGCCCGCGCTCACCTCGATCTTCTCGCTCGGCACCAGCGGCGGCTCCGGCCCCCCGCGCGTGGCCGCAGTCGGGCAGTACTTCGGCGACCTCGCAAAGCTGCGCAGGCTGGTGGGGCCGCTGACCCGCGTGGCGGGTGCGAGCCTCAGCAGCGGCAGCTCGACCTACTTCTCGCTGGTCCTGCGCTGGGCCGGCTGTCTCGACGGCGGCTTCGCCGCGTGCCACAGATCCACGCGGTCGAGCTTCTTCGCGAAGTCCGACTACTTCCACAAGCGGCTCGGGCCGAGGGGGCGCGCGACGATGATCGACTGGATCGAGCGCCGCCAGCGCAACCCGTCGCTCGGCTCCGGCGCGCTGCTCCTGGACGCATACGGAGGGGCGCTCAACCGGCCGGCCGCGGACGCAACGGCATTCGTGCACCGCGACATGCTCTTCTCGCTCCAGTACCTCGCCTACTTCAATGGCGGCGCCGCGGGCAGGGCGAGCAGGCGCTGGATCAACGGGGTATGGCGTGCGCTGCGCCCGCACGCCTCCGGCGAGGCCTACCAGAACTACATCGATCCGCAGCTCGAGCATTGGCAGCGGGCGTACTACGGGTCCAACCTCGAGCGCCTGCGCGAGATCAAGAAGCAGGTGGACCCCGACTTCCGCTTTCGCTTCCGGCAGGCGATACCGCCGGCACGCTGATGGACCGCGACTCATTGAGGGGGCTGCGCGCTCAGCCCGGCTACCTGAAGTTCCTCTCGGCGGCCACGCTCGCGCGGGTCTCGGACGAGATGTTCTCGGTGGGCGTGGTGCTGCTCGTGCTGGACCGAACCGACAGCGCCGGACTGGCGGGTGCGACCGTTGCAGCGATCACGCTGCCGAGCCTGATCAGCGGCCCGCTGCTCGGTGCGTGGCTCGACCTCACCGGGCGCCGGAGGACGCTGATGGTGGTGGACCAGCTCGTGATCGCGACCGTCCTGGTTGCGCTCGTGGTACTCGTGGGCCACGCGCCGGTGTGGCTGATCCTGCTCGTGGTGGTGCCCGCCGGCATCACCTATCCGCTCTCGTTCGGCGGCTTCACCAGCATGATCCCGACACTGGTGCCGGGCGAGCTGCTGCCGCCGGCGAACGCGGTCGAGACCACGAGCTTCAACGCCGCGCTCGTGGTCGGGCCGGCGCTGGCGGGCACCCTGTCCGCGGTGGCCAGCCCGGCGACGCCGCTGCTCGTCGAGGCCGGGCTTGCCATTGCGGCGCTGGCGCTGATCGTGCGCATCCCGGGGCTCGACTCGCCGCCAGAGCGCGCGGATGAACGCACGCTCTGGGGCATCGCCGTGGATGGGCTGCGCCAGATCGTGCTCGTGCGGCAGCTGCGCGGCGTGACGGCCGCCGCGGCGTTCGGGATGTGCGGCCTCGGCCTGCTCACCGTCGCCTTCCCCCTGTTCGCGGTCGACCACCTCGGCGCGGAGCGGAGCACGGCCGGCTACATGTGGGCCGCCTTCGCGGTCGGCTCCGCGCTCGGGGCGCTGAGCCTCGTGCGCATCCAGCGGCGCTTCCCGCCCGAGCGGATCGTGTTCGGCGGCTACGCGATCTTCGGCGTCCTGATGTTCAGCTGGCCGCTCGCCGGCTCGCTGCCGTTGTTCCTCGTGCTGGTGTCGCTGGCGGCGCTGGCGGACGGGCCCGCGCTGGCCGCCCAGTTCGCGGTGCGCCAGCAGTACGTGCCACCGTCGCTCTACGGTCAGGTGTTCACGAGCGCGGTGGGGGTGAAGGTCGGATCGTTCGCGCTCGGCGCCGCGCTTGCGGGTGCCGTGGTCACGGGCCTCGGCTCAGCGGAGGCGCTCGTGTTGGCGGCCTCGCTCCAGATCACGGCGGCCGTGGTGGGTGTGACGCTCCTTCGTCTTCCTGGTCGTCCGGCCCAAGATGCAGCTGCTCGCCGGAGCGCGGCTCGTAGGGCTTGAACTCGGGCGGGGGCAGCGGCTCGGTGGTGGCCTCGGCGGCAGCGCCCGGCCGGCGTGGCGGGCGGCGCGTGCGGATTGGAGGAGTCTCGTGCTCGGGAGGCAGGTCGTCGGCCGGGCGCTTGGCGCGCTCGCGTGCGCCCGCGAGGAACAGGATGGCGGCGCACGCCATGGCGAGCAGGTTCTGGCCGAGCGGGCGGTCGAACAGCCGCGCCACGATCAACGCGCCGGCCCAGATGCCGGCCGCGGCGATCGCCGTCCCGTCGCCGAAGGGCAGGTGGAAGCGCTTGCCCTCGGCGCGGGCGAACAGGAGTGCGAGCACGCCGCCCGCGAGCAACAGCTCCCCGGCCTCGACGAACCCGAACGGGCCGAAGGTGCTCACGATCAGCAGGACTGCCGCGGCGCCAGCCACGCGCTGCTCGAAGTTGAGCAGCCGGGCGGCCCGGAAAACACGGCCTGCGAGCTCAGCCATCGTCGAGCGGCCGGCGGCCGCCGAAGCCTGCGTCGGGCTCGTGCCAGAACTCGATGGCGTCCTCGCCCTCCTGCCAGCAGAGGTAGACCTCGCGGCCGTCACGGAGCGACGGGAAGTCGAGCAGCCCGCGGTCGAGGTCACGCAGCACGACGTCGAGCTCGCGCAGCTCGATCATCGAGTCGCGCAGGTCCAGGAAGCCCTGGGAAACGGTGCGCCCGGGCGGGCCGCCGCCGTTGGTGGGCCCCGCCTCGGAGAGAGCTTCACGCGCCTTGCGGTCCCCGAGCTGGTTGCGCGCCACCCGCATGCGCTCCACGAGCTCGGCCACCCTCGGGAGCAGCTCGGAGGCCTCCTCGAGTGTGTAGTGGCGGGCGTGGATCACACCGCAGCGCGGGCGCCCTCGCGGATGCGGCGCTCGAGCAGCTTCGCGTCGGCGTCGGAGACGGTCCGGAGCTGGCCCTGGAAGGCCAGCTGCCAGTGCTCCGCCGGCCACTTGGCGATGTGCTCCAGCTGCCCGACGAGCTCGACGGCCGGCACGAAGTCGTCCTCGTCGAGCACGATCTCGGGCTCGGTCTCGAAGCGCCACGGGTACGGGTCCACCTTCCCGGGCTTCCCCGGCCAGATCTTCTCGCGATCCTCGTACATCTCGCCGGTCACGCGGACGATGCCGCCGAGCGCCTGGAGCCCGGTCACGTAGAAGACGATCCGGTCGCCGGGGGCGATCTGCTCGGCCATCCCGCGGCGGCCCTCCTTGGCGCCGATCACGCGAAAGCCGTGCTCGCGGGTGGCACGGAAGTTGTCGAGCGAGCCGGTGAGCACCCAGGTCTTGGCCACGCTCCAAGCCTACTTTGTACGCTGTCTGGCACTCATGGCCGACGAAGAGCTGCACCTGATCGGGCCGGACGAGATCGCCTACCGGCTCGACCTCACGCCCGCCCAGCTGAAGATCACCCACACCGCCCTGAAGTCGTTCCTGGACGACTTCGGACACGACGAGCGCGAGGTCC
The DNA here is from genome assembly GCA_963837445.1 of uncultured Thermoleophilaceae bacterium. Lineage (GTDB taxonomy): Bacteria > Actinomycetota > Thermoleophilia > Solirubrobacterales > Thermoleophilaceae > JACVRW01. The sequence continues at coordinate 49,459 of CAWINK010000001.1, read as the reverse complement.
ACGACGTCGTGCGCGAGGTGCTCGACAAGCTGCCTGACGAGCACGCGATCCGCTCGATCGACATCACCAAGGGCCGGTAGCCGGGGCGTGCCGCCCGACGGACACGCGAGCGGGCGGTGCCCGCGAGCCCCCGCAGGTATCTCCCGTCGCGAGCTCCTCGGAGCCGGCGCGGCTGGCCTGACGCTGATCGGGACGAGCGGGGTGGGGGCACAGACGCCCGCCCGCATGAACGTGGTGGTCGTGGTGATGGACAGCCTGCGGGCGGACCACATCTACGGCAGCCGCGCTCGAACGGCGAGCTGGGACAAGGTCGGGCGCCAGGGCGTGCGCTTCCTGAACGCCTACCCGGAGGGCATGCCGACGATCCCCGCCCGCCGGGCGATCATGTCCGGGACGCGGACCTACCCGTTTCGGGGCTGGCGCCCGCGCTGGCGCGACCTTCCGCGCCAGCCCGGCTGGGAGCCCGTGGGCAGCGACGGCGAGATGTGGACGGCCACGCTGCGAAAGGCCGGCTGGACGACCGGCTACGTGACCGACAACCCGCACCTGCTGCTGCCCGTGCACAGGCGCTTCCGGGCCAAGTTCGACCGCGTTGAGCTGGTCGAGGGGCAGGTGCCGGTCCGGCGCCGGCCGCGCGGGCTCCCCTCGCGGCGGGAGCTGGACCAATACCTGCCGAAGGCGCTCCGGGGGACGATCGCCGAGCGGCGAATGGCGAACTACCTCGCGCTGAACCCGCGCAATCGCCGCGAGGAGGACTACAACGCGGCGAAGGTGTTCCGCGAGGCGATCGGCTGGATCGAGTGGGCTCGCACGCGCCCGCAGCCGTTTGCCCTAGTGATCGACTCCTTCGATGCGCACGAGCCCTGGGACGCGCCCCGGCGGCTCGTGGACATGTACGGCCCGGCGCGCGTGGGCGGCGGACTGGAGCCGATCCAGCCCTTCGAGACACCGGCGGCTCGCGCGAGCGACCTCGACCTGTCCCGGCGGATGCTGCGCCGCGTGCGCCAGCTCTACGCCGCCGAGGTCACGCTCGTGGACGTCTGGCTCGGACGCTTCCTCGACCGCCTGGAGAACCTCGGTCTGGCCGACAACACGCTCGTGGTGCTGGTGAGCGACCACGGCGTGCTGCTGGGCGAGCACGGCTGGGTGGGCAAGCGCTACTCGGAGATGCACCAGCAGCTGACCCACATCCCGATGGCGATGCGCCATCCCGCCGGGAAGGCGAAGGGCAGGACAACGGGCTACTACGCCTCCACGCACGACATCGGCCCGACGGTGCTGTCGATGCTCGGCGTCGACGAGCCGCGCGGCATGAACGGCGTGGACCTCTCGCCGCTCTTCAACGGCAGGCAGCCGCGCAAGAAGCGCGGCTACAGGACCTCCGCCTACAACACCTACGTGAGCGCGGGCGACGACCGCTGGCTCCTGATCGCCGGCAACCGCCGCGAGGAGCTGCGCCTCTACGACCGCCGCCGCGACCGCGGCGAGTTCAAGAACGTCGCGCACCGCAACCCGAAGCAGGTGCGCCGCCTCTGGAGCCTGATCCTCCGCGACGCAGGCGGCCACCTCCCACGCTTCCCGGAGGGCGGCCGGGAGGGCTAGCTCTCTGCAGGCGCTTCTGTTAGTTGGATCTGGGTGTCGTCCTCCGGCTCGGGCTCGTCGAATAGCGCGAGGTAAGGGTCATACCGAAAGACTCGTGACCGTCGTTGACCGGTCGTTTCGCGAATGAGCCCGAGTTCTTCGAACTGTCCAACGAGCTTGTTCGCCGTGCCCCAGGCAATCTCTAGCTCGGAACCGACGAGATTCACATTGATGATCGGGCGCGCGAAGAGAAGCGATATGAGCTTCAGGGCATTTTGCCCAAGTTGCTCCTCGATGACAAAGCTACGGTGGCGCTCCCTAAGGTCAAATATCCGTTCAGCAGTTCGGGTTGCTTCCGTGGCGGTCTCGGCGATGCCGTCGAGGAAGAATCGGACCCAGCCCTCCCAGTCGCCCTTCTGCCGCACGGCCATCAGTCGGTCGTAGTACTCGGCGCGGTGGAGTTTGAAGTAGTAGCTCAAGTAGAGCAGCGGTGCCCGTAGCGCCTCGCGCTGAACGAGCATGAAGGTTATGAGCAGACGTCCCACCCGTCCGTTTCCGTCTAGAAATGGATGAATCGACTCGAACTGCGCGTGAGCAAGGCCGACGTCGATCAGTAGCGGCAGTCCGCTATTTGAGTGCAGGTACTTTTCGAAGTCCGACAGCGCTTCCTTCATCTCGGGCGGGGGAGGAGGAACAAACGTCGCCCTTGCCAAAGGTGCGCCCGCTGGACCGATCCAATTCTGCGTTTTCCGGAATTCACCCGGGCTGGCGTGAGCACCGCGCACCCCACTGAGGAGCTGTTTGTGGATCTCTCGGATTAGTCGCAGCGACAACGGAAGTTCTCCGAGGCGATTCAGTCCGTAGTTCATGGCTGAGACGTAGTTGACGATTTCCTCCACGTCATCTGGGACCGCCTGTGCCGAAGGGCCGAGCTCTGCAGCTAGGAGGTCCTCCAGGGTGCTTTGCGTACCCTCGATCTGAGAGCTAAGGACGGCTTCTCGCCGCACGTACATAGCGATGAAGAAATCCGGATCCGGAACCGTTTTGACGATTCCGTCGAGACGACCGAGGGCGCGATCCGCATCGGAAAGCAGCGTCACGGTTTCAAGATCCAGCGCAACTGGAGGATCCGGGGGAAGCGCTGCAGGAATGAATGCGCGATAGCCGGTGCCTTGTTGGACAAAGCGACCGGCACGGTTGTCGTGACGAGGAGCCATCAGCAGTTATTTCAAAAAGCAGCCTGAATAAGAATAGCGTCGCTCCCCGCACTTTGTTATTGCAGCCGGACGTAATAGCCCGCGCAGCAACAAATTGCTATTTCAGCGCGACAGCCGCCCGCTAGCAGCGCAGCCTTGTGATGGGCGCTGATCGCGCTGCTCAGATCATGGCTGGCGACGCTATTTCAATACTTGAGCTATCGCTGCTATTGCCGGGATCGCTATTACACGGGGTCGCAATAGCGACGTCAGTTGCGCCTCGTTATTTCAACTTCCGTGTCGCGAGGCGAATGCCAGGATGCGTGCCCTAGTCGATCGGGATGTCCTCGATCTTGGGCTCGTGCGGCTCGCGCTCCAGGCGCTCCAGGTACCAGTCGATCAGCGAACGAAGCGTGAGCAGGAACTCTCGGATCAGGTTCGTGACCTGGCCCTCGAGCTCACGTGGCGCCATGCGGCGCATCCCGTCGAGCATCACGAAGAGCGCGGCGGGGTCCGGGGGGCGGGGCTCCCCGTTCGGGCGCGGCGGCTCGTCAGTCGGCTCCATCAGTGCCCTTCGTGAACTGGATCTCCAGCGCGCCGTCCTCGAAACGGGCGCCGGCCGCAGCGTACGCGGATAGGGCCGGCGGGAGCATGATCGTGCGCTTCTGGCCGCCCACCCGGACGATCACCTCGAGCCCGATCTTCTTCAGGCTCAGGTCTCCGCGGTCGGCGAATGGCACGGCCACACGCAGCGTCGCGCTGCCGTTGTTCGTAACGAGCTCCTGCGAGAGCCGGTCGTAGAGGATCGCGGCCGGGTCCGCGTCCTCGAAGACCGCCCCCGCCAGGCGGTCGAGCATCTCATCGCCCACAACCTCGCGCTCGAAGTAGTCGGCCGTGAGCACTGGCACCGGCGCGAAGGCCGAGCGCACCAGCTCCAGCTGCTCATCCTGGGCCTCGCGCCAGGCAGCGAAGTAGCCGTCCCGGGGCAGCAGCCGGTTCACCACGACCGCGTCGGTCAGGTAGCCGTAGAGGTTCAGGTAGGTGAAGGTGCGCATCGACTCCTTCACCACCATCCGGTCCGGGCTCGTCACGAGCCGGATCGTCGTGCGCGAGCGGTCGCGCAGGATGCCGTTCATCGCCACGAGGTTGCGCGCCAGGCGCTCCACGTCGTCGAACACGGCCTCGCCGGGCAGCGGCATGTCGAAGAGCGTCCGCGCGAAGGGCGCGAGCTTTCGCTGCGAGGGCAGGATGCGCTCGAGCCACCAGGTCACCACGTCGGGGAACGACAGGAGGCGCAGCGTCTCCCCGGTCGGCGCGCAGTCCACGATCACGCAGTCGAACTCGCCCTCCTCGTGGTGGCGCTTGATCCAGAGCAGCGAGAAGAGCTCGTCCATCCCGGGCGGGACGGTGAGCTCCTCGGCCGAGATGCGGTCGATGCCGCGCTCCGCGAGCAGGTCGCCGAGCCAGCCCTGCACGCCGTCCCAGTGGCGCTCCATCTCCTCCTGCGCCTGCACCTCCTGGCCGAACAGGTTCGCGCCGACCTGGGTCGGCTCCGCTCCGAGCGGGGCCTCGAGCGAGTCGGACAGGCTGTGCGCCGGGTCCGTGGAGAGGACCACGGTGCGCAGTCCCGCGGCGGCGCAGCTGCGCGCAGTCGCGGCGGCCACGCTCGTCTTGCCGACTCCGCCCTTCCCTGTGTAGAGGATGGTGCGGGGTGCCATGAACGGCCGGACTCTAGTCGTCTCAGCCCGGCTGGTTCTCCACTTCGATCTCACCGCTGTCGCGGTCGCGCTTGCCGAGGCCCGTCCGCAGCTCCTTCGCGGCAACGCTCACCGTGAACACTCCCGGCCCGTGCGGGGTCCAGGTGAAGGCGCCGTCCCCGCGGCGGAACGTCGCAAGGCGGCTGAAGACGAGCTTCCCGTGCGGGTTCGTGACCTTCACCTCGATGGCCGAGAGCTTCGACACGTTGAAGCGGATGGCGGCGGGCTGGTCCTCGGTCGCCACGGCCGGCCCCTTCCAGGTGAGGTCGGGCGGATCGACCTGGTAGCTGCGGTAGCGGCGCGCGTAGTCGCAGTACAGCGGGCCCAGCCGGCGAGTGCACATGCTCTGGAGGAACTCGCGCAGCAGCTCGTGGTAGTCGCCGTTCGACTCGTGGCCGCCGTAGTTGTAGCGCGACCAGTCGCCCACGTCGCTGAGCGGAACCTCCTGGCGCGCCTCCGGCTCGGCGACACTGAAGAGCTCACGCGCGCGGTCGTCGTCGGCGAGCTGGCCGAAGTCGTGCAGCCCGATCAGCGACTGGAGGAACGCGTTGAAGATGTAGAGGCGCGGTGCGAACGAGTACTGCAGGTAGTGCACCCCGCCGCGCGGGCCCGTGGTGCGCACACCGCTCGGCGGCCGGGTCTCGAACGCGCCGAGCGCCTGCCGGGCGGTCTCGAGGTACTTCGGATCGCCCAGCAGCTGCGCCGCCCGGCCGAGCGCCTGGATGCCGGTGGCCTGCGCCATCCCGCTCATCCAGGGCGGCGTGCCACCGCCGAAATAGAAGAGGTACTCCCACGCGATGAAGCTCCGCCCGCGCTTGACGGCGAGCCCCGTCATCTCGTCGAGGATGCGGCGCAGCGCGTTCTGGTCGCAGGTTGACTCCCCGCGCTCGCAGAACCCGTGCAGGTGGTTGGCCTTCTTGAAGGTGGAGAGCGGATGCAGCTGAAGGCCCTGGCCGGCGAAGTACTGGAACAGGATCTCGCTGCCCCGGAAGCTCACCTGGTCGCCGGGGGCCGGGTACCGCTGCCTCGGCCAGTACTGGCGGTTGCGCTCGAGCTGGAGGAAGGCAACGGGCATGCGCGTTGCGCCGAGCCGGCGCCGGAGCGCCAGCGACTCGACGGAGGTGAGCACGTAGCGCAGCTGGGTCTGCCGGGCCCCGCTCAAGCGCCTGAGCGTGCGGGCCGAGCGCACGTAGGTTGCGCGCCAGCGCCTGTACGAGGATCTGCTGATGCGCTTGCGGCGGAGCTCCTTGCGCAACGCCGAGTAGACCGCGCGGCGGCCGCGCTTCGTGGAGGCGCGGGCCCGAACGTGGGCGGCGCTCGCCATGGTCGGCATCCCGAGGGCGGCCTCCGCGCGAGTCGGAACGGCGGGATCCTCCACGCGCTGCGCGTGATCGCCGTCCACGACGATCACCTGCCCGGCGTGGGCGGGTCCGGCGAGCGTGAGCGCCGCGACTGCGGCGATCCCTGCGAGTCGCTTCGAGTACCCCATCTGGATGTCCAACGTCCGAAAGTGCATTGAGTTGCGGTGGCCCAGCTAGTCTGCCCCGCGTGCGTCGCCTGCTCCTCGTCCTGCTCTTCGCCACGCTGGCGCTTGGCTCCTGCGGTGGCGGAGACGACAAGGAGAACGTTCAGGACCTGCTCGACAAGGCGTTCAGCTCGTCGATCAAGAGCGCCGACCTGAAGCTCGACGCGTCGATCCAGCTGAAGGGTAGCCCCGGGCTCGACAAGCCCGTGCGGATCAGCGCCTCGGGCCCATTCAGGACCAACGACAACAAGCTGCCGTCGGTGGACATCGACCTGAAGATCGGCACGGATGGCGGTGGCCAGACCGTGACGACCGGGTTCCTGTCCACCGGGGACCGGGCCTTCGTGAAGTTCCAGGACATCTACTACGAGCAGCCGGCCTCCCAGGTCGCGAAGGCCAACCGCGCGATCGCGGAGAACAAGGACAAGCGCGGCTCGCTGCGGGCGCTCGGCCTCGACCCGCGTAGCTGGCTGTCCGAAGCCAAGGACGAGGGCGACGAGGAGATCGCAGGTGTGGAGACGCGCCACGTCTCCGGGAAGCTCGACGTCGAGGCGGTGATGCGCAGTCTGAACGAGTTCGTGCGCAAGTCCGGCTCGACGCTCGGCGGCGCCACCGGCCAGACGCCGCCGAAGCCGCTGAGCGAGGACGACATCCGCAAGGTCAGCGAGGTCGTGCGCGATCCCACCTTCCACGTGTACGTGGGCAAGGACGACGACATCATCCGGCGTGTGGCGGGAAAGATCGAGTTCGAGGTGCCCGAGGAGAGCCGCGAATCGCTGGCCGGCATTGAGTCCGGGGCGATCGAGTTCGAGATCGAGCTCTCGAAGGTGAATGGCGATCAGGAGATCGAGGCGCCCGCGAATCCGCGACCGCTATCGGACCTCACGACGTCACTTGGAGGAGGCGGGACCCTGCCCGGCCTCGGGGGCGGCCCGGAGGAGACGACGCCCACACCGCCCACGGACGACGACGGCACGAGCCCAGAGGCCCAGGACTTCCAGGAGTACGCGGACTGCCTCGACAAGGCGCGCCCGGAGGACACCGAGGCCCTCCAGCGCTGCGCCGAGTTGCTGCAGCGCCCCTAGACCGTGCGCTGGGCTCTTCCTGAGATCCCGGTCGGGGTCGATGCCCCAGCGGGCCGCCAGCTCGGCGTGCTCTCGGCTCAGCTCCCAGCGGTCCGGGCGCTCCTCGCCCTCGTGATCGGGCGTGGCGCCCTTCAGCAGCATGGAGCCGCGGTTGTCGCCCACCGCGCGGATCTCGGCCAGCTCTTCGTCGCTGAGCACCGGCTCGGCCGGCACCGCTGCGAGCTCCTCGCGCTTGCGCTCGATCGGCTTGGCATCCGCGCCCGGCTCCTGGATCAGCGTGGGCGCCACGCATGCGACGGCGGCGTGGGCGAGGTTCCACAGGCACGCGAGCTGTAGCGGCGTGAGCCCGTGGTGCTCCGCGATCGGGCGGATCCGCTCCAGTCGGTCGCGCCCGGCCTCGATCCAGCCCTCGGGCCGGAATCCGCGGTGGTCGTGCCCCTCGAAGCTGTGGCCCGGGAGCACGTCGTCGTGGAAGAGCCCGCCGTAGTCGACCACGCGCGTGAGGACCTTCACGTGGTGCCGCGCGGCGGCGTCGAGCGCCAGCTCGCCGGGCCACGGCTCGAATGGGTTCAGGATCAGCATCGCCCAGTCGATCAGCTCGCCGTAGCGCTCGAAGCAGCCGATCACGTCGAGCGTGAAGCCATTCGCCGGGCCGGGCGCGAGGCCGAGCTCGCGCGTCAGGCCCTCGTCGCGCAGCTCGCGCAGGGCCTCCCAGACCTCCGGGGACTCGAAGCCGCGGCGGTCCGGGTTGTGGAGCAGCAGCAGGTCGAACGAGTCCACCCCGCAGCGCTCGAGGCTGCGCTCGACCGCCATGCGCAGGTAATCGCCGTAACCGTCCGGGCCGCGCAGACCCGGATCGGTGAAGCGCGGGAAGCCCTTGGCGCCGTCGCGCTCACCCTCGTAGAAGTCGTGGCCGACCGCGCCGACCAGCGCGTAGTCCTGCCGCGGCACGCCGGCGAGAGCGCGGCCGAGCAGCGTGTCCGCCTCACCTGCGCCGTAGGCGTCGGCCGTGATGAGCGTGTTGATCCCGCCTCCGGGGCGCAGGAGCGCCTCGAGCCGTTCGTCGGAGATCGGCTCGCCGAAGCGCATGAAGCGCCCCCCGCTCCAGGTGCCGACTGCAACATGGCCAAGCATGCCCTCACTCTAAGGTCCCGGTCGTGGATGTCGGGTCCCTAGCTCCGTGGGCGGCGCTGATCGCTGCCCTGGTCTTCTTCCTGTGGCTCGACCTGCACTTCTTCGCGCGCGGGCGCGAGCCGAGCTTCAAGGAGGCGGCCTGGTGGTCGGTCGGCTGGCTCGCCCTCAGCCTGTTCGCGGCCATCCCGGTGCTGTTGCTCGAGGGCGGCGAGGACGCCGTCACCTACACCACGGTCTACCTGATCGAGCGATCGCTCTCGCTCGACAACCTGTTCGTCTTCCTGCTGCTGTTCGCCTACTTCGGCGTGCCGTACGAGCACCGCCCGCGCCTGCTCTTCTTCGGGATCGTCGCGGCGCTCGTGCTGCGAGGCATCTTCATCCTGGCCGGCACGGAGCTGCTGGAGCGTGTGCACGTCCTGATCTACGTGCTCGGGGCTCTGTTGATCGTGCTCGCCTACCGGATCTGGCGCGGGGTCGCCGAGAACGTCGATCCCGACAAGAACCTGATGGTGCGGCTGGTGCGGAAGGTCTACCCCGTGACGAGCGAGTTTCACGGTGGCCACTGGTTCGTGAAGCGGGACGGCCGGCGCTGGGCCACACCGATCTTCCTGTGCCTCGCCGCGATCGTGTTCGCGGACATCGCATTCGCGATTGACTCGATCCCAGCCGCGTTCGCGATCACGCGCGATCCCCTGCTGATCTGGATGGGGAACGTCTTCGCGCTGCTCGGCCTGAGGGCGCTGTTCGTGCTGGTGGAGAGCCTGATCGCCCGCTTCCGCTATCTCGACGAGACGATCGCCGTGGTGCTGGGGCTCGTGGGCGTGAAGCTGCTGATCGAGGACTTCGTGAAGATCGGCCCCGTGGCGAGCCTCGCCGGGATCGCGGTGGCCTTCGCGATCGGGATCGTCCTCTCGGTGCGGGCCGACCGGCGCGATCCGCAGGCGGAGGAGCACCGGGAGGAGCGCGTCGCGGCGATGCAGCGCGGCGGCGGCTAGGACTCGTGGACCGCGCGCCAGCCGAGCACGCCGGCGAAGCCGAGCAGCCCGCAGCCGGCCACGACGTCGACGGTCGTGAGCAGGCGCGGGCCGAAGCGCTCCCGGACCAGCGCGACCAGCACTGACAGCGTCGTGAACGCGGTGAGCGTGCCGAGCGCCACCCCGCTCAGCATCAGCGCGGCGCCGCCTGCGGAACTGGCGGCGTCACCCACCGCGGCGGCGGAGGCAGCGGTGAAGATCGCGGCCCAGGTGGCGATCGTGAGCGGGTTCGAAGCTGTGGCGGCCACCGCCGTCGCGAAGGCGCGTCGCGGCGATGCCACCTCCTCCTCGGACTCGCCTCCGAGGCGCACTCTGAACGCGCTCCACAGCGTGCGCACTCCGATCACGGCGAGCACGAGCGCGCCGAGGAGCCCGAAGGCCGTGTGGAGGGCGCCGGCCTCGAGCAGGCTTGCCGCGCCCGCGAGGCCAAGTCCGGCGTAGAGCAGGTCGATCAGCGCCGCGCCGGCCCCGATCGCGATGCCGCTCGCCAGCGCTCCGCGCAGCACGCTGCGAATGCAGAGGAGCGAGACCGGACCCGGCTGCGCGCCCACGAAGAACCCAAGTCCGAATCCGACGGCAAGCGATGTCATGTGGGCACGGTACGTCCGCGGGCGAGTTGACGGTCGAGTGCCGCCAGCCGGTCGTCCCACTGCGCACCCACCTCAGCCATCCACTCGAGCGCCTCCGACATCGGCGCCGGGGTGGGGCGGTAGAGCACCTCGCGGCCGGACCTGCGCGTGGCCACGAGTCCCGCGCCCGCCAGCGTGCCGAGGTGCTTCTGCACCGCCTGGCGGGTCACCGGGAGCTCGCGCGCGAGGTCGGTGGCCGTGGCCTCGCCGCGCTCGCCAAGCAGCGAGTAGAGGCTGCGTCGGGTGCCATCCGAGAGCGCCGCGAAGACCGCGTCGGCGGGGTCCGGCATCAGCCGAGCGCGCCCGCCAGCGCAACCGGGCCCGTGCCGCCGCCCAGCTCCACGGCGAGGTCGCGCCCGTCCAGGATCGCGAGTGGCCGCGACTCCGTCACGCGGACGCGCGTGCCGTCGTCGAGCTCATCGAGGTCGATCTCCACGCGAGTGGCCTCCTCGCCGGGCGCGCTCCACCAGAACACGAGCCGCCGCGGGGCATCCGCCTCCTCGACGAAGCCATCGCGCTCGCCCACTCGCACGTCGCCGGCTTCGCGAAGCTCGATCGTCGCGTCGTCACCGAGCCACTCGGGCTCGGCAAGCGAGCGCCAGACCTCCTCGGCCTCCTCCGGCACCGTCAGCTCCCGCTCAATTGTGTGATCCATGAACGCCTCCGTATGTGCAACCGAACGGTTGCTATTGTGGTGCAACCAGACAGTTGCAGCTTAGCGCGCCCGCCAGGCGGGCGGAACGAGAGGAGACTCAGATGGAGATCGGACGCGTCCACAGCACCCTGGTCCCGATGGTGGTCGAGCAGACCTCGCGCGGCGAGCGCTCCTTCGACATCTACTCGCGCCTTCTGAACGAGCGGATCGTCTTCATCGGGCGTCCGATCGATGACGAGATCGCGAATCTGGTCGTCGCGCAGCTCGTTCATCTCGAGTCCGAGGACCCGGACAAGGACGTGTCCGTCTACGTGAACTCCCCGGGCGGGTCGCTTCACGCCGGGCTGGCGATCTACGACACGATCCAGTACATCCGACCGGACGTGCAGACGATCTGTTACGGGATGGCGATGTCGGCCGGTTCGCTGATCCTCGCCGGCGGCACGCCGGGCAAGCGGCTCACGCTCCCGAACTCGCGCATCCTCATACACCAGCCCTCGTCGGGGTTCCAGGGTCAGTCCTCGGACATCGAGATCCACGCCCGCGAGGTGCTCGAGCTGCGCCGGCTGCTCGAGGAGATCTACTCGAAGCACACGAGCAGGACTGCCGAGGAGGTGCACGAGGACATGGAGCGCGACCGTTTCTTCGGCGCCGAGGAGGCGGTGGAATACGGGCTCGTGGACCGGATCGTGAGCGTGAGCGAGCTGCACAGGCCGCCATCGGGGTTCGCGGCGGCGGTCGCAGGCGAGTAGAACACAGGGGTGCGCCTGCTGCCCCTGCTCGTGGTCGTGGCTCTGCTCGCGGGTTGCGACTCTGGCGGGGAGAGCGAGCAGACGCCCGGGCCGCCCCCGCCGCGGGCGATCACCGAAGCCGAGCTCGACGAGCACCTCAGCGCGCTCCAGGAGATAGCCGACCGGAGCGGCGGCACGCGCGCGGCGGGCACGCCCGGCGACCGCGCATCCGTGGACTATGTGGCCCAGCGGCTGCGCGAGGCCCGCTGGCGGGTGCGGCTTGTGCCCGTCCGCTTCCCGTACTTCGGGCTCAGGCGCGCCGCGATCAGCATCGGCGCCCGGAAGCTCCGGGAGGCACGCGAATTTCAGGTGCTGAGCTACTCAGGCGCCGGCCGCGCGCAGGGACGGCTGCGACGGCTCGCCCTGGGCTGCGAGGCCGAGGAGTACGCGGGCCTCGGCGCCGGCGATGTGCCGCTCGTGAGCCGGGGCGTGTGCTTCTTCCGCGAGAAGGCGCTCACCGCCCAGAGGGCCGGGGCGAGCGCACTCGTGGTGATCGACGACTCGCCCACGCGGCGCGGGGTGCCGAGCGGGACGCTCGCCGCGCCCGGTATCCGCATCCCGGTCGTGCTGGTGGCGGACGAACGCGCGCGCGATGGCGCCACGGTGCGCGTGGACGTGGAGGCCGCGTCGGGACGCCGGGTGACCCACAACGTGATCGCCGAGACGCCCGGCGGAGATGGAGAGCGGGTGGTGATGGCGGGCGGCCACCTCGACTCGGTGAGGGGCGGGCCCGGCATCAACGACAACGGCAGCGGAGCCGCGGCGCTGATCGAAGCAGCCGAGGCGATCGGCACCGACCCGCCCGGCGCGCGCGTGCGGCTGGCGTTCTGGGGCGCGGAGGAGCTCGGCCTGCTGGGATCGCGCCATTACGTCCGCTCGCTCGACCGCGCCGAGCGCCGGCGGATCAGCGCCTACATCAACCTCGACATGGTCGGATCGCCGAACGCCGTCCCGGAGCTGTACGCGGACGGGGACGACGAGCTCGTGCGGGTGCTGCGGCGAGCTGCCGGGCGGCCGCTCGGGAACGTGGCGGCGGGCGGATCATCCGACCACGCCCCGTTCGAAGAGGCCGGCGTGCCGGTGAACGGCCTCTACACGGGCGCGAACGAGCGCGGCCCCGGCGGGCGCCCGCGCGATGCGTGCTACCACCTGGCATGCGACACCGCGGACCACGTGAACCGCCCGGTGCTGCTGCGGATGGCGCGGGCGGCGGCGGAGGCGCTGAGCCGTCTGTCCGCACGTCACAAATAGGCGGCCGGTGGAAGGTAGGAGGTAGTGGCGGATTTCGCGCAACTGCCGGATGACGAGCTGCTTGCGCTCTCGGCGCAGCACCCGGAGGCGTTCGGCGAGTTCTACGAGCGTCACGTGCGAGCGGTGCTTGGTTTCGTCCGGCACGAGCGCCTGCGCACCGACGAGGCGCTCGACCTCACCGCGGAGGTCTTCGCAGCTGCGCTCGTTGCCAGCCGGCGCTACCGCCCCGGTGAGGCGCCCGCTCGCGCCTGGTTGATCGGGATAGCCCGCAACAAGCTGGCCCATAGCCGCCGCCGTGCCGCCACGGAGACGCGTGCCCGCCGGAAGCTCGGCATGGCGCGCCTCACCTACTCCGACGAGGCGCTCGAGCGGGTGGAGGAGCTGCTGGACGCCGAGCCCGCCCTCTACACGAATGGAACCGCGGCGCTTCCACCCGCCGAACGCGAGGCGGTGGTGGCGCGGGTGATCCACGAACGTGACTACGACGAGATCGCCGCCGCGGCCGGCACGAGCCCCGAGGCGGTGCGCCAGCGCGTGAGCCGAGGCTTGGCGAAGCTGGCACGCCTCGGAAGGGAGGAACGATGAGCACGACGCGGCACATCGAGACCGACGCGCTCGGAGCCCTGCGTGAAGAGCTGATGCGGGCGGCCCGCCGGCGCTCCTCCCGTCGCCGCCCGCCACGGCGGGCGCTCGTGATCGCCGCAGTGGTGGGCGCCCTGCTCGCCGCCACCGCCGCCACCGCGGCGCTCACCGAATTCAGCACCGGGGTCCCGGTTGTCGACGAGCTGATTGGGATCGAGAGCGGGCCGATCGGGAATCTCCGCCCCGGCCCGGGAGGCGCCAGCGAGGCGCTGTCGGTGCCCATGGGCGACGGCGTCTACAAGACCGTCGCGTACCTCGCGCGCGACCGAGGTGTGTGCATCGTCTCGGCCGAGCGTCATCGGAACGGCGTCCGCGGCGGCTTCGGCGGCTGCCCGCCGCTGGAGGACGTGAACCGGCGGATCGAGCGGCGGGGCGCGAGCTGGCACGGTTCCTCACACGGAGCCGACCAGCGCACCTACCAGCTCCTGGTGGCGGCTGAGGTGGAGGCCGTGCGGCCCCTGGGCGAGGGCGACTGGAACTTCCTCATGACTCCGCCGTGGACGCCCGAGGCTCCCGGCGCTCGCCCGCTGAGGCTCGTGGTAGCGATCGACGAGGAGGACCTCGGGGGCGGCGACGGGGTGCAGCCCGAGGAGATGGGGATGCTCGATACGCGGGTCCCCCGGCTCGAACTCGTCTACGCGGACGGCACGACCCGCACGGCCACGCCGCCCTAGGCGAAGTAGAAGACCAGGCCGAGCACCGCGTACAGCGCCAGCAGCTGCACGCCCTCGAACCAGTTCGACTCGCCGTCCTGCGTGACCAGGTTGGCGATCAGCACCGCGAACAGGAGCGCGCCGAGCTCGTAGCCGTTGAAGACGAGCGCCATCGGGTCGGGACCGACCACGAACGAGGCCAGCACCAGCACCGGCGCCACGAACAGCGCGATCTGCGCGCTCGAGCCGATCGCGATGTTCACGGCCAGGTCCATCTTGTCCTTGGCGGCCACCAGCACCGCGACCCAGTGCTCCGCCGCGTTGCCCACGATCGCCACGATGAACACACCGACGAAGAACTCGGACAGGCCGACCTCCTCCGAGGCCTCGCTGATCGAGCCGACCAGCACCTCGCTCATCACGCCCACGGCCACGGCCGAGAGTGCCAGGTAGATCGCCGCGCGCTTGACCGGCCAGTGGTGGGTCTCCTCCTCCTCGGTGTCCCCGCCGTACGGGTTGAAGACGGCACGGTGCGTGCGCAGCGAGAACCAGAGGCCCGCGGCGTAGCTCACGAGCAGGACGAGCGCCACGCCGAGTGAGAGCTTCTCGAGGTCCGAGCCGAAGTCGACCCGCTCGTCCCCGACGCCCGGAAGCCCGCCGCCGTGGATCAGCTGGAAGATCGCCGGGAAGATCAGCGCCGCCAGTGCGAGCGTGAGCATGGCCGACTGGGCGCCCGCGGCGGTCTGACTGAACGTCTGCTTGTCGCGCGACCACCCGCCAACCACCATCGCGGCGCCCATCACGAGCAGCACGTTGCCGATGATCGAGCCGACGATCGACGCCTTCACGACCTCCTGGAGGCCCTCGAGCAGCGCGAAGAAAGCGATGATCAGCTCCGGGGCATTGCCGAACGTGACGTTCAGGAGGCCGCCGATACCGGGTCCGCTCTTGGCCGCGATCGCCTCCGTGGCCTCGCCCATCACGGCGGCACACGGGATCACGCCAAGCGCGGCCGCGCTGAAGACGAGCAGGGGGGCGGCGTGCGTGAGCTCGAGGGCGATCGCCGCTGGGATGAAGATCCCGAGGTAGTGCACCGGACGCATGGCGCGGGAACCTTACGGGGTACAGTCGGAAGGAGGGTGATCGACCACGTCAACAACCTGAAGCTCCAGCATCTGGTCGAGCTCTCGAAGCTCGGTGACCGCTGCGCGGGCATCGAGGAGGAGATCGAGGGCTGGCTCGCGGAGCACGACGTTGTCTTCGCGGGCAGCACGATTCCGTTCGTCCTGATGCCGCATTTCGTGTCTCCGGGCCAGCTCGGGCGGGTGCGTCGGGCGGTGGCCTGCCTGTCGCAGGTGCTCGACCGCTTCTGCGACGCCTATGCCGAGGACGAGAGGCTGCGCGAGGAGCTCGCGGTGCCGCCCGCGGAGGACGCGCTGATCCGGCTGGACCCCGGCTTCTCGCGCCCGCTGAAGATCTGCAGGCTCGACGCGTTCCTCCAGGGCTACGACGTGAAGTTCCTCGAGTTCAACGCCGACTCGCCGGCGGGCATCGGCTACACGGACGTGCTGTACGAGGGGCTGCGGCGCGCGATCGAGCTGCCACGCGTGGACGCCGAGTTCGAGACCTCCTACACGCCGATGCTGCCGGTGCTGATCGACAGCCTGCTGGACGCATACAGGGAGCTGCGCGGCGAGCGCTCCGATCTGCCGGAGACCCCGCGGCTCGCGCTCGTGGACGTGGCGGGCAGCCCGTCGGTCCCCGAGTTCAAGATCATCTGCCAGGCGGCACAGGCGGCGGGGATCGAGGCGCTCCATGCGACCCTCGACGAGGTGGCCTACGACGGCTCGCTCCTGCGGGTCCAGGGCGAGCCGGTGCACCTGGTCTACCGGCGCGCGCTGCTCGAGGACCTGCCGGAGGGCGACCTGATCGCGGCCGCGCGCGACCGCCGCGCCGCCGTGGTGAACCCGTTCCGCGCGCGGGTCGCCAACAACAAGAAGCTGTTCGCCCTGCTCGGCGACCCGCGCTTCGCCCACCTCGTCGAGGACGCGGAGCGCCGCGTGATCGCCGAGACGATCCCGTGGACGCGGGTGCTGCGCGACGGGCGTGCCGCCTACGGCGACTGGGTCGTCGATCTGCTGGCCTTCGTCTCGGACAACCGCGAGCGGCTCGTGTTGAAGCCGGCCTCCGACTACGGCGGGCACGGCGTATCACTCGGCATGGAGACCGCGCAGGCCGACTGGGACCGGCTGATCGAGGAGCATGTCGGGCAGGGCGACTACGTGGTGCAGGAGTACGTGCCGGTCCCGGAGGAGATGTTCCCCGCGGTCGAGAACGGCCACGTGCAGATGCGCCTGAAGCGCTTCAACATCAACCCGTTCGGGTTGGGCGGCCGCTACGCCGGGATGATCACCCGGATCTCCGACAAGGCCGTGATCAACGTCTCCGCCGGAGGCGGACTGCTGCCGAGCGTGATGGGGCGACACAGGGAACGACTACTCGCAGAGGAGGGCGCGGATGAAGAGACCGCTGGGCTACGACGTTGACGACAACGCAAGCCGCTTCTCGAACTACTTCCATGTGCTGCGCGAGCTCGTGCACTTCTCCAACGGCTGGATGCCGCTCGAGCCGAGCTTCGAGCGCAAGTACGCGCTTGGCGACCACGTTCACGACGACGCTCGCGCGCTGACGAAGATCAAGCGCCGGCTGTACGAGCTGCGCAGCCCGAGCGAGTACCCGGGCACGCCGTCGCCCGAGCTCGAGCGGCTGCTCGACCGCATGGCGCACGCCGACAGCGCGCACGAGTACCTCACGGTCGCGTACACCGAGGCGAAGCCGGCGCTCGCGCGCGCGATGCGGATCCACCTGGACAACCTCGACCCGGTCGCCGACGAGCCCTCCCTGCGGCTGCTCACGCAGATCGTGGAGCGCCAGGAGCGGCACACGGACGGGCAGGGCGGCTTCGACGATGACATCGGGGCGCTTCCGGTGCGCCTGCGCGAGGTCCCGCGCGAGCTTCGCATCCTCCCCCCGCTCGACGAGCCCGCCCGCGACGACTTCGTGGAGGTGACCGAGCAGGGCGACCCATACCTCTCGCGCGAGCTGTACGTGAACGGCGCGGAGAACCACGTGCCGATCGAGCCGGAGGAGCAGCGGCACTTCTTCCACGGCCTGATGGACGCCGAGCTGAGCGCCGCCGAGCTGATGGCCCGCAACTCGCACGAGCACCCCGAGATGCCGTGGGACTTCCACGTGGACATGGCCCGCCAGAACTGGGACGAGGTGCGCCACGCGAAGCTGCACGACCTCCTGATGAAGGATCAGCTCGGCTGCGCCTGGGGCGACTACCCGGTCACCTTCTCCTACTTCAAGTCGATCTACGCCTACGACCTGCTCGGGCGGCTCTGCCTCTTCAACGGCACCAGCGAGCAGCGGGCGATGTGGCGGCACTCACACCGGCGCAAGACGCTTATGGAGCTGGGCCAGGAGCGCGTTGCGCTCGTGTTCGACTACCTGCTGGCGGACGAGGTGCCGCACGTGCACAACGGCGTCCGCTGGGGCTCGCACCTGCTGGGCGGCAGCGAGCAGGCGTACCGCGAGAAGGTCCGCGAGCTGCGGGCGAGCCTCGACGAGACCGGCGCGCCGGCCTAGTCGTCGAGGTCTTCGTCCGGGTCCGGCTCGGGCGGCTTGTTCTCGTCGGCGTCGACGTGGTCGTCGTCACCGTCGAGCACCGCTTGGCTGATGCCGCGGCCGTCGCTGTCCCCGTAGGTGGCCTGGAAGGTCTCGAACAGCTCGTCGCGGCGCGCGTCGTCGACCGGCACCTCGTCGGCGATCAGGACCCAGTCGGCGCCCTCGAACGGCTCGAGGTTGAAGATCTCGGCTTCGAGCGTGGGGGAGTCGTCCACCACGACCATGATCTCCGTCTGCGGGTTGAAGTAGCAGCCCGGGCGGAGCAGGAGGTCCTCCAGGTCGAATCGTCGCTCGTCGGCCATATGGGGCCACCCTATACCCGCCATGGGGGCGATTTCACCCCCCAAGGTCACGTAGCTGGCGGTCGACCTCCGCCTCCACGTCGAGCGGCTCCTTGCCCTGGCGCAAACGGCGCTCGTTGCGGGCCACGACGAGCTGGCGCACCTCTTCGCGGAGCGCCGGATCGCCCAGGCTCGGCCCGGCCGCGAGCGAAGCCATCTCCGCGTCGATGTCGATCGGTGCCTCGCCACGGGCCTCGCGACGGTCGGACTTGGCCTGGAGCATCTGGCGGATCTCCTCCTGCGCCTCGGCCGCCGACGCGGCCGGGACGGGCCGGTCGTGCTCCAGCTCGAGATCGCCGCGGCCGAGCCCGCTGTAGATTCGCCCGCTGCCCCAGTAGGAGATCGCTGCCACCACCACCGCAAGCAGCGAAACGGCGATCAGGACAGTGCCGAAGGCATCCATGGACATAGTCTGAAGTTATGTGGAAGAGACTGCGCCGGCGAAGCTTCGCACCGCGCCGCCCGGCGGTCTATATGGAGGAGATCGCGCCGCTCGTGATCACCGTCTTCGCGCTCGCCGCGGGTATCTACGTGGTGGTGCGTTTTCTGCTGTAGCCTGCCGGGTAGAATCATTGACTGACGAGTCAATCAGAGGAGTAGAAACCGTGGTCGACTTCACGCTTACCGACGAGCAGAAGGACATTCGCCAGCTCGCCCACGACTTCGCCGAGAAGGAGATCCGGCCGGTCGCGTGGGAGCTTGACAAGGACTCCACCTTCCCCACCGAGATCATCAAGCAGGCCTGGGAGCTCGGCTTGATGAACAACCACATCCCGGAGGAGTACGGCGGGCCTGGGCTCGACTACCTCACGGGTTGTCTGATCGAGGAGGAGCTCGGATGGGGCTGCTCGGGCATCGGCACCTCGCTGATGTGCAACGGCCTCGCCACCGCCCCGGTGATCATCGGCGCCTCCGACGAGGTGAAGAAGGAGTTCCTCGGGATGCTCACCGAGGAGCCGAAGCTCGCCTCGTTCTGCCTCACCGAGCCGGACGCCGGCTCGGATGTCTCGGGGATGCGCACGACAGCCGTCCGCAAGGGCGACAAGTACGTGATCAACGGGACCAAGTGCTTCATCACGAACGGCTCGCACGCCGACTGGTACACGGTCTATGCGAAGACCGACAAGGAGGCCGGCCACCGCGGCATCTCCGCCTTCGTCGTGCCGCGCGAGCTCGACGGCGTGAGCGTCGACAAGAAGGAGGACAAGCTCGGCCAGCGCGCCTCCGACACGGCGATGATCTCCTTCAGCGACGTCGAGATCCCCGCCGACTACCTCATCGGCGAGGAGAACAAGGGCTTCAAGCTCGCGATGATGACTCTCGACCGCACGCGCCCCGGCGTGGCGGCGATGGGCGTGGGCATCGCGCAGGCCGCGTTCGAGTTCGCCCGTGACTACGCCAAGGAGCGCGTGCAGTTCGGCGTGCCGATCGCGATGCACCAGGCGATCCAGTTCATGATCGCCGACATGGCGACCAAGATCGAGGCGGGGCGGCTGCTCACCTGGAAGTCGGGCGTCGAGCTCGACCAGGGCAAGCGCAACACGCTGATCTCCTCGCATGCCAAGCGCTTCACCGCGGACACCGCGATGGAGGTGACCGTGGACGCCGTGCAGGTCTACGGCGGCTACGGCTTCATCAAGGAGTACCCGGTCGAGAAGCTGATGCGCGACGCCAAGATCATGCAGCTCTACGAGGGCACGTCCCAGATCCAGCGCCTCGTGATCGCGCGCGAGGTGCTGATGCCGCGCCGCGTCGAGGAGCCGGCCACGGCTGCTGCCTAGTTAGACGTAACAATGCCCGTCAGAGATGGCGGGCAAGAAATCCCAGCGCAGCCGGCAGGCTGTCCGCGAAGCGGTCGCCCAAGCCGGCGGCATCGAACAGGCTGTCGCGCCCGGCAGGCGCCCGCAGGATCCGCTCACAGGTGAGCTGCGCCGGCGGGCGGTATTGCCGCTGCTCGTGCTTCATCTGATCAACGAGGGCCCCAGCTACGGGAACCAGCTGATCGAACGGATCGGTGGGATGACGGCCGGTGTCCTCTCTGTGAACCCGAACACCATGTACCCGCTCCTTCGCCAGCTCGAGGGCCGCGGGCTGATCGAGGGGCAGTGGGAGCACCCGGAGCGCCGCTCGCGCCGCTACTACGCCCTCACCGACGACGGCCGTGCCGAGTACGCGCGGCTCGTCGAGGAGGTGCGGCCCTTCCTCGACTCGGTCAAGTCGTCGATCGACGAGATCGTGCGAGAGGTGTACGGCCCGTGAGGACGGCTCAGGCGCGCGCCACGGTCCCGCTCAGCGTGCAGCACGCGCTCGCCCTGTGGAGCGACGTGGAGCGCTGGCCGAGCTTCGTGGAGGGCTTCGCGCGCCGGCTGGAGCTGTCGCCCGAGTGGCCCGCGAAGGGCGCACGGGTGGTCTGGGAGTCCGTACCTGACGGACGCGGCCGGGTGACCGAGACTGTCCTCGAGAACTCGGCCGATTGCTTCTCTACCCAGGTCTACGAAGAAGCCCTGATGGGCACTCAGACGCTGCGCACGGCTCCCTCCGGCGAGGGCTCCGAGATCGAGCTGACGCTCGACTACGAGCTCGCGAAGTACGGCCCGCTGGCGGGCATCGCCGACGCGATCTTCATCCGCCGCGCGCTTCGTGATGCGCTGCGCCGCATCCTCTTGCGCTTTGTTATCGAGGCGGAGGAGGAGGCGTCATTGCGCTGACGAGCTCACGCAGCATCTGGGTCGGATTCTCCGCGACGTCGCTCCAGGTGTAGCGGCGGAAGTCGTCGCCGCGGGCACGGGCCTCCCGTTCACGTCGGCGGTCTTGCTCCCAGGAATAGCGCGAGTTGTGAAAGCGGTAACCGTCGAGCTCGACCGTCAGTCGCTGTTCCGGCCAGCGGCAGTCCACTCTGTGGGTCCCGGCCTGGCGGTTGGTGACGGGGAGGGGCAGTCCTGCGTTGTGTAGGAGCCCTAAAAAGCGGGCTTCGAGCCTGCTGAGGGTGACCTTGACGTCTCCGTGGATGACTCGACGGAGCTTCTTCGCTCCCGGGGTGGTGGGCCGGTGGGCGAGCACGGCCTCGACCGCCCTTGGGGTGGTGCCGTAGCGGACCCCCGCCTCGTGGCAGGCCCGAGCGAGTGCATCGGGGGAGAGCCGGGCGGCGAGGTCGGTCAGCGTGCGCGGGACGGTGGTGGTCGGGATCGCTCGAAACGTGGTGGCATCGCGGGCATCGAGGGTGCGTGAGCGGTGGGTGGTCACTCCTTCGATGCGTCGTTGGGTACGCGTGATGACCTCGGGTGGAGGAGCCTCGCCCTTCAGCAGCCCCAACAGATGCGCGGCGGCCCGCCCGCTCAGGAGCGCGCCCTCCCCGCCGGCCAGGACGGCGGCCAGGTAGTGGGCCTCGACGCTGGGGGCGCGGTGCCCGACGCGGTAGACGCCGCGGTGGACGCGGATCAATCCGCCGCTCTGCATCCGCGAGGCGATCTCTTGGCGCGACACGCCAGCACCGAGGAGCTGCGCCCGCGTCACCACCCCGTGTTTGGCGCTCGAAATTCGATCCAATTCGCGCTCGACTGTCCTGTCCTGGGCTTGCATACCAAGCCTTAAGCAGGATGCTCGGAAGTTTCGCCCCCGGGTGGGCGCCGGGGCGGCGGGCTCCGATAGCCTCCGCCGCCATGTTCGTCTTCAAAGTCGCCGTGGTGGGGGCCGGGACCATGGGCGGTGAGATCGCTCAGGTGATCGCGGCCGCGGGGATCCCGGTCGTCCTCAAGGACGTCAAGCAGGAGTTCGTGGACACCGGCCTCGAGAAGGCCCGGGAGGTCACCGAGGGGCAGCTCGCGCGTCTCGTCTCCAAGGAGAAGATCACCCAGGAGGACTCGGACCGCCAGCGCGAGGAGATCCTCGGACGCATCACCGGCACCACCGAGTACGACGGCTTCGGCGACGTGGACTTCGTGATCGAGGCGGTGCCTG
Organism: uncultured Thermoleophilaceae bacterium; assembly: GCA_963837445.1. Classification (GTDB taxonomy): domain Bacteria; phylum Actinomycetota; class Thermoleophilia; order Solirubrobacterales; family Thermoleophilaceae; genus JACVRW01. The sequence goes on along the minus strand of CAWINK010000001.1, from coordinate 27,538 downwards.
AGCGCATGGACATCAAGCAGGCGGTCTTCGGCGAGCTCGACGAGGTCACGCCCGGCCACGCGATCCTCGCCTCGAACACGTCCTCGCTGTCCATCACCGAGATGGCGGAGGCCACGCTGCGGCCCGACAAGGTGTGCGGCTTCCACTTCTTCTGGCCCGCTTCGATGATGCGGCTGATCGAGGTGATCGAGGGCGAGGAGACCTCAGACGAGACGATGCGGACGGCCGCCAACTTCGCCCAGGCGATCCGCAAGACCGCGGTGCACTGCGGCGAGGTGCCCGGCTTCGTGGTGAACAGGATCCTGATCTCGTCGGCGTCCGAGGTGTGGCGGGTGACCGAGGAGGAGGAGCTCGACCCGCTCGAGGTGGACAAGGTCATCAAGGAGTCCGGCACGATCCCGATGGGGCCGTTCTTCCTCGCCGACCTGTCGGGACTCGACATCGCCCTGCACACGGCGGAGCACCTGCACGACTCGTATGGGGACCGCTTCTACGTCTCCAAGCGGATGAAGGAGCTGGTGGAGGCGGGCGACCTCGGCCAGAAGACCGGGAAGGGGTTCTATGAGCACGGCTAGCGCATCGGGCGTCGCGAGCATCGTCGAGCGGATGGGGCTGAAGACCCTGGTCGAGTCCTGTCTCGTGCTCGAGGAGGGCGTCTCCTCGGCGAAGGACATCGAGATGGGGATGATGATGGGCGCCGGGATCCTGCCCGGGCCCTTCAGCAAGGGCCGACGAGGCCGGCCTCGACACGATCCTGGAGCAGCTCGAGAGCGCGCAACAGGAATGGGGCGACGCTTTCGAGCCCCCTTCAGTGCTCAAGCGGCTCGTGGCGCAAAACCGGCTGGGAAAGAAGACGGGCCAGGGCTTTTTCCCGTATCCGCAGCCTGACGCCGGCGAGCAGCGCGAGACAGTGCTGGTCGAGACACGCGGCGACATCGCAATCGCATGGCTCAACCGCCGCCCGCCAACCCGCTGTCGCCGCAGGCCGATGAGGGACCTGATCGACCTGTGGGAGTGATCGAGGGCAAGGCGCGCGCGCTCGTGATCGCCTCCTCGAACATATTCACCTTCAGCGCGGGGGCCGACATCAAGGAGTTCACGAAGATGTCGCCCGACGCGGAGGGCGCCGACCTCGTGGAGGCCGCCCACCGCTTCATGCGCGGCATGGAGCAGTCCTCGACGGCCACGATTGCCGCCGTGAACTCGATCGCCTTCGGAGGCGGCTGCGAGCTGGCGATGGCGTGCGACTTCCGCATCGCGGCCGAGTCGGCCACCTTCGGCCAGCCGGAGATCAACCTCGGAATCATTCCGGGCTTCGGGGGGACCCAGCGGCTGCCGCGGCTCGTGGGCGAGCCGAAGGCGCTCGAGATGAACCTCACCGGCGACCCGATCGACGCCTACGAGGCGCACCGGGTGGGGCTTGCCAATCAGGTCGTGCCGGATCACGAGCTGTTCGACTCGGCGCTCGCCTGGGCGCGCAAGCTGTCCGAACAGGCGCCGATCGCCATCGAGGAGATCAAGAAGCGCTCGGCGCAGCCGGACCTCGACGAGGGTCTTCGCACCGAGGCGGAGGGGTTCGCACGTGCCTTCGGGTCAGAGGACGCGAAGGAGGGCATCTCCGCCTTCCTCACGAAGCGCCGGCCTCGGTTCAAAGGGCAGTGAAGGCCGTATCCACCGGTGCGGAGCAGGTCGCCGGCCTGCTGCGTGAGGCCGAGCGCGCCGTCGTGCTGACCGGCGCCGGCATCTCGGTGCCGTCCGGCATCCCGGACTTCCGATCACCCGGGACGGGGCTGTGGGAGAAGGTGGATCCGATGGAGGTCGCGCACATCGACGCCTGGCGGCGCGACCCGGACCGCTTCTGGAGCTTCTACGGCGAGCGCTTCGCCTCGCTCACAGACAAGCAACCGAACGAGGCGCACCTGGCCATCGCCGAGCTCGAGCGGCGCGGCCTCGTGAGGGCGGTGATCACCCAGAACATCGACCGCCTGCACCGGCTCGCCGGGAGCGAGCGCCTCATCGAGGTGCACGGGTCGATCGACCAGAGCGTGTGCATGCAGTGCGGCGGCAAGGTCTCGATCGACCGGGTGGTGGAGCTGCTTGCGTCGAGCGAGGGCGCGCCCCTGTGCGAGGCCTGCGTGGCGCCCCTGAAGCCCGACGTGGTCCTGTTCGGCGAGCTGCTGCCGGAGGGAGCGCTGGCGGAGGCCCAGCAGCTGGCGATGGACGCCGACCTGATGATCTGCGTGGGCTCGTCGCTCGAGGTCTACCCCGTCGCCGGCCTGCCCGCCATCACCCACGGAGGCGGCGGCCGCCTCGTGCTCGTCACGCAGGGCCGGACGCCCTACGACGGCGACGCAGAGGTGAAGCTGGACGGCGATGTGGTGACCGACCTGCGCGCAGTGCTGGCCGCGCTCTAGGCGCCCAGCCGCCGCCGCCTCAGGACGCGTTCCATCGCGGTGACGGCATCCTCGAGCGCCGCGGCGTATTCGCCCGGCATCGCGCCGCTCAGCGCCGCGTTGGCTGCGGCGGTCACGGCTTCACGATGGGAGGCCAGATCGTGGGAGCCGCCTGCCGCGAACAGCGCCTCGATCGCCACTCGACACTGCAGCGCCGCCTCGGCGGGCCGGCCCGCGTTGAGGTCGGCGCGGGCGCGCAGCACGAGCTCCTCGGCGGGGTGGATCTCCTCGCGTCCGCCGAGGAGGGCGGCGAAGCGCTCCTCCGGCGCCTCCATCGACCGCTTCACGCGCCGGCCGGTGAAGCGCGGCAGCTCGACGGCCTCGCCGAAGCGCCCGTCCGCTACCTCCTCACCGCTTCCGTAACCGATCCGCACCACGACGGCGCGCTCGCGCGAGACCTCCGCCACGTACGGATCCGCCGTGGCGGCGCGGTGCGCGCGGAGGGCACGGTTGAGGACGGTAAGGGCGCTCTCGACCTCTGCGTCCCGGTCCAGGTGGCCGAGCCAGTCGGACGGCGAAGAGAGTTTGGTGGGCGAGACGATCGTGGCCCGGGATGTGGGGACTGGCTCGGGTTCCGCGGACGAGACGGAGCGCGCCTTCCGCGCTCCGAGGCGCGCGCGCGGTGGCGCGCCGAGCGTGGACAGCACCAGCACCGACTCCACGAGGGCGTCGGCCGCGGGGCGGACCAGGTAGCGCCCGTCGGGCGGGCCGAGCAGGAAGCCGAACTCCAGCTGCACGAAGCCGAACGGGCCCTCGCGGTCGCCGGAAGCGGCCGTGGCCCTACTCGCCCTGGTGGGCCTGGCTGGCGCGCTTGCCCTCGGCGGGCAGCGAGTACTTCGACGGCTTGCTCGGCACGACCGGGTTCTCGATCTCGCGCAGGCGCGACATCAGGTCCGTCCACTGCTCGGGCGCGAGCACGGCGAGCGCCTGCCTGCCGAGCTTGCGGTTGGCCCCGAACATCGGCTGGAAGCCAACGTGGATGTGGTCGTTGTGGTCGGCCATCGAGACGGTGGCGCCGCCGATCTCGAGGAGCGAGATGATCTGGGCGGGAGCCATCGTGCCCTGAAGCTGCATCAGCCGGCGCACGCTCTGCTCGGTGATCCCGCCGGTCTCCTGGTGGCCCAGGATGGGGATGCCGTTGATGGACGCGATGTCCACCGCGTTGCCCGAGGAATGGTGCGAGACGTTGCCCGAGGAGGTGTAGAAGCCGTGGCCGCACTTGAGCGAGGTCACGCCGGGCTTCAGCCCTGACTCGGCCAGGTAGGCGAGCGTGGCGAGCACGCGGCGGTCGACCTGGCCCGAGCGGATGTCGTCACGGCCGCAGTCGTAGATCTGAATGCGCTCGTCGGAGAGAACGCGCTTCTCGAGCAGCGGCTTCGGCAGCAGCATGATCTGGCCGATCGACATGGCGCCGGCGTTGTCCTTGCCGTACAGGACGTTGCGGCCGGAGGCGCGGTAGATCGCGGTGGCCTCGAGCAGCTTCCAGCCGTCGAGGATCGGCTTCGGGTCGATGGTCGGCGCGCCGCGGCCGGCGGGGCGGATCGAGAAGTCGAGGTGAGCGGCTGTGTTGGCGTCCGTGCGGCCGATGCGGCCGAGGATTGTGCCGCCGATCACGTGGGAGCCCTTCTTGAGCGGGCGGAGGCGGACCTTCGAGGGATCCACGCCAAACGGGCGCGAGAAGTAGTTCTTGTAGGTCTCGTACTTACCGCTCTTGCGAGCCTGGGCGTCCAGCTGCTGCTCGAGGCCGCCGGCTTCACGGGCGCCCGGGAGGTCCGGGTGCGCGAACAGGCGCTCCTTGACGGGCGCGGAGGCCTGCGTGGCGGCGTCCGGCACGTGGCCGCCGCGGTCGCGATCGGCCTTCTTGTCCGAGGCGTCGGTCTGGCGGCCGGCCGATGCGGGTTGGTCGGGCTTCGGGTCGCTCTCGTTCGCATGAACGGCGCGGGCCGTGCGGTTCGGATCGTCTGCGGTGTTCTTCGGCACCGGGTAGAACTTCGAGGTCTCGCCGAGGTTGGCGTATGTGTACCGGTTGCCGTACACGTCCTGGAGGACGATGTGGCGGCCGAGCTTCTTGTTGCGGCCGATCCTCTTGATGACTCCGTCGTTCACTGCGACGACGGGGGCGCCCTTCTTGGAGAAGATGTCGATGCTGCGGCGCGAGTCGTCCGACTCGACGAGATTTGCGGCGTTCTCACCGCGCTGCACGCGCTTGAGGAGCTGCTTCTCGGCGAGGTCGTCGGCGTAACGCGCGCGGGCGAAGACGGGGAAGCGTCCCTCGGTCAGGCCGGTGAGCGAGCCGATCAGGTCGGCGGGCACGCCGGCAATCAGACGCGCGCGTAGGAGGACCGAGTCCACGTACCAGTCGGCGTGGTTGTAGGCCCAGATCGCGGCGCGCACGTCGTTCTCGTAGTTGGCGGCCTTGAGGTAGCGGGCCGCGGAGAAGATCGCGTCGACCGGGTTGAACGGGTCCTTGCGCCCGTCCTTGTTCGCGTCGGTGCCGTATGCCTTCCAGGTGGCGGGCATGAACTGCATCCAGCCGAGGGCGCCGGCGGATGACACGTTCAGGTTGCGGCCGTAGTCCGTCTCGATCTCGTTGATCGCCGCGAGGACCTCCCAGCGGACGCCGTACTCAATTCCGGCGGCCTGGTAGATCGACAGGAGGAAGGGCGGCACGCGGAACTTGCGGATGATGAAGTTGGGCACCCCGGTCGCGGTGGAGGGACCGGGCAGCGCGTCGATGAGGCCGGGGTTGCCCACCGTGGGCGTGCCGTCGGGGTTGCGGAGCGGCGAGCGGCGGCCGCGACGCTTCGCGCGTGAGATCTCATCCTTGGCTCGACCCTCAGCCTCGCCCACGAGCTCGCGGGTGCCGTCGCTGCCCTGCTTCACCTTGCGTCCGGAGTCCGAGCGCTCCTGCGGCGAGCCGCCGTCGGAGTTCGGTCCGTTGTCCTCAGGAGCCGGCGCCGGCTTGTCCGTCTCGGGCGGCTTCGGAACGTTCGGCGTGGTGGGCGTGGTCGGTGTGGTGGGCGTGGTCGGCGCGGGCACCGGCACGCCGGGCAGCTGGATGTCGTCGAGCGACGAGCCGGGCGGCACGTCAACCGTCACCGGCACGATCGAGCCGTCAGCGAGCCGGACGTAGACCGTCTGCGTCTGCGCGGCCGCGGGCATGCTGAGCGCGGTGAGAGCGGCCACGGCAAGAACGCCTGCTGCAAGCAGGAGGGTGATAACCCGCGTCTTCATCCTTGCTTTTCCAGGCCCTCCCTCGGGACGCCGCAGACGACCGCGCACCAGCGCGCGCGAATTTTCGCCACCTGCTGCGGCCTGAACGCTACTTGAGGGCTTTGAGCTGTGCAACGGGGAACCGTGGGGTTGGGACGGGGGATCCGCCCGTGGGCGGGTATGCGAGATCTCGTCGTTGTATCGACCGGCCCTGCCCATAACTTCAATACCGCCCTCCCGCGGACTGGACACCCCTCGAATGCCTCATGCATCGTCCAGGTGAGGCGATTGTTCCTGTGGAGGCGCGATTCAAACGTATATAAGGGTCGAGTCGAGGGTTAGGGTACGTGTTTGAGGGGCTCTGCCGGCATCCCGTCACGGGGGTTGATGTACCCTGCGCCGCAATGGTGGCCCCCGAGCACGACGAGCGCTTCGTCGACCGCATCTCACGGCAGGGTGAGGAGGCGCTCGGCAAGATCGCCGAGGAGCTGATCTCGAATCCGGTCGTGAACGCCGCGATCGCGCGCGCCTTCGAGGCACGTGAGAAGGCCGTCCAAGCGCAAGAGGCTGCCATGGGTGCTCTCAACCTACCCTCGGCCGCCGACATTGAACGTGTTACTCGCAGGCTCAGGTCCGTATCGCAGCGTCTGGAAGGCATCGAGGACGCGATCGACCGCCTCGACGAGCGGGTGGCCGGCGCCGCGGGGGCGACAGGTGACCAGCGTCTCGCCAGGATCGAGGCCCGCCTCGACGAGATGAGCCGCGACCTCGCCGCACTGTCGGCGCTGGTGGCTCCGGGCGAGGAGCCCATGCCGCGCGCGCAGGAGCGCCTCACCGTCACGGACTCCTGAGCGCCGCGTAGCCGGCCTCGCCCACGCGCACGCCGAGCTGCTCCAACTCGTCCGGGCCCATCCGGCGCGCGCCGTTCGACGACGGCACGTCGGAGACCCCGAGCACGCACGCAGCGGACACGCCGTGGCGCGCGGCGATCTGCAGGATGGTGGCCGCCTCCATCTCCACGGCGATCGCCCCCTGCTCCATCCATCCGGCCGCGGCTCCGTCGCGCGGGTCGTAGAAGAGGTCGCTGGTGGCGATCGTGGCCGGGCGCGCGCCGGCGGCCACCAGCCGCTCGAGCAGTTCGGGGTCGGGCGCGAGCGGAGCGTCGGCGCCGAGCGCCGCGCTCGTGCCGTCGGCCGGGAGGACCGACGCGGCGGCAAGCAGGGTGCCCAGCTCGAGCTCGGGGTCGAGCGCGCCGCAGGTGCCGATCCGGACGAGGCGGGTGGCGCCGAGCGCGATCAGCTCCTCGCAGACGATGGCGGCGCTCGGGCCGCCCATGCCGGTGGCCTGCACGGTCAGCGGCTCACCGTCGGGGGCGGTCCCGGTGTACCCCCATAGTCCACGCGCGTGGTTGAACATCTTCGGCGGCGTGTCGAGCAGCACCTGTGCAACCGCGAGCGCACGCCCCGGATCGCCCGGCAGCAGCACCCGCTCCGCAAGCTCGGCGGTGGGCCGGAGGTGGTTGGGGCGGACTTCGTGCTGGAGGGTCAAGGGCGGTGCACAGTAGTGAGAGCCGAACGGGCGCCGAGGCAGCGTGCGGCGAACATGCACAACTCACCACACCCGCCGTCGGGCGCTTGGGTGGTCGAGGTTGAGCGCCGAATAGAGGGTCGGGCGGCCACACCCCCGGCGAGCAGGGGTCGAGTGGCGAGTTGTCGATGCCACCCTCCTCACCGCTGCCGTAAGCGAAGGCACTAACCTCACGGCGCGATGGCCAAGTCCCCGACAAACCTCCGCGACGCCGTCGAGAAGACGGTCGAGGCCACGCTGGGCTCAGCCGAGCGCAGCCGCTCGGCGGCTCAGGGCGCGCTCGACGACCTCGTCGAGTCTGTCGAGGATCTTCGCAAGGGTGCCGAGGAGCGCCTGTCGCGCGGCCGGCGCTCCGTGGCCGACGTGATCGAGGGGCGGCGTCCGGCCACCTCCGACGACATCAAGGAGCTGCAGGCGGAGCTGCGCGCGATCGGCCGCCGCCTCGACAAGATCGAGGAGCGGCTGCCCGCCAAGCGCGCCGCCACCAAGCGCGCCGCCACCAAGACGCGCGCCGCCACCGCCACCAAGACGCGCGCGGGCGCGAAGCCGCGCGCGCGCGCGAAGCCGCGCTCGGGCGGGCGCGGCGGGTCCTCCTCCAAGCGCGCCTCGTAGTGGCCGGCCGCCGGGTGCTGATCACCGGCGTGGGCAGCCACGTGGGCAGCCTCCTCGCCGCCAAGCTCGAGCGCGATCCCGACGTGGAGTACGTGGCGGGGCTCGACACGCGGCCGCCCAAGCTGCCGCTCGAGCAGACCGAATTCATCGATGCCGACATCCGCGACCCGGAGATCGGCCGGCTGATCCCGCCGACCGGAGTGGACACGATCGTCCACGAGCAGATCGTCCGTCAGCCCGGGGCGGGGATGTCGCCGCTCGCGATGCACGACATCAACGTGATCGGCACGCTCCAGCTGCTCGCGGCCTGCGAGCGAGTGCCCACCCTCCGCACGATCGTCGTGCGCGGGTCGGCCGGCGTCTACGGCGCCGAACCCCAGGCGCCGCAGTTCTTCAAGGAGGAGATGGCGCGGCTGTTCCCGTTGCGGACGCGCTTCCAGCGCGACGTCGCCGAGATCGAGAACTACTTCGAGACCTACGCGCGCAGGCACGGGGGCGTGGGCTGCACGATGCTCCGCTACCAGCCGGCGATCGGCCCAGGCATGCGCACGCAGATCACGCGCTACCTCTCGCAGCCGGTCTGCCCGACGTTCATGGGCTTCGACCCGCGCATCCAGCTGGTGCACATCGACGACGCGCTCGACGCCATCGTCGCCGCGGTGCGCAACCCGGTGCGCGGCGCCGTGAACGTGGCGGGCCCCGGCACGATCGGGCTCGCCCGGATGATCCGGCTCGCGGGCAAGCGGGCGCTGCCGATAGCCGCTCCTCTGTTCGGGGCGGTCACTGCCACCGGCCAGCGGCTGGGCCTCGACACCCAGTCCGACGACTTCCAGCGGCTGCTGCGCTACGGGCGCGGGGTGGACACGCGCAGGCTCACCGGCGAGGTCGGGTACACGCCGCTGCACTCCACGGTTGACGCGGTGGAGAGCTGGACCGGACGCACGAGGGCGGCCGCGTGAACCAGGGCACGGCGATCTCCTTCATGCGCCGGCTGCGGGCCGGCCTCGACTCCGGGCTCGAGCTGCCGGAGGCGATCGCCAAGGGCGCCACGGCGCTCCCGCGCGACGCTCGGGAAACCGTGGAGCGGATCCTCGACCGCATGGACGGTGGCTACTCCGAGGACGAGTGGGGCTTCGACGAGGAGTTCGCCGAGCTCGTGGAGCCCTTCTTCGCGTTCCTGTACGAGTCGTGGTGGAGGGTGAAGGTCGAGGGCGCCGAGCGCGTGCCCGCGCACGGTCGCGTCCTGCTCACCTCCAACCACGCCGGCATCCTGCCCTGGGACGCCACGATGATCTCGCTCGCGCTGCTGCGCGAGCACCCGCTGCCGCGCCATCCCCGCTTCCTCGTGCTCGACTGGGCGTTCGACCTGCCGTGGATCTCCGCGGGGATTCGCAAGGTAGGCGGCGTGGTGGCGTCGCCGTTCAACGCGCTGCGCCTGCTCGAGCAGGACCAGCTGGTGGCGGTCTTCCCCGAGGGCGTGAAGGGCACGGGCAAGCCGTTCTCGGAGCGCTATCGGCTCCAGCGCTTCGGCCGCGGCGGGTTCGTTGAGATCGCCCTGCGCAGCGGCGCGCCGATCGTGCCTGTGGCGGTGGTGGGCAGCGAGGAGATCTACCCGAAGCTCGGCGACATCCCGCCGCTGGCCCGCATGCTCGGTGCGCCCTTCTTCCCGCTCACGCCGACCTTTCCCTGGCTCGGCCCGCTCGGGATCGTGCCGCTGCCGTCGAAGTGGCGCATCGAGTTCCTCGAGCCGATCGAGACCGCGCACCTGGGGCCTGAGGCCGCCGAGGACCGCGCGCTGGTCCTGGAGCTCTCCGAGCGCGTCCGTGGCCAGATTCAGGAGGCGCTCTACGCGAACCTCGTAAGCAGGGGCCCCGCCTTCATCTAACGGGCCAAATTGGCCGATATTGGAGGTAGATGCAAATCGTTGCCGTCCTGCTAGCGGCGCTGGCACTACTGCTCCTGCCCGGATCGGCTCTCGCCGCGCCCGGTGACCCCTGGGTGGCCTACGTCGCGAACTCGGTGGTCACGAAGCAGTCCGCGGCCTCCGCGGTGATCCTCAGGGCCAACCCCGCCACCGGGGCGCTCACGGAGATCTCGCGCAACGGAGCTCAGGGTGAGCTGTTCCGGCATCCGTACGACGTCGCGGTCGCCGCCGACGGCAGCCTGCTCGTGGCCGACATGGGCGACTATGCCACGCCCACCACCCGGACACCCGACGGGCGGATCATCCGGGTGGACCCCGTGACCGGCCGGCAGTCGCTCGTGACCTCGGGCAACCTGCTCGTGGATCCCGCCGGCCTCGCGATCGCCCCGAACGGGCTCATCTACGTGATCGAGAACGTCGGCACGCTGGGGCAGCCCGCAGTCGTGAGCGTGAACCCGGCTACGGGTGCGCAGACGCTAGTGACCCAGGGCGGGCAGCTCTGCTACCCGTTCGGCATCGCCGTCCATCCGAACGGCTCGGTGCTCGTCACGGACTACGGCGACTTCAGCGACGGCACGACCGTCATCAACTGCACCTACGACTTCGGCGCGCTCGTGAAGGTCAACCCGGTCACACACGACACCTCCGTCCTGTCCCGCAACGCGGCCGAGTGGGGCAACTTCTTCCGCAACCCGCTCGGGGTGACGGTCGAGCCGGGCGGCCGGATCCTGCTCGTGAACCAGAACGGTGCGACCGCGCTGGTGGCGGTGAACCCGGAGACCGGGGTGCAGGACGCGGAGACCACCAACACCACGACCGACCGCGTGGTCCTCCCCCAGCGGCCGGCGCTCACCCCGGACGGCGATGTGGTGGTGAGCGACTTCACCCTCGACGACATGGAGGGCGGGCTCGTGTTCGTGGACCTGCCGGACGGCGGGCAGAGCATCCTGCGCCAGGACCGCCAGCTCTTCAACAATCCGCTTGGCGTGACCGTGGTGGCGAACCGCGACCCCGTGGCGGCGCTCACGGCGTCGCCCGGCAAGGTCGCCGGCGGCCGACAGGTGAGCTTTGACGCATCAGGCTCGCGCGACCCCGAGGGGCTCCAGCTGCGCTACGCCTGGGATCTCGACGGAGACGGGAGCTTCGAGACGGACGGGGGCACCAGTCCGACCGTCACGCACGCCTACAGCGGGACCACGACCTTCAGCCCGCGCGTGCGCGTGAGCGACCCGCACGGCGGCGCCGGCGTGGCCGGCGCGCCCCTCAGCGTCGACTCGATCCGGCCTGTGATCAGCGGCCTCAGGGTCCGCGGCTCGATCATCATCTACCGCCTGTCAGAACGGGCGCGCGTGACGATCCAGCTCCAGCAGCTGAAGCGCAAGCGCTGGCGCACGATCAGGGCGCTGCGCCAGAACGGGGTGGCGGGCAAGAACCGCCTGCGCGCATCGCGGCGCCGCGCGAGCGCGGCGAAGCGTTCGCGCCGGATCCGCTACCGCGTCCAGGCGGTCGCCGTCGATGCCGTCGGGAACCGCTCGCGACCTGTGCGGCTGCGCCTGTCGGCAAAGGCCGCCAAGCGGCTCAGGCAGCGGCGCTAGAAATGCACTCCACGGAGCAGGTAGGCCATGGCCACCGCCTCCGTTGACATCTCCCCGTCGTCCTTCTTGTCACCGGCCGGCAGCGCCTTCTTCTCGTCCTCGCCCTTCTTCTTCGCGGCGCTCGAGTCCGGGAACAGGTTGTAGGCCTGGTTCAGCACTATGTCGACCGTCTTCGGCGAGATCGAGTAGAGCACCTCGCCGAAGGTGCCGAGCCTCGAGGCCATGCGCTTCGGCTTGTCGATCATCGCGTCGCACAGCATCAGCGCGGCCTCGTCCGGAGTGAGCGTCGGGAAGGCCTTGTAGATGTCTGTCGGCGCGATCATCGGGGTGCGCACGAGCGGCATGTAGACGGTGGTGAACTTCACGTTGTCGGCCACCACCTCAGGGGCAGTGCAGCGTGAGAACGCGTCGAGCGCGGACTTCGAGGCCACGTACGCCGAGAAGCGCGGCGTGTTCGTCTGGACCCCGATCGAGCTCACGTTGATGATGTGGCCGGACTTGCGCTCGCGCATCCCCGGCATGAACGCGAGGATCAGCTTCAGCGCGCCGAAGTAGTTCAGCTGCATGGTGCGCTCGTAGTCGTGGAAGCGGTCGTAGGAGCGCTCGACCGAGCGCCGGATCGAACGGCCCGCGTTGTTCACGAGCACGTCCACGCCGCCGTGCTGCTCGAGCACCTCGGCCGCCACGCGGTCGACCTCCTCGAGGTCGGACAGGTCGGCGGGGTGCACGTGCGCGGTCCCGCCGAGCTCCGCGACCTGCTTGGCCACCTCCTCGAGCTTCTCGCGCGTGCGCGAGACGAGCAGCACCTCGCCGCCGGCCTCGCCGACCTTCAGCGCGGTCTCGAGGCCGATGCCGCTGGAGGCGCCGGTGATCAGGACGCGCTTGCCCTTGACGACGCTCGCGAGCGAGCGGTCGCGGAACAGGTCCGGGTCGAGGTTGCGCTCCCAGTAGTCCCACAGGCGTGGCGCATACGTGGACAGCGGAGGCACGGCGATGCCGGTGCCGCTCAGCGCGCGCTGGCTGTCGCGCGCGTCGAACTTGGCGCGGAAGTCGCGGTTCTCCATCGCCGCGGGCGGCACTCCGATGTCGTGGTAGAGCTGATTCCGGATCCGCTTCACCATCGGCAGCGCCTTGAGCCCCGCGCGCACCTGCTTCGGAATGGCGTTCGTCATGTTCGGGTCCACGCGCAGCGCGAACTGGGGGGCGTGCGCCGCCTTCGCGAACTCGTTGAGCGTCTGGCCCACGCTCATGGGCTCCGGGTTCACGAGATGGAACGTGTCGCCGGGCAGCTCCCCATCCGGCAGGTGGGAGATGTGGGCCATTGCCCGGGCCACGAAGTCCACCGGCACGATGTTCGTCTGCCCGCCCTCGGGCCCGGCGAGCGGGAACCACTCGGGCAGTGCGTGGCGCAGCTTCTGGAGCAGCTTGAAGAAGTAGTAGGGACCGTCGATCTTGTCCATCTCGCCGGTCTCGGAGTGGCCGACCACGATGCCCGGCCGAAACACGAGCGTCTTCGTCTCCACGCCCTCGCGCACCAGTCGCTCCGACTCGTACTTGGTGCGGTGGTAGTGGTGGGGCAGCTTCTGCCCCTCGTCGAACATGTCCTCCTGGAAGATGCCCTCGTAGTTGCCGGCCACCGCGATCGAGCTGACGTGGTGGAAGCGCCCGACCTCGTTCGCGTTCGCGAACTCGATGACGTGCTGGGTGCCCTCGACGTTGGCGCGCTCCGAGGACTCCTCGTCGGCCTCGATGTCGTACACGGCCGCCAGGTGGAAGAGATGGTCGATCGGCTGGTCGAAGCCCTCCACGCCGAGTCCGGGCTTCGAGAGGTCCCCCGCCACCGCCACGATCCTGCCCTCGGGAGCGCCGAGCCGCTGGGCGAGCGCGTCGAGCTTGCCGCGCGAGCCCTCGCGCACCAGCGCGTGAATCGTGCCATCGCGCTTCAGCAGCTCGGCCACCAGATGCCTGCCGATGAAGCCGGTCGCGCCGGTGACGAAATAGTTCAAGGAGCCTCCTGTGGGGGTGAGCCGCGGAGTCTAATTTGACTCGGGCTCGGGCGCGCGCAAGACTTCGCACAAGTTCTTGTAGAGACCGGTTGACGGTCCGCCGTCACCGGCCTACGACGCGGGCCGTGCCCCGCACGCAGCGGCGGAGTGAACCCTTCCACTCCGCCGTTGCTATCTCGCAGGGCACAATGCGGGGCCGTGGCCGAGAGCGTCTCCCTCAAGGAAGCCTCCGAGCGCGTGGGCGTCTCGCCCGAGACCCTGCGCCGCTGGGCGCGCGATGGCGTGATCCCGGAGGTGGACGGCGGCGGCAGGTGGACCACCGCGGCCGTGGCCCACGCGCGCATCGTGGCGCGGCTGCGCGAGCGCGGGCACAAGCTCGAGGAGATCAAGGAGGCGGGCAGGGAGGGCCGGCTCGCCTACGGATACATCGAGGAGCTCTTCGGCGGGCACGAGCCGCCGCGCTCGCTGAAGGAGGCGTCCGAGCTCACCGACCTGGAGCCCGCGCTGATCGAGCGCTTCTGGGCGAGCCTCGGGCTCCCCACACGGGGGCTGGAGCAGCTCAGCGAAGAGGACATTCAGGCTCTGCACTACGTCTCCGCCGTGCTCGGCGCGGGCTTCCCGCTGGTGGCGTTCCTCCAGCTCTGCCGCGTCTACGGCCAGGCGCTTGCGCAGATCGCCGAGGCGGAGGTGCGGCTCTTCCACCTGTATGTGCACGAGCCGCTCATCCGTGAGGGCGTGCCGGGGCTTCAGATGGCGGAGGAGATGGAGGACCTCGCGCGCGACCTTCTGCCGCTCGCCTCGCCGATGATGGACTTCGTCCACCAGCGCTTCCTCCAGCACTTCGTGGAGCAGGACGTGGTGGGGCACATGGAGAGCGAGCTCGAGGACGAGGACGTGGACCTCGGGCGCGTGCGCGTGGCGATCGCCTTCGCCGACCTGGCCGGCTACACCCGCTTCACCGAGGAGGAGGGCGAGGAGGAGGCGGTCTCCTCGGTCGAGCGCTTCGTCGAGGGCGTGACAAACACGCTGCCCGAAGACGCGCGTGTGGTGAAGACGATCGGCGACGAGGTGATGGTCGTTGGTCAGGACATCCGGGCGCTCGTGGATTGGGCGGTGGGGTACACGAGCCTGTTCGACGAGCGGCCGGAGCCGCGCATCGGGGTCCACTGGGGAACGACCCTCTACCGGGACGGCGACTACTTCGGCCGCGACGTGAACCTCACGGCGCGCGTGGTGGCACGGGCGCGAGGCGGGGAGGTGCTCGTGACCGACTCGGTCGAGGAGGCCGTGCGGGATTCGAGCCACCTCAGCTTCGAACCGATCGGCGTCGTGAAGCTGAAGGGCTTCTCCGAGCCGCGACAGCTGTGCCGAGCGATCCCGCGCGAGCCGCGCGAGGAATGAGCGAGCTTCCGCTCGAAGCGGCACGCGAGAGCGGCCTCGTGCGTGAGGCCGAGCCGCTGCTCGTGATGGTGTCGGGCGGAGGGGACTCGGTTGCGCTGCTCGACGTGGCGGTGCGTCTCGGGGCGGATGTCTCGGTGCTGCACGTGAACTACGGGCTGCGGGAAGGGGCCGCGGAGGACGAGGCATTCGTCCGTGATCTCTGCGATCAGCTCGGCGTGCCGCTCGCTGTCGAGCGCGTGCAGTTGGGCACTGAGGGCAATCTTCAGGAGCGTGCTCGGGACGCTCGCTATGCACTCGCCGAATCGCTTACCGGCGGCGACTTCGCTGCCGCCCACACCGCCTCCGACCAGGCCGAGACCGTCCTCTACCGTCTTGCCGTCTCGCCCGGATCACGGGCTCTGCACGGGATGTCGCCGCGTCGTGGCCGGCTGGTGCGCCCGCTGCTCGCCGTGACGCGCGAGGAGGTGCGCGAGTACCTGCGCGCACGCGGGCGCGAGTGGCGCGAGGACCCGTCGAACGCCGACCGCCGCTTCGCGCGCGCCCGTGTGCGCCACGACGTGATTGAGGCGCTGCGCGAGCTCTCGCCGGCGGCGGAGCGGACGATCGCGGAGACGGTGAGGCAGCTCCGGGACGAGGCGGAGGTACTGGATGCCGTGGTGACGGAAGCGGTGAGGGAGCTGGGGGGCGGGCCCGCGGTGTTGCTCGCTGCCCTGCGGGAGCACCCGCCGGCCGTGCGCCGCCTTGTGCTGCGCAAGCTCGCCGGCCAGGCGCTTTCGCAGCGTGAGCTCGACGAGATCCTTGCCCTGAGCGAGCGCGGCAGCAAGTCGCTCGACCTAGGCGATGGCCTGCGCGCGGTGTCCGAGTACGGCACGCTCCGCTTCACCCGTGCCGCAGAAGCTGCCACGCCCGATCCGGTGCAGCTCACCGTGCCTGGCCGTGCGCGCTTCGGCGACTGGGAGGTCGAGGCGCGCCGGGGCGTCCCGGGCGAGGTGACCGTGACCAACCTCGGGCCCGAGCTCACCGTGCGTGGCTGGCGCGATGGCGACCGCATGCGCCCCGCCGGCCTGGGCGGCTCGAAGTCGCTCCAGGACCTCTTCACGGACAGAAAGGTCCCGCGAGCGCTGCGCCACACGCTGCCCGTGGTGGAGTCCGACGGCGAGATCGTCTGGGTGGCCGGGGTGGCGGTGGACGAGCGCTTCGCGGCGGCGGAATGGGCGGCGGGCGCTGTGGGGTTGAGCGCGCGGTCTGCCGCGGGCGGCGCGTAGGCGCGAGCCTTTGGGTTCCCTCTCAGTGCTGTCGTTCGGGCGCCAAACGCCTACTGCGTTCCGAACACCCGGTCGCCCGCGTCGCCCAAGCCGGGGCGGATGTATGCGTTCTCGTCCAGCTCGCGGTCCACGGCCGCGGTCCAGATCTGGACGTCGGGGTGTGCCTTCTCCACCGCCTCGACTCCCTCGGGGGCGACCACCAGGCACACCAGGGCGAGCTGTTGCGCGCCGGCCGCCTTCAGCTTGTCGAGGGCGTGCACGGCGCTTCCGCCGGTGGCGAGCATCGGGTCGACCACGAACACGTGGGCGTGGGCCAGGCCGGGTGGCAGGCGCTCGTAGTAGTCGACCGGGCGGTGCTCCTCCTCGTCGCGGTAGACGCCCACGTGGCCGACGCGGGCGCCGGGAAGGAGACGCAGGAAGCCGTCCACCATCCCAAGGCCGGCGCGCAGCACCGGCACGATCGTGATCTCGGTGGGGAGGCGGCTGCCGGTGGTCCGCTCGAGCGGGGTCTCCACCTCCACCTCCGTCACGGGGAGGCCGCGCGCGGCCTCGACCGCAAGGATCGCCGAGGCCTCGAACAGGGCCTGGCGGAAGTCGCCGTGGCCGGTGTTGCGGTCGCGCATGACCGCGAGCCGGTCGGCGAGTACTGGGTGATCGACGACGGCGAGGCGCTCAGACATGGACGCGACGATAACCTCGCGGGCCGCTTGTCTGCCTCCATGCGCAACGTTGAGCTCAAGGCCCGCGACCCCGATCCGGCGCGTTCGCTGCAGCGTGCGCTCGATCTCGGTGCGTCCGACGAGGGCGAGATCCAGCAGCGCGACACATACTTCGCGCACGCGCGCGGGCGTCTCAAGCTGCGCGAGCAGGAGACCGGCGGGTCCCCGTTCTGGGATGAGCTCATCGAGTACTCGCGACCGGATTCGGCCGCCGCGCGCACGAGCACCTACCAGCGCGTGCCCGTCGCTGACGCCGAACCGTTGCGCGAGGCCCTCGATGCCGCGTACGGAACGCTGGGGACCGTTGTGAAGCGGCGCCGGCTGCTGCGCTGGGAGGGCGTGCGGATCCACCTCGACGAGGTGGAGGGACTTGGCAGCTTCCTCGAGCTGGAGGCTGTGGCGGATGCCGACTCCGACCTGAGCGCCGAACGCGACAAGGTCGGGCGGCTTCGCGCGGAGCTCGGCATCCAGGACGAGGACCTCGTCGCCACGAGCTACTCGGACCTGCTGCTCGGTGCGCCGGACGAGCCGACGGCCACGGACGTGACGGCCACGGACGACCTGATGCGCGCCGCGGACGCGGTGATGCGGACCGCGTATGCGCCCTACTCGAAGTTCCCCGTCGGCGCCGCGCTGCGCGCGCCCGACGGGAGCATCCACGTGGGCTCGAACGTCGAGAACGTGAGCTATCCGCAGGGGCAGTGTGCGGAGACCTCGGCGATCGGAGCGCTGATCGCGGCCGGACACACCCAGATCACGGAGGTTGCGGTGACGGCCGAGCGGCAGGACATCTGCCCGCCGTGCGGCGGCTGCCGCCAGCGCCTGGCGGAGTTCGCGAGCGCCGACACGCCGGTGCACCTCGGGCGCCCGGGCGGTCCGCGCGAGACGACGACGATGGGCGAGCTCCTGCCGCTCGCGTTCAAGTTCGAATGACGCCGGCGGCGGCCGCCACGGTCATCAACGAGCGCTCGGGCCTGCGCCCGCGCGTGGGCGTCGTGCTCGGCTCCGGCCTCGGGGCGGTGGCGGACGCGGTGGCGAACCCGACCACGATCGACTACGCCGAGCTGCCGGGCTTCCCGCTGCCGGGCGTGGCCGGCCACGGTGGCCAGGCCGTGGTGGGCAACATCGGCGACGTGCCGGTGGCGGTGCTCCAGGGTCGCGCGCACGTGTACGAGGGCGGCGACCCCGACAAGATCCGCACACCCGTGCGCGCGCTGCGCGCCGCCGGGGCAGAGATCCTCGTGCTCACGAACGCCGCCGGCTCGCTTCATCAGGAGGTGGGCCCCGGCAGCCTGATGCTGATCTCGGATCACATCAACCTGAGCGGCGCGAACGTGCTGTCCGGGCCGAACGACGACGAGATCGGCCCGCGTTTCCCGAGCATGCGCGATGCGTATGACCCCGAGCTGCGCGCCGCCCTCCGCGCCGCTGCCAAGGAGCTCGGCACGACGCTTGCGGAGGGTGTGTACCTCGCGGTGTCCGGGCCGACCTTCGAGACAGCGGCCGAGATCCGCGCATTTGCGACGCTCGGGGCCGATGCCGTGGGAATGTCCACCGTGCACGAGACCGCGGTGGCTCGGCACTGCGGCCTGCGCGTGGCGGCGATCTCGGCGATCTCGAACTTCGCCGAGGGGATGAGCGATGTGCCGCTGAGCCACGAGCAGACCCTGCGCGACGCCCGGCGTGCGGCCGAGGACCTCGCTCCGCTCCTGGTGCGCTTTGTGGAGCGGTTGGGCCAGTGACATACGTGCCGGACCTGATCCGTGTGAAGCGTGACGGCGGGGAGCTGAGCGAGGGACAGGTGCGCGAGCTGGTCGAGGGGATCGCCGACGGCAGCGTCAGCGACGCGCAGGTGGGCGCGCTCGCGATGGCGATCGTGCTGCGCGGGATGACCGCGGCCGAGCGCATCGCACTCACCGGCGCGATGCGGGACTCCGGCGACGTGCTCGACTGGTCCGACGCGGGGCTCCCGGGCCCGGCGCTCGACAAGCACTCGACGGGCGGCGTGGGCGACAAGGTGAGCCTGCTGCTGGCGCCGATCGTGGCCGCATGCGGCGGCGCGGTGCCGATGATCTCGGGGCGCGGCCTCGGCCATACCGGCGGCACGCTCGACAAGCTCGAGGCGATCCCGGGGTACGACACCACGCCCGACCCGGACGCCTTTCGGCGCGCCGTGGCGGGAGCGGGCGCCGCAATCGTGGGCCAGACGGCGCGCCTCGCACCCGCCGACCGCCGGCTGTACGCGATCCGCGATGCCACCGGCACGGTCGAATCGATCCCGCTGATCGTTGCCTCGATCCTCTCCAAGAAGCTGGCCGCCGGCCTCGACGCGCTGGTGATGGACGTGAAGGTGGGCTCCGGGGCGTTCCTGCCCGACCGGGAGCAGGCCGAGGAGCTCGCGCGCGCGATCGTGGAGGTGGCGAACGGCAACGGCCTGCCGACCTCGGCCGTGCTCACCGACATGGACCGCGTGCTCGGGCGCACGGCGGGCAACGCCGTGGAGGTGCGCGAGTCGATCGACCATCTGACCGGTGCCGCGAGCGACGAGCGACTGCGCGAGGTGACGCTCGCCCTGAGCGCGGAGCTGCTGGTGCTCGGCGGCGTGGAGCCCGACCGGGAGGCGGCGCGCGCAGCGGCGGAGCACGCGCTCGACGGCGGCGACGCGGCGGAGCGCTTCGCCGCCATGGTCCGCGAGCTGGGCGGCCCGGGCGACATCCTCGAGGCGCCCGAGCGCCACCTCCCGGAGGCGCCGGTCACGCTTCCCGCCGAGCCCGCGGAGCCGGGAACGGTCGCCGCCGTGGACGTTCGCGCGGTGGGCCTCGCCGTGGTGGCCCTCGGCGGGGGCCGCACTCGGGAGGACGATCCGGTGGATCACTCGGTGGGCCTCACCGAGGTGGCCGCGCCGGGCGAGCAGGTGGCCCCCGGCGGCCGTCCGCTCGCGCTGGTGCACGCGCAGGACGAGGAGGCCGCGCGGCGGGCGGCCGACGCCCTGCGGGCGGCGTACAGGCTGGGCGACTCCGCGCCGGACGCGCCCCCGCCGGTGCTCGAGGTGCTGCGGTGAGCTCTGGGGTTCCCAAGGTCGAGCTCCACGTGCACCTCGAGGGCACCGCGCCGCCGGACCTGATCCGGCGGCTCGCGGAGCGCAACGGCCTGCCCGTGCCGGAGGGCGTGTTCGCCGCCACGCATCGCTTCGCCTACACCGACTTCCTCGACTTCCTCAAGACCTACGACAAGGCCGCGAGCGTGATCCGCACGGGCGAGGACTACCGCGACATCACCTACGAGTACCTCATGAGCTGCGCGGCCGAGGGTGCCATCTACGTGGAGCTCACCGCGTCCCCCGACCACGCAAGGCTCGTGGGGCTGAGTGACGAGGAGCACCTGGACGGCATCGCGCGCGGAATCGACGACGCCCGCGCGGAGAGCGGCATCGAGGGGCGCATCCTGATCTCGTGCGTGCGCAACTTCGGCGTGGAGCCCGCGCTTCGCGTGGCGCGCTATGCCGCCGAGCGCCCGCATCCCTACGTGGTCGGCTTCTCGATGGCCGGCGACGAGGAGAACTACCCGCCCGCCGCCTACGCCGAGGCGTTCGAGATCGCGGCGGCCGCGGGGCTCGGCTGCAGCGTCCATGCGGGCGAGTGGGCTGGGCCCGAGAGCGTGCGTGAGGCGCTCCGGCTGCCCGTGAGCCGCATCGGCCACGGAGTGCGCTCGATCGAGGATCCGGCACTGGTGGAGGAACTGGCTGCGCGCGGAACGGTGCTCGAGGTCTGCCCCACGAGCAACGTGGTGCTCGGCATCTACCCGGAGTACGAGCAGCACCCGCTGCCCAGGCTGAGGGAGGCTGGGGTGCAGGTGACGCTCGGATCCGACGACCCTCCCTATTTCGGCGCGACGATCGGCGGCGAGTACGCGCTCTGCGCCGAGCACTACGGCTTCGACGACGAAGCGCTGAAAGCCCTCACCCACACGGCAATCGAGGCCGCATTCTGCGAAGAAACGCTCAAACAGCGATTAACGCAAACGGTGTAGGGTCTGCGAGTCCCTGACCCAACGAGGAGACTCGACCGTGCCTAAGTCCTTCCGCTTCTTCCTTCTCGCGCTGATAGCAGCGCTCGCACTCGGGATCGCCGCCTGCGGCGACGATGACGACGGTGGCGATGGCGGTGGCGATGGCGCTGCGCAGGAGCCCGAGGGCCCGGCCATAAAGGCCGGCCTGGTCACCGACATCGGCGGCCTCAACGACCGCTCGTTCAACTTCCTGGCCAACAAGGGCCTCGAGGACGCGGAGAGCGAGCTAGGCATCGAGGGCCGCGTGCTGATCTCGAAGTCGAACGGCGACTACGTTCCGAACCTGACGACCCTCGCTCAGCAGCAGTTCGACCTGAGCATCTCGGTCGGCTTCCTCATGGGCGAGGCGACCGCCACGGTCGCCGGCAAGCTCCCGGACACCAACTTCGCGATCGTCGACTTCCCGGCCGCGGGCCTGAAGGGCAAGCCGCAGAACGTCGAGGGTCTGCTCTTCAAGGAGCAGGAGGCCGGCTACCTCGCCGGTTACCTCGCGGGGCTCTGGGCGAAGGACAACAACGCCGACACCGTGTCCAGTGTCGGCGGCCAGAAGATCCCGCCGGTGGACCACTACATCGCGGGTTTCGCCGCCGGCGCCGAGAAGGCAAGCCCGGGCATCAAGGTGCTGAACGCGTACTCGCAGGACTTCGTCGACCAGGCGAAGTGCAAGGAGATCGCGCTCGATCAGATCTCGCAGGGCTCGAAGGTCGTGTTCCAGGTGGCCGGCCAGTGCGGTCTCGGCGCGCTTGACGCCGCCAAGGAGAAGGGGGTCCAGGGCATCGGGGTCGACGCCGACCAGGCCTACCTGGGTGACCACATCCTCACCTCGGCTCTCAAGAAGGTCGATGTGGCGGTGTTCGATGCCATCAAGCGGGTCCAGGACGGCAGCTTCAAGGGCGGTACCGACGTGATCGCCACCGTTGAGAACGGCGGTGTCGGCCTCGGCAAGATCGGACCTGCCGGCGAGAAGTACGCCGACCAGATCAAGGAGATCACGGACCAGATCGCCTCCGGCGAGATCACGGACATTCCCGACAAGGTCGCCAAGGCCAAGTAGCCAGGAGTGCAGGCCGAAGCACCCGCTCTAGAACTTCGCGGTATTACGAAGAGGTTCGGTCCCGTCGTTGCCAACGACGGGATCGACTTCGACCTTCGCCCCGGCGAGGTTCATGCATTGCTCGGCGAGAACGGGGCCGGGAAGTCCACGCTGATGTCGATCCTGTACGGGCTCTACAGCCCTACCGAGGGCGAGATCCGCGTGAATGGAGAGCAGGTAGAGGTCGATTCGCCGTCCCGGGCGATCGAGCTCGGCATCGGCATGGTGCACCAGCACTTCATGCTCGTGCCGGTGATGACCGTGACGGAGAACATCGTGCTGGGCGAGGAGCCGAAGCGCGGCGCGCTGCTTGACCTGCGGGAGGGCTCGCGTCGCGTGAAGGAGCTGTCGGACCGCTACGGGCTCGCCGTCGACCCCGACGCCGTGATCGAGCGCGTTTCGGTGGGCATGCAGCAGCGGGTGGAGATCCTGAAGACGCTCTATCGCAACGCCCGCATCCTCATCCTCGACGAGCCCACGGCGGTGCTCACGGCCCAGGAGACGAGTGAGCTGTTCGGCGTTCTGCGCGAGCTGAAGAAGGACGGCGTTTCGATCGTCTTCATCAGCCACAAGCTGAACGAGGTGCTCGAGATCTCCGACCGCGTGACCGTGCTGCGGCGCGGAAAGCAGATCGACACCGTCCCGACCGAAGGTGCGACAGAGCAGAGCCTCGCCCGTCTGATGGTCGGCAGGGACGTGCTGCTGCGGGTGGACAAGGCGCAGAGCAAGCTGGGCGAGCCGATGCTGGAGGTCGAGGACCTGCACGTTCGCGACGAGCGCGGTCTGCCGGCGGTTAAGGGCGTGGACCTGACCGTGCGAGGCGGCGAGGTGGTGGCGCTCGCCGGCGTGGACGGCAACGGGCAGCTCGAGCTGGTGCAGGCGATCGCCGGCGTCCGCGCGCCGGAGTCCGGGCGGATCGCCATCGGGGGACAGGACGTGTCGGGTGTCGGCGTGCGCCGCACGACCGAGGCGGGCGTGGCGCACATCCCCGAGGACCGCCAGCTGTGCGGGCTCGTGCTCGACTTCACGCTCGCGGAGAACCTTGCTCTGCGTGAGTACCGGACGCCTCCGATCTCGAACCACGGACTGCTGTCATTGCGCGAGATGAAGGAGCGGGCGCGGGCGCTGCTCAAGGAGTACGACGTACGCGGCGGCGAGCCGGACACGCTCGCGAGCTCCCTGTCGGGAGGCAACCAGCAGAAGGTTGCGGTGGCGCGCGAGGTGGCCAGCAACCCGAAGCTCCTGATCGCCCATCAGCCCACGCGCGGACTGGACGTCGGCGCGATCGAGTTCGTGCACGGGCGCCTGCTCAGGGAGCGGGACAACGGCCGCGGCATCCTGCTGGTCTCGCTCGAGTTCGAGGAGGTGCGTGCGCTGGCGGACCGCATCCTCGTGATCTACGAGGGGCAGATAGTCGGTGAGTTCGCGCCAGACGTCTCCGAGGAAGAGCTCGGCGTGGCGATGACGGGCGGCGGCCGGGCCGCGGCGTGAGCGCTACCGAGGATCCCGAGGTACGGGCCGCAACGCCGGCGTCGCGGCTCGCCGGCTACCTGCGCGGCGGCGGCGTGATCGTGCCGCTCCTGACGACGCTGCTCGCGTTCGCCGCGGGTGGCCTCGTGATGCTGGTCACCGGCAAGGACCCCATCGCCACCTACGAGGCGATCTGGAGGGGCACCGGCCTCCAGTGGCTGTTCCCGTGGACCACGGGCGCGGACCGCGAGCTCGCGGCCTCGAACCTTCAGCAGACGCTGATCATCACCACGCCTCTGATCCTCACCGGCCTGGCCGTGGCATTCGCGTTCCGGGCCGGTCTCTTCAACATCGGCGGCAACGGCCAGTACATCGTCGGCTCGATCGCGGCCGTGTGGGTGGGTTCGTCGTTTGCCGATATGCCGAGCGCCCTCCACATCGTGCTCGCGATCCTCGCGGCGTGCGCGGCCGGTGCGTTCTGGGCGGGCATCGCCGGATTCCTGAAGGCCACCACCGGCGCGCACGAGGTGATCAGCACGATCATGCTCAACTGGATCGCCGTGTGGATCGGCGTCTGGCTGTTCTCGCTCGGCGGTCCGCTCCAGAACGAGGCCCAGGAGTCGATCCCGGTGTCCGAGGACGTGGTCGAGGGGGCCAAGCTGCCGGTGTTCTGGGGTGATCCGATCCTCCAGGGCCTCCACATCGGGCTCTTCATCGCGCTGTTCGCCGTGATCGTGTTCTGGATCATCCTGAACCGCTCGACGACCGGCTTCGAGGTGAGGGCGGTGGGCTTCAACCCGGAGGCCGCCCGCTACAGCGGGATGAACGTCGGCAAGAACTACATCCTGGTCATGGCCCTCTGCGGGCTCTTCGCAGGTCTCGCCGGAGCGCTTGACGTGCTCGGCTGGCAGTTCCGCATCGCGACGAACGACATTCAGATCGCCTACTTCGGCTTCATCGGGATCGCCGTCGCGCTGCTCGGGCGCAACACGGCCATCGGCACGGTCGCGGCGGCGCTGTTGTTCGGCGCGCTGATCAGCGGGACCTCGCAGCGGAACCTCGATCCGACGATCTTCGAGCCGTCGCTGGCGGAGAACCTCACGTTCATCATCCAGGGGCTCGTCATCCTGATCGTGAGCGCCGACGTGTTGGTGCTTGGGCTCATCGCGCGCGGGCGGGGCGTCTTCCGTCGAGGTCGCGCCGCGCCGGCGCCCGCCGCGGAGGGTGAGCCATGAGCACGTCGGTGGCCGCGGGTCGCCAGCTTGCCGTGTCCGCGCGCACCGCCGCCTGGGTCGGCATCGCGCTCGGCGTTGTGGCCGCGTGGGTGGC
Source organism: uncultured Thermoleophilaceae bacterium (assembly GCA_963837445.1). GTDB lineage: Bacteria > Actinomycetota > Thermoleophilia > Solirubrobacterales > Thermoleophilaceae > JACVRW01. The sequence goes on along the minus strand of CAWINK010000001.1, from coordinate 2,803 downwards.
CCTGCCGCCTCTGCTGATCCGCACGCCTGCCGTGTCGCTGGCGCTGGCGGCCGTGGGCGCCTTCGCGGGTGTCTACGCCACCCGCCAGGGTGAGAAGCGCCTTGGCTGGATCGCGGTCGCCATCGCGGTGCTCGGCGCGATTCTGGGCGTGATAGCCGCGAAGTCGGGGGAGAGCAACCTCGAGCGCGTGTTCGTGTGGTCCGCGCTCGTGGCCGGCATGCTGCGCTACGCGACGCCGCTGATCTTCGGCGCGATGGGCGGCATCCTGTCCGAGCGCAGCGGCGTCATCAACATCGGCCTCGAGGGCATGATGCTGATGGGCGCGTTCTTCGGCATCTTCGGCGCGGACGTGTTCGGATCCTGGTTCGTCGGGATACTGGTCGGCGTCGGGGCGGGCGCGCTGATGGGGCTCGTGCATGCGTTCGTCTCGATCAGCCTGCGAGCCGACCAGGTGGTGAGCGGTACCGGCATCAACATCCTTGCGATCGGCATCACCGGCTACGTCTTCATCTTCCACTACGGCGATCAGGGCACTCCCTCTGACATCTCGCGTGTCCCGAGCGTGACGCTGCCGCTGATCGAGGACATCGATTTCATCGGGGAGGCGATCGGGCGCATGAACCTCCTCACCTGGGCCGCCCTGATCCTCGTCCCGATCCTCTCCGTCTACCTGTTCCGCACGCGCAGCGGCCTGCGGTTGCGCTCCGTGGGCGAGAAGCCGCGTGCCGCCGACAGCCTGGGCCTGCCCGTGCTGCGCACGCGCTACCTCGCCGTCATCGGTTCCGGTGCGCTCGCGGCCCTCGGTGGGGTATTCCTGTCGATCGGCCTGCTCGGCTCGTTCAACGAGGAGATGACCGCGGGCCGCGGCTTCATCGCCCTGGCGGCGGTGATCTTCGGCAGCTGGCGCCCGTTCGGCGCGCTGGCCGGAGCGTGCCTGTTCGGCTTCTCGACCGCGCTCGCGCAGCGCCTGTCCGTCTTCTCCGAATCCACGGCCGTGCTATTCCAAGCACTGCCCTATGTCTTGACCCTGGTCGTGGTGGCCGGCGTCATCGGCCGTTCCCGACCGCCCGCCGCAATCGGCGTGCCGTATGTGAAGGAGTAGTCCTTGGTCGTATCCAGGCTCACCCTGGCCAGCCCCACCGACGAGCACACGGGGCGCCTCAGTGATGAGGTCGAGCTCTACCAGCGCACCTACAACACGCTGCTGCGCTCCAGTGGCGAGACGCACCTGCGCGTGCTCGAGCCGGCGCACCGGGCAATGGGCTCGAGCCTGCATCCGTTCGCCGACAGCGACGAGCCGGACCTCGGCGCGCTGATCTACTCGATCCGGCGGCTGCCGGACGGCATGGCCACGGGCGCCGAGCTCGTGATCATGGGCCAGGAGGCGGAGGTCTTCGCGAAGAACGGCATCGTGATCGACGAGTGGCAGGAGGCCGACGCTCCGGCGCGGCGGCGCCGCTGGCACGACGCCGGCAATGGCACGCACGCCGTGCTGCTCGCCAGCGCGTCGGACGTGGACGACCTGATTCCGACCCTGGTGGCCTTCCAGATCGAGTGGAACAAGATCCGCGTGCGCCAGCGCGCCGCGGGCTGGCCGCCGGACCACGAGCCGGCCGCGGACGAGTGCGCCGAGACGCTCGGCGGCACCGCCGAGGACTGGGGCCGGCTGAAGGGCGCCTGGGGCGACCACTTCGGCGAGCGCATGCGGGTGATCGCGGACAGGCGCATGAACCTGCGCGTGCGGATGCTCGGCGGCACGCAGGTCGGCTACGCGCGGATGACGCGCCGCTGGTGGACGCCGGTGCACAACTCGCTGGCCGAGCAGGGGCTGGTGGACCGCCCGCTCTACTTCGTGAGCTCCAACACGCACAGCCTCGTGAACATCGCCACCGGCGTGGCACGCGAGCGCGAAAATGTGCTCGTCGAGTTCGTGGAGACGCTGCCCGAGGACGACATCCTGCGCACGGAGCTGGCCGCCTTCCGGGAGGGACGCGCCGAGGGTTCCTGGGAGAACTTCCTCTACTTCGTCGCGCGGCTCTACTTCGACATGCACGGCGAGGAGGGGCGCGCGGCGCGGCGCCGCTCCGAGGCCGAGTGCGGGGTCTCGCACATCCGCAGCACCACGGCGCTGCGTGTGCCCGCGCAGATCATCCCGCTGTCGAAGCTGGCGCCGGCCCGGCTGGATCCGCGGCTCGGCGAAGTTGATGCCGACAAGCTCGCCGCCGCGGAGGGCGTGGTCGTGAACATCGACTATCCGCTTGGCGTCGCGGCGTACAACATCCTGCGCGAGGTGGCCGTGGACAGCTCGATGCTGCGCGGCGTCTACGTACTCGGCAAGGCGGCCACGCTGAATGCCGACGTGGGCGACGTGATGCTCTCGACGGTTGTCCACGACGAGCACTCGGGCTCGACGTACTGGCTCGACAACGCCTTCAGCGTGAACGACATCGCCCCCGACCTGCGCTTCGGGAGCGGCCTCGACAACCAGCGCGCGGTCACGGTGAAGAGCACGTTCCTCCAGAACCGCTCCTACCTCGACTTCTACTACCGCGAGGCGTTCACCGTGGTCGAGATGGAGGCCGGTCCGTACTGCAACGCGCTCTACGAGATCGCCGACGCGGATCGCCACCCGGTGAACACCGCGGTGAACTTCTCGAAGCTGCCGGTGGACTTCGGGATCATCCACTACGCCTCAGATACGCCATACACTCAGGCTCGTACGCTCGGCGCCCGCGGGCTCAGCTACTACGGCATGGACTCCACCTACGCCTCGTCACTCGCCATCCTGCGCCGCGTCCTGCGG